>CAWCOU010000008.1:0-405487 GCA_963797335.1 uncultured Gammaproteobacteria bacterium | reverse complement strand
ATAAGGGTTCTCGCAGGGTGGTTTAAAGATGATTAGAATATGAAATTGGCTAGGTAATTGCAAGCCAGGAGAGTGGCGGAGGTCCTTCATGCAAAGAATCAACCCACCCCTCCCCCATTTGTCCTCACCCAGCGGGGTTAAACTTTATTAAGCTGGCAGGTATTAAAGTAATTCCGTCTTCGTCTGGCAATTTGTTTTATCTTAAAGTGGCATGAATAGGATCCAATAAGAATGTAGAATAGAAAAATCATATTATTAAGCAATTTTCATCTTCATCTTTTTTTGGTTCAGTTAGTTCTTTGTTTTCTGGTAAGATCCTTGAGGAAAGATGGCGCTTCATCTCGTTTAAATAGCTCATTTTTTCTTTAAACGCTGCTCGGCTAATTAAACTATCTTTACTTGCCAAATCGAGCTCCAACAGCGTTATCTTTAAGGATTGAGAGTCGGCGTTGCTTTTTGTAAGGTGAATAATAGGAAAATCATCATAGTTATTATCTTCTCGTTTATCAACCCATTGGCAGAATAATTTTTTATATCTTTCTTTATTCTCACGATGACGTTGCTCAGATTGTTCTGCTCTCTGAAGATCATATCGCTCTTGTTCTACTTTAGACTGATGTAAAAGCCGCGTGAGTTTTTCTTCAGCAGTTGAAACTGTTCTAGCCGAAATGGATGGATTCTGGTTAAAAAAACGGGTAACAGGAGTGGGCTGATGGGGAATAGGAGGCAGGCCACCGCTTGGCTCAGTTTGTAGGCTATTTGTAAAGTTAGAAGAAATTCCCAGCCCTGCTTGGGGACGTAAAAGTCCAGAAGACGTGGATGAGTCACTCAAAGTACTGAAGGGTTGAGTCAACGCTTCTTGCCTATGTTGGGCATCGAATTCAAACGCTAATCGACTCTGGGGCTTTGTTTCCTCCATGGGTAGATTATCGGTTGGATTACCCGCTCGCTTTCGTTTTCTTAATACGGAAGAATAATTAGACGTAGTCGATGCCGTAGAGCTTGTCGAGTTGGGGAAAGAAGTAGCCAGGCCAGGCGGATCATTATTACTTAAATCCCTAGAAATCTTATTATCCCGTTCAGGTTCTTTTTGATCTTCCGACGGCGTTGTTGGCTCTTGTTTAATAATGAACCCTGTCTGAGGTCTTGTCGCATACCAAAAAACATTTTGATGATAACCAGGAGGAATATCAGTTAATATCTCACCAGATTGAGCATCTAAAAAAAGAACTTCATCGTGCGGAGTGATATAATAAGCTAAAATATGACCGCTTGGCGCGTTAGGTTTATTTTTCTTGGCATGCGATCTTAAAGTCAGCACAACAAACCCAAAACCACTTCCTTCCGGACAATAGGGATTTTTTGGGTCTGACTTGTTACGAGAGGCGAAGTTTTTAATGTTTCCTGCAAGACCTTCAGTGTTTGCTTTTTTTAAATTTAACCAAATCTCTTCGACTTTGACTCCCGTCAGATGTTCAGATTCTAATTTTTCAGCAAATTGAGCAATGAAAGTATTGATAAAAATTTGCACATCTGGATCCTGAGATGAAAGATAGCTTTCAACCACCCGCCTTCCTTTATAACTAGGTCGGGTGGGCAAATCTAATCTTGGGTCTTTGCCAACAGGTTCTAGTGGCTTCCCCATTAACACTTTTAATACGGCGCAGGTGCAATCTGCACAATTAAAGTATGGTCCTGAAGTTTTGTGATCTGGAAATACATCTTTTATCCAGCCCTCAATGTTTTGACGTATGTTTTTTTCTTTTTTAAAATTTTGACTTGGAATAGATTTTTCTTGCATGGATATCTCCAGATGCATGTATTAGGAATGCGAAACCTTCACATTCTTGTCTGGAATAAATCTCGGCATCCATACCGGAGGGAAGAGCTTAATGTTCATTCTTCACCCCAAGGTGAAGCAGTTCGCATGGTTTTTTGTAATTGTTTATTTTAAATAATAGCAAAATGTAACGACAATGTCATTACATGGTGGACTTTAAACGGTGGTATTAAACCAAATTTAGTTTGCGCAGATAATAAATTAATTCCGCCTTAGTATGGCAATTTGTCTTCTGTTTAATATGCTCAAAATGTGTTTCTATGGTGCGGTAGGAGATATTTAATGTGTTCGCGATCATTTTAAAATTATAGCCTGAGAGTAATAACTGAATACATTGCTGTTCCCGAGGAGAAAAGAGTGATCGCTCTTGCAATGACGACAGAAAAGCCCCTCGATCAAATGTTATACTTGGTAAGGGTGCAGAGGTGTTTAATGTATATTTATCCGCAACAATAATGCGATGTTGCTCCGCTTTTTTTATGAGGGCTTCTGCTCTTTGCCGAAAGTAACCTAAAAAAGTTTCCAATAAATCTAAATGGCTCAACATCAATGATAACACGTTCGGCTGGTCTCTTGGTGCGCCCAAGAAAAAAAATTCACAACCATCCTTCTGTGGCTCTACAAATGTCACGCCGTGATCGATATTAAACTCTCTGGCTTTTTCTAATACGGGTTGATGTTGAGGCAGTGCCGCCCAAACGAATCTATTTTTTTCATATTGCTGCGGGGATTGCTCAAATACACTTTCCTTGTACAATTGGTTCTCGAAAAAAAACTGAATCCATTCCGGTTGATTAGATAAGCGTATTTCAGAACCATCCAAGGCATTTTTCTGATAGACAAAGCTACCGATACCAAAAAACTGAATTAACGGCCGGATAATATCGTTAATATCGTCTTTGGAAGTCAAAAGGAAATGGTCGCTGGGGAGAATCATAAATCTGGTCGATACCATCCGGATTTTTTCCGGATATCTGAAAGATAAAAAAGGTTATAAGCTTTGCTGAGCTCAACGACATGAATCATTTAAGAATGATTTAATTTAGAAAACAACATTGTATACCAAATAGAGGAAAGCTGCTATGCACTATAGAAAACTAGGGAACAAGGAACTAACGGTATCTGCCTTAGGCCTAGGATGTATGGGGATGTCGGAATTTTACGGTCCCAGCGATGATTTACAGTCCAGCGCCACAATCCAGCGTGCCCATGAGCTGGGTATCACCCTGTTCGATACTGCCGATATGTATGGCAATGGCCAAAATGAGGAATTGTTGGGGAAGGCAATTCGGCCCTTTAGAGATGAGGTTATAATTGCCACCAAATGTGGTATTGTGCGAGATCCCAGCAACCCTACCGCCAGAACACTTAATGGTTCTGCTAATTACATCACAACCTCTTGTGAACAGTCTTTACAGCGCTTAGGCATTGATGTTATTGATCTTTATTATTTACATCGCATAGACCCCCAAACACCGATCGAAGTTAGTATGGAAGCCTTAGCAAAACTGGTTGCGCAAGGGAAAATCCGCCATATCGGCCTATCCGAAGCCAACCCGGATATTATCCGGCGCGCCCATAAGATCCATCCTGTGACTGCGCTACAGTCGGAATATTCACTGTGGACCCGCAGTCCTGAGCAGGAAATTTTAAAAACTTGCCAAGAATTAGGCATAGGCTTTGTACCCTATAGCCCGATTGGTAGAGGATTTTTAACCGGTAAATTGACCAATCCAGATTTGTTGCCTGAAAACGACTTTAGAAAGAGTCAGCCGCGATTTCAAGGCGAAAACCTAAAGACGAATCTGATAATAGTTGAAAAACTGACTGAACTGGCGCAAGAAAAAAACTGCACACCCGTGCAACTCGCATTAGCTTGGGTATTAGCACAAGATAAAAGCATAGTACCGATCCCAGGTACGCGTCGTATTCCCTATTTAGAAGAGAATATCGGGGCATTGGATGTTCAGTTAAGTGCTACCGATTTGCAAAAACTCGATCAAATGACATCCGCTGGTGCAGTGGCTGGTGCGCGTTATACCCCTGAAGTAATGCGTACGTATGGAATACCCGATTAACAGTGAAAATCTATATGACGAACGATAAAGAAGCCATAACAGAAATCATCGAGGATTTTTTTTAGGTATTTATCATCGTAACGAGCAGAGTGATGGAAGCTGAGCAAGCATCAGCATATATGCATGCAGAGCTGTCAGTAGAATCAGTGTTTACAATTTTTCAGAGAAATTGACCATGAACGATCATAATGAAACTTATAATGATGGGCTTGAATTACTAAAAAAACTGCATGGGGGTCATGCTGGAGAAGCGATTATCGAGAGCTTAAAAGATATCTGCCCGGATTTTGCCACAATGACGATTGAATGGGCTTTTGGAAGTATTTTCAATCGTTCCGGCTTGGATATTAAAACACGGGAATTAGCCATTATCGCTTCTTGTGTGACGTTAGGTACCGCGGTACCACAATTACTCGCCCACATCGAAGCAGCTTTCAATGTGGGAGCCACTCGGCAAGAGGTTATTGAAGTGATCTTGCAAACTGGACTTTATGCAGGATTTCCTGCGGTCACTAATGCATTATTAACGGCAAAATCCGTTTTAGGGGCCAACTCATAAAAAATCATCATTGAAGTGAGGAGTCTTAGGGTATTAATATTATTTTTCCCGTGGTTTTTCGTCCTTCGAGCATTTTATGTGCTTGCGATGCTTCGGATAGGGCTAATTTATGCTCTATTCTTAATTCAATTTTCTTTGATAGGATCCAGGAAAACAATTCTTTTGTGGATTTTAATAGAGTATCCCTATTATCAACGTAATTAAATAAAGAGGGGCGGGTAATAAATAGTGAATTCGCAGCTAATTTGCTGAGGTCAAAGCTGGGAACCATCCCGCTTGACTGACCAAAACTCACCAACCAACCTCTTTTTCTTAAACATTGTAAACTTTTTAAGAAGGTGTCGGCTCCTACTGAATCATACACCACGTGGACACCGTTGCCGTGAGTGAGGCGGTTAGTTTCTTCAACAAAATCTTGTTGAGTATATAAAATAACTTCATCCGCCCCAGCTTGACGTGCCAACTCTGCTTTAGTCATCGTCGATACAGTACCGATAACATGGGCGCCTAAAATTTTGGCTATCTGGCAGAGTAATAAACCTGTCCCGCCAGCAGCGGCATGAATTAAACAGGTATCTCCAGGCTTAAGTGGGTAGGTATCTCGGGTAAGATAGTGTGCCGTTAACCCTTGAAGCATGGCTGCCGCACCTTCGTTAAAAGACAAATCATCCGGTAATGGCGCTAGATCGTCTACGTGAGCAATTACGTGGCTGGCATAGGAGCCTTGAGCATTAAACCAAGCTACCCGATCACCCGGTTTAACCTCGGTGACTCCCTCGCCAACTTTTTCTACTATTCCCGCGCCTTCTTTTCCTAAAGAAAGCGGTAATGGTTTTGGATATAATCCAGTACGCATATAAATATCAATATAGTTGACCCCTGCCGCTTGAACTTTAATTAAAGCTTGACCGTAAGCTGGTATGGGTGTAGGCAATTGCCGATATTGCAATTGGTCAGTATCCCCATATTGATCAATTTGAATGACGTGCATAAAAACCTCGGAAATTTTGCTTGAAAGATTCAAAAATGATTTAATGGTTTTGATTTAAGGTTGCTTTAACAGTGGGTGAAAGTAGTCATGCTTATTTAATACAATTATTTTATATACAAATTAAAAGTATTACAATGCTCTTAACCCTCCACAGGGGGAAATGTCCTTAGAGCAAATGGCGCTAAGCTAATGAAGTGTCTTTTTAAAACAGTAGATTAATGAAGTGCCCTCTAACCATTCGGGAAATAAAACACCCTGTTAGTTTGATTAATATTTTAAGCCATACGACGGGATATAATTTTTCTGGCAATACACAAATAGAGAGCATGAAGAAAAATGAAACAATTAGGTATTACTTATGAAGACACATTCTGAATATATGCAACCTCTCCTTGAAAAGAAGGCAGGTCCGCACATTTTTTAGAAACAAGGGAGATACGACAACCGTTTCCATTATCTGAGGGAAGCGACAAATGCACGTCTCGCCACAGCACTGTCATTCAATTTTTCTTTTTTGCTAATAAATATTCGATCAGGGTTCTAATCTTCGTTTCGGGCTTCTCTTCAGTGAGAATAGCCAGCACCCAACGCAATCTGTTGCAAGCAATCTACACTCGCTAAAATAAATACGATCATACACTATTTCACTTAAACCTTTAATAATTCGCTGACGTAGCTCAGTTTCCACGCAAGCACCTAGTTCACACAGTGCTTTAATCCAGTCTGCGTGACAAACCCATGTATTTGTTTGTTGTGAATTTCTAGATTCTTGACAATATTCATCCAAGAATTTTATCAAGCGGGCAGTGATCTCTGCGCGAATAGTAAAGTTAGCTTTTTTGGCCAATTCACAGAGTGCTTCAAATGAACTAAAGTCCATTTATGGAAAAAATCTGAGCAGCGAGGGTTTACGTGGGCAGCTTTGCGACCAGATGGTGTGATAGGAGCAAGCATAGGTTCTCCTATGAATATGCTTGCCGGATTGGCCGTTTTTGCCACAGTTAGTCAAGAATTAGAGCTGCCTTTACGTTTTCCTGGCAGTTTAGGTGCCTGGTCCGCATTACACCAGGCAACGGATTCGGGCATTCTTGCTGAGGCTGTTTTGTGGTCACTTACAGCGGCAACTGCTAAAAATGAGATCTTCAATGCCACGAATGGTGACCATTTTCGGTGGCAACATGTATGGGCGGATATTGCTGGTTTTTTTAATATTTCCGTTGCAGCGCCCCAACCCATGCCATTACGAGAGCAAATGGCAGATAAAGCTGCCATTTGGACAAAAATCATTGAAAAGCATCACCTGAAGCCAACATCATGGTCAGAAATAGTGACATGGGCATTTCTGGATGGTTGGCTAAATACTAGTTATGATATGGTGCAAAGCACAATCAAGATTCGGCAAGCTGGTTTTAATTATTGTATTGTTACGCAGGTGAGTTTTTGAATCACTTAGAGTAATTACGAAAGTATCGATTGATTCCTTAAGCTCAGTAGACATCTTACAACAAAAAAAGAGTTAAGCTTAGCTAAATCAGCTTCTTTCAAATGACTATCTCGAACAAGGGAGAATAAATCTATGGCAGATGAGAAAAAACATGCTCATGACCTAATTCGAAGTAAATGGGAAAAATTAAGTAATGAGTTAAGGCAAGTAGAGAATAAGATAGACATATTAATGGAAAAGTCCCAGAAACTAAAGAACGAGTTAGATTTGTTAGAGAAAGAAGACTTGACTATCGAAGAAAGTATTCGAAAGATGACGTTGGAAACAAAGGACTTAAAGAAAAAATATACCATTGATCCTGAAAAATATAGCTCAGATTACGTAAAGGTATTAGAAGATTTACTAAAAGCTCGCGAAGGTTTAGAGAAGAATGAAGTTCGTGAAATAGAGATTGAAAATGAATATTGGGAAATTCTAGCTCAAAGGGCAGATCAGCAGAAGCTTCTACTAGAATTAATGCGCGAGTTTCTCGTTCAGAATTATGATCAACTAGAATTAATGAGTGGGGAATCTTTCGCAAGTATTAGTAATTCTTCCATAGCATCTACTTTAACCGCGTCAAGTAGCAGTTCTTCTGCGGGGTCTGGATCGACTATGTCATCTACAGTCGACTCAAATACAACGGGTGCGTCCACTCCCCCTTTAACTTCGAGCTCCTCTATCTGGAAGTACTCTGCGGTCAGGATTGCAACGAGGTAATAATCAAAAAGAAGATGTAGAGTTGCAACCTATTGACAAGATATTTTTAGAACCGCGTAAATGACCGAGCAAGGTGAAGAGACACGGTCTGTCTACCATGAATGGATGCCCGCCTGCGCAGCAAGAGGTAGTGTTAAAATGTTTGACAAAAAATATCCTTTTATATGGTTAAAAATAGGTGGGATTGATTCTCATAAAATTAAATAATTTTTTCCATTGCCACATCCGCAGTTTCATAATGGCCTCGTGGTTGAATATGCTTAAAGCCGAAACTTTCATATAAGCGAATGGCCTTAATCAAGTGAGAGTTTGAGTCAAGCACTAATTTTTTAATGCCTAGTTTTTTAGCAAAATCTAAAGCGGTTTGCACTAATATTTTTCCGATACCTTTGCCTTGAAACTCAGGCACGACCGCTAATTTATTTAATTCCCACTCGTTATCGCAGGGCGTTAGGCCAATGGTGCCTACGATCTTTTTATCATTGGATATCAAAACCTCAGCAAACCAAATTTCGCCGCCTTTATGAATTATATTTTCTACAGGATTATCAAGTGTAATAAAATCATTTTTTTCTAATAAATAGGGTATTTTCCCCGCAGAATGAGCATATCCTTTCAGCCATTGAAGGTTTAATTGTTTCCACATTGTAAAATCTTCTGCGGAATTTATATCGAATCGTCTGATAATATATTCTTCATTTTTCATATGTAGTTACTTCTTGATTATAGTTAACCAAATTATGTGGCAAGACCCTGCCAAAAATTTTTTCCTGGTTCCATCCTTTGATAACTTTGTGCGAAATTTTAACTGGAAATGAGCCCTTCTTAAGAAATTATTTTTTGGCAGACATTAATACGTTTAATGGCGGTCTCAACAATTTCATCCAATATATCATGAACGGATTTTTTATTTTTAACCAAACCAACAGATTGACCGGCATAATGCACTAGTGGCTCTAAATCACCTGCCATGATGGGTGCTGGCATTTTAGAGCTATAGCGTTCCACCGGATGGTCCGGTGAGTATTGGGTAATAATATCATGCTCACCCGGGCGTTTTCCGGAGGGCTGGCATTCCGGCATTGACCCATTGCTCATACGTACTATTTCGTAATGCACGCATATAGGCATTTGGCCAGCCCTTATCAAATATGTTCGTGTAAACGGTATCGGTTTCTTTAGCGTGTATCAGACGGTTTTTATATTGCTCATGAATACCGGCCTCAAAACTGGATAACAATCGAGTACCCAAAACAATACCCTCCGCTCCTAATGCCAGAGCAGCCGCTAAACCACGTCCATCGGCAATACCACCTGCAGCAACCACCGGAATTCTGCCTTCAACCGCATCAACGACGGCTGGCACTAAGGGCATCGTTGCCACTTCACCCCATACATGTCCACCTGCTTCCCAGCCTTGGGTTACAATAATGTCAACACCTGCATCCATTGCTCGTTTAGCTTCATCAGCATTGCCAACGGTCGAAATGACCTTCGCCCCATACCCGTGTATTTTTTCAATAAATGCCGTAGGATCACCCCAGAAGAACCAGATGACTTTAATGCCTTTCTTTAGACACATTTCTAACCGTTCACTCTGATCCCATTCTAATATTAAGTTAACGCCGACAGGTTGATTGGTTAATGACAATGTATCATCGATTAGCTTTTCGCAGTTTTCCATTGACCAATTTCCTAATGGGATCATCCCCAATCACCATAGTTAGCAACAGCGCTGCGAGCTGAGGAGTGGTTGCTCCGGCCATAGGCCCTTGGAAAATGGGCGTTTTCAATTTCAACATATTGCAAAGACGCGTTTGTATTTTCTGCATTGCTGTTAACCTCTAAAATATTCATCATGTTTGTTCTAAAAATTACTGATACCCACGTGAGCAGACTGTTAATATACTAAACGGTGAATTTACAGTTGACCAAAAAATTGATACATCGCCAGCTTCTTACGTCGCAAGACCCTTCCATGCCTGTCCGGGTAAAAGGCATATTATTTTATTTTGTATATGCTGGGCTTCTGAATAAGGTTCATAATCTGTATTTACGGTGCTGGGTAATAATGGAGTGATATCTTTAAGAAATGCTTCATCACTTAGTTTTTCATGCAAATTTGCTTCAAATTCTCCCCGTGAAATTTTGCTGGCAGAAGATTCCATATAATGTGCAAAGCATTGAATCAATTTTGGTATTTCTAGAGAGGGGAATTGTCTCAGCGCTATGATTAAGTCAAATAAATCACGTCCTTTTTTCCGCTGGTATAACGCTCTTAATTTAGTACCCAGTAGCTCTTCCAATTGATAGATTACTAGATCAGTTTTATTGGAGTACCAGGCATTTTTAACTTCGAAGGGTTTATTGGACAATCCTAAAACGGTGAAATGTTCTCGAGTATTGATTTCTATTTTTAAGCGCATGGGTATTACGGGGAGGCTCTCTGATTCGAAGCGATAGATAAATATGGCTCGACCATCTTTTAATTTCCATTTAGGCTCACCCAGCCAAGGATTTAATTGGTTGCGTAACGCTTCAAAAATATAGCCAATGGCACCTTCTTCGATTTGTACAAGGTCTATATCTTCCGAATAACGTGCCGCTGGCTCAATAAATAATTTGTGCAGTGCTGTGCCGCCTCGAAATGCCAAGGATTTTCTTAGCAGCGGCTCTGAAAAAATTTCCAAGAGAGCACGTGATAGAATTAAATCCTGTTCAACTTGGGCATCAGTCGACCAGGGTGCTGTTGTACGCCATTCGTTAATATAGGCTTGTGGTATCATAAATCCGTCTCTATTTGTTCATTAATATATAAATTCCAATCTGCAGTTTTTGAACTATTTTCATGGGTTCTATCAGGGCGCAATGGAACTGTTCGGGGTTTATGTTCTTTTACCCAATCTTTAAGTAATAAAATAATACCGGGTTGGGCCTCCACGATTTCTAGAAGATAACCGAGTCGCTGAATTTCTGGAGGTTCAAGTTTTTCAGTTGCTAATATTTGTTTGAAACGTTTTTCGTCAAAGCTTTCCATTAGTTCGCTTAGTATGGTGGCAATATGGCTAAAGTACCCGGCGGATTTAACATAGCGTACTAAATCAAATGCGGTTATTTCTGGTAACGATACATGCATAAATCCCGTTGGTGTTTTCATGGTTTGATAACTGCTGGCCGTAATGGTTCTCTTCGTAAAAAACTGAATCTGGGATAAGCTGGTAGCAACTGGTCGTAACGGTTTATTAGTGACAACCTGGAATACCTGAGGCTGTTGATGGGCGGCGCCGTATAAAGCTGCGGCAGAAAGTAAACCAACATAATAAGGTTGTTGATAGAACTTCATGAGAGTGTCAATGAACCAGGTTGCTGGAGGGGTACCTACCTCTGAATATTCAGTGGGGACAATGACATAAAAACCTTGTTTGGGGCGTATAAGGCGTTTTTTCTTAATAAGCCGTAGAGCACTGAAACGAAATGAGGTTGGGGTAATACCTAAAGTGGCAAGTGCCTCGTCTCGGGTAAAGGTATAACGACCTCTGGTTTGCAGGGAATTAAGGTAATTTGATAGTTGTGGATTTTGTAGTTTCATTTGCATAGTGTATCATTATAAGATACATATTGCAAATTAAATGCCACTTTACGCTATGATTGTCTTTACTTGAATTAATTGAGGCGTAGATGCCGGCAGAAATATGAAATTTTGTTGTCTAGCTAGGCTATGAACTAGGAAGTAACACGGAAGCTAATATTTCCTAGTTACATTTTGATATATCGTAACCGACTGATTTATAAAAAACTTCCCATAGTGCCTAACCTTCAGAGAAGTTTTCTGTGACTTAAATAGAGCGAAACCTCTCCCTATTTCTTAGGTCATTGTTGTTTGCGGGCTATGGCTTGTTGAGATTTAATGGTTATTATTACGCCGGAAATGAGCAGTAGAATGGCAATAAATTCGTTCAGATAGGGTAAGCGGTGTTGAAAGATAAAACTATAAATTAATCCAAATAGGGTTTCGGAGACCATGAGCGTGCCGTAGATAGAGGGTGGGGTGTTTCTGCAGCAGTAAGCCCAGAAGAAATTGGCAATCCAGGAGGCGCCGATACCCATAATACTGCCCCATATGATCAACTGAGGGAATTGTGGGTGTATTATGAGCGGACGTAAATCGTGAGTCAGCAGGAAAATGGGTAGCATAAAAATCAAGCTGATAACACCCATGAGAGATGTGTAATCCAACGAGGTCATCTGGGCATGTTTTAAGATAAAGCGGGGATTAATTATCGCGTACCAGGTCCACAGGATTAAAGCGCAGAATAGCAAAATAATTCCTGATAAGTGGATGTTGTGTAGAGAGGATCTTGTGGCATCATGCAATAAAGGGACTACTAATAATACGACGATGCCTGTCAGAATCAGTGTCAAGCCAACTAATAATTTGTAATTAAATGTTGGCTTACTGCATAAGGTAATGGTTAATGGCAATGTGCCGATAATCAAGGCGGATATTACGCCATTGGTCAGCTTGACGCCAAAAAATAAGATAATCGTATACAACCAGAATCCTGCAGCACAAATCAAAATGGCCTGCAAGAAATCAGTCAGAGTAAATTTTCGCAGCAATAATAGTAATCTGGGCAAGCATACTAAACTGATTATTCCGAAAAATAAAAATCGCACAAAAGCGATTTCAATGGAAGAATAACCACTAAGGATCAGAGGCGCAATGAAAGGGGTGCCCCAGAAAGCGCCAGATAAAATACCTGAAGTAATGGCCTTAGTCTGGGGGTTATGCATATAGATGATTTCACCTAATCTTGGAATAGCAGTCTATACATGGATTTTTAAGGCGAAACAATAAACTTTTGCAACGGTTGTTGCAGAAGTTCTATTGTTTAAAAACTATGAAAGTATACCGATTTTTTAAGAAGCCGAAACAAAAGTTTTCGTTATCTCAGCAACAGCAGGGATCGCTTAACACTCCGGCACATTCACGGCCAAACCACCCAGAGACGTTTCCTTATAAATAGTCTTCATATCATTACCAATTTGGCGCATGGTATTAATCACCGCATCTAAAGAAACCCGATGTTGACCATCTTCGGCGAGGGCCAGCTGAGCGGCGTTAATGGCTTTTACTGCACCCATGGCATTGCGTTCAATGCAGGGAATTTGCACCAAGCCTTTCGGTGGATCGCAGGGTAGGCCGAGGTTATGTTCCATGCCGATTTCAGCTGCGTTTTCCACTTGCGCTAAACTGCCGTTAAGCACCGCTGCCAAGGCACCGGCAGCCATGGAGCAGGCAACGCCAACTTCACCTTGGCAGCCAACTTCTGCGCCTGATATGGAGGCGCGGAGTTTATAAAGAATGGCGATGGCAGCGGCGGTTAACAGAAAATCGACAATACCTTGATCCGTGCTGTTTTCACAGAAATCCCGGTAATATTGTAAAACAGCAGGAATAATACCAGCTGCGCCATTGGTAGGAGCAGTTACTATTTTGCCGCCGGCGGCGTTTTCTTCATTAACGGCCATAGCATAGACATTGAGCCAATTCATCACATCGGGATGGTGACGATTCGGTTTGCCTTTGGCCATTAGTTTTGTATACAAACCTGGGGCGCGACGGCGAAGCTCCAGTCCACCGGGTAAGATACCGTTGGTTGCGCAGCCACGCTGGATGCATGCCTTCATAACCTCGGCAATTTGGAGTAATTGGTTTTGAATGTCTTGCTGGGGGCGGCGAGTCATTTCATTCGCCATCATTAACTGGCTGATCGTCATGTCGTGCTTTCTGCACAGGGCCAGTAGTTCTTCGGCAGTGGAGAAAGGAAAAGGAACTGGATTTAAGTCTTCGACGGGTTGATTAAACTGTTCGGCTGTCACAATAAAACCACCACCCACCGAGTAATAGGTCTCTTCTAGCAATACCCCACCTTCATAAGAAGTGGCGGTAAAGCGCAGGCCGTTGGTATGGCAAGGGAGCACTTCTTGAGGGTGGTATTGCAGATTCGTTTCATTGAAAGGAATGCGGTGTTCGCCTAATAGGCTCAACGTTTTTTGTTGATAGATAGTATGCAGCCGAGGCTCGATCGTTTCGGAGTCAATGGTGCTGGGTTGTTCACCCATGAGCCCTAAGATAATCGCTTTATCCGTGCCATGCCCTTTGCCTGTTAAGGCCAGCGAGCCATAGAGCGCGGTTTCGACACGAGCGGTCTGTTTGAGCAGTCCCAACGCTGCAAGCTGCTGGGTAAATGCCAAGGCGGCTTTCATGGGGCCGACGGTGTGAGAACTGGAGGGGCCGATACCAATTTTAAAAATGTCAAATACGCTAATATACATAGATTAGATTATACACTATTTTCTTAAATCAGGGTCGTCCGTATCCGCCAGACAAGATACCTAAAAAAAATGAATTTTTGTTTAATTTTAAACCCCTCATCCGCCTTCGGCACCTTCTCTCCCACAGGGGGAGAAGGAGAGCATTTTCTTAAGTTGACGCGTATGCCCACCAGCGGAGGAGGAGTTTCTATCTCAGTTTGGTTAGGAGATATCGGCTAAATTGCCTTTTTCTTCCAACCATATTTTTCTATCGCTGGCCCGTTTTTTGGCGAGCAGCATATCCATTGTGTCTTCGACAGGATCATCGCCGATGGCTAATTGGACGAGGCGGCGCGTATCCGGTGACATGGTCGTTTCACGTAATTGGGATGGATTCATTTCACCCAGGCCTTTAAAGCGCTGGATATGAACAGTACCCTTCTTTTTCTCAGCGGCAATTCGATCCAGAATCCCCTGTTTCTCTTCATCGTCCAGGGCGTAAAACACCTCTTTGCCAATATCGATGCGATACAGCGGTGGCATGGCCACATAGAGGTGACCGGCAGCGACGACAGGGCGAAAATGACGGAAAAACAAAGCGCATAACAGAGTGGCGATATGCAAACCGTCGGAATCAGCATCGGCCAGAATACATATTTTACCATAACGCAGGCCACTGAGGTTATCTGCGCCAGGGTCGACGCCAATGGCCACGGCGATGTCGTGAATTTCCTGTGAGGCCAATACCTGCGAAGACTCCACTTCCCAGGTGTTCAATATCTTACCGCGTAGCGGCATGATGGCCTGGAATTGCCGATCCCGTGCCTGTTTGGCTGAACCGCCAGCGGAATCCCCCTCCACCAAAAATAACTCGCTGTATTTGGTATCTGGGTCGCTACAATCCGCCAATTTGCCGGGTAGGGCCGGGCCAGAAGTCACTTTTTTGCGTAAAACCTGCTTATTGGCGCGGCTGCGTTGTTGGGCGTTTTGGATGGCCATATTGGCCAATGCCTCGCCTATCTGGACATTCTCATTCAACCATAGACTAAACGCATCTTTCGCCACCCCGGTCACGAAAGCGGCGCATTGTCGAGAGGTCAATTTCTCTTTGGTTTGGCCAGAAAACTGTGGATCGCGCATTTTAACCGAAAGCACATAGCAGCATTGATCCCACATATCCTCGCTGGCGAGCTTAATGCCACGGGGTAAAAGCTTGCGAATTTCGCAAAATTCGCGCAAGGCTTCCAATAAACCGGTGCGAAAACCATTCACATGCGTGCCGCCTTGGGCGGTGGGTATTAAGTTGACATAGCTTTCGGCGATCACATCGCCGCCCTCGGGCAGCCAGGTGACCGCCCAGTCTGCCGTTTCAGAATTGCCGGTGCTATGCCCCAAGAAAAGCTCTTCAGGCAGTTTCACTAAATCTTGCAAGCTACCGAGTAAATAGTCTTTCAAACCGTCTTCGTAATACCATTCGTCCACGTGTTTGACATTTTCTTGTTTAAAAATGACGGTTAAGCCTGGGCAAAGCACGGCCTTGGCCCTTAGTAAGTATTTCAAAGGATTGAGCGCAAATTTCACGCTGTCGAAGTATTTGGCGTCAGGCCAGAAGCGCACCGTGGTGCCGGTTTTTTCTTTCTCACCTTTACCGATGACGGCCAGCGGTTTTACCGTATCGCCGCCTTTGAATTCCATCTGGTGAACCTTACCTTCTCGCATCACTTCTACGGATAAGTGCTTAGATAGCGCATTTACCACGGAAATACCGACCCCGTGCAAGCCACCGGAATACTGGTATTCTTTTCCTGAGAATTTTGCACCGGCATGTAAACGGGTCATGATGAGTTCCACGCCGGACATTTTTTCCTCAGGATGGATGTCGACTGGCATGCCGCGGCCGTCGTCGGAAACTTGTAACGACCCATCGGCAAAAAGTGTCACCTCAATAGTTCGGGCATGGCCGGCGACGGCTTCATCGACGCTGTTGTCAATGACTTCCATAGCTAAATGGTTGGGGTTACGAGTATCCGTATACATGCCCGGTCGCACGCGCACCGGGTCTAAGCCACTGAGAACTTCAATAGATTCTGCGGAATATTGGCGAGAGTTGTGACGTGTCATGTTTTAAATCTTAGCTGAGGGAAATACTTTTTACTACGCCTTTTCATTAAGAATTTCATTTTTCGCATTTTAGCGTCCGATCAGCATATAATGGCAAAGCTTGTTTTCATACCCCACCGCAGGAGAAAAAAATGATTATTCACCCGAAAGTTCGTGGTTTTATCTGCACGACAGCCCACCCGACTGGCTGCGCTCGCATCGTCGCTGAGCAAATAGATTACGTGAAATCACACGGTAAATTACAAGGTCCTAAAAACGTCTTAGTGATTGGTGCTTCCACCGGATATGGTTTGGCTAGCCGCATTGTTGCGACCTTTGGCGCGGGCGCAAAGACCATCGGTGTCTTTTATGAAAAGCCCGCTGACGATAAACGCACCGCTTCTGCAGGCTGGTATAACAGCGCTGCGTTTGAGCAGTTCGCACACCAACAAGGTTATTACGCCAAGAGTATCAACGGCGATGCCTTTTCTCAGTCGGTGAAAGAGCAAACAGCCGCCTTAATCCGTGAAGACCTCAAACAAGTGGATTTAATTATCTATAGCTTAGCCTCGCCGCGACGAATACACCCCACTACCGGACAAACGTTCAGCTCAGTGTTAAAGCCAATTGGTCAGACATTTACTAGTAAAACCGTAGATCCATTTCGCGGCGAGGTAAAAGAAGTCACCATCGAACCGGCGACCGAAGAAGAAATAGCGGCGACAGTGGCTGTCATGGGGGGTGAAGATTGGGCTATGTGGATAGACTATCTGGACCAGCAGGGCTTGTTGGCAAATAACGTCAAGACATTGGCTTATACCTATATTGGCCCGCAATTAACCCACGCCGTTTATAAAGATGGCACCATCGGTGCAGCAAAAAACCACCTGGCTGAAACAGCAGATCAACTCAATGCCAACTTACAGAAAAAGGGTGGTCAAGCCTTATTATCGGTCAATAAGGCCCTGGTAACCCAGGCGAGCGCCGCTATTCCAGTAGTGCCGCTGTACAACTCCTTGTTGTATAAGATAATGAAAGAGAAGGGCACACATGAGGGTTGTATTGAGCAGATTGAGCGGTTATTCAAAGACTATATCTGCACCAACCAGCCGCTGCCCCGTGATGAAAATGGCCGAATTCGCTTAGATGATTTGGAAATGAGGCCGGATGTACAGGAGCAGATTTCCGCACTTTGGCCGAAGGTGACGACTGAAAATCTGGAACAATTGACTGATATTGAAGGCTACCGTCATGATTTTTATCGATTATTTGGGTTCAATGCTAAAGGCGTCGATTACGATACCCCGGTAAATCCGGAAGTAAATATTGAATCCATCGACACAGCCACCGCGTAGCTATCTGGGGCATTGTAAGAAAACTCCTTCTCCCATAAAGGCTAGGGTATGCACCCATCTTTTTTAGTCAACTGTGAGTAGGCACCGGATTAATGATTAGCACTGTAAACCCCCTCTCCCGCGCGAGGAGTTTGGGCAAAAGCTGCAAACCTATTCGCGGGAGAGGGTTAGGGGAGAGGGTAAAGTCTCGCGCTTTCCATTCGCCCTCTCCCCAACCCTCTCCCGCGAACAAGTTCAGAGCCTCTATTCAAGCCCCTCGCGCGGGAGAGGGGGCTTACAGTGCTAACCCCTAATCTAATACCCACTCTAAGTTGACTAAAAAAAGATATGTCCATACGCTAGCCCATTCCACAGGACCTCTGTTGGTCGCAAGTTGGGGAAGGAATCGTTTCTACTTGTGTATAAGCTGATGCCCGCGCCCCTAGGAAATTTGCAAGGGTATGGCTGATTTTTGCAGCACTTTCATGGTGATCTATGGTAAAATATTCTGTTAGTAAACGCGAGGCAAGCCAATGCGCTCGTTGACAGGAGACCCCAGATTTTATGCAAGATTTAGACCCCGAAACCATAGCTATGTCAGATGAAAAAGAGAGCAGCACCTACGATTCCTCCAGCATCAAAGTCTACAAAGGATTAGACGCTGTCCGTAAACGACCAGGGATGTACATTGGCGATACGGACGATGGCACCGGTCTACACCACCTAGTCTTTGAAGTCGTCGATAACTCCATTGACGAAGCCCTGGCTGGCCATTGTAATGAAATTTTTGTCATTATCCACACCGACAATTCCGTCACGGTCAAAGACAATGGCCGCGGCATCCCTACCGGTATGCACCCCGAAGAAGGCAAATCAGCCGCCGAAGTCATTATGACGGTGTTACACGCCGGTGGTAAGTTTGACAACAACGCCTACAAAGTATCTGGGGGCTTACACGGTGTTGGTGTTTCCGTCGTAAACGCGTTATCGGAAACCTTGCAATTAACGATTCGCCAGGGTGGTAAAGTCTACGCTCAATTATATCGACACGGTGTACCTGACGCACCTTTAGCTGCCTTGGGTGAAACCGATAAAAAAGGCACAGAAATTCGTTTTAAACCCAGTCTGGAAACCTTTCACAACGTCACCGAATTCCACTACGATATTTTAGCCAAACGGTTACGTGAACTGGCCTTCTTGAATTCGGGGGTGCGGATTCACTTATCGGACGAACGCTCCGACAAACAAGATACCTTCTGCTATGAAGGTGGCATCAAAGCCTTCGTGGAGCTATTGAATACTAATAAAGTTGCTGTTAATCAGCCTGTTATTTATTTCTCCCACGCGATAGATGGCATTACCGTTGAATTTGCTATGCAGTGGAATGACGGCTTTCAAGAAAATGTTTTTTGCTTTACCAATAATATCCCGCAACGCGATGGCGGAGCGCACCTAGCAGGTTTTCGAGCGGGGCTCACTCGAACCCTAAATAACTACATGGAGCAGGAAGGGTATATCAAAAAAGCGAAAATCGCGACCTCGGGTGATGATATCCGCGAGGGATTAACCGCCGTATTGTCCGTGAAAGTGCCTGACCCCAAGTTTTCGTCGCAGACAAAAGATAAATTAGTCTCTTCAGAAGTAAAGCCGGTGGTTGAATCGGTGGTATCGGATAAATTAGCGGATTACTTGCTGGAGAACCCCAGCCAAGCTAAAGCGGTAGTATTAAAAATTATCGACGCTGCCCGCGCTCGGGAAGCAGCACGCAAAGCACGTGACCTAACGCGGCGCAAAAATGTGTTGGATCTTGCCGGCTTACCTGGCAAGCTCGCCGATTGTCAAGAAACCGAGCCAGCTAATTCTGAAATATTCATAGTTGAGGGTGATTCCGCAGGCGGTTCAGCCAAGCAGGCGCGCGACCGATATAACCAAGCTATCTTGCCGTTAAAGGGTAAAATTCTCAACGTGGAAAAAGCCCGCTTCGACCGTATGCTCGGCTCCGCCGAAGTGGCGACGCTTATCACGGCACTGGGCTGTGGTATTGGCCGTGAAGAATACAACCCCGATAAACTCCGTTACCACCGCATCATCATCATGACCGACGCTGATGTCGATGGTTCGCATATCCGCACCTTGTTATTGACGCTGTTCTATCGACATATGCCGGAATTGATCGAGCGCGGTTACATATATATCGCCCAGCCACCCTTATATAAAGTAAAGAAAGGTAAGCAAGAACAATACATCAAAGACGATGAAGCACTGAGCAGTTATTTATTGTCATTGGGTGTGCAGGGAGTGGAATTATTTCTCAGTGAATCGGGCCCGGTATTACCGGAAGCGGATTTTGCCGATATGGCAGCTGACTATCAGAACGCGCTCGCCATCGTCCATCGGTTGGCTCGACGGTATTCACGCGAGGTTCTAGAGCAGTTATTGGATATGCCACCACTGACCCTGGCCGAATTGGCGGATCAGGCGACGGTTCAACGTTGGGCTGAGCAATTGCAAGCGCGTTTAAATAGTAGAAAAACGGGCTTACACAAGGGTAGTGGTTATCAGGTGGCTGTCGAGGAAAATCGCGAGAGATTGATTTTTATACCCAAAATTTCCGTCAGTCAGCACGGTGGAGTCACAGAAACCCTGCTGAACTACGACTTCTTTACGTCAGGGGATTACCGACAACTGAGCACGGTCTATCAAAAAATAGGTGGCCTATTGAAGCAAGGTGCCTATGTGCAAAAAGGCGAATTCAAGCAACCATTGACTCATTTCGCCGATGTATTTGCTTGGGTGACAGCGGAGGCGAAAAAAGGTTTTACCATACAGCGCTACAAAGGTTTGGGTGAAATGAACCCAGAACAGCTGTGGGAAACGACCATGGATCCGAAAATGCGACGATTATTGCGGGTGAGTATTGAAGACGCGGTGGCCGCCGATCAGATTTTTACGACGTTGATGGGCGATCAAGTAGAGCCTCGCCGAGAGTTTATCGAAAACAATGCATTGGCGGCTATCAACGTCGACGTTTGAGACTGCCATGCTAACGGAAACGAAAGCGGTCAAAGACTTCTTAGTCCAGAGCCAAGACTCAATTTGCCAGGCGTTAGCGGCCATCGATGGCTCAGAAAAATTTACCTGCGATCATTGGCAGAGACCGGAAGGGGGTGAGGGTCGCACCCAAGTATTAATGGGTGAGGTAATCGAAAAATGCGGTGTGAATTTCTCCCATATTCGCGGCAATAGCCTCCCACCTTCAGCCACGGCCAGCCGTGCCGAGCTATCGGGTTGCCCATTTGAAGCACTAGGTTTATCGGTCATCGTCCACCCGCGCAATCCTTTTGTACCCACCACGCATTTCAACCTACGCTTTTTTATAGCCGAAAAAGAACACGCACCACCGATTTGGTGGTTTGGCGGTGGCTTTGATTTAACCCCGTATTATGGTTTTGTCGAGGATTGCCAGCATTGGCACGCGACGGCTAAAAAAGCCTGCGATCCTTTTGGTGTGGAATTGTATCCCCGATTTAAACAATGGGCCGATGATTATTTCTTCATCAAACACCGCCGCGAGCATCGTGGTATCGGCGGTCTTTTTTTCGATGATTTTCGATTACAAGACTTTGAGCACAGTTTTGCATTCGCGCGTAGCATCGGCACCCATTTTTTACCTGCTTACCTACCCATCGTTTCTCGTCGTATGGGGCATCCCTATCATCAGGCTGAGCGCGATTTCCAGAATTACCGTCGCGGCCGTTACGCAGAATTTAATCTCGTCTACGATCGGGGCACCTTATTTGGTCTACAATGGGGCGGCCGTGTCGAATCCATCCTAGTTTCTTTACCGCCTCAAGTACACTGGCGCTACGATTGGCACCCCAGCCCCGGCAGTTGGGAAGCCCGCCTCTACGAAGAATTCCTACCCCCCCGTAATTGGCTGGAAATGGTGGATGCGCCGTGGTCAACCGCCAATAACGTGCTAAGCTAAAAGTAGAGGGCTTAGAAAAAATCACTTTCTCCCCAGATCCGTTTCCTTTCTCCACCCAGAGAAAGGACAGTAGCCTAAAGGAATAGGTTAAAGGAAAGTCACTATGAAGGACCGCCTAATTGCTGCATTGAGCACCGCCGTAAATGCCTTGTCGCAGGCAGGAGTCATATCCTCCGAAGCAGCTGCCCTACCCATACAGCTGGAATACAGCCGTCACCCAGAAGCAGGTGATTTTGCGAGTAATGTGGCCTTGGTACTGGCCAGTCATAGTCACACCCAACCGCTTTTTTTAGCAGCACAGCTCCTGGAAAAACTGCCTAAACTACCAGAAGTTGAAAAGGTATCAGTCGCTGCTCCCGGTTTCATCAATTTTAAATTAATTCCCCAAGTCCACCAACAAATCATCCCCGAGATTCTGAATCAGGCTAGCAGTTATGGTCGTTCGACGGAAGGAAAAGACCAGCGGGTACTCATCGAAATTGTTTCGGCTGATCCATTGGGGCCATTGCATATTGGCCATGGCCGGCTGGCTGCGTATGGCGGTAGCCTGGCCAATATATTAGAAGCGATGGGTTACGCAGTGCATAGGGAATACTACGTCCGTGATGTCGGTCGGCAAATGCGCCTGTTGGCGCTGAGTGTCTGGATTCGTTATCTACAGGTCTGGGGAGAAAATATTCCCCTGCCGAGGCAAGGTTACCAGGGTGATTACCTTCTCCCCATCGCCAAGTCACTCAAAATCAATTATGGCAAGCGTTTTTATCATCCGGCGGCCAATATATTACCCAGCGTACCGATGGATCACGAACACGATGAACTACAGGCAGAAAACCATATCGACGCATTGTTAACGCACGCCGAGTTGCTGCTGGGCAAAGATGATTTCACCGTGATCTTTGAGCGAAGCCTAAAAAGCATACTGGAAGACATCCATGATGACTTACAAGCCTTTGGCGTGACTTGTCAAACCTGGTTTCGAGAAAGTCATCTAACTTATAACGGCGATATTCAATGCGGTATAGAAAGATTACGACAGCGCGGTTATCTCTATGAAAAAGAGGGCGCCACCTGGTTTCGTGCCACCGATTTTGGCGATGAAAAAGACCGAGTGGTTATTCGGCAAAACGGCCAACCTTCTTATTTTGCCGAAGACATCGGCTACCATTTTAACAAATTGGAACGTGGTTTCCATTTGATGCTGGATGTGTATGGAGCCGATCACCATGGCTTTAAATTAAAGTTGGCAGCACTGCTGAGAGCATTGGGTGAAAACCCTGAAAAAGTGCAAGTGGTGTTAGTGCAGTTCGCTATTTTATACCGAGGCGATACGCGTGTACCAATGTCGATGCGAGAAAATGAATTTGTTGCGCTGCGTGAATTACGGCAAGAGGTAAGCGACGATGCCGCACGATTCTTTTACATCATGCATCGCAAAGAACAACATTTGGATTTTGATTTAGAATTGGCGAAAGCGCACTCCAATGAAAACCCCGTCTATACCATTCAATATGCGCATGCGCGTATCTGCAGCGTTTTTCGACAATTGGAGAAAAAGGGATTATCCTGGGATCGACCAAACGGAGAACAACACCTGCATTTGTTACAAGAACAGTCAGAAATAGCATTGATGCGCTGTTTATCCCATTATCCAGAAGTATTAACGTTGTCCGCCCATCACCGCGAACCTTGCACACTAGCGCATTATCTGCAGGAATTAGCGCATAAATTACATGTGTATTACAACGCCCAACCTTTCTTGGTAGAAGAAGCACCTCTACGCGACGCCCGCTTCAGCCTCTTAGCCGCCACCCAACAAGTCGTCATCAACGGCCTACAATTACTCGGCATCTCCGCCCCGGAAATGATGTAAGCCTGGGAGCTGCTGCGCTCCCAGGGCTTTCAGAGCTAACTAATAGCGCACAGATTGGTAAGTTTTTCTCGTGCTTGAAGATTATCCAATATAAATTCATACCGTTGAATCAGATATTCCACGGTAATATCTTCTTTCTTTCGTAACTCTTTAAGAGAGGATATATCAATTTCTACTGATGCTCGATAAGTAGGCTGAAATAAATCAGTCAGTCCGGCTTTGCATTCGCGATATGTTTTTTTAATTTCTTCTGCATGCCGTTGAAGTGCATTTGACGGAGACATCGACGTACACCATAGATACCCGCAAAGGGTGGCCAAAGCCAATGAAGTAGCCTCAGGGGAGCTCTGAAATGATTCGGTGCTGATCACGTAATCGGCAAAGGGAAGAAATAGCAGGCCAGCTATTATAAAATGAGATTTTGATATCTGAGGTGGGAAGTATATTTTTTGATAAGAAAGCAAGAAGTCATAAGCATCCTTTGTCACGCGCTCTTTACTTGCATTTTTCTCTTCGGATGATGAAACGTCTATTAATGAATTCAAATGACGCTGCATAAGTTGTAATTCAGATGGATGAACAAAAATTTTCATTATAATTTCTCTTAGTTATTATATGGATGTGAGCAACTAAATTATTTTTACGCGCCTCTATTTTTACAAAAATATGTTGTAAAAAACCATTTTGAGATGCTACCATGCTTCAGATTTATTTTCAATATACCGTTAAAATAACTATAACCAATGCACAGTAAAAATGCGCACAGCATTTTAAAGTGCGACTCACACTTGAAGATCGATCATGACTTTGGCAGCGAGCGGTCTCGCGACTAATACTATGATCGTCAAATTCACGAACAACGGAATAACCTTGCGCATTGGCGTGTCGCCAAATGGCATAACCGGAAGTTATTTAAGTTTTGGTGTGAATGTAGGTTATCTGTTTGCATTCTTCTCAAGTGCTCAAAGAATTTTTTCAAACTGATTTAAAGGCGAACGAGAGATATGAAATTAAGCATAAGAAAAGCGACTCAGGATGATTTAATGCACATCGTGCAGTTGCTTGCCCATGATCCTTTAGGAAGTCAACGAGAATCCTACCAAATTCCGTTACCAGCAAACTATTATTTAGCATTCGACGAAATTAATTCTGATAAAAATCAATATCTGATTGTGGTAGAGGATGGAAATAAAATTATTGGCACTTTGCAATTAACGATTATTACCTATATCACTTATCGAGGCGGAAAACGTGGCCAAATTGAAGGTGTGCGTGTTGATGAAGCCTATCGTGGACATGGTATTGGAAATATGATGATACAATGGGCGATTGATAAAGCGCGAGAATTAGGTTGTCATTTAATACAGCTAACGATGGATAAAAAACGAAAAGAGACAATTGAGTTCTATAAGAAATTAGGTTTTATTGACTCTCATGAAGGGATGAAGCTTCATTTCAACCAGGAAATTTTATGATAAAAATAAATCGTCTACCAAGTGGATTCATTAGCCGACAAGGAGAGTTATTTTGTAAAATAGATACTGATCGCGTATTATTATCTGGGTTGTGTCAGTTATATTTAGAAGGTCATATTTTTATCCACGATACTACAAGTTATTGAGTCTTTGTTATGGCACCTCAAAATATTTATGATAACCCAGACTTCTTTGAAGCTTATAAAACACTTCGCGAGGGTAAAGCCGGTTTTAATGATGCATTAGAGCAGCCAGCGATAATTTCTTTATTGCCAGATTTGTCAGGAAAGCGGCTATTAGAGCTGGGCTGCGGTTTTGGCGACTTTGCTGCTTTTGCCTCTGATCATGGTGCGGCCGCTATTACTGCAATTGATGTTTCATCTAAAATGATTAGTACTGCAAAAGAAAAAAATCAAAGAGACAACATTACATTCAAAGAAGTAGCTGTTGAGCATTTTGCTCATTCATCTGGCGCATTTGATTTAATTGTCTCATCACTGGCCTTGCATTATGTTGAAGACTTCGATGATATTGCTAAAAAGGTTTCAAATTTGCTCAAACCGGGTGGATTGTTTATTTTTTCTGTTGAACATCCAATTTGCACTGCATATCCTGAGGCAATTATCAAAACTGATGAAGCAGGCAGAAGTTTCCATCCCATATACAACTATCGCGATGAGATCGCTTTCGAGCAAACATGGTTTGTGCCAGGAGTAAAAAAATACCATCGAAAAGTCTCAACTTATATTAATACTTTAATCAAAAATAACATGGTGATCAATAATGTATTAGAGCCAATGCCATCAGATGAGCTCATTGACGGTAACGAGAAATTTTCAATTCATAAAATCAGGCCGCCATTATTGATAATTAAAGCAACAGTCCTTAAGTAATGGAAGCAGGGATTATTTATCTAAAATGCTCAATCATTGTTGAAATTATAAATTAAACGTAAGAATAGGAAATTTATGTTGGAAAAATGCCCAGGATGTCACGCTTTTTTCGAAGGATCAGAAATGGGAGCAGATCGCTATCGTGGCGCTTGATCAGGATGTTGGGCTATATGTAATGCCATTTTGACTAAAGAGTATCAAGATTATCCAACGTATCAAAAGGCTCATCGTCTCACAGTAGACAGCTATGGAGTTCAACACCCGGGAAATCCTCAAGAACGCAATGCTGTGCAATCAGTGAATATCCATCTGATTGCTTTGCATCTCTCTTTGGCAGAAAACAAACCAGCTCAATATATTGTGCATTGTATGGATGAAATCTTGCGAAAAAAACGAGATTTCATTTGGTTAACACCCCCGGATAATCCGCGCTGGATGACGGTACTGGATGTCATTAAGGCAGAAACTGCCGTTGAACATGAATACCTGGTCAAAGCATGGGCGAGAAGCGTTTACGAGGCCTGGAGTGGGCATCATGCTACAATTGAAAATATTATACAGAGCACATTATATCCCTAGCAAAATAAGCAAGCCAATTGTGTGTGATAGTCAATGTTGATGTTTTAGTGAATAAAGTCCAATCAATATGCTTGCCATATTTTAAAAAGACGACATTTAGTCGAGAAAACACCCTGATGTAGACTTGTCTTGTTTAAATCTCATAATCTTTTCAAGTGATAGACAACTTCATAGGCTGTTCGATAGCCTCTGCTTATCAAGACCGTCGAAAGATTATCTATTTTAACGCGGGCTATTTCATTGATTGCAAAGTCTTTGCAAAATAAATTATGGATATCTGCGGTGTTCAAAGGATAAGGATGTTCTTGAGTAAGATCGTTGGAGTCTATAACAATCAGTAACATTTCTGAACCTTTAGCCATAAATTTAGTCAGTTGTTTTACATAACGTTGATGTAATGCGGGTGGTAATGCAATGAGCGCTGCGCGATCATAAACAGCAGAAATATCTGTCACCAGTATAGGATCTAATCTAAAAAAATCTCCACAGAGTAATACAATCTTCTCATTGTCATAATGAATAAATTCGTCTTGTTGTTGCTGTTCAAAAGGAAGACGATTTTCGGAAAAAAATGTTTCACAAGCTATTGGGCTGATTTCAACCCCAGTAACTTGATGGCCTTGCTGAGCTAACCATAACAAGTCTTGTGATTTACCGCACAGTGGTACTAATACATGACCGTTTGCAGGTAATTTTAATTTTTGCCAATAACATTCAAGGAATGGGTTTACACTGGTCAAATGAAAAGGATGTTCATTAGATTTCCAATGTTCTTGCCAATCATAGCTCATTACTTTTTCTTCCGATTATTTTAGGATTAACATGGCGATAGCCATTAATACCATGGATATGTCCTCTATTAAAGTAATGGCAGACATGGGCAGTTTTAATATAGTTCCCAAACAAGCACAATCGATAACCTGTTTTTTCATTAATGCCTGCATCACACCAATGCTAGAAAATCCCATTAAAAGAATAGTGAGGATTAATACAATCGTATTTACCGTCTGTGCAAGATAGGCTATCCCCAGTCCTAATTCTAAAAAAGGATAGATATAGCCATAATAATGCCAACGAGTTGCGAGCACATCATATCTGGCGTAAGCCGCAGCAAATCCTGATAAATTAAGAAATTTGAACGCGGAAAAGACCAGAAAAAACCCAGCCATAAAATGACTCATCCAAATATGCCATACAATTTGGCCAGATTCAGTGCTTGTTAAAAAGGAAACCCCTGTAATATAGGCAATAATTAAAACCAGTGGATAATAGGTTCTTAAGATATTGTAGGGCTGGACAGCGTGTTCATCTTTCATAAATCCTCCTTCCTATTGCTTTAAAATGCACATATACTAAACGCTGTACTATGGTACGGAGTCAAGTGTTTTATGAGTGACAAAATGACTATTTCCCAATTTGCACGAGCGGGAGGGGTAGGGATTGAAACTGTGCGCTTTTATCAGCGGCGTGGTTTGCTTCCTGTACCCCAAGCAGTCAATGAATACAGACATTATGACGGTACCTACTTGCAGAGATTGCGTTTTATTCGACGTGCTCAATTGGGTGGTTTTACGCTTAAAGAAATTAAAGAATTGCTTCAATATGACCCATTAGAGCACCGCCAACAGATTCAAGGAATTGCGCGGACACGTTTGGAACAACTCACCAATCATATTCGGCAACTAGAGAATATTCGAGAGGCTTTATCGCAGCTCGTAGAGCAGTGTGAAAAACAGGATTCTCAAGTAGTTTGCCCAATTATACAGGCTTTAGGCGGTGGTAATCCTGATGATTTCGGCAGCTGCAGCCTCAAGGGTTAAAAACCCTCCTCACACGTTTTTGACCCATCAGTTTCGAGTATGTTATAATGAAGCAGATTAAACATTGTCAATTTAGGTACATCATGATTTTAGCCGCTTAGCTTCATACAATTTTGCATGACGGGTCAGCACCCCTATTGGGGGAGTGTTTGTCTTATGTTTTTTTGTTGTATGAGGTTACAAAATGGCTAAATTTCTAGATTCACCTTCGAAGTCAGCTAAAAATCTATTCTGGTTTCCAATCTTTTTATTTCTCTATAGCTTCACTGGCAATGTCTCCAATGACATTTACATGCCTAGCATGCCCAGTTTAGTGCATATTTTTAATACCACCGCTCATTGGGTACAAATGAGTTTGGCACTGTGGTTTTTGGGTGCTGCTGCCCCCCAATTGCTGATGGGGCCCCTTGCTGATCGTTATGGACGGCGCATAGTATTGTTTGCCGGTGGGATCATATTTTTATTATCAACCTTAATTTGCGCAATGAGCAATCACGTTGGATCTTTAATTTTGGCGCGCTTTTTTCAAGGTGTGGGTGTTTGCAGCTTAACGGTAGTCAGCTTCATAGTGATTCATGAGTTATTTAGCGGTCACCAGTGTGTTCGTTTGTTATCGTTGTTAAATGTATGTAATTCTGCTGCACCTTTATTAGGGCCATTAATAGGTGGCTATATATTTTTATTATTAGGCTGGCGCGCAAATTTCTTTCTTGTATTCGTATTGGGTTTGATAGGCCTTATAGGCTTGTGGAAATGGATGCCTGAAAGCAAAACCACTTTGGATTTTACTGCTCTTCGCCCGCGCATTTTATGGACGACTTATTGGGGTCTTTTAAAAAATCGGATGTTTATTCGTCATCTGCTAGCATATGGACTGTTTTTTGGCGGGATTATTGCTTATTTGTCAGGCGCGCCATTTGTCATTATCAACTTACTGAAAATACCCGCACAATATTTTGGTGTGACTCAATTGACCGTATTTGGCGCTTTTATTGTCACCTCTTTGTTGGTTGATAAATTAGTCAAACGCTACCGCACGGATCGAGTGATTTTGCTAGGATCGATTATCATTGTATTAGCTGCTGTGGCTATGTTATTAGTGAGTTTTGTTTATCCGCGGAGTCTTTATGGATTCGTAGGAGGCATGATGTTATATGCCGCCGGATTCGGATTAGCCAGCAGCCCACTCGCGAAAGAAACCTTGTCAGCAAGTCCGAATTCAGGTGGTTTTGCTGCGGCAATGCTAGGATTTAGCATGACTGGGTTTAGCAGTCTGGGTAGTTTTGCTGTTGGTATTGTATATAACCAAACCATTGCTTCAGTCGCAGCGGTGATTTCAATCATGTCTTTGATAGCACTGCTGGTTTACGGTGGTTTTTATAAAAAAATACAACATGGCATTCAGGATGATTAAAATGAACAATCAATCACCCACTTTTTATGAAAAAAATTCAGCTTATCGCTGATGTATTGTTATTGTAGCGGCGTGTGTTAGTAAAATAGTAGAGTAATAAAGTTAAACCTGGATATCTTGATGAGTAAATTAAATGAAATTTTTATTACAGGGAGTACTGGTATCGCTGGCGGATTTGCTTCTGAAGAAATAAATCGGCGCGGATTTTCACTTAAGTTATTTGTGAGAAAAATTCCATCTGTGCCAGCTAGCAGTGCATTGAGCTATGTGCAAGGAGATCTAAATCAATTAACGTTATTAGATCAGTCAAGTAGAAATAATAGTGGGATTGTACATTATGCTTGTGCGTCTTTGCGCGGGAACGCAGATCCACAAGTAGATATTGATGCGATGAAGATATTATTAAATAATTGGGAAAATGGTCCATTTGTTTTTATTAGTAGTGTAGATGTTTATGGGTATCAACATCAGAATAAAATTACTGATGAATTATGCCCATTGTCTGGTGAAATGAATGCATATTCCGCTGGAAAAATTGCTTGTGAAGCGTTGTTAATTGAGGAAGCCAAATATCGTGGTAGAAATGATTTTACTATTTTTCGTGCCCCATGGATTTTTGCACCTAATGAAAAATCAAAACAGCATATTATAAATCGATTTATTAAAGTATTTGATAATAAAATTTGCCTCCCTGGAGAAACTAAAGAAGAATACGAAAAATATGTGGATTGCTGGATTGATGCACGCGATCTCGCTTGGTTAGTAGCTGAATCAATGGCAAAACCTTTAGGTAGCGCAGGTAATGCTATTGGGGGTGAGTTTTGTTGGCATGATTTTTTTAAAGAACTTCTAATAGTTTCCAATCTCAACATTCCTATAGTTCACTTATCACTTAAAGAAGTTGGAGAATATGCGGCTGAACTTTTTGGCCAATACAATCATTTCTCTGGCTCCAAAATAGCGCAGTACTTTCAATTTAAGCCGAAGTATCAATTAAATGAGACATGCGAGCTGCGTTTAGTTTTGGATAGTATTTTTATTAGAAATGATTTCAATCAGACTAACAATAATGCATTTGAACTATAGCAGAGTGAGATATGGAAAAAGACAATGTCACCTGGCGAAGCTTAAAAACTGAATTTATGGGTCAGAGCAGAGTATAATTTTCACCTTCTTCTTCATCTTCGGTTCTTGATGAAAGAGTGGGGGAATTCCGGTCAGCTGTTCTGGTTGAAAAATGCAATAGGGATGAGTGTGAGGGGATCCTCGTTGTTGTCGGTCTAGGATTTTTGGTTGGCAGTAGTGGAGTTTCTAGTTCAGAAGTTACATCGATTGGTATCGTCGATTCTTTTTTTTCATCTGCAGTCGGTAGGTCTACCGTGCTTGAGGCTAAAGGCTTGAGTGTTTTAGGTAAGGAAAGTGATCCCAATAAAGAAGGGAAACTTTGTAGAAGCCTTTCCCATTGCCCCAAGATATGACTTACTGGGTGCAAGATAGCCCTGCCGTGATCGAAAACAATTAAATTTTTGGACTGGGGATCAGTAGGTTTTAAGCCCTTTGCCTCTTGCGTTTGGATGTGAGTGCTAATACAACAGGCACAATAAGGGCCGCCATACTTATTTTCGCTATTTTTTTCATCACCTTTAGTCTGGATAAAATAAAGTTCTGTATCCTGGTCGCTATTTAATGGATCGGATGAAACAATCGTTTTTTCATCAGCAGCGCTGGCCACTGTTTCAGTTCTAGGATTCTCGCTAAGAGGGTTATCCTTATGGTTAACGCAATTGTCAGTTCCTTCTATCATGCAACTTGGCTTTTCGCGATAAAGTAAATCAAGAATACGTAGAATATCCAAATCGGCTTTAGTGACTAGATTAGTGATGTGCACATTATATCTGGCGGAAAAACTACTAGATTCTAATCGCTGAAGAGGTAAAGTTTGCAGACGATCTATCCCCTCATTCGCTTGTCGTTGTCGCTCATGGGAATGTTTCCATGTAGTTAAGCTCCATATGGAACTAATCAATGCTATCAGCGCTAAGGCGCTAGCTGCCATGGAGAATGAAACTCGAACCTCTGGGTGTGCGTTTGCTTTAATTGCAAATAAAATGCAAAGGGCTAACGGAACCAATGCACCAAACGCAATTAGTCTGTGTTTAAATTTTAAATTATCATGACTGCTTAATGCATCTATTATGCTAGAAAGAACATCTGAATATTGTTGTGCCTGATAAGCTATAGTGGAACTTTGATCGGCACGTCTTAAAATTTCTCGGATAATCAAAAATAGTAACTGATATTTACAGCAGCGGTAAGAGACAGCGGTCGATTGTCCAATCTGACTGGGACCAAACAAAGATTTTGCCTTGGAATCTGGAACCTGGGAAATGGTCTGGTATTCTGTTATCAGTTGGTTGATAAGATCATGATAAGGTCGGATGGGTATTGTGAAACACCTTCTTTTAAATTCATTGGCTCTTAAATAAACCAAAGGGTCTAGGTCTATTTCTAGGTTTCGTTGATGCATTTTATTTTTCTCCAATGTCTATGTATTTTGTGTTTGATGATCTAGAAGCGCTGGTAATTTGCCTGCAAATTAAGCTAACTTTGGCTTTTTTGCGAGGGCGCCGCCCGTCCTCTCAGCGATTCATTTAAAAGTTTTTATTAACGCGAACCCCCCCCCTTCCGTGCGCATATTAGTGGTTTGGCCTTGATAGAGACGAGCGACGGTATGGAATACCTGGCCGTTGTCCACGTAATTACGAATATCCACTTTCATTTTTTTAGGTCCTTCGGGTAAATCGACGATTTGTTCGCTGGGGGGGATGGTGGTTTGAGCGATGTAGGGATTTTTTAAAATCTCGTGGAATACTTTATGCGTTATTCTGTAGCCGCGATAAACGCCTTTGCCGGCGTAACCGGAGAGGGGTTTAAAGAATAAATTTTGACGATTGGCCCATAGTGATTCGGCTTGTTGAGGGTCGACAAGCACAGTTTTGGGAACACCGGCTGCTAAAATAGCGATGGTATCCTCATCGATGCCAAAGCTTCGCAGCAAATCGCTGTTGGATAAGACAATCAAATTACGTTTATCTGCGTGCAAAGCGTACGCGCGAGGGTGTGGTGTCAGCACGACGGCATTATGACAATAAGCTTGCCATAAATGCGCATGTGAATTGTCGGTTAATAAGAAATCAGTCAGACGATTATAAACGAGGTCGATGGGAATGTCGTGATGAAATAGACGTTGGTCACGCCAAATTAACAGGCTGGGGTCGACGATGACAGCGGTGATGCCTTGTGCGGCAAACATGGCCTGAAATAATAAAAATTCCGGATAATAATATTGCTGTTCAGGTGCATCATCGACAATCGCAATATGGCGTAGAGGGTGGTTGCCGCATTGTCGATGCCATCCCGTGATAAACACATTAAAAAAAACGCGTTCCCAATCCGGGCGCTTGACAGGATTCGGTACACCAGATTGCGCTAACTCGCGCACGGCCACAAACGCAGCTCCGCCGGCATTGGTATTGATCTCAATGAGTTTGGGTCCATCGGGTGTTAAATGAAAATCGTAGCCGAAAAAAATCCCGTGCGCATCGGGTGCATATTGCGCATGAGGGTCTGCTGAAGAAAGTACGTGTTGTTGGTAGGCAGGATGTCGGATGACGGTTTCTACAGCAGTGATAATGCGTTGCATGGCGGAGTTATCAGTCGCGGATAACGGTGTCTCAGCAAGCGCGAATAAGTGTGGATGGGTCTCCAGCCAATCCTCGGGAAGATGATAGTAGTTTCCCCAATCAACTAATGCGGATCGCCATAGCTGTAATTCGGGATGGTTTGTCATGGTCATATTATTAACCTAAAGTCTATCCTTCTCACACCGGGGGAAAAGGATTTTTGTAAGGTAACTGCTCACCTGTTATTGCGAGCGCAGCGCGGCAACCCAGAAAGTTCCGGCCCCGTTTAGATTGCCACGCTGCGCTCGCAATGACGAAACTCGTCTTGGCGTTCTTAACTTGACGCGAAAGGGCGCGGTGCCCGGCTGAGATAAGCTAAACTCGAGCTCCAAGAACATTCAACCGGAATAATTTTTTCTGTTCGTAACCGTTGTAAATGACATAAGGGCCGGGTGGACCAAACGGTATGAATAGAAGGCGTATTGTCTAAAATTTTGCTCAAAGGATAGAGTATATCCTGTCCAAAACAGGTGGCATTTACCAATACCACGGTTGCTCCCATCAACGATGTTTTAAAAAAATCATCGTTAATAAAAAGTAGGCGATGATCTTCGGTGAATAACTCCGGAAAATCTTGGCGAACTTGCTGTTCGGCATTTAATGCCAGGCGATGCAATGAGGGCACAATCTCGATACCCCGAGCCTCCCGCGCAGGCGTGGTTAAAAAAACCTGTAACACCATTTTGCCCGAACCCGAACCCAGATCCACAAACACATCCGAAGGTAGCAGCGGGGTGATAGCGAATAATTTATGCATGCTGGGATATAAAATCTCGCCATTGGTCTCATGGACGTTGGCTGCTGGATGTTTTCGTCGAGTGCTCTGATCTGGCGTTTGCTGGAAAAGCATCCGCAAATACTGTTGGCAGTTAACATCGGATTGTTTCATAGTATACACACTTAAGTAGACTGGAATTCACATGAAATCATCTTACCAAGCAACCCCACCCACTGACAAATGGCAGCGTATGGCAAAATCGGTGAACGCGCCGTCGGACCAAGAATTACAAGCGCAGTTTAGAAGATTGGTATGGGTTCGCTGGATTGTCAGCAACTTTGTCAGCATGTCATTACAATACGCAGGTTTAATCATCAGTACCCTAATAGCACCCTTCAACCTATTGTGGTTTGCGGCGGGCACGGCCTGTGGGTTGGTATTTATGCGAGGATTTCGCATTTTGCCTGGCATTTGGCTCGGTAGTTTTCTAGCGTATTATTTATTGAAGAGCGGGGTTGTGTTGGCTGTCGGATCCGCGACTCTTTATACCGCACAAGCCTTTTTATTAGTGTGGATTAGTTGGCGTTACATCACGGTAACCTTGGTTTTTTATCAGCGAACTATTTTTTGGCGTTTTGTGGTACTGACTTTATTGATGACAGCCGCCATTAGTCTAGGGCTGGTTTACTTGCATAACCTGATTTTTCCCTCGACGCTGGGCTTGGGTTGGCAATGGTTGACAGAATGGTTGGCCAATTTTAACGGTGTACTGGTTTTTGCATTAGCATTAATCACCTTGGATACCTATTTCGCGCAAATAACGGCGTTGAAACGTTTACGAAAAATACCGTTATGTGGGAGTTATGGCTTGCTGTTAGCGATCATAGTGGCCTTGATGGTCCTTCCAACGCCACCCTTCTTAATGGTCTTAAGTCTGCTGACCCTGCTATTGTTTTACTTCATCGGTAAAAAATATGGTTGGTGCGGTTTTGTTGCCGCCTTATTTTTGGTGGGGTTGAGCTTGGGTCTAGGCGCTTTATTAGGTGCGCCAGTGTATCGTATCGATATGCGAATTTTGTTCATTGGCCAGTTGCTTTTTGCCGCAGTGATTATCGTCGGCGGCTTCTTGACGATTCGATCAACCCGGGTATCGCTGATCGTTGCGATGTCCAGTAACCGTGTCATTGGTATGAATAATCGGTTGCCATGGCGGTTGCCGGCCGATTTACAGCACTTTAAACAAATCACCTGGGGCAAGCCCATTATCATGGGACGTAAAACCTACGACTCTATCGGTAAAGCGCTGCCCGGCCGTCATAACATCGTGGTCACGCGCAATCCACAATGGCAGGCACTCGGTTGCGAAACAGCCACTTCCCTGCCAGCAGCATTGGCATTAGCTGGCAACGTTCGGGAAGTGCTAATCATTGGTGGCGCTTTATTATTTGCCGAAGCGTTTCTGCAGGCCGATCGTCTCTATTTAACGGAAATTCAACAGGAATTTTCCGGAGATTGTTTTTTCCCCTTCGATTACACCACGGGTTGGCAGCAAATCAGTGCGCAGGACTGTCAACCGGATGCAAATAACCCATATCACTACCGCTTCATCACCTTACAACGCGTGAAGGGACGCTAAAACGTTTTTGGTCGGAAAGCCGCATGGCGGTTAAAGCGTTGCCCCATACGCAACCTGTATCCAATGCGTGTGCGTGTGGTGTGTGGCTTTGACCGTTTAATGCGGCCCAATGACCGAAAATCAGGTCAATGTTAGCAGTGGCTCGGTTGGGGATTTGAAACCAGGGTAGATAACCGGGAGGTTGTGATCCTAATTCACCCTTGGTGAGAAGGTCGAGAGTTCCTTCCGCATTGCAAAAGCGTAATCGTGTTAACACATTGGTGATAAAACGTAAGCGCGGCCATCCTTCTAAATCGTTAGCCCATTGATTGGGTTGATTTCCGTATAAATGTTCTAATAGTTGGGGATAATCTGCGCTGCGTAAAACACGGCTTACTTCTTCGCCATATTGTTGGGTTTCTTCCATGCGCCATTGGGGTATGGTGCCGGCGTGTACTAAGCCGTATCCGAGTTTTGCATCCCAGTGCACTAGCGGTTGTTGACGCAGCCACTCCATAAGTTCATCGCTGTCGTCAGCGGTTAAGATGGCGTGTAAGGAATGATCTTTGAAAGGGTGCCCGTTAGCGATGGCGAGAAGGTGTATATCGTGGTTTCCTAACACAACGATTTTGTTAGGCAGTGATTTGACGAAGCGCAATACGGCCAAGGAGTTGGGGCCGCGGTTGACTAAGTCGCCAGTGAACCATAAACAGTCCGTATTGGGCTGAAAGTCGATAAGTTGTAGTAATTCCTGCAATTCATCGTAACAGCCGTGAATGTCGCCTATTGCATAAGTTTCCATAAAAAAACCTTAGAAAATATATTTTGTCTGCTGCGCGCCATGATGTGGCTATGAATGATTCGCTTGTTCCAAATAAAGCTGGTTGCTCATGTGCACATAATCTTCAATAGGAATTTGCTCCGGTCGCAGGTTGGCATCAATACCATAATTTTGTAACTGTGCTGTAGATACCAGCCCTTTCAAACTATTATGGATGGTTTTACGGCGATAATTAAACGCTTGATGAACAATTTGACTAAACAGGGCGTAATTTTCAGCTTTGATCGTGGGAGCACGTGGGATTAGCCGTACAACTGCAGAGGTGACTTTCGGTGCAGGGTAAAAGGCTTCACTAGGCACGGAAAATAACGATTCCACCGCAAAATGGTATTGTATCATGATGCTTAAACGGCCATATGCCTTGGTACCAATGGAGGCGGCAAGCCGATCGACCACTTCTTTTTGCAGCATAAAATGTAAATCGGCGATGATGTCGACGTAGTTAATTAAATAGAATAAAAGCGGGGTGGAAATTTGATAAGGTAAATTACCCACGATGCGCAATCGCTGAGAAGGGGGACACAATTGCCGGAAATCAAAGTGCAGCGCATCGGCTTGATAAATTTGTAGGCTGCCCAGTGCCTGGCAGGCATGCGTTAGCGGTGCGATTAAATCGCGGTCTAATTCAATCACATCCAACGCATTTAATCGAGGCAGCAGCTGGGTTGTTAAAGCGCCTAACCCAGCACCAATCTCCACCATATGATCATCGCGCCTCGGCGCAATCACTTCCACCAGGTGATGAATAATCCCTAAGTCTTGTAAAAAATGTTGGCCAAAACGTTTGCGCGGAATCACCATGCCACGATCACGGCATGATTTTTACGTAAGCGGAGTTGCGCACGGTTTGCAACCATCGATCGATTTCAGCTTTCATTTTTTGTTGAAACACTAAAATCTTTGCTTCATCGAAGGTCAGCGGTTTGCCGGCGCTGCCGTGAATTTCAACCAATTGGATCAGATGCAAACCATTCGGTGCACGAATCGGGCCTTTGAAGCTTCCCGATTTCATGTTGCTCACCTCACCAACAAAAATGGTGGGCAGATCGGCGGCTTTACGCCAGCCCAAATCGGTGCGGATCAGGGTTTTATCGCCATCGGCCAGCTGCTGAAATCCAGTACCGGCCTTCGCCTTTACCAACAAAGCTTTCGCAGTTTGCTGTGCCGCAGCCAATTGTGCCGGCGTGGTTGTGTCATCTAGAGGGACCAACAAGTCATCGATGTGATACTCCGTATCCGGATTGATTTGTGAAGGGGCAGTTTTTAGATACGCCTTGACCTCATCGTCAGTGACCTTGATTCGACTACCAAATACATTTTGTTGCAGTTGATGCACGATAAGCTGGTCGTGAATTTGTTGACGGAATTTGGTGTAACTGGAGCCTTGTCTCAAGATCGCCTGTTTGAGTTGTTCCGAGCTGAGGTGATTTTGTTGAGCGATGTGATTCATGACTTCAGTAATCTGGGCATCCGTGATCGTTATTTTGTTACGAGCAGCGATTTGCAATTGCATGGCGACATTAATTAATTGATCCAGCGCCTGCTTTTTTAGCTCTGCTGGCGTTAATGCCGGTTTGTTCGTGACGCTTTGGGCGTGCTGCATATCATTCATCATCGTATCCAACTGACTTTGAGTAATAACAGCATCGTTGACGATAGCCACTACGCGATCCAATGGTTGAGCGCCACCGACTGGATCGGCAAAAGCCGTCGTGGCCAATAAAAGCAATGTGATAGACAAGCAGCGATAGAAAAATTTAATCATATTATCCTCTAAAAATATCTTGATAACCCGGCAACGATTGCATTATTACCTTGCTTCCAGTGCGATTGCCAATACTCCCTAAGCCTTTTAATAAAAATTGTATATAAACATTGGTGCGATAATTGGTATCACCATCTGCCTGTTCCGTCGTGAGCGTTCGACTGCCTACCAAACGCAGCGCCCAGCAACAACTATCGTATTGTACACCATAGAAGTAGGTTTGCGGGTGGCCGTGGCTAAGATTGTAATTCCAATCTGCTAAGGCGCTCCAACGATTAGTGATGGGTACGGCCGCACCTAGGTCAATACGTCGTAAATTATTCGCCTGACTGTCGGGGTCATTGTTATGTAATATATCGCCATTTTGCACGTATTGGTACCCCACTTTAAAGACATGCAGCGGGGTGGGGTGGAATAATAAGCTGACGCTGTTATTATTCATAGTGGAATGATTGGGGTCGTAGGCACCATTACCCGTAATCGTCCATAGGGGATTGGGGTTAAAACTTAACACCCCGGCAATGGGCGATACCACCTTATCATCAATAGTGGGGTCATCGCTACAATCGGGGTAGAGGCAGACGGAGTGGGGGTGAAAATAATACGTTTCACCGATGCTGGCGCTTAATTTTTCGTCCCCGGTATAATTATTTAGAAAACGAGTGGTCAACCCGACGGCAATTTGATTGGCATCCCCCACCCGATCGAAACCAACGAAGCGGTTGATAAGGAACATTTGATCAAAATTAAACGTCGGTAAACTGGAGTCAAACAGCGGGATAGCGTTTTGATTGGTCGTCGGAACAAACAAGTAAAAGACCCGCGGTTCCAGCGTTTGTTTAAAATCATGGCCGATAATCTGGATATTGCGTTCCAAATAAATGCCGCTGTCGATATTGAAAATCGGTAGATTGCGCACTCGATTCAAATCAGGGTTAGAGAAGGGGATCACCGTCGCGCCATCGCTGCTGACCTGGCCATTGTGATCGACACTGTACCCGGTCACATCCAACCCTAATGACGGTGTGAAATAGCCCCAGCTGTTCAGCAATGGCTTTTTCATGGCGGGATAAAGGTGAACTCGACTACCCTCAGGAAACGGGGTGCCGTTAAAAAAATCATCGGCATGTTGAAAGTCGGTATATTCGGTATTCAATAAATAATCTAGGCCTAACCAAGCATCCGGATAATTACCGTTAAGATCCAGCTGTGGTAGCCGCTGGTATTGATCGGCTACGAATACTTCATCAATCAAATGCAAGGTTTGATACGCTTGCACTCGACCGGTGAATTGCCAGTGTGTGCTTTGGTAGTTGATCAGCGCTTGATTGAGTAGTTGGTCGGTAGTGATGGCATGTGGCCCATTGCCAAAATCACGCATATAGTAGGCATCTGAAACGAGATTAAGATCAACGGCGCCAGACCATTGTTCACTAAACACCGTATTGTCTTCAAAACTAATAGCAGCGCGATTGTTGCTATCGTCTGCTAGCTGGTTTAGGTAAGGAAGATTGTTAGGTGTGGGCGGAAAATTATCGAAGGTTTGATCTTTAAAACGCGCAAATTCTCGATCATCGGGTAAAAAACTAAACCACAAATTGCCGTTGCTGCTATCGGTCAAATAGCGGAATAAATTGGCCATTTGCACACCGCGTAAACTCATGCCGGTAATGGTCAATGTATCATCCAAGTTAGGCGCTAGATTAAAGTAATAGGGGATGCCTGCTGTCCAACCTGAATCATGATCATAACCTACGGTGGGATACAAAAAACCGGAATAACGGCGATGATCAATCGGAAAATTGAAATACGGCAAATATAACAAGGGCTTGTTGCCGGCGTAAAACCAAGAATTGTTGGCCTCACCGCGTCCGGTTTGTTTATTGAGCGCGATATGTTTAGCGCTTATGTGCCATGACGGGTCGGTGGGTGCGCATGTGGTATAAGTGGCATTATCCAGCTGCAGGTTAGCATTGCTTTCTCGATACGAAGAAGTGGAAACGCCCCAGCCATGGGTAGGGCCGTAAATGGCGGGTCGCGTAATTTGATAGACATTTCGGGTCACGGCCAAGGTTTTATTTTCTAAATCTAAACTGGCGTAGTTGCTGACCACTAATTTACCGGCTTCACGGAAGCGCACATGGCCTACTAAATCGATGCGATTGAATTTGCCGGTTTTGGGGTCTCGATACAAGAAGGCTTTATCGGCATATACCTCACGCCCGGGTTGGGTTACTGTGACTCCTTCCAGTGTGGAAACGCCGGTTTGGGAAAAAACCACGGGGCCGGTGGCATTGATTGAGGTTTCGGTGACGCCTATAGGTGGCGGGTTAGGTACGGCAGTAATGGCTGCCGGTTCAAAAAAATAACCGTGGCATAAATTCGTATCGGTGGGCACCCAGCCTAGTAAACGTGCCCAGCTGGCCTGACCGATGGTGGGAAAAACGGTGGACTGGCAGCCTGTTGTCGGCGCGGTGCATAATGCACCGAGGTCAGGGTTGGTGTTGGCTGCTGCCGCCGGTAAAGCGAGCCACAGTAATGTGTATAGAATAATGTGACGGCGCATAGTAATCATGAAAAGATTCTACATTTCGAGGACTATTTAATTTTGACAGAGAAATAGTTGGGAGTATTTGGGGTCCTGTCACCATCCTCCCTTCTGATGGTATTAAGGCAGTTTCGCTAGACTAGCAGAGGGCGGCTCTGCTAGTCTAGCAACAATTGACGACTTCTGGATTATTCTCTATTGGGTTGGCCACGCAAAAAATGGCACAATGCTTATAAGGATTTATTAAAACTGAAAAGAATAGGTGAGCTTATGTCTTTAAAACGTTTGTATCGGTGGTTGATGGTTGTTGGTGCGGCTTCTTCGGCGTTGTTGGCTGGCTGTGCTGTTAATCATAGTAATCCGCAAGATCCTTATGAGAGTTATAATCGAAAGGTATTTAAGTTTAATAGGGGTGTTGATAAGGTTGTTTATCGTCCGGTTGCGGTGGTTTATACCACGGTTCTTCCGACGTTTGCGCGTCGAGGTGTGAGTAATTTTTTGTCGAATGTGGCTGAGGTGCCAACGATTGGTAATGATATTTTGCAGGCTAATCCGTTGTGGGCGTTGTCGGATATAGGTAGGTTGGTTATTAATACGACGGTGGGTATTGGTGGTTTGTTTGATGTGGCGACGCGCGCGGGTTTGGAAAAGCATGATCAAGATTTTGGTTTAACGTTGGCGAGGTGGGGTTATACGAAGTCGTCTTATTTGTTGATTCCTTTTTTTCCGCCGTCGACTGTGCGTGATTTGATTGGTACGGGTGGTGATTATGCGACTTCGGTTTGGACGTATGTTCGACCGGATTGGATTGGTTGGACGGCTTATGGTGTTACTTTGGTGGATAAGCGTGCTTCGTTCTTGGATTCGGATAAGTTGGTGGATCAGGCGTTTGATCCGTATATTTTTGTGCGTGATGCGTATTTGCAGAATCGGCAGCATAAGTTGAGTAAGGTGATGCATCCTAAGGGTGGGGATGAAGGGGGTTTTTCGGATGAGTTGTCGTCTGATGATGGGGATGCGGCCTCGGCTTCGGCTCCGTCTGCTAAAACGGCATCGGCTGGGCATCATTCTTAGTTGATGCTTCGGTGTTGGCACTTGGGTCTTGTGTGCTTTGACTTTGGTTTGGATTTGAGCCTTGGCTTTTGAGTGGGCTTAGACTTGGGTTTAAGCTTGGGCAGATACGGGGTCCGTCGCTGCGGTACCTCATTTTTTGCTACGCAAAAAATCAGGGCTCCCCCTCCGCGCCACCCCTCCTGGGAGTTTTGTAGTCACGCCATCAGCCTATCATTACTCCAGTATTAAAAATAGATGTTATCTCCACGAAGGCGCCTAGAAAATAACTCCTTCTCCCACAAGGGGAGAAGGATATTTATTAAGATTTTTCCTTAAGTTGACGCGTATGCGCGAATCCATCCTCAAAAGACATCGACACATTAAAGGGTGGTGTTAGAGTTGGAAGCCGCAAAATCTTCATCAACAAGTATTTCATCGACATCTTCGGGAGGTACCAATGATTTACGCATTGCTCCCATTTGAAATGACGGAGAAGTGATGTTGCTAGATTTGTTAAAGTGTTGGGAAAAGGACTTCATGAAGGACTGAGGGGGTGGTTTATCTTCCAACGAGCCCTGAGTAGAGTTTGTCGTTAATTTTGAGCTCGCGCAAAAACTCATCGCTTTGTCATAAATAGCTCCCAGCCGTTGAATGCCTATATCTATGGGGGGCACAACTTTTTTGGCCACTACTGCTGAAACAAGGGCGCTTAGGATAAACCCGGCCATATTATACGCCCCTTGCCTGGATTCATCTGGGGTGAATTCTGGGGAGATTAATTGGGTTCCGTAGGTTCCTGCGGCGGTGAGTAACATAAATACGGTCATTTGTTTCCAATTAGGTATGCCATCGGGTGTATAGGGTTGATCCTCTTCTGATTCTTTGGCGGGGGGCGGTGTTGTTGGAATGTCGCTCGTATCGATGGGGATGTCGTTATCAAAGAAATATTCCTCTTCCGGTGTTTTGGTTGGTGGTTTTTCTTTTGTTTCTAAAGCGGTTGTGGATTTTGGGAGCAATGCTTCTGTTAGAGCTGACGACATTTTTTCACCTTTTTTAATTGTTATTGGTTAAGTTATGCGTTACTTCGTGTAATAAATGGCTTGCGCCTATGCGAAAGTTTCCTGCTGCAAGCCATTCTTCTCCTAAAATGTTTTCTGATAATTCGATGTAGCTGCAGGCTTGGGCGATGGTGCGTATGCCGCCGGAGACTTTGAGGCCGACTTCGTATTCGCTGGCTAGGATGGTTTTTAATATAATTTCAGCGGCGGCTAAAGTGGCGCCGATGGGGTGTTTGCCGGTGGAGGTTTTGATAAAATCGGCGCCGGCGGTGATGGCGTCGTGGGTGGCGTTGGCGATGATTTCGGGTTGGTCTAAGGCGCCTGTTTCCAGAATAACTTTTAAAATTTTTTGATCGCAAGTGGATTTACAGGCGGCGAGGAAGTGTCGTACGCCTTCTCGATCTCCACGTAAGTAAGCGTGATACGGCATGACTACGTCAATTTCGGCAGCGCCATTATTTAGGCTTGCTTTTATTTCCGTTAAGACTTGTTCTAATGGTTGGTCCCCGTTGGGAAAATTACTGACGGTGGCTACGGGGATGGGGGTGTCTTGTAATTGTTTAACTGCTAATGGCACGAAGCGGGGGTATATGCAAACGGCTGCGACGGGGCCGAGTGGTGTGGTGGCTAATTGGCAGAGTTGAATGATGGTCTTGTCATCATCGCTGTCGTTTAATGATGTTAGGTCAATGACGGAAATTATTTTTTTTAATAAAGAGATATCCAGTTTACGCTCAGTCATGAGGATTCCTTTCTAAAAAATGCAATAGCAGTTTAGTTAAATCAGCTACGGTTTGTGCTGCGGTGGTTAGCGTCATTTGGTGGTCGACGATTTCGGAAGATAATCCCACGGCTAGATTGGTGACCATGGCGATGGCTAATACATTCAAGCCACAATGACGGGCAGCGATGACTTCCGGTACTAATGACATGCCGACGACGTCGGCGCCTAGATATTTGAAAGCGCGAATTTCCGCTGGCGTTTCAAAGCTTGGTCCTAAGCAGGCAATATAAACGCCTTCTGTAAGTGGCAGCGCAAGTTCACGAGCGGACTCTGCCAGTTGTTGGCGCAGAGTTAGGTCATACGCATGTTCGAGTGAGGGGAAGCGCACGCCCAAGGTATCGTCGTTGGGCCCGACTAAGGGATTGCTAAATTGAAAATTAATGTGGTCATTAATCATGACCAGGCTGCCCGGTGGCGTGTGGGGATTTAACGAGCCAACAGCGGCGCCTAAAATAACTGTCTTGGCGCCTAACTGTTTCAGAATACGGATGGGTGCGGTGACCACCGCAGCTGGGTGGCCTTCGTACAAATGATTGCGACCATTAAAGCAAGCCACGTGATGATTCTGTAAACAGCCTAACTGTAAAACACCGGCATGACCTTCCACCCCGCTTTTGCGCATGCTGGGGAGTTCAGTGTAAGGAATGGTGATGGGATTTACGATGGTTTGAGAAAATTTTCCCGCACCGGAACCTAAGATGATGCCGATGTCGGCTTTAAAATTGGGCGCCCGTTGTCGAATGATAGCAAGCGTATCTGTGATTGTGGTGTCGGTCATAGTATCACTAGTATGAAAAAATAGCCTAAGTTAGTCGCTGGTGCGAAATCCCCCTGGGACCGCATGTGGCTCGTCCGCGTGCCAATGGCTAAAACGGCAGGCAAGCTTGGCCGCGCATCCCAGGGGATGCTGCGTAATTTCTCGCTGATTAAGCCTCGGTTGTTGCCGATGCTGCAGCGATGCGATTGCGCACTTCTTTAATAAAATCATTGCGGGTCGTTACCGTGTAATCGGTGGCAGCGACGGGTTGGCCGATATGAATTTCCACCGTTTGCCCGGGATTAAACTGCCAGGTATCGGGTGGTAAAATCTGCCCGGAACCGCGAATACCGATGGGGATAATGGTGGCCCCGGTCTGTAGAGCTAACATGAATCCGCCTTTTTTAAAGATATTCAATTTGCCATGTCGAGACCGAGTGCCTTCGGGTGCAATCCAGGGAATGACGCCGCTGAGCATTTTTTCTTTCACTATTTCCAGATCATGCATGGCTTGTATGGAGTTTTTTCTATCGATCGCTAAAATTTCACACGCCTTCATCGCATGACCCCAGACCGGCACGCGAAATAATTCTTTTTTGCCAATCATGCGAATGCTGCCGTGTAAGGACATAAAGATCAACGGAATATCGTAAAGACTAGCGTGATTACTCATTATGATATAAGAATGCCCCGGCAAAGGCACCACATGATGGGGGTTCACTATTTGATACGACACCCCAGCCGCTTTCAGAAGCGATGCCGACCATCGTCGCAGTAGCTCGTCGATCTCAGTACGGGTGCCAGAATAACTTCGATGCCAGCAGATCACGGAATATTTTGCCGTTAAATAAAAGGACTTCAACAAGATCCAAAGGGAGGCTATTTTTTTATTCATTCGTATCGTCTCAAGAACTTCGTTTGTTGTGATTTTTCGATTATACTGCGAAGCGTCTTTTATGGATAGGTTTACCCTCAATCTCAATCAAAGGAGCAAAGGATGAAAGTTAATAAGATACTCGTGAGTGCGACAATTGCTGCTGTCGTATGTGCTGGCGTCGGGCTGCAAGCCCAGGCTGCGGATAAACCCGATATGGAAAAATGCGCAGGTATCGTCAAGGCCGGTAAAAATGATTGCGCCTCAGGCAACAATGCTTGTTCTGGTCAAGACAAGCAGAATAACAGTCCCGATAGTTGGATATTTGTACCCAAAGGAACTTGCAACAAAATTGTCGGTGGCAAAGTCGTAGAAGATAATACCGCAAAATCTTCCTCGTAACCTTTATGCAAGGAACGGAGGAATCGCCAGTTGCGGCGATGAAAGCTAAACAATGCCAAGTCATCGAAGGCGTAGGTTTAGGTCTGCGAGCCTGTCATTATCACACCATTTTGACAGAGCTGCCCTCCGTTCCCTGGTTTGAGGTATTGACGGAAAACTATTTGGATAAAGGTGGCTTATCGACTCACTACCTCGCCCAGATCTGTGCACACTATCCTATCACCATGCACGGCGTCAGCCTTTCTATAGGTTCTACCGATCCCATTAACCGGGATTACCTGCACCAACTCCACACCTTGTTGACACGATTTCAGCCCGTTTATATTTCAGATCATCTCAGTTGGTCTTCTTGGCACGGCCAGTATTTTCATGAGTTGTTACCATTGCCGTATACGGAAGAAGCGGTGGAGCATGTGGCTGCGCGTATCCGCCAAGTGCAAGATTACTTCGGCCGACAATTGTTGATTGAAAACGTGTCTAGCTACCTGACGTTTGCCCATTCCGTGATGCCGGAATGGGAATTTTTGCAGGCGGTGGCACATCGAGCCGATTGTTTTATTCTTTTGGACATCAATAATCTTTATGTCAATGCCATCAACCATCAGTTTGAGCCGCATGATTATTTAAAACACCTGGATGGTTCGCGAATCAAACAACTGCATTTATCGGGATATCGTGATTGTAACACGCATTTATTAGACAGCCATGACAGTGCCGTCGCTGCACCGGTTTGGAATTTATATCAAGAAGTATTGCAGCGGCTGGGCCCTATTCCGGTCGCCATTGAATGGGATAATGACATCCCCGAATTTTCGGAATTATGGGCAGTTGCCCGGCAAGCAGAAACCTATTATGTAAAATCATCATGAATTTATATCAATTACAACAAGAAATTGCAGCAGCGCTGAATGCGAATGAGGGTAATGCTAACGCACCGAGTTACTTGAAAGAAAAACAACCGTTAACCGCTACGCAGCGATTGGCCATTTATCGTCATAGTATGCAAAGTGGCTTATTGCAAGCATTAATAATGACTTATCCGGTCTGTAAAAAAATCGTCGGAGAAGATTTTTTTGCAGCCATGGTGCATCAATACCAACAGCAAACACCGTCTAACTCACCGGATATCGATTGCTATGGTGAAACCTTATCGACGTTTATTCGAGATTTCCCGCCAGCAGCCGAATTGACTTATTTGGCGGATGTGGCGCGATTAGAGTGGGCGTGGCATCGTGCTTCGCAAGGCGGTGATTTTGCGCCGTTTGATGCCAATACCTTGTGGCAAGTGAGCGATGAAAAACAAGGCGCTATTATTTTTTTATTACCGCCGCACAGCACATTACTGAACTCACCATATCCCATTTTACGCATCTGGCGAGCGAATCAAGAAAATGACGCACCAGACGAAGAGATTGATTTAGCGAGTGGTGGTAACCAGCTCATCATTCACCGTCGCCATCATACGGTGTGCATGGACGAATTAAACGATCATCAATGGTTAATATTATCGGCTATTCAGAAAGGATTACCGGTTGAAGAACTTTGCGAACGTTTTGCAGAAATCCCCTCGGCAGTAAACATCGCAGACCAGCTGGCCGAATGTGTTCGAAAGGGCTGGATAGCCAATTTCAGCTTTAATTCCTCCTAGGGCGCGCCCCGCTGTCTTTATTTTGAGTACCACTGCCCCCGTATTTAATTTAGCCATTAATCGCTCTGCCTTGGACAATAACTTGATATCTATACTTCAGGGGGGGGTTAAAGGAGTCATAAATGGCGTCAAAGCTTCGTCTCATGAGCTAATTCAAGTCAGAGCGAATCCTTAAAAAACGAGCAAACCGAGGAATATGGTTTTTTGTTTTGCCAACGTATTGATAGGTAATGATGCTACCGATTGGTGGTGGGTTTTTTCGTTGCTCATCCGTGAATCCACCGCCAATTTTAAATCGGATTTTATCCGAATTCTCCACCCATAATGCGCCTAGCAGATGCTGGTATTTACCCTGCCCCGGGACGTAAGCAATAACGGTTGCCTCCTCGTCTTCATACGTTTTCAACTTTAGCAAATCATCGTTGCGTTCGGCGCGATAAAACGAATCGCCACGATGCAGTATCAAACCTTCGCCGCCATTTTCAACGGTATGATGTAACCATTGCATTAGCTCTTCAGAATCCGCCACCTGAAATTGTGGAATCCACTGCAAATAATTCGAATGCACACGGGCACTTAAATTCTTCATCGCGTTTAAACGTTGGGTAAATGTGCCGGGCATATCAGGCATATCAAACACCATATAGCGTACTTTTTGCCAGGCAAGGTTGGGAGTATGCTGCCGGACAATACCGGAAACCAAAGCAAACTGCCCGCGCCCAATCCACAGTTCACCATCCAAGGTTTCGGGAGGAAAGTGAGCGGTAAACCAAGCCGGTGCATTCATTCGATAACCTTGCCGAGAAATAAATTCCTGACCATCCCAATAAGCTCTCACACCGTCTAATTTCTCGCTCACCCAATAGTCGCGAATAGGAATACCGCTGTAATATTTGTTCGCTAACTGAAGGGGCGGTAAAGCAAATGCACATAAGGGAGAGAGAATATAAAGAAGCCCCCCCATCCATAACACGATCCACAGTCTTTTAGATAATTTCGACGATTCCATCATTAAAGATCCTCTTTAAGTAGCCAGAAGAGGATAATGCATAACGAAAATCACCACTACCGTAAGTAAGGAATTTAGGGGCTATCCATCCGTACGTTTTTAAAAGCAGGGATGGCCCTAGTGTTTCTTGGTTAAATGTTGCGCATAGCACTTGATTGTTGCGCATAGAGCTGGTTTAATTGCGCATAGAAGTCTATGCGCAACATAAGGCAAACTAATGCCCAGACCCTCGTTGGAAGAAAATTTGAAAGCGATTGAAGCTGTTCTCCAGCTTCATTCCGGTGCGTTGACCGCACAGGAAATCAGCGAAGCCTTGAAAACTACGGTTCCACTTCGCACCCTTCAATACCGTCTCAAATATCTTGTCGACAGCAATCGAGTTATCAAAGCGGGTGAGGGTCGTTGGGCTAGATATCAACTGCCCTCGGGAGAGCGCATAAGTCATTTATCTCTGAAAGAACAAAAAACCGTTGCCATCCCGCTCTCTAAAACCTCTATTGAAATCCAAACACATATCAATCGGTCTGTCATGGAGCGTCAGCCTGTTGGTTATAATTGGGGCTTTCTTAATGCTTACCGGCCCAATTTTACCGCGTATCTTACAGAGCAAGAGCGATCACACCTCAGGCAAATCGGCACTCCTATTGAAGCAACTGCCCAACCAGCCGGGGCTCACGCCAAACATTTATTGAATCGGCTGCTCATAGACCTATCATGGAATTCGAGTCGACTAGAAGGCAACACCTATTCGTTGCTCGATACCAAGCGTCTTGTTGATTTTGGACAAGAAGCAGAAGGGAAGGGGCATCTTGAAGCACAGATGATTCTAAACCACAAGGATGCGATCGAGTTTCTCGTTAGCTCGGCAGAAGACATCGCCTTCAATCGATACACAATCCTCAACCTTCACGCTCTTTTAGCAAACAATTTGCTAAATGATCCAACCGCAACGGGTAGGCTTCGCCGCATCCCTGTGGGCATTGAAAAATCCGTTTACCATCCGCCCGAAATTCTGCAGCATATTGAAGAGTATTTTAATCAGTTGCTCACCACCGCCGCAGCCATCAGAGACCCATTCGAGCAGGCTTTCTTCGCAATGGTACAGCTACCCTATTTACAACCATTTGATGGCGTAAACAAGCGTGTTTCACGCCTTGCCGCGAATATTCCCTTCATAAAGTCTAATCTTGTGCCGCTATCATTTGCCGACGTTCCGCGGACAATCTATACGAATGCCATGCTTGACATTTATGAGCTAAACAAAATCGATCTCTTCAAAGACGTGTTTATTTGGGCATATGAACGATCCGCTGCACGTTTTGCAGCCATCAAGCAATCACTCGGAGAACCTGATCCATTCAGGCTTCGTTATCGTGCAGTTTTACGTGAGGTCATTGCACAGATCGTGTGTGGTCAAATGACCCGAAAACAAGCATTTTCTCATTTAACTATCTGGGCACAAAAAAACATAGATGCCGCCAATCAGGAAAAATTTAAGGAAATCGTCGAAGACGAGCTTCTCAGTTTACATGAAGGAAATTTTGCTCGTTACCAGATCAGGCCATCTGAATTCGAGGCGTGGCAAAAAGTATGGAATCAATGATTAAAGCCTTTAACTCTCCGTACCAAAGTGAAGCCTTCTGCTAGGGGCGCACTTGCAAATGGTTTTCAATGTTGCGATAATTAATTGATTCAAATCTAACATGTCACAAGCAATCCAGGAGGTCGCAGCATGGCACAGTATTCTTTTTTCCCTTCTTCATTTTTCTATAACTGCCAAAAATTGAGCAAGAGCGCCGTTGTCGGCAGCTGTTTCTTTTTGGTGGGCCATGCGTTTGCGAATTCCTATACGGATGCGAGTAATGCCAATACGTTTCTTCCTTACACGCCGGGGGTATCCATCACTGGGTTGAGCGGTGATCTCACCACGGGCTATGGCGATGCGATGTTACCGCTGGCGGGTCAGAGCACCGGCTTTTTTTATGTCGATCCTCAGGCGCTTTACCATAACGGGAATGATTATTCTGCGGCGCTGGGTTTGGGTGGACGTAAGTTAACCGATAACGGCCTCTTAGGCGCTTATGTGTTCGGGGATTACAACCATTCCCCTGCGGGTCATTCTTTCTGGTTCGTCAGCCCGGGTGTGGAGCGGTTAGGTGATACGGTAGATTTTAGTGCTAACGTGTACATTCCCACCGGCTCTCAGCGGGTTGCTACGGGTAGTGCTTTTGGTAGTGACATTGGCGATTACGATTCGGTCAGTTTTGTCGAACACACCGAATACGATCAGCTGTTTAATACCTATGAATCGGTTGGTGTCGGTGAAGATGTGCAGTTCGGTTTCCGGTTGCCTGTCAAAGACAGTCCTAAAATCTACCTCGGTGGTTATCACTTCAGCCCTAAAGATGCGCAGGATATTACCGGCGGTGTAGCGCGTCTCGAACTGCCAGTGACTGACCGTTTAGATGTCGATGTCAGTGAGGGTTATGACAACTGGGCACACAATACGGTTAAAGTAGGCCTGGCTTATCACTTCGGCGGCCGCCACACGCCGCAGCGCTTCTCCGGTGATCTCACGCAACGGATGGTCGATCCCATTCAGCGTAACTTGATTGCAGTGGGTGGCGGTTCACATACGGCACAACCCATTCTGAGACAAACCAAAGCGACTGGCGATTTTGGTGTGGTCATGGATGATATTTCGTTCTTCTTGCCGGATGGTTCTCCCGGTGGTGTCACGGGTGAGGGCACTTACGAACATCCTTACATTGGTTTAACCCAATCAAACGTCGATGATGCGAATGGTAAGGGCAATACCAACTTCTTCTTTAATGGTAATTTGGGCTCTTATGTTTCCAGCACCGAAATTGATCTCATGAATGACAGCCTCTACGGGCGCCAAAGCTACAAGGGCAGATTATTCGTGCAGCCAGCCAGTGGTAATAATCGGCCGGTGTTTGATTTTGATGGCCCAGAAGGAAACGGGTTTGTTTGGACGGTCGACTCCGTTAACTCTGATATTGTCGTGACCTCTATTCGAATCATGGGCGGGGCTGGGGGTGGCGACGCCATGTTCCTGAATAATATCGGGACCGGCCAGGTCAGTATGAAGGTAAACAACACCGATATTAGCAATACCCGATTTAGCAACGCGATAGAGGCTGATAATAACGACGGTGGCATGCTCAATCTGGAGGTGAATACTTCGACATTAAATAACAATACTAATGGCATTGTATTAGGAGAAACCGGCGAAGGCAGTGTAATGAATGTCGCTATTAATAATTCCAGCCTCAGTGGCAATGGTAGTGACGGTCTTTCTGCCGAAGTTGAAAACGCCAGTGACTCCGTATTTAATTTAGCTATTAACTATTCCAGCCTCAGTGGCAATGGTCATAGCGGTCTTCTTGCCGAAGTTGAAAACACCAGTGACTTGGTATTTAATTTAGCTATTAATCGCTCTGCCTTGGATAATAATCTTAATGAGGGTGCTGATATCATCACAATAGGGAATACCAATGCCCAAACGAATATGGTTATTCGTCATTCTACCTTTAATAATAATTCTGTGGGTCTTGAGTTAGCTGATGTTAACAACATCGGTACTCTCAACATGAACATTGATTCTTCTCAATTTAATGATAACGGAATTGGGGATGGCTTATTAATAACCCAAGGCCTAAGTAACGGCGAGTTATTCAATTTATTCATCAAAAAATCCAGCTTTAATGGGGACGCAGTAGGTATGGATGTCATAGCTTATAGCACAGCTAATATATTCATTGATAAGTCGAGCTTCGATGATAACAGCCAGGTTGGCGCTCAAATAGCTAAAGAAAACGGAACGATAAACATGACCTTTAAAAATTCGACCGTAAATGGAAATGGGGGAGAGGGTTTGGCCATATCTAATGGTCCTTCTGGCGGCCCGATTACTCTAACTACCTATAATTCAACTTTTAATGGGAATTCCGATGGTCTTATGATTGTAAATGTCGGCAGCTCATTTAATGTAGCCGTTAATAACTCAACATTTAACGATAATACCAGTAACGGGATTAATGCTCAAAATGCCTATACTGGCACATTAAACATAACAGCCAATAACTCAACATTTAACGATAATAGCGTTAATGGGATTCTGGCTCAAAATAATTATACTGGCGTATTTAACCTGACGACCAATAACTCAGAGTTTAACGGGAATGGATCAGCTGCTACCGGTAATGAAGGTGATGGGATTTTTGCTCAAAATAACTCAAGCGGCACATTTAACCTGACGACCAATAACTCAACGTTTAACGAGAATGTGAATGATGGGATTTTTGCCCAAAACTCCGCGGGTACATTGATCCTAAAGGCCATTAATTCAACTTTTGCCAACAATGGTAATTTTGGCATTGAAACCATTAATCTCACCAACAACCCACCGGATCTCACTGGCTCTCAATTTATAGGTAATACGAACGGTAACAGTATTAATTAGAGCCCTGTCCTAACATTGCCTCGGCATGAATGTTGGGGCAGTGTGTTTCAGCCAATTAACTGAGTTCTACAGCTATGGTAAATCCTTCTCGGAGACCTTGAATACCCAGGCCTGGTTGATCGGATAATACCACTTCATTCCCCTGCAATTGTGCGCCGCCAAGTACCGGATTTTGTTTAATTAAGGCGATGGGGTCTAAATCGGCGAGTAGAATATCCGGTTTGCTGAGGGCAAAGCTGGCCATGGCTGCGATACCGATTGGAGATTCCAGCATGCAGCCAACCATGCAATCGATATGGGCACTACGGGCAATGTGGTAAATCGCGTTGGCGTTATAAATACCGCCGGATTTCATTAGTTTGATATTGATGCCATCACTGGCATGGGTTCTAGCAATAGCCATAGCGTCTTCGGGAGAAAAACAGGATTCGTCTGCCATGATAAAACTATTCACTTTATCATGAACAAATTTTAACTGTGTGAGGTCTGGAGCGGGCACCGGTTGTTCAATAAATGTCAGCATTAAATTTTCTTTTTCCAATTGCATAATAGTTTGCACGGCTTGATTCGTTGTCCAGCCTTGATTGGCATCCACGACTATTTTTATTTGGTCGCCAACGGCAAGGCGAATTGCTTTGATACGTTCAACATCATCAAGGGGATTTAAACCGACTTTTATTTTTAACGTCGAAAATCCTTGCTTGACGAATGCCTTGGCGTCAGTGACCATGGCAGCGGTATCTTTGACACTAATCATGATGCTGGTGGCAATTTTGTTAGTTGCAGCGCCTAACAATTTGTATAAGGGCAGCTGACAATGTTGTGCAAACAGGTCATGCAGCGCTATATCAACGGCGGCCTTGGCGGAACTATTTTTCTTAACAGCTGTTGTCACATCGTGCAGTAACTGATTAAAATCGTCGATAGAACGCCCGATTAATTTTGGCGCAATCAAGGTTTGGATGGCGTGAATAATAGAAGCAGATGTTTCGCCGGTAATGGCGGGCGTTGCGGCTGCGGAACCGTAACCGATAGCGCCACTATCGGTTTTAATCATGACCACGACATCTTCCACATGATCTGTGCGGCGAACGGCAGTAATGAAAGGCCGAATGAGTGGTATATTTAGGGTCCCAATGGTAATGGCTACGATTTGCATAATAGTTCCTTAGATAATCCATATCGGGTAAAGTATTTCACATTTAGCGTGGGTTTTCTATGCTGTGATTAGTAGAAATACCATTTTTTAGCAAATTATGAGGTCGTCACTCAGATTCTCTTAAGATTCACAAGTTACAATAAATAAAAAGGATTTTCCCTTGGTTATATTGAAAAGGGGAATACCTCATCATTTTTAGCCTTGATTGTCTGCGTTTTAAAACCAAAGACGTTGATTCTAAACGAAAAACAAGAATGGAAGCTACTACTTGAGACCCAATTTATGGCAAAACCCAAATTAAAATCTGGCGTGAAGCTTGATTCGACCCGATTTAATGTGACCAAAAGAACAGAAAGCGGCTACGATCGCGCTGTCGATAATGCGGTAAACTCCTATTTTAAAAAACACCCGAAAGCCCAATCCTTGCAAAAAGCCTCGTTTACGGTGAGTAACACGGGCAAAAAAGGCATGGATTCGATAAAAGCATTGATTGCCACCGGAGCTCAAGTAAAGTTAGTGAACTGCGCTGATAATAAGAATAAAGATTTACTGATGCTAAAGTATGCAGCCGATGCCCTCAGGGATTCGTTGCAGGCAAAAAATAAAAAAGTCGCGCCTGATCAATTCAGCGAAATGTTGTTCAAGCAGCTGAAGCAAATGAAAAAAGCGGGAATGGCTGTCAACCCTTATGACATGTTGCCGAAATCCGTTCGGGGAAAAGCAGCTGATAAAATTCAGCAAAACATGAAACTACCGCAAGTGGTGCCGGGTTGGTTTGGTAAGACCAGTTATCGCTTGAAAAATGAGAAAGGAAAACCAATTGACGAAAAAACTTTTCAAGCAGCAGCTGATATCTTGTTGGACAATATCAATAAAAAGGGCCGTACCCCCACCAAAACCACGGCCACTATCCGAAAATTTGATTCAAACGGCGTCGATGCCATAAAAACCTTAATTGCGGCTGGCGTTAAAGTCACGATCAAAGATTTTAAGGGCACTGCTGAAGAAAAAGAGGCTTTAGACAGGCTCAATAAAGCAGCTGAAACACTTCGTAAGCAACAACCCCCCGTGAAACCACAGGACTTTGCCAAATTATTAGCGGAAAAAGTGGGCACTGACCTTCTCCCTAAATCGGTACTAGATAAAGTCCAACCCAAGTTAGATGCCAACGTCAAAGCCACGTTAAAGAGCGTTGGCAGCAAAGATTCTAAAATCACCGAAAATGTAAAAAATGCAAGACAATACCAGGATGTGATTAATCGTTATTTCCAGGCGAGCATGAAGCAAAATCCAGATATGAAAGGAGTGGCCACTATTCGCAATTTTGGTCCTAAAGGCACGGATGCGCTGAAATCGCTAATCGCGACCGGGAAAAGAGTTAAGATCATTGATTTTAAAGGCAATGAGCAGCAGAAAAAAGAATTAGTGCAATTACAAATGGCCGCCGCTTTGGTGCGCAATGATTTGCGAAAGAAGAATAAAGCGGTTAATCCAAAAGAATTCCCAGATTTGTTGGAGGATAAATTATATACATTAAAGAGAGAAGGATTGAAGGTAAATCCGAAAATCTTGCCAGTTGCTGTAGTGGAAAAAGCCAATAAGATGGCAGAGAATTACAAGTCTGCGCGGCGACCTGTCATCGCACCGGAGGACACAAAAAAACCAAAACAAGAAAAAGCGAGTGAGAAGAAAGCAAGCCCTGAGGTGGAAGCGCCTAAACAGGTAAGATCATTAACTAGCGCGAATGGCGATGAACTGCGTCAGGTTCGGGGAGAAGACGGCACAATAAAAGCAGACTTAAGACCTGAGAATCGGGGTGGTGTTGCTGCTCGTGCTGATGGGGTTTCCCTCCGGTCGACAACCCCTGCACCACAGCCCACGATGGCAAACAGAACGTGGTCAGTAAGTGGGCAGCAGGAAGTAAAGAATGAAGTGGTAAAAGAGAAATCAGAGTCTAAAAAGGAAGCGGTAGAACACACCCAGGAGCAGAGAGCAGCGCAAACTACGCCTACTCCTAAGCCGGGGACAACGAACCCAAACGCTCAAAAGCTAGAAGACGAAAAGCTCTTACTCTTAAATCAGCAGCAACAAAGTAATCAATTAAGGAGACAAAAAGAATTGCAACAGCAGCGAACGGAAAATCGAGAAGCATCCAAACCCCCGGGTTGGGTGGCGTCAACCATAAAAAAACAATTGCTGGAGAAAGCTGCTGCCGTAGGAGCGGGTTTAACACTTGGGAGTTGGAGTGGATGAGCAGCAGCTTCTCTACGTCGTCCCGCGGCTTGTCCGCGGGATCCAGAAAGAAGTGAAGGCTTGTCGAAAAGATGAAATGTATCATGCATCTCTGGATCCCGCGGACAAGCCGCGGGACGACGTAATGGAATGTGGACAAGGCGTGGAATGACGCAGCAGCGGAGTGGTGATGCATTCTGGTACGGATGAAATTAATTGTTCACTGGATATGAAAAATAGTATGAATCGTAAAGTCTCGACAACGTTAGGATCCAACCAGTTGAACACTGAAAATAGGGTTTCAGTCCAGGAGCTTGATGAGCTCGAAAACACCTATGCTCGGGTTATTCTGGAAATAGAGAACAGCAAAAAGCAAATGCGCGCGCGTCCAGAGCAAGGGCAACCACTTGCTGAGACAATGATCGGGGAACCCAATAAACGGCTGCAGCATGGCCTGTCATCTGTTGCGGAGCTGGAAGTCAAACCGCTATTAAACACCGATGGCTTGAAGATAGAACAATTACTGGACGGGCATCAAATCAAACCGAATTTAAGTCCCATCAAAACGGCTAAAAATGTGGCTGTTGCTGAAGGGACTCCTATCGCGATTACTCCGCCACAGCACCAATATAAAGCGGCACTGCAAGCCGATTGGACTAATCCTAATCGCTTTCAAGATAAAAAAGAGGCTGGGGAAGAAGCGGTCGCTACCAAACAGCAGACAGCAGACCCGAACCAGAAGCCATCGCCTCAGCTTGTTCCTTCCCCCAACCCTACGGCAGTTAGGAATCAAAAAAAAGCAGAAGAGAAGAAGCACGACCAAGAATTACGGCTAGCGAGTGGGGCAGTGAAGCTAAAAAATACCGTTAAGCGCAAGAAATCGTTAGCAGAAAAAACCAAAAAAATGAAGACATTAAAGGAAGGTCTAGAATTTGCTGATAAACGAAAGAAAAGAAAAAAGAAAGGATTAATGTTGCGCTGGATACTGGAAGCCGAAGAAAGAAAAAATCAGAAGAAAAAGAAAATGCAACAAATATGCCCGAAGAAAACCGAAGAGAAAACACCGCCACCGCCTCCCCCTTCGCAGCCTTTACGGATATTTTAAACTTTTATCCATCGGAAGGGTGAGCTCAAGCACCTCATATCTTTGGCACAAACGGTCGGATTTTAGTCGAGTTTGGTGAGAAAAATTTTCCCACCAAAATCGGCAAAATACGAATGTTTCCATCCTGGGGCTGAGCTATTATCCGGAAGGTGCGGCGCCGGGTTGGTAGCCTGTCTCTTTTGATTTTAACATTCGTCGCACGCGTTCGTATTTTTCCTTTTCTTGTCTATTGGGCTCATAACCCAGTAACGTGTAGCCACGGATTTGTGCTGCTACCCAAACCGACCATTTCATAAAATCAGTACCGGCAATAATTTCAATGCCGGCCCAGCCTTTGTCAATGGCCCTGGCGACCATCGCTTCCGCGGTGTCAAAGGTTTGTTTGGTGACTGTGCCATCGGCATCGCCGCCTTCACCACCCTCATCCTCATCAGTTAATTCGGGGTGAGCGTCGCCAAATAAATAGTTACCTCTAGAAACGCTCATGGCTTGCCCGTAGTCATGAATCAGCCAGCCGCAAGGCGCCTTACTGAATTGAGGAATGACTGTCTCCTCCCAAACCGCTTCGCTGTTAATCATTTGCACAAATGGATAAAGCCGTAAGAGGTAGTTCACATCTTCATGGCTAACCGGTCTATCCCAATCGATCTCCCCCAGGTCATTCCCTAGCAGACGCTCTTCCCATAAGGAGCTGGCATCTATTCTAGCTTTATTGCCTTCGTTAGCGCGCGACTTATCTGACATTGAAAAACCTCTGAAGATGGATGAATGCAGTATTTATAAAGATATTGTATCATAATGCGTAAGCTATTGACATTTCTGTGGTCGATTAGCCAACAATTCCCTTATACGAGAGTGGCTTATCAAGAAAGGGGCGTGACCACAGGAAGCAAACAGTGGGATTTGCCGGGTAGGTGATTTAACGATCAAGTTTAGGTATACTTCGGCCCCACTTACATTGATTACTCACTATAAAAAGGTAGCTACTATGGCTCTTATCTCTTTGCGTCAGTTGCTGGATCACGCGGCGGAACACGGTTATGGTGTGCCGGCGTTTAATGCAAATAATCTCGAACAAATCCGTGCCATCATGTTGGCGGCGGATGCGACTGACAGCCCAGTCATTATTCAGGCCTCGGCTGGGGCACGTAAATACGCAGGTGCTGCATTTATCCGGCAGCTCATCGTGGCCGCTGTCGAAGAATGGCCACACATCCCCATTTGTATGCACCAAGATCATGGCTCCGCTCCGGATGTTTGCCAGCGCTCCATCCAATTAGGTTTCACCTCGGTGATGATGGATGGTTCTCTGGAAGCGGATATGAAAACCCCTTCATCCTTCGAATACAATGTCGATGTCACTCAGAAAACCGTGTTTATGGCTCATGCTGGCGGTGTTTCTGTGGAGGGGGAATTAGGCTGCCTGGGTTCATTGGAAACAAGCCGGGCCGGTGACGAAGATGGTTCTGGAGCAGAAGGCATTCTTTCGCACGATCAGTTGCTGACTGATCCGGATGAAGCCGCACGATTTGTTAAAGCCACGAAAGTGGATGCATTGGCCATTGCCATAGGTACTAGCCATGGTGCATATAAGTTCAGCCGACCGCCTACCGGTGATATTTTGGCTATTGACCGCATTAAAGCCATTCATGCCCGTATTCCCGATACGCATTTAGTGATGCACGGTTCTTCATCGGTACCCCAGGATTGGTTGGCCGTCATTAACGAATTTGGTGGTGATATTCACGAAACCTACGGTGTGCCAGTAAAAGAAATCCAAGAGGGCATTCGGCACGGTGTCCGTAAGATTAATATTGATACGGATTTGCGGCTGGCAGCGACGGGGGCTATCCGCCGTTATATGAGTGAAAACCCTTCTGAATTTGATCCGCGCAAGTATTTAGGTGTATCGACTAAAGCAATGACTGAGATATGTAAAGCACGGTATGAAGCATTTGGTGCGGCAGGAAATGCTGGAAAAATTCGAGTCTGCTCATTAGAAAAAATGGCGCAGCGCTATCACGCAGGTGAACTCGATCCGCGAGTCAACTAACGACACCCATACCCATGAACTTACCCAAATCGCTTTACCACAATGCATCATTTATGCTGAGTGTCATTTCGTTGGAGCAATTGCCACCCGATAAGGGTAGTGAAGTCGCTTTCATCGGCCGCTCGAATGCGGGAAAATCAAGCGCTATTAACACCATCACCGGAATTAAAGGCTTAGCGCGCAGCAGTAAAGTTCCGGGTCGAACGCAGATGATTAATTTTTTTGGCCTGGATGCCGAACATCGTTTAGTCGACTTGCCTGGTTATGGCTATGCCAAAGTACCATTGCAAGTCAAACAACGCTGGCAAGAACTCGTCGACCATTACCTGGAGTCACGCGAATCTTTAAAAGGGTTGGTGTTGATTATGGATATACGGCATCCTTTGAAAGAATCAGACCAACAGGTTATTCTTTGGGCCAGTCAGTGCCAGTTGCCGATTCATATTTTGCTGACGAAAGCAGACAAACTGAGTCATGGCGCTGCATCCAGTGCGCTGCGGCAAGTGGAACATGAATTATTATCGTATCCTGGGTCAATCTCGGTGCAATTGTTTTCTTCTTTGGATCGTGTTGGGTTGGAGCCTACCTATGCGGTGCTGAATGAATGGCTGTCTTGATGAAAGGCCACAGCATACTGTAGTGATTAGTTCGGAAAAATCAGAAAGAATAACGCTGAGATTGCCCTGTGCCAATTTTTGCCAAATGGACCTCCGCCAAAATCGATCTCAAGGGGTGGAGTTATCCTAATTATTGGGATTTTGTCGCTGTTTGCCTAGTGCTAGCTATTATTGTCTTGCTGGGTTGGGGAGCTCGCGGCATGGTGACCCCATACCACCTGGGGCAACCCATCACCATATCACTCAATCCCGAATACTTACCGTATTATGGGTTTCGCAGTGTCTTGCGCATGGCGTTGGCGTTGCTGTGCTCCTTATTATTCACCTTTACTGTCGGTACGGCTGCCGCCAAAAGTAGCCATGCTGAACGATTACTGATTCCACTCATTGATATTCTGCAGTCAGTGCCCGTATTGGGATATCTTTCAATTACGGTAGTCGCTTTTATTGCCTTATTCCCTAACAGTTTATTGGGTCCGGAATGTGCGGCCATCTTTGCCATTTTTACGGCACAAGTATGGAATATGACCCTGAGTTTTTATCAAAGTCTTCGCAATGTGCCGGAGGATTTGATTGAAGCGGCGCGCATTTTCCAACTCTCGCGTTGGCAGCGCTTTTGGCGGTTAGACGTGCCTTTTGCGATGCCGGGCTTACTCTGGAATGCCATGATGTCGATGTCGGCCAGCTGGTTTTTTGTGGTCGCATCGGAAGCGATCTCAGTAAATCATCAGAACATTACCTTGCCTGGCATTGGCTCCTACATCGCGTTGGCAGTAGAGCACGCCGATATCCTCTCTGTTTGTTATGCTATTATGGCGATGTTTGTCGTTATTTTAATTTACGACCAATTATTATTTCGTCCGTTGAGTGAGTGGATTGATAAATTTAAGTTTGAGCAGATAGGTGAGGAGCAACAGAGTCATTCTTGGCTAGTACGTTTATTTCAACGCACAAAACTATTACGACGCAGTAATGAATTATTTAATCGATTCGCCGATTCATTGATCAATATACGGTTATTTAGAAAAACGGGGACGTCATCGTCAGATTATCAACCTAAGCGTTGGCGATCTTACTTGATTCCAGGTTGGTATTTCTTTTTAACAACCGTGTTGATTGTGGCGTTAATTATTTTAGCCCAGTTTGTTTTGGCGACCGTGCATTGGCAGGAAATAGGCCATGTTTTATGGTATGGCTTCATTACGGCGTTTCGAGTGCTCATTCTCATTCTATTGAGTTCTGTTATCTGGATACCCTTGGGTGTTTGGATCGGTTTACGGCCACGAGTGGCTAACACGGTTCAACCCATTATTCAATTCTTAGCCTCATTTCCAGTGAATCTATTTTATCCCGTTGCCGTCATCATTATTGTGACATATGCTTTAAATACCAATGTTTGGACTTCACCGCTGATGATTCTGGGTTCGCAATGGTATATTGCCTTTAATGTGATCGCAGGTACCACGGCCATTCCCAAAGATTTACGACAGGCGGCCAGCTCACTCAATGTGCGGGGGTGGTTATGGTGGCGACGTTTGATTTTGCCAGGAATCTTTCCCTATTATGTCACCGGGGCGATCACCGCCGCTGGGGGTGCCTGGAACGCCAGTATTATTGCAGAAGTGGTGAGTTGGGGGCATACTCAACTGCGAGCGACGGGTATCGGTGCCTATATTACTCAACAGGCCACCTCAGGTGATTTTCCACGGCTGGCATTGGGTATTGCCATTATGTGTATCTATGTATTAATTATTAATCGAGTATTATGGCGACCTTTATATCGCTTAGCTAAAGAGCGTTTTAAGTTATGAAGCCCTATAGATTCTCAGGTCAGCACTTTTAGTTGCCAGCAAATGATGGTATGACAATGACTTCTTCGGCATTAATCGAAATCAATGGTATTTGTAAATCGTTTAAAAAAAGCGATTACCAGGATTTGCTCGTGTTGAATAATTTGAATTTTACCCTGCGCGAAGGAGAGATCATTGCTTTGCTGGGTAAATCCGGTTCTGGCAAATCGACATTATTACGAATTATCGCCGGACTCACCCGTCCTTCGGCCGGGGGAGTGCTTTATCGTGGCGATTCGGTGCGTGGACCTGTGCGTGGCTTGAGCATGGTGTTTCAGAGCTTCGCTTTATTTCCTTGGCTCACGGTTTTGCAAAATGTGGAATTGGGTTTAGAAGCCCAAGGTATTTCCAGAGCGGTTCGCCGTGAGCGCGCATTAAAAGCCATTGATGTTATTGGCCTGGACGGTTTTGAGTCTGCCTATCCTAAGGAGTTATCCGGTGGTATGCGACAACGCGTGGGATTTGCGCGTGCGTTAGTAGTTGATCCCGAAGTATTATTAATGGATGAACCTTTTTCGGCACTTGATGCGCTCACCGCTGATAATCTGCGCAATGATTTACTCGATTTGTGGCAAGATAAGAAAACCAATATTCGATCGATTCTATTGGTAACGCATAACATTGAAGAAGCCGCCTTGATGGCTGATCGGATCTTAGTATTCAGCAGCAATCCCGGTCAAATTCGGGGCGAAATTGTCGTTGATTTACCACAACCACGCGATAGTGAAGATGAAAAAATTCGCGGCGTGGTTGACGAAATCTATACATTGATGACCACATCGCTAGAGCAAACGTTAGGACATGGTGCTAAACACAAGCCCACCGGCATCGGTTATCGCCTGCCTAAAGTCGGTATATCCGAGTTGACCGGATTTCTCGACACCTTGAATTCGCCAGAATATCAGCAAAAAGTCGACTTGCCTGAACTGGCCAATGATCTGAATTTGGATGTCGATAAATTATTCTTGATGACGGAAGCGCTGGAAATTCTTCGTTTCGCCGATGTTTCAAAAGGTGATATTGAGTTGACTCGTGCCGGTCGACAATTTATTGAAGCCGATATACTGGAACGCAAGCAAATTTTTGCGGCGCACTTAATGAAATACGTACCACTGGCGCGACATATTCGTCGGGTTTTAGACGAACGCCCGGGGCACCGTGCGTCGGAAGATCGCTTTTTACGAGAATTAGAAGACCACCTCAGCGAAGATGCGGCGGGTGAAGTGCTGGAAATTGTGATCGATTGGGGGCGCTACGCGGAATTGTTTGCGTATGATTATAATTCGGGCGTATTACGCTTGGAGAGCCAGGAGTAGATCCATCTCCACCTCAAGCGCTCCACGTCATCCCCAACGCTCCACGTCATCCCGAGCGTAGCGAGGGACCTCCTGAATGTAGCACAATCTCTCTACGTCATCCCGAGCGTAGCGAGGGATCTCCTAAATGTGGCACGATTGAATATTTGTTAAAAGACACGTGAAAATTTATTAAGCTAACAAACACTCCATGTTAAGTATTGTGCCATATTCAGGAGGTCCCTCGCTGCGCTCGGGATGACGTGTAGTTTTTAGGATGGCGTAAAAAATTTTAATGACGGGCAAGTAGATACTGGAGGGAATAATAATGACAAATAACATAAATCAAGAAATCCCCGTAAATAAGCTAGATCAATTAAGTCAACTTTGGTCAAGAATGATCGCCTGCATCATTCATGATTTGACCACGCCATTAGTGGTTACACGTATGGCTGGCAGCAATGTTAACAATATACTATCCAAATTAATTTCTGGTTATCAATTGGCTGTAGAGCATCATTTGCTAGAGGAAGAGCCGATGCGTGCCGATACCCTAAAAGACACGAAAGCGAATTTGATGTTTGCCACCGGAGATAATATTAATCACATCTTCGAATTCTTTCAGTTGCTGCCGACATTTTATAAACAATTATCTTCTAATTCACCCGAAATCACCGAGTTATCCATAAAGCACGTGCTTAGATCAGCTCTGCAAAAACAGTCTTTTGCCAATGAAATTCAACGCCCGAGCCTCCATTTAGATGTTAAGTGTGATTTTCATTTTCATTTCACCCCACTATTTGTAGAATGCCTGTTTGAACAATTACTAGCTAATGCGATAAAATTGATCCAACAGGCCGGGAAGGGTGAAATCTATATTCATACTAGTGCCGATAATAATAAAAATATGGTATATTTTAGAAATAGCGCAATGACAGAAAAAGAGCAGGCCAAACAAATATTCGAACAATTCTTTTTAAAAACAACCGATAAAATTGTTCCAGGGCTCGGTTTTTGTAAGCTAGCATTGATGCAACGAGGAGGGGATATACAATATCAAATGGGTGATAAGGGTGGTGAATTTGCCATTCACTTCCCCTCAGTCTAGGGATGGGTCGGGATAATGAAAATTAAATGTGTGAATATGGAAAAATACTATAACATTTTAGAACTGTTATTTGACACGTTGCCTTACGTCTACTGGAAAGATAAAAAGGGTAAATACCAAGGTGGTAATCAGAATCAGGCCGCCGGTTTCGGTTTTCGATCACCCGTAGAGTTTATCGGAAAAGATATTTATGAAATTTTGGATGATCGACCATCCGCAGAGGCAATTGATGTCGTCGATCAGCAAATCATGAAAGAAGATAAACCTTTAGTGTTTGCGGAAAGGATTATTACGCCGAATGGCGAGCGGTTTTATCATTCCCAGAAATCACCTATTCATGATCAAAACGGCGAGGTGATTGGTTTGCTTGGTTTTGCCATGGATATCACCGCGGTAACCCAGCGAGAAGAGAAGGTTAAAAAAGAAAGGGATCGTCTACTAAAAATTGCCGCTCAAGTGGCGCATGACATTCGATCGCCGGCAGCAAGTCTGTTGATGCTGGCCAGATCTTGCCCGGAAATTCCAGAAAAAGAGCGCATCGCATTACGAGAAGCAGCTATACGTATTCAAGATATTGCCAACAATCTACTCTATGAATATCAACCTGGGGACACCCATTCAAAGTCGCTGGCATCGCAGACCAGCGCTATTTTAATTTCGATGTTAATTTGTCAGTTAATGGCAGAGAAAAAATTACAATACGCGGATTTATCGATAAAGTTGGAGTGTGATATATCCCCTGAAGCCATTTTTTGTTTTATTTATGCTAAGGAAGCGGACGTCCAGCGAGCTTTATCGAATCTTATTAATAATGCAGTGGAAGCATACGAAGAAAAATCGGTTATTAAAGTGGACTTGAAAGTAGATGTGGCGGATGAACAGGTAAAGCTTACCGTGATCGATTACGGTAAAGGCATGTCAGACCATCTCATTCAAATGATAGATGGCGATGTGACAGTAACCCAAGACAAAGTTTCTGGACATGGATTTGGCTTATTGCAAGTCAAAGAAACTGCTCGGGAGAGTCACGGTCGGTTAATCATTGAGTCGGAAGTAGGGGAAGGCACTCGCATGACCATGGCGTTCCCTCGTCACCAGACACCGTCCTGGATTGCTGAGAAGTTATTGATTAATGCCGATGATATCGTCATTATACTGGACGATGATGTCTCTATCCATGGAGCGTGGGATGCTCGATTTAGTGCGATTCTCCAGAAAACACCGTCGTTAACAATCCAACATTATACCAGTGGTTCTGAAGTTTTAACATTCGTTAATCAATCAAAAGATAAGAGTAAAATCTTTTTATTAACGGATTATGAGTTATTAAAACAGGATTTAACCGGTCTAAATATTGTTGCAGAAAGTAAAATACAGCGCGCCGTATTGGTAACCAGTCATTATGCTGATCCGACAGTTCGTGCGCAGGCAATGGCGACAAATACTAAGATTCTGCCCAAGCAATTGGCTTCGGATGTAAAAATTGAAATTCAGGGAAATAATGATCATAGTAAAACTGGGGAAAGCGTAGAGAGTGTGGACGCCATTATTGTTGATGATGATGAAAACTATGTGAACGTCTTAATTTCTTTTGCTTTTTCAGGACAAACCGTTTCGCAATATCGTGATCCCCATCGTTTTCTAGCAGAATTAGCGAAATATCCCAAAAACAAAAAAGTATTTTTAGATAATAATTTTCAAGGCACTCGGGTTAAGGGTTTAGACATTGCCAACAAGTTAGATGAACTGGGCTTCACCCGACTCTATTTGCTGTCGGGCGAAGTTCTGGACTGTGAAATCCCCTCTTACTTAACCGTTATCAACAAATCAGACATCGAAAAAATTAAAAATTTGGCAATCATATAAGAAACTACTTCTTCTGACTAAGTAAATAATTAATCAGCTAAGCTATGAACAGATAAAAATTCATGCAATAGCTGATTGACGTTATCCGGTTGTTCTACTGTGCAAATATGCCCGGCTTTGGGAATAATCGCTAATTGTGCATTAGGAATCAATGCCGCCATCTCTTTGCTTTCCTTGGGCGGCCTGGGTAAATCCTCCTCTCCGACAATGATAAGCGTAGGAACGCAAATTTCGGACAGTTTTTCTAATAAAGATTGACGATTAAAAATAGCTTTGCCGAGGGCGACTTTTCCAGCGATGTGTTCAGAAGGGGTGGATAACAAACGTTCATGAAATCGCTCGATTAGCTCGGGTTGTTCTTTTGAAGTCTCTTTGGCGAAGAAATACGGTATTATTTTCTGCGCAAGAGTGGATGATATTTTATTATCACAAGCCATTTCATCGAGCAAAGCCAAGTAAGTGTTTTTTGGCAAGGGTGGCTCATCACCGACATAAGTATCCATTAATACTAACGCCGAAACTGCCTCAGGATGAGCCAGTGCCAAATGTGCCGCCCACATGCCGCCGACCGAAAGTCCTACTACTGCGAATTTGGGTAGCGAAAGGGACTGGGAAAACTGCCAGTAATCATCGGCGACAGTTTCTAAAGTATAGGCATCATTGGGTAATGGGTCTGATTGACCGTGACTCCATAGATCAGGAACAATGCAGCGAAATTTCTTTTTAAGAAACGCGGTTTGCGCCTGCCACATGTTCGCATCCCATAAAAAACTGTGTCCAAACAGAATGGGGTGACCTTTCCCCTCATCCCAATAAGACATGTTGGCCTGTTTTATAGTTAGTTGTTTCATATAATCTTCCTTAATGAGGTGGTGCTCAGATCTAATGGTTATACGGTATTGCAATGGACAGTATATTCTGAAATCATAAGGAATAGGAAGCCTCTCTTATTTAATATAAAATATGAGCCTTATGCCAGGAATGGTATTTTAATGCATAAAAATAATAAAAACAGTGGTTTCGCCGGTGCTCCCGGTGACAACATAGAAAGGGGTGGTGGCTATGGTTCTCTATATTTTTTTGTACAATGTAATTTATATAAAATCCGATTTTTCAAAGCTTTATGATCCCAGTAAGCACAAAATGGTGTTATTGGGTAGTAAATATTGCTTGCAGGAGCTAAGCGTTAAGAACAGGTATTGCTTCGAGGCGGTTTATGAAATCTCGCGCGATTTTCACGAAATCAACCAGCAGGAAGTGGAAAAAATAATACAAAACTACCTGATGATATATGGTTCTGAAAATATTAGGCTTTTGACCAATGAAGATAGTGCGCAATTAACATGCGCGAGACTGCGGGAAAAATACCATATTCCCGGTCATAGTGTAGACACTCTATTACCGTTTGTAAATAAAGTAGTTTCGAAAGAAAGGCTGCACAATGATATAAAAACACATAAATTTATGCCGCTGGATAAAATAGAATACGCGAGGAATAAAGAAGATTACCTCGATACCCTAATTAATGCATTAAACTTCCCAATGTTTGCTAAGCCAGTGGATCTGGTCAGTAGCGTCGAAACGCATTACGTAGCTGATAAGAATGCGCTGCGGGCACTGGTTAATAAAATAGCGTGTCATGAGTATGAATTTGAAATTGACGAATATGTTCAAGGTGAGCTGTTTCATTGCGATGCGATGATAATCAGTGGTGATATCCATTTTTTTATGGTTGGAAAATGCAGTTTCGCCTTGGCCAGATTCTTTGAAGGCAAGCCGGTGGGCAGCATACCCATAAAGGACAAAGCGCTGTTTAATAAATTACAAGCATTCTGTAAAAAGACATTTTCTAAATTAAAATGCCCCGATGGCGCATATCATATGGAGGTTTTTGTAAAGAAAGATCAAGAGATTATATTCCTTGAAATAGGTGCTAGAACGGGTGGTGCTTTAATTACGCGAGTGTACGAAAAACTTTTTGACATAAATATTGAAGAAACAAATTATCGCATCCAAATGGGTATGAGCCAGTCTGTTAAGGTGGCGAAAAAAAATATGTATGCTGGATTTCTGAACTTTCCAAAAATAATTGGCAAAGTGGCAAACATTCAACTGCCGAAACTAGAAATTGCACATGAGGTTATTAAGTTTGTAAAGCCGGGAGATCGTATGGAAAAAGCAAAAAATTTACTGGATATTTCGTGTAGTATCATTTTTTGGGATACTTCGTATCAAAATGTCGAAAACACCTTTGAGTTTCTAAAGAATTACAAACCGCTTAAATTGTGCGAAACGACAACACAGTATCGCATGGCTGTATAAAATTTATTCAATAGAGTTATTTTCTGGGGCTGTTAGGAAGATATTCTCTCGCTCCCATTAATCAAAGAAAAATATCCTCTATTGTTTTTGCGTCCAACAAGGCTTCGCTCCAGTACAGTAATTGTTGTTGGGTTGCAGAATTTAATTTCTCTTGAAGATGATGAGGTATTTTTCCAAAGCGACGTTGGAACAGATTAGAAACTATCAGGAGTTCGCCTTCTTTTTTCCCTTGAGCTCTCCCTCTGGACATTCCTATGTCTATACCAATTCGTTCAAATGAAGTAACGTAACTCATGCTTTTTTTCTCCTCAAGCTCTTTAATATATTGGGTATATTGTATCTCAAATGGAGCAGGCAAAGCTAGTGTCCAGTCAATAAAGCAGAGTAAATCAACAAACGCATCTTTGCTAAAACCATATTCATAGAGGATGTGTGTAATTGCTAATTTGGATTGCAATCGTTGTTGTGGTTTTTTGCGTGTGTTCAACCATTCCTGGTGAGTCCAGATGACAATGGCAAGCAGATTTTTTTGCTGAAGCAATATGGGGATGTGTTCCGCTATTTTGAAATAAAAATACGGTATTGCTAATTTGTAAAAGAATGCCGGGCTTATTTTTGAGAAAATAAAAAATTTGTATGGGAGGGGAGCATTAAAAGACAAGGAATAATTTTTTCTGAATCATAAAAAAAGCCACTTCAAAATGTCACCATTTTGAAGTGGCCAAGGTATTGTCTTCCGTAACTAATTATCCAATATTAAAATTATTATTTAGGCAAGTTATGACCACGATCAATTTTTTGTGGGTCTCGCTCTTGAGGATTAACTGGTTTGTTTGGTTTGTCCATTTGTGGGTTTTTTGGGTTGAGTTTGTTAGGTTTCATGGTGTTTCTCCTAAGTTGGTTGAGATTGAAAAGGAATCCTATGGTGTCTATGCCACAACTGTAAAATTTCAAATTATTCGAATACATATAAAGTGATACGAAAATATTATTGTTATCCCTTACCTTAAAATGATCGAATTTTTTTATAGGTGCTTAAATTTTGTCCACTCTATTAGTATAGTAGATGAGGGGGCCTTTTCCAGAAAACAGATATTGGCAAGCCAAAACCTCACAAGCGCGGCCGTGCCCCTGTAGAAGATGCTAAAATTTAGTAAAAATTGGCTGATTGACCACTCTTTTGCTGTAAGCCTTCCCAGGGAGCATGGTCAGCTTGCCTGCAGCTTTAACCACTGGCAAACAAGCGGGCAAGCTGACCGTGCTCCTACGCGCTTTTTTCATTTCGTGACAATGGCTGCACGCTGAGATAAAAAAATTCCCCCTATTTTTTCAGCGGGCATCGCTGGTACAATGCCCACTATGACAAATACACTAAACCTTGAAGCGCTCAACGAGCCACAATATGCCGCAGTCACTGCGCCTGCTGAGAATTTGCTGGTATTGGCTGGCGCTGGCAGCGGTAAAACTCGGGTCTTGGTTTACCGCATCGCTTGGCTGATTGCACATGAGGGCGTGCCCCCAGAACGCATCCTCGCGGTTACGTTTACTAATAAAGCGGCTGCTCAGATGCGTGGTCGCATTGAGTCAGTGCTCAAATTACCCATGCAATCGCTATGGGTGGGTACTTTTCATGGCATGGCGCATCGGATGCTGCGCCAACACTGGCAAGAAGCAGGGTTGATGCAGAATTTTCAAGTCATCGATAGCGATGACCAATATCGCTTAATACGGCGAGTGCTGAAAAATTTAAATCTGGATGAAGCTCGTTGGCCCCCGAAGCAAGTACAATGGTTCATTAATAATCAGAAAGAGTTAGGGGTTCGCCCAGCCGCATTAGGTAACGCTCGTGATGCATTTACCAAAACACAACAACGCATTTACCAACATTACGAGGAAGTGTGTCAAAGCGGTGGCCTGGTGGATTTTGCCGAGTTATTGCTGCGCTCGTATGAATTGCTCAATAAAAACCCTTCGTTGGGTCAATATTATCAAGAACGTTTTCTGCATATTTTGGTCGATGAGTTTCAAGATACCAACCAAATTCAATACCAATGGCTACAACAATTAGCTGGAGAGCACACGCGATTAATGATGGTTGGCGATGATGACCAGTCTATCTACAGTTGGCGAGGCGCTCGCGTTGAACATTTGCAACATTTTATTAAAGATTTTCCCTCGGTTCAGACCATCCGTTTAGAACAAAACTACCGCTCCACGGCGCTCATTTTAAACGCAGCCAATGCCGTGATTGCCCATAATGAATATCGTTTAGGTAAAAATCTTTGGACAGATGGCAAAGAGGGTGAGCCTATCAGTGTTTATGCTGCGTATAACGACCGGGACGAAGCCCGTTTTGTCGTCAATCAAATTCAACAATGGGTAGATGAAGGTGGCTTGCGCAATGAGGTCGCTATTTTGTATCGTTCCAATGCGCAATCCCGGGTCTTGGAAGAAGCCTTCATTCATGCCGACATGCCTTACCGAATCTACGGTGGTCTACGCTTTTTTGATCGGTCGGAAATTAAAGACGGTTTAGCTTATTTACGCTTGGTGAGCCATCGCGATGACGATGGTGCTTTTGATCGAGTCGTCAATATGCCCACTCGTGGCATTGGCGAAAGCACATTAACGGCATTGCGCGAATGCGCTCGAGATCGTCAGACCTCCTTGTGGAATGCGGCGACATTTTTAGTTGAAGGCAATGCCTTAGCCACCCGGGCGCGCACGGCGGTGCAGGGTTTCTTGCAATTAATTGAAAAATTAGCGGCTAACATCGAAGGCTTAAATTTAGCGATGCAGACCCAAACCATTTTGGATGGCAGTGGTCTTTTTGAACACTTCCGACTAGATCGTTCCGAAAAAGGACAATCACGTGTAGAAAACTTAGAAGAATTAGTCAACGCCGCTCACCAATTTTCAGCGGAAACGAATGCAGAAACCGAAGACCTCTCACCCTTATTGGTATTCTTAAGCCACGTGTCACTGGAAAGCGGTGATTATCAAGCGGATAGTTCTGCGGACAGTGTGCATTTAATGACCTTACATGCTGCCAAAGGCCTAGAATTTCCATTGGTATTTATGACCGGCATGGAAGAAGGCTTATTTCCCCATGGTTTATCAAGCCAAGATCCCTTAAAATTAGAAGAAGAACGGCGCCTTTGCTATGTTGGCATGACCCGGGCCATGCAAAAATTATGCCTGAGCTACAGTGATAATCGCATTTTACATGGACATGAAATGCGTCAACGGCCGTCACGGTTTATCCGCGAAATTCCGGCTGGTTTTTTAGTCGAAGTGCAGGGTAAAGCCCGTGTCTCGCGGCCCATCCGTTTTTCGCCACGATTATCGGCGCCTGACGATGATCTGGGGTTACCCTTAGGCAAACGCGTTCGCCATCCCCATTTCGGCGAAGGCGTGATATTGAATCATGAAGGCAATGGCCCACACGCGCGGGTTGAAGTGCGCTTTGCCTCAGGGACAAAATGGTTAGTGGTTCACTTCGCGAAATTGGAGTTAATTTAATTATGCAAGAAATGCCAGAGAAGTCCGAAGTTTCTGCTGCCGCGGATGAGGCGGTCAATCCTATGCACAGCATGCCTTCGGAGACGATTCCGCCGCCGCCCAAAAAATCGACTTGGGCGATGATTTTGGCGGTGATTGCTTTGCTGCTAGTGTTAGCCAGCTTGGCGGGTTTAGCTTATTTATGGAATAATGAGCAATTACAGCAAGAAAAAACCAACAACCAATTGGCGAAAATAACGCAATCAGTAGCACAGGCGCAGCTCAATCAACGTCAACAAAACGATGTATTAAATGCAGCTCAGAATCAGATTCAACAGCTGACTATCCGCACCGAAGAAAAAACCCAGGATTGGCAATTACACGAAGCCAGATACTTGGTGCAGCTCGCCATTTTCAATTTGAATTTCGATAATAACGTCTTATTGGCTCGTCAGTTACTCCAGAATGCCGATGAACGCTTAAAAGACCTATCCAGCCCAGACATTATTAAAGCCAGAACCGCATTGGCCACGGATATAGCGGCGTTACAGGCAATCACGCCAGTAGATACGGCTGGCATTGTGTTACAAATTAATGCCATTAGTCAGCAAATCGCGAAGTTACCACGCGTGCCACAGCCTAAACCTTCGACGGTTGTGGTTAAATCGACCCAAATTACCCCTAACACATCGCAGTATTGGTTGGCGCGAACGCAAGAAGTGGGTGAGCAGATCTGGCAAAGCCTTAGGAATTTAGTGGTTATTCATTACAATGTCCCTGCTGCCCAACCTTTATTGCCACCCGATTATTATGCATTTGTCGTCACTAATATCCAGACACAACTGAGTATGGCGCAATGGGCGGTGCTGCACAGACAACCACAGATTTACCAAGCCAGCTTACAACAAGCCATGGATTGGATCACTCGCTATTATGCGGCTAATCAGTCTAATGTCGTTAGTTTGAACAACCAGTTAAATGCCCTAAAGGCAATTAACATTCATCCCGCAGTACCCGATTTGGCAAATAGTTTAAATGCCATGGAAAAGTTAACCACCACAGAGTAACTGTTTGTGAAGAAACTGGTCTTATATTTTATCGTATTACTCATTTCCGTGTGGGTTGGTGTGCTCATTCATAATCACGCCGGGTATGTGCTCATCAGTTTCAATCATACCACCATAGAAATGACCTTATGGTTGGCTATTTTAGCCATCATTCTCTTTGTGTTTTTATTGTATGGCTTGATTCGACTCTTGCGCGGCACTTACCACCTACCGGCGCGTTATCGAAATTGGGATCAAAAACGCAACCGAAAAAAATACGATCGCTTGATGCTGCAAGGTTTAGGCGCCTCATTGATGGCCAAATGGCCCCAGGCAGAAAAAATATTTACCAAAGCCACCCCTAAAGTACCTCAACCGGTGTTGGCTTATCTGGGTGCGGCAAAAGCAGCCCAATGTCAAAATGATTATGCCTGTCGAAATAAATATTTGGCGAAAGCACGACAACAAACCGAAAAATCGCAGCAATTAAGTTTAGATGTATTGCAGGTGCGCTGGCAAATTAAAAGTGAGGAATGGGAAGCTGCACGCGAGAATATCACTCGCTTGGAACGTCAATTGCCCAACAGCCCGCTGGTATTACGAGAATTAAGCAAGGTTTACCTGGCGCTGCACGAATGGGATAAGCTGCAAGAGTTGCTGCCCAGACTTCAAAAAAGGCAAGCATTAACGCCGGAAGCGTTGGAACATTTGCAACAACGAGTATACCAAGTCGTATTAACTCAGGCCAAAGAAACGGGCAATTTAACAGCGGTAGAAAATGTGTGGAAAAAGATGCCGAGCGCTGTTCAAGAAAATCCAGTGCTGTTGAGTATTTATATCGAGACCTTATTCCAACACGGTCAAACGGAAAAAGCGGAAAAATTATTAAAGACGGCATTAAAAACTAGCCCCGACAAAATGTTATTAAGGCATTACGCAGATGTGGTCAGTGCCGATCCTGCTAAACAAATTGCGCGGGCTGAAGCGTGGCTGCAACAATTTCCGGATAATCCAGACGTACTTTATTGCCTGGGTAAATTATGTTTCCGCCATAAATTATGGGGTAAGGCCCGTAGTTATTTGGAGAGTAGTTTGTCAAAAGAGCCCAATCCTGAAATTAGCTTGATGCTCGGTGAAACATTGGAACAGTTGAATGAGAAAGCCACGGCTATTCTCTGTTATCGAAAAGGTTTGCAGGTTTGTAGTAGAGACGTTGCCACTTAAACCATGGGTTCTTGTTCACTGTTATGAAAAAATTGACCTTAGAAAACAAGCTGGCTGCTCTGACCTCCAGGCATGAAGAATTGCGGCATTTATTGAGTGAATCCGATGTGATTGCCGATCAAACGCGTTTTCGCGCACTGTCCAAAGAATATGCGCAATTGACGCCGATTGCCGATTGCTTCCATGACTATCAAGCAACCGAGCGAGCATTAGCGGATGCCGAAAATTTACTGCAAGAAGCGGATGTGGGATTGCGACAATTGGCAGAGGAAGAGGTGCGGGAGCGACAGGCGCAATTGGTGGAATTAGAAGATAGGTTAAAGATTTTACTGATCCCCCCCGACCCTAACGATCAACGCAACATTTTTTTAGAAATTCGTGCCGCAGCGGGTGGTGATGAGGCGGCTATTTTTGCTGGTGATTTGTTGCGAATGTATACGCGTTACGCTGAAAACCAGGGTTGGCAGTTGGAAATATTGTCGGAGAGTGTGGGTGAGCACGGTGGTTATAAAGAAGTAATTAGTCGAATTATGGGGAAAAATGTTTACGCGCAAATGAAATTTGAGTCGGGTGCCCATCGTGTGCAGCGGGTGCCGTTGACAGAGTCGCAGGGGCGTATTCATACCTCGACTTGTACGGTGGCGATTTTGCCGGAGATTGAAGAGATAGATGCGATTCAAATTAATCCGGCGGATTTGCGGGTGGATACGTTTCGGGCTTCTGGGGCGGGTGGTCAGCATGTGAATCGTACGGAGTCGGCTATTCGCATTACTCATTTGCCAACGGGGACGGTTGTGGAATGTCAGGATGAGAGGTCGCAGCATAAGAATCGGGCTCGAGCGATGAGTTTGCTGAATGCGAAGTTGTTGGCGAGCGAGCAGGAGAAGCAGCAGCGGGCGCAGAGTGAGCAGCGGCGAAATCTTGTCGGTACGGGTGATCGTTCTGAGCGTATTCGTACGTATAATTTTCCGCAGGGGCGTATTACGGATCATCGGATTAATTTGACTTTGTATAATTTGGATGAGGTGATGGAGGGTCGTGGGTTGTCTCAGGTGATTGATCCGCTGATTCGTGAGCACCATGCTGATTTGTTGGCGCAAATGGCTGGGGAGTAATTATCTTGGGAGCGTGGGCTGCCGGGGTGCCAATTCGCGCATGAAGTATCCCAGGGGCTGGCTGCAGACACGCATGAATACGTCCGTGTAGCTCTCTAATTCCTCCCTGAATTAGAAGGTCTGCAGCCAGCCCCTGGGATACTTCATGCTTACTTGGGCAGTACTTCTATCTCTTTTAACGACTCAAAACGACGTAGAATTAAAGTTTTTTATTGCCACTTATGAATTATGCTACTGCGCTGGAACTAACAAATAAACTACTTCAATATAGCGAGAATCCTCGCTTAGAGGCGCAGTTGTTGTTGGCTCATTATTTGCAATGTTCGCGTACGGTTGTTTTTGCTTATTCGGAGCGGGAGCTGAGTACTGATCAATTGGAATCTTATCTGCAGTTAGTTCGACGGCGGGTTCGGGGGGAGCCGATGGCTTATTTGTTGGGGGGGCGGGAGTTTTGGTCGTTAAATTTGCGGGTGACGAAAGATACGCTTATTCCGCGGCCTGAGACAGAGTTGTTGGTGGAGCGGGTGTTGGAGGTTTTACCTCAGCAGGGTCAGAGGGTGGCGGATTTGGGGACTGGTACGGGGGCAATTGCTTTGGCGCTGGCTCGAGAGCGACCGGGATGGGAGCTGTTTGCTTGTGATGAGTCTTCTGCTGCACTGGAGGTGGCGATGGATAATGCGCAGGGTTTGGGGATTCATAATGTTGGTTTTTATCGAGGGGATTGGTGTTTTGCCTTGCCTAAAGGGAAGTATGATGCGATTGTTAGTAATCCGCCTTATCTTGATACCCAGGATAGTCATTTGGAACAAGGTGATTTGCGGTTTGAACCTCGTGGCGCATTAGTCGCTGATGAAAATGGTTTTGCGGCATTAAAACAAATCGCGCGCCAGGCGCGTGATTATTTAAATTCGGGCGGGTGGCTATTTTTGGAGCATGGGTATGAGCAAAAACTGGAGATGATTCATTATTTAACTACGTTGGGTTACGGGCATGTCAGGGATGATCCGGATTTTGCCGGGAACGACCGGGTTATTTGCGGGCAATTCGTATAATTTAAGAAAGCACGTCTTTTTGGCACGATGCCGGCTATGCGATTCTAGCATTGACGATTTATATTTCTCTTTAGTACCACCTTCTATATAATCCTTAAATAGGCATAGACCGTGCGAGCCGCCCGCGCTCCTAGCATTCTGTGGTAATTGAAACGAGGGGTTATTCTCATGACAGGCAAGAATCCACCCGCTGTAGTATTGGCCAGCAATAACCTAGGTAAATTGCGGGAATTCCGTGAAATTCTAGGCGGGATGCATATTGCCATTATTCCCCAATCGGATTTAGGTGTGCCTGAGGTGGAGGAAACTGGGCTTACGTTTGTGGAAAACTCCTTGTTGAAAGCGCGTAATGCGGCTAAGCATACGGGGCTGCCGGCACTGGCGGATGATTCAGGATTGGAAGTGGCTATTTTGAATGGCGCTCCTGGTGTGATCTCTGGCCGATATGCCGGACCTCAGGCTGATTTTAACTTGAATTGCAAAAAACTACTCAGCGATCTAATCGCTGCGGCCGAAGACGAACGCGCCGCTCATTTTCAATGCGTGCTTACCTTGCTTCGTCATGAGCGTGATCCTAGCCCTTTGATCTGTCACGGCACTTGGGCAGGCAGGATTTTAGATAAACCACGAGGCACGAATGGCTTTGGTTACGATCCGCTTTTTTTCGTACCCACTCATGGCTGTTCCGCTGCCGAATTACCCCCCGCTATAAAAAATCAAATCAGTCATCGTGCTCAGGCTATAGCCAAGTTAATTCAAGGATTGAAAACTAAGCTACTTAACAATCACAGCTGATCTTGCCTACTGAGCGAGAATGGCTGGAACCTAGTAGAGCTATGCACATGCATAAACCCATATCTGCCAGTTTCACCCTAGCATCCGGAGGTCGAGAGCTGCAATGCAGCGGCGAATGGACGATGTCGGGCCTGCACGCGCTTATGCAAAAATGGGCTGCGGTACCCAGGCAATTGGCGAGCAGTCTACATATTCGTGGCGAAGATGTACGAAGACTGGACAGTTCCGGGGCCTGGTTATTAGCCCAGCTCATTGAGAAAGCGGAACAACAGGGTAAAGACGTGCAGGTCTCTGGTTTTAATCCAGAGCAACAATCCCTCATCGAATTAGTATTACATGAACTTATCAATACTGGTAAACCTGCACCTGCCATAAAAAAAATGCCAAGGGTAGCCCGCATTGGTCGTGCCACCATAGCCAAAGCGCATCAAGCGGGAGAATTCGTTACTTTTCTGGGTGAAGTGATCGTCAGAGCATGCTCGGCTGTATTTAAGCCCCGTCGCTTCCAATGGATTAGTTTTCTCAACGTGATCGATAGCACTGGATTTCAAGCCTTGGGCATCGTCGGCATGTTGAACTTTTTAATAGGTGTGGTATTAGCTTACCAATCCGGTCAGCAATTGAAATTCTATGGGGCTGGCATTTATGTGGTGAGCGTATTAGGGATTGGCGTATTACAGGAGTTTGCACCGTTAATTACCGCTATCATTGTCGCGGCTCGTACTAGCTCTGCTTTTACTGCGCAGATTGGTACGATGATAATTAATGAAGAAGTGGATGCGATTCGCACCATGGGTTTGTCGCCGGTAGACCGACTAGTACTACCTAAAATTGCCGGCTTGCTCATCGCTGTCCCTTTATTGGTGATATGGGCTGATATTTTTGGTTTATTGGGCGGAATGATTGTTGCCAAGGACATGCTTAATATTTCGTTCTATAATTTTTTTGAGCGTTTCCCCGTTGTTATTCACCTCAGTACATTCTTAAACGGCCTGCTCAAAGCGCCGTTTTTTGCCGTTATCATAGCGGGTGTAGGCTGTTTTCAAGGATTTCGCGTCTCCGGTTCTGCCGATAGCGTCGGAGTCCAAACCACCAAAAGTGTGGTACAAGCCATTTTTTTGATTATTATTGCGGATGCCATTTTCTCCATTATTTTACCTTGGCAGAATATCTAATGGCCGCTACGTTGATTCAAATTAGTGGTTTAAAAAATCGGCTGGGCAAACAATGGGTGCACACCGGTCTTAATTTGACGGTGCATAAACAAGAAATTTTGGCCATTGTCGGTGGTAGTGGTAGCGGTAAAACCACGTTGCTACGATCATTGCTGATGTTATTACGACCGACAGCCGGCAGCATCAAGGTGTTTGGCACGGAATTAACGCGTTGCAGCCCGAGTGAAGCATTAGCCATACAGCATCGTTGGGGCGTATTATTCCAGCACAGTGCTTTATTTAGTTCGTTAACGGTATTAGAAAATGTCAAATTCCCCTTACGGACATTCACTGACTTACCGAATGAGTTACAAGAACAAATTGCCAATTTGAAAATTAGCATGGCGGGGTTAAGCATAGATACGGGGGCAAAATTCCCGTCCGAATTAAGCGGAGGCATGCAAAAACGGGCTGGATTGGCTCGCGCCATTGTTATGGATCCCGAACTGCTTATTTTGGACGAACCGACCTCAGGTCTTGACCCGCAAAGCGCCAGCGCCTTCGATGAATTACTGTTGCATCTGCGCGATGGACTGGGTTTAACCGTAGTGATGGTCACACACGATGTCGATTCTCTCTGGAAAGTGGCCGATCGTGTGGCTTTTTTAGGTGAAGGAAAGGTATTGGCTGCGTTGCCAATGTCAAAGTTGATTAACCATCCGCACCCATTGATTCAGGCTTTTTTTGATGGCGAACGCGGCAACAGAGGAGGGCAATATGGAGCCAAGGGCTAATTACACGATAGTAGGCGCCTTCGTTATTTTTTTCATTGCCTTACTGGTCATTGCTATTATCTGGTTTTCGGCCAGTCAATACAAACCGCATGAAATCTACCAAGTTTATATGGATGAAGCCGTTTCGGGTTTAACGATTGAAGCGCCAGTGAAATTTAATGGTGTGGAAGTTGGCTATGTCGATGATATTGAAGTCAATCCGCGTAATGCCAAGCAAGTATTATTAACGTTGAGCATTGAAAAAGGCACTCCCATTAATCAGAGCACCACGGCCACGTTAAAACCACAAGGCATTACTGGCGTGAGCTATATTGGCTTGCAGGCCAACGCGGTCAGTGCGCCAAAAATTCCTATTTTACCAGGCAATAAATACCCCATCATTGCCTACGCACCTTCGGTTTTAGCAGAATTGCGTAATTCCTTGCACGAGATCACTGCTGATTTTAAACAGGTGAGAGAAACGATTAGAACTTTATTTACCCCTGAGAATAGCTTGGCTATTCATAACACCTTATTGCATCTGGATAAGGTAACAAAGAGTCTGGCTGATAATAGCGCAGATATCAGCAGTAGTATAAAAGAGCTCACGGGTACTTTGCAGGAAAGTAAAGCATTGGCGAAATCCATCTCCCAACAAGCTGTTCCTGGCACCGTGCAAACATTGGGTAATATCAATAAACTGATCAGTAATCTGCAACAGGTGGCGGATACTTTAAAAAATAACCCCAGTTCGCTTATACGGGGTCAGGCACCAGGTCCCAAAGGTCCAGGAGAATAAATCATGAGAATGAAATGGATTAATTTCTTTATCAGCAGTTTATTGGTCATGAATTTAACCGGATGCTCTTTATTTGGGCCCGTCAAGACTCCGCCGGTGACACCGTATTCTTTAACGTATTTAGGTTCAACCACGGTGAAATCCAATCCACAGGGCCCGGTTATATCCGTGTCTAGCGTCAATGCCGTGCCCGGCTTTGACACGGCCGATATGATTTACGTGAGAAAACATTTTGAGCATGGTACGTTTTCTAAGAATCGCTGGAGTTCCCCTCCGGCTGATATGATGACACCGCTGTTAGTGCAAAGCTTGCAAAACACCGGTTGTTTCCGTGCGGTGACATCGCCGACATCGGGTGGCACTGCTGATTTGGCGTTAAATACACAGCTCATCCTGTTACAACAAGAGTTCACAGCTAACTCCAGCCATATTCATATGGTTGTATTGGCGACATTACTGGGCGGGGGCGGTCAAGAAGTCATTGCGCAACGGCGTTTTGAATGTACGATTGAGGCACCATTAAACACCCCCTACGGCGGTGTTATTGCCGCCAATCGGGCGACGGATGAGATTCTCAATCAAATTGACCGCTTTGTCTGTCACCACGCGGCCAAATCGAATAAATAATTCAAGGATAAGGAGATCAATATGAAAAAAATAAGCGCAGGTATCTTCATGGTAGCTGCGGTTGCCTTCGCAACAACAGCGCTGGGATTAAACTTAACCAGTTCTGCTTTCCCGGAAGGCGGACTTATCCCAGAGGTTTATACCTGTGATGGTCAAGACACCGCGCCCGATTTGCATTGGACAGACGTGCCAGCAGGAACTCAAACATTTGCTTTAATTGTCGAAGATGTGGATGCACCTTCTGGTGTGTTTACGCATTGGATTGTATTCAATATTCCCGGCACTACTCGACAATGGAATCAAGACCTCACTAATTTGCCCGTGGTTAGACAAGGAAGTAACAGCTGGGGACGCTCCGTATACAATGGCCCTTGCCCGCCGCCCACGAATAAGGTACACCATTATACATTTACGCTGTATGCACTCAGCAGCGCCTTGGATCTAACTTCTGGAGTAACTGCCGATCAGGTGAGAACCGCCGTACGTCGCTATACCTTGGGAGAAGCCACACTTACAGGAATTTACCGAAGGGGAGAAGAAAATGTCAGTTCGTAACAAAAAAATCCAAATTCTAATTGCAAATGCCAGCGAGGCTAAGCACTATGAAGCAGAGCATTTAGGCGATAAATTGACGCTAATAAAAGAATACCAACATCCGCAAAGCCGTGCAAAACGAATGGACTTAGTGAGTGATCGTCCCGGTCATTACATAAGTCGCGATTCGGCGCATGGCGCTTTGGAAAATACCAGTGACCCCAAAGAGGTAGAGGCAGACCAGTTTGCTCGTGAATTGGCAGTGGATTTAAATCATTTAGATAACGCTGACAGTCAATGGATTCTCATCACCCCGCCACACTTTTTTGGACTACTGAATAAGCACATTCATGACAATGTACGTAAGTTATTATTTTATCATTTGGAAAAGGATTACACGAAATTGCCACAAAAACAATTATTGAATTATTTGGTGGAATTGCGAAAAGAAATAACAAAGCTTAAGTAGATTTAAGGTGGGCAAAGTGCCGTGCCCACCATTTGACCCTACAACGACCGCTGCAAAAATTGCAAGGTGCGATCTTCGGCTAACTTAGCAGCTACTGGATTGTAGTTGGAACGATCGTGATTATAAAACGCATGATCGGCGTGTGGATAAACAAAAATCTCCACATCGTGGCGGCCTTCAAACGCTTCTTTAATACGTTCCACTTGCTCTTCTGGAATCATTTCATCCTGCCCGCCAAAATGCATCAATACCGGACATTTTATTTTTTTTGCTACGTCCAGATGATCGACAATACCTCCACCGTAAAACGCGACACACGCATCGACAGGGTATGCACTGGCGGTTAGATACGCCATTTTACCGCCTAGGCAAAACCCCATCACGCCAATTTTCCCGGAACATTCTTTGCGATTTTTTAAGGTAGTGATGGCGGCGCTTAAATCAGCAACGCCTTGCTTGACGTCGAATCGATGATAGTCTTCAAAGGCTTCCTCTAAATCTTTACCCTGATAACCCAATTCAACATTGGCTTTTAAGCGAAAGAAAAGATCGGGGGCCAGCACCGAATAACCAGCCGCCGCGTAACGATCAGCAATGGCACGTATGGAGGCATTAACGCCAAAAATTTCCTGAATCAAGATAAGGCCTGGACCATGGCCAGATTTAGCGGCAGCGAAATAACCGGTAAAGGAATCATTATCGGGTAGTTGGATAGCGATTTTATCATTAGGCATAAAGAAAGTTCCTGCAGTAAAGTTAAAAATTCTAGTTTATTTGTAACTCCCCACCCTCCAACTCCGTCGTCCCGCGGCTTGTCCGCGGGATCCAGTAAGGAAGTTTCTATGGGCTTCTTTCTGGATCCGCGGTCAAGCCGCGGGACGACGGCCGAGTAGTTACGTTTATTTTATCGTATTTATCTGCCAATCCCTAGCGAGTTAATGAAGTACTTTGGGGCTGACGAAAATTAACAATTCTTTACGCTCGGCACGGGTTTCCTTGTGAGTAAATAAAGCCCCTAACACGGGGATGCTGCCCCAGAAAGGAATACGATCTTTAATATGGCTGTTGCTTTCTTCATAAATACCACCTAATACAATCGTTTCACCATTATTCACCAAAACTTGAGTTTTCATTTGCTGGGTGCTAATCGCCGGCACACCTTCAATAGCCACAGCACTGATTTTATCTTGATTAACGACTAAATTAAGCCAAATTTTATTATCGGGAGTAATCTCAGGAGTGACTTCCAATCCCAATACCGCTTTTTTAAAAGCGATATTAGTGGCACCACTCGAAGTTTTTTCCTGATACGGAATTTCCTGTCCGGATTCTATGGAGGCAGGTTGATGATTAGCTGTTACCAACTCAGGATTAGCAATAATCTGCGCACGACCTTCATGCTCCAGCGCCGATAATTCCAAATCCAATAAAGTATCAGCACCTAACTTGGCAATGGCCACAGTGAAGTGACCGACGTCTTCCACGGCTAATGGCATATCCATATGCAATGATTGCGTAGCGCTAGGCGTGCTCGAATTCACGGTGCCAAATTTTAGGCCTAATTCAGTCACGGAATCGGTATCGATATTTACAATGCGAGCCGTAATTAACACTTGCTTTACCGGAATATCGACATTCCTCAAATATTGTCGTATTTGCGTTAAACGATCGGCACTATCCTTAACCCACAGCGTATTGGTGCGCGCATCGGCAATGACATGGCCGTTGCTAGACAGTAAATCGGATTGCGGATTTTGTAACACACTGACCAGTTCATTGGCTTTTGCGTATTTTAAAGTGATTAATTCATTGATTAAATGGCTGGGAGTACTCGTTTGTTTCACCATTTCGCTGGCTGGAGCAACCCATAAAATAGAACCTTGTTGACGTTTTTCTAGGTTTTGCATAGTCAGAACGCTGCTCAACGCTTGATCCCAGGAGACATTTTTTAAATGCACGGTAATGTGGCCTTTGACACCGTCGCTTAATATCAGGTTGATTCCTTTGAATTCAGCAAGTAATTCCAATAAATCGGCAATGGGCATATCTTGAAAATTCAATGAGAGTGTCTCATTGTTTTTATCGACTATTTGTAAATGATTCACCGGCGTCGATGGCGCTTCCTCTTGGGTAGTGACACTTTTGTGAAAAGGATCCCTATCTGATGCTGGGTCCGCATTGCATATGACCCCCATAAGTGCGACGATAATAAGAAAACATGAAGATCCCATTTTTTTCATAAGTCTAATGCTCTGATTAGTGTCAAGAATAGAAATGCGTAACAAATCACGGATGGTCGCTATAAACAGCGAGTATTATCCGCAAAAATAAAATAGAATCTGTTTCAGCAGAGGATTCTAAATGTAATTCTTGTATCGCAGCTACCGCCGATAATTGCTGCAATTGACGACAAAAATTGAGAAGTTGTCGGTAATCGCCGTGAGCAGATAGAACAATGGGTTGAATCCACAGCCTTTGTTGTTTGATAACGGCTAAAGGTTTAATCGCGTCAAATTCTAATTGATTCACCCTCGCCACTTGTGACAATTGTGATAACAGATCAGCCACGCTTATCGGTTTCAGTAAAAAGTGAGAATTATTTTTATAGATTAGTAATTGTTTTCTTTGGGTGAGTAGATGGTGTTTCAGTTGCTGCAGGGTTGTTTGTTGCCGTTGTTCCAAGCGCTGAGTGGCAGCACCGATGATCAAATGCAAAATGACGAGTAATAAAAAACTAAGCCCTAAACACAGAACGAATTGTTGCCATAGTGGCCAGTTAAAAATGTCGACTACATGCAAACGCAAAAATCCAGTTTTATGCATAGCGACAAAATTCTGCTAGGAGAGCAGTGGTGATTTTTACGGGTAGGTATAATGACAGATTAATGAGCAGTAAACTCCTTTAAGTCGTAAGTTATTTGAAAAGTCAGTGCTGAGTTCTGGGTATTTAAATGGTTCGTTTCCGAAAGCCTAGCCTGTTTCTGACGGGTCAGCTGATCCACTCGTTGCAAAAATAAGGCAATATCGGCATGGGTGAGAGCATTACCCCACAAAGTCATCGTAGCTCCATCACTGTCTACTTGAGACAAATAAACATTTTCAGGTATTTTTTGCGCGAGCAGAGCCAGCATGGCCAGCATGCTATGGTGACGAGACAGGGCGGCGTTTAAAAAGCCGTACTGCGCTTGTTGCTCTTGTTTTCTTTGAATCGTTTGATTTAAACCCCGCCATTGCTGTTGCAAGGCATAAATGTGTTTGGCTTGTCTGGCTATAACTTGTCTTTGCTGCCATTGCATGATTACCCAGCTGGCTAGCGTGCAAACCAAACAAAACGTAAGTAGCAGGAAAAAAATGCGACGTTTCTTTTGATAACGAACATCACGCCAGGGTAGGAGATTTACGGCTGTATCTAAGGATAAATAAAACTCCATCGGTTCACCTTTGGATATTCATGGCCAAGCCGATGCTCAGCAAAAATTGTGAAGAATGTGTGTTCGTGTTGCCAAACCAGGCCAATGGGTCGCTAGAATAAGTACTTATTTGGCATTGTGTTTGCACCAGATCAACCAATAATTCAGTAGCCGACAATCCTGCTAGAAAAATACCATCGATGCGCCGTGGATTGTGTGTGCTGAGATACGTCTGTAACCCGCGTTGAATAAATTGACTAATGACAGGATGAGGATCAACGTTGGCCAAGAAATGATGATGTTCTGCTAATACATAAACGGATTTATTGCGATCGAAAATACCTAGGAATAATGCGTCAGAGCGGATATAGGCCAGGGCGATTAATTCCGTTGGCTTAGCCACATCCAGTTGTTGAAAGAAATAACCCAAGGTTCTTTGCAAAGCAAAAGAGCTAACCTCCACCTGTGACACCATAAAGCCAAGCTTTGTTAATAAGTTTATTTGTGTAGCCACTTCCCAGCGTTTAGTAGCTACCCAGCGCACATCAACCAAGCCGGGGGTTTTAGCTGCTCCTAACACAGTAAAATCCAGTAATAGCTCTGACTGTTCTAAGTTAAAATATTCACTCACTTGCTTACGCACTAGAGCCATGATTTCTGTTGCTCGTAAGCTGGCATCCAGGGCCAAGGTCTTGAAAATAGTGGCGCTATGGTCTACGGCGATCGCGACTTGTCGACCTGGCTGCTGTAGTTCCATCAACGCCTTTTTGAGCGCCAGTTCCATACAAAGATGTGAACTAGACTGATCCTCCGCTTCTTCAATAATCGTTTGCGAATAGCCCAGCATCTGCAAGCCAGTTTTACCTTTGGTCATTTCCACCAGACATACTTGATTGTGCGTGATGTCGATGCCAATCAGTGATTTTTCCTTAAAAAGATGCAAAAAACTCACAAATTCCTCCCACAGAGATCTGAGTTATTGTTAATCCAGTTGAGAAAGTTAGCAATACCGTGTTTTTGCGGTTGAATCCTGAGAGAGTAGCCAATCCTTTAGGTCCCGCGGCTTGTCCGCAGGATCTAGAAAGGAAGCATCAATTCACTTTTTCCTGGATCCCGCGGGCAAGCCGCGAGACGACCTACAAAAATAAAAATCACATATTGTTAATGTCGCCTTAATATTCATCAATTATAATTAGACAAACTGGCTAAAATACGTTGGGTTCTGTATGAGCGATAAGAAAATCACGGGGTGGAAAAAATTAGGCTCACTGCTATTAGATATAGTTTGCCCCTTCTGGACTTTATTTGATGCGATGAACATATATAGAAAGTCTGCTAACTTTGGGAAGGAAGCGGCTTTAGTGCCAGGTTGGGCAGGCGGTGCTAGCTTCTTGGCTTTCATTTTGTTCGGTTCTTTAATATTGCTGGGCAGCTTGTCTTTATTGGGTCCTTTGGCCCCACTGATGAGTTTAAGCTTACCGTTATTGGCTATATGCGGCTATGCTTGCATGTATGTTGCCAAATTTGTCGGGTCTTTGATCGGCCATGCACATTTATTCTCCAGCTATCCTCAAGCTAAAAAGGTCATCCCCTGGGAAAAAGTGGCGGCGAATTCCCTGGGCTATACTTTCTTGGGCACATCATTCAAATACGTGCGAGAAGAGTTTAATTCTAAGAGGAAAGAGAGCATTATCATCCATCCAGACGAACAAATCGTCCCCTCGCCCCATATCAAGCGAAATAGAAATAGAAGCCCTGTGGTTGCTTGGTCGGCTGAAAGAACTGCGGAATCTAAAAACGTTCTATTGGATAGTCCTAGTCGTCCAAAGCCCAGAACTCAACCGTCATCTTCTTGGACGCCAGTCATGCTGCCAGGAATTATACCAAAAAAAATCAGAGCACAGGAATTGAGCGAAAACTCCTCCCCAGAAGAAACCTCTTCTCCAAGTATCTCGCAGTAAGATTTAAAGTCTCTAGCTAAGCGCTCTTCAGGGAAATTAATTTAATCAGCACTGTAGGTTTTCCAGACCCTCTTGTTTTTATAATGTCCATAACAAAATGGCACACATAGGTGTGTCGCTGTTGTTCCTAAGATTTCTCGCTCTTTCGGAGTTAATGCTATTTGAGATGTCGGGTAATGTTTTTTATGTTGCTCTAGAAAATCGGGTATGGATCGTACCCCGATTGGAAAAAATGTTGAAATTTTTCGCTACCATGAAATCCTAAGCCATAGTCGAGTGTTAATTTTTTCAAGATAATATAACCAAAGACATTGAAATTCTTTTTAATTTCATAGCATTAAGAATTAGTCGCGTTTAAATTTGGAAAATTTACTCTCGTTTAATCAAAAATTTTGTTAACATAACCTAGAAATATAGTTATTTAATTCATCGAGAGAATCAGCTTATGAGAGAAGAAAAAGATAAAAAACCGTCTAATCCTTTATCTAACATTCGCGAAGAACTAGAGCCGGTGGACCAGCTTTTAGACGAAGATTTATCTCTGTCAATTCTCCTCGATAATGACGCAGATTCATCTAGCATATTTACGTCTTTAGATGACAAAGCAGCATTAGAGCTACAGGCGTACAATGCACCGTTACCTGTTGATCTAGATTCACAGCTAGAGCTCTTTGATTCTTTGAATAATTCAATATCCTCTCAAGATCAAGATTCGCTCTCTAATCCTAGAATAACTAACTCGGTTGGTTATGATGCCTCCTTTGAAGAAATCCAAATTGTAGAAGAGATCGAGCAAGAAGGTATAGAGGAAGAAACTCTTCAAGAAAATTCAGAACTCGAAGAAAAAAAGGGCCCTGGGTCTGAGCCCATAAATCTAAACCCACCTGATGAAACACCTCTCTTTCCTTCAGCTCGGGGTGAAACTTTTAATTATGAAAGTTTCGATGATGAAGGTGAAAATAAAGCGTCAGGGGAAGAGGAAGAAGAAGAGGAAGAAGATGGGTCGGCTGAAGACTCTAAGGCAGAAATTGCATCTCCTGCTCAAGAAATGGAAAATAGTTTCTATAAATATTACCGTGCATCTGATCACAAATTAAGTGAAGAACTTAAAAGCTTTGTTATTCCCAAAACGGATAATGGAGATGAACTCCAGCTGCACAAAATCTTTAATGGATTGGGTATAAGTCTTAGAGAAAAAGAGCCCTTATTTATTTCAGAACAAAATTTCAAGAATGCCTGCTTGCTTGTTGAGAAACTTAATTTGGGAAAAAAGGATCAGGATGGAAGTACTTCTTTACTCCTATTAACTAAACTTTTGCATGCACATCCCCCTGCCCTGCATGTCGGTAGCGAACCTAATTATGCCTTTCATTTATTTTGGTGGTTGGTAATTCAAGACTTTGACCATAGTCTGGCTAATTTTACTCACTCTCGATATTTTTTTCGAATGAATGAACAGGAAAACCCTTCTCGGCATCTAGAAGACTTTAGGAAATTATGCGAGTCTTATTTATTCATTAAGAAAGTTTTCCGGAGTTATCTAACTGGAGATGCATGTTCTAGCTTTAAAAAATATTATAATAATGTCCGCATTTATAGTAATGAGCTACATGATTTAACAAGGTCATTAAAAGAATGGGAGTCGAGACGACCCTCAGATCAAAAGAGAGTGATGTTTTTATTATTATTGAACGATTTAATATGCCGGATTGATTTAATTTTTAAACGGTTAATTAAATTAATAAAAACCCCACATTTTTTATTTACGAGAGAATCACAAAATATGGGAATCTCTTTCCCATCCTCTATTTTGACTCATGAAAATAGTAAATTGGAATCGCCGCTTTATATATTATTTCGCGAGGATGGTCTGCCCTTAATTTACAATATGGATTTCATTCGCGCCTGTAAATCGCTTTTTCATATGTATCTAGAGAAAATCGCTCTGATATTGCACGAAAAGGCGGTGAAGGAAAAAAATATAAAAAAGTGTTATCAAATCTTTTCTTCTTGGATAGAATTTATCCCGAGTAAGATTTCAAAATCGATTTCTAATCAGGATGATAATCCTGGTGAATTCCGCGGAATAATTCTCGATACTCTTGTATACAAAACTGTGAGATTGACTGGAAAAGTAGAGGATCTTCGATTCGCATTGGAAGAACTAATTAGTGATCCTGGCGATAATGATTTTAAAAATTTTTTTACGACAAATTCTGAAGAAGACGAAGTGTCTGTTTCTTGTGCAATAATCGATTCGATTGAGAATGAATTTTTAGAATGCTTTTTATGCTTGTTAGACATTATGAAAAAATATGATAGGCAATTAAGTAGGGATCATCTCTATAAGAGCTTGATGACCTCTATAGTTTCGGAAAATTTAGAAATATTTTATTCCTTGCTGTTGGATGCAAAAGAAAACAATAGACATTTTGAATCTATAAAGTCTTTTATATTGCCTTTAGAGACAAGAGAAAGCCACAACAATAGACATTATGAATCTATAAAATATTTTATAATACCTCCCCAAGGTTTAACTTTGCTAGATCTGGCTCAACAAAACCTATACTGGTATCCGCAAAGTAGAATTAAGAATAAAAAAATTGTAGATGCATTGGTTGAGGAAGGTTTTCGGTCGACCGAAGAAGGTAAAGCAAGTCTTTCTAGATTAATAGATAAAAAATCAGTGCCTCCTGAAAGTACTGATCAGGAAATGGAGCTTGACTTTTTTTCCAAAGATAACCCTTCTAGTTCCCAGGTACCTGTATCCTCAGAACATGTGGAACAAGCTTCAGTTCAATCTGAGGCAAAAAACCGAACTAAAAAAAGAAAAAGCCCCGCTTCCAGCTCCTTTGAACCGCTATCCTATTTCTTCGAAGGAATTAAAAAAGGAGGCGAACTATCAAAACAAGTGATAGAAGAAAAGGAAGGTTCAAATAAAAGACAACGTATTGGCAATGGATAATACTACGTCGTCCTGACATCGCATCATCAATGGTGGGCACGCTCCGCTTTGCCCACCCTACAATAGATGCGGGTTGACGCCCACTACAATAGACGCGTAGGGTGGGGAAAGCGAAGCGTGCCCACCATATAAAAGCACCAAAGTTTCCAGCACCATCAGGATAATATCTTCGTAAGAAATAAGAATATGCCCCTCAAGGCCCACTACAGTTGCTACTTGGCTAAAAATAGCCTAAAATCCTCCCCCCTTGAGTTTAAGAAATTAATGGAGTCATTCATGCAAGCGGTTATTAGAAGCGGTGGCAAACAGTACACCGTGGTAGAAGGTCAACGATTAAAGCTGGAAAAGCTCGCTAAACAGGTGGGTGAAACCATTGACTTCGATCAAGTATTGCTCGTTGCTGACAACGATTCAGTGCAAATAGGCACCCCTTTACTCGCCGCGGCTAGCGTTAGCGCCGAAGTGGTCAATCAGGGCCGCCATAAAAAGATTCAAATTATTAAAATGCGCCGACGTAAGCACTATATGCGTAGGCAAGGGCATCGCCAAGATTACACAGAAGTGGAAATCAAGAAAATCAGCATCTAATTTACCTATATAATGTGAGACTTAGCCATGGCACATAAAAAGGCGGGTGGGAGTACCCGCAATGGTCGTGATTCAAACCCTAAATTTAGAGGGGTAAAAAAATACGGTAGCGAGCGCGTCGTCGCTGGCAATATTATCGTGCGACAATGCGGCACTAAATTCCACCCGGGCGTTAATGTCGGTATCGGTCGTGATTTTACCCTATATGCTAAAATCGACGGCTTGGTAAAATTTGAACTCAAAGGGGCGCCATTGCGCACCTTTGTTTCTGTATTGCCTCAAGAAAAATCATCTGTAGCAGCGGCTTAAGTCCCTTCTGCATCCGTTCTTACTCCCGATGGTGGGCACGCTTCGCTTTACTCACCCTGTGTGCGCCTATTGTAGGGCAGGTTTTGCTTTGCCAATCCTAGCGCGTCTATTGTAGGGTGGGTAAAGCGAAGCGTGCCCACCATTGAGGGCGTCGGGGCGACGTAACCGTTGGCATGATAGGTAACGAAGCCTCACGTCTCCTTAGCGGATACGTTCGCTAACTCCGTACCAGACTAAGATCGAGGTTAATCTGAAATTTGTCGATGAAGCCCTTATTCGAGTAGAAGCAGGCAACGGTGGTAATGGTTGCCTTAGTTTTCGTCGTGAAAAATTTATTCCCTGGGGCGGCCCGGATGGAGGTGATGGCGGGGATGGTGGCAGTGTTTATCTGCAAGCGACCAGCGCTATCAATACTTTGGCGGATTTTCGTTTCCAGCGCATACATCGCGCGGAGCGGGGTCAAGATGGCATGGGCAGCCAGTGCACCGGTAAAAAAGGCGCTGACTTAATAGTGCCTGTTCCTCTGGGGACTTTAGTCTTTGATGACGATACCGATGAGCTAATCGGGGACCTCACCCAAGCCAATGAACAGATTTGTGTTGCCAAAGGGGGTTTTCACGGCCTGGGTAATTTACGTTTTAAAAGCAGCACCAATCGTGCGCCCCGTAAAACCACGTCCGGTACCCCTGGCGAACAGCGAAATCTCCGCCTGGAATTAAAATTATTAGCCGATGTCGGCCTGCTGGGTTTGCCCAATGCCGGCAAATCGAGCCTGCTGCGTGCTGTATCGGCAGCCCATCCCAAAGTAGCAGATTATCCATTTACCACACTTCACCCCAGTTTAGGCGTCGTGCGCCTAGACGTAAACAGCAGCTTTGTGATTGCCGATATCCCTGGCCTTATTGAGGGCGCAGCAGCAGGTGCCGGCTTGGGGATGCAATTTCTCAAGCACCTGATGCGCACCCGCGTGTTATTACATTTAGTGGATGTTAGCGCAGCTGATGGGGTAGATCCAGTCGACGCCGTGCAGACCATTGTCGCGGAATTGACAAAATTTAGCCCGGAATTGGCTGCGAAAGAACGTTGGTTAGTATTTAATAAATTGGATTTACTGTCGGAGGAGGAGGGGGAACAGGTATGCCGAGACATCGTGCAGCGACTCCATTGGCAGGGGCCAGTTTTTAAAATATCCGCATTAAAAAAAGAAGGCACGCAAGCCTTATGCTATCAACTAATGGCGGTGCTCCAGAACAAGGACGATGATTTATGAAGAAGTTTTGCCTAATTTTTATAATGGGGATGAGCATGGTTAACCTGGCCGCGGCCCATATTGATCTCTTACCGCGGGATTTCGTCTACCTCAAAAAAATCGATCCTACCATTATTCAGGACATGCGTTACGCCACTCCGCATAATTTTATCGGCCAACCGATCCGAGGGTATAAGGCAGGAGAATGTATTCTGACGAAAGAGACAGCGCTGGCATTGCATCAGGTTCAACAAGCATTACGGCCACGTGGATTATCTTTGCAAGTCTACGATTGCTATCGTCCGCAACGAGCGGTGAATGAATTTATCGCATGGAGCCGGCAGCCAGATCGGCAAGAAATGAAGGCGGAATTTTACCCCTACGTCAATAAAGCGGATGTGTTTCAGCTAGGGTATGTGGCGAGTCGCTCTGGCCATTCTCGGGGTAGTACGGTGGACTTGACGTTGACACCGCTTGGGAAAGTGGCGCGGGCGCAATATGTCCGAGGGCAGAATCTAGTGAGTTGTTTGGCACCGTATGCGCAGCGATTCCATGATGATGGTCTAGATATGGGGACTGGCTTTGATTGTTTTGACCCGTTGGCACATTTTGACAGCACGGCGATTAGTTCGCTGGCTTATCAAAATCGGGTGTTCCTGCAGAAGGTAATGGTTCAGAACGGATTTACCCCATACAAAAACGAATGGTGGCATTTTACGTTGACGAAGGAACCCTACCCAGAGACGTATTTCAATTTTATGGTTCGCTGATCCTTCTCCCACAAGGGGAGAAGGAAAATACTACCTAACCCGTCGCCCGTGACAACACGCGCTTTTTCAAGCTAGCATTCAAACGGCTTTTTAATCGACCGGCTTTGTTTTTATGAAAAATGCCCTTGGGCACCATTCGATCGATTTGCGAAAATGCCGCTTTCACCGCCACCTCTGCGTCACCTTGCGTACCGCCAGCGATGGCTTTGCGAGCCTTTTTCAAATAAGTATAAACGCGTGAACGCAGCGAGGTGTTCCGTTCCTGACGTTTAACGGTTTGTTTTACACGTTTTTTGGCTGATGCTATATTGGCCACAGCAGATACTCCACAATAATTTTACGTTTTTAAGAACTAATAACTATGCCGGTTCAACGAGGAATTGTCAAATGAACATAACAACTATTTCATGGGAATGGCGACGCTTTGCTGATTTTATTGATCCGCTATCACTCTATCAGGTCTTACAGCTAAGGGGCCAGGTATTTATCGTTGAACAAGCCTGTGCGTATCAGGATGTGGATGGCAAAGACCCGCAGGCATTGCACTTGTTGGGCTGGTTGCCAGATCAAAGCGGTGGTCGTCAATTAGCTGCCTACGCACGCTTATTCCTGCCGGAGCAAGATGACCAACAACCCGTCGTTTTTGGCAGGGTGGTGGTATCCTCAGAGCACCGGCAAGAAAAACTAGGGCAGCAGCTGATGGCGCAAATCTTAGCTTTTCTTGAGGCATCGCCTTTTCATCAACATCCCATTGTGATTTCTGCACAGCATTATTTAGTCAAGTTTTATGCAAAGTTTGGGTTTCAACCTGTAGGGGATGTTTATGATGAAGACGGGATTCCCCACATCGAGATGAGATTGCGCTAGGAAAAGGCGGTGAATTAAGCCAGCTTTTTGAGGACCTTGGCGATATTAATTCCCTTCCTTAACATCGTTCGCCAGATGTCGCCTTCTTTAGCTAAACGTGCGTGAATCGTTTGTATCGTAAACTGCGAGGGATTTAAACCTTTCTTAAGCTCATGCCAGTGCAAAGGTGTCGATACCGGTGCATTGGGGTGAGGACGAATCGAGTAAGGTGCAGCGATGGTTTGGCCAAAACGATTTTGCAAAAAATCCAAATACACTTTGCCTTGTCTTTTCTTTTTCATACGATCAACACTGGTTATTTCCGGCAACTGCTGATGGACATTTGAACAAATCCATTCCGCAAATTGTTTGGATTGCTCAAATGAGTATTTCTGTTTTAAAGGTAAATAAATATGTAAGCCAGTGGCTCCGGAGGTTTTACAAAAATGCGGAACATCCAGTTCTTGTAAGAACTGATGAATGTACTTGGCGACCTCAATCACAGCCTCAAATTCAATTTTTTCAGGGTCTAGATCCAATACACAAAAATCAGGATTTTCTAAATCAGTGTATCGAGATAACCACGGATTCATTTCAATGCACCCTAAATTGGCCATATAAATCAGATGCGCTTCGTTTTGGCACATTAAGTAATTGACCTTCCGTTCTTCATGCTCTGAAAAAACGGATTTAGTTTTCACCCAGGAAGGTTTGGTTTCTATATTTTTTTGATAGAAACTGTTCTTATGAATACCATTAGGAAAGCGATGCAGCACTTGTAAGCGATCCTTTAAGTGGGGCAAAATAAATTTAGCAACCATTCGGTAATATTCAATCAAATCTTTTTTGGTATAACCCGACTCCGGCCATAAAACCTTATCCAAGTTAGTTAACTGGAGTCGATGTTTGTTGATGGTAATAACTTCTTCCGGTGGTTTGTCAGGATTCGCTTTTATTTTCTTAGGTAAGTGACGTGTGGTCGCTGGTATGGCCGGCTGGGTATGGAGAATCTCTTGAGCAGGTATAACCACTTCCCTGTGCACCGATCTGGCCAGTTTATCCGTTCGTAAACCTAAAAAAGCGGGTTGCCGCAGATAGCCACTTTGCGTCCATTCGTGAAAAGCCACTTCGCATACTAATTGGGGTTTCGCCCAGGTCACCGGTGAATTTGTTTTAGGCGTTATTTCAAAAGGAGAGTGTGGTTGGGCCAGTCGATCCAACTTGGTCTTTAACTCCCGACGCGTTTGCTCATTAAAACCCGTACCGGTATGACCAATGTAAATCAGACGGCCGCGATTATAAATGCCCAAAATGAGGGCACCTAATAATTTATTGCCGCTTTTCGGGGCGGTATACCCACAAATGACAGCTTCTTGTTGAATGCGGGATTTAATTTTGAGCCAACTGCGGGTGCGAACTCCCTCCAAATAAACACTGTTTTTTTCTTTGGCAACAATGCCTTCCAATCGATGTGCGCGCACTGTTTTGAAGAATTTTTTACCGACCGCCTCTATATGCTCGCTAACCTGGACATAATGTAAACTAGGGATCAACTGAGTTAATAATTTTTTTCTTTGTTGGAGTGGAATGCCTTGCAAATCATGACCATCGAACCAGAGAATATCAAAAATGTAATAAACTAATTGCCCTTTGCCTTGAGATTGGTATTTTTGCATCAATTCAAAACGAGATTTCCCTTTTTTGTCGACGACAACCATTTCGCCATCAAAGATGGCGCGCAAATTTAAAGTAGCTAGTTCGGAAGAAACGCTTTCAAAAAAATCCGTATAGTCTTGATGGTTCCTGCTGAGTAGCTTGACTTTTTTTCGATTGAGAAAAGAAATAATACGGTAACCATCCCACTTGATTTCAAAAAGCCAGTTAGGATCATCAAAGGATTGATTAACGGCGGTTGCGAGCATGGGGTCGACCACTTTTGGCATGGTGCTTTTGGGTGCGTTCGTTAAATCACCAATGGCGGTTGAATTACTCATCTGTTGCAGAGCTAAACCACTGCGCACGGATTTTTCGGTGATGGGTTTTGATTTTGTGTTGGATTTTTCTTTCAAAAACAACCAAGCGTTCTTCTGAGGGCTTTTTATTTTAATCAATGAATACTTGCCGTGCAGTTTTTTACCATTCAAAACAAAGGATAGATGCCCAGCTTGCCATGCTTGCCGAAAATAGTGATTGGCGTCAGTAATGGTTTTATCGTCGGGTTCGTAATTACCCTCATCCCAGATAATCACTTTACCGGCGCCGTAATTACCCGGCGGAATAATTCCTTCAAAATCCTTATACGCTAAAGGGTGGTCTTCTACGGCGATGGCCAGGTGTTTTTGATTCGCGCTTAATGGTGGTCCTTTTGGCACGGCCCAGCTTTTCAATACGCCGTCAATTTCTAAACGTAGATCATAATGTAAATGCGAGGCGGCGTGTTTTTGAATGACAAAGCACAATCCCGTTGTTTTATTTTTACGCGTCGGTTTACCACGTGGTTCCGAGGTTTTCTTAAATTGTCTTTTTCTTCGGTATTCTTTTAAAGGCATACCGCCCTCCTGACGCATTCGCATCGATGTTTATGCAGCTTTCTTGCCTTTTCGTGATCTCTTGGGTTTCTCTAAGCTAGCCATTAGTGTTTTCATGAGATTCGCGCTCGTTGTTTTCTTGGGGATTTTTCCGGTGCTCTTCATTTTTTTACCTTTGAGTTTCGCTTGGATTATTTTCTGTAGATCTTCAGCGTAAGTATCGTGAAATTCGCCTGACTTAAAATGGCGGGTCAACTGGTTTATCAATGCCAAAGCCATATCGAGTTCCTTTTTACTGACAGGCGTTTCAGGCAACTTTAAGTCATCGGGTAATCGAATTTCTGAGTGGAAACGGATTTTTTCCAGGAGCAGTAGCTGATCGACTGCTTTTAAGACGCCTAAATGCGGGCGCCCATGCATAACAAATTTAGCAATCGCGATTTTTTTAGATTTGATTAAAGCGTCTCGCAAGAGTGCATATGCTTTACCAGCATGCGTGTCTGGTTCTAAATAATAGGGTTTTTCAAAATAACGGATGTCGACTTCTGATTCATTGGTAAATTCAACAATTTCAATGGCATGGCTGGCCTTGACATTGGCTTTTTCAAAATCGGTTTCCGATAAAGGAACGAATCGTCCTTTTTCATATTGAAAACCTTTAACGATATCTTGATAACTTATTTCCTTGTTCTCTAGTTTACACATTTTTGCGTAGCGAACAGGAGAATGATCTTTTTTATGCAGCATGGTGAAGTGAATAGCCGTTTCATCGGCTGCACTGTAGATTTTTACGGGGATATTGACCAAGCCAAAAACCAGGGCCCCACTCCATATCGAATGCATAGTAAATCCTTATCGCTTGGCACACAGGTGATACATATTAAATATAGTCTAAGCCAATTTGTTTGCAAAACTCTTTTAAATTGAATAACTTGTAAACTGACCCTGCAGTTGCACACCCTCCCAAGGTTGCATTAGCCTGGTTTGGCCCCCTATAATCCTTCATTCATTTTAAAAAATAATGGGATGTGTCTCTTTATGAATTACACCAACATAGCGGCGTATAAATTTGTTGCTTTAAGCTCAGATCTAGTCATGGATTTGCAAAAGCAACTCAAGAAAATAACCCAAGAGCAGCAAATCAAAGGCACTATTTTATTGAGTGATGAGGGGATTAATTTATTTTTGGCTGGCACGGCATCGGCAATCCAGGTATTTACCGAATACTTATGCGGAATATTACCCTTTTCAGATATGCAATTTAAAATAAGTCAGTCGGATTTTATTCCATTTAAACGGATGAATGTTCGCATAAAGAAAGAAATTATCCGGATGAATATCCCAGAGATTAATCCTAGCGAATTTACCGCACCTTATATTGAACCAAAACAATTACAAGAATGGCTTTCTGAAAATAAAGATACGGTATTGCTCGATACCCGTAATGGTTTTGAATTTGATAAGGGAACCTTCACGAATGCGATTCGCCTCGATATGGAAAGCTTCAGCGATTTCCCTGAGGCAATAAAATCATTGCCAGCAAATGTGAAAGATCAACCCATAGTGACCTTTTGTACCGGTGGCATACGCTGTGAAAAAGCAGCCGCCTATTTGCTAAAACAAGGCTATACCAAAGTCTGGCAGCTCAAAGGAGGCATTTTAGACTATTTTGCCCAGTGTGGTGGTCAATATTTCCAGGGGAATTGTTTTGTTTTTGATGATAGAATTGCACTAGATAACCAGTTAAATACGGTTGAACGCCTAAATTAAAAGGAAGCTCATGTTCAGGATGAAATACCTCATTGCATTCTTGGGGTTGGTAATAATCCCTGCCTTTGCACAGCAAGAGCCGGCCGAAGTGGTTTTACCTTTAAAATTCAATACCGGGACTCCAAACCCGTATGGGTTTGCCTCCACCACTATTTACGTGCAAGGAAAAAGATTGCCAGTCATCATTGATACTGGGGCTAACCAATACGGGTTGGTGTTAAGTAAAAAAGCATTACAAAGAATACAGATTAAGGTAACCGGTCAACAGATTTGCTCTACGGCTATTAACGGCAAACATTGTGAAGCTGAATTTATTGCACCCCAGGTACAGATTGGTACATTCCAGTTAAAAAACGTGGAAGGCCAGGTATTAACAAAACTATGGGGGACAGGGGGTCGCGGATTTAAAAAAACCAAAGCCTCTGAAGATGGTCTGCTGGGTATGCGGTTTTTATCGAAATTTAATGTGTTGCTGGACTACCCACATAAACGAATGATTTTAGTGAACCCCATCAGCCGGCCCATCGAATACGATATCAAAAACTGGATAGCTATCCCGTACACAGGTCATTTGTTGACTCAATTGAAATTTAATGGCAAACCCATCACCTTAAGTTGGGATACAGGTGCAGTTCCTTCCGTGATTAGAAAAACTTACGCAACCCCATTTTCTGTGCTGCCTTGCCCAAGCAAAGCCCCCTATGCCAAGCTCAATTGTAACAGCATTATGTCGACTTCATTTACCACTGAAGGCGGTCAAAAACTGCCTGGCATCTGGTTTAAACTGATGGATAACCTACCCGAACGTCGCATCGCGCCGTTCGATGGTTTAGTTGGAACTAATTTTTACGCGAATAACCTGGTTTATTTTGATTTTTCCCATCATAAAATATACATCGGGCAATAGGTCGTGCCACCCTCAGGAGATCTCTCGCTATGCTCGGGATGATGGGGTGGCTTCTACTTCTTGTATCCAGGCGAGGATTCCACCCTTTAGGGAGTAAACGTGCTTATAGCCGGCGCTATTAAGCAGTTGGGCGGCTTTCATACTTCGACCCCCGGCCTTGCAGTAGACGACAATGATTTCTTCTTTATTCCAATTAAGCTCAGTTGTATCCAGCTGACCGAGTGGCAAGAAATCCCCACCGATATGGTAGATCTCTCGCTCGTAATCTTCGCGCACGTCTAATAATCGGAAAGTGGCAGGTTGATCTTGTAGCCAACTCGCTAATTGGTGTGGCTCAATTTCAGGTATGGACGCCTTATCTAGACAAACAGAGGGCTGGGTAAACAACTCATCCGATAATCGCCCTTCTTTACACAAAGGGCAAAAGGGATCGGGGTGAACCTGATACTTTTTAAAATCCATGTTCAGCGCATCCACTGCCAAGAGGCGACCAGAGAGAACTTCACCCTTTTTCAAGATTAGTTTAATCACTTCAGTAGCCTGAAGCGTACCCATAATGCCGGGTAATATCCCTAATACGCCGCTCATAGAACAGCTAGGAGTTAATTCGGCCGGCGGTGGGGCATTATATAAACAGCGATAACACGGCCCATCCTTGTAGTTAAATACCCCAAGTTGCCCTTGAAACTGAAAGATGCTCGCAGAAACCAAGGGTTTGTTCTGGAAATGGCAAACGTCATTGATGAGATAGCGGGTCTGATAGTTATCACTGCCATCCAAGACGATATCGTAAGCGGCGATCAAGTCGGAGGCGTTTTCACGCGTTAATTGGATTGGATGAGCAATGACCTGGATATGCGGGTTTTGGGCGGTTAATTTTTGTTCGGCACAAGCGGCTTTTAATTGGCCAATATCCGAATCAGCGAATAAGACTTGTCGCTGTAAGTTGCTGGCTTCAACAGTGTCATGATCTATCACCGCTAGCGTACCTATGCCCGCTGCGGCGAGGTATAGTAGGGCGGGAGAGCCCAGCCCGCCAGCCCCTACACAAAAGACTTTTGCTTGTTTCAGCTGTTCTTGTCCTGCGTCGGTAATGACGGGAAAATGTCGGGAATAACGCAGCATTTCTGCGGGATTTAATGGCATCGGTCTAATCACTCTTCGGGTAGTCACTCCCTTATGGTATAGGCAAAGAACGAAATTTGCACGTGAACCCTGTTCCGGACAATAAAAATCTGTGTTGTCACCTATATTCTGTTAGAATGCCGGTCAACTAAACATTTTTTTGTAAAAGTACATGATTAAACGTACCTATGGCCGTTTACAGCTTCTTTTTTGTGTGCTCACGGGCTTGTTCACCCTCCAACCGTCCGTTGCGGCGCCAGTAGACCCTTTATCTGTCTCGTTTCCGGCCAACCAAACAGCGGCCATCCAACCCGGTGGTCCGGTGTTAACCCTAAAAGAAGCTATTTTATTGGCATTGCGCTTTAGCCCGGAAATTAAAAATGCAGAACTGCAAAGGGTAGTCGATAAATTTAGCTTGGCCGTAGCCAGGAACCAGTTTGCCCCGCAACTGGGTTTAACTGCGCAGGCGTTGTTTCAAAATGGTTCGAGCCCTAACTACAGTGCATTTCCGACCTTAAATTACCTGGCGCCCTATGGCACTCAGATAAATACCGGTTTAACTCAACAACTGAACCCGGGCACTAATACCATTTCTAACGAAGCAACAGTGACGATAACTCAGCCCCTGTTGCGCGGTTTTGGTCGCGATGTGACTTTGGCGCCTTTGAACAATGCTAAAGACAGCGAGAAAGTCAATCGATTAACGTTCAAGAACAACGTTATCACGACCGTCATCAATGTGATCCAGGCGTATTATCAATTAGTGCAGGCCTATAATAATTTGGATATTAATCAATTGTCGTTGCGCGATGAACAAACCACGCTGAATCAAACCTTGGCAAAAATTAAAGTAGGTAAGGCTGCGCAAACTGAGCAAATTCAGCAGCAGCTGAACATTGCGAATAGCCAGCTCTCAATGAGCCAAAATCAAAGCGCTATTTTGCAAAGCTATCAGAATTTATTGATTCTTTTGGGCCTCGATCCGAATGCGCATATTAATGTCGAGAAAAAAATCACTTCGACTGAAACATCTTTGCCTAATCTGTCGGAAAGTATTGCCATTGCTTTGGCGAATAATATTGCTTATCAATCCGCTCAGCTGAATTATAAAATGATCGAGCGCCAATTATTATTAGCAAAAGACCAACAAAAATGGCAATTGGACGCCGTAGGAATGCTGATGCAGCCCATTAGCAGCCCGGGGCAAGGTAATACTTCTAATGGCAGTAAGAGTTTAACTCTGAATTTAGGAATACCTATTCATGATTTATCGCGACAACAGCAATACGTGAATGCAAAAGTCGGACTACAACAGGCAAAAATAAATCTGGATCTGCAAAAATATCAGTTGATTGCCAATGTCACGAATGCGTATAACACCGTACAATACAGTAAGAAGCAGCTACAATTGTCTGCTCAGGCCGTGCAGCTGGCTCAGCAAAGCTTGGCTGTGGCAAAAATTAAATTTAATTATGGGAAAACCACGTCATTTGAATTAACCTCATTACAAACGACCATGGCTAATGCTCGCATTAGCTATATCGGTCAACAAATCCAGTATATCACTGCGGTGGAGAATTTTTTTCAAATTCTGGGTACCACGCTGGAGAAATGGCAAATTACCTTAACTTATTAAACTGAGTGACAATGGATGAAAAATCAATTCTTTTGGTTGTGGACAATGGCTTTAGGGCTTGCGCTTTCTGCTTGCGGCGGTCAATCGACAGAAACGGAAACGACTCAGGGTAATAAACAAACGACGACGGTGGTTGCCACCATGCAAGCGTCCACCAATCACTTATTTTATTCGGGTACCTTGCAACCCCTAGCCGTGAGTAACCTGATTAGCCCTGCCGAAGGTATCGTGCGAAAACTGTATTTTCAATATGGGAGCCAAGTACAGGCTGGGCAACTCTTGGTGGAAATTGCCTCCAGTAAATCTCAACAAGATTATGTAACGGCTTTAACAAATTACATTAAAGACAAAGACCAGTATTTAACCAGCAAAAATAGTTTTGTGGGTACTGCGGCACTTTATAAAGCAGGCATTGTCGATAGAGAAGATTATTTAAGTCAAAAAAGTCAATTGGAAACCAATCAGTTGGCCTACCTCAGCTCCACCAGCACACTCAAAGCATTAGTAGAAAAAATTCCCAACGCTCCTAAAGATATTGAAACGCTCAGTTTATCGGATATCAATCACATTGAAGAAATGCTGACCAAAGAATTTAACGATTATAAACTTCAGGCACCTATTACCGGTATTGCTTTGATTCCTGAAAAATCAGCTGGTGGCGGGTCTGATGCCTCGGATAAAACGTTATCAATGGGCACAGAGGTTAAAGAAGGCCAAATTTTGCTGAGTATTGGTGATATGTCAGGTGTGGCTGCCACCATTAATGTCAGTGAGAACGATATTAACCAATTGGCTCTGCAACAACCCGTATTAATCACCAGTCCGGCGTTGCCCGGTTTATTGTTTCATGGTTATGTGAGTAATATAGGTCGACAAGCAAAATCGGATAACCCCTCTAGCCCAATCGCTACATTCCCAGTAAAAATAACAGTTCCTACGATTTCAGATCTAGAACGGAACTTGGTGAGGGTTGGCATGACAGCCAAAATTGATATTGCTATTCAAAATCCTTCGGAAATTAAAATACCCATCAATGCCGTTTTTATGGTTAACGGCGTGCCTACCGTCACGGTTATCGATCATAAGACGGGCAAAAAACACGATGTCTCGGTGGAAACCGGCGCGACGGATTTAACTCAGATCAGTATTTTAAAAGGTTTAAAACCCGGTGATAAGGTGTTGGTGCGTGATTGAATTAGCCCATATCAGCAAAAGCTATCAACTCGGTGACCAGACCCTGCCGGTGTTGCACGATACTAATTTAAGTATCGCCGATGGTGAGCTGGTGGCTTTAGTGGGTGCCTCCGGTTCGGGTAAAACAACAACCATGAACATCATAGGATTGCTTGATAACCCCAGTAGTGGTCATTACTATTTAAACGGCCAAGAAGTATCTAACCTTCATGGTGATTTAGCCGCGCGACTGCGTAACGAAACCATGGGTTTTGTGTTCCAGCAATTTTTATTATTACCGCGGTTAAATGCGGTACAAAACGTCGGTTTACCCTTGACGTATCGTCGCATGAAAGCCGATGAGATTCACCGACTCGCTATGCAGGCGTTAGAAAAAGTAGGCATTGCCGATTTATACGACCATCGACCGAATCAGCTGTCTGGCGGCCAGCAGCAGCGGGTTGCCATTGCCCGCGCCATTGTGACCGAGCCAAAAATTTTATTGGCGGATGAACCGACGGGTTCCTTAGATTCGAAAACGGGCCAAAGCATCATGAACTTATTGTTGGAGATTAATGAGCAAGTCAAAACCACCGTCATTCTGGTGACGCACGACCATTTTGTCGCCGATCATTGTCGACGCAGTGTGCGTCTTGCCGATGGTCATGTTGTCAGTGATACCCGTAAGTAAAGCCATGAATGCACAAATCAAGCGCCATTTTTTCGAATCGTTACAAAATCTTTGGCTATATAAATTACGTTCGTTACTCACCTTATTGGGCATTTTGGTGGGTACGGCTTCTGTGGTTGCCCTCGTGTCTAGTGGGGAATTAGCTACGCAACATGCCTTATCACAGTTTAAAGCACTAGGCACGGAATTATTCGCAATTACCATTGAAGCCCCTCCAGGCCTGTCAGTGGATTCGGCTCCGCAGTTAACCGTAGATGACGTCGAAACCATTAAAAACTCGTCACCCGATATACTGTTAGCAGCGCCGTATACGACCGATTACTCACCCATTTCCATTGCAGGGAAAACCATTACGGGCAATACGATAGGTGCGACGGAAAATTTAGCGCGCGTGGTGAAAGTGGAGATCGCCTCGGGACGATTCATCAGTATCTTAGATCAAAAGCAATATTTTTGCGTGGTGGGCGCGACTATTGCCAATACATTACGGGAAAATGGCATGTTGCAATTGATCGGCCAACAAATTAAGGTAGGAACCCATTTTTTTACGATCGTCGGTGTGGCTAAGCCCTGGGCCGAAAATATGTTTATCTATGCGGATTTAAATCAATCCATCATCCTGCCGATAGCGGCCTCGTTTACATTGGGCAAATACGTGCATATTCAAAATATCCTGTTTCAATTGCGCCCGGGGTCTGATGTCATTTTAATCCAAAAAAACGTCGAAGCTGCTGTCCAACGCATCATGCCCAATGCCAAAGTATTTTCTCGCAGTGCTAAAGAACTGATTTCCAGCATGCAGAAACAAAGGCAGACATTTACCTTATTATTAGGCGCGATTGGGGGTATCTCTTTATTGGTCGGTGGTATTGGTGTGATGAATATTATGCTGGTTTCTGTGATTGAAAGAAGACGGGAAATTGGCATCCGCATGGCCATTGGCGCACGCCGGCGAGATATACAAACCATGTTTCTGGTCGAGGCGGTGGTATTATCCTTGATCGGTGGTATTGCCGGAATTATTATCGGCGAACTGGTCTCTCTCGTCATTGCATTATTCAGCGGTTGGCCGTTTAGTGTTTATGGCATACCTATTTTCATTGGATTTTTTGTGTCAGTGCTGGTCGGCATTTTTTTTGGATTTTACCCCGCTTACAAAGCTTCGCAGCTAGACCCTATTCATACCTTACGAGCGGATTGAAGTTTTTATGCTACATTCCCCCTTCTTCCAAAAATATATTCGTTACAATCTAGTCGGTCTATTAGGTACTTCCCTTTACTTAGGTGTTCTTTTTTTCTTAGTGCACGGGTTGCACTACCCTGCCGTCATCAGCTCTGTCATTGCCTTTGTACTGAATGTCTTATTTAATTTCGTCCTCAGCTATTATTGGGTATTTCGTGCAAAAGTCATCAAAACACCGTTATTACGATTTACCTTGGTATCTTTGTTGGGTTTGATTATAAATACCTCGATTATGTATGTGGTAGTGCATGTGCTCCAATGGCCTTATTATATGGGTGTAGTGATCGCTGCCTTTATTGTGCCGTTGAGTAATTTTTTACTGCATCATTTCTGGTCGTTTCGAACAAAGTAAATGTCGTGTTTCCTTTTCAAGTTCTATAAGGGTTTTTGGATTGGGGCCTGTTCGTCAGAGTAGGTTTTAAGGTTTGGCTGCTCAGGCTGAGTGAGTTTAGACGGATCTCTCTGACGATGAGCGGGTTCTTGGCTATGCCAAAAAGAGGCAGATGAATTTTGGCCGTTGCTTGCTTTGCGTGCTGCCTCATCCCAAGAGCGATAATCACCATTGATTTTAGACAGGAGGTCAATAAATTTTTCTCGACCATCTTCTTTTTGCAGCATTTCAATAAAAAAGATTTTACTAAAATAATGACTACTGCGAATGGCATCTTGATTGTCAAGAAGAAACTGTGTTTTTTCCAGGCCCTCCTTTCCACAGATTAAATTGAAAATTTGAAATGAGGAGAATCCCATTTGTTGGAATGTTGGAAGATGCCAGCGTAAAATTCTTAATTTTTTTGGCCCATTATCCGTGTTAGCTACTTGAAGGATCATAAACAAAAAGCTTACCTTGCTAAAAAGTGCCGGAGTGTGATTGATTAAGGCGATTAGAATGTCGATATGTTCGGGTCTCTGTTCAATGGCCAATAATTGTTGCTTTTCTTTCTTATAGATGGAAATTTTATTTTTTTTCAATACTTCTAAAAAAATTGCCTTTAATTCCTTGCTATTTTTTGTTTCTAGAGTGGACAACTGCGGTACGGGTGAATAGTTAAGGTTGGATGAGGTAAGTGAGTGAGGGGCAGAATAAGTGCAGGAAATATGGGTAGGCATAGAGTAGCCATGCCCTTGAATAATAGAATAATATTGTGAAGACGAGCTTGTCAGTGCAGCAGAGGGCAGTGGGGGTGGAGAAGTAAGCGGTGGCGCGGTTATTTTAAATACCCCCCTGGGGTTTGTGGATGCATTATAAATGGATTGTGAGGAAGACATGCTTGCTAATAAATTAGCGGAAGCGGAAAGTAATGATAAGTATTCCGCTTTTGATTCATCCGCTTTGAAAAAAATAGATTTCTCAGCTTCGTGGGTTTTTTTTCTTTTTCGTAAACGTGGCGATTTCTTTTTTTCCTTTTCTTCTGCTCCTGAAGTGAATGGTTTATCTGTTGTTGTATTATGCGCTTCGCGAGGGAGGGGCTGAGTATTTGGGATGGGCAGGAAGGGTGGATTAAATGGCCCAATTGGGTCATATTCCTCTTGTTGCGAGCCTAACTCAATAAATTCTTTGGCTGTTTCTTTTAGTGGTCGCTGAGTCATATCGTTCTCTTAGTTTTTTTAGATGATTTTGAGTAAGAGGGATCTGTTCTTGAATGTGTCGTACTATTTAACATAGGTTTGAATACAAATCATCATAACCAGATAATTTTTTAATAATCATTTAATTTGTGCCACAGTTAGGATGTCCCTCGCTGCGCTCGGGATGACGTGGAGCGTTCGGGTGGTGTGGAGCGCAGGGATGACGTGGAGTGCTGGGTCGACGTGGGGCCCGTTGAGGTGGGCGTGGGGTGCTGGGGATGTGGGGAAGTGATACGATCTATGCCGGTTGTAAATTGTCCATCCAAGCTTAGTTTTAACCAGCGGTATCCAGGGGCCGTTGAGTCATCTATGGCAAATTGAGAACGGTTCGGTGCAAATTGCATAGCGGTTGCGGGTGCGGATAAAAAAGCAATGTGTTTTTGCTTGCTTTCGAAAACTTGGTGCACGTGGCCAAAGAGTACGGCACGGATTTGAGGTTGGGTTTGCACTAAGGCCAGAAAAACATCTTCATTTAGCAGTCGGACTTCATCCATATAACAACCGATCGGTATAGGGGGGTGATGCATAAAGATAAGCGTTGGCGCGTCCGGGTGCAGGTGGAGTAAGTGGTGTAAATGCTCCAAATCCCGAGTGCTTAAAAAGCCGTCATCTAGGCCAGGGGCGGTGGAATCTAAGAAAATGAAGTGCCAGCCATTTATAAAAGCGGAGGTGTCGCTTCGCAAATTTCCCCCGATCAAACCCGCGCGCGCGTTTTCAATATCATCGTGGTTACCAGGCAACCAATAGACGGGACAGGGTAGAGTGGCGACGGATTTGGCGAGGCGCTGATAAGCGGGTAATTCACCCTCTTGGGTGAGATCACCTGTCATCACCACTACATCAGGAGCTCGTTGCTTGACCATCGCCAGCACCGCCTCCAGAGTGGCTTGGGTATTGACTTCACCCAATTTTTCGTGGGGATCGGCCAATAAATGAAGATCGGACAGTTGAATTACGCTAACCATTTCGCTCGCACTTCCTCTCGATGCAATTGAAACCAGAGCAGCGCCACCAAACAAATGCCGTTTTTAATTTTCCCCTGTTGCAACCAAGAGAAGGCTTCTTGGACAGGCAAAGCGTGCACGCGAATATCTTCGTTTTCATCAGCCAAGCCGTAAATACCATGCGCATGACTGGCATCGACTTTGGCGCAGAATAAAGAAATATGCTCATTGCTGGCTCCAGGACTAGCCCAGTATTCATAAATGGGAATTAAGTCTAAAATAGTCAAGCCGGCCTCTTCCTTCGCTTCGCGATACACGAGTTCGGCAGGAGTTTCACCTTCCTCCAAAATGCCAGCGACAGCTTCTAACATCCAGGGACTGTCTTTGTCTGACAAGGCGCCGATCCGAAATTGTTCGACCAACACCAGTTTGTCTAACACAGGATCATAAGGCAATACCGCGGCAGCCGGGGTGCGGAGGGCTAATTCTCGGGAGAAGGTATTGCTCCAATGGCCGGCAAACAGTTTGTGCTGCAGAAAATAGCGTTTCACCTGCACAAATCCCTGGTGAAGCCATTCTTCAGAGACTATTTTTACGTCATTTTTTGTCATAACCTTTGCTCTTAAGAGGATTATATTGTATGTTGCCCCCAGCCCATCACTTCAGACATCGTGTGCTATGAATATTGAACAAGCTCGTGAGAATATGATTAAGCAACAACTCATTACCTGGGATGTTGCCGACGATCAGGTATTAACCTTGTTTTATCAACTGCCTCGGGAGGCATTCATTCCCCAAGTCTACCAATCATTGGCATTTACCGATATTGGTCTGCCGCTACCCTTCGGTCAAAAAACCCTTTCTCCAAAAGAAGAAGCGCGTATTCTGCAAAGTCTAGCCGTTAAACCTACCGAGAAATGTTTGGTTTTAGGTACTCAGAACGGTTATATTACCGCATTATTGGCAAAATTGGCTCATGAAGTTTACAGTATTGATGACAGTGAAGTATTTACCCACGAAGCACAACATCGATTGCAACAATTGGCTATTCATAATGTGACTTTTATTACCGCCCCTGCTGCTTTAGGGTGGCAGCAAGCGGCACCATTCGATGTTGTTGTGGTGACAGGCTCATTACCTACGTTACCGACTTCATTTCGTCAGTTACTGGCACCACAAGGCCGCTTATTCGTTATTCTGGGCAAGCCGCCGGTGATGGAGGCCACCCTCATCACGCATTTACCGCACTCGACTTGGCGGGTAGAAAAGTTATATGAAACGCGTCACCCGAGATTGCCTGGTTACGAAGAACCACCCACTTTTACATTCTGATTCAGCGATGTCGCGAGGATTTATGAAAAGATTGTGTGTTTACCTCTTGGGATGTCTATTGTTTTTTTTCTCTCAAGCTGTGTTTGCTGAAGACTTATTGCAGGTTTACCAGCAAGCACTCAAAATGGACCCTCAATTCAAGTCCGCGGAAGCGGAATGGCTGGCCGCTCGGCAATTAATCCCGATCGCCCGCAGTTACTTATTGCCCAATCTATCGTCCAATGGCGCCATTGCTAAGGCATGGAATAATAATACGGTCAACGATGAAACCACGCGTTTTTCCGGTGCTTCTCGTCAATATACGCTGTCGTTGACACAGAATATTTTTAATTACCAAGTCTGGGCGCAGTTACAAAACGCCAAAGCCCAATCCAAAGAAGCTTTCGCCAACTATAATGCCGCTCTTCAGAATTTAATGGTCCGTGTCGCCAATGCGTATTTTGGCGTGTTGCAGGCCTATGACACATTGCAAGCGACCGAAGCAACTAAACGCTCCTTGGTGCAACAGTTACAGCAGACGGAAGAACAATACAAAGTCGGTCTCATTGCTGTCACCGGTGTCGATCAGGTAAAGGCCAGTTACGATTTGATTTTAGCCCAAGAAATTGCTAATAAAAATAACGTATCTGATAAATTAGAAGAATTGCGAGCCATTACCGGTGTTTTTTATACCCGTTTAGCGGGAATAAAAATTGATCTGCCCTTGGTCAGCCCGCAACCAGAAGATATTAATGCCTGGGTGCTGGTGGCAGCTAGACAAAACTTCACGTTACAGGCAGCCTATTTCGCCATGATATCGGCGCAGGAAAATGTGCAGGTACAACGAGGGGGGCACTACCCAGTCGTGGTGGCGGGTGCTTCCTATGCGTATGATAAAGAAAGTGCGATTAATGGCGGTAGTATTGGTGACATCCAAGGGACCATTCCTGGCACCATTAAATCCACCACAGTAGGCATCCAAGCTAATTTCCCCATTTATGAGGGTGGTATTGTCACGGCGCAAACTCGGCAGGCCTCTTACCAATACGCACAAGCCAGCGCCCAACGCGAACAAACGTATCGACAAACCACATCACAAACCCGAGAATCTTATTTGGGAGTTATTGCCGGTATCAGTAAAATTAAGGCCGATCGTCAATCGATAGCTTCCAATCAAAGTTCCTTAAATGCCACGAAAGCTGGGTATACCGTCGGTACGAACACCATAGTCGATGTTTTACAACAACAGTCGAACCTATATACGGCGCAGACTACGTTTGCGGCCGATCAATACAATTATTTAATTAGCACCTTAAACTTGAAGGAAGCGGCAGGCACATTAGGGGTGAGTGATCTTGCGAAAATTAATTCATGGTTAGACGGTGAGATTAATTTGTCTGCGTTTGATTTTAATATGACCCCGCCGACCTATGAGAGTAATGACTCTGTCACTACTACACCACCACCGGCGGAAAAACCGAAAAAACCCCTTCCTAAGAAAAAATCGGTAAAGCCGAAAAAAACAAGTCACCCGACCAAATATTCGGAAGGGCCTGTTGATAAAGCGTCGTCATAAAACGCAATGTCAGTACCTAAACAAGCTTCGCCGTATTTGGAATTTTCTCGACAAAATTGGCGGGATTTTCGCCAAGATACCCCGCTGACATTAAGTGAAGCCGACCTGAGTCAACTGAAAGGTCAAAATGAATCGGTTTCCTTATCTGAAGTGGAAGATATTTACTTGCCGCTGTCGCGTTTGCTGCATTTGTATGTCAGCGCTACGCAAGATTTGTATAAAGTGACCACGCGATTTTTAGGGCATCCCGAACCGAAAGTGCCTTATTTGATTGGTATTGCCGGTAGTGTCGCCGTGGGTAAAAGCACCACTTCTCGCATTCTGGAGGCATTATTATCGCGCTGGCCTGATCATCCGCGAGTGGCCTTAGTGACTACGGATGGTTTTATTTATCCCAATGCCGTTTTGAAAAATCACCAATTATTGGCGCGCAAGGGATTTCCAGAAAGTTATAATCGGCGCGCGCTGATTAGTTTTCTCACCGATTTAAAAGCGGGCAAACCGCATTTACAAGTACCGATTTATTCACACCATCTGTACGATATTATTCCCAATACGTTTCAGCAGATAAATCAGCCGGATATTGTCATTGTTGAAGGGTTGAATGTATTACAAACACCCACCATGGCCAATGCCAGTAAACAATTGCGTTGGTTTGTGGCTGATTTTTTTGATTTTACCATTTATGTGGATGCCGACACCCAGTTGATTAAAGAATGGTATCTACAACGATTTATGACCTTCCGTGAAAAAGCCCGTCATGACCCAAATGCTTTCTTTTATCAGTTCAGTCAATGGAGCGCTGATAAGGCCTTGAAATTTGCAGAAAACATTTGGGCGGAAATTAATGAGCGGAATCTGCGTGAGAATATTCTCCCGTTCAAGCGACGCGCACGATTGATTCTCGAAAAAGCGGCGGATCATAGTGTGGAAACAGTGTATCTGAGAAAGCTCTAAATCCATGTAATTTGGGAGTTCATCCCCACTTACATAAGTTTTAATATAAAGGATCTACAGTGCAGGGAGTTCAATGTTCCATCTTAGAAAAATTCTGACATTAAAAAATAATAGTTGTTTATGGATGCTATTGTTATTGTTACCGCTGCCGGTATTGGCGTGGGATGCCTCTGGGCATCGCATTATCGCCGCGATCGCGTATCAAAATCTGACACCGGTGGTTAAGCAGCGTATTGACGCCATTACTCAAGCCAGTGATCCGGGTTATTCACCGTCATCTCGCTTTCTTTACGCAGCAGTGATTCCTGATGAGTGGCGTCGACAACAATTGCCGGATACGGCTGTGTGGCATTATATCAGTACTACACTGAGTGCGGATGGAACCTCTGTCGTTGTTGCACCCAGCCCTAATGTAGTAACGGCGTTGTCTGCCAATATAACGGTGCTACAAAATACGGCTGCTCCTCTTCAGCAACGAGCGATGGCGTTGGCTTTTGTCGCGCACTTAGTAGGCGATGCTCATCAACCCTTGCATGCGATTAATCGATTCAGTCAATCGCATCCCACGGGTGATCGTGGCGGTAATTTGTTTTTATTGCAGGATCAGCAAGCCGATAATCTTCATGCGTTCTGGGATCAGGCCGCGCATTTATTTTCAACACCGGGTGGGCGTTACCCTTTGGGTAATAAAGCAGCCATACGATTAGCACAGCAACTGCAACAGCGTTACCCGGAAAAAATGTTTCGGAAGGAAAGCACTGATTTAAATGTTCAGCATTGGGTTGAGGCCTCATTTACGTTGGCTCGAGATAAAGTGTATGCTTTGCAAGAAAACAGTTACCCTTCGTCACAATACATTAAAATGACTCGTGAAATCAGTGAACAGCAAATGGTATTAGCGGGATATAGGCTTGCGAATCTGCTAAATACTTTGTTGGGCAGATACGGGGTCCTGTCGCTGCGGCACCTCGTTTTGCTGACGCAAAACAAGGGCTCCACCTCCGCGCCACCCCTCCTGGGAGTGTGGTAGGGTGGGCAAAGCGAAGCGTGCCCACGATTAAGGCACAAAGCTTAAATTTTGCTCTTTTTCCTTTTTTGGAGCCCCTATGCCCTAGGGTTAAGGCAGAAATCCAGACTTGACCCCGAGGGTTATCATTACCCACAAGTATTAAAAACAGATGTCATTCCCGCGAAGGCGGGAATACATCCTCAAGAGACACTAAAGGCATCTTCGTATTCTTTTTTTGGAGTTCACATGGAAATTCTCGACCAATTAGGTATTGCCGATATCAATTCGGGTGTAAGCACAGGTAATTCCAATTTTCAACAAACGGATTCGGGAGGTTTGTTATCTTCTTTTAATCCTGCCACCGGCGAATTATTAGCGAAAGTCACCAGTGCGCATCGAAGTGACTATACGATCATGGTAACTGCCGCAGCAACTACCTTTGCCAATTGGCAACAAGTCCCAGCACCACAAAGAGGAGAGTTAGTACGCCGCATCGGCGAGCAATTACGCAAGCACAAAGATGCATTAGGAACATTGGTTTCATTGGAAACGGGGAAGATTAAACAAGAGGGGGATGGTGAGGTTCAGGAAATGATCGATATGGCCGATTTTGCGGTAGGCCAATCACGCATGCTATATGGGCGGACCATGCATTCGGAACGTGCCCAACATCGCATGATGGAACAATGGCATCCCTTAGGTCCAGTCGGCATCATTAGTGCGTTTAATTTTCCGGTAGCTGTGTGGGCATGGAATGCATTTTTAGCGGCTATTTGTGGAAACACCGTGATTTGGAAGCCTTCACCCAAAACGCCATTATGTGCAATTGCTGTGCAGAAAATATGTGAACAAGTCATGCGGGAAATGGATTACCCTGGAATATTTTCACTGTTTATCACGGCAGATGAAACATTGGCCGCGGATTTTGTCGCAGATCATCGGCTGTCGCTGATTTCATTTACCGGTTCAGTGGCGGTTGGCCGCAGGGTCGGGCAATCGGTTGCACAGCGGTTTGGTAAATCATTGCTGGAATTGAGCGGCAATAACGCTATGATCATTGATAAAACCGCGGATTTAGATTTAGCAATTCCTGCTATTGTGTTTAGCGCAGTAGGAACCGCCGGCCAACGCTGCACCAGCCTGCGTCGTTTGTTTATTCATTCTAGTCTTTATGAAGAATGTATCTTGCGATTACAACACGCGTATAAAAAAATTGTCATTGGCAATCCAGTGACCCCAGGTGTATTAATGGGTCCATTGATCGATTCAGCAGCAGTTGAAAAATATCGACACGCTTTATCGCAAGTGCAGCAAGGAGGTGGGGAAATTTTATATGGTGGCCATGTGATGTCTGGTGAAGGTCATTTTGTAGAACCTACTATGGTGCGTGCAGAAAATCATTGGCCTATCGTTCAGCAAGAAACCTTTGCGCCTATTTTATATGTGATGAGCTTTGATGACCTAGCAGAAGCAATCGCCAGACAAAATACCGTGCCACAAGGATTATCCTCCGCGATTTTCACTGAGAATCTTCGTCACGCCGAATATTTCATCTCCGCATGTGGTAGTGATTGTGGCATCGCCAATGTTAATATCGGTACCTCTGGAGCAGAGATCGGTGGCGCTTTCGGTGGTGAAAAAGAAACCGGCGGCGGCCGCGAAGCCGGCTCAGACGCGTGGAAAGCCTATATGCGCCGTCAGACATGTACTATCAATTGGGGAACCCAATTGCCTTTAGCGCAAGGAATCGATTTTGCTATCAAAGAGTAAGCGTGCGTTCAAATAAACTAAAAAGAAAACTACTGGCAAGTAACATAACCTATGCCGTTTTCACTCGAAATTAGCTTTAGAACATCCGCCTTCTCAGCATGTGTTGTATCGGTTGAAGAAAGCAGACGTGTGAGATTTGAGGATGTAGCTTCATGACCATAGAAATAAAATTTCCTTATTCCTTGATCGATTTAACGCATACACTCGATGAAAATATTCCAACTTGGGAGGATGGCTGTGGTTTCCAGCATCATATCCAATTAGATTATGCGGCCTGTACCACTGAAGTAAAATTTAAAGTTGGACAATTTAAGATGCCCGCCGGTATTGGTACTCATTTGGATGCGCCTGCACATTGCATACCCGGTGGTCTGACGATTGACCAAATCGCTATCTCACAACTGGTGGCTCCCTGTGTAGTCATTGATGTTTCCGCTGATGCGCATGAACTTTATTATGTTTCAACCGATGACATTCATCGTTTTGAAAAACAATTTTTCTCAATTCTCCCTGGTACCTTTGTAATGATTAAAACGGGCTGGGAGCGCTTTTGGCAAGAGCCAGAGAAATATAGAAATCACTATCGATTTCCTGCTGTATCGAAAGACGCAGTTTTGATGTTGATAGAAAAGCAAGTGTGTGGCTTCGGTATTGATACTTTATCTCCTGATCGTCCAGAAGATGGTTACCCAGTGCATCAATTATGGCTGCAAGCGGGTAAATTTATTGTTGAAAACGCGGCTAATCTCAATAATTTACCCATCGTCGGTAGCTTTATCATGCCGGTTCCAATTAAGGTCAAGCAGGCAACCGAAGCGCCTATTAGATTATTGGCATTAGTGAGCAAAAAATCATAAGTAACGAAATGAACGATGCAAATGATTTTTTCGCCTCTGCTGCCAAAAGCTATGCCTAAGGAAAATAAAAATTCTTTGCGTTCAATTAGCTGTTAACGGTACAAAATAAATTATCAACAGATAAATTTGGACACTCAAGTTGAGGAGCGGTTTCTTGGATTTTTAAGGCCCCATTAATATTGATATTAGAACCATCGGTGATTGTTACACCGCAGGAGGCAGGTAATGGCAAAGTGAAAATATGGTTTTTATCCTGGCAAGATGGATTTTTATTTTCAATAACAAGTTTTGTAATGGTAATGGGGTGAGGTTGACCACCATTGATATAACCTAATTCTGGCATAAAAAAGATATTCATTAGAAAATCAGGTGACGGCGTTGGCGAATCTTGAACATATATTTCCAAGAAATAATAGTTCATGGGAATGGTGGAGTGAGTGATGTTGCCCGTCACTATAGGGCCCGTGCCAGCATAAGCTAAATTGTAAATTATCGTCAATATCAAACCAAATAATGTTTTTTTCATAAATTAAATCCCTTATAATGGAATATTTTGTTTTTAGACTGATGTAATGCCATTTATCGAGCTGACACAAAAGTTGGTTTATATGATGGCACTAAATATTCTATACTACATCCATTGTAAGTATAGATAACCGCTAATTTCAACTATTAAATGCGATCCGCTAAATTAAGGATATCGTCGTCGTACCTCCCCTGAGAGCGCAGGCGGCCCACCCGCACTCCCAGGAAACGGCGAGCTATGTAATATAGGTAACAATGAGATAAATAATCATGATGTTTGATAGAAAACACAATGACGAGAAAAAACTCAATGGTTTTGCCGTGTTGGATTATATAACAGCCTACTATCGGTTAATGAAATGGATTGACAAATATTATTGGAAGCTAGATCCCGTGGAGCTGGATTTTCTTGACCAAGCTCTAAAGAATGACCCGGAGGTTATGGCCTCACAAATTGATTTCTACATGCCCCAAAAGAAGGGTGCTTACAATGATTCAGGATCAGTCGGAGAAAAAAGATTGCAATTAGTTTTAAAAGAACTCTATATGGAGCAGGCCACAACGCCAAAAGCCGAAGGCTGTTTGCCGATATATTACGAGCAGTAGAAAAAATTATAACGGGCTCAGCTGGTTGTCATTTACCGGGCAGATTAGCTGACGCTGTCAGAAAAAGAATACTTGAAGCTGTTTATCTAAAGCGTGGCGAACAAACCGTTATTTTGTCGGGAAAGTTAGCAAAAGAAGGTGCCAAACTGATAGAACGTTTAAAAATTGAAGCTGAGGAAAGATGTGATCGTTACTTCTCTAAAGACAATACTTCAAATAATATGCTTGACCACTATACACCATATTAGTAGATGACCATGGCATTCATTTTCTTAAACTCATCACTGTTGATGGCGGGGTTTATGAGCACAGGAATCGCCTATAAATTTACAGCCAAATAAGTAACCTGGCGAACAAAGAACCATTCCAACGCTGTCTTCGTGTTGTGTAATGCCACTTTGAGCCACAATTTGGCATCGCTAATGCCAAATTGCGCCTCAAAATGGCATTAGAGGGATGCTTTACAGTCGGTTTTAAACATTCGACTATTAAATATTAAATTTAATTTGCACACCTAATTTAATGGCGTTAGACGCTACAGTATTTGTAAATTCACCTTTCTCATTAAATATATCGGTCATTTGATTAGCATTTTGACCAAAGATATGATCATATTGGACAAATATATTGAACATTTTTATTTGATAACCTATACCAGCAGCCAGCATGGGCTGATATTGAGTTTTATCAACACTTTGATCAGGCCACCCTGTGTCACTCCATATACCTTTTTGATATACACGCGCGACTCCAGCCTTTCCAAAGAAATTTAGTCCATTATCAAACATATACGTGCTTGTTGCCAATAGGTCAATATCATGAGATTTGATAGTCAACACCTCAGTCAAGTCGCCCGGATAAACCGTGGTATATTTAGCTTGCCCATTATTATCCCAACCTAACTCGGCTCCGACCAATATATGTTTGGCTATTTCGTAGTTGTAACCGATATCTAAACCACTGACAAAGCTATGTATGTTGAAAGAAGTGCTAGTTACAAAGTCACTATTGGGGTTAGGATAGCTGTCTGGGGTAGATAAACTGCCATATCCCCCAGCGCCGGAAATATAAATGCTATTTTTGCTTACATCAGAAAAGGCAGAGGGGGCTAGTAATCCGACAAAGATTAACAATGCAAATTGAGTTCTTAGTTTCATTTTCTTCTCACGCAGCTTCAATACCAAAGACACTAAAAAACCACCTGGAACTTAACAGATAATTTTTTACGCTACTTCACTTAATCCAGTTGCTAATAGTAAAAAACCTTACTTAGTAATGTCAAGAGTTCTGTGAAGAGCACACTATTCAAGGTGTGCTTCTCCTGACAAAGGCAAGCCAGTGAATATTAAGGTTTTCTTATCTTCTCGATAACCAAGTTTTTAATTGTTGAGCGGTCATTCCTAGGCCAGCGATGCGATGTAAATTTATTTCAATCAGATCTTCATTGATAGTTTTTATAAAATGTTCACGGTATTCTTTCGATATTACTTGAGCTTGTTCTTGTATATATGCATCGATAGCTGTTTTGGTTAAACAATTAATAAATGATGTGACGAATGATGTCGCGGCGTGTTTGTCGATAACGAACTCTAACCTCGTCGTAACCGACAGCTTCGGCATTGGCATCGTATATACCCATTACACTTCAAGATGCGAAGTTCCAGGAAATTAAGTATTCGTAAAATTTTAATTTCTGGATGCTAAATCTTTATCCGATTTTTCACCTTGAATTAAGTAAGTTAATTCGTCGCAAAGAATAATTTTATTATTCTTAATTTGAAAAAGCGCATTGACTTGAACTTCAATTTGACTACCGTCGTGTTTAACCGCATTCACTCTGTGGATGGTTGCAACTTTATCATTCTCGGAAACGATGTGTTTAAAAGTTACTTTGGCCGATTTTATCGTATCTGCTAGCGCTTTCATATGTTTAACAAAATGATCGTAGTCGAGAACTTTACCATCGACATACTGGATATAATCTTTAGAAAAATATTTAGCATAGGTTTTCTCATCAGCATCCCTATTTTCAATAAGATTAATAAAAACTTCTTGGATAAACTTTTTCATTTCCTTAGGTGACATCGTTGCTTTACTCCAATAATTAAAAATTCGATTATACTAACACATTGCCAGGTTCGAGAAGAGGCGAATGTAGAACTTGAAAATTATCAGTGATTCGATTACGCAAAAGAGTCTTCTTTCTACCAATACCATTAAAAAATCCCAATACAGCTTCACTAAACTCCGAGAATTTTCCATAATACTGATTATGCCGCACACTTTCATGCATCAATTTCCATACTCGTTCAACTGGATTTAAATTCGGAGAATACGGCGGTAAATAATGTAATTTAATTCCCAGCTCTTTTGCAAAATAATGCACCTCATCATTTCGATGAAGTTTTGCATTATCCCAAATCACATGAACATAATATCTTCCAGGATGAGATTTACGTAAATTCCATAGAAAATCGCAAATATTTGCCGCATCTACTTTCTCTACTTGGCGATAACTAAATCGATGTCCATTTAAACAAATTCCGCCAATAATATTTAATCGCTTTTGTTTTGCAGTCGTCGCAATTTCTTTTCTAATACCTTTCAAAATCCAACCATAGGTTAATTGTGTTTGATGTTGTGGATGCACGCTATCTGCAAAATAAATCGGCTCCTTTTCCCCTGCTTTTTTCTTTAATCGATTATAGTGACGAATAAATGCTTCTTGCCTCTGCTTGTCTGCTTTCGCAGGAATTCCATGCGCTTTCTTATAGCAAAAATTATTCCCGCGCAACCACTTCGTCATTCCACTAATGCTATAGCAAATACCGTAAGTCTTTTTGACATACTGGCAAATATCTTTGACATAAAGGTATGTGATCTCTTGAAGATACTCAGTCAATTCTTTCGCTTCTTTTTCAGTCAATAAGGCTTCGCTACCTCCATTTTCTGGGAAAAGCTTATTTTCCCGCTGAAAATCTTCTAGGTGGCGACGAATCGTTTCATCATCTAGCAGCAAAATCCTTGCAATTTCCGAATAAGAATACCCATCATCATAGGCTAATACCGCTTTGATACGGTCGCTAATTCGACCATCACGCTCTTGACGGTGACGTCGAATTAAATCATCTCGTTCCTTTTTGGATAGCATCCTTCCCATCCACATTTTTTAACATCTTTTTTAATTCAGTGCAGCAGAGTTCGTATCTTCAATGGCGAGTGGTATAGTTTGCAGCTACGCAAATAAGAAAAAGTTTATAATTCTGCTAAAGGGGCGACCTCATTGAGTTCATAAATAGAAATCGTAGCTGAATTATAATCTTCTTTCTCAATGTCGTTAAAGGACAAGGACAAGATTATTTTTGATTAAAGGAATATTAGCGCTTAAGCGAGAGGTACGTTTGTTAACATCAATAAATGGCTGTAAGTAAGCAATTTGAGTTAACAAGAATAAACTACATTCGAAAGGATTTTGTATTTTTTTGGCATTTTCACAAATTAAGTTCAGTAGGCGCGCTATTTCAAGTTTATTTTCCAAAGGAACATAGGTAGATCCACCAATACGTACTCCCGAATCGCGTATATTTCCGGAATACGATGTCCTAACCAAACCATCAGACAATAGATAGTGGAGTGAGCAGGTTTCGTTCAAATCTATTTGAATTTTAGGTGCGCTGTCTATTAAATGATGAAGAGCTTCTTTATGATTAAGTATCATGATTTCTTCTTCGTCAAGTTTATCTGTTCTAGCGACACCTTCAAAAATCAGACGCTCCGTATCGAGCAATGAATAAGTATTTCCTTCCAAACGTGATGAATTATAGGATAAATCGATTAACAACCGGTTATATATTTTCTTTGCATAGGTTCCCGACGAATGATTATCAATATTGCGTTCCCCTTCGGTATGCATGGTTTTACGTTGGCTGGGTGATAAATAGAAAGTTTCATTGGGTAGATAATTCTCTAGCCAAAGGTGGTTATAAGCCACCGGAGCTCGCTTAAATAAAGGCTGTTGGACATAGTCAATCGCTTGTAATGAGGAAGAGCCTTCCCTTTTAAAAAAGCTAGATCGAACAGGTGGCAATGATACTGCTTGATAGCGGCTATTGCGTTTTTGCCCTCTTTTTTTGACCACCCCTTCGCTGGTTAGCTCATTTAGCCAACGGCGCATCGTACGCTCAGCAAATGTTTCCCCAAGGATCTCCAGTAGCTCTCTTAAGGTCATCGGGCGATTATGGTGACGCAAAGCCATTAATACGGCCATTTTTCCATTCTTTTTTGCCATGAGGTGCTCTTTATAAAAATCAATATAATCAATAGATTATAATAATACGGCCAAAAATCAACCGAATACGGCCATTTTTAAGGGCTTAAGATAGGAATGGGTTGAAATTACGAAAAGCGTTCGCTAGGGTTTCAGGGGGTTACTTCAGGTGCGCGAAATACTATTGCTTTAAACAAGTTTCTTTGGCTAGCTGCTCTTTCCCTTCGCTAGTCCAGATTGCATCTAGATTTCCGTTAGCATCCACTTTGTAAATTTCAATGCCAGAATCCTGCAGGCTTTTAGGATTTATGAAAGAGGCTGCTAAACTATTATTTTTATCTAACATTCCCGTTCCAGTATATTTATCCTCACCAAAGTCCGCTGTAATTTTATAAGTCTCACCTGTTTTGATTATTTCTAGTGGACCCTGATAATTTACTTTAAAAAAAGGATCATACCCTTTGCAGTAGTATTTTCCTTCAAAATTAGCATGTGCAGTTAAGGTAAAGAAAAGTGGCAGAGAGAAAAACAGTGCGCATTTGTAAAATTTCATAAAAAACTCACTTAATTTTGAAAATGTTAAGTAGCCATTGATTTTTTTAACTCTAATCTTTCTTTTTGTTTGGTAACTTCAGTAAGAGAATACCAATGGTCAATTTTTTGAAAAAGTAATTCATAATCTTTAGAAAAATGGACATGGCTATCGAAGTCATTAACTCCCATCGTTTTAGAATAGTTTGAGCTAAGTTGAATTGCAATAGCCACCAAGTCTTTAAGTTCATCAATTCTAATTTCAGAAGCAAGCTGACAAGAAAATTTTCCAGAGATATTCGATTTGTCCGGATGCGAAAATTTCTTGTCACGATAGGTTTTCAAGACAAATATCTTTCTTTCAAAATTTAATTGATCATTAAACTGTTCGTGGAATTTTTGGTTAATGTCGATTATGGATTTTAATATTCTATAATCTAAAATAACATCTTCATTCTTATACTTATCGCTCAAAATCGCTGGGACTGTGCAATCAAGTTTTATTTCTTTTTCAGGTGTTCTAAGAAATAATTCATCATTTCTCGCAAAGAAACAATTATTTGATTTTTTATAGGATTCTATTGATGTTGTTAGATAAAAACCTCCAAATTTATTTAAATCTGTTTGCAGGCTCGCCATGACTTCACTATTGCTTTCATATTCAGACCATTTATGTAAAAATTTTATCAATCCTAAAGAGCTGCTGGTGCGATCGAACAATAGGGTTAAGTTTCGAATTGCCTCGTTTCGATGTGCTATAATTGTATTTCCAAAAAATGTTGGGCTTAACCTGTAAGCCTCGCGTTCCATTTCTCCTAGTAACATTTGAGAGTAATCAAAATGTATTTTTGCATCGCTTACTATTTTTAAAATTTTCAAGTAAATCTCTTTTAATTCTTTTTGCTGTAAATTATTATTAAGCATGGTTTTTATTAAATCCATATAGTCTCAAAAGGATAGTGTAGGGTGCATAGTCGAAATAATAAATGATTTATTTTGGAAAATGGCCAGCGGCGTATTTATGTAGAATACTAGCAATAAGTGTTTGGTAAGGAATTCCTTCATAAGCGGCTTTTTGTTTAAGCCGATTAAGATCGTTATTAGCGATGCGGATATTTATTCGCCTATCTTTATGCAATGAATTTGCCGCCGCTTTTCGAGCGATGGCTAATTCTTGCTTAATATTTTTAGTGCTATGTAATTTTCCTTGATCAATGGCATTGTCAATCGCGTCAGCGAGTTCTTTCTCCTCAGGATCAAGAGAGAGGTGTTCATTAGGTTTGCGTTTTTTCATGGTCATCATTCTCCAAATATCGTTTAGTCAATTTACGGTGCGGGATTATAGTTTTTAGGAACAGAGTGTTTTCGCTTTCTTTAACAAATGGAACTGCATATACATATTCATTGACTTGCACAGCATAAATGCGTTGATTGGGATACTTATGTTGATTTGGATGATCGAAAATGTCTAATACGGCCCCATCATTTATGGCAGAAATAATTTCTTCAAAGCTGATGTTTCTTTCTTCAATCAGTTTTCGATTTTTGTCGTCAGAAAAATTATAAGTTATTGTTTGGTTAATTAGGTACATGGAGTACTCCGTAAGTAAGAATGACCTCCATGTCGTCTTTTACCCTTAAGGGGCTTTATCATGTGTATTGGAATAATATAAGCACATTGTGTGCCTTATGTCAACAGCTTGAATTCCATCACATTAATTCTTACCGAAATGGGTAGGAAATAAACATCGTTGCTTACATTAATCTCACCCAAATTTAATTTGGTAACTCTTTGAATTATAGATAAAAAAAGAATATCGACCGTTAATTCTGTCCAGGTTAACATGCGAACCAAACGGTAAACAGAGAATTTTGGATGAGTTCTGTGCGGTATGTGGTTATCACCGCAAGTACCCTGTTGATGAAATTGTAGTGGTGGATGGTGGATTTTCTACTAACTGCTAAGTTTCTGTAACATACAGATTATGAATATTCAATCGAATCAGCAATGCTGACTGGATCAAAATGCCACGTATAATTAATGATAACTTGAGGATTAACTTTGAGTCGGTAGATCATGATGAACCGTTGATTATGCTTCATCCCAATGATCACTGCATAAAAGATTGGCATACGCTAGGTTATATGGGCATGGGTTAAAGTTACGAAAAGCGTTCACTAGGGTAGGGATTCACGGAGTTAGTTTGCGGGAAATACCTATTGCTTTAAACAAGTCTCTTTGGCTAACTGCTCTTTTCCTTCGCTAGTCCAGACGGCATCTAGATTTCCCTTAGCATTTACTCTGTAAATTTCAATGCCAGAATCCTGCAGGCTTTTAGGATTTATGAAAGAAGCTGCTAAACTATTATTTTTATCTAGTATTCCCGTTCCAGTATATTTATCCTCACCAAAGTCCGCTGTAATTTTATAAGTCTCACCCGTTTTGATTATTGCCATTGGACCCTGATAGTTTACTTTAAAAAAAGGATCATACCCCTTGCAGTAGTATTTCCCTTCAAAATGAGCTTGTGCAGTTAAGGTAAAGAAAAGGGGCAGAGAGAAAAACAGTGCGCATTTATAAAATTTCATAAAAATATCCCTTATAGATTTAAGTGATGGAAAGTTGTAGGTATATCCTTCCACACCATTACTTTTTTTATAATCCAAAATCTAGTCTAGCACGAGTATCATGTCAATTAAATTTTGTTCTACCTAACTGACAGGAGGGGTGGCGCGGAGGGGAGCCTTATTTTTTGCGTAGCAAAAAATGAGTACCGCAGCGACAGGACCCCGGATTCTCCTTAACCCTTAAAACAAAATTTAGTTGATATGATACGGAACGATTACAATACGCCAATGCATCACGAAGGATCATCATCCGCCATTTTCTCTTTAAACCCACATTCTTTCTGCGGACAAACTTTTTCAGTGCCCCAGCGCTTAGTGATTTTCTTCGTCAAAATAGGCCAATGGCACTTGGGGCATGACTCGGACAACGGCTCATTCCAGACCGCGTAATTACAGCTGGGGTAAGTGGAGCAAGAGTAAAAAATCTTCCCAAAACGGGATTTACGTTTCAGCAACGTACCTTGATGGCATTGAGGGCAAGTAATGCCCGTGTCTGCTGGTTTTTCCAAAGGTTCCATATGTTTACAATCGGGATAGCTACTGCAACCAATAAACTTACCGTAACGCCCCACCTTAATAACCAAAGGTGAATTGCATAAAGGACAGCTACGGCCTTCGACAACTTCTGGCTCAGTAGGTGCTTGCTCTTCCCCATCCAAATTACGAGTATAATCGCAATCCGGATAACCCGTGCAGCCGATAAAACGACCGCGGCGCCCCAACCGTATCGACAAAGGTTTGCCGCATTTCGGGCAGTTTTCTTCAATGGCTTCTTGAGTCACATCACTGCGTTTCACGGTTTCTTGAATTTCTTCTACTTGATGCACAAACGGGCTCCAGAAATGCGCCAACATCGGCAGGAACGCTTCCTCCCCACGAGAAATCGCATCCAATTGATCTTCCAATTTTGCCGTAAAATCATAATCGACGTATTGCGTGAAATACTGCGTCAAGAAACGATTGACGATTCGACCAACATCCGTCGGTTTAAATCGTTTTTGATCCAGAGTCACGTACTCACGATGCTTTAATGTGTAAATGATGCTGGCATAAGTAGAAGGCCGGCCGATTCCGTATTCTTCCAGCGCTTTCACCAAGCTCGCTTCGGTATAACGAGGCGGTGGTTCGGTAAAATGTTGAATACTGCTCAGCCTTAATAATTCGACTATCTCCCCTTCCTGGAGCGGCGGTAGCACCGTATCACCGACATCTTCATTTTTTTTAGGATCATCCACCCCTTCTTGATAAACCGTCATGAATCCCGGTTGGGCAATAACCGAACCATTGGCACGAAAACGATTGCCTTCGCCACAGCTCAAATCCACGGCCACCGTATTAATAGTCGCGGGAATCATTTGGCAAGCTACTGCCCGCTTCCAAATAAGATCGTACAATTTAAATTGCTCGATACTCAGAAATTCTTTAATCGATTCGGGTGTGCGGTTTATATCGGTAGGTCGAATCGCCTCGTGCGCTTCCTGGGCATTTTTTGCCTTAGTTTGATACGTGCGTGGCGAATCTGGCACTAATTCTTTACCGTAACGGTCGGCGATAAATTCACGAATGGCTTGCATGGATTCTTGTGCCAAATTAACAGAATCTGTACGCATATACGTGATTAAACCCACCGAGCCTTCTTTACCTAAAGAAATGCCTTCGTATAATTGCTGGGCGATGCGCATGGTGCGATCGGTTGTAAATCCCGATTTACGTGCCGCTTCTTGTTGTAAAGTGGAAGTGATAAACGGCGGCGCCGGATTTCGCTTGCGTTGTTTCTTCTCAACCTTGGTAACCAGTAAACCATCTTTGGCGAGCGACAATAATTTCGCTTCCATCTCTTTGGCGACGGCTTCGGTGGTAATGGAAAATTGTTCTAATTTTTCCCCCGCGTATTCGACTAATTTTGCTGGAAAAGGTTGTTTGTCTTTTGCCGCTTCAGCTTCCAGAGTCCAATATTCACGAGTTTGAAATTGTTCAATTTCTATTTCACGTTCACTGATTAATCGCAGCGCCGGGCTTTGCACACGTCCAGCCGATAATCCGGGTCGTATTTTTCGCCATAATAAGGGCGATAAATTAAACCCAACTAAATAATCTAGAGCACGTCGCGCTTGCTGGGCATTCACTAAATCCATCGCAATATCGCGGGGATGATCGACAGCATGTTGAATCGCGGTTTGGGTGATTTCATGAAAGACAATACGATACGCCGGTTTTTTCGCCAGAATTTTTCGTTCTTTCATTAATTGCAAAATATGCCAGGAAATGGCCTCACCCTCGCGATCAGGGTCGGTTGCTAGGTATAGTGCGTTGGCATTTTTCAAAGCGCTGGCGATAGCGGCGACGTGTTTCTCATTTTTCTCGATTAAATCGTATTTCATGGCAAAATCATGTTCGGGATCTACAGCCCCTTCTTTGGGAATCAGATCACGAACATGACCGTAAGAAGCTAATACTTCAAAGTCCTTGCCTAAGTATTTTTTTATGGTTTTCGCTTTCGCAGGGGATTCGACGACGACCAGATTTTTAGTCATGACAAAGTCTCGCATGAACGCGTGGAAAATCGGTTGGCATTAATGTTTTTGTTCAGGGGTTTCATGTAATAAAAGCCGTTCCATATTAATGGTGGAGACTTGTTTGGTTTGGCTGAACAAGACACTGAGTGTTACCCATTTGATCTGTTGGGGGGTAATAATTTCGTGAGGTAGTTTCAATAGTTGAGCAATCACTATTTCCCGTAAAAACGGGGTGAGTATTCCTTGTTGTTCTAAGGATAATAAAAAGCCGCGGCATTTTTTATGGAGGCGGAAACATTCTGCTTCTGTGTAAACACGGATGCCAGTGGATGACTGTAAATGGTCGTTATCCAGAGGGTTGATGGACGCCATTGTTTGTGGAGCATCTAATGCCCCTTGTAGTTTGTCCAGTGCGATGCCGAGCTGTGTTAAATCGGAGAGAAATTGATCTTGTTGTTGTGTGGAGAAAAAACCATTTTCCATTTGGGTAAAGAAATGAATTAAAACTTCAAATACGTCATTCATTGTTGGTTTAGGTCCTCGTTAAATTTAGCTCTTTAGTGCCAGTGATCGGTTACTGCGCGGCAGGAGTGTCAAAGCGGACACGCTGTGAATACGTCCTTGTACGCTCACCGCTTCATCCATGAAGCAAATGGTCTGCTTTGACACTCCTGCCGCCCAGTAACCTTACTTAGAGCCACTCACTAATACCCAGATCATTATTCTTGTAGGGCGCAGCGCATGTAGCCGCCTGGTACTGTAGATATATATCCCTTTAGTTCTAAAATCAATACCGTGGAGGTGAGGTCGGAGAGAGGTAAACCGCTCCTTGCCGCCAGTTGATCCAGAGTTGTTGGCTCAAAACCGACACACTCTAGCAGTTGCTGGTGATGGGCGGCAAGAATATTTTTGTTGAGTGGCGTGGGGGAGGGGGTTGTCAGCCGGTTAGCGGCGGAGGTTAGGGGGCCTAGTTCTTCGAGGATATCTTGGGCTTTTTCAACGAGTTTAGCACCCTGTTGGATCAAGTGGTGGCAGCCTCGGGATAAGGGGCTATGGATGGAGCCGGGGATGGCGAAGACTTCTCGGCCTTGTTCACCGGCTAATCGTGCGGTAATGAGGGAACCGCTGCGCAGGGTGGCTTCAACCACGAGTACTCCTAAGGATAGACCGCTGACGACTCGGTTGCGACGGGGGAAATGCTCTGCGGCAGCAGCAGTGCCTAAGGGGAATTCGGAGACTATGGCGCCATTCTCGGTGATTTTTTCTGCCAGTTTTCGATTGGTGACTGGGTAGATTTTATCGACGCCGCAGCCTAAGACGGCTATGGTTTTGCTTTGGCTGTCTAGGGCAGCTTGGTGACTGATCGCATCAATCCCTAAAGCGAGACCGCTGGTGATGGTTAGGCCGGCCATGCTGAGATGAGCAGCAAATTGCCTGGCAGTGTCTCGACCGTTAGGGGTAGGGTTTCTGCTGCCGACGATGGACAATTGTAGTTGGGTCAATAGTTGCGGGTTGCCCTCCACAAACAACAGGGGTGGAGCAGCGGCGATTTGTTTTAGTAATGGCGGATAAAGCGGGTCTTGCCAGGTGATGAGGTGATGATTGGGTTTTTCTAGCCAGAGAAGATCTTGATCGACCGCGGCCCAATTGAGGGTTTGCAGTCCCGCTATCAATACATCGGGTAAGCCGCGCGTTTTGAGTTGAGCGGCAGGTGTGGTGAACAGCTCACCAAGCTCTGGGAAGTGTTTCCAGAGTTGAAAAAATTTGACAGGACCTACGCCAGTGGTTCGGCTCAGTGCCAGCCAATGGCGTTGTTGTTCCGATCGTTGAGTGGTCACGCTGAGATGACTCAAGAGTGAACCACTTCGCCATTGTCCATTAAAACTGGCGAAAGCAGTGACAGGTCAGCGACCTGTAAGAATAATTGTTGCAACGCGTACAATAGGGCTAATCGATTGTTACGTACGGATTTCTCTTCGACCATGACCATGACCTTATCAAAAAAGTGATCGATGGGTGTTTGCAAAGAAGCCAAAACGGTAAGGACTTCAGTATATTTGCCTTGCTGATACAACGGCTCCGCCAAGCTAGCTTGTCGTTCCATAGCACTTAATAAGGCTTGTTCAGCGGGATCGGTTAATAGCGTTGGGTTTACCGGGTGGTGCTGTTCGACAGGAACATTTTTCAAGATATTGGCCACTCTTTTTTGCGCCGCCGCCAACGTGCGAGCCACCGGTAATGTTTGGAATTGCTGTATGGCCAAAATGCGATGGTGAAAATCCAGCAATTGCGTGGGTGATCGGGCGAATACAGCGGCAAATACATCCGCATCCACACCGCGATCGGCATACCAGACTCGTAAGCGCTCAATTAAAAAATGAAAAACATCGTGAATAACGGCCTGATTTTTGGCGGCCAGCGGATAACCCGCTGCGGCCTTGGTTATTAACTGCCAAAGATCGATAGGTAGTTGTTTGTCGATACAGATACGCAATATTCCCAATCCCGCTCTGCGCAGACCAAACGGATCTTTTTCGCCGGTAGGTGGTTGTTTAATGGCAAACAAACCGGTGAGCGTATCCATTTTGTCGGCGATGGCCACCAAACAACCGGCCAGTGTCGTGGGTAATTCATCCCCTGAAAAACGCGGCTGATAATGTTCACGGATGGCTTGCGCGACTTCTTTACCTTCATTATCACGTAGTGCGTAGTAATACCCCATAATGCCTTGTAGCTCTGGAAATTCTCCCACCATCGATGTCATCAAATCGGTTTTGGCGAGTAGGCCGGCGCGTTGACAGATGGCAATATCGGCGTGCATTTCCGCTGCTAAATAAGCGGCCAGAGTCGCCACTCGCTGTGATTTCTCGAACAGAGTACCCAATTTTTGATGGAAAACAACTTGTTGCAAAGCAGGCAGCAACGCTTCCAAACGATGCTTCAAATCGCTGTGATAAAAGAATTGCGCATCCGACAGCCGGGCTTGAACCACTCGTTCATTGCCAGCGATAACTCGTGCCGGATTCTTGCTTTTGATATTACTGATGGTCACAAAATAAGGCAGCAGCTGGCCTTTTTTATCGACCACAGAAAAACATTTTTGGTGATGTTTTAAGGTAGTGCTCACCGCTTCGGCTGGCAGTTCTAAAAAAGACGCCGCGAACTCACCTAACAGTGCCACCGGCCATTCCACCAAGCCGGTCACTTCGTCCAGTAAGGCTTCATCCTCTAAAATTTGGCCATGACCGGCAACGGCTTGTTGAAGCTGGGTGGCGATGAGTTGCCGCCGTTGCGCAAAATCGGCAATCACCTGGCCCTGCTCTTTTAAAAGTTCAGCGTAATCCCGTGCTTGTGGGATACGGATTTTTTGCGGATGCAGGAAACGATGGCCGTAAGTGTGATGAATGGTGGCTTGCCCGAGTATTTCGGTAGGTATCAATTCTTTACCCCAGAGCAATACCACCCAATGTACCGGTCGAATGAAGGCCGTGCTATGGTCACCCCAACGCATGGGCTTGGGTATGGCAAGCTGCTGTATCGCTTGTTTGATCAGGGTGGGTAGCAAGGTATCGGTGGGTTTACCAGATTGGTCTTGCCGAAAAAACAGCCAGCCGCCTTTTTCCGTTTCTTCGATAATTAATTGGTCGACGGTGGTGTTACACGCGTTGGCAAAACCCAGACAAGCTAAGGTCGGGTGACCTTCGGCATCAAATGCGGCCTTGAGAGCGGGCCCTCTTTTTTCAATCTGCTGACTTTGTTGCGTTAATGCGACATCGTGGATAACGACGGCAAGCCGGCGCGGAGTCGCATAGCTATGTGTTTGGCCGTGGGCGATATTCGCTTTTTTCAGCTGAGCCTGCACCTGCGTGGTTAATTGTTCAGACAAGGAGTTGAGTTGTCTGGAAGGAAGTTCTTCGGTGCCAATTTCCAGTAATAAATCATGTCCGCTCATGAGCTCACCTCTGTCCGTAATAACGGGAATCCTAATTTTTCTCGGGATTGATAATACGATTGTGCGACGGCTTGTGCCAATTTACGTATGCGTAAAATATAACCTTGTCGTTCGGTGACCGCGACCGCGTGGCGGGCATCTAATAAATTAAATGCATGGGAGGCGCGCAAGACATATTCATAAGCAGGTAAGGGTAAGTCAACGGCGAGTAGGCGTTGGCATTCCTGTTCGCAAAAATTGAATTGGGCCGTCAATGCCGGCACATTGGCTTGTTCAAAATTATAGGTGGACATTTCCACTTCGTTTTGCCGAAAAACATCACCGTAAGTCACTACCCCTTGCGGTCCACGCACCCAAACCAAATCATACATGCTGGCAACGCCCTGTAAATACATGGCAATGCGCTCTAAGCCATAAGTCAGTTCACCGGCGACCGGTTGGCATTCTAAACCGCCGACTTGTTGAAAGTAGGTAAATTGGGTGACTTCCATGCCGTTTTGCCAGACCTCCCACCCTAATCCCCACGCTCCTAACGTGGGTGCTTCCCAATTGTCTTCCACGAAACGGATGTCATCTGTTAACGGGTCAACTCCGAGGGCGCGAAGAGAACCCAGGTAAAGTTCTTGAATATCGTCGGGCGATGGTTTCAGCATGACTTGGAATTGATAATAATGTTGTGCTCGGTTGGGATTATCACCGTAACGACCGTCAGTGGGCCGTCGACAAGGTTGCACATAAGCCACTCGCCAAGGTTCGGGGCCGATGGCACGCATAAATGTCATGGGATGAAACGTACCTGCACCTACTTCAGTATCGAGGGGTTGCAGCAGTACGCATCCTTGTTGTGCCCAATAATCTTGCAAGGCGAAGATTAAACCTTGGAAGGTCGTGATGTCGTGAGAGGTAGTTTTTGTCGGTGACATAAATATCCAAAATTGTTTTTATGCGCTGTGACTGAGAGCCGCTGCGCTCACGGGGTTGAACCCATCGCTAAACCCGAAGGTAACCGGTCATCGCTGGCCCCGTATAATAGACGAGTGGCTGGATCGATTAAAATCGCTTCTACATATGCTAATGGATAAGGAGCAGGAGTCAATCGATATCCCATCTGCACTAATTTTTCCCGCGTATCTGGGGACACCGCCAAAGGTTCTTCCTGAATTTCATTTGGCAACCATTGAAAATGAATTCGCGGTAAATCCACCGCTGTTTTAATATCTAAACCATAATCGATGACATTAATGATGGTCTGCAAAACGGCGGTGGTGATGGTGGCTCCGCCTGGCGCACCTAACACTAGAAAAGGTTGTTGGCCTTTCAAGACAATGGTGGGTGTCATGGAGCTTAATGGTCGCTTCCCGGGTTGGATGGCATTATTAATTCCTTGTACTAAACCAAATTGATTAGGTACGCCGATCTTACTGGTAAAATCATCCATCTCATTGTTGAGAAAAAATCCGGTATTGCCCGCGATCACTCGCGCACCAAAACGACTATTTAATGTATAAGTAACGCTGACGGCATTGCCGTCTTTGTCGATGATGGAGTAATGAGTCGTCTGTGTACCTTCTTTAACCGGAGTTCCATTTAGCACATGGTTTGGTGTGGCACGAGAGGGTTGAATAAGGCTGCGAATGTGTTGGGCATAGGCAGGCGAAAGTAACTTAGTCACCGGGTTATGAACAAAATCAGGATCACCCAAGGCATTGTTACGATCATAATAGGCAAAGCGCATGGCCTCCACTAAATAATGTAGACTTTGCGCGGAATGAAAACCCTCGTGGTTCAATGGATACGGGGCCAATATATTTAGCATTTCACACAAGGTGACACCGCCAGAACTGGGTGGTGGTGCAGAAATCAGCGTGTAACCATGGTATTCACACTGTATAGGCGTTAATTCTTGGACAGTGTATTGTCGAAAATCTTGGTCCGTGAGTAGCCCACCATTCGCTTGTGATGCTTTGACAATCGCTTTGCCAATCCAGCCTTTATAAAAAACAGCGCTACCCTCCTTAGCAATGGCTTTTAAACTGGTGGCTAACTGCGTTTGCACTAAGCGATCACCAGCCTGATAGGGTTGGTTATTCTTTAAAAAGATCGCGGCAATATTGGCTTGCTTTTGAAAATCACTAGTTGCTGAATTTAAAGTCTTGGCATCATCCGCGCTTAACACAAAACCTTGTTCGGCTAATTGAATCGCTGGTGCCATTACTTGACGTAAAGAAAGCTTGCCGTATTTTGCTAAGGCCGTGTTTAAACCTAAGACGGTACCTGGCACGGCCACTGCGCTATAACCTTGAGTGCTGCGGCCGGGAATGACTTGTCCTTTAGCATCCAAATACATGTTCCTATTGGCGGCTAAGGGTGCTTTCTCGCGAAAATTCAAAAAAAGATTTATACCATCTGCCAAATGCAAGGTCATAAAACCGCCACCGCCTAGATTCCCGGCATTGGGAAACACCACGGCCAACGCATAGCCAACGGCGACCGCGGCATCCACGGCGTTGCCTCCTTGTTTTAAAATGGCGATTCCTGCCGCTGACGCAAGCGGGTGAGCGCTGACGACCATACCGTTATGTGCCATTACCGGCGGCGGGTAAACGCCAAACGAGGTTTGTTCGTAAAACAAACAAGAGAGCAGCATAAAAATGCGTAAGCAATAATTCATGAGTGCCCCAGACTGAAAAATAAACCGACAAATACCGCACAGCCTAGCCATTGGCTAGCGAGAAAGGCTTGAAAGCAACGTGCTGGTTCGCGATCGTGAATTAAATGTTGAAGATATACCATTATCCCGGCAGTCACGACGAGACTGCCGTAATAAATAAGTGGAAAATTTAAATAAAGACCTAATCCGATTAACGATAAAAGCATCAGACCGTGTAACAAGGCGACGACTTTCGTATCCCAACGACCCAACAAAATAGCGGTGGATTTAACGCCTGCTGTTAAATCGTCGGTTCTGTCCACCATGGCATATATCGTGTCATAAGCGATGGGCCACAAGCACGCGATAAAAAAGAGTAGCCAGCCGGTGCTTGAAATATGTCCGGTTTGTGCGGCGAATGCCATGGGTACACCCCAGCTAAAAGCAATACCAAGCACTAATTGAGGTAAATGGGTGTACCGCTTCATGAAAGGATAACAAGCAATCAATAGAATAGCGGGAATGGTCAGCAGCCGCGTCAAAGGATTTAAAAACCAAAGCAGATTGGCCGCCAGTAGCATGAGAACAAGAAACAACAGCAGAGCTTCGCGTTTAGAAACATCCCCGATGACTAAGGGTCGGTAACGGGTGCGAGCCACTTTCGCATCGAAATCACGATCCGCCAAATCGTTAATTACACAGCCTGCGGAACGTGTTAAAAATATCCCAGCGAGAAAAATCACCACTAAATATAACCAGGGTTTGCCTTGCCCGGCAATCCATAATGCCCACAGCGTAGGCCAGAGTAAAAGTAGCAAACCAATGGGCTTATCCCAGCGCATAAGCTGCGCATAAGCCAAGCATTTGTTCACTCTTCTTTTATCGTTTGTAGCGATGTTGGTTATCAAAGGTTTACATTCGCAAACTTAGGGTAGGATGGCTTTACTGATCCCCAAGAGCCATTGGCCCTTTATTTTGTATGGGAAGACAGGCCGTGGAATCAGTAAAACCCAAGTTTATCGAAAGTTTATTTTGATTGCTACTGCGTATGCGAACATGACCCCGGTAAGCTAGGCGTCGCTACTAATTTTTCGTGGTTAGGTTTTATTTTAGGCTTAGGCGCGGCTGTGTGATGCAACTTTTTATGCAGCCAATAATCCACCGATAATTTACCGCTGCCATAGAACATCATCAACATCAACAACAAACCCCAATTGATATGTTGCTGCAAGCCAACAAACCCTGCAGCAGTTAGTAGAAAAGGGTAAGAAATCACCGCGATGGCATTGTAGACGAATAGAACAAAATACATAAACCGCCCACCCAGTCCCAATACCAGTAATGCCGACCAAGCCAACTCAATGGTAGTGGCAAGAATGGCAGCAGTTTCGGCCGAAATAAAAGGCACATGATACTCATAGGTAAACAACGCAATCGTACTACTCCAGCTTTCCAGCTTAACGATGCCCGCGGCGAAAAAGACATAAGCCAGCCAAAACCGGACCAGTAAAGGCCCAATAGGCGTCAGAAAATTAAAAACGGTGGTAAATAGATTAGATAACGCAAACCGAATAGACATGATTTTTTCTCCCTATAAATCAGGGGCATACATTTCCCTTGCTAAAACATGCCAATAAGGTGCTTGAATGATTTATGAATAAACTACACCTTATGTGCCCTATTGCTTTCTAATTCAAGTGACATTCTGTACAATTTTTGGTCACTTAATACCAGTTTAGCACATGCCCCCGGCTTTGCTCTTTTTTTGTACAGAGGCGAAATCTGATCTGGTTCCCCCTTTAAAAAGGGAACATAGGGCGCTTATATCCTAGGGTATGCGCACATCTTTTTTAGTCAACTGTGAGTAGGCACCGGATTAACGATTAGCACTGTAAACCCCCTCTCCCGCGCGAGGAGTTTGGGTAAAAGCTGCAAACCTATTCGCGGGAGAGGGTTGGGGGAGAGGGTAAAGTCTCCGCTATCCATTCACCCTCTCCCCAACCCTCTCCCGCGAACAAGTTCAGAGCCTTTATTCAAGCCCCTCACGCGGGAGAGGGGGCCCATGTGGGGGTAAGAGCGCTTTGAACTCCGCGCACCAATGATTTATCATCGGCATTACTATGGGCTTTAGAACAAATAGGCACCCTATGAACAAAAGACTTATGGCCTCAGTCATCACCGCTATCGTCGTAATACTACTAGTATTACTATCACCCCTCGTCCTAGGCATAGTGATTGAACACGAATACAAGGAAAGAATACAAACTCGCCAATGGTTAACTGGCGTAGAAGTACAACAACTGGAATATCACCGCGGCTGGTTCCACTCCACCGCCCGTCTGCAGCTAAAAGTAACCAACCCAAGCGTACTGAAAATCAACCTCTGGTTAGGCATACCCGCCAATGTCGAAAACACCCAATTTACCATCGAACAACAAATAGATCATGGGCCCTGGTTATCCCTACGTACGGAAGATCAGCATCGCTTCTTGGTAGGTGCGGCACTCATCACCAGCCGAATCCATTCGGCATTCGGTATCATCAATGCCATCTCCGTCATCCGATTTAATGGTTCGCTATTTCATGTCATCAACGCTCCGAATGCCTATTACAACAGCGCCGATGGTGGTACCCATTATAGTGTCATTGGCGCTCAGGCGGCGTTAACCAAATCGGCGAACGGCCACGATCTAACCGGTAAAATCCATATGGACCAATTGGATTTACAAACCAGTGCCTTCCAACAAAGTGTCGAAAACTTTCAGACTGACTACACACTCAGTAACCGAGGATTGCATTTATTTTTAGGGAAACGCAAAACCGCCATCGATGCAGTGACATGGGAAACGAGCGACCATCAAGAACGCATTCGTTTACAGTCGCTATTCCTGCAAACGCAAAGTCAGGCAGTTAATAATAAGGTCGACTACTATTTACACGGCATTATCCATAGCGTAATAACGGATACAAGTGCGAATGGTCCGCAAGAAATTCAACTGACCATCCGGGGCTTGGATTTAGCGACCATCACAACCTTCGCTCAAGAAATTAAACAATTACAAGGCAGCCCGAGTTTCCGTCTTGAATTTACGAAATACCCACAGTTGGTGATGGATTTGCTGAATAAAGGCTTTCAATTGGAGTTGCAAAAGCTGAACATTAACACCAGTTACGGAGAATTAGCCGCTAACGGTCACATACAATTGGCGCCAGCCGCGCAACCACCCCATAATTTTTTAGAGCTGCTGAACTACCTGCAAGTCAACCTACATATCGAAATCTCAGATTCCTTATTAAAAAATATCCTACAACAAATAATGGTCCAGAAAGCATCTCATCCCTCTTTATCAATAACTTATGTGGCAAAAATTTTATTAAATCACTTGATAGGGATGGATAACTCGGCAACCCCAGAAGCCGTCATTCAACAATGGCTAGCCAAAAAATGGCTGATTCCGGTGAATAAAGACAAATACCAACTTGATTTTGAATACAAAAAACAGCAAGCTATTCTCAATCAAACAGCAGTCTCACCCACGTGAAAGTTATGGCCAGAGAGCATAAGGTGCAACAAAGAACAACCAAGCGTTACCCTGCTAAATCCAGTCAACGGACAGGCAGCGTAAAATGGGTATTGTTCGGTTTAGTGTTGGGGTTTTTGGTGTCGTTATTTGGTTATTGGCACTTCCACGGTGCCACCAATCCAGAGGGCTCAACACATCAGCCTGCTCACCCGCTTAAAAAAATAACACCACCTCCAGTTGTGGCCCATACACCTCAGTTTGATTTTTATACCGTATTGCCAAAAATGCAGGCAGGCGCCAATATGGTAACTCAGCCAGCACAACTTCAACCGAGCCCAGTATCACAGCCTACTAAACCAGAAGCGGCGACAGAGCCCGCCTCTTCGACGACTAACCCCGCTGTAGTGGCTACGCAAACCGCGGACGCCCAACAAAAAGTGCTGGGTATTGCCCCTGCTTCGACAATAGATCAACCGCCGGCTGCTTCTGCAGTTGCTACCACTAAGCCAACCCAAAATAGCACGAAACCGGCACCGACGGATGCGACTTCAGTACATGATAATGCCGATAACAGCGCCAAAACTGGCCATTTTGTCTTACAAGTTGCTTCGGTAAAAGACTATGCCGACGCCGATCGATATAAAGCCCAACTCAGTATGCTTGGCTTTGACGTGAATATCCAAAAATACCTGTTTAATGGTCAGACTTGGTATAGGGTCAACATAGGGCCATTCGCCTCTCGGCAAACGGCTTTAGATCAACAACAGCGATTAAAAGAAAATGGCGTTAAAAGTATATTAGTGAAGCAAGCCTTGAAATTACCCACCTGAAGCTTCATATTCTATTTGATCTATTTCTCTACCATCATTAGGAGATACTCCTCTTGCAAGCACTCCGAGGTACCACCATCCTGTCTGTTCGTCGTGGTGATCGCGTCATCATCGGCGGTGACGGCCAGGTAACTGCCGGTCAATCCATTGTTATGAAAAGCAACGCTCGCAAATTACGCCGCCTCTATAATGATAAAGTCATTGCCGGTTTTGCCGGTGGCACGGCAGATGCGTTTACGTTATTCGAATTATTCGATGCCAAATTGGAGAAACACTCTGGCAATTTAAAAAGAGCGGCCGTTGAATTAGCCAAAGACTGGCGAACAGACAAAATGCTAAGACGGCTGGAAGCCATGTTAGCAGTCGCCGATGCGCGGGACTCGTTGATTATCACAGGTGTCGGCGATGTGATTGAGCCTGAAGAAGGTATTATGGCCATTGGTTCCGGCGGCGCCTACGCGCAATCAGCGGCCCGCGCGTTATATCGTTACACAGATTTATCCGCCCGCGAGATTGTCGAGAAAAGCCTGAACATCGCTGCTGAAATCTGCGTTTTTACTAATAATCATTTCACGTTTGAAGAATTAGCTACTGACAATACCCCAGAATGAGAGAATTTTATGGCCCGTCGGCAAATTTCCATTGATATTCAATCCACCATGACGCCACGAGAAATCGTGGAAGAACTCAACAAATACATTATCGGTCAGGACGAAGCAAAACGGGCGGTCGCCATCGCCCTACGTAATCGTTGGCGACGTATGCAATTGTCACCGGAATTAGCAAAAGAAATTACCCCTAAGAATATTTTAATGATTGGGCCCACCGGGGTTGGTAAAACTGAAATCGCTCGTCGCCTCGCCGATCTCGCAAAAGCTCCTTTTATTAAAGTAGAGGCTACTAAATTTACGGAAGTGGGTTATGTTGGCCGTGACGTCGAATCCATCATCCGCGATTTAACGGAAGTCGCCATCAAACTGGTGCGCGAAAACGAAATGGAAAAAGTGCGTAGTCGCGCCGAAGAAATTGCAGAGGAACGGATTCTCGATATTTTACTCACACCCGCGCGTGGTGGTTTTGTTGGCCAACCCGCGGAACCTGTGCAAAAAGAAAAAGATTCTGCGACTCGGCAACTATTTCGAAAGAAATTTCGGGAAGGCCAATTGGATGATCGTGAAGTAGAGCTGGATGTGGCCAGTAGTGTCGGTGTTGAAATCATGGCGCCGCCCGGCATGGAAGAGATGACCAGCCAACTTCAAAATATGTTTCAAAGCCTGGCCGGTGATCGAACCAAACGACGTAAAATGAAAATCAACGACGCGTTTCGATATTTAGCCGATGAAGAAGCCAGTAAACTGATTAATGAAGATGAGATACGCAAACAAGCGGTTGTTAGTGTTGAGCAGAATGGTATCGTCTTTATCGATGAAATTGATAAAATTGTCCGGCGTGGCAGTGAATATGGCGGAGCCGATATTTCTCGCGAAGGTGTGCAGCGCGATTTACTGCCGCTTGTCGAGGGTTCCACCGTATCGACAAAATACGGGATGGTCAAATCCGATCATATTTTATTTATTGCCTCTGGTGCCTTTCATTTATCAAAACCCTCGGATCTCGTCCCAGAATTACAAGGTCGTCTTCCGATTCGTGTGGAATTAAAAGCCTTAACCACCGACGATTTCGCCCGCATCCTCACCGAGCCACAAGCTTCCTTAGTGACTCAATACACGGAATTATTGGCAACCGAAGGCTTCAGTTTGGATTTCTCACCCGATGGCATTCAACGCATTGCTGAAATTGCTTTTCAGGTCAACGAACGTTCAGAAAATATTGGCGCACGTCGATTGTATACCATTTTGGAGCGGTTATTTGAAACGGTTTCTTTTGAAGCAACGGATCGCAGTGGTGAATCATTAACCGTATCTGCAGACTACGTAAATCAGCAATTAAATAAACTGTTAAAGAACGAGGATTTAAGTCGGTATATTTTATAAATCCCTCCTACTCTTGTTCAAATCTCCTTATCCCCCAAGGGGAGAAGGAGATTTAAAGCATAATTTAGAGCTAAAAGATGCATATATTGCAAGAAAGACTAGATGCATATAAAGCCAAAGGGCTCACTCGCACCTTAATATCACCACAAGGCATCGATCTCTCCTCCAATGATTATTTAGGCTTCAGCCAAGAAAATTTTTTCCAGATTAATGATCTACCATCATTCCTTCAAGGTGCGGGGGCCTCACGGTTATTGCGAGGACACTTACCCCTATTCGCCGAAACCGAGAATAAGCTAGCTGAGTTTGTGCACCGTGAAGCAGCTTTGTTATTTTCCTCAGGTTATGCCGCTAACGTGGGCTTATTCAGTGGTCTGTTACGGGAAACGGATACGATATTTTCAGATACCTTAAATCACGCTTCGATCATTGACGGCATTCGCTTGTCCAAAGCCAAGCGAATAATTTACCCTCATCTCGGCTACGACTTTCTCGAAGCAGAATTACAAAAAACAAAGGACTGCAGTGGCTTGCGTGTCATCGTCACCGAAAGTTTATTTAGCATGGAAGGAACTGTAGCAAACTTACCCCATTTGGTTGCATTAGCAGAGAAATATGACGCACTATTAATCGTTGATGAAGCACACTCCACCGGTTTGTGGGGTAATTGCTTAGTGGCGCATTTGGGATTAACCGATCGAGTGTTCGCCACCGTACATACGGCTGGAAAAACATTAGGTGCCGCTGGAGCTTGGGTCGCCGGTTCCAAGGTGTTACGTGACTACCTCATTCACTTCGCTCGCTCCTTCATTTATTCGACGGCACCACTGCCATTATCAGCTCATTTACTACAAGCGGCATTGGGTTTCTACCAGCAAGTCGGGGCAGAACGAGCAGAAAAAGTGCGCACTCGCGCGCGTTGGTTTCGGGAATTAATAGGCATACCAGGAAATGGCACACTCTTTGATGAGAGCCCGATCATATCGATTCCGGTTGGGGACAGTGCACAAGCATTACAAATAAGCCATCAATTGCAAGCATTAGGTTGGGATGTGCGCGCAATTCGGCCGCCGACAGTACCCGAAGGTACCGCTAGGCTGCGTTTAACGGTAAAATGGTCAAATGACGAAGCGCAGTTACTGCGGTTTGCTAGTGATTTGCACGCGATAGCGGCTTTGTTGAATAATTCAAAACAATCCCTCTCCCGCAAGCGAGCGTTGAATAATTCACAAAAAAATCCCCTCCCCCTTGATGGGGGAGGGTTAGGGAGAGGGTGATTTTAAGCCGTCTCCTTTTAAAAATAAGGCGCGTTAGCCGGGAGTATCCACCCCCTCGAAAACTGACCCCGGAACCTATTATAAACGAGCCGCTGGCATTCTCTGTGGAGATATAGTCATGACAAGTTTTTTTATTACAGGCACTAATACCGGCGTAGGTAAAACGCTAGTTTCCGCCTTATTATTAGCAGGTGCTCATGCTCATGGCGTTCCACTCAATTATTTCAAGCCGCTGCAAACGGGAGAGGAATCCGATTGCGACATGGTGAAAGCGCTGAGTGGAGTGCCAGAAGAAAATATCATTCGACCGGTCTACGCCTTAAAGCTGCCAGCCGCTGTTTATCGAGCAGCACAAGCAGAAAACACGCAAGTGGATTTATCCCGTATTGAACAACACTGGCAAACGCACTGCACGCAAGCCACCGTCATTGAAGGCGCGGGCGGATTATTACACCCGATCACAGAAAAATATTTTATTCGAGACGTTATCCAGGCCTTAAAAGTTCCGTTACTGATAGTTGCCTCTACCCAGTTAGGCACCATGAACCATACATTACTCACCTTAGAGGCAGCATTGATGAAAAATATTCCAGTCAAGGGTGTGATTCTATCTGGCCATGCGGATCCTGGTTTAATGACCAGCTTGCAGCAATTTACCCCGGTTCCTATAGTGGCGGAAATTCCTTTTATTTCCGAAATTACCCCAGAAAAGCTACAACCTATTGCATCATCATTATTTAAAACACTACAGTTGAAAAAAATGTTTGAGTCATCCCCTTCGCCCGTTATTTAGAGATAGATTGCCATGAAATCACTGCTCATTAGCATAATGAATGATCCCCAAACCTACGCCCGGTTTTTAAACACCCTCAGCCTATTAGAATACATGGGTGCCCGCAAAATATTAAAAAGCCAGCGTCAAGACGTGCTAAGTGAAAAATTATTAAGCCACGCAGCAGAAGAAATACGCCATGCGCAAGTATTAAAACGCGCCGCTAAAAAAATCGCCCCGAAGATATGCGACACCTACGCACCAGAAAGTTTGTTATGTGGCAAAGCCGCGCAAGCTTACTTTCAAACAGTAGACCATGCCGCAGTCGAAAAATTAGGCATCACCAACCCCAGCCATGCCTATCTATACACCACCTGGTTAATTGAAATTCGCGCCCTAAAATTTTACACCGCCTGGGAAGAAGTATTTCAGCAAACAGGCCAACCTTCCGTATTCCGCGGAATTTTGAAAGAAGAAGAAAAACACCTACAAGAAATTTTGCAATGGCTGCAAGCCATCGACGGCCATGAGCACCACATGACTTTGTTGCAGCAAATTGAAGAGTCAGCATTCAACCAATTATTGCAAACCTGGGCCAGTGAAGTATATGTCACTGCTGATACATAAACTCAAGCTAGTGAGCAAGACTGTTTGAGAAACCACACACAGAAGGAGTTATTAATGGCACTGAGTGAAGAAGCAATTTCATTTCTAGAAGAACATATTCCGGAACTTGCTGAAGTGGCGCTTAAACAGGCGTATTGGGCGGCTCTTGCATCTGGAAGTAGTGTTCTTATCAGAAAAAAAAGATGATTTGATAGAGGTATTTCCAGATGGAAAACATAAATTTATTAAACATTTACCACCAACGATACCAGTGATTCGTGGTCAGAAATTGGAAGAAATCCATGAATAAAGAAATACTTCGTCTACGTATTTTGGATTTTTTTATACATTCGCCGTTTTTAAAAAGCGTGGGTTTGGCGGATGATGCTTATAATTTGAGTTTTAACGAGGGCAAGTTAATTTTTTCAACGTCACAATAAGTGCCTCTATGGTTTAAAAAGACCTTAGGATGTAAATTCAATAAATAAAATATTAATTTTACAGAAAATGTTCGCCTAATGAATTATAATGTTCAGAGGGGCAGGAGAGTTACTATCTTTTGTTCAAATATTCCATTTTCTCAGCCTGACATTGTCATTGAGGTTATAAGCAAATGGTAGGCAGATTGAAATTTTCTTTGAAATGACGGGTTAACTTATCATTTTTTCACCGGCAGAGATTATCCTCCGGCTCAGGCGAGAGATAGATTGAATAACAAGGAGCGTCCGATAAGGAACCCGGTGGATCCATGCCAGTATCATTTATGGCAAATGATCTAGTTTTTTGCGGAAGCATTTCAAGGGTATCAATGCCGATATGAGGGTGTGGCAGTATTTTGTACTCTTCCATTGAGGTCATCATCCATTAGTTTAAACAAGGTAACAGCTCTGCCCCAGGATGGAAGCGTTCGTATTTTGCCGATTTGGCGGGAAAATTTTTCTCACCAAACTCGACTAAGATCCGAGCGTTTATGCCAAAGATACGGGGTGTCTGAGCTATTACTAAATAAGTGAGTCAGCCGATAAGCCGGGTTCTGTCTAGGACAGTCATCTATCTGGGATGTGTGTCGCCACACACCTCGTGCAACCTACCCGGATTCAGGCGTGGGCCACGCCAGCGGTACGAATACCGCGCGAATCCCTATTTGGTCTTGCTCCAGGCGGGGTTTTCCCTGCCATCAGTGTTACCACTGATGCGGTGCGCTCTTACCGCACCATTTCACCCTTACCCTTGCGAAACAAGGGCGGTATATTTTCTGTGGCACTTTCCGTAGACTTGCGTCTCCCAGGCGTTACCTGGCGCCTTACCCTATGGAGCCCGGACTTTCCTCTATTGTAAAACAATAGCGACTGTCTGGCCGACTCTCTTTGATTATATCATGGAGGGGGATGGAGTGACAAAGCTCAAAATGCCGCGCATGCTCCGCGTTACTACGCGGTAACCGAACAGTTACGAATTTCCGTAGCGGCTTCTTGAAATTCAGGGGAGTTTTCAATGGGGATTCCCAGGCGTGTGAGTAATTCTAAATCTTTTTTTGCGGCTGGGTTTTCGGTGGTATTTAAAATCTCCCGACCGTAAAAAATAGAGTTGGCTCCCGCCAGAAAAGATAATGCCTGCCATTCATCGGTCATGCGAATTCGTCCGGCGGCTAGCCGAACTCGAGCTTTTGGCAAAACAATACGAGCGACCGCGATGGTGCGCACAGCTTCGATAGGGTCTAGCATCGCTCTATTTTCCAGAGGAGTACCATCGACGGAGGCTAACAAATTGATAGGTACGCTTTCTGGATGAGGGTCAAGATTGGCTAGGGTGAAAATCATACCGGCTCTATCCGCACGCGATTCGCCCATGCCAATGATACCACCGCAACACACTTTCATACCGGAATCACGCACGCGCTGCAATGTTTGTAAGCGGTCTTGATAAGTTCGTGTGGTAATGATTTTTTCGTAAAACTCCTCCGAACTGTCGATATTATGATTGTAGTAATCCAGGCCGGCCTCTTTTAATGCCTGTGCTTGCGATTCAGTTATCATACCTAAGGTTAAACAGGATTCTAACCCCAATTCTTTGACTTCCCGAATGAGATTGCAAATAGCGGGTAAATCACGATCTTTTAGTTCACGCCAAGCCGCACTCATGCAAAATCGCGTAGAGCCGGCTGCTTTCGCAGCCAGTGCCTGTTCTCGAACAGCGTCGGCCGATAGTAGTTTCTTGGCTTTTACACCCGTGTGATAGCGGGCTGCCTGCGGGCAATAATGACAATCTTCAGGGCAGCCGCCGACTTTGATATTAAGCAAAGTGGTGAGCTGCATAGAGCCAGCTGGAAAATGCTGGCGATGAACGGTTTGTGCTTCATACAGTAAGTCGAGAAACGGCCGCTCAAACAAGGCGATAATTTGCGCAATAGTCCAGGTACGTTTACGGGTTTGTTGACACTCGGCATTCATGTGTTTTCTCCGTGTTCCTCTGTTTTAGTGATTCTCGTGCACGCGTCCAGAATTTGTATCAAAAATAACGACCTGGTGTAAAGGAATATCCCAGGGTTGTTTCATGCAATCGGGTATTTCTTGAAACCCATAAGCTAGACCTATTAATTTAGGTGGCAGGCACTGTTGCCCATCAGCAAAGGTTTTATCGTAATACCCTTTTCCTGAGCCGAGACGGTTGCCCTGTTTATCAAACGCCAGCAACGGTGTAAAGATTAAATCCAATGCCGGGAGTGGATGAATCGGTTTTGGTGGTTCTGGGATGCCGTAACGATTTGGAATTAACTTATCCCCTGGTCGATAGGGGGCAAAGATCAGCGTCTCAGTTTTGTCGCAGCAAATGGGTAGGTAACAGGTTTTTCCAGCTTGCCAAGCGCATTGCATGAGTGGCAGCGTATCAATTTCTCCTGGCGTCGGCCAGTAGAAGGCCAGGTGTTGGCACGGCTGAAACCAAGGCGCGAGGCTGACATAATGACTGATGGCTACTGCGATGTGTTGTTGTAGAATGGGTGGAACTTGCCGACGTCGCTGACGCATGGCCAGCCGTATGGCATTGCGATCGTTAAACAGTAACGGTTCAGGCACTGGCTTTCCTTTAACACTCACGGTTGGATTTAGTGGCTTTTCGTGCGATCGAAATTCTAGGAAGAGCGGTGACAGACAACGGTGCCTCCGTAACTACCGCCCATAGAGGTTGACTCTGAACCAGATGGTTCAGGTGGGATTCTCAGGTTTGCTTCAGGCTTGCCAAAAAATGGCTGGCACAACAGCAAATACGCTATCTGAAACCCAGTGTAATGAATATTGGTTCAAGAATGACTCATCTATCAGCGCATACCACAGAGGCAAACGCATTATACCTGCTCTTCTACGGAGTTGACTAGCGCCACGGCGATTTTCTGTTGCAAATCATAAATACGTTGATTCATGGCTTCGATGTAATCGGTGGCTTGCATTTTTTGCAATAACAGTTCATGAGTGATGTTTAAAGCCGTAATAACCGCTAAACGATCGGCGCTCGCTATTTTACTGTTTTGGCTGAGCTTGCGCATTTTCTCTTCCAGGTATTGCGCGGACTCACGTAATTCACTAATTTTTTCGGTTGGGCACTTTACCTTATAAAGTTTACCCAAAATACTGAGGGAGACCGTATTATACGATTCGCTCATGGATTTCTTCCCGTAATTGGCTGACAACGTGTTTAATCTTAAAGACCGCCTGTTGATTCTTATCCATCAACAGATCATGCGTCTTTTTAAGATTGATTAATTCCATCCGTAAGGAAAAATTTTCGTGGCGAAGCTGCTGATAAGCATGTAACAGCTCATTCAGCTGGTGAGTCAGTGATTGTAAATTAGCTGAGATCATCTCGTGCATCTCATCAAACCAGTAGGCTAGTGGCTAAATAACAGTTCCCGCAAGTGCGGGAACTGTCTGTGTGGCATTTTAGGTAACGATTTCTTTTAGTTTCTTCAACGGTCTTACTTTCAATACATTGCGAGCTGGTTTTGCTGGAAAAACGGTGGGTTGGCCAGTAAAAGGATTAATGCCTGGGCGGGCCTTAGTGGGTGGTTTATGGATCACGCGGAATTTCAATAAGCCGATGAAATTAAATTCCCCAGGTCCTTTTTTGCTCAAATGGGCTTCTAACAAGTCATGCAATCCGTCAAAAACAGCCACTACTTCTTTTCTCTTCAAATCAGTGCCATTGGTCAGATGGTTGAGAATCTGTGACTTAGTGAAAGGAGTTTTTACCGAAACTGTGGATCTTTTGACGGAGGCTGTTTTTGCTTTGACAGCAGGCTTCGTCTTCTTGGCAGGCTTGCGACCAGCTGCTTTTTTGGCTGCCGGTTTTTTAACAGATTTCTTGGTGATTGCCATATGAGTTAAATCCTCTTTAGGTTAGTTGGAAAGTGATTGAATCGTTAAAAGAAAAAAGCATACAATCGTGTCCTTAAAACGAACTAGGCCTTACTCAGCAAGCTTTAGGCTTTGCCAATGGACCTAGCAAATCTCTTATCAAAGGGAGAAACTACCTTTTTGATTGGTAGAGGAATCACTTTCAGCTGCACGCGTCACGACCCAAGATATGGAATCCGTAGTAATCCCTGTGCTCAATCAAAAACATCAATGAATCAGGGCGCAACATAACACCATTGCCATCGAAATGCACGTAAAATTATGCAAAATTTCAGTAATTACTCGCGATTCTCCCAGGTTATCCGAGGAATTTGCCCGCCTGGCTAATCGTTATGCAATAATGTTGTATCTTGCTGGCGAGTCAGGTAATATCTAACCCCTTTTATATTATCTCATTGGGGGATAAGGTCTTTATCTTCTGGTGTACTGGATAAGAATTCTTACGATTTTAACTGGAGCAAGCGGTTTATGGGTACTTACAATGCCACGGTGGAAACGGCGCAGCATAACTGGTATTTAGTTGATGCCACGAATAAAACGTTGGGTCGGTTAGCCACAGAAATTGCCCGGCGTTTACGAGGAAAACACAAAGCCACGTTTACCCCCCATGTCGATACGGGTGATTATATCGTCGTTATTCATGCAGAGAATCTGCGGGTAACAGGCAATAAAGCAGCGGATAAAATTTATTATCGTAACACCGGTTTCCCCGGGGGGATACGGTCCATTAACTTTGAAGATTGGCTGGCCAAAGATCCTGCTGCGGTGTTGGAAAAGGCAGTAAAAGGCATGTTGCCCAAAGGCCCACTAGGTCGTCAAACCTTAAAAAAATTGAAAGTGTATGTAGGCGCTGAACATCCTCATGCGGCACAAACCCCTCAAATTTTAGAAATCAAAGAGATTTAATTTATGCCGGCACAACAAATGAATCAAAATTATGGCACAGGACGTCGTAAAACAGCGAAAGCACGTGTTTTTATTAAATCTGGCCAAGGTAAAATCATCATCAACAACCGTAGCTTGGAAGACTATTTCGGTCGTGACACCTCGCGTATGATTGTTCGGCAGCCGCTGGTAGCCCTGGATATTCAAAACAAATTTGATTTGTTTATCACGGTCTGCGGCGGGGGTGGCAGTGGCCAGGCCGGCGCTATTCGCCATGGTATTGCTCGGGCTTTATTGGATTATGACGAAGAAGGTGGTTCACCCAGCACGGTGTTGAATGGCTTAAGCTGGCGCCAATTATTACGCCGCGCCGGATTTGTGACCCGCGATCCGCGAGTGGTTGAGCGCAAGAAAATTGGTTTACATAAAGCTCGTAAAGCACCCCAATATTCCAAGCGTTAATCCATCCCCCAGAGTTCAGTGTGGAACTTCTGGTCTCATTTCGAGCAGTTTTGGGGGATCGTCTAGTGGTAGGACTACGGACTCTGACTCCGTTAACCTAGGTTCGAATCCTAGTCCCCCAGCCACTGATGACTATACTTCATTGCCATGGATGCGAAATTTGCATTTTTCAAAAAAGCAGCCAATCACTGGAAGGTAAAGCTGCAAGGAGAAGAGAGTGACAGCCGTGAGACGATCTGTAATGACCCTGTACTCCGGGGATTTAGATTTACACAGCCATCGAGTTCGAATTGTTCTCGCTGAAAAAGACGTAACCGTCGACATCCTGAGCGTTAATCCCCAGCAACCTCCTGAAGACTTGGTTCACCTGAATCCCTATAACACGCTACCCACCCTGGTCGATCGAGACTTGGTGTTATATCAGTCTAATATCATTATGGAATATTTAGACGAGCGTTTCCCCCATCCGCCATTATTACCCGTTTATCCTGTCGCCCGAGCAAAAAGCCGACTGATGATGTATCGTATTGAGCAAGATTGGTATAGTTTGGCGCACCGCATAGAAAGCGGTAATAAAAAAGATGCGGAAGCCGCTCGCAAGGAATTACAAGAAAGCCTGATTAAACTGGCCCCGGTCTTTAGTGATGCCACTTATTTTTTAAGCGAAGAATTTACCTTGGTGGATTGCTGTATCGCCCCCTTGTTATGGCGATTGCCGAAATTGGGCATTTCGTTGTTACCGAAAGCAAAACAGGTCGCGACCTATGCCAAACGCATGTTCAAGCGAAATTCATTCCAAGCCAGTTTATCCGAGGCCGAGCGTGAGTTGAGAACAAACCATGATGACCTCTAATAAGCCCTATTTAATCCGGGCCTTCTATGAGTGGATAACCGATAATCAATTAACCCCGTATCTCGTCGTCAAGGCCAATGTAGCCGGCTGTCAAGTGCCAGAAGAATATGTAAAAGAAGGCCAGATCACGCTGAACATTGCCGGTCATGTGGTGCATGGCTTAGCGCTGGGTAATGAGGCAATTGAGTTTAAAGCCCGTTTTTCCGGCGTGCCCCGCCAAATCTATGCCCCCATTTCCGCTATTATGGCGATCTACGCTAAAGAAAACGGACAAGGCATGGCTTTTCCGGAAGAAGAAATTGCCGACGGTGGTGATGATTCCACCGCCCCAACTCCCCCGCGCGGCAAACCCAATTTAAAAATCGTCAAGTAATTTAAGCGTCGTCCCGGCATGGATGCCGGGATCCAGTTCGCAAGGACGTGAAACTTTCCTATCCCTGGGGACGGATTCCCACTCCATGCGGGTACAACAAAGAGCTCAGGGCGTAAAAACAGTTACTTTTGATAAAACCAAGCGTATAATTTATTTTTCAGGATAATTCTAATATTGGACATGGCTATAAGCTTCTTATATTGGAGGTTTTTTTTCATGCAAACAAATCGATTTTTTCTAGGACTTTTTTCTTTGATCCTCCCAGCTGTTCTTGCCCAGGCAGCAATTACCCCTGTCACTATTACGCTCGGTACATGTACGTATTCTGATAGTCAGTTGCATCAATCCGCTTGTACTCCGGATATGACTACCCCACAACAGAATGGCGATATGGTGATAGTGCCGATGCCAACAACGAATTGCACAGTTACTGATCTGAGTTACAACATTACTAACAATTCTGCCCAAAGCATACCACTCACTATTCAAACCAGTTCTGAATATGGATACACGGTTAATAATATCGATCAAACGGGAGCACTTTCCACGGTCCTCTCTCCAGGCAAAGGGTTGACACTGGGTTACCAAGGGCTGTGCATGACAGGTGGCAACAACCCAAACCTGTTTACTCTATATTTTAGACGCAACATCGGTTAGTTTATTCACATCTCCATCAAACTAAGCCGCCGTTCACCTCTCCCATGAGGGCGTTGTTGAATACTTCCCTTCTCCCCTTGTGGGCATAGGCGTCAACTTAAGGAAAAAACTCCTTCTCCCCTTGTGGGAGAAGGTGCCGAAGGCGGATGAGGGGTTTAAAATTAAACAAAACTCAAGCAATCCACAACTGATCAAACATTAAATCGAAAATGCATCACATCGCCATCCTGTACTACATACTCTTTTCCTTCTAATCGTAATTTTCCTGCCTCTTTGGCACCTTGCTCACCATTAAAACGAATATAATCCTCATAGCCAATCACTTCCGCGCGAATAAAACCACGTTCAAAATCCGAATGAATAACCGCAGCGGCTTGAGGTGCAGTGCAAACTCTAGGTATCGTCCAAGCACGTACTTCTTTTACGCCGGCAGTAAAATACGTCTGTAAGCCGAGCAATCGATAACCAGCATGGATGACACGATGCAAACCAGGCTCAGTTAACCCCATGGTAGCTAGAAATTCTCCCTTTTCCTCGTCAGGCAGCTCAGCGATTTCCGATTCCATGGCGGCGCATACGGGCACGACTACGGCATTTTCCTGAGCGGCGATTTCTTCCACTGTAGTCAAATAAGGGTTATTAGTAAAACCATTCTCATCGACATTAGCGATATACAAAGTCGGTTTACTGGTGAGCAATTGCAGTGGCGCTAATAAACTGAGCGCTTTCTCATCCAGATTTAAACTGCGGACTAACTTCCCCTGATTCAATTGAGCACTCACCTCGGTGAGTAAGTTTTGTTCGGCAAGACTTTGCTTATCCCCACTTTTAGCCGCTTTACTGGCTTTTAACAGTGCTTTCTCCACCGACTCTAGATCCGCCAAAGCGAGCTCAGTATTAATGACCTCAATATCTTTACGAGGATCAATACGTCCAGCCACATGCACCACATCGGTATGCTCAAAGCAGCGCACCACGTGGGCTATCGCCTGAGTTTCGCGAATATTAGCCAAAAATTTATTACCCAACCCTTCCCCTTGAGCTGCACCTGCTACTAATCCGGCAATATCCACAAAGGTCATGCTGGTAGGCACGATACGCTGTGGATTAACAATGGCTGCCAATTGCGACAACCGCTCATCGGGCACAGGAACAATGCCAATATTGGGTTCAATAGTGCAAAAAGGATAATTGGCGGCTTCAATACCCGCTTTAGTAATTGCGTTGAATAAAGTAGACTTACCGACATTAGGCAGCCCAACAATGCCGCATTTAAAACCCATAATACTGCTCCTAGTTATTTTGTGAGAGAAAACTTATGCCTTCAGATTATAAAATTGCGAATATCCACCTGGCAGGCCAAGGTCGCCGCGAGATTAGCGTGGCCGAACTGGACATGCCTGGACTCATGACATTACGTGAAGAATACGGCCGACAACAACCTTTAAAAGGCGCGCGTATCACCGGATGCTTACACATGACCCGAGAGACTGCCGTATTAATTGAAACGCTTTTAGCGCTCGGCGCGGAAGTACGTTGGTCTTCTTGTAATATTTATTCTACTCAAGATCCGGCCGCAGCTGCAATGGCGGAAAGAGGTGTGCCGGTATTTGCTTGGAAGGGTGAAACAGAAGAAGAATACGAATGGTGCATTGAACAGACGCTAACAGGACCCAATGGCTGGCGTCCTAACCTATTGTTGGACGATGGTGGCGATTTGACGCAGATCGTTCATGAAAAACACCCTGAATTATTGCCGGAAATTTTAGGAGTTTCTGAAGAAACCACCACCGGTGTACACCGTTTATATGAAATGGCCCGTGACGGACGATTGAAAATACCGGCCATTAATGTCAACGACTCGGTGACAAAATCTAAATTCGATAACCTATATGGCGCCCGTGAATCGTTATTGGATGGCATTAAGCGGGCAACGAATACCATGATCGCCGGCAAAATCGCTTTAGTGGCTGGCTTCGGTGAAGTCGGTAAAGGCTGTGCCCAAGCACTGCGTAGCTTAGGTGCCACGGTATTAGTGACAGAAATCGATCCCATCTGCGCATTGCAAGCCGCCATGGAAGGTTACCGCGTGGTGACCATGGAAACCGCAGTGAAGCAAGCCAATATTTTCGTGACGGCAACCGGTAATAAACACGTGATTAGCCACGATCACATGAAGAACATGTTAAACGGTGCCATTGTCTGCAACATCGGTCACTTTGATATTGAAATTGATATCGCCAGCCTGCGTCAGTATTCCTGGAACAATATTAAGCCGCAAGTCGACGAAGTGATTTTCCCAGACGGTAAACGATTAATTATTTTAGCCGAAGGTCGTTTGGTTAATCTCGGCTGCGGCGACGGCCATCCCAGTTTTGTCATGTCGACTTCGTTCGTCAATCAAGTATTGGCGCAAATGGAATTATGGCAAAACAAAGAGAATTACCGACACGGTGTTCATATTTTACCGAAAGAATTGGACGAACGAGTCGCGCGATTGCATCTGAAAAAATTAGGGGTAGAATTAACGGAACTAACCAAGGAACAAGCAGAATACTTGCGAATTCCGGTGCGAGGCCCTTATAAATCAGCCCATTATCGGTATTAGGTTAAGGTCATGACTATATTAAAAATATTACAATACCCCAATCCTCGACTCAATCAAAAAGCGCAGCGAGTGGAAAATTTTGAAGATCCGGCATTACAACAAATCATTGATGATATGTTTGAGACCCATTATAACGCGGATAATTGCGCCGCATTGGCCGCCACGCAATTAGATTTACCACAACCGAAACATATTACCGTCATCGATTTTTCCGAAAAAAAAGACCAACCGCTTTGTTTAGTCAATGGTGAAATTATTGAGCGTTCAGGTGATATGGAGGAAGAAGAAGCTTGCATGTCGATTGTTGGCATCTATGAAAAAGTAAAGCGTGCCTCCAAAATTATAGTACGTGCGCAAGATCGTTATGGTAAGCCATTGGAATTTTCCGCTGAAGGGTTCATGGCTAAATGTATCCAACATGAGCTAGATCACTTAAACGGCATTATTTTTATCGATAAACTTTCGCGGCTGAAACGCAGCCGAGTTGAAAAAAAATTTGCAAAATTAAGGCGCTAAATCCTATGTCACTGAATATTGTGTTTGCCGGCACCTCGGAGTTTGCGGTGCAATCTTTGCACGCATTACTAAACTCTCAGCACAAAGTGGTGGCTGTTTACACGCAGCCCGATCGACCCGCTGGGCGCGGTTTAAAGCCAAAAGCAAGCCCGGTCAAAGAAGCGGCACTGCAGCTGCAGCTTCCGGTTTGTCAACCAGCGACATTTAGCGATAAGCAAGCACAAAAAGAATTGGCTAATTGGAAAGCCGATGCCATTGCTGTGGTGGTTTATGGTTTGTTATTACCCAAAGAAGTGTTGGACATGACGCGTTTGGGGTGTATTAATGTTCATCCATCGCTCTTACCGCGCTGGCGTGGCGCAGCACCGATTCAACGTGCTATTGCAGCAGGTGATACCGAAACCGGTGTCTCCATTATGCAACTCGATGAAGGTTGGGATACTGGCGATGTCTTAAAGAAAATCCGTTGCCCGATTCTTCCGTATGACACGAGTCAAACACTGCACGATAGACTAGCAAAAGTAGGTAGCAAACTTTTAGTAGAAACTATAGATGCACTAGAAAATCAAGCCATCCATCCGGAACGCCAAGATGAAGCAGAAGCCATTTATGCGGCTAAAATTACCAAGGAAGAAGGCAAAATTGATTGGCACCAAAGCGCCGTTCATTTAGAGCGTAAAATCAGGGCCTTTAATCCCTGGCCAGTCGCACATACCGTATGGCGGGGTCAGACCCTCCGTATTTTTAATGCCCAATATTTACCCGACGTCCATTCCGATGCCAAACCTGGAACAGTGATTGCGGCTAATACGACTGGCATAGATGTAAAGACAGGAGACGGTGTGCTACGCCTGTTGCAATTGCAATTACCCGGCGGCCGAAAAATGAATGTCCGCGATTTCCTCCAAGCTCGTCAAAAAGAATTCATGCAACACGATTCATTTACTAAACAATAAACCTAGGAGCACGGGCGGCTCGCTCGCAATTCAGGCCGTGATCTAACATCTATGTCGCAAAATACAACCGAACATTTCTCCAACGCGCCTGAATGCGATGCCTGTAGCGGCGTTTGGCCCAACCCAGAAAACCTCATCATCGAATTAACGCAAACGAAAGTTTACTTACACGACGATCAATATTTTGCAGGTTGGGCGGTATTGGTTTTGAAGCACCACGCCACTGAATTATTCCAGCTGGCCGAACCAGATCGTAACTTATTAATGCAAGAAGTCAGCCTGGTGGCTGCCGCATTAACCGAGGTTTTTTCGGCCGTCAAAATCAATTATGCATTACTGGGCAACCTCCTGCCGCATATCCATTGGCATGTGATTCCAAGAATGGCCAATGAAACTGCGCTACGCGATCCCCCGTTTAACATCCAACATGCGCCAGTACACCTACTCGCCTCGGAAAAAACAGCATTCTTAACAAACATTCATGAAGCTATTCAAAAAAGATGGTAACTGCTCACCTCCGCTCCAGCTACGTCGTCCCGCTCCCGGATCCAAACTATCTTACTAACCGGAGAAGCCGGTTTCGAATTAGCGGTGTCAGGTTTCAACAGGGGATTGATTAATCAATTTGTTTTAAAAACAAAAGCAGATTTTTTTGAAGAAATTAAACAATATGCGCAACAACTGGAAATGGAGTTATTTGATCAAATTTCCAAAAACCTTATCGATGCAGTGGGTGGCGGCGAAGATAGCATTTTTTATGATCCCGTGTTCATTAGTTTTTTTAAAGACCTCTTACAAAAGCACAACATCATTGAATTTTACTTATTGGATCCATCGGGAAGTTACTTATTAGTCGATGAGGCGGGTGAGGTGTTTTGGTTGTTAGTAAAAAATGAAGCAGATATGCAAGTATTAACAGAAGTAGCATCCGACTACTCGGCAGATGATAATGACCCATTATTATCTTCAATTAAAAGCAGAAAGAAGCTGGCTTTCTTTTTGAATCCGGAAGAGCAATTAACCACCCCTGAGAGCTGGCATCTAGAGGATGCCCAAGTTCTCAAAGGACGCGATACTTATTATTACAGCATTGTCAAAGGAACAAACGAATATTATTACTTAAAGAATAAAATACTACCGTATTCCAGCTTCCTAAAAGATTAAGACTGATAGGAGGATGAGCCTAAGAACCGGATTGTCCTGGGCTCCCCTGTCGTTTAATCCTTCCGAGCTAACGTACAAAACGTTAATATATCTACAATTAAGAACGTTAGAGTGACTTATGGACCTTATTGATCTTAATCAATAACTTATCGAATCCCATATTGATCAAACTGGTACATTCTGATAATTCTGGTAGTTTCAGGATTATGCCGTGCTCCGCCAAAAATGGATCGTACTCCCATAATTGGCCGCCAAAAATGGAGTATGGTTTATTTTTGGTAAGCTCGAAAATAGCCCTTTTTTTGCTACTAGCAATTAAAGTAGCTAATTCCGTTATATTCACCGATAGCTCTAATTTTAGTCATCGATAAAAGTGGCGGGGGAAACTCCAAATATTTTTGAAAGAAGTTTTATTTGCCGAAGATTAAGTGCTCGTTTTTCATTCAAAATTTCAGATAAGACGCCCTGACTAGCAACTTCCGATAAATCAGATTGGGATAAATGATTCGCGCTCATTAAAAATCTTAAGGCCTCTATTCCCTTAACTTGTGGCTCTTGAAAATGCTGCTCTTCATATGAAGAAATCAAATGACTCAGGGCGTCTACTAATCCCATCAATTTATGCTTCTCGTCGCTACCTACAATCTCTAATAGCTCATCAAGCTGAGAGACAAGTTCATTAAATGCTTTATCATTTTCAGGGTACTTAATTACAGGAGCAATATGACTCCAATATTTTATAGCTTCTGATAAGTGATGATGATGCATAATGAACCTCATAATTTCCACGCATTTTTGTCATATTCTTTATGACTTAAAATGTGTCGTATGTAAATTTTCTGTCTCTGAAAATGAATAGTTGTAATTAGTCTTAATTTATTTCCCCCAATGTCAAAAACGCATAGATCTTTTACTTTATCTACACTACCAAAGCTCCTTTTTAGTTCAGCAAAATTATTAAATTGATTCTTTTTAATAATACGATACCAACCATCCAAAGCCATTGCGCAGTCAGGATATTTTTTCTTGGATTCCCAAATACGTTTTTGAGTGATGATGTGCAAGGAGAGAGGCCCCAGGCTTATTTTAATTATATATCTCATTTTGAGATATTTCAAGCTTTTTAATGATAAATGATGGGGCAGGGCGAGCAATGGCTGGTCGGGGTGATAGGATTCGAACCTACGGCCTCTGCTTCCCGAAAGCAGCGCTCTACCAAGCTGAGCTACACCCCGACGGGTTTCACAGTCTAATCTAAGGTTGGGTGGGTTGCAATATCGTAAGCGACTCATTCCTGTGGGTGGGGTGGCTCGACCGCATTGAGTTTTTGCGGGGAGGGGTCTCCGTTTCCAGGGGAGGTGAATGTGTCACAAGAACCTCAAAAAATGAGTCTTTTTTCAGGATTTTTGCCTCTAAGCTTAAAAACTGCTAATATAATAGTAGTATTTATCATATGTGAGGCACTATGCGAGTTTTATTGGTTGAAGATGATGAGCTTTTAGGCGATGGCGTACGGGTTGGGTTGAAACAGTTTGGCTATGTGGTGGATTGGGTAAAAGACGGGCAAAGTGCATTGCAAGCCATTTTATCTGAAACATTCGATACCATAGTCCTAGACCTTGAACTACCCAGACGCTCCGGCTTAGAAGTGTTGAAATCGGCCCGATCTCGAAATATCACCACCCCAGTACTGATACTAACGGCCCGCGAACTGGTCGAAGATCGTGTCAAAGGCTTGGACGCAGGGGCGGACGATTATCTGGTAAAGCCATTTGACCTAGGCGAGCTATCAGCCCGAATCCGCGCCTTGCAACGCCGAACGGCTGCCCGCGCTGAGCTAATCATCACTTACGGTGATTTGAGCTTAGACCCGGCCGCCCGCACCGCGTTCCTCAAAGGGGAGCCGGTTATTCTGTCCCGACGCGAGTTCGCTTTACTGCACAAACTGCTAGAAAATATCGGTCGCGTCTTGTCGAGAGAACAGCTTACCCAAACCCTATACGGTTGGGGGGATGAAATCGACAGTAATGCGTTAGAGGTCCATATCCATAATCTCCGCAAGAAATTTGGTCATCAAGTCATCCGCACTATCCGTGGGGTTGGTTACGTCATCGAAAAGGAAAAATGACCACTTCCATCCGCAACTTCCTTGTCATTAACCTGCTGCTGTGCGTGATACTTATTTCCGCACTCAGCATGTTGACGAACCTTTTTTTAGAAAATAAAGACTTACAAAGCCATTTGGATAATAAACTGACCCAGTCGGCTTTCGCCATTCAGGCGTTTATGACTCAGTCGAATACGCCGGAAGAATTGCAAAATATTCAACAAAACATCAACGCCACACCCGCGCTTCACTACCCATTTTCTTTTCATAAACATACACTTACTGAAGCTTTCCAGTTTCGAGTGCTGGACAAGAATAATCAATTACTACTACAGTCTTCTGCGCAACTACCCATCAACTTTGACCAAGCCAAGCTCGGCCTATCCAATGAACCTTACGATGGTAAAAATTGGCGGGTTTTTGTCACCGTCGACCCCGTCTCTAAAACCAAGGTCATTGTGGCGGAAAAATACGATTTTCGTAATCTATTGAGCGGGCATGTCAGCGAAGAATCCGTGTTTATCATGCTGATGAGCTACCCATTTTTAGGTATCCTCATTTGGCTGATTATTAATCGCGGCCTCGGTAGCCTGCAGAGAGTCGCCAACGAAGTACGTAGGCGGGCACCAGATCACCTGGAACCCATTGATATTGCCCAAGTTCCAGAAGAAATCAAATCCATTGTCGAAGAATGGAATAAGTTGTTTGGCCGCTTGCATCAAGCGTTTGCGCGGGAAAAGCGATTTGCCGCTGATGCCGCCCATGAATTAAAAACCCCCTTAGCGGCTCTAAAAGCGCACACGCAAGTGGCATTGAATGCCGAGAGTGAAGAAGAACGACAAACGGCCTTGAGTAAAATACTAGCCGGCGTTGATCGCAGTGCTCACGTGGTTCAACAATTGCTAACCCTAAGCCGTATGGGGCATGGCTTGGTATTGGAACATTCCAATCCGGTGAATATCGTTAAACAAGCCAAAGAAGTATTGGCAGAAATCGCCCCCGAAGCCTTAGAGAAAAACAGCGAAATTGAGCTGATAGCGCCAGAAGTAGACCCTTTGATTACCGGTCATGGTACTGCCATAGCCATATTAATCCGAAATTTGGTGGATAATGCCATACGCTATAAATCCGAGGGTGGCTTAGTGCAGGTGCTTATTGAAGAAACCGCCAATAAAGTGCTGTTAAAAGTCATTGACGACGGCCCTGGCATCCCACAGCACCTCCGTCAGCAAGTATTTGAACGTTTCTTTCGTGTTTTGGGCAACAAGAGCACCGGCAGTGGCCTAGGCTTGGGTATTGTCCAACAGATCGCAGAAGTTCATAATGCCAGCATCTCTCTCGAAACGCCGCCCAGTGGTAAAGGGCTGCAGGTAACGGTTGCTTTTCCCAAGTATTAAACCGGCGTAGGTTATCCCCGCACGGCTAGGGTATACACACACCTTTTTCTGTCAACTGTGAGTGACTATTAGATTAGGGGTTAGCACTGTAAGCCCCCTCTCCCGCGCGAGGGTCTTGAATAAAAGCACTGAACTTGTTCGCGGGAGAGGGTTGGGGAGAGGGCGGGCAGTCCCGACCAGAAAAATTACGGAAAAATCAGAACAACATGCTGGATTTACTTGAAAACTCCACGGTTATAACTGCTAATCGGCGTCTGGCTGCTTATCTGCACCGCCAATACGACCAACAACAAGCCGCTGCCCATAGCACTTGGCCTACGTTGGATTGCTTGCCGCTTTCGCAGTGGCTCAGACGCAGCTTCGAGACATTACCCGACAGCCGATATATCCTCAGTCAATCGTGTGAAATCGCGCTGTGGGAAAAAATCATCACCGCAAACAATTCGGATGAAGTCAGCTTTTTGCGTCCGTATGCGACAGCGCAGCAAGCCATGGAGGCTTGGCGATTGCTTTCTTTGTGGGGAATACCCCTGACCGCATTAGACGGTCACCCCAGCGAAGATGTGCACTTATTTCAGCAATGGGCATATCAATTTCAAGCAATCTGCCAACAACAGCAGTGGTTGGATGAGAGCAGCCTAGTGCCATTGCTCCATCAACATGACGCACAAATCCAATGGCCGCAGCGCCTCACCCTCGCGGGCTTTATCGATACCCCGCCGCAAATTACCCGCTTGTTGCAACAAGTAGCAACCCAAGCCCAGCTCCAGGAATACCCAACGACGGTGCCAAATAAGAGTATTGGCAGAATAACTTTGCGCCACGAAGAAGAAGAGTGCTATGCGATGGCAGTTTGGGCAAAGAAAGAATGGCAACACGACCCCACGCAAACCATAGGCTGTGTGGTGCCTGCACTTGATGGGCTGCGCCACAAAGTGATGCGCATCTTTGGCGAAGTATTTACTACTGACGGTTGTGACCCACCACAGCAAATGCCGTTTAACCTCTCCGGCGGTAACCCTTTATCGCAATTCCCGATTATCCACATCGCACTGACCATCTTACACAGCGTAGTTTCTCCGTGGCCATTGGAAAAAATAAGCGCGATACTGCGCTCGCCCTTCATTGGGGGTAGTGAACAAGAATACTTGCCCAGAACGATGTTAGATTTACAGCTACGCCAAACCGCCTCGCCTCAACTCAGCAGTGCGGATGTTTTACAAATCAGTCAGCAACAAGGGCAATGCGCTGTTTGGTTATCTCAGTTAACCGACTTTCAACGACACGGTGCCACAGTAAAAAAAGCAACGTTGAATATGTGGGCGCAGCACTTTATTCAATGCCTTCATCTCATGGGTTGGCCGGGCGAGCGTCGATTAAACAGCGCAGAATATCAATTGGTGCAACGTTGGCAGGCATTACTGAATGAATTCAGTCAACTCTCCGTCGTGTTGACCGAATCTCTGGACATAACGGCCGCACTCTATTACTTGCAGCAATTAGTGGAATCGACGGTATTTCAACCCGAGTCAGGCGAAAAACCAATACAGATACTCGGATTGCTGGAAGCCGTGGGCATGCCATTTTCAGCGTTATGGGTCAGTGGTATGCACGACCAGCAATTTCCAGCCATGGCTGCACCGAATCCGTTTTTGCCATTGGCATTACAACAAAAAGCACAGATGCCTCACGCCTCCGCTGAAAAAGAATTTTTATTTAGTCAGCAAGTGACGCAACGCTTTTGTCAAAGTGCTGAGCAGGTTGTCTTCAGTTATGGCAAACAAAAAAAAGATGTGACCTATCAAGCCAGTTCGTTAATCGCCGCTATGCCCGAAATCGTTTTACCAGCCGTTCTACCGCGCTGGACATTAAACGATGATGTGCATTTAGAAATTATATCGGAAGAGCAGGGGCCAACATTACAACCGCAGGAAATATTGCGGGGCGGCGGCGCCATTCTCAAAGAACAAGCCGCTTGTCCTTTTCGTTCGTTTGCCAAAATTCGTTTAAATGCCAATGCACTGCCTACCATTGATTCTGGTATCTCGCTGGCAGAGCGTGGTGTCTATGTACATGAAATATTGGAACGACTGTGGGATATTTTGAAAAACCATGACCAACTGTGCCGTTATCCACTCCCAGAGCTCAGCGCCTTAGTCGATCGCATGATCACGGAAACCCTGGCGTTAAAAATGCAAAAACCCGGTGGGCAATTAAAGCGTCATTTTTTAACCATAGAAAAACAGCGATTACAATCACTTATTTTGCGTTGGCTGGATCAAGAAAAAGCGAGGCCGTTTTTTACAGTCAAACAACGCGAATTTCAACAAACCGTGACATTTGCCGGGTTACCATTAACCTTGCGCATGGATCGTTTAGATGAGTTAGCCGATGGCTCATTACTCATCATCGATTACAAAACCGGGCAAGTGCATATAAGAGATTGGTTTGGTGATCGACCCGATGACCCACAATTACTGTTATATGCCTTGGTCAGCGAGCAACCCATACAGGGATTAGTATTTGCCAGCATTCGCCATGATCAATGTGGTTTTAAAGGCTTGGGTGCTGCGTCGTATGCGATTCCCGGATTATTGGAATTGCATCAGCAGCGCGAAGACCCAGTAATCGATTGGCAAGACTTTATAGCACAAAGACGAGCCGTGTTGACGCAATTAGCCATAGAATTTCAAGCAGGCATCGCCACTGTAACACCGAAATCCTGGGAAAAAAATTGTGAAAATTGTGATTTGCACATGTTATGCAGAATAGAGCCATGAATAGTGACCAAACCATACGCGAACAAGCTCTACAACCCGGCCAATCGTTTATCGTGCAGGCGCCGGCCGGCTCTGGAAAAACCGAATTATTAGTACAACGTTTTTTGATGCTGTTGGCTGGTGTCGAGCGTGCTCCCGAAGAAATTATCGCTTTAACGTTTACTCGCAAAGCAGCCAATGAAATGCGACACCGGATATTACTTGCCCTGCAAGAAGCGCAGAATCCGGAACCTAGCGAAACACATCGACAACAAACCTGGCGACTGGCCAATGCGGTATTGCAGCAAGATCAGCAAAAACAGTGGCATTTACTACAAAATCCGAATCGCTTACGCGTGCTCACCCTCGATGCTTTATGCGGCAGTTTAGTACGGCAAATGCCGGTTGCTTGCCGTTTTGGGGTGATGCCGCAGCCCACCGAAAACGCCAATGAACTCTACTTGGAAGCGGCTCGACGCTTGCTCGCCATGTTAGATGATAATGGCGCAGCCGAAACCCAAGCCTTAACTCAATTATTGCTGCATTTAGATAATCGCGTCAGTGACGTAGAAAAATTAATCATGGCCATGTTAGCGCGCCGCGACCAATGGTTACCTCATATTATGTCACAACGGCAGTTATCAATGGCGGATATGCGAACCACTTTAGAGCAAGGCCTGCGTGATATAGTCATGGATGCTCTTCAAAACTGCTATCAACTGATACCTGGGGAATTACAACCCGAGATAACGACATTAACGCGTTACGCCGCTAACCAATGCTCGGCGGAATTTTTGCAAGGATGTCAAGATCTCGACATTTTTCCTTCACCCCAACTATCACAATTACCGATTTTTTTAGCCATGGCTCAGTTGTGTTTGACTAATGAACATGAATGGCGGGTTGCTGTCGATAAACGAATTGGTTTCTCCCCTGATAATAAAGCGATGAAAATGCGAATGGTCGCATTAATCGCACAGCTTTCCGGTATTCCGGGTTTACGTCAGCGTTGGCAGGATTTGCGGGAAGCGCCACCGATTCACTATTCCGAATCGCAATGGCAAATCGTAGCGGCGTTAATGCAATTACTACCATTATCAGTGGCGCAACTGACACTATTATTTCAAGAGCATGGTTGTGTCGATTTTACGGAAACCAGTTTGGCTGCGCAACGCGCACTCGGTGATGACTATTCACCCACAGATTTAGCATTGAAACTCGATTATCAAATTCAGCATGTGTTAGTAGATGAGTTTCAAGATACGTCGATCACGCAATTTCGATTATTGGAACAACTGACTCGAGGCTGGCAGGCTGGCGATGGTCGCACGCTATTTTTAGTGGGTGACCCCATGCAATCCATTTACCGTTTTCGGGCGGCGGAAGTGGGTTTGTTTTTGAAGGCACAACAAGAAGGCATAGGGCAAACTAAGCTGACACCATTGCGATTAACCCATAATTTTCGTGCCACACCGACGCTGGTGAATTGGACTAATACTTATTTTCGCTCATTATTTCCGGAATACACGGATATCAGTGCTGGAGCGGTTCCCTACCATGATTCGATTGCCGCGCAAACAGATACGGCTGGCTCGGGAATCTATCTTCAGCCATTATTGCCGTCAGAAAATATGGGTGAGCGCGTACGACAAATCGTGCAACAACAGCTCAGAGAGCAACCCCAAGCCAGTGTGGCGATTTTAGTGCGCTCTCGAACCAAATTAATGGATATCATACCGCTATTAAAAAAAGCGGGATTATCCTTTCAGGCCGTGGAAATCGAATCACTGGCGAGACAAAGCATTGTCCGTGATTTAATGGCATTAACCCGCGCACTATTACATCTCGGCGATCGCATTGCGTGGTTAGCTATTTTACGAGCGCCTTGGTGTGGGCTGACCCTAATGGATTTGCATGCCATCAGTGGGGGTTCACAACCTTTGTGGCAAAACATTCAAGCATGCCATTCATTGCCGTTAAGCGCCGATGGTCAGCGTCGAGTGGCACATCTATCGAACGTATTGCACTACGCATTATCACAGTATCAACGGCTAGCATTACGTCCCTGGCTTGAACAAACCTGGCAAGCGTTGCGTGGCCCCGATTGTCTGCTCGATGCAACAGAATATTCCGCAGCAACCGCTTATTTCGAGTTATTGGAAGAATTTGACGCACGCGGTCAGTGGCCGGATATCGCCCAGCTAGAACAACAAATTCAGGACCGTTATGCGACCATCGAAGCGACGGATACCACGCCACTGCACGTCATGACCATTCATAAAGCGAAAGGTTTAGAATTTGATACGGTGATTATCCCCCATTTAGAGGGTGCAGGCCGTCACGATGACGAACAATTATTATTGTGGCAGGAGCGGCCACGACGAAAAAATCAGACCGATTTACTCCTAGCGCCGGTGAAAGCAAAGAAAGAAGAGCACGATCCCATTTATCGTTACTTATTGCAGACGGAAAGTAGAAAAAAACAATTTGAAATGTCGCGTTTGTTGTACGTGGCGGTTACTCGTGCCAAAAAAAATCTGCACTTACTTGGTTTTATTCGCTATCAGCAAGAGGAGGTCAAATTACCGGTTAAACAAAGTTTTTTACATATGTTGTGGTCGGCTTTTCAGCCGGTGATAGAAAAGGAAACTAGACCGATAGAGATCGTGGAAGGAATAAAAGTATCACCCAAACCATCCAGGCATCGAATCATTTTATCGGAAACTCCGTCCAAACAACCGATAAATAATTTGGAATCCCCCGGGTTTTATAAAAACGCATGGCCCAAGGAATCGGAAGGCATTCACAAAGCTATTGGCTCAGTAATTCATCGCTGTTTGCAAAAAATCAGTCAGAATAAAGGACGGGAGTGGTGCGAGAACCGTTTACAACAAGAGCAAGTGTATTGGCGGAATTGGTTATTACAGTATCAGGTTCCAGAGGCGATGCTAATTAAAAGTCTAGCCTATATTCAATTGGTCATTAATAACACCTGGCAAGATCCGCGTGGCCGCTGGTTACTTCACAACCATGCAGAAGCGCAAAGCGAATGGGCATTAACCACGCTGCACGACGGCCAACCGCTGCAAGTAATCATTGATCGTAGCTTTGTCGATGAGCAGCAAGTGCGTTGGATTATCGATTATAAAACCGAGCCAGCTGCTTTTTTCTCTGAGGAATTCAGAACAGATAAACTCACACTTCGCGATATTCAAGATAAATACGGCGAACAACTGGAAAAATACGCATGCGCAGTAAGCCAGTTGGATACACGCACCATAAAATTGGGTATTTACTTACCAGAGCGAAGTCTTTGGTTTGAGTGGGACTGGACGACAAGACCACATAGTCGAACGACCACTGAGTCGAACGTTAAAAATCCAGTTTTAGGTTGTTAAAATTGGATTTTTCGTTCCATAGCGGGATTTACATTCGTCGGAATGGATATTTTACAGCCAAATTCATACGGTTTATGTGCTTTTCCCTTGCTGATACATTCCATTTCTGGCGCATGCCATGAGTATTGGCGGACCGTCCGCGACTCGAATGCGGAGCCAACGGGCTAAAAGTAATACGACACACTAATTATAACTACTTGATTAAGCTAAATTTTATGTCCTGGCAAATCATTTCTGAGAATAGAGAAGAGTAGCATAGAGCAGCGCTTAATCACGAAAAAAGTCACGAAGGCCATAGCTGCTGCCATTGATTTTTTATAGGATAAGTAGGTATTTGCTCTCATAAGCAGGTATCTTTAGAACCAAAATACCCACTTGGTGGCTTAAGTAGGTATAAATCTCTTAACAAGTAGGTATTAAAACTGCTATAATTGCCCACTTAACCACCCCTTGGTATGCTTCAAAATGAATTCACTAAATTTAGAATATCTTAATAAACTTAACTTTTCTGCTGAGCAGATCAGCGCACTACTTGCATTAGGAGAGTATAGGGGAAAACAGGCTCTTTTCTTTAAGCAATCACCAGAAACCCTCAAAAGTTTGCAATTAGTTGCTAAAATTGAATCCAGTGAATCTTCAAATAGATTAGAGGGGATAGAGCTCCCTCATAAAAAAATTGAGGAATTAATCATAAAGGGTACTGCACCTCGAAGCCGATCAGAACAAGAAATAGCTGGATACCGAGATGCATTAAACCTTATCCATGAGTCAGGCAAGTATATGCCTTTTACCCCCAATGTTATCTTGCAACTACACACCGTCCTATGTCGGTATATGGCTGATCCTGGCGGCCGATTTAAATCAACAGATAATGAAATTATTGAAAAACATCCTGATGGTACACAGCGTGTTCGCTTCACACCAACAAAGGCGCACTTAACAGTGGATGCAGTAGATCAATTAACAAGAAATTATGCTCTTGTCGTAGAACAAAAAAAACACGACGCTCTTATTTTCATTCCATTAGCTATACTCGACTTTTTATGCATCCATCCTTTCAGCGATGGGAATGGTCGTATATCAAGGCTATTAACGTTGATGTTGCTTTATCAATTTGATTATGAGGTTGGGCATTATATCAGCTTGGAGCGGATTTTTGAGGACAGCAAAGAAAGTTATTATGAAACGCTGGAAATCAGCTCTCATCGCTGGCATTCCGCAAAGCACGACGTTAGACCTTGGTTAAATTATTTCTGGGGAGCACTACTTCGTGCCTATCGAGAATTTGAAGAGCGCGTAGGGATTGTTGCAACAAGTAGAGGCTCGAAAACTCACTTAGTCTCATCTGCCATCAACCGCAGAATGAGGCCTTTTTCTATCAGCGATATTGAATCAGATTGCCCCGGCATTAGTCGAGATTTGATACGAAAAATATTGAGAGAAATGAAAAAAAATAGATTGATCACAGTTAGCAGTGGCGGTCGCGGTGCAGTTTGGCAAAGAATATTTAAATAGTCGAACGTTAAAAATCCAGTTTTAGGTTGTTAAAATTGGATTTTTCGTTTCATCGATCCAAAAAAGCAGGTATGAAGACAGTTTTCTTTTTAGAGTGCTGATGTCCTTGATAACCTCTATCCACATAAACACGTTTATAATTAATGCCAGTTTGAGTTTTAACCCTTCAAGCACTTGGTTTAATGTATGCATAACTAAAAGGGCAAAGACAGTTGTCTTTGCGTAGCAGAGACCCTTCGTTGACTTTTAACACGGGGCAGCTGACAAATCTCTTGCATCTCAGCCATCGACAGATCAGGAAAAACTTCCGCGAACAAAGTCATTAACGATTGACAATCCATCGCATTCAAATTCACAAAAACGACCTCGGTATACGTGAGTATATTTTGCCAAGCGGCAGCGGCTTTTTGCGAAGTGGTTTTATAGCGACTATGGGCTAGCTTGGGTGGCGCAGCATCCGTCAGCATTAACTCCTCAATATGCTCAGCCGAGATTTCTGTATCAAGCACATCCCGGCGTGCTTGAGTCGACCATGCGGGCAGGCCAGGCTCTTTTAAATCCTGGCGCAAGGCTCGCAAGGGTAAAACAATGCGTTCATGCCAAATATGAATAGCGGTCAGTAGCTTTTTGATCTCTATCTTCGTCAACACGCCCTGATTATTGGCAGCGAACCAGACACAAAAAAGCAGCAGATTAACATTCAACCCCTGGCGCTGCTGCATCTCCAGCAAAATATCCTGCGTTTTTTCATAGACTTGGCAAGAAAAGGTCCAAAAAGGGTGGTGAGACAGCTGTTCGGTCAGTTTGACGGTCATACAAGAATCCTCCCTCGGTGATTTCCCCAATATCCGATTGTAAGCAGCATCATACCCCCAAAGATAAAGAAAGGGAATTTTTGCTATTTTTGCGCAAAAAAGAGCGGCGATCAGAACCTACGCCCTAGCCGAGAGGTAGAGGCCCTATAAATATAATAAAACATTAACAAATGGTAATTATAATTTGACCTAATATATTGAATAAATTCACAAAACCAGGGTGTTTCTAAATTTCTTTTTAATAACATACTCGGAATTCTCCATAGTGTGGAGAACTGAGTCGCCAAAATCTTAATTAGTAATGAATTGATAAAATGACTATAGATAAGAAAGATATAAAAACTAAAGCTAAAACAAGTGCTCCTACTTCAAATAATGAAAGAGTCGAAAACTTTCCGGATATTACTGAGTCAACCGACCCTATTATCAAGCGCTTTCATGATAGAGCGCGGGAAGAACTTCAAGAAAAAGTGGATTGGGCAAAACCTATTGACACGGGGGGCTATAGCCAAGTTATTGGTCTTGATCAGGGACTCGCTTACATTATGCCTATGGATGAACCTGAATCTAAGGGGAAACCGTTCAGTTTAGCCGATTATAAAAAAATTAAAAAAGCTGAGGTCTATTCCCCTTTTCTACAGGCTATCCCTCTGTCATTAGATGAAAAATCAAGAAGACTTGTCCCGAGAGGAAAAATGGATCTACAAACTTGGCTTTCTTCAAGAGGACGACCTCTAAATGAACAGGAGGTTGCTCAAATCGCACTTCAAGTGCTATTAGGTTTAAAAACATTGCATGATAGAGGTTTGGCTCATCTAGACCTCAAATTAGAAAATATAATTCTGATGGAGGAATCTCCTCCTTTTGTTATGGTTGGTGATATTGGTGCTGCAAAAATAAATTCAGATAATCAGATTGAGGGAAATTGTAATTTTCCTACCACGCATGAAATTGTTCCCGAAGAAATCAAAGAATCTACGGTATCTAGAACTGGAAAAATAGAGTGGCATATTGACTATGCTGCCTGGAGGAAATATCCAAAACAGATTGATATTCATGGGTACGGGATAATTTTATCGGAACTTTTAAAGGGTACGAAATTTTATAATGATGATTTAAATAAAATAATTGAAGGAGCGAAATATAAAGAGAAGAATCAACTTAGCCTAGGAGAAATTCTAAAAATGAAGTGTTGGGAAATCGCTTTAGAAGACTATAGAAGTAGCGGTGATTCTCAAGAGAAGGCTATCTCTAATCTAATCGAATTTTACGAAAAAAAACTCATAAGTAAAATGGAAGGTTTCTATTATAACGCGGCTGATGGGTATGGATTAAACAGCCCGTTGCAATCAGCGCCAGCTGACATTCGAGAAGTAGTGTTAAAATATGAGTCACTCCAAAATAAAATAAATTACTTTATTGATTTACCCGAGAAGGACTTTAAAAGTAATTCCCAGTTGCTGATTGATGCATCCATTGCGCTGAAGCATATTTCCATGCAATCAGATGAACTATCTAAGAGCCATCCATCTTTTAAGGCAATATTAAAAGAAAATTCATCCTATGACACCGAGCTGACCAGATTGTCAGACAGTCTGCAATGCAAGAAAGACATGTTTAAGTTTATTGAAGATTTCAGAAAATATCTCAAGATTCAATACGATATTTTTTCTTTGGCTCACCAGCTGCTGAACGAAAAGAGCGGGAAACTTGAAAAATCCTATGACGAATATCAAAAGTTACTTGTAGCAGCTAAGAGTTTGGAGTCATCCATAAAGGAATCTCATGGAAAATGGCTGAAACTGGACCCTGAAAATATCCTAAAGAAAAAGTGTTGCTCTATTTTAGATACCTTGGGAAAGATAAAGCATCCTAAGATCACACACCAGACTTCTAAATCAGCATCTACTTCATTCGCTAAGTTTTGGTCAAGGGCACCAAAAAATATGAGTCAAAAAACGCCAGCTAAGAATGAAAAAGAGGATACTAGGGAAATCCATAAACTAGATCCGAGGCAGGGATAGCTAATCGCTGCCCCGAAACTAAATATGTGTCATCCATTTCATTTTCACATTTCTTAGCAGTGACTAGCTAATGGTGAGTCTTGCATAGCAACAATTAAGCGAGTGATTAAACAGTAAAATGACTTTAGACAGTAAAAAACCCCCAATAATCCCGCCATCAAGTGCTACCCCAGGCACGGCTTCTCTCAGTATTCCAGAGGTAAAAGAACCTCATTTCCCAGTGATTTTGGAGTCAACTGACCCCATCGTTCATGCTTTCCACAAGAAAGCAGGTCAACTATTTCAAGAAAAAGTCAAAGATAAGAAGATCATTGGGATAGGAAGCTATAGCAAGGTTATAGGTCTTGATAAAAATCTAGCGTTTGTCGTTCCTAAAGTTCCTAGATCTAGGCATGGTAGGGCAACTCTGCCACCGTTTAACTTAGCTGACTATCAAAAAGTCAAAAAAGCGATGATTTGCTCTCCATTTTTGCTGGCGGCGCCTCTTGGGTTAGATGAAAGGTTAAGACGACTTGTGCCTAGGGGAGAGATGGATCTACTTGACTGGTTATACCCGGATAATGATTCAACTCGACGAAACCCGGTTCTGACAAACAGAGAAGTTGCGTTAATAGCACTACAAATATTATTAGGTCTCAAAGTACTGCACGAAAGAAACTGGGCTCATCTTGATCTTAAAGCGAAAAATATAATTATTATGGACGAAGCCTCTAGGCATGTGATGATTATTGATATTAGTATTGTGCCAATTAATAAAGATGGTTGTGTTAATAAAGATTGTCGTTTTCCTACAAGTAAAGAAATTATTCCTACTGAAGCTCAAAATCTCCCAAAAGTTACAGGTTCTTCAGCAAGAAAGATTATTTCTGATGAAACTAGTTCTACAGCAAGTGAAATTACCATTGCTGAAGATAAAAAACTACTCCTAACCCCAGGTCATATAATTAATTTTGACTTCATGCGAAAATACCCAAAACAAATGGATATTCATGCCTATGGATTATTGTTAAAGGAGCTTTCAAGTTTTTCAAAGGATAAAAGCCCTCCGGAATTATCAAGGATAATTGAAAAAACCACATTTAAAACAGCGGGTCAAATTAGCATTGAAGAAATATTAGCGAGCCCATACTGGGATATCGCTTTGAACAAGTATCTAAGCGATGGTGCTTCCCGTGAAGAGGCTATTTCTAAATTAGTCAAGTTCTATGATCAAATGCTCAGTAAAAAAACACAGGGATTCTTTTATAATACGGATTATGGATTGAATAGTCCATTGCAATCGGCGCCACTAGAAATTAGAGAAGTGGTATTAAAATATGAGACACTTAAAAATAAAGAGAGTTATTTCGTTGATGGCAGATATCATTCATTTAATCAGGTAGGTTTGATTCTTAAGAAGATCAGGATGCGGTCTGAAGAATTGTCAGATACTCAGAAAGTGATGCGAAATAATCCACAATATAAAAAAGAACTATCTGATCTATCGAACAGTTTGTTATATAAACCTGGTATGTATCAATTTATTGATGATTTTTTCCAGCATTACGAAGAATTTATCAAAATAGAAGATCTTTATAGAAAAAATAAATTTAATAGCGAAGATGACTATTTGAAATTTATAGAAGACAGCAATTCTCTTAAAGAGAGTATAAAAGAATGTTATAAGGAAGGAATAGAAAAAGGTAGTGTAAATGAACTAAACCGTAAATGCTTGTCGATTTTAGATTATATGAAGAATCAAATTGATCGCATGACCGAGGATAGCCTAACCACAAAAATTGAAAAATATATTGCCTCTCCTTATGAGGTAAAAGAAAGTTCAAGCGAAGAAACAACAAATATCAGTGCATTAAAATGCAAAAATTTAGTTCAGGATTTAAAGGAGGTCGAAAAAAATAGAATAATAGGAAAGATTACTTTAATCCACGAAATAGGGATAATTAACAACTTGTTTGAACGATACATAAAACAGCTGGATGACGAAGGTGTAGACCATGATTCTAAACACAGATTAGTGGCGGGAAGCCATTGGTTTCATGAAAAATATGGACATTGTGTGGACAGTATCCAATTCTTTAACAAAACGATGAGACGATATGTTGATCGTGATCGAGATCTCAAATACTCACATATAAATCAAGCCAAGGAACGCCTTCTTAAGAATAATATTTTGCAGGAAGATTGCGATAAATATGTGAAAATAGTCCAGGACGATTTTCGGATATTACATGACGCGGTGGAAAAATATGTCAAAGAAAAGAACTTAGATGCAATAGTAGAACTAGAGGTCGATACTGATTTTAAGCGGAGAATTGAATTGCTAGGTTTCACTATCGAGAATTATCTAGACAGGTATAGAAAAAGCATAAGACCGTCTGATTTGCTTAATTTCCCATCCAGCCTATCTAGTACTAATTTAAATTTAATCTCTCCTTTCGGATCCTATCCGCAAAAAGGCTCAGATAGTACTACCATGAAAAAGGATGACAAGAACAGTGCTAGCCCATCCCCCCTTGATTCGTATTTGATTTCGCCATTTGGTTTTTACCCACCTCGTAGAGCCCATGGTGTTGCTGTAACTCAGGATGAAACGCATCCCGATAAATCCCCCAAACAAGGTTGATATTTAGAACCATGGTGGGCACGCTTCGCTTTGCCCACCCTACCGTTTATTGCCAAAAATTCCGAAGGGTGGGCAAAGCGAAGCGTGCCCACCATATGATGATGTCCGAGCGATGCACCCTATGAAATGCAAGCACTGCATCCATTAAGTCACGCGACACGAGTGAGTTACCTGTCGGAAGTTCTCATGCTAGAATAGGCCCAACCGTATAACCATTACAATCTCCAAGAGCAGAGGTAAAGGCCCATGAACAATATCATAGCGACTGAAGATCTTTACTCCGCCGGCAATTATCACCCCTTGCCGATAGTATTGGTACGTGGCGAAGGGGTATACCTTTGGGATAGCGCCGGGCGTTGTTACCTGGATATGATGAGCGCTTACTCCGCCGTGAGCCACGGCCACTGCCATCCCGTATTGGTAAACGTGCTCACCGAACAAGCCCGGCGCTTAAGCGTGACTTCGCGGGCATTTCACACCGAAACATTAGCCCCTTTTTTAGAATACGCCTGCCATGTCACCGGGCAAGATAAAGCATTACCCATAAATTCCGGTGCCGAAGCAGTGGAAACGGCTATCAAAGCCGTCCGAAAATGGGCATATACGGTCAAGCACGTCCAAGAAAATCAAGCAGAAGTGATTGTTTGTAGCGGCAATTTTCACGGTCGCACCACAACCGTAATCAGTTTTTCCAGCGAGTCACAATACCGTCAAGGTTTTGGCCCGCTTACCCCTGGTTTTAAAATCATTCCTTACGGCGATGCCCAGGCATTAGCCGATGCGATTGGCCGTAATACAGCTGCTTTTTTAGTCGAACCTATCCAAGGAGAGGCTGGTATCCGAATTCCCCCGGCCGGTTATTTAAAAGATTGTGCTCGCATCTGTGCGGAAAATAATGTGCTGTTCATTGCCGATGAAATTCAAACAGGTCTAGGCCGTACCGGTAAATTCTTAGCCTGTGAGCATGAAGGCGTAAAACCAGATGGTTTGGTGTTAGGTAAAGCCCTAGGAGGAGGTATGTTGCCGGTATCAATGTTCCTCAGTAAAGAAGAGGTCATGAACGTATTTACCCCGGGCGATCACGGCAGTACCTTTGGTGGTAACGCGTTATCAGCAGCGGTAGGTTTGGCAGCGCTGCAAACCCTCGATACCGAAGACATGGTAAGCAATGCCGCTCAGGTAGGTGCGTATTTTTTAAATGAGCTCCAATCTCTGCCTAGCCCACTGATTAAAGAAGTTCGGGGAAAAGGGTTATTTATTGGCGTCGAATTACATCGCAATTTATCAGTGACCGCGCGCGATGTTTGCCTACGATTAATGGCAGACGGTCTGTTAACCAAGGATACACATGAGACCGTGATTCGTTTGTGCCCGCCGTTAATTATTACCCGCGAACAAGTCGATACCGCCATGAAAATCATTAAACATGCTTTTAAGGAAGCTGAAAAAACCCTGCAATAGTTTGATTATGACGCCTAACACACGAAAAATTTTGATGACAACGGCTTTGCCTTATGCCAATGGTGCTATTCATTTGGGGCATATGGTCGAGCACATTCAAGCCGACATTTGGTCTCGCTTCCAAAAAATGCAGGGCAATGATTGCATTTTCATTTGCGGCGAAGATACGCACGGTACACCGATTATGATCAGTGCCGAGAAGCAAAATATCACGCCCGAAGCTTTGATTGCCAAGAGTGCCGCTGAACACAGCGCCGATTTCCACGATTTCGCCATCGACTTTGATTATTACTACACAACCCACTCAACTGAAAACCGGGAATTGGCACAGCTAATTTATCAGCGGTTAAAAGAACGTCATGATATTACCACGCGTACTATTGCTCAGGCATTTGATCCCGTTAAAAATATTTTTTTGCCCGATCGCTACGTCAAAGGGGAGTGTCCGCGTTGTGGTGGTAAAGACCAATACGGTGATAATTGTGAGATATGCGGTGCAACATATTCACCAACAGACTTAAAAAACCCGGTCTCCGTATTATCTGGCGCAACCCCTATCCAAAAAGAATCCGTTCATTATTTTTTCCAATTAGAAAAATACACAGAACTATTGAAGTCCTGGATACATTCCGGCCGTTTGCAGGAACAAGTCAGCCATAAACTAAACGAATGGTTGCAAACGGGATTACAGTCGTGGGATATCTCTCGCGATGCGCCGTATTTTGGGTTTGAGATTCCAGATGCGCCCGGAAAATATTTTTACGTTTGGTTGGATGCCCCCGTGGGCTATATGGCCACCTTCAAAAAATACTGCGAATTACACCCCGAAATAGACTTTAATAGCTATTGGGGAAAAGACAGCACAGTAGAACTGTACCATTTCGTGGGTAAAGATATTATTTATTTTCATGCCTTATTTTGGCCCGCCATGTTGAGCGGCAGTGGTTTTCGCACCCCTTCCGCCATTTATACTCACGGGTTTTTAACCGTCAATGGTCAGAAAATGTCAAAATCACGAGGCACTTTTATCACCGCCCGTGATTACTTAGAGCACTTAAATCCGGAATACTTGCGTTATTATTTTGCCGCTAAACTGAATAGCCGTGTGGAAGATATTGATTTGAACTTCCAAGATTTTATGGCCCGTATTAATTCGGATTTAATCGGTAAAGTGGTGAATATCGCCAGCCGGACTGCTGGCTTTATCCATAAGCTGTTCAACGGAATTCTGGGCGATAGCTTAGTTGAACCCGAATTATTTCAACATTTTGTGGCCGCTGGCGATCGCATAGCCGAGCTGTTTGAAGCACGCGAATACAACCAAGCTGTTCGAGAAATCATGGCCTTAGCCGATAAGGCGAATCAATACATCGACTCGGTGAAGCCGTGGGCATTGGCTAAACAACCCGATCAATTAACGTCCGTAGCAGCGTGTTGCACCATGGGGTTAAATTTATTTAAGGTATTGATGACGTATTTAAAGCCCATTCTGCCGATGACCGCGCAAGCCACGGAAAATTTTCTAAATACCGAACCGTTCACCTGGGAAAACCGGCAATCGCCGCTACTCAATCATCGTATCCATGAGTTTACGCCTCTTTTACAGCGCGTAGATCCGGCTCGAGTGACTGCCTTGCAGGGTTCCTAAGCTCATGCGAACGGTGCAACTGGCTGTCATTAACGAAGAGGCTTGCATTGGTTGTGCGAAATGTCTGGACGCTTGCCCGGTCGACGCCATTATTGGTGCGGCAAAGCAAATGCATACCGTCATCGCCCAAGAATGTACTGGCTGCCGCTTATGCGTGCAACCTTGCCCCGTCGACTGTATTATCATGCAAGATACTCCTGTGTTGTTGCCAGCGGAACGACAGCAAAGAGCCAAAAAAACACGATTGCGTGTACTTGCCCGGCAACAGCGTTCATCCGCGCTGCCTGTAAAACCATCTGTAGCGTCGAATGAGTCGACCGCATTGCTGGCACGTAAAGCCGTAGTGGCTGCTGCGATTGCACGAATGCAAGATTTGAAAAGAAACAGGGCAGGCGCTAATACAAACAATAACTGTGATCGTGATGATCGAGTACCAAAAATAGAATTGCCTACGGAAAATCTCTAATCCTTTGACTTTGATAACACCATGAATGCTTCTAAACGTCTAGCGATATTTCAGCGATTCCAAGCAGCCAATCCAGCGCCGGCGACGGAATTACATTATCAATCGGTATTTGAATTATTGGTCGCGGTCATTCTGTCGGCACAAGCGACGGATAAGCGCGTGAATATTGTCACGGCAAAATTATTTCCGGTCGCCAGCACGCCTGAACAAATAGTAGCGCTGGGTGAGCGAGGGCTTAAGCACTACATTAAAAGTATCGGATTATTTAATGCGAAAGCGGCTAATATTATTAAAGCTTCCCGAATATTAGTTGAAAAATTTCATTCGATTGTTCCCCACGACCGAGAAGCATTAGAATCACTGCCGGGAGTCGGCCGCAAAACGGCCAATGTGATACTAAACTCAGCCTTTGGCGACGATACCATCGCAGTCGACACCCATATTTTTCGAGTCGCCAATCGCACGCGTTTAGCGGTAGGCAGTACCGTTACCGCGGTGGAAAAGAAATTAATAAAAGTAGTGCCAGCGCAATTTAAAAAAAATGCCCATCATTGGTTGGTATTACACGGACGTTACGTGTGTACGGCTCGAAAACCGAAATGTCCGCAATGCTTGATTCGTGATTTATGTGAATACCCTGAAAAAACCTTATGACAACAAACACTACCCCCGTTGCTTCCTGGCAAATAGCCCTTAAAAACATCATCACGGATCCCCGCGAATTAATGGCGCAATTACAATTGGATCAACATGCAGATCAGTTGATGGCACACGCCAGCCGTTCTTTTGCCTTGCGCGTTCCACGCAGTTTTGTGGCGCGAATGCAAAAAAGTGACCCCAATGATCCCTTATTACGTCAAGTATTACCCATTGGTGATGAACTGCAATTGACCCCAGGTTATAGTATGGATGCCTTAGGAGAAAAACAGGCTAACCCAGTTCCAGGGTTGCTGCACAAATACCATGGCCGAGTGTTAATACTCGTCGCGGGCAGTTGCGCAGTGAATTGTCGTTTTTGCTTTCGTCGCCATTTTTCTTACTCTGAAAACCAAATCGATAAAAAAAATGGGCAAAGAATTTTAGACTATATTCAGGCAGACAGCAGTATTCGCGAAGTCATTTACAGCGGTGGCGATCCACTGGTTAGCAAAGATAAACACCTGGCCGAATGGACATCCCAGGTGGCACAAATACCTCACGTCACCCGTTTGCGCATCCATACCCGATTACCGATTGTCATTCCCGAACGTGTGACGGATGAAATGCTGCAATGGCTAACACAATCACGCCTGCGGCCAACGGTGGTATTGCATTGCAATCATGGCAACGAAATAAATGCCGAAGTAAGCAGCGCTGTGCACCGATTACGGCAGGCTGGAATCACCGTGCTGAATCAAAGTACCCTATTAAAAGGAGTGAATGATACGGTTTCCGCATTGGTTATGTTAAGCGAAAAATTATTTGCGGCCGGTATTTTGCCTTATTACCTGAATTTATTGGATAGTGTCCAAGGAGCAGCGCATTTCGCCGTGTCTGAAGACCATGCCCGGTTTCTGCATGCCGAATTATTGGCGCAGCTACCAGGGTATTTGGTGCCAAAGTTAGTGCGTGAGCAAGCCGGCGCCTCTTCCAAGTTGCCCCTGTGAGTTATATGATTAAGCTTAGTGACTTCGAGTTGTGACCACCCTCAAGGCACTGATTGATAGGCGATCTTTGCCATTAACATAAAATGTAGCCACATACCTAAATCAGGACTTCATCATAGGGCATGGGTGGCCTGGCCTAAAAAAGTCTTACGACGGCTATGCTCAACACGACGAGTGTTTTTTAAATTTAGATCAACGATAGATTAAAGAGAAATCGTCCTGAAGCAACGTGAGGTATTATGCAAAACTTATCAACTGAACCTGCCGAAAGTTCCAAAGATCAAGAACCCACTTCTGAGGAAGATCAGAAACAAAAACCATTAGATAAAGAATTTAAAAAACTGGAAATTGCCCCTGCTCCTGAAGCCGAATTACCCCCAGGAAATACTCAAATACCCGATAAATATATGGGCACCTTTCATTACCGAACCCTAGAACAATTTGAGAAGAATGAAGAAGCTTCAGCTGGGTTTAAAGAAAAGAAAAATTTTAGTAGTGATATCGAAATTGTTAGAAAAAAATCCAATAGCCTCCAGACTGCGGAAGAAAAAAAATTTCGCAACGATTGGTTTTTAAAAAAGCGCACAGTAAATTACCCACTTTATGAAGTAATAGCTAGCGAAATTGCTAGGTTGGTAGCAAAAGGCCCAAAGACTCGTTGGTTAACAAAGGATGGTATAGATTACGTGCTTAGCAAGAAAGTGGATGGCTTCAAGAATTTTACGCAATTAAAAGCTGAGGAAGGGGAAGCTATCAAAAAGAAAATTTTAAATGGTACTTATAAAGGGTTTGTTGAATTGCTAGTGGTTAATTTATTTACAGAGGAACTTGATCCAAAAACAGATAATATAGGAATAGATGAAGAGGGTTGGGCAATGATGGTTGACAGAGAATGGAGTTTTACCAGTATATCAATCAGAGCGGAAAAAGGATTAATTGTTAAGAATAGAGGTGATTATAGTGTTGAAGATATAAAACAACTCCCTTTTTTCCATCTGCTAGAAGATATTTCTTTTCGAGTAGCTAATCTACGCCCGATAGATCAACATTACGAACCCATAAATTATTTTGATACCTATCGACGTGAAGTGGTGCTATTGGAGAAAAGTGAGATCCTTGACCAAGCTATGAAAGAAGACCCCCTATCGCTGTTTAAAAAATACAGCGCTATGTTAAAGCTCGCCCTGATACCAGAGCCAGTCTGGTATAATTTAGTAAAATCTTATCTTCCTAAAGAATTTGAAGTTAAAAAATATGAAAAATTACTTCAATTCCTGTACGCAGCAAAAAAGAAAATGTCACACATGCTAATGCTGGTCAATCCGGGCTTTGTGCTGAGTCAAGAGGCTAAAGAAATTTTTGATCAATTCAAAGTCGATTTATCCTTATTTACAACTACCCGAAAAAGACCTTTGTGCTCTGTCGAAATGATAAATCTCCTGGACAAAGAGTTTGGGAGGATTAAATCAGATGCTCTAGAGCATCAAAAAAAAAGAGAGAGAAAAAGCGGGTAAAGTAGCTAAGCTAGAAGCAGAAAAAAAGGAGAAAAAGGAGGCAGCTATACGCCACTATAAGCCAATAGCTACACAAATTTTCCAGAGACTGGAAGAAGCCATGTATGGTCGCTTCCTTGTTATGAGCAAAGAGGTTGTCGAGGAGCAATTGGTGCTTGGTTTACGCTATGAAACGGGTCAAGATGTTTTGCAAGACAAGGAACAAGCTGTTGTTCATTATCGTGCAGCTGCTGAAAAAAATAGCCTGGCTGCTCAATATCATTTAGCACGCTGTTATGAGCGAGGGCGAGGTATTGCCGAAGATATGAAAGAGGCGATACATTGGTATAGACAGGCCGCTAAACAAGGTTATGCCATGGCACAATATCATTTGGGACGGTGTCATGCCAGTGGTAAAGGGGTAGTCAAAGATATGAAAAAAGCCGCAGGTTGGTATGTGCTTGCTGCTTGGCAAGGGCATGCGGCCGCTCAATACTCTGTTGGTCTCCATTATAAACAAGGGTGGGGAGTTAAAACGAATAAGATAGAAGCAACGAAGTGGTATTTTTTAGCTGCAGAGCAAGATCACGTATTGGCGCAATTTCAGGTGGGCTGTTGCTACCGAGAGGGTCAAGGTGTCGATAAAGATGAAGCCAAGGCGATACAATGGTTCCAACGAGCAGCCAGCCAAGGCCACCCCGCCGCGCAATATCATTTAGCCAAGCATAAAGAGAAAGGCCTTTATGGCCTAGTTACTCAAAATATTGTTGAAGCATTAGAATTATATCGTTTCGCAGCCAGCCAAGGTCATGAAAAAGCCCAGGCCGAATTAAAGAATTATCAAATAGGCCGTTCCAAAAGTAAGCAACCGACTCAACCTTCGATCGCATTATCTGACCATTGGCATCAACTTGCCAAGAAAAATGACGCCACTGCTCAATATAATTTAGCGCTATGTTACGAATACGGTTACACCGTCGAGGAGGATGTAAGCAAAGCCTGCTATTGGTATAAGCGTGCGGCAGAAAACAGTATTGTAGATGCGCATTACCATTTGGCTCGTTGCTACGAAGAAGGTCGAGGCGTGCCAGTAGATATGAAAATAGCGGCATCTGGATTTACGTTTGCTGCTCAGCGGTGCCATATAGCTGCCCTATATCATTTAGGTCTTTGCTATGAGCAGGGTCGGGGCGTTTCAAAAGATATAAAATTAGCAGTGGGTCTATATGAGCTTGCCGAGGGATATAGTCAGTATAGCGAGGGTCGTAGTCATATGGATGCCTGGTACCATAGGGCCTGCAATGAAATAAATAATCCGTTTATATTCGGAGATGGTAGAGAAAAACATATTCCTACCCAATTTCTTTTAGGATTGCATTATGAACAAATACAAGATAGCAAGTCTGCTGTGCAATGCTATCAGAGTGTTATCGACCAAGAGCAGGAAAGAGTGGCATTGGCAAATCAAGTCCTAGAAGAAGCGCTGGAATCAAAACCTATAGTAGGATCAAACCCTTATCGTATCCACTTCAATGTCTCCAATACACCCGGTGTTACACCTGAAAAAGAGCAGGACCAAGAAATAGATAAGGAGTTACTCCCCCTTCCTAGATAACGCCGCCAGGTCACACTAATTGGCTAACAATAATGAGGATAGAGAATACGATCAATAATCCATAACCCCAGAGGTTTATTCGCGGCCTATAGCCAGTGGCTATTTTTTTGACGTAACGGCCACTCCAAGACATTAATGCGGGTAAAATACCGAGCAATAAGGCGACGAAAATACCGGCATAACCCAGAGCCAGGATAAAACCATTGGGATATAGATAAGCAAAAATTAGGGCTGGCAGGAAAGTAATGACCAAGGTCAGTAATCGTCCATTGATCGTGCGTTTGATGTGAAAACTATCCATTAAATAATCAAACAAGCTAAAAGAAACACCCGTAAAAGAAGTGATAATCGCGAAAAATGTGAAGGCCTTAAACAGCGTGGCAATCCACCCATATTGCAAAATATGATCAATGGCGGTGGCTAAGCCGGTGGCCGGTTGGCCGGAGGCGAGTATTTGGAGTAAACCCCCATTACCAGTAGCAGGCACGACACCGACAATCACAAATTGCCAAATGATGTATACGATTAAGGGGATGGTGCTACCGATTAAAATGGCCCGTCGCAATTGTTTGGCGTCGTCGTGCAGATAAACGCGCAGGCTAGGAATGATATTTTGAAAACCAAAAGAAGTCACAACAACGGGTAAAGCTAACCACATACGGTGCGGGTTCATGAAACGCACTTGTGGTAATTGCACATGGGGTATTAAAAAAATCACCACGGCAATATAGGTCAGCACCTTGCAAGAAAAAAATAAACGATTCAGGTAATCGACCGAACGGGTGCCAGTATACACAGCGCAGCCAACGATAATAATCAAAAATAAAGCGCCCACGCCCTGATGAATATTGAAGTGAAACGCATCCTTGACTGCGCTTTGAATGAGGTTACCCATGCCAGACACATAGGCTGCCATCAAGGAATAAAATAATAAGGCATAAATCACCCAGGCTGCTGTTTTCCCTATCGCTCCTAAAGTAGTACCTGCCATCGACACAATATTGGCGCCCGGTTTCAGCCAGAGATTGACCTCCAGCAATAAAAGACCGGATAAGGTCATGAAGCCCCAACAAATAATAAATAGAAATACCGAGGGGAAAAAACCATAAGCACCAGTAGAGACTGGCAAAGCCAACATGCCAGCACCGATAGAGGTGCCGCTAATCAGCAGAATACTGCCAATAAATCGATTGGTGCTCGAAGAAGCATTTGGTTGATTCATGGTGTGCCAGCCTTTCTTTTACGTCGACGGTTAGGTTTCGTGCAAAAGAGTTTTTTCAGTCGTGCTTTGGATAACATCGCGCAATTGCAGGGGATCAGGCAGATTAATAAACGGATCTTTGCTGCCACCGGTGCCACTAATGGTTAAGCTACCGTAATTACAAAGCCGGCCGAGCAGGGATTGATAGATGCTAATGCTTTCGATACGAGATAATAAAATTTCGGTCGTGCTGCGTCGGATGACTCCGGTTTTCATCATTACCCTTTTATTGGTAACAGCAAATTCACCACTCGCATATTTGATGAAAGCGCCGAGGGCGGAGAACAAGGCGGCACAAAAGGTAATGATTGCAATGATTTGATACAGAGGTGGGGCTTCATGAATGGGTTGTATTTGTCCGATGGCGGAACCCATACCAAAAAATAATACCAGCAAGGTGATAATCAACCAAACAAAGGTCCGAAGGAAAATAATCCAATGCGGTTTCACTTGGCAAATAATTTCCTCGGTTGATCGTAAGTTCTGCTCAACGTAAGTCATAGATAAAATCCTTAGAAAATCATCCGTGAGTCAAGGATTCAACTCGCTCAAAGCCACGAGGCAACTTCTGGCCTCTACGGCCGCGTTCGCCACGAAAATGTTTCAGATCACTACTTTTTAACGTCAAATTCCGTTTGCCAGCATGCACAATAATAGCGCTTTGTTCATCAATTATCAGTAAATCTACCACGTGTTCATCTGGGGAAGCTACTTTTTTTGCGGGTAGTCCGATGAGCTTATTCCCTTTGCCACGTGCCAGTTGTGGCACTTCTTTTAATGGCAATACCAACAAGCGGCCCATATTGGTGACAATAGCCACCCATTGGCTTTGATAATCGCTAACCAATCGTGGCGATAACACTTGTGCACCCGCTGGTAATTTCAGCACCGCCTTGCCAGCGCGATTTTTGCTGTATAACTCGCCCAGGGGCACTACAAAGCCGTAACCTTGGTTAGAAGCCAACAAATACAGTTGTTCGGCATCACCGATGAGCACACCCACAAATCCGATATTAGGCTCCGGTTTCAATCGGCTGGACAACGGCTCACCTTGGCCACGAGCCGAAGGTAATGTATGTGCGGCCAAACTATAACTGCGTCCGGATGAATCTAAAAAAACGGCCGGTTGGTTGCTGCGACCTTTGGCTTCAGCCAGAAAATCATCGCCCGCCCGATAATTTAAGCGGCTGCTTTCAATATCATGGCCTTTCGCGGCCCGTACCCACCCTTTCTGCGACAAAATCACAGTGATGGGCTCTTGGGAAATCGTCGCTTCTTCGGGTAAGGCACGTGCTTCTTGGCGTTGAACAATCGGTGAGCGCCGGTCATCGCCAAATTTTTCCGCATCCCTCACCAGCTCGTTGCGAATTAAGGCATGTAGACGTTTCGTTGAACCTAAGGTATTTTGCAATTCATCTCGTTCTTTACTCAGATGATCGCTTTCCGTGCGGATTTGTATTTCTTCCAATTTGGCCAAATGCCGCAATTTTAACTCTAAAATCGCTTCAGCTTGATTATCGCTGAGTTGAAAGCGGGTCATTAATACCTGCTTAGGTTTTTCCTCATTGCGGATAATGGCAATGACTTCATCGATGTTCAAATAAGCGATGAGTAAACCAGCAAGGACTTCCAGCCGTGCTAATACCTTGTCCAAACGAAACTGTAATCTTCGACGCACGGTGGCTGTGCGAAAGGTTAACCATTCTTGCAAGAGGGTTCGCAAGTCTTTTACTTGTGGTTTCCCATCCAAGCCAATCAAATTGATATTGACTCGATAAGAACGTTCGAGATCGGTGGTGGCGAATAAATGCGCCATTAGACTTTCCACATCCACCCGGCCGGAACGAGGCACGATAACTAAACGAGTGGGATTCTCATGATCGGATTCGTCTCGCAAGTCTTCAACCAAGGGTAATTTCTTGGCCTGCATTTGTTCGGCAATTTGTTCCAACACTTTGGCGCCGGAAGTTTGGTGAGGTAAGGCGTTAATGACAATATCGCCGTTTTCCTGAGTGTATACCGCGCGCATGCGCAGACTGCCGTAACCATTTTGGTAAAGTGCATGAATCTCATGGGTGGGGGTGATAATTTCTGCTTCCGTTGGAAAATCAGGACCTTTGACATGTTTCAGCAGATCGGTCAGCTTGGCGTCCTTATTATCCAGTAAACAAATGCAAGCGGCCGCCACTTCTCGTAAATTATGGGGTGGGATGTCAGTGGCCATACCGACGGCGATGCCGGTGGTGCCATTTAAGAGAATATTGGGTAATCGTGCCGGTAAGACGGCCGGTTCTTGTAGCGAACCATCAAAGTTATCTATCCAATCCGTGGTGCCTTGTTCCAATTCATCTAATAATAATTGTGCGTAAGGGGTGAGGCGGGATTCGGTGTAGCGCATGGCGGCGAATGATTTGGGGTCATCTGGTGAGCCCCAGTTGCCCTGGCCGTCAACAAACGGATAGCGATACGAAAAATCTTGCGCCATGAGTACCATGGCTTCGTAACAGGCCGCGTCACCGTGGGGGTGGTATTTACCTAGCACATCACCCACCGTTCGTGCCGACTTTTTATGCTTAGCGGTGTTTCTTAAGCCCAGCTCAGACATGGCATAAATAATTCGGCGTTGCACCGGTTTTAAACCATCGGCCAGCTGCGGTAGCGCGCGATCGAGAATAACGTACATCGAGTAATCCAGGTACGCTTTTTCTGCAAATTGCCGCAATGCTTGTCGTTCAGTGGCATCGGGAGGGGTAGTTGATTTCACGGCCATCGCTCTCTCCTGCAGATAAGTGATGAGGATTGTAACTATTTAGTGTAAATAATGATAACCTTTTATGCGAATAAAAATACCCCGGTCCCACGGGGGAAACCTTGCAAACGACGAGATAAAAGCATGCGCATCATTTTATTAGGAAGCCCGGGTGCGGGTAAAGGCACACAATCGCGATTACTTGCCCAAAAATTAGCGATCCCCCAAATCGCCACCGGCGATATGCTACGGGCAGCGGTGGAAGCAAAAACGCCGTTAGGATTAATGGCTAAGAGTATAATGGATAGCGGCCAGTTGGTTTCCGACGATATTATTATGGGTTTGGTCAAAGAGCGCCTTCAACAATCGGATTGCCGAAATGGCTTTTTATTTGATGGCTTTCCACGCACCTTGGGGCAGGCCAATGCGTTGCGTCAAGCCGATATTCACATCGACCATGTCATTGAAATTTACGTGCCGGATGAAGAGATACTGCAACGTATGGCAGGTCGTTTGGTTCATCCTGCTTCGGGTCGAGTCTATCATTTACAGCATAACCCGCCCAAAATCCCAGGTAAAGATGATATCACCGGTGAGGAGTTGATTTGCCGCGACGACGATAACCAGGAAGTGGTGAAAAAACGCCTGAATGTCTACCACCAGCAAACCGAACCGCTACTAAATTATTATCAAACATGGTCTGCAGAAGAACAGCAGGCGCCGATTTTTACCCAGGTATCCGGATGTGGTGATGTGCTTGAGGTACAAAGAAGGCTTTTAGAGGCACTGGGAATCCCCAGCGTCTGAGATTTTGCGGCAAAAAAAATCCCCACCGACTGCTCGGTGGGGATCCACAAACGGCTATGAAGCTTAAGAAGCGGCTTCAGGAGCGTGTTTGGCTTTGGATGGTCTACCGCGTCGGCTACCGCCTTTTTTGGCGCGAACCGATTTTGATTTGCCACGAGCACTCTTCGCTTTTTTCGGTTTAGCAGCCGATTTTTTCGCGGAATGAGTGCCAAATTTCTTGGCATATTTCTTTTCAAATTTAGCTTCAGCAGCAGCCAATACTTTCTTCTTAGCTTTTTCTCGATTGGCTATTTCCAACTCTAGGTGCTTCAAAGCTTTGGCTAAAGCTGCGGCTTCAGCTGCTTTCAGCTTCTTCTTAAATTCTAAGGTTTTGGCTTTTAATTTAGCAGCAAGCACTTTCTTCACTGCTTTGCCGCTTTTAGCAGCTGTGCTTAATTTGCGGGCGGCGCCAGATTTTTTGGCGGTAGATTTTTTGGTTTTGGTTCTTTTCACTTTTGGCATGTTTCAATCTCCTGAAAGATGATTGTCAAAAAATGAACACCTCTAAAAAGCTAACTTCTGTAAATACTACTGCTCGTACTTGAAGATGCGAGTGAAGTTATCTTTTTAGAGGCGTCCAAAATATCCATATAAAACGAGTGTAAGTTTACCTCGAAAATGAAAGATGTAAAGGAAAATATTCTTTTGTAGGCCATCAAATGGCAAAATTCATTAAAATACTTTAGTTTTTTTGCTGCAAAGCCTAGTTAACCCCCCGTAAATCTTTGCTATAATCAAACTCTGTCGTATCTGTCAGTGGATATGCTAAGCGGTTTTTGTTTGGCGAAAACAGACGATAGCCGGTTTACCCGTAGAAATTATCGTAATCAAATGAAGAGGAAATATCGATGCAAAAAATCACCGCTGTATTTCAAACCATTTTCCTTACCTGCCTATTCGCGTTATTAGCCGTGCCGGCCATGGCAGAGAATGCTTCACCCGTGGGTTATTGGCAAACTTCGGATCCAACGACTCACCAGCCAAATAGCATCGTCCATATTTGGCAGAACGCGGGTGTTCTACAAGGAAAGGTTGTAAAACTTTATACAAATCCGAACGCGGTCTGCTCACAATGTTCGGGCAATCTACATAACAAAGCAGTGCAAGGAATGACTGTGCTCTGGGGTTTCACACAGCGGGGTAATGTGTGGGCAGATGGCAAAATATTAGCAGTTCGACGAGGTGTGGTGTTTCCTGCCTCATTAGCACTGACTAATAATGGTCAACAGTTATCGATTCGCGTCAAAGCATTTGGTGGTGGACATACCCAAACCTGGAGTCGGGTGAACGCACCTGCAGGTATGTAATAATTTAGAAGCAGGCGGCTATCATTGCCTCATCTGCCGCCTGTATTTTCAGTGCTAAAAAAGTTCAAAATAGCCGAATTCAAACCCTCTACTTCTTCTGCCGATAGCTGTAAACCCAATTTAGTTCGTCGCCACAAAATATCTTCTGCACATTGTGCCCATTCATTTTTAATTAGGTAAACGACCTCTCGCTCATAAAGACCGGCACCGAAATGAGGTCCTAAATCAGCTATGGATGCTGCGTTTTGCAAAAACGTTGCAGCCAAGGTGCCGTAATTGTGCGCGTATCGATAAGACAACGATTCAGGCAACCAAGGATATTGTTGTCGAAATTGTCGAAAGAATGCCGAAAAATCAGCCCCGGGCATGTCGCCGCCTGGAAGTGGGAAATCACTGGCCAGCGGTGGTTTAGCTTTCGGAAAAAAAGGTTTTAATAAGTTCAGCGCCTGGTTTGCCAAGCGTCGATAAGTGGTAATTTTTCCGCCGAAAATAGAAAGCAGGGGTGGTTGTTCTGTCCCGTTGTTGAATTCTAAGGTGTAATCCCTACTGATGGCGGAAAGGTTTTCCTGATCACCTTGAGCTTGTAATGGTCGCACACCGGCGTAATGCCAAATGATATTTTCAGCGCGGATGGGTTGTTTAAAGTAACGGTTAACCGCAGCACATAAATAGCTAACCTCTTCTGCCGTAATAGTGGCCGTGTCAGGATCGCCGTGGAAGGGCAGTTCAGTCGTACCAATGAGCGAATATTCTTGTAAATAAGGAATGACAAAAACCACGCGATTATCGGTGTTGGGCAGAATAAACGCAAAATCGCCGTCGTACAATTTCGGTACGACAATGTGGCTGCCCTTGACCAAAGCGATTTGATGTTTTGCTGGCAAATGAAATTGATGTAATAAAGACATGACCCAAGGACCGGCTGCGTTGACTAATGCTTTGGTCTCTATGAAGAACCTATCACCATTCGCTTTTTGAAGTTGCACCCGCCATAAAGTATTTCTTCGCTCCACAGCGATGACCCGAGTGTGGGTGAGAATCTGAGCACCATACTGTCTGGCGAACATGGCGTTTAATACCACTAATCGAGCATCATCGACTTGGCAATCGGCGTAGACGAAGGCATGTTTAAATGAGTCTTGCAAGAGTTGACCGATGGGATTTTGTCGCAGATCGATACCATAAGAACGCGGTAAACTTCGTCGTTTCCCTAAATGGTCGTAGAGAAAAAGCCCTAATCGAAGTAGCCACGCTGGTTTTAGATTAGGAAGCTGTGGTAGAACAAATGAGAGTGGATGGATAATATGCGGCGCTTTGCGCAATAACACTTCTCGCTCTTGCAAAGCTTCTCGGACTAATCGAAACTCATAATACTCTAAGTAACGAAGCCCACCGTGGATCAATTTACTGCTGCGTGAAGAAGTCCCACTGCCGAGATCGTTTTGCTCGCACAGCCCTACAGAAAGACCACGACTAGCAGCCTCAGCCGCGATGCCGACACCATTAATGCCGCCACCGACAATGAGTAAATCTAAAATAGAACTCGATTCAATGGTCATATTCTCGCTGCCGCATTTTCAACTGCAAAATATAGGTATATACTAACACATAATAACCACAAAACGATCCCCCAACACTCACTTGCCCAATACTTTATGCATAATAATCTTTTCCTATTTTCGATGTTTCTCATTTTTGCCGGCGCCGCCGTATTAGCCACACTTGCCTTATACACCCGTCAATCCTTATTAGTAGCCTACATGATCCTCGGCATGCTATTTGGCCCCTGGGGATTAAAATGGGTAACCGATGCCGTCATGATCCAACGCATTGGCGATGTCGGCATTATTTTTCTATTATTTCTGTTGGGATTACACCTGCAACCGCAACGATTATGGCATATGTTGAAAAAAGTCAGTTGGGTCGCTTTTGTCAGCTCTATCGTCATGGCATTATTGGGCATCGGCGTCGGCTGGCTGTTTCATTATACTTGGCTGGAGTGTTTTATTATTGGTGCAGCAGCCATGTTTTCCAGCACCATTATCGGCCTTAAACTATTACCGACTACCGTATTGCACCACCAACACACCGGTGAAGTAATGATCGGTGTATTATTGCTACAAGATTTAATCGCGATATTAGCCTTGTTGGTAGTCCACAGCTTAGGTTTACAAGATACGCATTGGTGGCAAATAACATTGGTCATGATTCAGTTACCTATTTTAGTGGCCGGTGCTTTTTTAGCAGAACGATTTATACTGCGAAAACTATTTCGCAAATTCGATCGCATTCGCGAATACATGTTCCTGTTAGCCATTGCCTGGTGTTTAGGTCTAGCCCAATTAGCGACCGTGATGGGCTTATCCGGAGAAGTAGGAGCCTTCATTGCCGGTGTCTCCATCGCAACCAGCCCCATCTCATTTTACATTGCAGAAAGCTTAAAACCCGTGCGCGATTTCTTCCTCGTATTATTTTTCTTCTCCGTAGGAGCTAGCTTCAACATCAGCTATTTTTCAGAAGTAGCGATCCCCGCCATATTATTAGCGGTACTGTTGTTAGTGACAAAACCAATCATCTTCCACCTATTACTTCGCCAAGTAGGCGAATCCAAGCACGTGGCTTGGGAAGTAGGTGTACGCTTAGGCCAGATCAGCGAGTTTTCCATTTTACTAGCCTATATCGCCGTCTACGAGTCACTCATCAGCAGCGCCGCCTCCAACCTAATCCAGATGGCAACCATGATCACTTTTGTAGTCTCTTCTTATGTTGTCGTCATGCGCTACCCAACCCCCGTAGCCCTATCCAGCAAACTCCGCCGAGATTAAAACTTTCACGTCATCCAGAGCGAAGCGAAGGATCTCCTGAATGTGCCACGAATTGAACCCAGGCTGGGAGGATTTAAATTTCAGTACTCACGTCATCCAGAGCGTAGCGAAGGATCTCCTGAATGTGGCATGAATTGAGCCTAGGCTGGGAGGATTTGAATTTCAGTCTATGTTCTATGGTGCCACATTCATGGAGATCCCTCACTGCGTTCGGGATGACGTGATTCAGGGGGATCCCTCGCTGTTCGGGATGACGTGATGCGTGAAGTGGCTCCACTCACCTAACGAACGCACACTATTTTAATAGAACAGTCCTGCTCGATTTATGGACAAGGGTTGCTGTAAAATCGATCTATTGATATCCTGACAATAACCATCCAGTCATTTCTTACCAAAGGTTAGCCCATGTCCGAACAGCAAAACAAAACAACATCCGATGTTGATCCACTGGAAACCCATGAATGGTTAGATGCCTTACGCTCCGTCTACAGCGAAGAAGGGGCAGAGCGCGCCGAATTCATTTTAAAACAACTACTTGGTGAAGCAAATCGCCTGCAAGTCCCCACAGCAAGCGCGGCTTTAATCACTGATCATAAAAATACAATTCCCGTCGATAAAGAAGCGGTCATGCCCGCCGAGGGCGAAGAAGCCGCGCGGATCCGAGCCTTAATACGCTGGAACGCCATTATTATGGTATTGCGCGCCGGAGAAAAAGACCATGCCCTAGGTGGGCACTTGGCCACGTTCGCCTCAGCCGCCTTACTCTACGACATTGGTTTTAATTATTTTTTCCGCGGTCGTACCGATACCTATTTAGGCGACCTAATCTTTATACAAGGCCATTCCTCCCCCGGTATTTACGCGCGTGCTTTTCTGGAAGGGCGATTATCCGAAGAACAATTAGACCATTTCCGCCAAGAGCTCGATGGCCGAGGCTTGGCTTCATACCCACATCCATGGACCATGCCTGATTTCTGGCAATTCCCCACCGTCTCTATGGGGCTGGGGCCATTACAAGCCATCTACCAAGCTCGATTCCTTAAATACATGGAAAGCCGAAAATTAATCCCTGAGCAAGGCCGGAAAGTATGGGCGTTTCTCGGTGATGGTGAAATGGATGAGGTAGAATCCCAAGGCGCTCTAACAGTTGCTGCGCGTGAAAAATTAGATAATCTGATTTTTGTCATTAACTGTAACCTGCAACGATTAGACGGACCGGTGCGCGGTAACGGCCACATCATTGAGGAACTCGAAGGCCTATTCAAAGGAGCGGGCTGGAATGTCATCAAAGTGATCTGGGGTAAAGGCTGGGATGCGTTGTTGGCAAAAGATAAGTCCGGGCTATTAATAAAGCGCATGAATGAATGTGTCGATGGCGAATACCAAAACATCCGCTCTAAAGACGCGCGTTATTTACGAGAACAATTTTTTGGCAAATACCCCGAATTATTAGCATTGGTCGCCGATATGTCGGATGATGAGCTTTGGCATCTCAATCGCGGTGGCCACGACCCTCAAAAAGTATACGCTGCGTATGCGGCGGCAGTTGCACATCAGGGTCAACCGACCGTGATTTTAGCGAAAACGATTAAAGGCTATGGCCTGGGTGCGGCCGGGGAAGCGCAGAACATCACGCATAATCAGAAAAAAATGGCGATTGACGATTTAAAAACCTTTTGCCAACGTTTCAACCTACCGATACCCGCCGATAAAATTGGCGAATTGCCATTCTTTCGACCACCGGCAGACAGTCCAGAAATCCAATTTTTGCAACAAAGACGACAAGAGTTGGGTGGTTACCTGCCCAAACGATGGCATGAAGCGCCGGCCTTAGAGGCACCACCGTTGAGTGCTTTCGCCAGTATTTTGAAGGGAACAGAAGGCCGAGAAATTTCCACCACCATGGCCTTTGTGCGCGTACTAACGACCTTATTAAAAGACAAGACCATTGCCAAAAATATAGTACCTATTGTTGCTGACGAATCACGCACCTTCGGTATGGAAGGTCTGTTCAGACAAATTGGTATTTATTCGGTACTCGGCCAGCTTTACGAACCGGAAGATAAAGCGCAGGTGATGTATTATCGTGAAGCCAAAGATGGTCAATTATTACAAGAAGGTATCTCCGAAGCGGGTGCATTTTCTTCTTGGCTGGCCGCCGGCACTTCTTATAGTAATAATGGCCTGCCGATGATTCCGTTTTATATCTTCTATTCCATGTTTGGATTTCAACGAATAGGCGATTTAGCCTGGGCCGCCGGTGATATTCGAGCCCGTGGATTTTTATTAGGCAGCCTCGCGGGACGCACGACTTTGGCAGGAGAAGGTCTACAACATGCCGATGGTCATAGTCTACTCTTCTCAGGCGTCATTCCCACTTGCATCAGTTACGACCCCACGTTTGCTTACGAAATTGCCGTTATTGTTCGAGATGGCCTGCGTCGTATGTATCAGGAAAAAGAAGATGTTTATTACTACATCACGCTGATGAACGAGAATTACCCCCATCCCGAAATGCCGGAAGGCGCAGAGGCCGGTATTATTAAAGGACTGTACTTATTTCAAAAAGGGACGAACAGCAAAGCCAAGCAACAGGTGCAGTTGCTGGGTTCCGGTGCTATTTTGCGAGAGGTGATAGCAGCGGCGCAATTATTGGCCGACGAGTTTGACGTTAATTCCAGCGTGTGGGCAGCCACTAGCTTTACCGAATTACGTCGTGAAGCATTGGCGACTGAACGTCATAATCATTTACATCCGGGCAAGAAAGCGAAGATCAGTTATGTCACCGAATGCCTGCAAGATAGTCAAGGCCCCATTATTGCCGCTACGGATTACATGAAACTCTATGCCGAGCAGATCCGCGCTTTTGTTCCACGCGCTTATTATGTTTTAGGTACCGATGGTTTTGGTCGCAGCGGTACTCGAGCGGATTTACGTCGTTATTTTGCCGTCGATGCCAATCATATTGCTTATACGGCTTTATGGGCTCTAACGCAGGAAGGCCAGTTTGCGGAAAAAGACTTGCTCAGTGCGATGAAAAAACTCCAGATTGACCCAGATGCGCCTGATGCAGCAATCACCTAAGCTTTTATCATCCTCCTCGAGAGGCGGAAAAACATTTTTCGGAGTAATTCCTTGGCTACTATAAAAGAAGTACTGATTCCCGATATTGGCGGGGCTAAAGATGTGGATGTGATTGAACTATTGGTCAAACCCGGAGATTCGGTGTCGGTCGACGGCTCTTTAATCACCTTGGAAGGTGATAAAGCGACCATGGATATTCCTTCACCGTACGAAGGGGTGGTAAAAGACCTGAAAGTCAAAGTGGGCGATAAAGTGTCACAAGGCTCGTTGATTTTGACGATGGAAGTCAGTGATCAAAGCGCGGAAGGTTCCAAAGAAACGCAAAAAGAGACGAAGGCAGCACCTACTCCAGAAACGCCGCCCGCAAAATCCAAGCAACCCTCCGAGCCTGCGGCAGTCGAGGCAGCGAAGCCTGAAACGAAAGAATCTGACACAACGAGCGATGCATCGATACATGCTGGCCCAGCTGTCAGACGGTTGGCGCGTGAGTTGAGCCTCGAATTATCCCGTATTCCTGCGACTGGGCCCAAAAATCGAATCACGAAAGAAGACATACAAGGCTTTGTGAAAGCCCAGATGGCGGCGGGTGGCAAGGGCGGTGGGTTAGCCATAGCACCCGCTCCGGCTATTGACTTTACTCAGTTCGGTGAAGTGACTTATCAGCCGTTGGCGAAAATTCAGAAAATAACGGGGAGCAATTTGCATCGCAGTTGGGTGACGATTCCCCACGTCACGCAATTTATCAGTGCCGATATCACCGAGTTGGAAGCCTTTCGCGAACAACAAAAAGCGGCTGCGGAGAAAAGAGGCATTAGGCTGACTCCTTTAGCGTTTATTATGAAAGCAGTGGTGACGGCCTTAGTGGCTTTCCCTACGTTCAATGCGTCTCTAGATGAAAAAGGTGAGCAGCTTATTTTGAAAAAATATATTCACTTGGGTGTAGCAGTGGATACACCCAAAGGTCTGGTCGTTCCCGTGATCCGCGACGTGAATCGAAAAAGCATTTATGAACTGGCTGCGGAGTTGGCAATGATCAGCAGCAAGGCACGTGAAAAAGGATTGTCTGTGGTGGATATGCAGGGCGGCTGTTTCACCATTTCCAGTTTAGGTGGAATTGGTGGCACAGCATTCACACCGATGATTAATGCGCCTGAAGTGGCTATTTTGGGTGTTTCTAAAGCCAGTATGCAACCGGTTTATCAGGATAATCAATTTGTTCCCCGTTTGATGTTGCCATTGTCATTATCCTACGATCATCGTGTTATCAATGGTGCTGAAGCAGCTCGATTTTGTGTATTTTTAGCCGAACATTTAACCGATATTCGTTCGTTACTTTTATAAAGGAAATCTCATGTCTACAGAAATAAAATGCGAAGTAGTGGTTTTAGGTAGTGGCCCAGGTGGTTATTCCGCCGCGTTTCGTGCAGCTGATCTCGGTAAAAAAGTGGTTTTAGTGGAAAGATACGACACCTTAGGTGGAGTTTGTTTGAATGTCGGTTGTATTCCTTCAAAAACATTATTGCACGCGGCTAAAGTAATCGATGACGCGAAAGAAATGAGCGAATACGGGATTAGTTTTGATAAACCTAAATTTGATATCACCAAGCTGAAAGCGTGGAAAAATAAAGTGGTCAGCCGCTTAACCGGCGGTTTAAAAATGTTGGCCAAACAACGCCAAGTCACGGTAGTTGCTGGTCTGGGTGAATTTGTTTCGCCTCAGCAAATAAAAGTCACCGATAAAAATGGTGCAACCACGCTCGTGAGTTTTGAACAAGCGATCATTGCCGTGGGTTCCCGACCCGTCAAATTACCATTTATCCCCGATGATCCACGCATTATGGATTCGACCGGTGCATTGGAATTACCGGGTACAAACGAACGCATGTTGATTCTCGGTGGCGGTATCATCGGTTTGGAAATGGCGACCGTGTACTCAGCCTTAGGTGCTAAGATTAGTGTCGTGGAATTTATGGATCAGTTGATCCCAGGCGCGGATAAAGAAATTATTGCGCCATTGTATAAACGCCTGCAAAAACGCTACGAAAATATTTGGTTAAAGACGAAAGTAACCGCAGTTGAAGCCAAAAAAGACGGGCTTCATGTCACATTTGAAGGGGAAAATGCCCCAGCCAAACCGGAACGCTTTGATCGAATTTTAGTTGCCGTTGGTCGTCGACCCAATGGTGATTTAATTGCCGCCGATAAAGCCGGAATTACCTTAGATGAGCGTGGCTTTATTGCCGTGGATAAACAATTGCGCACGAAAGTTAATCATATTTTTGCGATTGGTGATGTGGTAGGTAATCCCATGTTAGCACATAAAGCCTCCGCAGAAGGCCGCCTGGCAGCCGAAGTCATCAGCGGCCTCAAGCATTATTTTGAACCAGCCGCGATCCCCGCCGTTGCCTATACTGATCCAGAAGTGGCATGGGCTGGTTTAACCGAACGCGAAGCCAAAGCGCAAGGCATTGCTTACGGCAAAGGTGTGTTCCCATGGATGGCCAGCGGCCGTTCATTGAGCATGGGACGCGATGAAGGCTTAACGCAATTACTGTTTGATGAAAAAACCCATCGCATCATAGGCGCTGGCATCGTCGGCCCCAACGCCGGTGAATTAATCGCCGAATTAACCCTGGCAATAGAAATGGGCTGCGATGTAAACGACATCGGCCTGACCATCCACCCGCACCCCACATTATCAGAAAGCGTCATGATGGCCGCCGAAATTTTCGAAGGCACCATCACGGATTTGTATCTACCTAAAAAGAAAAAGGAATAATTTCTAACTTAGGTGCATCCGGGGTCCTGTCGCTGCGGTACCTGATTTTTTGCTACGCAAAAAATCAGGGCTCCCCTCCGCGCCACTCCTTCTGTCAGTAAGGAGATGGAGACATATGGTGCACGCTTCGCTTTGCCCACGGGATTTTTGGCAATAACCGGTAGGGTGGACAAAGCGAAGCGTGCCCACCATGGAAGATGACAGGACGATATAACATCACCTATCAAGGATGGATTCCCGCCTTCACCGGAAGGTTAGTGAGACGATTCAAAATGGTTAACGCAAGTAATGTTTTACCATTTCAGAAGTAGTTTCATCAGCATCTAAATATTCCACAACCAGTTCTCTAGCCTTTTTGTTGGGCAAATAACTCTTATCCTTAAAATAATTCCTCACATATTCAAAGGTTCGTTCATCATCTTTTAAACAATCCGCAACAATATCTGTAAACACTCCGGGTTCATAACTTTCCTGTCCCTTAATCATAAGATCTACTTTTTTATCAAGAATTTTTTCCATAACCTCTGTAGGTGCTTTATTGGCATCAATACCCAGGCTTTCCAAAAATGCTTTATCTACTTCACCAATCATATTGGCAGCGGTCCGCATACGATACGGCCGCGTAAGGGACGCAATCTTTTCTCCAGCCAAAAGACTTCCTGCAATCACCGCAATGCCTGCTAATCCCATTCCTAATGCAGAAAAAAAAGTATAGTCTTGATAGGTGCACGCGTCGCCAGCGAGTTGTTGACAAAAATCCTGTGCAGACTGGGCAACGACCGCCAGCGATTGCTGCATTTGTTTTAGTATTGCATAGGCTATGAATCCAAGCTGCGTAATATCGATACAATGCTGTTTCAGGGTTGTATCCATAATCTCATAACAAGTCTGGTTAGTTCCGGTTTGATTATTGAAAATAGGTTGGTTATAAAAAGTGTTACTGTTTTGATCAAACAAGGAATGGGACTCTTTGCGTATTAGGTTCAAAAAATAAATGGCAACGCTGGCTCCCGTTGTGAACGATAAACTTGGGAATGAAGATAAAAAACCGACAAGAGATATTGATTTGCATAAGTGAATTCGCTCAGCTTTTGCTATCCGTTTTCGAACAACCTCTAATTGTTCGCAGACATCACTAACTCGTTGAGAATTATTATTTTTCTTTTCATCCATAGGAAGAGCAGCGGTGGAGGAGGAAGAGAAGAAGGTGGGGGAGCTGGGAGAAGAAGTAGGAGAGCTATTAATAGATATAGGAAAATCTAGTGCGCCAGTTCCTAATAGCGGTTGTTTTAACTCATTCATTTTTTATTTCCTCTTGTTTTTATTATTGGTTGAGTGAAAGTCTGAATTGACGAAACAAAAATTCTTAAATGAGTTGGCCCGACCAAATTTTTGTTAAAAACTTTGGCCATGGTCTGGGATACATTGATCATAACGATTCTCATGATAAATCCGCATTAAGTTGCCGAATATCATGATATTCGGCAACAACCTCGCCGCCAACCCATAGTGGCTTGGTCGCAAAAAGTAGGGCGGGCAAAGCGCAGCGTGCCCACCTTTTCCTCGGAGGCATGTGGTGGGCACGCTTCGCTTGTCACCCCTACTTTTTATCTCGTCCGTAAATATCTTCGATGCGTACGATATCGTCTTCGCCTAGGTAATCACCCACTTGCACTTCTACGAGGGAGCACTCCTCGTCCGTAAAGTTTTCGATGCGATGTTGGCATTCCAGAGGAATATGGACATGGTCGTTGCGTTGATACACCTGGGTGCTATCGCCTATGGTTAAGGTGGGCTTGCCTGCTACCACTACCCAGTGCTCAGAACGGCGAAAGTGTTTTTGCAGTGAAAGCCGGCCACCTGCGGCGATGGTTAAAATTTTCACTTGGTAATTGGGGGCTAGGGCTAAGGTTTGGTAACTTCCCCACGGTCGTTGATACAGTTTACCTACTTCATTCTGACTCATGTCATTCTCACCTGTAGCAGTTAAATTGGGAGTATCTAGGGTATTTTCTGAGAGTGCGGTCGAGGCCTCGCGCCCCCATGTGCGTCAACCTAACAGGTTACGTCGTCCCGGCAGGATGCCGGGATCCAGTCCACAAGGACGTGAAAGTTTTCCATCCCTGGAGTCTGGATCCCGCGGACAAGCCGCGGGACGACGAAATTTATCGTTAGGTTGACGCGTATCCTCGCGCTCCCACGGGGATTATTTATTTTGGCTTTCCATATAACTATGTTCCGCCAGCGCAATAGCTCCCAATATTCCGGAATTCTCACCGACGCCGGGGGAGACGATGTATTGATCGGTTTCTTTAGCGACTCGATCGTTTAACACGTAACCGTTTAATACCCTAAGCATTTTCTCGCGGATTTTGGGCAGTAAATGGTGCTGTCGCATCACGCCGCCGCCGAGAATAATACGCTTAGGGGATAACGTCATCGTATAGGTGGCAAGACCGATCGCCAAATAATGGGCTTCTAAATCCCAGGCAATGTGGTCTTCAGGTAAATCCAAAGCGGAGTTGACATGCCAACGCTCTTTCATGGCTGGGCCAGAGGCTAATCCCTCGAAACAATTCTTATGATGAGAGCAAACCCCAGGGAAATTATCTCGGTGCAGGTCTTGGGGGATCATGATATGTCCCATCTCCGGATGTTGGGCCCCGTGTAATAATTTACCATTGACGATGGCGCCGCCGCCAATACCCGTGCCCACCGTTAAATACAAAAAGTCACTCAAACCTTGACCCGCGCCCCAGCGAAATTCACCAATGGCAGCGCCGTTGACATCGGTATCAAAACCAATGGGGATAGGGAATTCGCGTTGCACGGTTTCAACGATAGGGTAATTCGACCACTCCACTTTAGCGGTCGGAAGAATATAACCATAAGTTTTGGATTCTTTATCTAAATTTAAAGGTCCAAATACGGAAATGCCAATCGCCTTAATGTCGACTTTACTGCGTACGGCTCGAATATAATCGACTATTTCTGCCATGGTGGGATTAGGTAATTGGGTGCGGATAACCGTACGGTCGTGTAAATCGTTGGGACCTGAACCGTAAGCACAAACAAATTTTGTTCCGCCACCTTCTATACCAATGTATTGATTCATAATTGACCTCAGTAGAATTAAATAACTCACCCCTTAATGCAGGCAAGCCCTAAGAAATTTTTGTCTTATCCTAATGTCGCACTATAACCCAAAATAATAACCGCAATCACTAAACAGCTCATGGAAAATAATGCCAGGCGCTTAATGCTCGCCTTACACCCTGCCCACTCGTGATGACGCCAGCCCCAGAAATGGGAAGTCAAAATAGTCAGCACCATAAATAAAGGCCAACCGATGATGGGTCCGAGACTACCGATCAGCTGAGCAGATTTACTATACAACATCAAAGAGCCAAACCAGAGAGTCCCCATCACGCATGAAAGCAAGAGGTTGCGTAGATTACCAGGCTCTCGGTATAACCAAAAAGAATTATTTCGATGGTGCTTCATCAACATGTAAATGGCATAGGGGATAAAGCTGCAGGTCAGAAAAGGCGGCCAGATAATAATGGCGGCTGCCAGCGAATGAATACCGGTCACCATCGCTAATTTAGGTAAGTGGCTGGTCAAGGCAAAGGTGAAGTTCTGTTCCGCGGAACAAATTCCGGCAATCACAGACAATAAAATACCCAGAGGATAACGACTGGGTGGTTTGCTACTGGCGGCATTCAAGATTTCCAGGCGCTGATTCCGGCGTCGCCCGGCCAGAAAAGAAAGCACCAGACCGGCAATAATAAAAACCAGGCCCAGTAAGGTCATGATACCGACATCGGTGAATAATTGCGCACGGTGCAAAGTGACCAAAGGCAGTAAAAAACCCAAGCCGGTGCCCAGCCCAATATTAATGGCGAAGCCCAGCCCCAGACCAATCAGGTTCAGCGCTTGCGCGAAACAGATCTGGCCAATACCAAATAAAAGCCCGCCAAATATGAGTAAAAAAAGAGAATGAGGAGGGATAAGACGATAGGCGGCAAATACGTGGGGATCCAAGAGTAAGATAACTAGCCAGGGTAAAATTAAAAAAGCCCAGAACGCATAATTTAACCAGATATTTTCAAAGTTCCAAGGCGTAATGTATTTCGTGGGCAGGGCAAAAGAACCGTTGGCGATGCCGGCGAGGAATGTCAAAAAGACTGCCAACAAGAGGGGCGTCACAATAAATCTCCAGTAAATTTTTTAATTATTAAAAGACCAATGATGGCAAGAATACCTGATATTATTGCACAACTAATAATAAAATTCCGTCGATAATTAAAAATAACAGCACCGGAAACACCGCCGACGCTATCGGTGGTACATGATAAACCAAGGTAAACGGCCCTAAAAACTCATTCAACGTGTAAAAACCAAAACCGATGGAGACGCCAATTAAGATGCGCAAACCCATGGTGACGGATCGCAAGGGTCCAAAAATAAATGGCACCGCCAAGCCGATCATCACTAGCGTGACCAAGGGTTGGAATACCCTTTTCCACCAAGTAAACTCTGCCAGGCTAGCACCAAGCCCGGCAGCATGTAAAAAATCAATATAGTGTTTAAGCCCTAATAAGGTGGTGTTATCGGGGTGGACATGAGAGTCTGCCAGTAACTTGGGGTCCAAGTTAATCGGCCAGACTTGCTCGGCAAGTTGCTGGGCTACCACCTGGTTCGGTTGCAAAACACTTTCCCGCACCTGGCTCAACAGCCACCGCCCGTTTTTAAATTCACCCGTAGCAGCCACACTGGCCGATGTTAGTTGCCGCTGCGAGAATTCATAGCGCATGACATTGGCAATTTGCCCAGGGGCGACAGCGGAATTAATTAAGATAAAATTTTCACCATTACGTAACCAAAAGCCATACCTGGCATCGGAACGGTCATTATTATTTTGCTTTTGGTATTTATAATCATCGGCATAGTTATTCAAATTCGGTGCTAACCATTCGCCGATCAGGGTCACAAACACCAGCATGACGATAGCTGACCGTATCACCGAGAAGGTAATTTGCGCCTTGGAAACACCCGACGTGCGCATGACGACCAACTCGCTTTGGGCAGCCAGTCGACCCAAACCAATCAAACAACCAATCAAAGCCGCAGCGGGAAATAGCGGATAAAGATTATAAGGAAGCGATAGCAGCACATAGATCAAAGCCTGGAGAACGCCATATTGCGATTGACCAATGGAATGTAGCTCCGCGATCACACCGATAAATGTCTGCACACCGGCAATGACCATCACGACTAGCATGGTCATGCTAATCACGGTGGCTCGAATATGGCGGTGGAGAATACGCATCAATGTTTGGCTCTCCAGCGTTGTAACTGTTTCAGCGGCGACCAACCCATAAAGCGAGCCAATAGCAATAAACCGAGACCGATCATCAGGGCATGAACCCACCACAAACCAAGCATGGGCGAAACCTTGCCATCACGCAGCCAAATTCGCCCCATAAACAATAAGTTGATATAGACGATATACAATAAAATCGCCGGTAATAATTGGGCATAGCGGCCTTGCCGGGGGTCGACTTTACTCAGTGGCACTCCGAGTAAGGCTAAGACTAAAACGGAGATGGGCATGGCGATGCGCCACTGTAACTCCGCTTCGTTTGTGTGGCGTAAATGACGCTGCTGCCATAGTTTTAAGGTGGGGATGGACTCAGCCCGCGTATCCGGAGGTAAGGTATTTTCTTGGATACGCACGCCGTATTGCCGAAAATGCACGATTTGGTAATCCGCCTGCCCTGGAGCGCCGCTGTAACGGGAACCATCCTGTAATACTAAGAATTTATCATGGGTGGCAGGATCGATTTGCTGATGTCCATTTTTGGCAATGACCACGTCCCAGGGTTGATTCGGTTTATTGGTTTTTTGTGGTTGGGTGGCGAAGACATTTTCCAGATATTGGTGATCCCGAGACAAGCGTTCCGCGTAAAAAATCAGCGGGGTAGAAGGTATGGGCGTGAACTGCCCCGGCAATATACGCTCCAGGGGGGAGGCGGCAGCAGCTTCGATCAATACATGCCTTTTATAAGACTCCACCTTGGGTTGCAGCCACAGCATGACGACCGCCACGACGAGACAAACCCCAGAAGCAAATACTAGGGTCAGGCCCAGCAATTGCGCTTTACTGAACCCGCATGCCGATAATACCGTCATTTCCCTGTCTACATACAAACGGCCGTAAGCCATCAATAATCCGACGTACAAACCCAGGGGTAATAAAATACCGATCAGCAACGGGACCTGGATCGACATAATCTGCATGACGGTACGCAAGGGAATAACGCCCTGAGCCGCTTGCGTCAGGTAGCGAATGAATTGATCGGAAATGAGCAATAGCAGCAATATCACAGTACTGGCCAGCAAGGTACTGTATACTTCTTTGCCGAGATAACGAAAAATGATCATGCCGAAAAGTTAGCCATAAATGTAGAAATAAGGGTTGTGCCGAATGTTTATGCAGGTACAATTCACAGTTCTATTCTTTCTCATCACCATTATGCGTTCGATACTATGGAAAAAACTTACAATCCGCAACAAATAGAGCAGCGTTGGTATCAAACCTGGGAGCAATCGGGTTATTTTACACCAAAATCGGGCGGTAAACCTTATTGTATTATGCTGCCTCCCCCTAATGTGACCGGCACCTTGCATATGGGCCATGGCTTTCAAATCACCCTGATGGATACGCTGATACGCTACCATCGGATGTGTGGTGACAACGTGTTATGGCAAGTAGGCACCGACCATGCCGGAATTGCCACCCAAATGGTGGTAGAACGGCAATTATTAGCCGAAGGCAGCAGTCGTAAAGCCTTGGGTCGAGACGCTTTTGTGGACCGGGTATGGCAGTGGAAAGAGCAGTCCGATGGGACTATCAAAAGCCAGATTCGCCGAATGGGCGCCTCGGTGGATTGGAGCCGTGAACGTTTCAGCTTAGATTCGGACATCAGCCAGGCCGTGGTCCAAGTATTAGTCGCGCTACACGAAGAAAACCTACTTTATCGCGGCAAACGATTAGTGAACTGGGACCCGGTGTTATTAACGGCGGTATCCGATTTAGAGGCGATATCCCACGAAGAACAAGGCTCACTCTGGTATTTACGATACCCCGTACAGAATAGCTCGGAGGTTTTAATCGTCGCTACCACTCGGCCAGAAACGCTATTAGGCGACGTGGCAGTGGCGGTTCATCCAGATGACGATCGTTATCGACACTTGGTGGGCAGCCATATTTGCCTACCCCTGACCGATCGCATCATTCCCATTATTGCCGATGACTACGTAGACCCGACATTTGGCACCGGATGCGTGAAAATTACCCCCGCCCACGATTTTAATGACTATGCCATGGGCCAGCGGCATCAATTACCTCTAATCACTATTTTTACACCCAGCGCGCATTTAAACGAACAAGTGCCCGAAATTTACCGGGGTATGGAGCGATTCGCCGCTCGTGCTCAGATTGTCGCTGATCTTCAGCAGGCCGGACTTTTAGAAAAAATCGAAGCCTATACCTTACAAGTACCCCGCGGCGAAAAATCAGGTGCCATTCTAGAGCCGTATTTAACAGATCAATGGTATATCCGCATGAAGCCCTTGTCCGAAGCGGCTTACGCAGCCGTGGAGGCGGGAGAGATTCGTTTCGTTCCCGATAATTGGCGTAAAACCTATTTTCAATGGTTGGACAATATTGAAGATTGGTGCATCAGCCGGCAGCTATGGTGGGGGCATCGCATACCGGCCTGGTACGACGTCGAGGGACAGGTCTATGTAGCGGAAAGCGAGGAGGCAGTGCGCCGTAAATACCAGCTACCCGCCGAATTGGTGTTGAAACAAGATGACGATGTATTGGATACTTGGGTATCGGCCAGTTTGTGGCCGTTTGCCACTTTAGGTTGGCCACAACCAACCGCTGAGTTGCAGACCTATTACCCCACCAGTGTCTTAGTCACGGGCTTTGACATCTTATTTTTCTGGGTGGCGCGTATGGTGATGATGGGCTTGAAATTTACCGGTCAAGTACCCTTCTTACAAGTGTACCTCCACGGCCTTATCCGCGATCGGGAAGGTCACAAAATGTCGAAAACCCGTGGTAATGTCTTAGATCCGATTGACCTAATCGATGGCATCGATTTGGCTTCTCTGCTTCAAAAACGTACGGCCAGTCTCTTGCAGCCAGAGAAAGCGGAAAAAATAAACAAAGACACACAGCGGGAATTTCCACAAGGTATTCCCGCATTTGGCGTCGATGCGCTACGCTTCACCTATTGCGCACTAGCAACGACCGGACGAAATATTAATTTTGATTTAGGTCGTTTGGAAGGCTATCGAAATTTTTGCAATAAACTCTGGAATGCCGCGCGTTTTGTATTAATGCATACTGAGGAGCATGCCGCGACCATTGCCACTGAGGCACGCCAACTTAGCCTGGCAGATCGTTGGATCATTTCGTCATTAGCGCAAACCATAGAACAAGCGACGCAGGCATTGGCGGATTATCGATTTGATCTATTGGCAGCCACTTTATATGAATTCACCTGGAATTCCTATTGCGATTGGTACTTAGAGCTAGCCAAACCGATATTAATGGATGAACACGCCAGCATTGCCGAGAAATGCGGAACGCGCTACACGCTGCTTTATGTATTGGAAACGTTGTTGCGCTTAATCCACCCAATGATGCCGTTTATCACCGAAGAAATTTGGCAACGCGTGCGACCCGTCATCGGTGCAGCAGGAACTACTATTATGCTGGCGCCTTATCCGCTATTTGATGCCCAACAAATCGATACTGAAGCCAATGAAGAAATAGCCTGGCTGCAAAAAATCGTCTTGAGCTTGCGGCAGATTCGTAGCGAAACAACAATTGCGCCGAGTAAACGAGTGCCATTATTATTGCAAAAAGGCGATGCGCTGGATCGCCAACGTATCGAGAAACATCGTACGTTATTAATGACGTTAGCTCGGTTATCTGCCATCGATTGGTTACCAATAGACCAAACACCCCCACTTTCTGCGACGGCTATAGTCGATCAATTGGAATTGTTTATTCCACTCAGTGATTTAATTGATAAAACAGCAGAAATGCAACGCCTAAGCAAAGAAAGTGCGAAGTTGGAAAAAGAATTGCAACGAGTCACTGAAAAATTAGCAAATTCTTCCTATGTGCAAAAAGCCCCATCGGAAGTGGTCGCAAAAGAACGCTCGCGGGCTAAAGAAATGCAAGAGCAATTCGAAAAGTTACAAGCCCAACTCGCCCGCATGGCGGAAAATTAAATGGATTTTTTGAAACAACGACAAGAGTTAGTCGCGCAATTACGTGCCGAAGGGATTCGCCATCCCCAGGTATTAAGCGCCATCGCGTCTGTGCCGCGAGAACTATTCGTGACCGAGGCATGCAAAAGTGAAGCCTATTGGAATCACGCATTACCCTTATCTGCGGGTCAAACCATTTCCCAGCCTTACATAGTGGCACGCATGACAGAATGTTTACTGGGAGAGCAGGATAGGCTTCATAAAGTATTGGAAATTGGCACCGGTTCTGGTTATCAAGCGGCGATTTTGGCGCAATTATGCGAAGAGGTTTATAGTATTGAACGAATTGAATCGTTGCTAATCACTGCCAAAGATAAACTTAAACAAATGGGTTGCACAAATGTATTTACCCAATTTGCCGATGGCCACGACGGTTGGCCTGAGCACGGACCTTACGACGGCATTATCGTCACCGCTGCTGCCGCTGCTGTGCCGCCGGCATTATTAGCACAATTAGCGGTTGGCGGTAGACTCATTATTCCCGTCGATAACCCCATGGGCAATCAAGATTTACAACAGATCACTCGTTTACCGCACGGATTTGAGACTATACTATTAGAACCGGTGGTTTTCGTGCCTATGTTAACCGGCAAATTTTATTAATTGCGAGGAGAGAGAGTTGAGTCTTGAGTTTGATGTCGCCATTCTAGGTGCGACGGGTGCAGTGGGTGAGGCTTTTCTTGCTATTTTAGAACAGCGAGAATTCCCCATCCGAAATTTATATGCGTTAGCCAGTGAACGCTCAGCTGGAGAAACCGTGCTGTTTAAAAATCGCCCGGTACTGGTTGAAAATGCCGCCCATTTTGATTTTACCAAGGCCCAGATTGGTTTATTTTCAGCAGGAGCGGAAGTTTCAGCGCGATTTGCACCCATTGCAGCAGAAGCGGGCTGTGTGGTGATTGATAACACCTCCCAGTTTCGTTACGACCAAGACATACCGCTGGTTATTCCCGAAGTGAATCCAGCGAGCATTGGCGATTACTTGCAGCGACACATTATTGCTAACCCGAACTGTTCCACCATTCAAATGTTAGTTGCCTTAAAGCCTATTTATGATGCAGTAGGCATTGAACGGATTAACGTAGTTACCTTTCAATCGGTTTCTGGCACAGGTAAACCGGGTATTGAGGCTTTGCTTACCGAAACCACGCATTTGCTCAATGGCCAACCCATTCACCCCGATGTTTATCCAGCGCAAATAGCATTTAATGTCATCCCTCAGATCGGTAGCTTTCAAGACAATGGCTATACACATGAAGAAATGAAAATGGTATGGGAAACCCAAAAAATCTTTGGTGATACCAGCATTCAAGTGAACCCCACTTGTGTGCGGGTGCCGGTTTTTTATGGGCATTCAGAGGCCGTTTCTATTGAGACGCGCGATCCTTTATCAGCCGAGCAAGCCTGTGATTTGTTACGAGCAGCTCCGGGTATTGTTTTGATGGAAGACAATCATTTTCCCACACCGGCGAAAGAAGGTGCTGATGTTGACGCGGTTTACGTTGGCCGAGTTCGCAACGATATCTCACATCCACGAGGCTTAAATCTATGGGTAGTGGCCGATAATGTCCGCAAAGGCGCTGCTTTAAATGCCGTACAAATTGCAGAAATCTTAGTTAGTGAATATTGGTGACAGGCAGAAATAAAAAACCTGCATCACTATTCGCACGTCGTCCCGCGGCTTGTCCGCGGGACGTCAGAGTGGGTGGATGGAGGTTTTTGGGGTAATTTTCGGATAGGTAGGGTTTTGTGGAAATGACGGGTGCGCAAGCTATTTTACGTTGTTTATTGGCAGAGGGCGTTGATCTAATCTTCGGTTACCCTGGTGGCGCCATTATGCCGGTCTACGATGCCTTATACGATGTACGTTCCGAACTGCGCCATATTTTAGTGCGACATGAACAGGGTGCCGCGCATGCGGCTGAGGGTTATGCGCGAGTGACCGGTAAACCGGGTGTATGCCTAGTTACCTCAGGGCCAGGGGCTACCAACTTGATTACTGGCCTTGCCGACGCCATGTTGGATTCTACCCCCATCGTTTGTATTACAGGGCAAGTCGCTAGCCCTTTTTTAGGAACAGATGCCTTTCAAGAAGCAGATATCATTGGCATGTCATTGCCGGTCACGAAATGGAATTATCAAATTACCGATGCTCAAGAAATTCCACACATAGTCGCCAAAGCCTTTGAGGTTGCCCAACAAGGTCGACCAGGTCCGGTGTTATTGGATATTACGAAAGATGCGCAGGTAGGAAATGTAAATTTTGCCTACCATCAATACCGCCCGACGACTAAATTAACTTCTTCGCCCCTTCTTTGCCCAGAACAATTACAGAAGGCAGCCACATTAATCAATCAGGCGCAGCGGCCGTATATTTTGGCCGGCCAAGGTGTCACGCTTGCGCACGCGGAACAGGAGTTACTTGATTTTGCGGTTAAGGCTAATATCCCTGTCGCTTGCACGTTATTGGGATTATCGGCATTTCCTATGGATCATCCTCTTTATGTCGGCATGTTGGGCATGCATGGTAATTACGGGCCTAATTTATTGACTAATCAAGCCGATGTGATTATCGCCGTGGGTATGCGTTTTGATGATAGAGTAACCGGTAATCTGGATAGTTATGCGAAACAAGCCAAAATTATTCATCTAGATATCGATCCTGCGGAAATTAATAAAAATGTGCAAGCGGAGATAGGTTTATTATCGGATGCCAAGCAAGCATTGGCCGCACTCATCCCATATTTAAATAAAGACCGTTGTCAGCGCTTACACCAAATTTGGATCGATCAATTTAAAACCTGTCACGAGTTAGAATATCAACAAATCATTCAGCAGGAAATTAATTCTTGTGGCCAGAAAATCAAAATGGCAGAAGTCATTCATTTATTATCCGAAAAAACGCAAGGCCAAGCCATTATTGTTGCCGATGTCGGCCAGCATCAAATGGCCGCCGCCCGTTATTATCGATTTATGCGATATAATTCGTTAGTAACTTCCGGGGGATTGGGCACCATGGGCTTTGCTTTGCCTGCTGCAGTAGGCGCTAAATTAGGGCAGCCACAACGCCAAGTCATCGCTATTATTGGTGATGGTGGTTTCCAGATGAATATACAAGAGCTAGGCGTGATTGCGCAGGAGAATTTGCCAGTCAAAATGATTATTTTAAACAATAGTCATTTAGGCATGGTGCGACAATGGCAAGAATTATTTTTTGAAGAACGGTATTCGTTTGTTCAGCTTAAAAATCCAGATTTTATTAAAATTGCACAAGGGTACGATATTGAAGCGCAACGAGTAGATAACAATGATGCCTTAGGCAACGCATTAGCTGTCATGCTGAATTTTGATGGCCCTTATTTGTTGGAAGTAGTGGTTGAGATGGAGGAAAATATTTTTCCAATCATACCCACCGGTTGTGGTGTGGGAGAAATCCGGCTATCTTAAAGAGGGGTATATGCAATACATTTATGCGATATCAGCCACTACTGAAAATACGTTACGAGTATTGCAGCGCATGGCGGGAATATTCGCTCGCTATCGTTTGAATATAGAACAGCTGAATGTGGTTGAAATCTGTAATAAAGATATGTCATATTTTAACATTATGGTCTATAGCGATCCTAAAACCATCGAAAGGGTAATTAAGCAGCTGGAAAAAATTATTGAATTAAAGGAAGTGAAAATTGAGTCACATCGGCTTTCCAAAGCAGATTAATTTAAGCATCTATTAAGAAAAAAAGAGTATAATTCAGTTATTCATTATAGGTCCATTCTGAATAAAACCACACCATGCTACAAAATAATCACGATAATTCAGCCACTTACGTAGATGGCAAAACCGAAGAAAAAAACGACCAGCCATGGCGTTATTCGGATGCTGCTCGTGAAGCATTAGCGGCCTTGATTGAGGAAAAAGATGAGGATTTCACGCAACTCATCCGGAAAGGGCAACAAAAATTTGGCAAACACGCCAAAGCGCATCGTGCCAAGAAAAAGAGAAACCAAACCGAACAAGCCTCAACGGCCGGGCACGGCTATGGTCAAGAAGGTAAAACCCCCGAACACCCCTGGTTAAAAACCCAACGTTTTGCAGGTATGAGCAACGATTCACCCATTGCCTCCGATGAAGCTCGATTTGAAAACATTGCCCAGCTAGCTGAAAAACACCCCGAACTGACATTAAGCCCCGACCTAGCATTACGAATTAAAATGCATAATGAATTGCAATTGCAGCAACGGTTAACGAACCGGCCAACATTAAAAATGGAGCCAAGGTAATGATGCTGACCGATGCGATTCTCAAGAAAGATCGGCAGCAAGTGGCGGAATTGTTAACGCAAAATCCCGATGTCAATGAACTGGATATTTATGGCTTTACGCCGTTAATGGAAGCCGCCATTGTTAATGATATCGAGATAGCCAATCAACTGATTGAGCATGGCGCTGATGTTAATAAACCCGACCTCACTGGTGGTTCAGCACTTTATTGGGCTGTAGAGAATAATAATATCAAGCTATGCGAATTATTACTGCGACGCGGAGCCAATGCCAACGCCTACGGCCATTCTTCTCAGCCAGTGTTGGTGATGCCATTATTACGTCGTCAACAGAGTTTAAGAGAACTGTTAATACGACACGGCGCCGATTTGAAATTTGCGCAAGATTATATTCAAGCTAAATTAATTGGTCATCGTTTTGAGTTAGTGGGTAGTGTCGATATTGCAGATACTAAGGAAATGTTTACGCAAGTTGATTTTGAAGGATTTATCCTAGAGTTTACCATTGGTGTCATCCTAGATTCACTTTGGCAATTTCGAAACAACTTCTCGGCTCGTAATTTACGGCGCTATTTTGGTGAATTGAGAGCAGTGATTGATGCATTTCGTGTCGCAGCTGAGTTATTACACTACCAGCAACATTTAACCGATCAAGCACGAATTAAAGCACGGTTACAAGTTTTAGCTAATCGGGAATTATTACTATTGCCAGTGGGGTATGAAGGTCACGCCATTACCTTTATCCGTTGTGGTCCTTTTTTTGCTAAGTGTGACCGTGGTGAAAATAGCCTTAGGGAACCCAGTGTAGCGATTTATAAAATAAACAATCCCCGAGCATGGACGCCCGAATTTTTACAACGCCTACTCTATGAGCAACAGAGTCGTTACTTTGTGACCCAAGGAATTTTTCAAACGCTGGCACTCTCACCAGTGGCCGCTTTACCTCTTCACTCGCAATTAATTGGTAATTGTTCGTGGGCGAATGTGGAGGCAGCTATTCCAGCCATATTACTCATGCTTTGGCTGCGACGTGATACCAAAGGATTGCCTGAAAATACCAGCCGCTACCAGAAAATGGCGATGGCGATTTATCGGCAATGGTTGACTTGGGATAAAGAAGTGGCCTTGCAGCAGTGTCTAGAAAGTTTTCCTACCGCTAGCTCGGCGAGGCAGGCGAGCAAGGCCTCGTTACTAGCAGCGGTGCTATTCCAGACCTGCCGTCATCAAGTGCCAAAAGATTTACCCTGGGCGTATCGAATATTTTCCATATTAACCATCCCCGACTTTCAATACATATTGGCCAGTTATTTGAGTACTTATAAAAATACCGATGCCGGTCGTAATCTGCTGGAATTAGTGGATCTGTGTAAGTAACTACTCACCCTCCAACTCCGTCGTCCCGCCGACAAGCCGCGGGACGACGTGTGAGTAGTTCTCTTTGCAGTAAATAAATTAACAGCTGGAGGTCTTTTCAGGATGATCAGTCACCTCAGATACTTCACTCAGCCATTCTAATTTTTTTTCCGCATTCAGCAGGCAAAATTTCACAGTCCGGATCGATAAATTCATGGTTTGCGCAATCTCATCCAGGGTCATGCCTGCGTTAGCGTATTGCAGACAGAGCATTTCTGGTGAAGATAAGACGAGGTGCGGTGGATCCATTTTTTTATTCATATGATTTCCGTAGTAGCTCAGTAAGGTTTTGGTATTTCCCGGGAAGCAGGATAAATATTATAGCCAGGAATGTAAGTCATTATGTAAGTTATTTCAATTACTTGCTAAAGATAAACAAAAGCCCGATAGAGGAACCGGCGTTGGCGTATTGACAAGCTGAGCGATTGTCGCTACCCTTTTTTGCTTATATGAGAATAGAACCTACGAAGGAGATAAAGTGGGATGGAGAAAATATGGCGTCCGGCTGATCAATTTTTAGCAGGCATAGGACGATTTGTACGATTAAAACCTAAACTGACCATTTTGTTCGTATTGACGGTGTTGACTTTCACCTTAGTGAACAACGGGTTTTTGCCGTTGCCCGTCACCGCGAAACCTTCGGTAAACAGCATAACCATTCCACAATTGGCTCAAGCCACCGTCAATGCTCCGGCAACCATTACCCCACAAACTACTGCACCCAATATTCCGAACTTCTTAATGGATATAGCACCGCAAAGTCCTAAGTTTACTAACCTTACCCAAGTGGATACGACTCCTCCTCTCCTTCCGCAATCGGATATTAAGAAATACATCGCACGCACATTGCCGACTTTTGCCTATTTTTCTGGAAAAATTCATCATAATTTAATAGCAGATGCCCATAAGATGGGCCTACCTATAAAACAAGCTTACAATTTGCAACAACTTTTCAGTAAAGAATCACCCAAACCGGGGGATAAATTCAGTGTCTTGTACGGGCAACCGCAAACCAGCCAGAAGCGTGTGAAAACCATTGTAGCTGCCGAGCTTTTTCATTTAGGAAAGCGGTTTGCGCTGATTCGATTCGTTGATCCTAAAGGGCATGCGGAGTTCTACACTCCACAAGGCGAAAGTATGCGCGAAGGCATTTTACGTGCCCCTGTGAAATACACGTTTGTCAGCTCGTTATTCTCAAGAAGTCGGCTTGAACCCATTCTGCATTTCCGACGACCGCATTTAGGTGTGGATTATGCGGCACCCACTGGCACCCCTATTGTCGCAGCCGCCCCAGGCACTATAATGGAAATGAACCAGCATGGTGGTTATGGCAATGTCGTCGTTATCAAGCATGCCAATGATTACAGTACCTTGTATGCGCATATGTCACGATTTGTTGCCAACTTGCACGTCGGCTCGACCGTAAATCAAGGGCAAGTGATTGGTTATGTAGGTCAAACGGGATTGGCAACGGGACCACATCTTCATTATGAAATTCATATTCATGATGTGGCTGAAAATCCATTGACCATGTCGCTACCTGGGTTACCCATTGATAAGAAATACCGTAATGCTTTCCTGGCGCAGTCGAAAAAACTCATGTCGGAATTCAACGCACAAAAAGATGAAGTGAATTTAGCGGAAAAAACGGATACTACCCGTCGCTCTTAGTGTTCATTCAATACACACATGCCCCATATCGCCTTGCTTTGTGAATCAACGAACCGTCTATTTGAGGCGCAAAGCTTGGCGCAGCAATTACAACTACCCTTAATCTCGTGTCCAGATGCTGCGTATGATTATTGGCTGGTATTAACCGAACAACAACTAGAACTTAGGCAAAGCACGGGCAAAACAAAGCCGATAGTGGTTGATTTTTGCAGCCCCGCGGCTCATTTTCGTCGACTGAGAGGTGGAGGAGTAAGGCAATTGATCGCTAAGGCGGTTGGCATCAAAGGTTTGTATCGACCTACCGTAATAGATGCTACGGCGGGTTTAGGCGGTGATAGCTTTGTATTGGCTTGTTTAGGTTGTCAGGTGCATTGTTTAGAACGATCGGCAGTGGTTGCCGCATTATTGCAAGACGCATTAATGCGCTTGACCAACAGTGCGGAAGGCGAGAAGCTGTTAATATCGCTTACCGTGACGGATGCAAAAGCGTATTTAAATGCCTTAACGCCTGCGCAGGCTCCAGATGTGATTTATCTTGACCCCATGTTTCAACATCAGTCAAAAACGGCCTTAGCCAAAAAAGAAATGCGATTGTTGCGGGATTTAGTGGGTGCTGATATGGATGCGGCTCAGTTGTTAGCAGTGGCCAGGCAACGAGCGAATAGGCGGGTAGTCGTTAAGCAAGCGCGTCATGCCCCTGTGCTGGCGGGTAATACCCCGCAGATCGTCTTTCCCGGTCAAAGCTGTCGCTTCGATGTCTACTTAACCACCTCAGTTTGCTCATCATGAGCGGGATGAACTTTTGTGAAAGAGGACACATGCTAATTATTTTAGACCGTGATGGGGTTATTAATGAAGATTCTCCGGACTTTATTAAAAAACCGGAAGAATGGCAGCCCATTCCTGGCAGCTTATCCGCCATTGCGGCGTTAAACCAGGCTGGACACATTGTGACCATTGCCACCAATCAATCTGGCATTGCTCGGGGCTTGTTTACCGAACAGGATTTACTGCAAATCCATCAAAAAATGATCAATGCATTGGCGGCCGTAGGCGGCCATATTGATGCGATATTCTATTGTCCGCACCACCCGGACGACCATTGCCCCTGTCGCAAGCCCAAACCTGGGATGATGGAACAAATAGCCGCCAAATATCAGCTGCCTGATTTTCAGCAAGCGATATTAATCGGAGACGCCGAGCGTGATATTGACAGCGCCCGTGCCGTGCAATGCCGCGCAATTTTAGTAAAAACAGGGAAAGGAATGTCGTCTTTAGAGAAAAGCCAGACTTTACAAGAGGTGCCGGTCTTTGCTAACTTAGCCGAAGCAGTGCGCGCGATTCTGCGCAAGGAAGCTTTATAAACGCAACTACAACGCCATCATAGCTGAGAAGGATCTCATGTCTAAATACACCGCGAAAATCCCAGATCAACAAGGTAATATTCATTTTACTGCCCATGAGCATGGCACCTGGCAGTTATTGTTTGATCGTCAAAAAAATGTCGTAAAAGATCGTGCCTGCGATGAATTTATGCACGGCTTAACCAAATTAAACTACTCACCGCAGCGCATTCCTCAATGCCCAGAGGTTTCTGCTGTGTTGCAATCGACAACGGGTTGGACGGTAGTGCCAGTAGCCGCCATGATTCCGTTATCTGAATTTTTCTCATTGCTAGCGAATCGACAATTTCCCGTCGCCAGCTTTATCCGCTTACGGGAAGAATTAGATTACCTGAAAGAGCCGGATATTTTCCATGAATTATTTGGCCATTGCCCGTTATTAACCCATCCTGCCTACGCGGATTTTGTGCAATGGTATGGTGAAACAGCGCTCAAGACGACGGCTGAAATACAATCGTTGTTGGGCCGTTTATTTTGGTTTACCATCGAATTTGGGTTAATGAGAACAACGCAAGGATTACGGATTTACGGTGGTGGCATCCTTTCTTCTTTTGCCGAAACCACGTATGCATTAGAAAGCGATGTGCCGGAACGATTGCCGTTTGATGCCCAACAAATATTGCAATCCCCTTATCGTTACGATGAAATTCAAACGCGTTATTATGTGTTGGAGAATTTGGATCAATTATTTCAATTAAAGAGTGACCAGATTTTGCAATGGGTAGAGGCCGCAAGCCAACACACCGAATCTGGCCGTGATTTTATGATTTGCTAGGAGACCCCTATGAAAAGTGCTGGACAGTTATTGAAGTTAATGAGTTTAACAATCTTGTGCTGCGCTAGTACTGTTGCGATGGCTTGTAAAATGACGCCATTGGCTGCATCTGCACAAAAAATGACAGCTATAGTCGATTACATCACGCAGCATGTTTCTCAGCAAGGCGAGATTACCAGTATCCGCCAATTAAATCCTTTATCGTCTCACTATATTGTCAAAACCACCGCAACTGAGATGTCTTCTCAGCGCACGATTTATGAGGCAACAATCCAGCCCGATTGTAAAGTCTCTGTGCAGGTTATGTCCTAAGGTTTTTTTGCTTGATTTATGTGAGTGCATAATCTTAAATTAAAATGCCCGCTTAAAAACTGACCAAATTTTGCGCATCCGCCAGCAGAGAAGCTTAATAGCAATTCGCAATTTTTTGGGAATGATAGCGTAATATAGTCTTAATATATAATGTTTAAACTTAACCAATGCTAATGTATTAATATTTAGGTTGAGGGCTATATATGTCAGGTTTTTTCCCGAAAGAGAAAGGGGCAAGAATTCAAAGCGAGAATCAGGAGGAACGGGGTTTACCTCTTTCTGCTTCATTTATTCGAATGGATAATCCTAATTACTATGAGGAATTACGCGCGAAATATATTGAGATGCAGAAAAATGTGGACGATCTTAAGCACAGAGGGTTATTCAACAGTGCTGATCCAAGAGAATTACGCCAATTTGAAGCAATCAAAGAGGAATTTCTCAAGTTACAAACGGAGAGATTTCCACGCCTACCTGAGGAAGAATCTGATAATTTGAAAAAAAATACCTGCATTATTCTTTAAAAACCATCAAGCTAATTCTTTTTCGAGTTCTTCTTGTTGAACCAACTGGATAAAGATATCAGCGTAGCGTTCTAGTTTGCTGGCTCCTACTCCGGAAATAGTGGCGAACTCCTGGCGGGTTTTGGGTTTGTGGCTGTGAATTTCTAATAAGGTGCTGTCATGGAAAATAACATATGGCGGTACTTTTTGCTCGCGGGCTAAATCTAGGCGTTTATTTTTTAATGCTAACCACAAATTATCTTGTGCGGGGACAATGGTTTTAGTGGCTTTTTTAGTCGTGCTTTTTATGCTTTTTTTCTGTCCTAGCTCACAACGCAAGGCGATGGTTTGTTCACCTCTTAAAATAGCTTGGCTTTTTTTGGTTAATTGTAAACCACCATAACCTTGCAGATCGACCGATAAAAAATCAGCGGCGATTAATTGTCGGTAAATACTAGACCATTCGGGTGCGGAGTAAGCCTGGCCGATGCCGAATGTCGAGACTTTATCATGGCGGAAGCGTTGAACTTGTGCAGTGATTTTACCGGTGAGTACATCCACTAAATGTTTTACACCAAAACGTTGCCCTGTGCGGTAAACGCAAGAAAGCGCCATTTGAGCCACGATTTTACCATCCCAAGTGGAAATCGGTTCCAGGCAATTATCACAGTTACCGCAGGGAGCTTGATACGATTCGCCGAAATAATGCAGCAAGACTTGGCGGCGGCAAAGCGTGGTTTCGCAAAAGCCGAGTAGGGCATCTAATTTCCGGCGCTCCAAACGTTTGTGTTGCTCATCGGCGGTAGAACCATCCAGTATTTGGCGTAAGACAATTAAATCACCCAAACCATAAGATAACCAGGCGTCCGCAGGTAAACCGTCACGACCGGCGCGGCCGGTTTCTTGATAATAACCTTCAATACTCTTCGGTAAATCCAAATGCGCAACGAAGCGGACATTGGATTTATCAATACCCATACCAAAGGCTACTGTTGCGACCATAATACAACCTTCTTCTTGTAAAAAACGTTGCTGGTTTTTCTGCCTAACCTCATTGCTTAAGCCGGCATGGTAGGGAATGGCATCCCAGCCGCGATTGCTCAGCCATTGCGCGGTTTCTTCGACGCGCTTGCGAGATAAGCAATAAACAATGCCGGCATCATTCGGGTGCTCCGTGGTTAAAAATTGCTGCAATTGTTCGCGAGCACTTTGTTTAGCGACGATGCGATAGCGGATATTGCTGCGATCAAAACTGGCAATGAATTGTTTGGCTTCGACTAGATTTAAACGCTCGATAATTTCTCGTCGGGTCGGTTCATCGGCGGTGGCGGTTAAGGCAATGCGTGGTATTTCTGGAAATTGTTCGTGCAGCAGGGATAATTGCATGTACTCGGGGCGAAAGTCGTGCCCCCATTGAGAAACGCAATGGGCTTCATCAATGGCAAATAAGGCGATACGGAGACGAGTTAAGATTTGTAAAAATCGAGGGGTTAGTAATCGTTCTGGCGCGACGTAAAGCAAATCTAGCTGTTCGTTTAAAACATCTTGTTCCACTTTCCAGGCTGTTTGACTGTCCAGTGAAGAATTTAAAAAGGCCGCTTTGACGCCTAATTGTAGTAAGGCATTGACTTGATCTTGCATTAACGCAATGAGCGGGGATATGACAATACCCAGCCCGGGGCGCACGATGGCCGGGATCTGATAACACAACGATTTACCACCGCCCGTTGGCATCAACACTAGCGCATCGTTGCCCTGGATCAGGTGATCCATAATCTCAGCCTGACTTCCTCGGAATTCGTTGTAGCCAAATACGTTTTGTAAGATACGAAGTGCTGAGGAATTCATTTTTGTTGTTATCCTAAATGTGGCACCGCCATCCCGAGCGCTCCCCGTCATCCCGAGCGCAGCGAGGGACCTCCTGAATGTAGCACGCATTAAATAAATTGAATCCAAGCTAGGATGACTTGTATTGCAGTCTTAAATATTGTGCCACATCTAGGAGATCCCGCGCTGCGCTCGGGATGACGGTGCTACATTCAGGAGGTCCCTCGCTGCACTCGGGATGACGTGGAGCGTTATGATGACGTGGAGCGCAAGAACTAGAAGTTATTCGTGTTCGCGAGTCGCAAAAAATTCAATATCTGGCCATCGTTCTTGCGTTAAGCTCAAATTGATATTATTCGGGGCAAGATAAGCCAGGTTTTCACTGTGATCCAGGGCGAGGTGATTCGCGAGTGATTGTTTAAACTCCGCTAATTTTTTGGCATTGTCGCTACGCACCCAACGCACGGTGCTGACATTAATGGCTTCATACGCACATTCAACGTTGTATTCGTGTTTCAGCCGATAGGCGACCACATCAAATTGTAGCACACCTACTGCGCCCAAAATATACTCGTTGCCAAGTAAGGGTCTGAAGACTTGAGTCGCGCCTTCTTCGGATAATTGCAATAATCCTTTTTGCAGTGCTTTCATTTTCAATGGATCTTTTAATCGAACCAGTCGAAAAATTTCCGGAGCAAAATAAGGAATGCCGATGAATTTCAGTTGTTCCCCTTGAGTAAATGTGTCACCGATTTGAATTAAGCCGTGATTATGTAAACCGATGATATCGCCGGGATAAGCCTCTTCCACGTGTTCACGGTCACCCGCCATAAAGGTCAGGGCATGGTGGATAGTGACATCGCGCTGCAAACGTGCATGATATATTTTCATGCCATTTTGGTAGCGACCAGAACATACTCGCAAAAAAGCCATGCGGTCGCGGTGCGCTGGATCCATGTTAGCCTGAATTTTGAAGACAAAGCCGGTGAATTTTTCTTCATCGGGTTGCACTTCTCGCGTGCGAGTGATGCGCGGTTGGGTGGGGGGTGCGTAGGTGACTAAGGCCTCGAGTAGTTCTCTGACCCCAAAATTATTGATCGCCGAACCAAAAAATACAGGCGTTAATTGACCGGCTAAGTAATCGGCGAGTTGGAATTTGGGGCAAGCACCTTGCACCAAAGCCATTTCTTCGCGAAAAGAGGGGGCGCTTTCTGCCAATAATTTGTCTAATGCGGGATCATTTAAATCGGTGATGCGTGAAGCTTCATTAATACGTTCGTTTTTACCCGGCTGATAATGATAAATCGCCTGTTCCAATAAATGATACACGCCCTTGAATTGTTTACCCATGCCGATGGGCCAAGTCATCGGTGTGCAGCGTATGCCCAATACCGATTCGATTTCATCGAGTAATTCAATGGGTTCACGGGCATCGCGATCCATTTTATTGATGAAGGTGAGGATGGGAATATTGCGAAGTCGGCAGACTTCTAATAGTTTAATCGTGCGTGGTTCTACGCCTTTGGCCGCATCAATGACCATTAAGGCCGAATCAACTGCAGTTAAGGTTCGATACGTATCTTCTGAGAAATCTTCGTGGCCAGGCGTATCCAGTAAGTTGATTATGCAGTTGCGATAAGGGAATTGCATTACCGATGTGGTGACGGAGATGCCGCGTTGTTTTTCTAACGCCATCCAGTCGGAGGTGGCATGGCGGCTGGATTTTCGTCCTTTGACGGTGCCGGCTAGTACGATGGCGCCGCCAAACAGCAGTAATTTTTCGGTTAAGGTAGTTTTACCGGCATCGGGATGGGAGATGATGGCAAAGGTGCGGCGTTTGTTTATTTCGGTAGTCAAGTCAGTCATAGGTTCTTTCATGCCAATTATTGTAGCGCAGAATCATGACGGTTTCCCCCCGTGCAGGCAACAAAAAAATATCCTAGGAGGGGGCTTACAGTGCTAACACCTAATCTAATACTCACTCACAGTTGACTGAAAAAGATGTGTGCATACCCTAAGGCTATTGAGAATTTTCTAGCAATTGCAAGAACGCTTCTTCCGTCAGTATGGGTATTCCTAATTCTTGGGCTTTTGTTAGCTTGGAGCCAGGATCTTCGCCAACGACAACGTAAGTCGTTTTGGTGGAAACACTGCCGCTGACTTTCGCGCCTAACGCTTGCAGTTTTTCTTTGGCATCATCTCTATGCAGGGTAGTCAATGTGCCGGTGAGTACAAAGGTTTTACCGGCCAATGTTTGAGATTGGTGAGTGGGAGTTTCTTCTGGCCAGTGTATGCCTAAATTTTGTAACTTGGTGATTAACTCACGGTTATGATCTTGGCGGAAAAACCCCGTGATATTCGCGGCGACGATAGGTCCGATGTCGGGAATCGTTTGCAGGGTATCTTCGTCTGATTCCATCAGAGGCTGCAAACGGCCGAAATGACGGGCCAAAACCAGAGCGGTGGTTTCACCGACGTCAGGAATGCCCAGACCGTATAAAAATCGGGGTAGGGTGGTGGCTTTGCTGTGCACGATGGCATTCAGAAGATTATCAGCAGATTTCTCACCCATGCGTTCCAATGACAGGAGTTGGGTTTTGGTCAGCTGGTAAAGATCGGCGATATCACGCACAAGTCCTGCTTGCACCAGTTGCTCCACCAGTTTATCGCCCAAACCCTCGATATCTAAAGCCCGCCGTGAGGCAAAATGCCGCACGGTTTCTTTTAATTGTGCGGAACAAAATAAACCACCTATGCATCGCGCCACGACTTCATGTTCGGGTTTAATTACTTCAGCATGGCAGATGGGACATTTTTTTGGCAAAGCAATAGGCCGGGTATGGGCTGGGCGCTGATCGAGGATGACGCTGACAATATCCGGTATCACATCGCCGGCGCGGCGGACAATGACGGTATCGCCGATTCGCACATCTTTTCGCCAGAGTTCATCGAAATTATGTAGGGTGGCATGGCTAACGGTGACACCGCTGACATTGACTGGCGTTAAGCGAGCCACAGGGGTAATGGCACCCGTACGTCCGACTTGCAGCAAAATATCCAGAACCGTGGTCATTTCCTCTCGCGCTGGAAATTTATGAGCCAGCGCCCACCGCGGTGCGCGTGATACGAACCCCAGGGCTTGTTGTTGATCGAATCGATTGATTTTATAAACCACACCGTCAATTTCATACGGTAGCTGATCGCGTTTTGCCAAAATAGTTTGGTATACCTGTAACGCTTGTTCAATATCAGACACGGTTTTTATTTCAGAGTTAACCGGTAAACCCCAGGTTTTAAATAAGTTCAGTAACTCGCTGTGAGTTTGTGGAACGATGGCCTGGTCTATCTCACCGACACCATAGCAAAAAAACGCCAGTGGCCGTGTTTTTGTGATGCGAGAATCCAGCTGCCTCAGGCTGCCGGCCGTTGCGTTGCGAGGGTTAGCAAACTCTCGATCCCCGCGTTGGCGTGCCGCTGCGTTATAAGCCGCAAAGCCAGCCAAGGGCATGTAGACCTCGCCGCGTATTTCCACTAATTGCGGGTGCGAAGTGCCGCGCAAACGGAGTGGAACACTGGGTATGGTGCGTACATTTTGGGTAATGTCCTCACCGGTGGTGCCATCACCGCGCGTAGCGCCTAGTGTGAGTACCCCGTGCTCATAGCGCAAGCTGACAGCCACACCATCTAATTTTGGCTCGCATACGTATGCTGGTGATTGGGTCAGTTCTAAGCGTTGTCGCACACGTCGATCAAAGGCTAATACTTCTTCGGATGTAAACGCATTTTCCAGCGATAACATCGGTACGGTGTGCGCCACGGTAGCGAACGCGGTTGCGGGGGTAGCACCTACCCGTTGGGTGGGGGAATCTGGTGAAATCCATTCCGGGTGTTCAGCCTCTAGCTGTTGTAGTTCACGTAATAAACGATCGTACTCTGCATCTGGGATGGTGGGATTATCTAAGACATAGTAGCGGTAATTGTGCTCGTCAAGCATTTGACGTAAGGCGTTTAATCGGCTGCGTTGTTGTGCCATGGATGCCATGTGTGCTTAACCATAAAACACGAAAGTTAGTTCGTCATACTATACCTAACGCAGGTCAAAAGCGAAATATGCGATTCGACATTTCTGATGTAGGGTGGGCAAAGCGAAGCGTGCCCACCATTGATGATGCCGGGATGACGTCATCTTTCAGCATTTTATGCAATACCAGAGTTTATCTCCACAAATTGGCTGGAATCCTGTTCTGGTTGAATGAAAGAAAGGTCTCCATACAAGCTTTTACCCGTATCCGATTGAAAAAAAGCAGAACTTAAATTCGATTCTTCTTTTGGCAGTAAACCCCCGCTTATTTGGAGGTCACTCTCATCCGTTGCATCCACAGGGCAACACTGTTGTCTTAAACAATTCCAGAGGCTATAACACAAGCTTAATGGAAATGGGTTTTTCTTAGGGAGTCTATAGCCTTGTTGGATATTAGGCATTTCCCTAGCCAATCGACTGCTAGGCACGCTTAGATGAGGTAGTGGTTTGGACTCCTTGTTCGACATTATTAAAATGCCGAGGGTATAGATAAGAGCAGAAACGCTACCCACGGACAAAGCATCCGTGGTTTTAGCGGCTAAGCCACTCATTCCCTTTTTAATAAAATCGTCATATAGATGGCTATCGACAATAATTGAGCGAAAAAAACCTTCACAGGCGTTCATGACCAGGTGGGGAACGGGCATTTTTTTTGCATCTTTGTCATAAAACAAAGTGGACATGCTGGGTAAAACAGTGCCGGCGGCAGCGCTGAGACCCCGCCCGAGAACATTTAACCATTCAAACCGAGAATGACAAAAATAATCGGCAATCTGGTAGCCAGTTGCCCACCCTATGGTATGACCAAAAAATTTAACCGCTGTTTTTACAGATTCCAACCAATGGCCTTCGGTGAAATAACTGTATAATGCCGTAGAAAAGGTTTCGCCATCTTGTTTATAAATAGTACCCAGTCGCATCAACATATCGGTGATAAAAGCGCCCCCCCAACTGATAGCGCCAAATTCCGCACTGGCGCAGGCAATAACTAGGCCTGGGCTAAGAGGAAGATTTTGGTCAGCCAACTCAAAACCACGACGTAAAATACTGGTTATCGTTCCAGGGACGACAATTAATACGAAATTATCTTTAAAGGTTTTTTGGATACAACAGAAAATCTTTTCGCTGAACGATGTTAACTCGCTATCCTCTCTGTTTAAGCTAGGTTTATTGTCTAAGGATTTTACATCATTTCTATGTGTAGCGGGCGTTTTTTGTAGAAAGCCAAGATCTTGTTGATTCAATTGGCTGTAACGATCTTGTTTATTGTCTGGATGATATGGGGTTTGTTTTTTTTCTATTGAGGATTCAGGTTCTGGGGATACAGGTTCACTAGCTAAAAGTGGAATTGCAAAATCGGTTCTACCTTTTTTTTCTTCTGACATCGTTCTCCCCTCATTTTTATTATTATCCGTTTGTAACCCATCCTTGTCATTCCGCAGCAATCCCTATTTGGCCATTATAGTCCAAAATTCAATGTAGGAATACCGTACTTGAGAGTAGTTATACGGGAAGAGATGGGTGCATTTGTAACTGATTTCGCCATTCGCCGATCTTTTCTACCGTGAGAATGTGCCGTTGCTCATCATATAATTCCCCACCCAAATCCTGAGCAATCTCTTTGGCGGTTGAGATCATCAGATTTAAGGCGGTGAGCGGTTGTTGCACTGTGTCGACTTGCAAATACAAAATCAAACCCGGGGTAGAGAAACCACTCATGTTGGGAAGATCAAAAATCCCCGGTTCCATTGCTGAGGCTAGACTAAAGAGAACGGTATCGCGCCCGGTAATATCCGCGTAACGATGGAAGATGCCGCGTTTACTGTAGCGTAGACCTGCTGTTAGTAACGTCTGCAACAATTCATAACCACGGTAGGGTCGATTAGGGTTAGCAAAGAGATGCAACACAACTATCTGTGTGGATGAGGGTTTAGCTTTAGTAAACGAAGAGGTTGCAGAATGCTCAGTGCGCGAGGCTTCTGCTGAAAAAGCCGTAGTTGCTTTTGCTGTCTGGGTGGGGGAGGCACTATAAGCAGGGCTATGCTCATGGCCATCGACGTTTCTGGCTGTAGCGGATGGAACGACTATACGGGGAATGGAAACATAATCTTCGGCTTCCATTAGCGCCTCGCTATCATGAGCCGATAAAAAAGGCTCCCTTTGCTTTCGTCGTCGCGGCCGCTCTTTGGAAGAAGCACGATGAACGCCGACAATGATCAGCGCCAGTAATCCTATTAAAATGAGAAAACTAATCATTCAGAATGGCTCCTTTAAACGGTTTCTTGCCAAAAAATAACAAAGTCATCGCTCAACCCTGATCGTACAATGCAGTTTCTGGGGTGTCAATTTGATTTTGCGCTTAACCATTCAGCATCAGGCAGTAGCCATGGCCACGGCTTCGTCGATATCCACAGACACCAAGCGTGACACACCTGGCTCATGCATGGTGACGCCCACCAATTGCTTAGCCATCGCCATCGCCACTTTGTTATGGCTGATAAAAATAAATTGCACGGTTTCCGACATAGACTCCACCAAGCGGCAATAGCGGCTGACATTGGCTTCATCTAAGGGTGCATCGACCTCATCGAGAATGCAAAATGGCGCAGGATTGAGTTGAAATAAGGCAAAGACCAAGGCGATGGCCGTCAATGCTTTTTCACCACCGGATAACAAATGCAACAGCGTATTACGTTTGCCAGGCGGTTGGGCGCGGATGATGACGCCGCTATCCAGCACTTCTTCGCCGGTCAACTCCAGTTCCGCATTGCCACCGTTAAACATCCGAGTGAACAATAATTTAAACTGGGTATTGGCCTGATTAAAGGTTTCTTGGAGGCGTTGTCGCGACTCTTTGTCCATTTTACGTATCGCCTCTTCCAGCGTCGCCAATGCTTCACATAGATCTTTATCTTGGTCGTCAAGATGCGTTTTGCGTTCCGCTAAGGCATCGTGTTCTTCAATAGCGGCCAGATTGATCGCACCCAGCCGTTGGATGCGCTGGTCAAGTTGTTCTAGCTGCTGTTGCCAGGTGGAAATTTGTGCTTCTTCCGGCATCTCTTGCAATAAGGTTTCCAGACTGTGCTGGGTTTCCGTGATTTGAGTGAGATGGTTTTCAAAATGCGCTTGCGTGGTGCTTTGTTCAATGCGGATTTTTTCTTGATGGTCGCGTAAATGTTGCAGCTGTTGTTCTTCATTGCGTCGGGTTTTTTCCAGCTGCGTCAATTCTTGGCTGAAAGCGTGCAGTTGTTCGCGCGCGGTGGCTAGTTCATTCTCCACCGTTTGCCGTTGCGTGGTTAAATCTTGTAGCTGTTGGCGCAAATCGGGCAACGGCGTTTCAATTTCCTGTAATCGCCGAGTTAAATCCTCACGCTGAGACTGCCACTGCAGCAATTGTTTCTCAGCACGGTCAATATTTTGCTGTAGATAATGTGTTTGGTTTTCCAAAGTAGTAACTCGCACCTGCAATTCGTCGGCAGTTGCTTTATCGACGCGGGCGGATTGACTGAGCCGTTGGTGCTCTGAGCTGAATTGCTCCCGCTGACGCAATAATTCCTCACGGTTTTGCTCATGTTGTTCTTGTGCGGATAAGGCTTGCTGATAATTCAGTTCCGCCGCTTGTTGCTGTTCGATTGTCGTTGCCAATGTGTGTTGTTGAATCTGTAACTCTTGAGCAGTGGCGGCTTCTCGTTGGCATAATTGTTCAAACTGCGCTTGTTTGGCACTTTGCTTAGCATGTAGTTCACTGTATTGAGCCGATATGTCGCGAAACTCACGTTGGCAACGATCGCGAGTTTCTTCTAATTGCAGCAAACGCTGTTGACCGTCCTTCAGTTGGGTTTGTTGATTTTGTAGGCGCTGCTCTTGTTCAGCCAAGGCTTGGACAATTTCTTGAAGTGCTTGCTGACGTGCTAATACCCCAGAGGTTTCGTCGGTGTTTCGACTCAGGCGCACCCAATTGGCGCCAAACCAAATCCCGTTGCGAGTGACCACGGATTGTTGAGCACTCAAGGTCGCGCTGAGCGCTAAGGCTTCGGTGGTCGTTTCGGCAATATGGACATCGGGAATAAGGCCGTGGATATCCCAAGCAGATTGAATTTTACTGCTTAATAAGCTGGTTGTGTTGGAAGCTGAGGTGTGCGCACGGGCAGGTTGCAGCAAGGTGAGACGACCCTGCGTTAAACTTTCAGTGATGGTCAACCAATCCGCATTAGAATCCGTGCAAATCGCTTCTAAATAAGGGCCGAGCACTGTTTCCACGGCCGCTTCCCAACCGGCCGCTACTTTTAATTGTTCCAATAACCGCGGCTTGTCATGCAATTGCTGTTGTTGCAGCCAATGGCTCATGCCCGCCGTGGTTTTACCCAGCGCAGCTTGCTGCAAAGCTTCTAAGGTGGCTCGTTGATTCTGTAGCTGGTGAAATTGCTGTTGCAGCTGGTTTTGCTCCAACTGCGCTTGCTGATTGAGCGTGCGTTGTTGCTGGATTTGTTCATTGCTGGCGTGGATGGTTTGCTGCAATTCGTCCAATTGCTGTTGCCGCTGGCGAGTTTGTTCGGTCAGTTCGCCAATTTGTTCTGGTAACGCCGCGCTATCGAGTTGTGTTAGCTGAGCTTGCAAACGGGTGATGTGCTGTTCCAGGTGCTGAATTTTTTGGCTCAATTCGTGATGACGCGTTTTTTCGCCATGGGTTTTTTGCGCCAATTGGCTGGCTTGAGTTTGGTAACTGTCCCAGGTTTGTTGCCAGTTCTTTCGTTGCTCTTCCAATAAGGGTAGAGCGGCTTGCGATTGCGCGGCTTTTTCTAAACTGGCGGCTAGTTCCGGTGTTAATTCGCTGATTTCTCGAGTGAACGCCTGGAGGTTGGCTTGATCGTTTTCCCGGTTTTGTTCGGCTTCAGACCAGACGACCGCAATCTTTTCCAAATCGGTTTGAACTTGTTGCTGTTGAGCGGTTAAATGTTGAATTTGTTGTTCTTGCCGAGCCATGAGTTCGTTGCTTTCGTAATAGCGGGTTTGAATGCTATTGCAGTGATCGTTGTTGACCGTTTGTTGCTCGCGTTTGCTCACCAGCTCTTGGTCGAGTTGTTCCAAATACTGAGTTTTTTCGGTGAGTTGCTCATTGAAGCTGCTCAATTCCTGCTGCTGGCGAGTTAATTCCTGTTGCAAGGCAGCGCAGTGCAGTGCTTGCCATTGTGCCTTCACCAATCGTTGGTCTTGTTTTAATGATTTATAGCGCAGCGCTGCATTGGCTTGGCGCTTTAAATGATCCAGTTGTTTGGCCATTTCGGTGCGCAAATCTTGCAGTCGTTCGAGGTTTTCGCGTGTGTGGCGGATGCGGTTTTCGGTTTCACGGCGACGCTCACGGTATTTGGAAATGCCGGCTGCCTCTTCCAAATAGACGCGAATATCTTCCGGTTTGCCTTCAATCATCTGGGAAATGACGCCTTGTTCGATGATGGCGTAACTATTCGGTCCCAGGCCTGTTCCTAAAAACACATCGAGGATATCGCGTCGACGACAGCGAACACCGTTCAAATAAAAAACGGATTGACCATCTCGTTGGATCTCACGACGAATGGAGATTTCTTGGTATTGGGCGTAAGCGCCGCCCAGGCTGCCAGCGCTATTATCAAAGAGCAGCTCCACTGCGGCTTGACCCACAGGTTTGCGTTGCGTGGTGCCGCTAAAAATGACGTCAGTTAATAATTCACCGCGCAATTGTTTGGCGGAGCTTTCACCGATCACCCAACGAATGGCGTCGATCACATTGGATTTACCGCAGCCATTGGGGCCGACTATGGCGGTCAGGTTGCTTTGCAGCACCACGGTGGTCGGGTCGACGAATGATTTGAAGCCGGCTAGTTTGATGGTTTTTAAGTGCATGGTATAGCGTACTTGAAAAGAAGTTAAACAAAAATCCCAACCGATTCTGCCATCTGCAACCAGGGATGATCTGGTGTGAGTAGGCGGGGTTCGGCCATAAAATCGGTAATAGGCACGGTGACGACTTTTCCTTCTCGGAAGGCGACGGCCTTGCCCCATTGACCTTCTTTCACCAGTTCGCCGACTTTGACGCCCATGGCTAAGGTGAGAAATTTATCGGCGTTTGTGGGTGGTTTCGATCGTTGTAGATGACCTAGCACCACTTGGCGCGCTTCTTCTTCCATGGCGGCATCACACCAGCGGGCTAGAAATTCGCCAATGCCACCGAGTCGAGTGGCTTCGGGGCTGCCGCTGACGGTGAAGGCTACTTTTTGGCTTTGACCGACCGGGTATGCGCCTTCGGCGACGACGATGATGAGTCCTCGTTTGCCTTGTTTGCGTTTTTGAGTAATATAGTTTTGTAGTGCGGGTAAATCAAAGGGTTTTTCGGGTATGAGGATGCCGTCGGCATAGCCTGCTAGGCCGCCGCCTAGGGCGATCCAGCCGGCGGTGCGGCCCATGGTTTCGACGAATATGGTGCGTTTGTGGGAGTGGGCGGTGGTTCTTAGTGAGTCGATGGCATCGGCAACGACTGAGCATGCGGTGTCGTAGCCAAAGGTGACGTCGGTACCGTTTAGGTCGTTGTCTATGGTTTTGGGTACGCCGATTAGGGGGATTTCGCCTTGGAAGGGGGAGAGGCTTTGGAAGGTGCCGTCGCCTCCGGCTACGATTAGGCCGTTGAGGTGTAGTTGTTGGAATTTGGTTAGAAATTCTTTTTCTCGGCCTTCGGTTCCGCATTTGTTGGAGGTGCCGAGTATGGTTCCGGCAGATGTGTGGATGCCGTTGACTCGGGCGATGCTGAGTTCTTCGAGTTGGTTGCCAAAGACGCCTTCGAAGCCGTCGTGGATGCCAAAAACTTGGTGGCCGCTTTGTAGTAGTGTTTTTGTGGTTGCTTCGATGATGCCGTTTAATCCGGGGGCATCACCGCCGCCGGTCATAATACCTAAACGCATAAATGTATAGCCCTTCCTTTTAGTGGGGTGGGGTGCTAAGTAACTTTGACAGGGGTAAAGCTGGGAGCATTCGGGGTCCTGTCACTGCGGGTATCCCGCTGCTGTCGCAGCGGGAGCCCTCCCTCCGTGCCACCCCTTCTGAGGGTGGGTAAGCTGTCAAAATTAATTGGACTCCAGCATGAGAATTTGGATGGTATGTCTACCAGTCTACCATCGCAATATTATATTATGGCATGAGGAAACTTATAAATACTAATAGTTAAGAGAGTATTTGTTTGGTCGCAAGGCTGTAATTATTGAAGTAGATAGCTGTGCTGCCCAGCCCCTGGGATTCTTCATGCACGAAGTGGCTCCGCTCCCCTTTCAGAACGCATTGTTTTAATGGGGTGGCCCTGTGTTTGGCTGATGGGTGGGGTGGATGAATTCCGGATGTGTTGAGATAGTATATAGGGAATCACTTCCTTGTGATTATTGGGCTGGTCACAATTTTTGGAATTGTACGAGGTGGGCGCATGGAAAAATGTAGTCTTTTGACGGAAAGTTGATAAATAGAGGGTGAGTGACGCGTTCTGAAGAAGTGGCGTCCCCAAGGGGATTCGAACCCCTGTTACCGCCGTGAAAGGGCGATGTCCTAGGCCTCTAGACGATGGGGACAGATGAAAAACTGACCTGTGTAAATACAGGTCAGGTGGTGGAGCTAGGCGGGATCGAACCGCCGACCCCTTGCATGCCATGCAAGTGCTCTCCCAGCTGAGCTATAGCCCCGACAAAATAAATGGGAATGCGATTCTAGAGAAAGAAACCACCAGCTGTCAAGCCTGCGCTTGTGTTAATTTCGTTCAAAGGGGGGTGTGCTTGCAAATGGCTTTCAATGTTGTAATAATCACCTGATCCAAATGTAACATTTCATTTTCCATTCCAGGAGGTCGCACCATGGCGCAGTATTCTTTATTCCCTTCTTCATTTCTCTATAACTGCCAAAAATTAAGCAAGAGCGCCGTGGTCGGCAGCTGTTTCTTTTTGGTGGGCCAGGCGTTTGCGAATTCCTATACGGATGCGAGTAATGCCAATACGTTTCTTCCTTACACGCCGGGTGTATCCATCACTGGGTTAAGCGGTGATCTCACCACGGGGTATGGCGATGCGATGTTACCGCTGGCAGGTCAGAGCACCGGCTTTTTTTATGTGGATCCTCAGGCGCTTTACCATAATGGGAATGATTATTCTGCGGCGCTGGGTTTGGGTGGACGTAAGTTAACCGATAACGGCCTGTTAGGCGCTTATGTGTTCGGGGATTACAACCATTCCCCTGCGGGTCATTCTTTCTGGTTCGTCAGCCCGGGTGTGGAGCGGTTAGGTGATACGGTAGATTTTAGTGCTAACGTGTACATTCCCACCGGCTCTCAGCGGGTTGCTACGGGTAGTGCTTTTGGTAGTGACCTTGACGATTACGATTCGGTCAGTTTTGTCGAACACACCGAATACGATCAGCTGTTTAATACCTATGAATCGGTTGGTGTTGGTGAAGATGTGCAGTTCGGTTTCCGCTTACCCGTCAAAGATAGTCCTAAAATTTACCTCGGTGGTTATCACTTCAGCCCTAAAGATGCGCAGGATATTACCGGCGGTGTAGCGCGTCTCGAACTGCCAGTGACTGACCGTTTAGATGTCGATGTCAGTGAGGGTTATGACAACTGGGCACACAATACGGTTAAAGTAGGCCTGGCTTATCACTTCGGCGGCCGACACACGCCGCAGCGCTTCTCCGGTGATCTCACGCAACGGATGGTCGATCCCATTCAGCGTAACTTGATTGCAGTGGGTGGCGGTTCACATACGGCGCAACCCATTCTGAGACAAACCAAAGCGACTGGCGATTTTGGTGTGGTCATGGATGATATTTCGTTCTTCTTACCCGATGATACTGCTCCTGGTCTGGTCACGGGTGAGGGCACTTACGAACATCCTTATATTGGTTTGAACCAATCGAACGTCGATGATGCGAATAGCAAGGGTAATACCAACTTCTTCTTTAATGGTAATTTGGGTCCTTATGTTTCCGCCACTGAAATTGACCTTGACCACATGAATGACAGCCTCTACGGGCGTCAAAGCTACAAGGGCAGATTATTCGTGCAGCCAGCCAGCGGTGATAATCGGCCGGTGATTGATTTTGAGAACGGAGGCAACGGTTTTTTTTGGACGGTCGCCTCAGGTAATTCTGACATTGTCGTGACATCTATTCGAATCATGGGCGGTAGCGAGGGTGGTAGCGGTGATGGCATCTTCCTGCAGAATAACGGGACTGACCAGGTTAGTATGAGGGTGGATAACACCGATATAAGTAATACCCAATTTGACAACGCGATAGCGGTTGAGAATGACGGCGGTGGCATACTCAACCTGACGCTGAATACGTCGACGTTAAACAACAACTTTGGTAATGGCCTTGTATTAAGTGAATTTGGCGAAGGCGGTGTGATGAATGCAGCTGTTAATTATTCCAGCCTCAGTGGCAATGGTATCGACGGTCTTCAAGCCGTTGTTTCGAACGCCATGAATCCCGTATTTAATTTAGCCATTAATCGCTCTGTCTTGAACAATAACACGGGAGAAGGTGCTGTTATTGACCTCGACTCCAATACCAATGCTCAAACGAATGTCGTTTTTCGTCATTCTACCTTTAACAATAATCATGAGGGTCTTCAAGTTATTGAGAATAACAACTCCGATGGTATTTTCAATATGATTATTGATTCTTCTCAATTTAATGACAATAGCGTAGAGGGTATTTTTCTGCAGCAACAGTTAGACCAAAACGGGGTATTCAATTTAAAAATCAAAAATTCAAGCTTCAATGATACTATAAGTGGGGCTGGCATGTCTCTCGATCTTGACAGTCTTGGCAGTGTAGCCAATATACGAATCAATAACTCAAGTTTGAATGGTAACCGCAGTTCTGGTATTAGTGTTAATAATTCGGGTTCTGGAGCAGTGAACATGACGGTCAATCATTCGACCATAAGTGGAAATCAGGGTAATGGTCTGTCAATCTCAACTTTTGGCGGCCCATTCACCGTAGCTGTCAATAATTCAGTTTTAGATAACAACAATGAGAGTATTGCCATTACTAATGTTGGTAGCTTATTTAATTTAACAGCCAATAATTCAACCTTTAATGGGAATAATAGTGGGATTGGCATTGCAAATGTATCTGGTACATTTAATTTAACAGCCAATAACTCAATGTTTAACGGGAATAGTGATGCTGGGATTTCTGCCCAAAACTCAACAACCGGCACATTCAATTTAACAGCTAATAATTCAACGTTTAACGACAACACCGATGGAATTATAGCTTCGAATTTCTCAACTGGCACATTTAACCTAACGACCAATAACTCAACGTTTAACGAGAATGGGAATGATGGGATTTTTACCCAAAACTCATCAACCGGCACATTCAATTTAACAGCTAATAATTCAACGTTTAACGACAACACCGATGGAATTGTAGCTTCGAATTCTTCAACTGGCACATTTAACCTGACGACCAATAACTCAACGTTTAACGAGAATGGGAATGATGGGATTTTTGGCACAAATTCCGGAGGAGGTACATTGAACCTAAAGATCCTTAATTCCTATTTTACCAACAATGGTAATTTTGGTATTGAAACCACGGGTGTCAGCTCAGTAGATCTCACTGGCTCTCAATTTATAAATAATCCGAACAGTATTCATTAGAGCCTCGTCCTTACATTACATTGCCCCAGTATGAATGCTGGGGCAATGTTTCTGTTTTTCTTGATTCCGCATTTCTGGAGCCGCTCGTGCTTCCAGGGGGGCTTGCAAATGGTTTTCAATGTTGTGATAATTACTTGATTCAAATCTAACATTTCATTTTGCACTCCAGGAGGTCGCAGCATGGCACAGTATTCTTTTTTTCCTTCTTCATTTCTCTATAACTGCCAAAAATTGAGCAAGAGCGCCGTTGTCGGCAGCTGTTTCTTTTTGGTGGGCCATGCGTTTGCGAATTCCTATACGGATGCGAGTAATGCCAATGCGTTTCTTCCTTACACGCCGGGTGTATCCATCACTGGGTTAAGCGGTGATCTCACCACGGGGTATGGCGATGCGATGTTACCGCTGGCAGGTCAGAGCACCGGCTTTTTTTATGTGGATCCTCAGGCGCTTTACCATAATGGGAATGATTATTCTGCGGCACTGGGTTTGGGTGGACGTAAGTTAACCGATAACGGCCTGTTAGGCGCTTATGTGTTCGGGGATTACAACCATTCCCCTGCGGGTCATTCTTTCTGGTTCGTCAGCCCGGGTGTGGAGCGGTTAGGTGATACGGTAGATTTTAGTGCTAACGTGTACATTCCCACCGGCTCTCAGCGGGTTGCTACGGGTAGTGCTTTTGGTAGTGACCTTGACGATTACGATTCGGTCAGTTTTGTCGAACACACCGAATACGATCAGCTGTTTAATACCTATGAATCGGTTGGTGTCGGTGAAGATGTGCAGTTCGGTTTCCGCTTACCCGTCAAAGATAGTCCTAAAATTTACCTCGGTGGTTATCACTTCAGCCCTAAAGATGCGCAGGATATTACCGGCGGTGTAGCGCGTCTCGAACTGCCAGTGACTGACCGTTTAGATGTCGATGTCAGTGAGGGTTATGACAACTGGGCACACAATACGGTTAAAGTAGGCCTGGCTTATCACTTCGGCGGCCGCCACACGCCGCAGCGCTTCTCCGGTGATCTCACGCAACGGATGGTCGATCCCATTCAGCGTAACTTGATTGCAGTGGGTGGCGGTTCACATACGGCACAACCCATTCTGAGACAAACCAAAGCGACTGGCGATTTTGGTGTGGTCATGGATGATATTTCGTTCTTCTTACCCGATGATCCTGCTCCCGGTGTGGTCACGGGTGAGGGCACTTACGAACATCCTTATATTGGTTTGAACCAATCGAACGTCGATGATGCGAATGGTAAGGGTAATACCAACTTCTTCTTTAATGGTAATTTGGGTCCTTATGTTTCCGCCACTGAAATTGACCTTGACCACATGAATGACAGCCTCTACGGGCGACAAAGCTACAAGGGCAGATTATTCGTGCAGCCAGCCAGCGGTGATAATCGACCGGTGTTTGATTTTGAGTCAGAAAGTGAGCTAAACGGTTTTGTTTGGACGGTCAACTCCGGTAATTCTGACATTGTCGTGACTTCTATTCGAATCATGGGCGGTAACAGTGAGGCTGGTGATGCCATGTTGCTGGATAATGAAGAGACCGGCCAGGTTAGTATGAAGGTAAATAACACCGATATCAGTAATACCGGATTTGGCAACGCGATAGAGGCTGACAATAACGGCGGTGGCACACTCAATCTGTTGCTGAATACTTCGACGTTAAATAATAACGCTGGTAATGGCCTTGTCTTGGAGGAAACCGGCGAAGGTAGTGTGATGAATGCCGCTATTAATTATTCCAGCCTCAATGACAATGGTAACAACGGTCTGGATGTTTTGGTTTTTGACGCCACGAACCCCATATTGAACCTATCTATTAATCGCTCTGCATTTGACAACAATCTTTTAGATGGTGCTTTCATTAACATCACAGACAATACCAATGCCCAAACGAATCTGGTTATTCGTCATTCTTCCTTTGATAATAACGTGAACGGCGGTGGTATCAGCGTATCCGATACTGATAACCCCAACAGTTTTCTCAATATAGCCATAGAATCTTCTCAATTGAATGACAACTTCGACCCGGGTCTTGAAATAGAACAAAACGCGGGGGATAACGGCGAATTATTCAATTTATTCATCAAAAAATCCAGCTTTAATGGGAACGATATTGGTATGAATTTGCAGATTAACAGCATAGCTAATATATTCATCGATCATTCAAGCTTCAATGAGAACAATGTCAACGGCATTCAAATCGGTGATAGTGGAACAATAAATATGACCCTCAAAAATTCGACCGCTAATGGAAATACGACTCATGGCGTTCAAATCTCTAATCCAGGCCTGTTTACTCTAACTACCTATAATTCGACTTTTAATGGGAATATCAATGGTGATGGTCTTAACATTAGTGGTGGGGGCACAACTAATTTAACAACCAATAACTCCACGTTTAATGAGAATGGCCTGGATGGGATTTTTGCCGATAGTTTCTCAAGTGGCAAATTTGACATAACAGTCAATAATTCAACATTTAATGGGAATGGCGGGGATGGGATTGATGTTCTCAGCTCTGGTTCATTTAACCTAACAGCCAATAACTCCACCTTTAACGGCAATAACCAGAATGGGATTTTTGCTGAAAATTTCTCAACTGGCACATTTAACCTCATAGCCAATAACTCAGAGTTTAATGAGAATGGATCAGCTGCTACCGGGAATGAGGGTGATGGGATTTTTGCCCAAAATTTCTCAACTGACACATTTAACCTGACGACCAATAACTCAACGTTTAACGAGAATGCGAATGATGGGATTTTTGCCGAAAATCCCACAGGGACATTGATCCTAAGGGCAATTAATTCAACTTTTGCCAACAATGGTAATTTTGGTATTGAAACCACGGGTGTCAGCTCAGTGGATCTCACGGGCTCTCAATTTATAAATAATCCGAACAGTATTCATTAGAGTCCTGGCCTAACCTTGTTGCGGTATTAATGCTGGGGCAATGCATCTGTTCTTCTTGATTCTGCACCTCAGGGAGCCGCCGCGCTCCCAGGAGTGGGGCCAGTATGAACCCTTAAAAAAAAGAGGAGTTATATGTATAAGATTATTTTTACTTTAGTAGTAGGGTCTTTATTTGTCGGCATCGGCGGTTGCAAGCCGGGAACCTATTACCCCTACGGCGGTCCTCCAAAGGAAAAGGCAACGCTGTTCTACACGGGCCAGGCACCAGGGGGCGCCGTGCAATTGCCGCCGGTTAAACATGATAAAAAGGAAGTCGTAGTACCGGGTTAAGGTTATACGTGAGCTCAGGCACCCCCTATCTTTGGCACAAACGGTAGTATTTTAGAGGAGTTTGGTGAGAAAAGTTTTCGAAAAAGCGCAGCAAACCTAAGTATGTGAGCATTTTAAGAAAAATTTTCTCACCAAAATCGGCAAAATACGAACGTTTCCATCCTGGGGTTGAGCTGTTACGGTTATACAGAATGGGAGTTGCAATTAAGCGCATGAAGGCGGGATATCGCCGTTTGTATGCGCGCCACGGCAGTTTGCAATGAGGCCATATCGGTGGCGAAAGATAAGCGTAAGTAACCCGGGGTGCCAAAAGCGGAGCCTGGCACGGTGGCTACTTGTGCTTCTTTCAGTAGATAATCGGCGAATTCCAGATCGGTTTTAATACCGTCTTCGTGCAATAATTGTTCTATGTAGACAAAGCAATAGAAAGCGCCATCACAGGGCAGACAAGTTAAACCGGGGATCTTATTCAGTTCGGTGTTAAAGAAGTCGTGACGACGTTTGAATTCCTGCGCCATGACTTGAACGCAAGTTTGATCGCCGGTCAATGCCGCCAGTGCAGCATATTGGGAGATGGAGCAGGGGTTGGATGTGGTTTGCGATTGGACTTTCTTCATGGCGGCAATCACGGCTTTAGGGCCGGCGGTATAGCCGATGCGAAAACCAGTCATGGCATAAGCCTTGGATACCCCATTAATGACCATGGTACGATCGTATAATTCTGGGCAAGCATTCACGATATTGGCAAAGGGTTGGTCGCAGAAAAGAATATGCTCGTAAATATCGTCAGTGACCACCATGACCTTTGGGTGTTGATTCAGCACCTGGCCCAGCTCTTTTAACTCTTCACGACTATAAACCATGCCGGAAGGGTTGGAAGGGCTGTTTAAAATTAATAAGCGAGTTTGGGGGGTGATGGCGCCCTCTAATTGCGCAGGTGAAATTTTAAACCGCTGATCGATTTGCGTGCGTAAAGTCACGGGTAGGCCATCTGCCAGCAAGACCATATCGGGGTAAGAAACCCAATAAGGGGCGGGCACAATCACCTCGTCGCCGGGATTTAGGAGGGCGGTGAAGAGATTGGATAGACTTTGCTTGGCGCCTGAGCTGACAATAATCTGATCTTTTTCGTAAGAAAGCTGATTTTCTCGGCAGAATTTATTAATAATGGCTTCTTTTAGCGGTGTGATACCGTCGACGGCGGTGTATTTGGTAAAACCGCGTTGGAGGGCTTCGATGGCTGCTTCTTTGACAAAGGTCGGGATATCGAAATCCGGCTCGCCTATGCTTAGGTCAATAATGTCTTGCCCCGCTGCTTTTAGTTCAGCAGCGCGGTTGGCCACGCTGAGGGTGGCAGAGGGTTTAATTCGTTCAATTTTATGCGAGAGATTGATAGCCATAGTTAGATTCAGCGAGGGAAATGAGCGGTTACTATGCCATAATTCCGATCGAAAAGCATCCCTCAGTTCAAGACCTTAAAAGATTTGTAACTACTGGCATGTCGTCCTGCGGACAAGCCCATTAGTATCTACACAAGTAGAAAACTCCTTCTCCCACAAGGGGGAGAAGGAGTGTGCTTACTTGTGTAGATACTAATGGGACAAGCCGCAGGACGACGGAGTTGGGGGTGGCAGTTACAAAGATTTGGCTTACATTGTTTTCTGATGCTACTGTAACTGGCTGAGTCAAATATTTTTAAAGAGATGGGTTCAAATGCAAGCTAAGGTTTTAGAATTACAAGCCAGTTATCAACCGGCCGGGGATCAGCCTCAAGCCATTGCCGGGCTGGTGACGGGTTTGGAGCAAGGGCTGTCTTATCAAACCTTATTGGGGGTCACCGGTTCGGGTAAAACGTTTACGGTTGCCCATGTCATCGCGCAAGTGCAGCGGCCAACATTGGTATTGGCACCCAATAAAACACTCGCCGCGCAGTTATACGCCGAAATGCGCAGCTTTTTTCCTAATAATGCGGTGGAATATTTTGTTTCGTATTACGATTATTATCAGCCAGAAGCGTATGTGCCTTCGTCTGATACCTATATCGAAAAAGACGCTTCTATCAACGATCAAATTGAACAAATGCGTTTGTCGGCCACTAAAGCCTTGTTGCAGCGAAAAGATGTGATTATTGTCGCGACCGTATCGGCCATTTACGGATTAGGTGATCCAGAGCTGACGTTGAGTATGGTATTGCATTTAAGTCGGGGCGATACCATTGAGCAACGCGATTTATTGCGACGATTGGCGGAATTGCAATACCAACGTAATGACGTTGATTTTCGTCGTGCCACTTATCGGGTGCATGGCGACGTGGTTGATATTTTTCCTGCGGAATCAGAGTCTGAAGCCGTTCGTATTCAATTATTCGATAATGAAATCGAAAGTTTATCGTATTTTGATCCGCTGACGGGTGAAATACTGCGAAAAACCCCGCGTTTAACGATTTTTCCCAAAAGCCATTATGTCACGCCCAGGCAGCGATTGCTTGATGCGGTGGATTTTATTAAAGAAGAATTGGCCGAACGCCTGACTCAGCTTCACCAGCTCAATAAGTTGGTAGAGGCGCAACGTTTAGAACAACGGACGCGATATGATTTGGAGATGATTTTAGAGCTGGGGTATTGTAATGGCATTGAAAATTATTCGCGCTATTTATCTGGTCGTGGCGCTGGTGAACCACCACCGACGTTGATCGATTATTTGCCCAACGATGCACTATTAATTATCGACGAATCACACGTCACCGTGCCGCAATTAGGGGCGATGTATCGTGGTGATCGCTCTCGTAAAGAAACGTTAGTGGAATATGGCTTTCGTTTACCTTCGGCCTTGGATAATCGGCCATTACGTTTTGATGAATTTGAGCATTTAGCGCCGCAAACCATTTACGTATCGGCGACACCCAGTGAATTTGAGCGCAATCGCTCCGACCAAATTGTGGAATTATTGGTGCGGCCGACTGGTTTAATTGATCCAGAAATTGAAGTCCGCCCAGTGGCCTCGCAAGTGGACGATTTACTCTCCGAAATTCATTTGCGGGTGCAACAAAAAGAACGTGTATTAGTGACTACCTTGACGAAACGAATGGCGGAAGATTTAACGGATTATTTGAGTGAACACCGGGTAAAAGTGCGTTATTTACATTCAGACATTGATGCGATTGAACGTGTGGAAATTCTTCGGGATTTACGTTTGGGTACCTTTGATGTGTTGGTGGGAATTAATTTATTACGCGAGGGTTTGGATTTGCCGGAGGTTTCGCTAGTCGCGATTTTAGATGCCGATAAAGAAGGTTTTTTACGTTCAGAGCGTTCGCTGATTCAAACCATTGGCCGCGCCGCGCGTAATCTTCACGGTAAGGTGATTATGTACGCCGATCGCATGACTCCCTCCATGGAGAAAGCCATCTCCGAAACCAATCGCCGCCGGACGATTCAAACGGAATATAATAAAAAACACCATATCACGCCTAAAGGCATAGAAAAAGCGGTAAAGGTTATTTTAGAAACCAGCGAAGAATTATCACCCCGAGCCCGCCAGCATTCCGATAAAGTCGCTGAAGAAGCAGCCGTTTATCAAGCGCTTTCCGGAAAAGCGCTAGCTAAAAAGCTCAAAGAGTTGGAAGAAAAAATGTATACCCATGCCAAAAATCTGGAATTTGAAGAAGCTGCGCAAATCCGCGATCAAATCCAACACATCCGCCGGCTGTCTTTTACGCAGGCGGAATGATCCGCAGTTATAAAGATAACTATCCGCACGCTACCTCACTACTGTCCGGGGAAAAATGCTTCCCCGTAGGCGTCGTCCCGCGGCTTGTCCGCGGGATCCAGTAACGAGTCTTCTATTAGCTTTTCCTGGATCCCGCGGACAAGCCGCGGGACGACGTTTGTGGAGCGGTAGGGTGGGCAAAGCGAAGCGTGCCCACCATTGAAGATGCTTGGACTACGGGACTTGTGGTAATGATATGGGCGGGGGCGAACCCTCTCTTGACATCGTAAAGGATATTATAGTATACTTTATGGCTATAATTTACTATTAGTGGCTATTATTATGTCTGTAACAATCTGGGCGCCGTCAGAAGTAGTTGAGCATATTGCTGGTGCTGCTCGCGCCAAACGCTTATCCCTTAATTTTACCCAGCGTAGTGTGGCCATGCGCTCTGGGGTCAGTTTAGCCGTTTTGAAAAAATTTGAGAGAACCGGCAAAATTTCTCTGGAATCATTAGTCAAAATTGCCCTGGTATTAGATTCATTAGAAGACTTTCTGCATGTGTTTAAACCCATACCACCCGAGCAAATGTTGACACTCGACGAAATACTAAAAGATACCACGACACGAGAACGAGGGCGCCAGTAATGCAAGCGGGGCAAACAATCGAAGTATATTATGCTGGGGGTGAGGAAAAAATATTGGTTGGCAAATTAGCGAGCAAAGCACGAAAAATTTTTTTCGAATATGATCCTAATTTCTTGCAATCTAATTTAGAGTTATCACCACTTAAATTGCCACTAAAAGCGGGAGTAATCGTTTGTGAAGATCGTATGTTTGATGGTTTATTCGGTGTTTTCTATGATAGCCTTCCCGATGGTTGGGGGCGTTTATTATTAGATAGAAAATTAAAAAAGATCAACATAAACCCTGGCAGTTTAACGCCGCTTGAGAGACTATGTTACGTGGGCAGTCATGGGATGGGCGCCTTATGTTATGCGCCTGAGCTCATTGACTTCACTGCGGAACAACATCATAACTTAGATCTATTAGCGCGCGAATGCTGGCAAATCCAAGCACACGATGATGAGCGTTTTATTGATGAATTATGGGCGATGAATGGCTCTTCGGCAGGTGCACGACCTAAAATTTTAGTTAATTTATCTAAGGATTCATTTCAAGCAACCGATAATCAAAACCCCAGCAGTGAAGATGCATGGATTATAAAATTTCAATCTTCCTCAGATTCTAAAGACAATGGTGCAATTGAATATGCCTACCATTTGATGGCCATTGCTGCAGGGCTTGATGTACCACCAGCGAGATTATTCAAATCTAAAAAAACTGCCGGATATTTTGGGGTTAAACGGTTTGATCGTGACCAAGGTAAGAGGTTGCATATGCAGAGTGCTTGTGGTTTATTGCACGCAGATTATCGCCTGCCCAGCCTTGATTATACAGAATTACTAAAAACAACCCTATGGCTAACGAAGGATATACAACAATGTGAAAAACAATTTTATCACATAGTGTTTAATATCTTGGCGCATAATCGGGATGATCATGCCAAAAATTTCTCATTTTTAATGGATGAAAAAGGCAGGTGGCGTGTATCACCCGCTTATGATCTCATTTACTCTACTGGACCTGCTGGCGAACATTCGACAATGGTGATGGGAGAAGGTAAAAATCCCACACTTTCGCACTTGCTCGCATTAGCCGCAATGGCAGGGCTTTCAAAACAAAAAGCAATTCAAATAATTGAAACTGTAAAAAATGCAGTAGCACGTTGGCCGCAGATCGCCAGCGAAGCGAATGTTAGCAAAAAATCGTCACAAATGATTCAATCAACGCTGAATAAACTAAGCAAACAATTCAATTAGAGGTGTTAAATGAAGGCAGCAACGGTAAAGGCAAGAATCGAGCCAGAATTAAAATATGACGCTGAGCGTATATTGGCTGCGCTTGGATTATCGTTTTCGGAAGCAATTGAACTGTTCTTACGACAAGTGAAACTAAAAAAGGGCATACCATTTGATATTCGCGTCCCTACTGAAATCACCGTAAAGACATTTAAAGATACGGATGAAGGTGAAAATTTAATACATTATAAAACTCACAAAGATATGTTTAAAAAACTAGGGATACCTGAAAGATCCAAAGAAATCGAGGTGAAACCTGAGTAAGAAACATTTTGACATTGAAGAACATGAGCAGGAAATTTTGGATGATTTTGAAAAAGGCAAGTTAGTTTCAGTTAAAAATTTGAAAGAAGAGATGCAACTGGCCACGCAGGCGGCGAGTAATTTCTTAAAAAAGAGACAGCCGCATTAATCTTCGCATTTCGGGCGCTGATTTAAATATGGTTCGCCGAATTGCAGTACAAGAAGGCTTACCATATACACTCAAAACGAAAAAAGAACTGTTAATGTAGCTTTGAAAGAATATATTCTGCACCACAAGCAAGAAAAGATCATAAATCTATTTGGCACAATCGAATATGATCCTAAATATAATTATAAAAAAGAGAGAAACCGTTAGGAAGCTGAAGTGTTCACCTTGGATAAAGATTTTAAGCTGTATGCGAAATATACGGCATTAAAATTATATGAATCATAGAAAAATTAATTAAATATTAATTATATTCCAAACTCACGTTACCCTCCCCACACAAAGCAGATAGAGAAGTTAATAAATCTTCGGAAGGCTGCACCCGCCAGGTTTCGCCCAGCATTAAGCGTGCTTGGGCTGAGGATTGTTGATATTCAACCTCAACGGGACAATTGCCACCGCAAAAAGGTAATAATGTTGTCTGTAGGGTGTTAAAAAATTCAGCATCTAGCGTGTGATGCTGTAATTGCAGTTTTAAACGGCCGCCGCGTTTTTGGCGCATTTGCGGCAAACTGTGGACTTCCCTGGCGACTACTTTATAACCACCAGTAAATTCATCGGCATTGACTTCTCCTTCGACGATTAGTAACTGATCTTTAACTAATAAAGGTCGGCAGGCATCGTATAAAGGAGAGAAAACCATTAACTCAATGCGTCCCGTGCGGTCTTCTAATGTCAAAGCGGCCATGCGATTGCCGGATTTAGTTTGGATATTACGTAGCGCGGTGATGTAACCAGCGACAATGACTTTATCTCGGGTTTGTTTTAATTGATGGATGGGGGAGGTAATAAATTGTGCTAACTCTGCTTCATAGCGAGCAATCGGATGTCCAGATAAATACCAGCCTAAGGTTTCTTTTTCTCCGGCTAAGAGCAGTTCTTGATTTAGTGGCTGTGTGGTGACGTAACGTGGTGGCTCGGCGATTGCTTCTTGGGAGAATAAATCGGTTTGGCCCAGGGATTGGGCGCGGCTGTGTTGTTCTGCTGTTTGCAGAGCTAAATCTAAGGAGGCCAACAACACGGCACGATCGACTTGAAAGCTATCCATAGCGCCGGAACGAATTAAGGCCTCTAACACTTTGCGATTGACTTTGCGGGTATCGACCCGTTGACAAAATGCAAATAAATCCGTGTAAGCGCCGTGGCTGTCGCGGTTTTGGATTATACTGTCCAGCGCGGTTTGACCAACGCCGCGGATAGCGGCCAGTCCATAAAGAATATGGCCTTGGTCCACTACGGTGAAACGAATTTGGCTACGATTAATATCAGGGGCGATGATTTGTAAACCCATCTGCAAGCAGTCGGCAAAAAATTTAGCGACTTTGTCGACATTATCCATGTCCGATGACAGCACTGCGGCCATGAATTCGGCGGGATAGTGGGCTTTTAACCAGGCGGTTTGATACGAGAGTAGGGCGTAAGCCGCGGAGTGTGATTTATTAAAACCGTAATCGGCAAATTTTTCCATCAAGTCGAAAATTTGATTGGCAGTATCTGCACTCACGTTATTATTGGCAGCGCCGCTGACAAAAATCTGCCGTTGCCTAGCCATTTCTTCGGGCTTCTTCTTACCCATGGCTCGACGCAATAAATCCGCGCCGCCCAAGGTGTAACCGGCCAACACCTGCGCGATCTGCATGACTTGTTCTTGATAAAGAATGACGCCATAAGTCGGTTTTAAAATCGGTTCCAGTGCGGGGTGAGGATAAATGACCAGCGCGCGGCCGTGTTTACGATCCAGAAAATCATCGACCATCCCAGACTGCAATGGCCCGGGACGAAACAAGGCCACTAAGGCGACGATTTCATCGAAGCGATCGGGTTGTAAACGTTTAATTAATTCTTTGATGCCGCGCGACTCTAATTGAAACACCGCGGTGGTTTGGCAAGATTTGAATAATTCGTAAGTGGGTTTATCATCCAGTGGTAAAGTCTGTAGTATCAATGGCTTCCGCACCGCTTTGTTGACGGGTGGCATTGATGTTTTGCAGAGCCCAATCGATGATGGTGAGTGTGCGTAGCCCCAGAAAGTCGAATTTAACCAAGCCGACGGCTTCGACGTCGTCTTTATCAAACTGGGTCACTCGGTTTAAACCATCCGCTTCACAATACAGTGGCGTAAAATCGGTGAGCACGGACGGCGCGATAACCACGCCCCCGGCGTGTTTGCCGACGTTGCGAGGCACCCCTTCTAACTTTTGGGCTAAATCAATCAGCGTTTTGACTTCATCTTCTTGTTCATAACGTTGGTAAAGCAGCGGCTCATCGGTCAATGCTTTTTTAAGCGTAACGCCTAGCTCCATCGGGATCAGTTTGGCGATTTTATCGACAAAACCATAGGGATAAGCCAATACCCGACCGACGTCACGCACGACAGCGCGGGCGGCCATGGTGCCATAAGTGATGATCTGTGCCACGCTGTCTCGGCCATATTTTTGGGCCACGTAGTCAATGACGCGATCGCGCCCCTCCATGCAGAAATCGATATCGAAGTCGGCCATGGAAACACGTTCGGGATTGAGGAAACGTTCAAACAATAAATCGTGTTGTAGAGGATCCAGATCGGTGATGCCCAGCGCATACGCGACTAAAGAACCGGCGCCGGAACCACGGCCTGGCCCCACAAATATCTGTTGCTGTTTCGCCCAGCGAATGAAGTCCGCGACGATTAAGAAATACCCGGTAAACCCCATGGTTTTAATGACATCAATTTCCAGCTGTAGCCGCGTCGTGTAATCGTTATGAGATTCGGGCGTGGTGATATGAGTGGTTAAGCGTTGCTGCAAACCCTGGGTCGCTTCTTTGTGGAAAAAATCATCGACAGACAGACCATCGGGCACAGGAAAATTCGGTAAAAAACTTTTATCGAAGGTGAGTAATAAGTTACACCGCTTAGCAATCTCGACGGTGTTTTGAATGGCTTCTGGGATATCAGCGAATAGAGCGACCATCTCTTCGCTATTGCGCAAATATTGCTGGTCACTGTAATCGCGGCTGCGACGATTATCATCTAAGACGAAACCGCCGTGGATACAAACCCGAGCTTCATGGGCTTCAAAATCATCCGCACGTAAAAACCGCACGTCGTTGGTAGCGACTACCGGTAAATCATGGTCAACTGCCAATGCCAAAGCCGATTGAATGTATAATTCTTCCTGCGGTCGACCCGTGCGTTGCAGTTCTAAATAAAAACGTTGGGGAAATAAAGTTTGCCAGGTTTTTACGCATTGGTTAACCATGGCCGGTTGATTGGCCAACAGGGCTTGACCAATATCACCCTCTCGCCCACCGGATAGTGCAATCAAGCCATCGGTACAGCCCGATAGCCAGGACTTCTCGATCAGCGGCACCCCCAAACGTTGGCCTTGCAAATACGCGCGAGAAAGTAATCGCGTCAAATTCTTGTAACCCACCTCGTTTTGGCAGAGTAAAACCAATCGACTCAGCACCTTATCTTCCGGCGTATTCACCACCCATAACTCTGCACCGACGATAGGTTTTATGCCCGCTGCTTGAGCTGCGCGATAAAATTTCACCATGGCGAATAAATTCACCTGGTCAGTAATGGCGATAGCCGGCATACCCGCAGCAGCCACTGTTTTCATCAACGATTTGATACCCACCAAACCATCGACCATGGAGTATTCGGTATGTAAATGTAGATGTATAAAAGCTGCGTTTGACATGTCGTTTCTAGGTATACTCAAAGCTGAGTCGGTGTAAATCACAGCGCCCCAATTGCCGAAGTGCTTCCCGATGTGCCACAGTGGCATATCCTTTATGTTTCGCAAAACCATAACCTGGGTACTGCCGGTCCAAGTCAACCATCTCTCGATCACGAACCACTTTCGCGAGAATAGAAGCCGCACTAATCGCCGCTATTTTCTGATCCCCCCGAACAATGGCAGTAGCCGGGCAGGGAAGCACCGGGCAGTGCGTCCCATCCACCAATACCTGCTCTGGTAATAACGACAGCGCCAATACAGCGCGCCGCATCGCCAATAACCCCGCATGAAAGATATTCAATTCATCAATTTCCGCGACCTCCGCCCTCCCAAAAGCAAAAGCGATGGCACGCTCCTGAATAAGCGGAAACAAAGCCTCGCGCTGTTCAGCCGTAAGTTCTTTAGAATCCGCCAGCCCCGAAATCCGCCTCTTCTCATCCAAAATAACCGCCGCCGCAACAACCGGCCCCGCCAACGGCCCCATCCCCACACTATCCACCCCCGCCGTAAGCGCCAGTTCATGCCTCCAAACCAAGCGCCGACGCCTCCTGTTCCCTATTGTTTTCAACGTTTTATTCCCGAAAAATGAGCAAACATCATACCGATGCGGCGCGTTGGTGGGCACGCTTCGCTTTGCCCACCCTATCTTTGGCTTCCAGGAGGGGCGGCACAGCTAGGGTATGCACACCTCTTTTTCAGTCAACTGTAAGTAGTCACCGGATTAACAATTAGCACTGTAAACCCCCTCTCCCACGCGAGGAGTTTGGACAAAAGCTGCAAACCTATTCGCGGGAGAGGGTTAGGGGAGAGGGTAAAGTCTCGCGTTATCTATTCGCCCTCTCCCCAACCCTCTCCCGCGAACAAGTTCAGAGCCTTTATTCAAGCCCCTCACGCGGGAGAGGGGGCTTACAGTGCTAACCCCTAATCTAATACTCACTCACAGTTGACTGAAAAAGATGTTGCATACACACCCTAGCCTCAGAAGGGGTGACACTTCGGTCCGGCTCCCGCTGCGCCAGCAGCGGGATACCCGCAGTGACAGAACCCCGTATGTCCCAACGTAACCGCCAAAATTAACTGGAACTGGCACCCAAAGTGAGAAATCACCTAAGCTTCAATGAGTATACCCATTGATTCCCAGAAAAAAAAGTGAGAGTATTCGCACCTATGATAGTGAATCCCAGAATTCGACGTGCAGGAAGAAACCACCCACCGGTAACCGGCATAGCTGACCTCTGTTTTCTCTGCAACCCACTCTCAAACTCAACCCCAATGCGCTAAACTGCCAACTTCAAATCCACGAGGTCTAGCTACGACATGAAAAAAATTAAGTGTGCGGTTATTGGCGTTGGCTATCTGGGGCGATTTCATTCCGAAAAATACGCCTCTTTACCCAATGCAAAACTAGTCAGTGTCTGTGATATCGATCACGAACGAGGCAGTGAAATTGCCAACAAATATGGGGTAACCGTTACCCAAGATTACCGAAACCTGGTCAACAAAGTAGATGCCGTCAGTATCGTCACCCCCACCAAATCCCATCATAAAATCGCTAAGTTCTTCTTAGAAAACGGCGTTCATGTCTTGCTGGAGAAACCGATCACCACTACCGTCGCCCAGGCCGAAGATTTAATTCGCTTGGCGGATGAGAATGGTTTAATTTTGCAAATTGGTCATTTAGAACGATTTAATACCGTAGTCAATGCCCTCGGTAAATATTTGGATAAGCCCAGATTTATTGAGTGCAGCCGGCTGGCGCCTTTTAAATTGCGGGCCATTGATGTGAACGTGGTACTGGATTTAATGATTCATGACATTGATTTAATACAGTACATTGTCGGCTCACCGATTAAAAAAATCCATGCCAATGGTGCTTGTGTATTATCTGACCAAATTGACATCGCCAATGCCCGTATCCAGTTCGAAAATCATTGCGTGGCGAATGTGACGGCCAGCCGAGTCAGCCTGAAGCAGGAGCGCAAATTACGACTTTTTCAACAAGAAGCGTATATCTCCTTGGATTTACAGCATAAACAGCTGGCTATTCATCGCAAAGGAATTAATGAAATGTTTCCGGGTATCCCGGAAATTATCTGCGAAGAACAAGCTTTTGAACAAGGGGATGCCCTGCGAGATGAGATTGTCGCCTTCTTACATTCCATTCGTGAGAACAAACCCCCGGTGGTTTCTGGATTGGATGGTAAAATGGCGCTAGCCACCGCTATCGAAATTACCAACATCGTCAAACGACAAATGCAACGCTTTAAGCTCTCCGCATAATTGCAGCCCGTGGTGGGCACGCTGCGCTTTGCCCACCCTACGCCCATTGGTTGAATACGCTGCGCTTTCCCGACACCATTTGTAGGGTGGGCAAAGCGCAGCTGCCACCATGTGGCATTAAAGCAAACTAGGCTCTAATAAACCCTGTAAATAAGCCCGAAATCCCAATGCCAATTCCGGATGCTTTAAAGCATAAGCCACTGTGGCTTGAAGATAGCCAAGCTTACTACCACAATCGTAACGCTGCCCCCTTAGCCGATAACAATAAACGGCCTCATGTTGTAACAACCGAAAAATGGCATCCGTTAGTTGCACTTCGCCGTGGCTGTCTTTTAACGTTTCTTCCAGCATAGTAAAAATCCGTGGCGTCAGAATATATCGGCCCACCACGCCTAAATCAGAAGGAGCTTGTTCGGGCGAAGGTTTTTCAACAATCGTGCTAATTTTGCCTTGAGGCTCCTGGCTGTTTTCTAAACCGACAATGCCGTATTTGCGCGTGTCTTCGTGCGGTACGCGTTCTACCGCGATCACACTGGAGCCAAACATCTCATAATAAGGCAGCATATTTTTCAAGCAGCCATCTTTGCTTTCATGAATCAAATCGTCAGCCAGTAGTACTGCAAAAGGTTCGTTGCCGACCAAATGCTTGGCGCATAATACCGCATGACCAAGTCCTAGGGGATTGGCCTGGCGAATGTATACACAGGTGACACTGGTAGGTAAAATATCTCGCACAATATCTAATAGTTCGTATTCGCTGCGCTCTTCCAATTTGGACTCTAATTCATAATTAGAATCAAAATGGTCTTCAATAGCGCGTTTTGTGGTGCTAGTGACAAAAATTAATTGTTTAACGCCAGCGGAAATCGCCTCTTCCACGGCATATTGGATAAGCGGCTTATCGACGATGGGTAACATTTCTTTTGGATTGGCTTTGGTCGCTGGTAAAAATCGAGTACCTAAACCGGCTACTGGAAAAACCGCTTTTTTGACAGTAAGATTGGACACTTAACTCCCCTCCGATGGATCGCAAGCTAACCTGCGCTTAGTAGATTATTTTTAGCCGAAGTGTAGCTGGAAATATATCCGTAGGAAAGGGTTTCAATACCTATACTATATGATGAGAAAAAATGATGTCGCACCTGACGGATAATCGACGACCCGATTACGATCCCGAAATACAACAAATAGCCGATTATGTTTGCCATGCCACCATTGACAGCCACTTAGCCTATGACACGGCTCGTCTCTGTTTAATGGATAGTCTGGCCTGCGCCTTATTGGCATTGAGTTATCCTGCGTGCACGCAATTGGTAGGACCCATCGTGCCCAATGCCGTGTTAACCAACGGGGCCAGGGTGCCAGGCACTTCATTGGTATTAGATCCAGTGCAAGCAGCATTCAATATCGGCCTGTTAATTCGTTGGCTGGATTACAACGACACCTGGTTGGCTCAAGAATGGGCCCATCCTTCCGACAATCTCGGTGGATTATTAGCCGTCACAGATTACCGAGACCGCAACCCCTCACTGTTCCAACAACCGCCGTTACTGATGCGCGATTTATTCACTGCCATGATTAAAGCGCATGAGATTCAGGGTGTGCTGGCCATAGCCAATGGCTTTAACCGAGTTGGCCTCGATCATGTCGTTTACGTGAAGGTAGCGACGACCGCAGTGGTCACGCAGCTCTTGGGTGGTGATTATCAGCAGGTGTGTGCAGCTATATCGCAGGCATTTGTGGATGGTCAAAGTTTGCGTACCTATCGTCATTCCCCTAATACTGGCGCTCGTAAATCCTGGGCAGCTGGCGATGCCACCGCCCGCGGTGTTTATTTGGCTTTACTGACCTTGAAGGGTGAAAAAGGGTATCCCAGTGTTTTAACTGCTAAAGGCTGGGGATTATACGATGTTTATTTTAAGGGCCAGCCGTTTAAATTTCCTCGTACCTACGGCAGTTATGTGATGGAAAATATTTTATTTAAAATTTCCTACCCCGCCGAATTCCATGCGCAAACTGCGGTGGAGTGCGCTATTGCTTTGCATCCTAAGGTTAAGCAGCGATTAGAGGATATTGATCGTATCGTCATACGCACTCAAGAACCAGCAATGCGCATTTTGAATAAAACGGGGCCGCTCTATAATCCAGCGGATCGCGATCATTGCCTGCAATATATTGTCGCTATTGGTTTGATTTATGGGGAACTCACTGCCGATCATTACGAAGACACCACTGCTGCCGATCCACGCATTGACCGTTTACGAGAAAAGATGACACTGCAAGAAGAGGCGCAATTTACTAAGGATTATTTCGACCCGGATAAACGTTTTATCGGTAATGCCATTCAAGTGTTTTTTAAAGACGGTAGCGCCACCGAAGAAATCCTCGTGGATTTCCCCGTCGGTCACCGCCAACGGCGGCCGGAAGGCATTCCTTTATTAAAGAAAAAATACCACAATAGCGTATTAGCCCACTTTCCAGAAGAGCAAGCGGATCGCCTGCTCGTTTTATACGAAGAGCCCCATTTGTTAACAATGCCAATATCAGACTTCATGTCTTTATGGGCTATAAAGCCCTCTGCCTAAAGCTGGGGTGCTTGAGCATACTTAAAAAATAATGCATTTTTGTTTTATTTTAAACCCCTCATCCGCCTTCGGCACCTTCTCCCACACGGGGAGAAGGAGTTATTTGGATTTATTCAACAACGCCGCCTAAAGCTGCCAATTAATTTCTTCTTTTCCCATTTGCCGCAATAACAAATTTGTTTTAGAAAAATGGCGGCAGCCCAGAAAGCCGCGGTGGGCGGAGAGTGGGGAAGGGTGGGGGGCTTTTAAGACATGATGTCGTTCGGTGTTAATGATTTGACCTTTACGCTGCGCGGGAGAACCCCAGAGAAGGAAAATCAAGCCCTCTTTCTCATCATTTAAAACGCGAATCACTTTATCGGTAAATTGTTCCCAACCGATATTAGCATGAGACTGCGCTTTACCTGCTTCTACCGTCAATACGGTATTGAGAAGCAAAACCCCCTGTTTTGTCCAATTTTCTAAATTGCCGTGAGCGGGTAGCGGAATATTCACATCGTCGTGTAATTCCTTAAAAATATTTTGTAAGGAAGGAGGGGGAGTAATGCCCATTTGCACAGAGAAGCAAAGTCCATGGGCTTGATTGGGGCCGTGATAGGGATCTTGGCCAAGAATAACTACTTTCACTGCTTCAAAAGGTGTGTATTTAAACGCATTAAAAATATCGGCGGACTTGGGGTAAATTTTTTTCCCTTGGGCTTGCTCGGTTTTTAAAAAATTCAATATATTCAAAAAATACGGCTGTTTTTTTTCGCTGGAAAGAACATCTTGCCAAGTTTTTATCATTATGGTTTCATCCATCGAATAGTCCTTTTTATTATGTAACTACCCGCACGTCGTCCCGCTCCCGGACTTGATCCGGGATTGTCCGCGGAACGACGGAGTTGGGGGGTGAGAAGTTATTTTATTATTATTTAAACGAGCAGGCGGAGCACTTTACCTGTTTTACCTTCCTAAGGCAAAGAGTTAATAAAGCATTAACAAAGAGTGGCTCATTATGCATATCTTGGGTATAGAAACTTCTTGCGATGAAACTGCCGCCGCCGTTTACGAAACCGATGGTGGCTTGTTGGCGCACGTACTGTTCAGCCAAATAAAGCTTCATGCCGAATACGGTGGAGTGGTGCCGGAACTCGCATCCCGTGATCATTTACGCAAATTACTGCCGTTGATTCAACAGGTGATGAAGGAAGCGGGAATCGCCGCACAGCAGATAAACGGTATCGCTTATACTGCCGGGCCTGGGTTAATGGGTGCCTTGTTGGTGGGGGCTGCATTAGCGCGTAGTCTAGGCTTGGCCTGGGGTATTCCGACATTAGGAATTCATCATTTAGAAGGCCATTTGTTAGCGCCTATGTTGGAAGTCCATAAGCCAGAGTTTCCTTTTCTTGCCTTGTTGGTTTCAGGAGGGCATACCGCAGTAATCGCGGTGCAAGGCTTGGGCCAGTATGAAATATTAGGAGAGACTTTGGATGATGCCGTTGGGGAGGCCTTCGACAAAACCGCTAAATTACTGGGGTTATCCTACCCCGGTGGTGCGTTATTATCGGAATTGGCGCGCCAAGGTGACCCCGACCATTTCCACTTTCCCCGCCCCATGTTAGATAGGCCGAATTTAGATTTTAGCTTCAGTGGTTTAAAAACCTGTGCAGTGACTACTTGGCGTAAATACGGTCCTGATGAAAAGACCCGGGCAGATATTGCGCGTGCGTTTGAAGAAGCAGTGGTAGCGACCTTGGTGGGAAAATGTTTGCGGGCGATGCAACTAACGGGTTTGCAACGATTGGTTATTTCAGGAGGGGTCAGTGCTAACCATCGATTAAGACAAGCATTGCAGCATCACCTGGGTAGTTCAAGTGAGGGCCGATTATTCTATCCTCGTCTGGAATTTTGTACGGATAATGCAGCGATGATTGCCTACGCAGGTCATTGTCGAATGAGTTTGGGCGAAATCGATACGGATCTTGCGATTACGGCTAGACCTCGTTGGCCTCTGACAGAATTACATCGTTATTAAATCGCAGATACCGCCCATATTGTGGAAGATACGTTATATGAGCGGTATTTACGTTTTCCATTATTTTAAGCTTTTTTGTACTTCTTGAGCCATTTCTAAATGATGAGCAACCGTTGCTCTAGTATCCTTTAAAAAACTAACTACATCTGGGTTGCTAGCTTTTGGTAACAGTTTTCGATCAATCAACTGCAGTGCAGCTTGATGACCTTTAACCATCGCACTCATGTATTCCTTGTCAAAATTTTGATCCGAAGCAGCATCCAGTTTCTTCAATTGATCAGTTTCTTTTGTCTCTAACATCTTAGTGTGGTCTGTTTCCACAGGCTGTATGTTCAGTTGATCACTCAGCTTTTTGGTAGCATCCAGATTAGCCGAATGATCGGTCTTCATCGTGTCTGCAAATTTTTTCACATCATCATTGGATGATCTTTTTAAAGCTTCATCGGCTGCATTGATTTCACTTTGGTTAATAATATTCAGTGTTTCAAAAACAGCGCCGACTTTTTCTTGACCCATTTTTTCCGAGGACTGTGAAGAAGCACTGGATTGTTCAGTCATACTCGTATTTTGGGAAGCTTCTGAATCAGCAAGCGTTAATAGGGGCGAGCCGGATAAGGTAGCGGCGATAGCAAAAACCAAGCATTTATTTTTCATATAAAATTCCTCTATAATTAGTAATTTATAATATTTGCATAATGAAATGCACAGATACAGTTAGTATAGAAGATATTTGCTGGTTTTCACCGCGGCCTAGATAACGTTTGCGCCGAATGGTTCTTTTTTGGTAGCATATCCACCTTTTCACTCGATATTCTTGCCAATGCAAAATTTAGCGGAAAATCCCGTTTTAGGAAAATCAGTCATGCCCGTCATCACTCTGCCTGATGGTCAGAAAAAAACATTCCCGCAGCCCGTCAGCGTGGCCGAGCTGGCGCAGGCTATCGGCCCTGGTTTGGCGAAAGCCGCTTTGGCTGGCAAGGTGGACGGCAAGTTAGTGGATACCTCGTATTTACTAACCCATGACGCAGAAGTGGCTATTCTGACCGATAAAGACCCGGAAGGGTTAGAGGTTATCAGGCATTCCACCGCGCATTTGTTGGCACATGCCGTCAAACAATTGTTCCCCTCCGCGCAAGTCACCATCGGTCCCGTTATCACGGATGGCTTTTATTACGATTTTGCGTATCCGGCGGGATTTACCCCTGCCGACTTAGAAGCCATTGAGGCCCGCATGGGGGAACTGGCAAAACAAGATTACCCCGTCACTCGACGCACCATCAGCCGCGATGAGGCTATTGCCCAGTTTCGAGCCATGGGCGAAGAATACAAGGCGCTGATCATTGCCGACATTCCCGAAAGCGAAACCCTTACGCTATATAGCCAAGGCGATTTTACAGATTTATGTCGCGGCCCTCATGTGCCGCGCACGGGGATGTTAAAGGCATTTAAATTAACCAAACTATCCGGCGCTTATTGGCGCGGTGATGCCAATAACGAGATGTTACAGCGCATCTATGGTACGGCTTTTGCCGATAAGAAAGCGCTACAAGACCATTTGCATCGCATCGAAGAAGCCGAAAAACGCGATCATCGAAAAATTGCGAAAAAACTGGATTTGTTTCACATCCAGGAAGAAGCCCCTGGCATGGTGTTTTGGCATCCGGCGGGTTGGATTATTTACCAGGTATTGGAGCAGTATTTACGCGGCAAACTGCGTCAGTACGGTTACCAGGAGATACGAACACCCCAACTCTTGGACCGTAGCCTATGGGAAAAATCCGGTCATTGGGAAAAATTCGGCGACGACATGTTTTACTCGGAATCAGAATCCCGTCAATATGCCGTCAAACCCATGAGCTGCCCTTGCCATGTGCAGGTGTTCAAGCAGGGTTTGCGCAGTTACCGCGATTTGCCGCTGCGCTTGGCGGAGTTTGGTTCCTGCCACCGCAATGAGCCTTCGGGTAGCTTGCATGGGCTACTGCGAGTTCGTAACTTTGTTCAGGATGACGGCCATATTTTTTGTATGGAAAACCAGGTGGCAGAAGAGGCCGCCCGCTTTATTGAGCAGCTGCAAGAGGTTTATGCTGATTTTGGTTTCACTCAGTTGATCGTTAAATTATCCACCCGCCCTGCCAAACGCATGGGATTGGATTCTACCTGGGATAAAGCAGAAAAAGCCTTGGAAGACGTGCTCAATGCCAGTGGTCTGCCCTGGAGTTTTCAACCGGGAGAAGGCGCTTTTTACGGTCCGAAAGTCGAGTTTTCTCTGCAAGATTGCTTACAGCGTGTTTGGCAATGTGGCACTTTACAAGTGGATTTTCTCATGCCTGAGCGCTTGGGTGCTCATTACATTGCGGAAGACAGCAGTCGGCAGGTTCCGGTCATGTTGCATCGTGCGATGATTGGCACCTTTGAACGGTTTATGGGTATATTGCTGGAAGAATACGCCGGTCATCTCCCCTTATGGTTGGCGCCGACGCAAATAGTAATCTTGAATATTACCGACCAACAGCGGGAATATGCGCAGGAATTACAGAAATTATTGGAAAATCAGGGCTTGAGGGCTGAAGCGGACTTGAGAAATGAAAAAATCGGCTTTAAAATCCGCGAACACTCATTAAGACACATTCCCTATCAACTCATTATTGGTGAGCGGGAAAAAGCAGACGGTTGTGTGGCGGTGCGCACTCAGTCTGGCAGCGATCTGGGTAGTATGACCATTTCTGCCTTTATTGAAAAAGTAACGGCAGAAATCAAGAACCGCAGTGGTTCTACCCAGCTACCACCGAAATGAACGGAGGAAGAAAAAATTTCAGTTAAAAAAACACGAGTAAATGAAGAAATAGCGGTGCCCGAGGTATTTTTGATCAGCGCCGAGGGTGACAAACTAGGGGCAGTGAAGCTGCGGCAGGCATTACAACAGGCGGAAGAAGCTGGGTTAGATTTGGTTGAAATCGCCCCTCAAGCGACCCCGCCGGTTTGTCGTATCATGGATTACGGCAAGTACCGCTTCGAGCAAAGTAAAAAATTAACTTTACAAAAGAAGAAGCAGAAACAGGTACAGCTGAAAGAAATTAAGATGCGCCCCGGCACCGATGTAGGTGATTACCAGGTAAAATTACGCAGCGCCTTGCGCTTTTTGGAAGACGGTGATAAGGTCAAGTTTACTGTGCGTTTCCGTGGCCGCGAGATGGCTTACCAAGAGCAGGGTCAAGCATTATTACGGCGAGTGGAGCAGGACATTGGAGAGCTGGGCCTTATCGAACAGCGGCCCAAGTTAGAAGGTAAGCAAATTACCATGGTCATTGGCCCCAAGAAAAAATAGGGTCTGTTGTTAATTTATTGAGTAAACTGATATGCCTAAGCAGAAAACTAATAGTGGAGCAACCAAGCGTTTTCGCCTGACGAAGAACGGCGTAAAACACAAATCAGCGTTTCGTAATCACATTTTGACGAAGAAAAAGATGAAGCGTAAGCGTCATCTACGCAGTGGCGCTATGGTTCACCCCAGCGATATTAAAAGCATTTTTCGATTATTGAACGTTATGTAAAGAGGAAAAGTCTATGCCAAGAGTCAAACGTGGTGTGCAAGCTAGGGCACGTCATAAAAAAATATTAAAACTTACCAAAGGCCACTATGGTGCTCGTAGCCGCGTGTTTCGGGTAGCTAAACAATCGGCCATTAAGGCCGGGCAATATGCGTACCGTGATCGACGTCAACGCAAGCGTCAATTCCGTGCATTATGGATCATTCGAGTCAATGCCAAAGCCCGAGAACTGGGTTTATCCTATAGTCGCCTAATGGCTGGCTTGAAAAAAGCAGCGATTACGATTGATCGTAAAGTTTTGGCGGATTTAGCCGTGTTCAATGAACAAGCGTTTACCGCTATTGTCGAACAAGCAAAAGCGGCTTTGATTAAAGCATGAGAATGATGTTTGCTGAGCGAGTTCGCTGGTGGCTAGTATTACTGGTGTTTCTCTCCGGCAAATGTATATTTGCAGCGACACTGGATGGGGTTAATCCCCTCGATTCGTTAGGCCCGATGCCGACGCAACAATACGTCATCGGGGAGAACGGTAACCCCACGCCATCTGCCCCAGCGGCATTGCCAGCCAGTACAACGGCTGAATCAGCCACTCCTTCTTTAGCAGCGCCGCCAGTCCCCGATGACGCGACAGTGCCACCGTTGGTGAATCCTAATCCTGCCGCTGTTCCACCCCCCAATCCCTCAGCACCGCCTGCTAATACCACATCTGCTACGCCTGCTGCTACCTCAGGGCCGCAACCACTGACAACGCAATCGACGCCTACTAACGCGTTTGCCGGTGGTCTAAATAGTGCCGCATTTATCAGCTGCGGACGGATGGCAACGGTTATGTGCGTCCGCTCGACAGATAATATGCATTATCAATCGTGTTTAACTCGATTGACTAATCCGGCTTGCCAGCAGTTTTTAGCGTTTGCCGCGGCGATCAATTTTTCATTAAGGGATGAGATTGATTTAATCAAGCATTACCCGCAGGCGCAATTGGATTTGTTGCACGTGCAACGTTTTGGCATGAATTACCCCGGTGATTTTTACGCCATTAGCGGCAGTGGCGATTTGGTCAATATCACCTCCGGCCCACAGGCCCAAGCGGTAGATATCACGAAAGATGCCATTTTTTCACAAATTAAAAACCGATTTCCGAAAGCACAGTTATGGTCTATTGTCGAAGGATTACCTCAAACGGCGCCATCCCCGGATGGTCGTGGACTTCGGCTAGTGTTCCGATTTAACATTATGAACGGTTGCCCTAACTGTGAGTTAGCTGGCCATGCCAATGTTGCCTATGACTTTTCCGAACAAGGCCAGCTGAAACAAGTGCAGTTATTGTCATTAGAAGCATCTTAACAATACAAAAATAGTTCCCTTCTCTGCGCCCACAGCGGGCATAGGCATTAAGTGACGAGAGTTTCCTTTTTTAATCCTGTTGGAAAAAGTAATGACTGAAAATGCGACGATAACCATCGAGAAACAAATCAATAAAATTCAAGACGAAGCGCAGCAAATGATCGCGGTAGTCGGAAATTTGCCCGATCTGGAACAGGTGCGAACCCGTTTTTTTGGTAAAAAAGGTGAACTCACTGAGGTATTAAAACAACTGGGTGGCTTGCCAGCGGAAGCACGTTCCCAGGCAGGGCAGGTAGTCAATGTGGCTAAGCAGCAACTCCTGGAACAGTTAAATCAGCGAGTCGCTTATTTTCAAGATCAGGAACTAAATAAACGACTACAAGAAGAGGCCATTGACGTGACCTTGCCGGGGCGGGCTCACCTGACGATGGGTAGTCGTCATCCGATTACCCGTATTATGGAACGCATTGTGCAATTATTCACATCGATTGGTTTTGTGGTTGTCGATGGCCCCGAAGTAGAGGATGATTACCACAACTTCGCCGCTTTAAACTTTCCCACCCATCACCCGGCCCGCGCCATGCATGATACGTTTTATTTTGATGATGGCCGGTTGTTACGCACCCACACTTCTCCCGTGCAAATTCGTGCCTTAGAACAAATGTCGCCGCCTTTACGAGTCATCACCCCGGGCAGAGTTTATCGTTGCGATTCCGATCAAACCCATACCCCCATGTTCCATCAATTAGAAGGTTTACTAGTCGACGAACATTGCACCATGGCGCATTTAAAAGGCATGCTGCAAGATTTTTTTAATCAGTTATTTGAAAAAGGAGCTCAGCTTCCGGTTTCGAGCTTCTTATTTCCCGTTTACCGAACCTTCGGCAGAAGCCGATATTGCCTGTGTGCTGTGTGAAGGCAAAGGGTGTCGGGTCTGCAAACACACAGGCTGGTTGGAAGTATTGGGGTGTGGGATGGTCCACCCCAACGTTTTAACCATGGCGGGTATCGACGCTGAGCGCTATACCGGTTTTGCTTTTGGTCTGGGTATCGATCGTATTGCCATGCTTCGTTACGGTATTGACGACTTGCGAAAACTTTTCGAGAATGACATTCGTTTCTTGGAGCAATTTTAATGAAGTTTAGCGAAAATTGGTTGCGTGATTGGATAGACCCGAAGATCAGCCTAAAACAGCTGACAGAAAGGCTCACCCTGGCCGGGCTTGAGGTCGATAGCGTCACCGCGATTGGTGAGGAATTGGCGCAGATTAAAGTGGGGAAAATTGTCGGTGTGGAACCACATCCTAATGCCGATCGTCTCCGGGTTTGTCAGGTCGATGTTGGTTTAGAAAGCCAGTTGACCATTGTCTGCGGCGCGGCCAACGCCAGGGCGGGTATTAATGTGGTGGTGGCTTTGGTAGGGGCTGAACTTCCTAATCAAATTAAAATTAAACATTCGAAGATACGCGGTGTCGCTTCGGAAGGTATGCTGTGTTCAGCTTCCGAATTAGGTCTTGCTGAGACCAGCGAAGGTATCTTGGAATTGCCCGTCGATGCATCTGTCGGTGAGGATTTCAAAACCTATTTACGGTTACCGGATCATATCTTGGAAGTCAGTATTACGCCTAATCGTGGCGATTGCCTCAGCATCGTCGGTATGGCGCGGGAAGTGGCAGTACTTTCCGGACAGTTATTGACCTTATCCAAAAAAGAAGAAATTGCTCCGACTATTAAAGATACGTTGCCAGTGCGCATTTTAGCGCCAGTAGCTTGCCCGAAATACCTGGGTCGCATTATTCGTGGCATACGAACGGATGCAGTAACTCCATTATGGATGCAAGAACGATTACGTCGCAGTGGCGTGCGTAGTATCCATCCGGTCGTCGATGTCGCGAACTACGTGATGTTGGAGTTGGGCCAACCCATGCACGCCTTTGATCTGAACACCATTAGCAAGGGCATTGTCGTACGCCACAGTGTCGCCGATGAAAAAGTCAGCTTGTTGGATGGCCAAACGCTGAATTTAGACCAGCCGGCATTAGTCATTGCTGATGCAGAAAAAATCCTCGCCATAGCGGGTATTATGGGGGGAGCCTCTTCGGCAGTCACCGCTGAAACGACGGATATTTTTTTAGAAAGTGCTTTTTTTACGATTGATACCATATGCCCGACGTTACGTCATTATCCTCTGCAAAGTGATGCCGGCCATCGCTTTGAACGAGGAGTCGACCCTGATTTACCGATTCATGCCTTAACACTCGCGACCAAATTACTGTTAGAAATTGTCGGTGGTCAAGCTGGCCCCATAACGACTGCCGTCAGCAGAGAAAATCTACCGGCGCCAGTGATGATTAAATTACGGCGAGATCGAATTGAGCGAGTGTTAGGGATGAACATGGACTCGGCCAGAATTGAACGGATACTCCAACATTTAGGCATGAAGCTGCGGGTTTTCGGGGAAAGTTGGGAGGTGACTATCCCCAGTTATCGTTTTGATCTGCACTTGGAAATTGATTTAATTGAAGAGCTGGCTAGAATTTACGGGTATAACCAAATTCCCATTCAAATGTTGCCAGCTCCCCTCGTGATGCTACCCCACTCGGAGCGGAAGTTACCGCTATTAAATATCCATCATTTTTGGATGAACCGAGGTTATTACGAAGCGATTAATTATAGTTTTATCGATCCTAAACACGCGCATTTATTGGATCCGGATCATGAGCCATTGGCGCTAAGCAACCCTATTTCCTCGGAAATGTCGGTGATGCGTACGACACTTTGGCCGGGTTTGATACAATCAGCCCTGTATAATATCCACCGACAGCAGCTGCGAGTTCGTTTATTTGAGATGGGCACGTGCTTTATCCAAGAAGAAAAAGGCCTGCAAGAGTACGCAAGAATGGGTGGCATCGCCATTGGTCCTATGACACCGGAACAATGGGGCCTGCGGCAACGACCTTTGGATTTTTTCGATGTCAAGGCAGATATCGAAGCATTGGCCAAATTGATTGGGATAGGTTTGCAATTTTCGCCCGCGGTTCATCCGGCATTGCATCCAGGCCGAACCGCTCAGGTGTTGTTGAATGAAAAAGCCATAGGATATGTCGGGGAGTTGCATCCCAAAGTACAGCAGGCGTTAAATCTTCCCCTGCAAACGTATTTATTTGAGCTGTCCTTGAATGATATTCGGCAATCGACGTTACCCAAATATTCGCCACCTTCTAAGTACCCTTCCATTCGTCGAGACATTGCCGTTATTTTGGCAGAAGAAATTTCCTATCAACAGATTCGCGCTACGGTGTGGGCGGGTGGTGATAACGCATTGCAATCGGTACAATTATTTGATATCTATCGGGGTACAGGAATAGAGCCTGGGAAAAAAAGTGTTGCGTTAAGCTTGACCTTTCAGTTAGGATTTCGGACTCTAAGAGACGCGGAAGTAGATGAAATGGTTAAGAAAGTAGTTAAGACATTGGCAGTTAATTATCAGGCAATTTTGAGGGAATAACGATGGCAGTGACCAAAGCGGATTTAGTCAACCATCTTTTTAATGTGCTGGGCATCAATAAGCGCGAAGCAAAAGAAGTCGTGGAACTACTTTTTGCTGAGATTTGCGATGCATTGGAGCAAGGTGAAGAGGTGAAACTTTCGGGTTTCGGTATCTTTACGTTGCGCGATAAAAGACAGCGCCCAGGAAGGAACCCCAAGACAGGTCAAGCAGTACCTATTTCGGCACGACGGGTAGTCACGTTCAGGGCAGGCGAGAAGTTAAAGACAAGGGTTGCCAGTTATGCAACAACAGCAAGGGTTGAACCCACTGAGTGAAGGCGAATTACCGCTGATACCAGATAAGCTCTACTTCAGCATTGGCGAAGTGGGCAGGTTGTGCCAAGTGAAAGCGCATGTATTGCGTTATTGGGAGCAGGAATTTCCTCAGTTAAGCCCAGTAAAGCGTCGAGGGAATCGCAGGTATTATCAACGTAAAGATGTGCTCTTGGTCCGTAAAATCAAGGAACTTTTATACGTGCAAGGTTTCACTATCGAGGGTGCGCGCGCACAATTAATGCAAATACCCGAAGCACCGGTAGAAAAAACATCGACCGTAGAGTTAATGCAGCATACGTTGCAGGAATTAGAACAATTGTTGTTAGATTTGGAAATTACCACTTAGTTAAATCGTTTTATGTGAGCTCAGGGTATTGTCTTCCGTTGAGTTTGACGGAGAAATATAACATTTCCTGAGGCTGAGTTTTTATCGGGGCGTAGCGCAGTTTGGTAGCGCACTTGCATGGGGTGCAAGGGGTCGCAGGTTCAAATCCTGCCGTCCCGACCATTATTAGTGAGGGTGAAGGTCGACGCGATGGATTATAAATTGCTGGAAATCTTGGCATGCCCAATCTGCAAAGGTAAATTACAGTATCAAAAAGAACAGCAGGAATTGATCTGTCAATGGGATAAGTTAGCCTATCCAATCACTGACGGTATCCCCGTTATGTTGGAAGATAGAGCTAGGCGAGTGATTGAACCGTAGTAACAGCTCAGCCCCAGGATGGAAATGTTTGTGCTAAGGAAAGAGGGTGCCAGAGCTCATGAACCGTGAGGTATTGTGATGGACTTTAGAATCATTATTCCGGCGCGCTATGCGTCAACCCGATTGCCTGGTAAATTGCTGTTGGATATTGCTGGCAAACCCATGATTCAGCACGTATATGAACGCGGTATAGCCAGTGGCGCTGAAAGCGTCGTGATTGCCACTGATGATGATCGCATCCGCAAAGTAGCAGAAGATTTTGGCGCGACTGTTTGCATGACTTCCCCTGACCATCCCAGCGGTACTGAACGCTTGTCTGAAGCGGTGGTGGCTTTGGGTTATCTGGAAGATGAGGTAATTGTTAATTTGCAAGGGGATGAGCCCTTGGTGCCACCTGCGGTTATCCGCCAAGTTGCCGAGGATCTCGAAAAATACGAAAATGCCCGCGTCGCCACCCTGTATGAACCTGTAAAAACCATCGAAGAATTATTTGATCCCAATTGCGTAAAAGTAGTGATGAACAAGCGTGGCTATGCATTGTATTTTAGCCGAGGACCGATTGCCTGGGATCGTGAAAATTTTCAAATACCCCCCCAAAAAAATCAACCATTGACCACCGATCATTATCGCCATGTCGGTATCTATGCTTACCGTGTATCTTCGATACAAGAATATATGGAATGGGAAACTTCGCCACTAGAGCAAATGGAAAAGTTGGAACAATTGCGGATATTGTGGAATGGTGGCCGCATCCATTTGACTCAGACTGTGGAAAGTGTGCCCCACGATGTGAATACGGAAGCAGATTTGATCATGGTACGTAAAATTTTAGGCAAAAAAGAGAAAGTCTAATTAGGCATGCGTTTTTTAATGTCTATGCAACCTCTTTGCGTCCCGTGGCTGACTTCGGCCAGCGTATATCTTTACTTTGCGAATATAATCTCCCATAAAACCGTCCATTTTCCTATTGAGAATATTTTTGTATCTTTCCTCATAGGTTGGATTCTCTTCGAATAATCTGTCTAGATTTTTGATTACTTCTGATTGTAGGACCTTTAATTCATGCCTGGAATTGACTAAGGATCCCAAAAGAAGCTTTTTCAGCTGAGAATTGCGTCTAAGCGTGATTAATTGAGCTTTCACACATAAATCTAAAAACAAGTTCCCTTTTGCTACGAGCGTATCGCGATCGGTCTCGCCTTTAAAGATATCCAAAGGCGTCATTAAAATCTGTTTTAATTCGTTGGGTAGAGTATGTAATGGACTTCGCTCTTTGTTATCGAAAAATGTAAATTTGGACGACGGTTGCTTCATGTCATCTATATCAGGTGAATCATCAATAACCGCTGGCCGGGACATAAGACTCTGAACTCTGGCAAACAAATTAAAAAATGGAGATGTGGATTTTGGCTGTTCAAAGCTGCGTATTGCAAGAGAACTATGTGAGGCTGCTAAACTACGAATGCCTGCAAATAAGAAGCTAATGGAATGCAAGACTCTACTTTTTAAGCACTCTGCCGCTTCTAAATTTTCCCCGACTTCCACCATTGCTTGGACATTCGCCGAAATTTGTTTTTCGATCGATACTTTATTGGCGAGGATAGTGTCAATAGAAGAGAAATCTTTGCCCTGTCGAAGGGTTAATTGTGCAGTAAAACACTGATCCAATAATGCTTTAAGTGAGGGAAGTAGGTCAGGTGGTGAGCAGGACTCTGAGCATGCTTTTATTAAATCATCGCAAGCAATGACAATCTTTTCCAAAGGTACTGGGTCAAAAAACAACGAATGATATAGAAAAGAAAGAACAGTCCAGCTCTGTTGCAACCGAGTTTTTAATTGCTCATCATTAGACCGACTGTATTTGGCCTGAATTGCCGATAGTTGTTGTTGGATGGTGACTCTTAGAAAATAAAAATAAGATAAGCGGTCATTTTCTATCGTGTCAGGACCCGATTTCTCGGCCACATTGCACACTCGACAGCATTTACTCATAAATAGGAGGAACTGTTGATTTTGCTGGCGATCAATAGGGGCATCAGCAACCGGCTGAAATTCACCGGTTTGCTTAGAGTAGTCTAGGAAATCTAAAAGTAACTGATGGAGATCTTCTGGTATTCTTGGGTTATCTGTGAGTAGTTTTGTTATTTGTTCGGTAAGAGGGTGTACTTTAATTGATTCTTCTTCTAGAAAATGGGTTTGTTTTCTGTCTAACAACTCGCTGCGCTGTGTTATTTTTTTAAAATCGAGAATTGGTGGGGCTAGGGGAGGTATTTGGCTGAAAAATTCCTCTGTCTGTTGTGCTTCCTTCCTGAGCTCAGTTAACTGTTGGGAAATACCAAGGATACTTGATAATTTTTCTCTGATTTCCTTTTGTAATGGTTGGGCTTGGGATTGAGCTATTTCTTTTAATTTCAGAGAGTCTATTTTTCCCTCTTTCCAGACGGCAAATGGTGATATTGACGGCAAGCTTAAAAAATCAGTAAGAGAGTCACATAGGCTACGCCATTTTTGTTTGTATGGATAAAGACGGCGACGTAATCTTAGGATATCCATAAACTCGTTGGCTTTATCCAAGAATAATTTATAATGGACTCGCATTTCGGTGAGGGAATTTTCTGCTGATTTATCTACGCCAAAATAAATTGCCCGTGCATAAATGTCAGAATCTTCTACTGCATGACTGGAAGATTTGGTTGTGGAATTTTCATTATAATAAAGATTTTCATCGGAATCGGTATGTGAATTCAGAGATGAAAGGACGGGTGAGTGATTGTTTTTTTCAATATTGAATAATAGCATGATATTCGACAGCTTTTCTAGTTTCACTAGAATTAAATTAAAAATTCCGGCATTTCTTCCTTGTTGTTCAGAAAAAACAATCAGATCATCTTTGTTTAATTGTCTTGAAAGAAATGCATGATAATTTCTAAAGATAATAAGAGCTTGTTGTCTAAAAAAATAATTTCTAGTGGGGGAAAGTAAGTCTGAAAATGACAATTTGCCAAATACTCGGCTAGTGGCAAGCAAATGTTGTAATTTATCGAGCGAAGGCGTTGAACTGTTTGATTTTATTTCTTGTGATAAGCATGATTTGACAATCCCTTCAAGCACATTATCCAAATGTATAAGCTCATCGGTGAAATTTTGGCTCTGTTCTTCTAGCCTGGCATCGCAATATTCGGTTTTGCCCCTGGAATCATGCATCATAGCTAGTTTTTCCTATTGCTGTTTTTATGATATTCTCTAGTCGGCTACTTTAGACGATGTTGTGCGAGAGTCTGTTTAGGAGAATTCCTAGAAATTTCTGTTTTAAAATTTTACGAGAGATCGTGTGAAAAAGCGTGTAATTGTCGGTATTTCTGGCGGTGTAGATTCTGCAGTCGCCGCATTATTATTGCAAAAACAAGGCCACGAGGTCCAGGGAATATTCATGCAAAATTGGGACGACCCTGCTGACCCGTTTTGCAGTGCCAACCAAGACTGGCAGGATGCTAAGGCAGTATGCAAACACTTGGCCATTCCTCTGCAAATGGTGCGATTTGCTGAAGCGTATTGGGATCGCGTCTTCCAGCATTTTTTAAATGAATACGCGGCAGGCCGCACCCCTAACCCAGATATACTTTGTAACCAAGAAATCAAGTTTAAAGCCTTCCTAGATTATGCCATAACCCAGGGGGCTGATTATATGGCGACTGGCCATTATGCGCGCAGCCGCCAGACTCCCAACGGCTATGAATTATTACGTGGTTTAGATGAAACCAAAGACCAAAGCTATTTTCTCTATACCTTGCAACAGCATCCATTAGCACGCAGCTTATTTCCCGTGGGCAGTTTGCCCAAAACGGAAGTGCGGGCCATTGCTGCCCAGGCGGGTTTTGGCAATGCCCATAAAAAAGATAGCACAGGTATTTGTTTTATTGGTGAGCGTAAATTCAAGAACTTCCTATCTGAGTATTTACTGGCAAGACCCGGAGAAATCCATACGACAGCTGGCAAAATAATAGGACAACACCAGGGCCTCATGTTTTATACTCTAGGTCAGCGTCAAGGGTTAGGTATTGGTGGCCAAGCCGGAGGCAAGGAACTGCCGTGGTACGTGGTGCACAAGGACATAGCAAAAAACGTGCTAATTGTCGATCAACAGCACGATCACCCCTGGTTGTTACAACCGCGGTTATTATGCCATCAATTGCACTGGGTAGCTGGAACAGCTCCTACCATGCCATTCCAGTGCTCGGCGAAAACCCGCTATCGTCAGAAAGATGCGGCTTGCACGGTGAGCCAGCAAGACACGGATTGTCTAGAAGTGACTTTTACTGAACCACAATGGGCGATCACACCGGGCCAATCTGTCGTCTTCTATCAAGAAGAGCGCTGCATCGGTGGCGGGGTCATCCTAGAGAGCCCCGAGTGATACCCTTTCGAGCAGGGTGAGGTGATATGTCACAGAAATAACTTACCATAACAATTCAGAGCAATCCAACCAATAGCCCATAAATATCAATATCTTACAAATATATCCCTCTGCAAAGGGATAGAAACGATGATTTCTGTCCCTTTACGGAGGGACGGGAATGGTCTAAACTATCCCTTTGTGGAGGGACAGTTTATGAGGTCTTTTATTAAGATATTAGAAGATATACTAATAGAGCTTAAAGCTAAGCTCGAGACATTGGCTGACTATAGCATCCCGCGCAATATTGCCTTCCCAGATATACCCGATAAAGTGAAAGTGGCTATTGGCATCCGACGTTCAGGTAAAACCTATTTATGTTTGCAAACGGCCAAACAATACATACAGGCCGGTGTTCCTTTATCACGCATCCTATATATCAATTTTGAGGATGATCGCTTATTACCATTAACTCAAGAGACTTTATCAGGTCTTATTGAAGCTTTTTACACATTGTACCCTGAAAATCATGAGCAATTATGCTATTTGTTTTTAGATGAAATTCAAAATGTGGAGAACTGGCCTGTTGTTGTGCGGCGGTTTCTTGATACCAGACAGGTTAATATTTATTTGACAGGATCATCGGCCAAACTACTGAGCAAGGAAATAGCTACCTCTCTGCGTGGACGGGCCATTACACTTGAAGTGTTTCCCTTCAGTTTTGATGAATACTTGCGAGCTCGGCAAATTGCCATACCGTCTCATCCGGCAGCTAAAAAGTCACTCGACATGATGCGCCCTCATTTTCTACGTTATTTAGAAGAGGGGGGGTTTCCAGAAACCATCAATATACCGTTTGAGTATCGTGTGCAAATTTTACAAGACTATGTAGATGTGGTTATTTTCCGCGATATCATAGAGCGTTATGGAATTACCAGCATCACTTTAATCAAATATTTAATTCAAACGCTAGTCAATAATGTGGCAAGCCGTTTCTCTGTGAATAAGTATTATAATGATTTGAAGAGTCAGGGCATGAGTGTGAGTAAAAATACGCTGCATGAATATATGGACTATATTGAAGATGCTTTTTTGGCTTTTGCTGTGCCCGTATTTTCTGAGTCAATACGTAAAACCCAAACTGCCCCCAAAAAGATTTATCTGGTCGATTCCGGTTTATATTATGCTTACAGTAGTAGTTTTATAAAAAATTGGGGCCGTATCTTTGAAAACTTTATCTATTTAGAACTCAGAAAATCCCATCATGAAATTCAATACTACGTTACTAAAAATGGCTACGAAGTTGATTTTCTCGCCACAGATCTCCGCAAGCAAAAGACATTGTATCAAGTGGTATGGAATACAGATGACCCAAACACCATGGCCAGAGAGCAGCGAGCTTTGGATGAAGCAATAGATGAATTGGGCGTCCCTGGAAAAATAATTATCCCAGATATTTTTCTAGAAAAATTACGTATCACTGCTTAATTTTTACCACCATTCTTCCGGAAAATTTGCAGTACGGGGTCATATTAATATACTATTTATGACCAGAATCAGCCATCCCTTTTCTAAAGAGGAACAGGATATTATGAGTGATTTATCAGCTAAAAAATGCCAAGTCTGTGAAGGTGGTGTTTCACCCTTATCGGCTGCAGAAGTTCAACAAAAGTTAACTCAGATTCCGGGTTGGCAATACGAAGATGGCGTCTTGGCTCGAGATTTCAGTTTTAAAAATTTTTACCAAACCATGGCTTTCGTCAACGCCATTGCATGGATGGCCCATAAAGAAAATCATCATCCCGATTTGGAAGTGGGCTACCAACATTGCCGGGTGCGTTATAGCACGCATGCTATCCAGGGAATCTCCGAAAATGATTTTATATGCGCCGCAAAAGTAAACGATTTATTCGAACTTTAACTGTATTTTATCTACAACTGCTCGACCCTCTCCCCAAACCCTCTCCCGCGAATAGGTTTGCAGCTTTTGCCCAAACTCCTCGCGCGGGAGAGGGGGTTTACAGTGCTAATCGTTAATCCGGTGCCTACTCACAGTTGACTAAAAAAGATGTGCGCATACCCTAGGAAATAGGTTCCTCGCCCCGGCATTCATACCGGGATGATGTGTTTATGATGTACTTCCCAAGTAAGCATGAAGTATCCCAGGGGCTGGATGCAGACCCTCTAATTCAGGGAGGAATTAGGGAGCTACGATGGACGTATTTATGCGTGTCTGCAGCCAGCCCCTGGGATACTTCATGCGTGAGTTGGCTCCAGCATCGAAGGCTAGAGGCAATGTTAGAACACTCCTGCGCGAAGTGGCTCCCCCTTCCAGAACACACTATTTCAATAGCACAGCCTTAATAATTATCATCGTTAGTATTTGTATACCCGGCGCCTGCTGGTACAATGCCTCCTTTAGAAGCCATTGTTAGGAGTTATTTGTGAGTAATACTGATTTGGAGCACACCAAACGCATTCACTTCATCGGAATTGGTGGAGCAGGGATGGGAGGAATTGCCGAAATACTAAAACACCAGGGCCATGAAGTCACAGGCTCTGATCTAACCGGTCAAAGCCCCATGATCGACCGATTAAAAAGATTACAAATCCCCGTCTATACCGGCCATAAAGCAGAACATATCGAAGGTGCCGAGTTAATCGTTGTCTCTACAGCAATCGATTCGAATAACCCAGAACTAATCGCAGCAAAAACTGCCAACCTACCCATCTTCCCTCGTGCCCTAATGCTAGCCGAACTCATGCGCAAAAAATTTGGCATAGCCATTGCCGGCACCCATGGCAAAACCACAACCACCAGCTTAGTCACCAGCCTACTCACCGAAGCCAATTGGGACCCAACCTTCGTCATCGGCGGCCTCTTAAAAAGCGCCGGCGCCAATGCGCAGTTAGGTAAAAGTGATTATTTTGTAGCGGAAGCCGACGAAAGCGATGCCTCTTTTCTCTATCTAGACCCTAAAATGGCCATAGTGACCAATATCGATGCCGATCACATGAGCACTTACGGCGGAGATTTTAATCGGTTACGCCAAGCATTTATCGAATTTTTAAGTAAACTACCGCAAGACGGGGCAGCCGTGGTTTGTTTAGATGATGCCGGTGTACAAAGCATTTTACCGCAACTCACCGTGCCCGTCGTTACCTACGGTTTTTCTGCCGATGCCGATATCCAGGTTCGTGAATTCCAGCCCATTGGTTTTCAAACCCATTTTATCCTTTACGACCGCAGAGACAATACCTCTTTACCGATAGAACTGAATTTACCGGGTCGGCATAACGCCAGCAATGCCGCATCGGCGTACGCCATTGTGAAGCACTTGGGTATGGAACCGGCCGTCATTCAACGTGCTTTCCAGCAATTTGCCGGTGTGGGCCGACGTTTGCAGATTTATGGTGACCTCACGATTCGACAAGGCAGTGTGTTATTGATTGATGATTACGGCCACCACCCCCGAGAAATAATGGCCACTTGGTCTGCCATTCGCCAAGGTTGGCCAGATCGTCGCTTAGTAGTGGTATATCAACCGCATCGTTACACCCGTACTCAAGATTTATTCGGCGATTTTGTCGAAGTACTGTCGGGACAAACCGATAAACTGATTTTGTTGGATGTGTATTCCGCGGGTGAAACACCCATCCCCGGTGCAGATGGCCTCGCATTATTTACCGCCATTCAGTCAGGCAAATCTCAGCCAGTATTTGTGCCGGAACTGACTATGCTCGCCCAAACATTGCGTGATACCCTGCAAGAGGGCGATATTCTACTAACCCAGGGAGCTGGTAATATCGGGGCAATTGCCGCGAAACTGGCCATTGAGGGCTTAACATTTGCATGAAGTCTCTGCAGTGAGTGATGAATCACCGCGATTACGAGGTGCTTTGTTACGACACGAACCTTTAGCCGCTTACACTTCTTGGCATGTCGGTGGCCCGGCAACTCGCTGTTATAAACCAGCGGATCTCGCCGATTTATCAATATTTATGGCCAGCTTGCCATCGAACGAAACTATTGTTTGGCTTGGGTTAGGCAGTAACGTCTTAATTCGCGACAGCGGGATTGAGGGTACTGTTATTCTAACCCAAGGCGGCCTCAACGAATTAGCGTGCCTGGATAATCAAGTGGTTCGCGCCGAAGCCGGCGTCACCTGCGCCAAATTAGCCAAATTTTGCGCTCGTCAGCGCTTAAGTCAAGGCGATTTCTTTGCCGGCATTCCTGGCACTGTCGGTGGTGCTTTGGCGATGAATGCCGGTGCTTTCGGTGGTGAAACCTGGCGTTATGTAATCGCGGTTGAAACCGTGGATCGACAAGGGGTTATTCGCAAACGATTACCGGCGGATTTTCAAGTGGCCTATCGTGAAGTGAAAAGACCTGCGGAGGAATGGTTTGTCGCCGGTTATTTCCAATTTCCTGCTGGCGATGAATCCCAAGCGAACCAAGCTATTAAAACCCTGTTACGGCAACGCAGCGAAACGCAACCCATCGGTGAATTCAGTTGTGGTTCTGTATTTCGCAATCCACCTGGTGATTACGCCGCACGGTTAATTGAATCGTGTGGATTAAAAGGAAAAACCATCGGCGGTGCTTGGGTATCTCAAAAACACGCGAATTTTATTATCAATGGCGGTGAGGCGACCGCTGCCGATGTGGAGCAGTTAATTCTTGACGTGCAGCGCACCGTAAAGGAAAAAACCAACGTGTTGTTAAAACCGGAGTGCCATATTTTAGGTGGGGGGGAGTTGTGACGAAGTTACACGTTGCCGTGTTATGTGGTGGTCAATCCGCTGAGCATGAGGTCTCTATTCAATCCGCTAAGAATATTATTGCTGCTTTAGATCCTGCGCGTTATCAAATTTCTGTCATCTTTATTAGCCGCGAAGGTGAATGGATATTATTGTCATCACCGGAACTTATTCTCAACAATCCAGACATGCAGCCGTTAGTGGATTGTAACGGGCGACCGTTGGCCGTGCAGTTAGGTAATAAGCAACCCTTTGTGTTTTTAGACAGTCCCTCGGAACATGTAACCATCGATGTGATTTTCCCGATATTGCACGGTGCGCGCGGAGAAGATGGTACCCTACAGGGTTTGTTGGACATGCTTAACCTACCCTATGTGGGTGCTGGCACCTTAAGTTCCGCCATGACGATGGATAAGGAAGTGACCAAACGATTGCTGGATTCGGCAGGAATTCCAAATGCCAAATCGTATATTATTCACCCCGATGAAACAGAACCTTCGTTTCAAACCATCGTCGACAAACTGGGTTTGCCATTATTTGTCAAACCGGCGAATACAGGTTCTTCAGTGGGTGTGTCTAAAGTTAAAAATGAAATGGAATTTAGCGCGGCGTTGACGGTGGCAAAACAATATGACAGCAAAATTGTTATTGAAGAAAGTATTTTCGGTCGCGAGATTGAGTGTGCCGTATTAGGTAATACCCAGCCGTTGGCTTCTCTGCCCGGCGAAATTATTTCACATCATGAATTTTATAGTTATGAAGCCAAGTATTTAGATCCTGACGGAGCTGATTTAAAATTCCCAGCGTCTCTGCCAGAAGATATTGTCTCAGCTATTCAGGCCATGGCCGTACACACGTTCAAAACTTTGGGTTGTGATGGTCTAGCGAGGGTTGATTTTTTCCTGACTCCAGAAGGTAAACTTTACGTGAACGAAGCCAATACCCTGCCTGGTTTCACTCAGATCAGTATGTATCCCAAATTGTGGATGGTCAGCGGCATGACTTACGCAGGATTGATCGATCGATTGCTGGAATTAGCGTTGGAACGATTTGCGCGTAATCAAGTGTGGGTGAATCAACGGAATGTCGCTGCTCGAAAAGGGCTTTGAGCGGTATGTCTGACATTCATTTTCCTTTATCTGCCAAGGCCATCACCATCGCTGGGCCTGTCGGCCAACTTCAGGCGGTTATCACGCCACCAGAAAATACGGCATCGACGCGAGTCGCCATTGTTTGTCATCCTCATCCATTATACGGTGGCACGATGACCAATAAAGTGGTAACCACGACAGCTCGTGCATTTAATGAGTTGGGGTTTTGGTCGGTTTGTTTTAATTACCGTGGTGTGGGTAAAAGCGCTGGTAGTTACGGTGCCGGGATAGGAGAGGCTGAGGATTTAAAAGCGGTGGTGGTCTGGGTAAGGGAACAATTTCCGGGCGGAGTGGTTTGGTTGGCGGGTTTTTCATTCGGTTCGTATGTGGCAGCCCAGGTGGCGTGCAAAGATAAAACAATAGGCCAATTAGTGACCATAGCACCTGCAGTCACACATTTTAATTTTAACGATTGTTGTTCTATTACCTGCCCATGGTTATTAATCATGGGTGAGGCAGATGAAGTGGTGTCAGTAGCAGAAGTAAAATCCTGGATAAACCAATTGCCCAGAGCGATTCAAACTATTTTTCTACCTGGAGTCAGTCATTTTTTTCACGGTCATTTATTGGAATTACGCCGATTATTAATAGAAGATTTGCAGCCGAATGTGCCTAAATAAAAATCTGAGTATATTTAACACTAATTTTGGTGGGTAAGTTGGGAGCATCCGGGGTCCTGTCACTGCGGGTATCCCACTGCTGTCGCAGCGGGAGCCCTCCCTACGTGCCACCCCTCCTGAGGCCAAAAGACTTTTGTGGTGTAACAATGGTCTCAATGGATTTGTTGAGTCTCTCTATCTGTTAAGGACGGAAAAGTTGGTCTCATTCTGCGATTCCTCATCATCCAATGCAACATAGGGTGTTGAGGAAAGAGCTTGGAAATCGGCTTTTTCTCCATCTTGCTCCTCTAAATTCTCATCATCATTATCCTTTATTATTTGGATGGCTTTTAATTCAGAAGAAAAGTCTCTATCTTTATCAAAAAATTTATAATTCTCAATATCATTAATTAAAGTATTTATTTTTGAAATTAAATCACCTGCTCTAAAGAAGGACAAAAAAGTAGGGAAGCAAATTATATAACCGATCACAAAAAGTATCAAACCAGCTGCTTGAGCCACATCATTATGTTGACTAAAACCAACTGCCAAAGCTGGAGTGACACCAGCAAGGCAAATAAGCGAACAAAAGGAAGTACAATATTTATGAACTCCAAGTGTATCCTCTGTAAGATCAATCTCTTTTTGTAACTCGGCTATAACATTATTTAGTTCTCCTGAAGTGAACGCTTGGTTTATATTGGATTTGAGAAGTAATTCTTCCTTCTCTAGCACCGCCTTTAGATATTCTTGGAATTCATCTAGGTGAAGATAATATTGACTGACTTTTTTTATTAATGCAGTAGGAAGCACAGGATCTAATGTGTCATATATGGTGTATGTTTCTAAAAAGAAACTTTTTTTTAATGATGTCTTTTCTTCTTCAGCCATTATTTTACCCTCATATTTGTGATATTGTATGATCAACCACAGATTTGATCCAGTGGTGATTTAATGACTGAGATTTACCCGATGGCTTCAATGGATTTGTTGGGCGCCTCTATCATAGGCTAACTTCCTGTAATGATTTCTGATAATGTCGTTTGGTATTACCACTTGTTGCTGATTCGAGAGGTTGCTATGCCAACCGCCTCAGCGATGAGGGGGCTATTTTTAATCGCCAGATGCCAACCATGGGCGATATAAACCATTTTAATCACTTTCATCGGTGTTAACTCAATTCCGGTGCTAATTGATTTTTCCACGAAAAAGTTAGCAACAGCTAAAGATAAGACGGGCATGACCCTCTCCAATAAGGTGATGAATGAGAAGAATTTTATCAAATTCTTCTGTTGTTTTATACCGTATTTTTTATAATAGATCTCACCAGCCCCCTGGGAGCGCGGGCGGTCTCGCCCGCCAAAAAGTCATGGTCTTAAAAAAATGGGTGCAAACCGTCTACGCTAATTAATAAAAACAGGAAAGTGAATCATGATAACCACTGAATTTTCTTTTGTGTTAGCCCCTTCCCCCATCGCTGGCATTGGTGTTTTCGCCACCCACGATATTCCTGTCAATACCGTTCTATTAACCGGAAATTTTTCATTTCGCAAAATGAAGATTAAGGATATCCCCCCCGATTTTATTAAATATTGTATCTATATAGACGATGAAGAATGTAAGTGCCCAGAGCGGTTTGATCGAATGGAAATTGGCTGGTATATCAACCATTCCAATCAACCTAATATTGGCAAAGACGCGCAGAGAAATTTAATCACCATTCGCGCTATCAAAGCACATGAGGAGATTCTGCTTGATTACAACGACTTAAATGAGCCGAACCACTTAAAAGAAGCTTACTATAAAAGAGTCAATTATTAAAAACCTAGGTCATTTTTAGGGTGTCGATTTAGGATGATTAACCTATTGATCGAACAGGGTTAATCATGACTCTATAAATGAGGTGCTTTGCCCCTGGAATTCGTGTATAATAATTAAATGGGGGCGACTTGGTTTCGACGTGAATGACGAAGCCCAAGGAGCGTGTCGAGCACGTAACATCACTCGTAAAAATGGGTTACAAAATATAGTCGCAAACGACGAAAACACCTACGCAATCGCTGCCTAAAAACCAGTGATGCGCCATTGATTAGGCTTACTTGTGGGCCTTGTTCAATGGTCATTCTACACAAGATCGCGGCTTGAAAAGCTTGGTTCAAACCGCTAAATTTAGAGACTCGCTGCATACTGTCCTGCCTATCGGTTGGTATCCAGTTAAACTTAATAGATAAGGCTACACATGTAGAACCGACGGTAGAGAATTTGCGGACGCGAGTTCAATTCTCGCCGCCTCCACCAATTTAAAGTCCCGCAACATCACATCAAGGCCAGAAAGCTCAATAAAATCAAGCTTCCTGGCCTTTTTTATGCCCAATAGAATCTCATAAAATTCATTGATAGCTTGAAAAAGCAAAAGTTGCTTTTGTGCATTCAAAACAAGTGATAATCGACCATTTTGTTGACGTCAACAAAATGGTTTCGCTAGGTTCTTGGCGGTATAAGAGAAATTGAAGATATTCAGCTAACTCGCTATGCTTGTTATCTGATTCAGAAAATGCGATAAATTAAGAGTTATCCTGGAAAATGTCCAGCAGCGTATTTATGTATACGCCAACCGGTTACAAAATGTAACCAATTGAAAATGATCCCAAATGGCAGCAGGGTTTCCTTGACTGACGCTGATGAATGACGCCTAAATCAAAGTAGGAAGTGAGTCGGTGACAAATTGTCACCGACTGAATAAGGTTTTTGGAATTTCATTGAAAAAGAAAGAGGGGTACTTATCGGAAGGGTGGGTTTAGTGTATATTGGTTATGATGATGCTCAACAGGATATTGAGGGTATCAGTTACATTCGTTTTTGCCTTAGAAGGTTCACACGCTTACTCTCGGCGAGGAGCTACCTCGACAAATTTGTTTATATAAGCTTGCGAAAGGATTTTGGGTCTACAGTGATCCAAAAACTGGAGAAAATAGGATTGTCGACTTTAAATTCACACTGAGAGGGTTAGGGTTAAATGACAGGCCATTTTTCACTTTAGAAGTAAAAAGAAAAGGAAGGTTAACCGAATCGGGTGTAGAGCCAAATGAATTGTCCGATATCTTGGATGAAAAAGTTAAGGCGCTAGCGCTTGACTCAGAAAGTAAGAAAGGCAGTTTAGATAAAAAACCAAATACCTGGCTTAACAACCTTGAAAAGAAATTTGCGACGCTAAGGGTACAACAAATGATAGGATCTATAAGAGATAAAAATGTATTTAGATCGGAAAGGTCTTCATTCTGGACAGAGGCAGCGAGGGGCACAAGTAAAGCGAAAGAACGTCAGCCACAAGAAGTGGCTGCACCTGCTAGATATACTAAGACCCCTCATTCGTCACCCTCTTGATTTGTAAAAACGTGTTAACCTGCCAATTTAAGGAGAAATTGTCGTGAGTGAAACCAAAGCATTGGTGACGCAATTGTTAACTTTGGCGGATATCCATATAAATGGAAAACGGCCTTGGGATATACAAGTACATGATGAACGGTTTTTTGACGCGGTATTTAATAAAAAAATGTTGGGATTAGGCGAAAGCTATACGGCTGGATGGTGGGATTGTGATGAACTGGATAATTTCATCACCCGGTTAGTCAGAGCCGATCTCGAATCGAAATTAAAGGATAGGCCAAAATTGCAGCTGGCGATATTGGCTCACCGTATATTTAATTTTCAAACGAAACTAGGTTCTTTGAAAGTCGCTGAGCAGCATTATGATATTGGCAATGACTTGTTCCAATGTATGCTGGATGACAATTTAATGTATAGCTGTGGTTACTGGAAAACGGCAGATAATTTACAGCAAGCACAAATAGATAAATTAAATTTAGTGTGTAAGAAATTAAATTTAGTACCGGGTATGCGGTTATTGGATATCGGATGTGGTTGGGGTGGATTGGCTAAGTTTGCAGCTGAAAACTATGGTGTGGAAGTGGTGGGTATTACCATATCCAAACAGCAGGCAGAATTAGCTACGCAGCGTTGCCAGGGTTTGCCAGTGGAAATTCGGCTGCAGGATTATCGTGAGCTCACAGGTCAATTTGATCGCATTGCCTCTATTGGTATGTTTGAACATATCGGTTATAAAAATTATCGTCACTATATGCAGATTGTAAAACGTTGCCTAGCTTCGGATGGTTTATTTTTATTGCACACATTGGGAGGTAATAAGTCAGTAGTCAAAGGTCAGAATGAATGGTTGACGAAATATATATTTCCCAACAGTATGTTGCCCTCCATTAAACAATTGGGTGCGGCGTGGGAAGGTTTATTTATTATGGAAGATTGGCAGAATTTTGGTGCTTATTATCATCCTACATTGATCAGTTGGTATCAGAGATTTAACCAACATTGGGAACAGCTAAAAGCCAAATATGGCGAACAATTCCGGCGTTTGTGGAATTTTTACCTTTTATCCTGCGCGGGTGGATTGCGTGGTAGGGATTGCCAGGTATGGCAAATTGTATTGTCACATAATGGGGTGGATGGGGTATATCAGTCGGTGCGTTGATGAAGCCAATATAGTCGTCTCGGCATCCATGCCATATCGTTATATACAAGTATAAGAGGAACTTCAGGAGCCGAAACCGGCTATAGTCTGGGGAGGGTCTCATTGGAACCGCTGAGAAAGTTACGCGTTGCATCAGGTTAATGATAGAATTGCGACCTTAAAACAAGAAATTGATCATAATTATAAAAAAATGAGGATCAGCTATGCCGATTATTATCGCATCTAAAGAAAATGATATTTCAATAGCAAACAAACTTATTGGAGACGTGAATGTCTTTTTCACATATTCCAAAGATGACTTAATTACAGATGATCAAAAGATTCTTTTAGGTGAACTCCTTCAAGGAATTAAAATGTTAGACGGAAGCATAAATTGTTTTACATGCAGAAATGGAGATAAATACGATACAGTTGAAAAAGCAAAAATCTTTTTAATCGAATGTATTCCTAGATTAGAGGCCATCATTAATAAATTAGAGCATAAATTAACTTCAGATACTTTAGATTATGAAGGTAATTCCATTGTTTCTCGCCTGAAGGAATTAATGCGCATTTTATATAAAAATTATAATCCAATCCATCTAAACCAAGAAGAAAAATTTAAACCTATCCCACATTGCTCATCATCATTTTCATCAAGTAGCAGCTCCACTCAATCATCGTCTTCGGCTTTTTACAGTTTTCCCGCTTTATCTTCACCTGCTGGTCACAAATTGGATTCTTCCTTAAATGATTTTAAAATGATTAGGTACCCAAGTGCAGTTTTTGCAAGCGACAAAATTACGCTCCAGTTTAGTTCGTCGAAAGATGTGGAAAATATTTATTTAATTCTACAAGAATTTCATGGGGAGAGTTATCTATTTAGTTCACATGTTAAAATAAAGGCCAATGAACTTATAGTACGCTTCTGCCCCCCTCACTCATGTACTATACATCTTGCCGAGATATTATCTTTATATGATTTTGCATCTGATGTTGCACTTAAGGCAGCACAAGACTGTGCAAATCTAGCTTGTGTGGGTTATCTCAAAGGCTTAGGGGGATTAATGAGACATCTGAATCCCCTAAATAAACAACTAGAAAGAATGTATTCTAAAACGTTTTCAGGTGGTGAGCCACGGTTTGCACGCATTGAGGTCGGCCGGTCGGAAAAGTTTGATTCGAATAATTATAAGGAGTCTACGATAAGGGCCCAAATATAGCTCATATCATTGCCCCTAAGTTGCTATGTCCAGTTACATCGTCCCGGTGCGGATTAAGAAAGAAGAAGTTGTATTAATAATCCAAGATACATCAGAAATTTATTATAGTCATCGAGATCATACAAGCCGGGACGACGCTTATAGTCTTAGCGTCTTCGCGCGTAATTCTTCAAAATCTAGTTCATCGGAAAGCGTGTGAAAAACTTCATTATGAATCTCACCTGATTTTCGAAGTTTTAATAAAGTTTCTCGTTCATTTACAATAGCCGCTAAGGTAAGCTTTCTAAAGGCATTGTATTCATCATTTAATGTTGAATAAGGAAACTCATCCAACTGAGTTCTTATTATATTAAGTCTTCGTTGAAAATTGTGGCGGAACTCATCAAAAACGATATTAGGAATCTTCTCATTTTTTGTCTTGACGCAGAGTTTTTCGATCACCCCTTCCAGGGCGCGTGCTCGAGCCAGTGCTTCTTCCCGGACTTTAGCGGTGGGATCTTCAAACAATTTAAAAATTTTCACTAAGAAGGGTAGCGTCAGTGTCGGTATCAGTAAGGTAATGACGATCACACAATAAGTGATAAAAATAAAAATATTTCGATGTGGAAATAAGCTGCCATTAACTAAGTGCAGGGGAATAGCCAATACCGCGGCAAGAGAAATAATGCCGCGCATATTGGCCCAACTTAACACAAAAAGCAGTTGCCAAGAAGGCATGGGATCTTTACGCGCAATGGACGGCACCAGTTTTCTTGAGAAATAAGCCACCGCATATATCCAAATGAGGCGTGCTAAAAATAAGACCAAGATGACGGCTAAACTGTATAAAATCAGATCAGATATGGAATAAGGATCTAAATTATGGGCAACCGTGGGCAGTTCAACGCCGATTAATGTAAACGCAAAGCAATTAATGATGAAAATTAAGGTTTGCCAACTGGCTTTGGCGTTAATTCGAGTCGAGGAATCGGTAAACCGGTGAAATTGAATGCCGCAGTAAATACCACAGACTACCGTGGCAATGACACCTGAAAAGCCCAAGCGCTCAGCAATCAGGTAGCTACTAAACGCGGTTATAAATGTAAGAGTCGTCTCGGCATGAACCTCTTTTATTCTTTTCAACAAATGAATCGAAATAAAGCCAATGAGCAATCCTGTTAAAATGCCGCCGAGTGTGATAACCACAAACTGACTGGCTATCTGCGTAAATGAAATGGAATTTAACATGATAGCGGCGATGCCAAAGCGAAATAAGACCAAGGCAGTGGCATCATTGAATAAACTTTCCCCTTCCAGAATGGTGATTAAGCGTCGTTGCGCGCCTAATTTGGTGATAACCGCTACGGCAGATGTCGCATCAGTGGGGGACAAGATGGCACCTAGTATGAAGCCTTCTTGCCAAGTAAAGCCGGGTATCAGTGCGCTGGTGACAAAAGCGACAGCAATCGCTATAAAAGTAGTCAATCCGAATGCCAATAAGCTAATCGGTCTGATATTAAATTTAAAATCCTGCCACGATAGAAAATAAGCCGCCGAGAAAATAATAGGAGGTAAAAATAAGTTAAAAACAATATTAGGGCTGATTTGTATCGATGGTAGGCCAGGGATCAAGCTGATGATGGCGCTAGCGGCGACTAGAAACAATTCAAACGGAAGGTGGGTGCGAGCGGCTATGGGAACTGAAATAGTAGCTAAAAAGAGTAGAAAAATAGATATTTCAATGAAACTCATTTGACCTCTAAAGATCCTTTTTTTGCAAGGGTTCATGCTAATCAAAAGCTAGGGGATTTCCTTCCATAGTCCATTTAATTATGGTACTTGATTATGAAATCTAAGAACAGTAAAAAAATGGCAGAGGGCATTGCTTTTGTCTGGGGTCATCTATTATAATTATTTGGCAACAAATTAAAGTAAAATAGAAAAAATAGTTATTTACTGGGAGTGTTTCCCGTTTGGCAGCAGAAATTAAACTACTATATTTGAGGATTAAGTGATGACGAATCAAAAAGAAGAAAACGCGGTAACAAAGGCTATGGAGGCAGCTGAGGCAAAGACTCGAGCAAGTACTTTTGCAACGTTGATAGGGAAATTGCAGTCCGCAACAATGGATTACCGTTCTGCTCAAACATCAGAAAGTGAGGTTAAGCAAAAAGGGGATAAGGTAGAAAAGATAGCCATAGCCATTGATTATTTAGCGAGTGTCAGTAAGGTTGAGGCAGATAAAGCCTATGCAGGTAATCGATCTCATTTTTTAGCGAGTCACCGGACTGAAAGCTCCAGCAAACCTGAGCCCTATTTGAGTGAGAAGGATCAAGAGGAAATAACAGAAAAGGTGTTGCAGGAAGAAGGCCTCGATAGCTCAACTATCAAGGCGTTTAATCCCTACTACCGTTAACGACTACGTCGTCGCATCTGGGAGCACGGGCGATTCCCCGCGCTCTCAGAGCAATCAATGAAAGATTTTTATCCTGCCTGATCAACCGGTGATGCATTTAACCTCTGCTCAGCGTGATGAATGGCAATAGCTGCTGAAATCAGCGATAGATGGGTTAGGGCTTGAGGAAAATTACCCAACATTTCCCTGCGATGGGGATCGTATTCTTCCGAAAAAAGATAAAGGTCGTTACCCGCTGCCAGTATGCGCTGGAATACTTCATGCGCTTCCTGCAATTGGCCCAGCCGCGAAAGGCAAATCACCAACAGTGCGGAGCACGCTAAAAATACCCCCTCTTTACCTTCCAGCCCATCCGTTTGGGCGGCATAGCGCCGTAACAAGCCACCCTCTTCTAGATCTTGTCGTACCGCGGCAATGGTGCGTATCATCCGTTCGTCGTGGTAGTCAATAAAGCCGAGAATAGGCAAAGATAATAAAATGCTATCCATCACGGGATAACCGAAGGCCTGAATAAACACGCCGCGCTCGGTATCATAACCCTTTTCAAAAATCGTTTGGGCGATCAGATCACGCGTTTGTTGCCATTTCGACAAATGAATCGAATGGCCAAGGCTGCTGGCCAGTTTGATGCCACGATCCAAGGCCACCCAGCACATCACTTTCGAATGCACAAATTGGCGGGGTTCACAGCGCATTTCCCAAATACCTTGATCCGGTTCCTGCCAAATATCACAAACGTGTTCGATGACTTGTAGTAAAAATGTCCAGTAATCATTGTCGGGGGAACAACCTCTTTTATGCCAATGCCAGGCCAGTTCGATTAATTCACCATACATATCCAATTGCAATTGTTTTTCCGCGGCATTACCAATGCGTACCGGCCAAGCACCCTGAAATCCCGTTAATTCAGATACCAGGTATTCACGCAGATTTCTTTCGCCAGAAAGGCCAAAAAGAATTTGCAAACCTTCCACACTACTCTGAGAGGAACGCTCGATAAAACGACGAAAACCATTGGCTTCCTGAACAAAACCTAAACCCGCTAAGGCATTCACCGAATAATAGGAGTCGCGAATCCAACTGTAACGATAATCCCAATTTCGGTTGCCGCCGTGTGCTTCAGGCAAGGAGGTAGTGGCAGCGGCCGTCATGGCGCCCGTGGGTGCGTTAATCAAACTTTTTAATACCAATGCCGAGCGTAGAATTTGTGGTTTATACGGAGTCTGAATATTTCCTTGTGATACCCAATCGTACCACCATTGTTTCGTTTCTTCTAAACGGCAATCCAACTCATCAATGGACGGAACCTCCACTTCATTGCCGTCGAGAACTTCAGAACGTCGACACAAAATAGCCAGGTATTTCCGTTCATCTGTGCTCACGGTCACTGTGCCCGATAGCTGGTGACGATTTTTTAATGATAGCGGCACATCACCGGTAATCAGCAAGCCAAAGCTGCCGCCCAACGCGACATACGCCGTTTTTTTGTAATGTCGTATCCACGGACGCACGGTGCCGTATTCAAAACGTGGCAACACATTGGCTTCCAATTCAACGGAGCCAGTAACTCCTTCAATAATGCGAATGATTTGTACATAGGGATCGTGCTTGCCGCCGCGGCGCATGGGAAAAAAATCGTATAGGCGTGCCTCACCTTGGTCTGTTTTAAAGTGGGTCAGCAAAACCATGGTATTTTCCATGTAGTTTCGTGACAGTTGATAGGCTTGCGTCGGTGCAATTTGGCAATACCCGCCTTTCTCCCAATCCAACAACCGGGAAAAGAAGCTGGCGGAGTCAACACGGGGCATGCAACACCAATCAATAGAGCCGTCTCTGGAAATCAGCGCAGCCGAATGGCAATCCCCGACATAGGCGTAATCACTAATGGGTGGTTGATTGATGGGGGTATCGCTCATAATGGCTTAATCCTTTCGGCAGTGGGGATGGTTTTCAGTACCATGGCAGATCGCGCCAAGAGTAACCAATAAGGTTCACCCAATGGCAGTACGCCGCCGCCACCGTAACCAATGGCCTCACTCGACCACAGTAATTCCCAGGTTAAGTCGCGGCCAGCTGCTAATAACGGTTCTGAGGCAGGTTGCACGGAAAGATCTGCGCCAAAGTTAATCAGTAATAACCGATCACCTTTGGATTCACCAAATAGTCGAATGGCAAAGGCATCTGGGGTGAGCACAGCGCCATCGATGGTTAGCGATTGCATATCGCGAAATATCGTATCGGTTTTTCTGAGTTGCAACAAATCGCGGTGTAAAGCAAAAATAGCGGGATTAATTTCTTCGTGGTGTAATTGGCAGGCGTGAAATACCGATGGACTGGCGGGGTCAGGAACCATCGCCATCGCTTCCTTGGTGGCCAAACGTGCGAATTGCGCTAGAAACCGTTTTCTACCGGCATTGATTTGTGGATTTAACGTCGCCGATTGATCGGCAAAATAAACAAAAGGAGTGCTGGCGCCGAATTCTTGTCCTTGAAACAGCAGGGGTGTGTGTGGTCCTAATAATAAATAAGTGGTCAATGCCCTAAATATTCCGGGGTCTCCTAATTGGTGTAAACGTTTACCGTCTAAGGTATTGGCCAGTTGATCGTGGTTTTCTAAAAAAACCACCGTCGCGTATTTAGGTAATTGAAAATCGGCGATGCCGCGCATTTGTTTATGCCATTGATAGTATTGCCCCTGGTACAGAAAACCATATTTCACTAGCGAAACAAATTCTTGGGCTGAGCCGCTGTAATTAATGTAGAAGGAATCTTTCTTTCCCGAATAACGAGCTAAAGCAACGTGATGAAAATCATCGTTCCATAAGGCATCAAAACCATAGCCTTGTTGATCTGGACTTTGCAAAAAACGCGTGTCCTGAGTTTCATTCTCGCCGATGACGACAATTTGACGTGCGCCGCCACTGCGTTTTGCGGTCTGTACCAAATCACCCAAGAAGTGAAGCGATGGGTCATAGTGGAAGCTGGAGGTATCGTCTACTCGAAAACCATCAAAATGAAATTCCTCAATCCAATAGCGGGCATTAGTTAGAAAAAATTCGCGCACACCGGCTTCGTCAAAATTAATCGCGTTACCCCAATCGGTATGGAATTTTTGACTGGCGTATTGCTTGGTAAAAATCAATAGCTGATTGCCGCAAGGACCGAAATGGTTATAGACAATGTCCAGGATCACCCCTATGCCGAGATGATGAGCAGCATTGATAAACGCTTTAACCTCGTTAGGGTTGCCATAGATATGATGTGGAGCAAATAGATTAACCCCATCGTAACCCCAGCCAAAGGAGCCGAAAAAGGAATTAATGGGCATGATTTCAAGTAAAGTGATACCTAACTCGGCTAATTGTTTTAGTTTGCTGGTCGCCGCCTGAAAAGTGCCTTCCGGCGTGAAGGTGCCAATGTGCATTTCATAAATAACTTGGTTGGTGATGGTTACGCCTGACCAGTGTTCATCCGTCCAGGGAAATGCGGGGTTAACAACCACGGAAGGGCCAAAGGGTCCTTCGGGTTGGTAACGTGAGGCTGGATCGGCCAGAGGCGTTTGCTCGGACGGAAACTGATACCAATAACGTGATTGCTCGGCAAGATGGGGTAGAAAAAGGGAAAAATAACCGTTTTGTTCATTGGTTAACGCAAACGAAGTGGCTTCGCTTGTTTGTGGCTGCTGGATAAAAAGGGTGGCTTGATCGTGGTCTGGCGCCCAAATCCGAAAATGTACTCCTGAATGGGCAATGAACTCAGCGCCTATGGGATAGTTTCGTTTCCATGTCATGATAGTCTCAATCGACTGCCGTGTCGTCATTGGTGCGGTATTTTAATATAGTTTGGCCCAGATTACCAATTTTTTAATAGTGAAACAAATATCCTGATTGTTAGAATGGATAGCGTGTTGCCCTGGCTGCAGGTTAGAAGGCAAGGTGGGGGCATTATCCCAATCGATATCGGGGTTCGTGTCGGCCGTTCAACAATTTATTTCGTTCCGCATCTGGCAGTAATGTTTAAGCGGTTGTTAACGAAATAGTAAAATGATAAAATTGAAAGTAAGAAATAGTTAATTTAAGCGCACAATTTAATTTTGGGATTAAAGCTAAAAAATAATAATAATAATTTGTATATTTAATCGTGAAACTGTGATTGTGCGCTTAACTTAACTATTTGAAGTATATTAAAAGGAAGCTCGGCAAGTAATGTGGCTAGTGGTAGTGTATTACCACTCGCAGGGCCGACATGATATGAGGCTTCAATTAAAATCGATTGCCATTGCTTTGGAGCATCTGGCGGCAGTGCCAGCTGAGTGTCTTGCCAAATTTCTTTTTTCATTCCCAACTGCCCTTCTGGTAGAAGGGTAGTGTACCAACGTGGCACCACCACTAATAGCCATTGCGCTTGATATTGCCTTATAAATGCCAATACGCAGGGGGCGTTCTTACCGGTTACGATCACGGGTCGGTAATCTCCTTGTAAAAATAATGGCGTAAAAGCGCGTCGATAATTTAATAATCGATAAGTAAGATACAGTTTGATTCTACCATCCTGCCAAGTCGATAGCAGACTCTGAAAAAAATCCCCCAATTGCGGGTGATTTAGATTAATAAATTCCTGAATTAATTCCTGTGGCCGATTAAAGTCAACACGTTGGCGATTATCAGGGTCGACCAGAGCAAAATGCCAGAGCTCATTACCCTGGTAAAAATCCGGAATGCCAGGGCAAGTTATTTTCAAAATGAGTTGTGCCAGTGAATTTAACATGCCGTAAAAAGAAATTTTTTGTTGAAATGGCCGAAAATCAGCTAAAAACGTATTATCTACTGGATCGAGTAAAGCGGTACAGAACGCTGTCACCGCTTGTTCATATGCTGAGTTTGGTTGCTGCCAAAACGAATGTATTTTTGCTTCGCGCAATGATTTTATCAAATATTGAGTCATTCGAGTCCGGAACTCGGGTATTTCTTCTGCATGCAAGGGAAAAGCGCTCAGTAATGTTTGGTAGATAAACCATTCTTCTTGTGCGTTTGGGGCCAGTTGATTCGCTATGCTCTTTTTTTTATCGTGATTTTGTTGCTGCCAACGCGAAAAATGGAGAAGCCATTCTTCTGCCAATTCGCTCAATACATTTAAACGCGCGCGAATATCTTCGCTGCGTTTAGTGTCGTGCGTGGAGGTGGCATTCAAACTAAAAGGGTAATGTTGTGCTTTATATTGAAGGTAAGTGTGAAAGTCCGCCAATCGATCCTCCGCCAAGAAAAAATGCGGGTCGCTACCGACCTCGTTTAATGACAATAACGGGGTATAAGCATAATGAGTGGTGTCTTCAAAGCCCTTAGCCATCACGGGGCCAGTGAGTACCTGCCATTGACTAATCCAATCTAAGCAGGCTTTGGTTTCGTCTAAAGGAGGTTGGTATTTGGCGAGGTAAAATACCCGTTGTAATAATTGCAGGGCGGTATCTGCGTCGGGATGGTAACGATGTGCTGTTTGTAGAGCCTCAGCGACGATGGTTTGGTCGGCGTCACTAAAATGATCGTAGTGGATATAGGTTCGATAGACGGGTAATGCTGCCGTGAAATCAATCAGGAACTTTTGCAGTGATTCTGCGGACACGGGCATTTTTAGCAGTTGAGCTAATGTCAGTAAGCTATTTAACAGCCGATTTAATTCGGCGTCAAATAACAGAAGCAAGACTTTTTTATTAGTATCGTGACGTAACGCGATTACGTTTTTCTTGTTATCCGTTATCTTATTATAACTAGTAACAATATCCCTTAAACCATGTGGTTCTAAAAAAACGGCATAGCTTTGATTCATAAAATCATAACCGGTGGTGCCGGCAATTGGCCAGTCAGCAGGTAGTTGCTCATGAAAGGCCAATATTTTTTCAACAATTAAATAAAATGGGGTGTGGATTTTTTCTTGCAAGGTTTGTAAATACCCTGCTGGGTTTATAAGACCATCGATATGATCGATACGTAAACCTTGGATAGTACCATCGGCAATGCATTCTAAAATCCGTTGATGAGTGGCAGTAAAGACTGCGCGATCTTCCATACGCAGACTCACCAACTCGTTGATATCAAAAAAATGACGGTACCGTAAGGGGTGGTCCGAGTAAATATCGAAAAAATGGTGAAATGGTGAGCGTTCGTGGTTCACTGTCACATCATGCCACCAGGCGTTTTCTTCGCTGGCAGCCATGTGGTTAGGCACAAAATCCACCAATAAATCCAGTCCTACTCTGTGCAATTCCTCTTGAAAAATAGCCCAGCCGGCGTCACCGCCCAGTTGCTCATTGATTTGATTGGTATTCACCACATCGTAACCATGGCTGCTGCCACGAGTTGCCTGCATGATGGGGGAAACATAAACCGTGGAGATGCCCAGTGTTTTTAAATAGTGTAGCCAGGAACTGGCCGTCACAAAATTAAACTCCGCATTCAATTGAATGCGATAAGTGGCGCTAGGCGTTTTCATCGTCATAGCTCAGGCACCCCATATCTATGGCACAAACGCTCGTATTTTAGTTGAGTTTGGTGAAAAAATTTTTCGAAAAAGCGCAGCATACATAAGTATGTGAGCATTTTGAGAAAAATTTTCCCACCAAAATCGGCAAAATACGAACGTTTCCATCCTGGGGCTGAGATGTTACTTTTCATCAGGACGAACTCCTGATAAGCAAAGTATTCATGTCAGTCTGATAATGACTGAAGGAAGGGAATGACATCGTTTTGTAGACGCAGCCGAAAACGCGCAGCGGTGATTTCGTGGCCAATTCGGATCGAATAAGCATGGGGTGGCAGTACTTTAAACATATCCTCATCGGTCGTATCGTCACCGATGGCAATAACCAGATCGAAAGAATCGCGTGCTAGAAAATGCATAACCGCCACATCTTTACCAATACCGGAGCACATAGCCTCAACTATTTTATTGCCGAGAATAATGCGAATATCGCAATTGCTGGTTAGACTACTTAAGTAATCGGCGAGTTCAATGGCGATATGAGAGGCTTTTTCTGGATCCGCATTGCGATAATGCCAGGCAATAGAAAATTCTTTGCTTTCAATAAAAGTGCCCGGTAGTTTATCCATGAAGGTTTCAAATACGGCATGAATTTGCGGTTTCCACGTGTTTAATAAATGTTTGCTAAGTTTCCAATCGTGTTTTTCTTTGATCCAGACGCCGTGTTCAGCCACTAAATTAAGACGTTCGATATGACCTAACCAGCGATCGAGTGTTTCCTTATCACGGCCGCTGACGATAACCACGCAATTATTTTTGTCGGCGCATAAACCAGTCAATAAGGATAATAACTCCGGGGTGGGTATCGCCAAACGTGGGTTAGCGATGTGCGGAACTAAAGTGCCGTCATAATCTAATAATAATAACTTTCTCTGACTTTGATTGCTGTCGATATGCTGTTTGATGTGTAAGGGCGTAGTAAAATGTGCCAATAGCCCTTGTTTGTTTTTGATAGAGGTTAACTCGTTCAAGATATCCATGCCCCAACGTTTGATGTCGTAACGCGCCAGCCGTGCTTGCATGGCCTCAATTCGATGAGTTTGTTCCTGAGCAGGCATGGTGAGTGCTTGGGCCAAGGCATGGGCCATTTCTTCACACGAGTTGGGATTAATAATAATAGCATCTAATAATTCCTTGGCAGCCCCTGCGGTTTCACTTAAAATTAGCACCCCCAATTCCCCTGTTTTAGCCGCTAAATATTCCTTAGCAATGAGGTTCATGCCGTCTCGCAGCGGAGTCACTAATGCCACATGACTATGACCATATAATTCAATCAGCTGAGGTAGGGTAAAGGTGTGATACTGATACAGTATGGGAGTCCACTCAATATCACCAAACTTACCATTAATTCGGCCGACCAGCTCATCGATTTGTTTTTTCATTTTTTGGTAGAGTGGTACCCCTTCTCGAGAGGGTGCAACCAGGAGTACAAACACCACTGCTTTTTGCCAGGAAGGGTTTTCCGTCAAAAATTGTTCGTAAGCATACAGTCTTTGCGTAATGCCTTTAGTATAATCCAATCGATCTATTGATAAAATGATTTTCAGCTGCTTGTGCGCTAAGTCGATGATACTTTGCTTCTTTTTCAATTTTTTGACACTTTTGGCGGTGTGCTGAATATCGATAAAATCAACACCCATGGGGTAGGTGCTAACTTTGATGAGGCGATCAGGCGTACTAAAATAGTCCATATGGGGTTCATGGCCAAGAAAGCGTAATACGCATTTTTTAAAATGCTGGCTGTACTCGTGGGTATGAAAGCTAAGTAAGTCAGCGCCAAGCATGCCATTTAGAATATCCTGTCGGCATTTATTGGGTAAAATCTGAAAAATTTCAAAAGAAGGAAACGGAATATGAAGAAAAAAGCCAATCGTCAATTGGGGGAATCGTTGCCGAATTAAGGCCGGCAGCAATAGAAAATGATAATCCTGAATCCACAAAATATCATCGGGTTGTAATAATTCCATCAAGGTTTGACAGAACAGTTCATTCACTTTTTTGTAGTTTTGCCAATGGGATTCTTCGTAAGAATAATACGAGGTAAAATAATGGAAAATGGGCCAAAGTGTTTTATTGCAAAAACCCTCATTAAATTTTTCCATCATGGCTTCGGTAATAAATACCGGCTGACAGTTCAATTCGCTCAGCTTGCGTTCCACAAAGTCTTCTTGGTTTTTTTTCACGCTGACCCCCGGCCAGCCCAACCACAGGTATTTCGCATCGGGCATGGTCATTTGCCAACTGCGCAAAAAAGCCTTAAGACCAGTGGCCAGGCCACCGATACTTTGGCTAAATGTCAAATTACCTTCGTGTTCGTGAGTGGTCACGGGTAGGCGATTACTGACAATAATTAATCTCATAGAAACTCTCTCAAATGAGTTATGAATTTATGGGGGTGATGCTAGTTTTGGTCGCGCTACGACGTTGATTAACTTTTTGTAATAGGTGATGAATGATCGCGATATGGGAAAGTTGCTCTAGCGAAAATCGGTTCTTCCGTTGCCAATTCAAACGGCCATCACCCGATGAGCCGGGGATGTTTTGAGGATTCGTTTCCAACCATAAATCCTCTAGGTTGAGTAAAAAATAACGTGCTGGACTGGCCGACAGAAATTCAACGGTGGCAAATAATAAGGTATATAGATCGTCGCTAGGTGCGGTCAAATAATTTTTTTCCAGCAATAGGTCTACTAAGGTCTGAATTTCAGTGGCTCTAATCCTTGGTTGGTGTGGCAAATCTAACGATCGCATAAAAGCGGCAAACGTGGGCATATCGTGGGTATTGATAGCGGCTACGCTGTTTTGGGGTGGTTTATCAGGATGTTGTTTGGCGGCGAGTGCGTATTGCAATACAAAAAGCGAATTTAAATGGTGTTTTTTCATTAATTGGTTGACGTGATTAGGCACGGTGCCTAAATTTTCGCCGACAATTTCAACGCGATGACGATGCGACTCGATGCTCAAAATAGCATAAAATTCTTGAGGGTGATAACGAACATAGGCCCCGTCCTTGGCATCAAATCCGTCTGCTATCCAGAATAACCGATGGAAGTTCATGACATGATCGATGCGCAAAAGGTCTAATTGCGGCATAAGTATGCGCAAGCATTGAATAAAATACTGATAGTGGGAGATGCGTATGGTATTTGGGTTTAATGGGGCGATTCCCCAATTCTGGCCAGTGGTAAAAACAGCATCAGGCGGGGCGCCAGCTGAAATTCCTTGAGGGAAAATATCGCGATAGCGCCAAGTGTCATAACCTTGCCGATGAACGCCCAGCGGCATATCCAAGTACAAAAATGTCTGCTTATGCTGGGCATGTTGCCGTACTAATGTTAATTGATGGTCGATTTGCCATTGCACGTACAGGTGGTACTGATAATTTGGATCCCCTTCGTCAATGGTATTTTGCGGAGTGGTTGTCCATTCGCTCCACGGCAGCTGAAATTTTTCATGGAGAGCACGGAATTGCGCGTAATGTTTGGTCTCGGGATGTTGAGTGATAAAGTCATTTAATTCCTTTGTTCTGACCGGATTAGCGGCACATTTTGCCTGCATGCGTTGTAGCAGAACACGTTTGTATTTCATTATACCATGATAGTCAACAATAGCACTTTGGCTTAGTTCCTGCACTTCGGGTGGAGTTTCTTCCCCGGCAAATTCAGGGATTAGTCTGACATCCAGGTAAAATTCGTTCCAGAATAGCCGACTGATGGGCGAATAAGGACTAAATTCACAAGGTTGGTCCAAGAATGCGGCGTGCAATGGCAGAGTAGCCACCATTCTGCCGCCTTGTTCAGCGGTCCAGGAGATGAATTGTTGTAGGTCAGTCAGATCACCACAACCAAAACTCCGATCGGAATGTAAAGCGTAGATCGGTGTAAAAAGACCAAAGATTTTTTTGGGATCCGTACCGGTAGTGGTCGATGCTTGCCACGAGAAATTAAGGTGTCGAAACATTTGCTTGGGTGCGGAAATAATAAACGTGCTAAATACTTGGCTATCGCTTTCGATGCGTAACTGATGATAACCACTGGGTATAGGTAGAGGAATAGTTAACGTTTTACAAATAAAACCCGCGTTTACTGGCTCTGGATGGTTTGGCAATTTCTCAAGATCAAGAGGCCAGGTGGTTTCAACGCCATTTTCATAACACAAGGTACATAACCAACGCTTGTTTAAAGCAGTATGAGCTAGCCTTAATGGTACTAACGGGCATATACCATCCCAGGCAATGGTGATAGGATCGATCGTTTGTTGCTGCTCTCTTTGCTGCACTTCTTGCCAACAAGCTGCCAGATCGCCATAGCCGCTTAGCGGCGCTTGCAGTGCTTGCAGAATGCTCAACAACGCATCGTCTTTCGCGGTTTTTTTCTTCTGGTGAACATCGTAATAACTGGTTTGAATACGATACGCTTTTGCTAATTGCTGTAATAACTTATGCGCAGACTCAGCCATGGCTGGCATCCATCAGATTAAGCATGCCTCGGCAGGGGATATGGATTAAATTGGATCGATTATTCAGTTCATAATCGATTTCATAGGCGGCTCGCTCAATTAAAAATGCCCGTAGCAGGGTATAAAAACCCGTTGCATCACGAGGTAATAGATGCGATTGTTCGGCTTTTTCTCGATACCCTTTCAGGAATAATTGACAGCACCAACCATACCAGTAGTCGGCGAGCTGTTCTAGGGTCTGTTGCTCTTGCGCAGACACGACCCGGGTTTTTTCTAACACGATTTTTGAAATAGCATAGTGAAGCGACCTCAGCAAGCCGGCCACGTCCCGCAAGGAAGAGCGCTTAATTTGTCGTTCGGTCAAAGAACGTTCGGGTTCACCTTCAAAATCAATCAGAACAAAATCTTGCCCAGTGTAGAGAATCTGTCCTAGGTGATAATCACCGTGGCAACGAATTTTTTTGCCATCGATGCGTTGGTGAACGATTTGATGCGCAGCTGCAAACACTTGTTGCTGTCTATCTAATAAGGTAATCACATCATTTTTCAATCGATCTTCATAGGTATGCACTTTTTTCGCTAATTTCTCAAAGACTCGTCGACAGGAATAATGGATGCTTTGGTGTAAGGCTTTTTGATCAAAGAGCGTGAATGGTTCGGGTTGAAAATACGGGTCTTTGGTTTCACTACCCAATGTCAAATGAAGTTCGGCCGTTCGTATGCCCATTAAGTGTGCGGAGTGGGCATAAGAGCCGAGGCTTTCGTAGACGTGATCCGGCACTTGCGGTTCATGGCCGTGAAAAGGGCAATTCGGTAAAATAAATTCCGAACTGTCGCTCAGCTGAGATAAAGCCGATTCAAAAAATAAGCCAATGGCATCCAACGTATAATTCCACGCATCAGTTTGATGTGGAACGTATTGTTGGATATGAGCCAAAGTGGCCGTATGATTTCGCCATTGGTATTCAATGGTAGCGGCTAATGATGCCGTTTGAGTAAATGTTTCCTTTTGCGTCAAATAACGATTGATTTCCACGTCGGGATTAATACCAATTTCTATGCGACGGAATAATTTTAGAATACAGGTATTGGCATAATTGATGGAAGTATTGCTTTGCTCATTGGCCATCGGTTTAATTTGCGACTTGTCGATGGGCTCTGTCCAAATTTTTCGGAAGTGTGGCAGTGATTGAGCCCGCAGTTTTCCAGCCGTACCTTTGTATTGTCGTTGCTTTTTGCAAATGGAAAACAAATGATGACACACCTCAGGAATGAATAAAGCATCTACCAACCATTCTCTTTCGCCGTTTTGTTTTTGCAGCTGAGCAACGACTGCTTGAGAAGATTCGCCAAGCACCGGTTGATCTACAACACTGGTCAGCGGCAATAAATAATGTTCGGCTTCCGCTTCTTTGTACTCGATTTGCAGGATAAATAAATACGTCAATAAGGGTTTTCGCATTAATTCAATTTGATCAACCACACGCACTTGCGTTATTTTCTCTGTTTTGGATTTAAACCATCGGCAATGGTAGAGATACTCGGCCAATAGATTCAGCAAGGGCGATGACACGGGGTAATGCAATAACTCCAACCATTGCTTTTTAATCAGCAATAAGGGTGGTTCATAGGGTTTATGCTTAGCAATTTCGGTATTGCGCACGGTTAATTGAAAATAGAGGAAGGCGTGAGGGCCAAGGGTAAGCATATAACGTGATTTCTCGATCGCGGGAAATTCCGTGCCGCCAAAAAGTTCCACAGGCGTTTTCCCGAGATGGGTGGTTAAATCCAACTCCACGTATTGTGCAAAGCGAGAAAGGTTGGCAACCACCAATAGCGATTCTTCCTGATAAGTCCGAAAAAAGGCAAATACTTTTCGATTCTCGACGGGCAGAAATTCAATATTACCACGGCTGAATGCTTTGAATTTTTTGCGGAGTTCAATGAGTCGTTTAGTCCACCAGAGCAGTGATTGTGGATTGCTTTTTTGTAAATGAACATTGACAATTTCATAATTGTATTCTAAGTCGACAATGGTAGGCAGATATAACTTTTGGGCGGTGGCCTGTGAAAATCCGGCATTTCGATCGGCATTCCATTGCATAGGCGTGCGCACGCCGTTGCGATCACCCAAGTAAATATTGTCACCCATGCCTATTTCATCACCGTAATAAATGACCGGGGTACCAGGTAATGAAAAGAGCAGGCCGTTCATTAATTCGATTTTTTTTCGATCGCCATGTAATAAGGGCGCTAAACGACGACGTATACCTAGGTTAATGCGCATCTGCGGGTCTTCGCCGTAGACGCGATACATGAAATCCCGCTCTTCTTCTGTGACCATTTCCAGGGTTAATTCATCGTGGTTGCGTAAAAATGAAGCCCATTGGCAATTATCTGGAATGGCCGGGGTTTGTTGCAAAATATCGATGAGCGGAAAGCTGTCTTCTTGGCGAATGGCAATATACATACGAGGCATCATTGGAAAATGAAAGGCCATTTGGCATTCATCGCCATCGCCAAAATAAGCAACCGCATCTTCAGGCCATTGATTCGCTTCAGCCAGCAAAAATTTATTTTGAAAATTTTTGTCAATGTGTTTACGAATTTTCTTTAACAGCTCATGTGTCTCTGGCAAATTTTCACAAGAGGTATTTTCTCTTTTGTATAAATAGGGAATAGCGTCTAGGCGTAAACCATCGACACCCAGGTTAAACCAGAAGTCAATAATGCGAAATACGGCGCGCAGGGTTTCAGGATTGTCGTAATTTAGATCGGGTTGATGCGAATAAAAACGGTGCCAGTAATACGCATTAGCGACGGGATCCCAGGTCCAATTAGACGTTTCAAAATCTTTAAAGATGATGCGGGCATCTTGGTAACGTTCGGTCGAATCGCTCCAAATATAATAATTTCGCCAACGGCTGTTGGCTGGGGCTGTTCGTGATTTTTGAAACCAAGGATGCTCATTGGAAGTATGATTCAGCACTAATTCGGTCATGACGCGCATATGGCGTCTATGCGCTTCTCGCAAAAACAATTTAAAATCACTTAAACTGCCGTAAGCAGGATTGACCGCCATAAAATCTTTGATGTCGTAACCATCGTCTTTCAAGGGGGAAGGGTAAAAAGGCAGCAGCCAAATGAGGGTAACCCCTAAAAATTGCAAATAATCGAGTTTTTGTAATAAACCTTGAAAATCACCGACGCCATCGGCATTGCTGTCGTAAAAACTACGCACGTGTGCTTCGTAAATGATGGCGTCTTTATACCAGAAAGGATCCACTTGTTCGGACGGAGCAAAATGTGCAGAGGAGGTAGTCAATGAATTCTACTCCATTTGATAAATGCAAGCCGGTAGCTCTGTGTTTAATTCGACAGTTTGTTTGGCACCTTGCCAAACGGAACGCTCGTTGGTTAACAATTCACGGACTGCGTATGATTTTGTTTCCGCGGTGATAAAATCAACCGGTAACTCCATGACGCCGGATTGTGACTGAGTTGGGTCAAGATTTACGACAACCAGTAATCGATCACGACCGTCAGGGCTTTGCTTGCTATAACAAAGCAGTTGCGGGTTGTCGATGGTATGAAAGCGCAGACCTTGAATGGTTTGTAATGCCGCATGATGATGGCGTAGTTGATTGATGTGTTTAATCAAGGGGGCAAGGCTATGCGTCTGCTTTACATTCCACACTTGTAATTGATATTTTTCTGAGTCTAGGTATTCTTCACTGTTGGCCAGAACAGATTGATTCAAACATAATTCAAAACTGGGTCCGTAAATACCGTAATTGCCGGATAAGGTTGCGGCTAAAATCAAACGAGCCATAAACGCGGGCCGACCACCTTCCTGTAGATAATGCGATAAAATGTCGGGTGTGTTCGTCCAAAGGCAGGGCCGAAAATATTCGATAATTTCTGGAGAGGTTAATTCTTGAAAGTACGCGATTAATTCTTCTTTAGTATTGCGCCAAGTAAAATAAGTATACGATTGCGTAAAACCGATTTTGGCCAATTGGTACATAATCTTGGGTCGAGTAAATGCTTCCGAAAGAAAAATAACATCTGGATGTGTTTTTTTAATCTGTGGGATAAGCCAATGCCAAAATACTAACGGCTTGGTATGCGGGTTATCGACGCGAAAAATCCGTACTCCCTCATTAATCCAGAATTGTAATATGCTCTTACATTCATGCCATAACGATTCCCAAGCCCCGCCAGTAAAATCAAACGGGTAAATATCTTCATAGGTTTTGGGGGGATTTTCTGCGCATTGCAAACTGCCATCGGAACGTTTTTTAAACCACTCGGGATGTTGATTCAAATAGGGATGATCTGGACTGCATTGCAAAGCATAATCCATCGCTAATTCCATGCCCTGTTGTTTTAATGCCTGTATCAGTTGTCGGAAATCCGCCAAATTACCTAGCTGAGGATGAATATGGCGGTGTCCGCCATTCTCATCACCAATTGCCCACGGACTGCCAGGCTCATCGGCTTGCGCGGCGATGCCATTATTTTTTCCTTTGCGATGGGTATGGCCAATGGGGTGGATGGGTGGCAGGTAAAGCACGTCAAAACCCATATCGCGGATATAAGGCAAATGTTGGATGACATCTTGCAGTGTGCCATGCGTCTGTGGGGTTGGCTTGACCGAGCGAGGAAATAGCTCATACCAGGTGCTGAAGTTCGCTTTAGGACGATCCACGACCACGGTTAATTCATGGGGATATTCGCTGACGGTCAGCGGTAGATTGAATTCGCTTACCAGTGTAAAAAGGTGTGGATCAAAAATAAGTTCCTTGATGCCACGATGTGTTTTTTGTTGTCCCAGTAAATCAATAAATGACAGTAAGGTTTGCGCGACGGCAGGCGTTGCTCTGCGGGCAGTTTTGCGTAAGATATCAGTACCGACTCGAATATCGGCGGCGGTATGAATCCCCGCTGCTATTTTTCGACATAAAAATTGCCGCCAGGTTTTGAACTCATCGATCCAGGCTTGTACGGTATAGTAATAAGTGCCGATTTTATCGAGGGGGAAAGTGACTTGCCAACTGTCATTATCCAAAGGCGTCAGGGCAATTCTTTCCCATGAAGAAGTGGACTCATGACGAATGCATAAATCAGCGCTGATGGAATCATGGCCGTCGGTATAAATATCAGCATGGATATGGAGTGTGTCGCCCACGCAGCGTTTGATGGGAAAACGACTGGAGTGTATGGTGCTTAATTTATCCGGTAAGCGGTTGAATTCTTGAGGGGCAGGCGCTATGGCAGGAAAATTTCGGCTATCAATCTCGGGATACACTTTTTCGATAATTACCCGTTTGGGGGTGTCTTTCATCGATAACAGCCGTAACGCTTTGGGTGCTTTCCTTCGCAAAGTCAACATAGTATTCCAACTCTTCAATGAGTAGTGACTCCCATGGCAATCATTGCCACTGCTTTTTCATGGGTCCGCTGTGATCCTACCTTAATTGCCTGGGTGCTTTCAAGTTCAGCATATTCCTTAACGAACGCGGGCGTCTTACTCATACGCCTCGCCCCCACGTCGTCCCGCGGACAAGCCGCTGGACGACGTTAGGGGAGGGCGGGGCGACGAAGGGGCAAGGACGACGAAGGGGAGGGGTGATATGGCAATTGCTGTGGGGTTTTCTGTGGTGGTATAATTAAAAGTATTTAGTAACTTTTAGGTGCAATAAATGTCAAAAACCCCATCATCCGAGGCCCATTGGCGTGACTCCGCCCGCTATCCATTATTCTTTTTTGTGGATGCCAGGGCCGTTTTCCCCATTTTTTTCTGTTTATTGCATTTAAGATGGTGGACCATCACGGTGGCATTGATAGTGACCATTTTTTTCAGTGTATTAAATCACTACGGGTTTACGACCGCGGTGTTTGGCCGCTGGCTTAGGTCCTTTCTTGCCGGTCGCCGAAAGACAGCCATTCCTTGGTGGTTATAATTTATGGAAATCTCCAAACAATTGATGGCGATCGCAACCGCCCTGAAAGTTAGGTTTAGCTTCAATGGTAAGCCGCTCACTCAGGAAGATGTATTTTCACGCACCGGTCTTCTACCTGGCCTAGCTAGGCGGGCAGACCAGCTGAGTTCGCTGTGTTTAGGGTATGGTATCGGTGCCTCATTTACCGATGCTGAAAAAACCCTATTGGGAATGGAAGTCAGTTTTGACGAAGTAACCCCAAATATTCTAAGAATACTATGCATTACCGATGTTTTAATGGAATTTATTAAATCCTCCTCCTCCAAAGAGCTTATTTCTTTAGATGAGCTGATGTACGACTAGGATGGGCAAGCGCCCATCAAACCCGGTAAGAAGAGTAGGGTGGGCAAAGCGCAGCGTGCTCACCATAAAGCAGGAAGAAAGACCAGAAAACCCAGGATGCCACATTTTTAATAGTTTCTTAAGCTAGTCCAGTTACACTATACCCCATGATACAGCAAACGATGCAACATGGGTTTTTCCATAAAAAAAGCATAAGTGGTGATGGAATAATGTCAAATAATAATGAAAATAACACTTTAGCTAGGAATAATCTACAAGATGAGATGACGCAAACCACTTCTGGCGTACTTAAACGAGCAGAGGATGTCTATCACCTTGCGGAAACCCTACATAGAGCTCAAAAATCAGCATCTAGCTTCTTTCAAACCTCTCCCCAATTATTGGCATTAGCAGAGTTAGTGGCGGGTGTAAAAAGAATAGCCGGCTCACTGCAAGCGGTCGATCAAAATAATACCCATGAAAACGCCAAACAGCCTACCCCAAGCGTCAAAAAGCCTGCTTGGCAAAATAATACCCTTAAAGATGCCGAAGAGAAAAATGACGAAGAGCTCAAAACGTCTCCTGGCCTGGTGTAGAGTCAGTTTGTCCTGAAGTATCCCGTGGTGATTCTCGTGAACGAAAATACAACAAAAAAACGCACTGAAACCAGAAATAAACTGCTGGCGCTGATTGATCGCACCATAAACCAAGGCCATTGGGATAGTAGCCTTTTTTATCGCAATATTTTAAAAAAACTGGAAGAAATGCGTCAATATGTGCTGAGCACACTGGGCGATAAAGAGCAGGATCTTAGTCATTCAGAAGTGGCTGCGGTAGAAGAAAAAACAGGGTATCGACGAGTGTATATCATGCTTTACCAGATCAAGGGCGAATATTTGGAAACATGGGTCAATGCCGTGAAAACGCTGCCCGGTTACTGTGTTACTCGGCCCATTTACAATCAGGAAGAACACGTACAGGAAATTATGCGTTCCAAGCGCGGTAAATCGGACGCCTATGTCAGCCTCTGGGTAAAAGCCGAGGACATAGCTGCGGGTAATGCACTATCGCAGGATCGTTTTGGTCATCCATTGATCAATATTCGCGAAGGTAGTATCAAACTGGAGAATATGATTGAGTTTGTCCACGATGGGAACACATATCAGTTTATTGAAAATCAATTGGTTAAGAAATAGGTATTTGTAATGCAGGCTAAGCAACAACAACAGCATAATGACACGTCGCTGGATATGGTTTTCCTGATTATCGGCGCTATGGTGGGTATAGGGTTAATTTGGTATTTTAACCACGCCGTCATTACGCAATTCATCTATAAAATCAAATTCTACGAAATAGTCGCTCTTAATTTCGCCATTAGCGGTTGGAATGCGTTGGCAGCGTCTGTTCATCTGCCACTCATCAATAACACCGATATCAGCCAATTAGCGGGATTGATGCAATCCCATCGAATGTCCAACACTTATAAAGCATTGGAGCAAACGCTAACTATCGTTGGCAACTATACCCGGTTTCCGTTCGCTATCATCATGGCCTTATTAGCAGTGATTGTTTATTTCAAAAATGTCACCCTGAAGTTTAAAAATGTCTTTAACATGAAAAGCATGAAGAACCTCGAACAAAAAAATTGGCCGCAAATCATCCCAATAGTCGGTTTGGATCTGGTAAAAGAAGATATCAATAAAGGTCCATGGGCGATGGCTAAAACACCCATGCAATTTTGTAAAGAAAATAAATTATTACTGGAGAAACGCGAAGAAGGCCAGCCGGTTACTGTCGAACTCATTCGTGGCGAAGCCCAGCAGCTGTTTGTGCTGCAACTAGGGCCCTTATGGACTTCCGTGGACGCATTACCGCTGCACGCCAAGGCATTGTTTGCCGCTTTTGCCGCTTGCGCAAATTCCGATCGCGCCAGCGCCACTCGATTATTTCATGCCATTGATACCTCCATTTCTGAAGGTCAAATCAGCTTTGCCGGTACCGACGAATTGTTGGCTAAGCATATCAACAGCAAAGTGGTTGTTCGCGTATTGCAAAAGCATGCGTATACACTGAGTATATTTTTATCGATGTTGGAGTTAGCACGCACAGACGGGGTATTGGCGACCAGTGAATTTTTATGGTTAAAACCACTAAATCGCCGCCTATGGTATGTATTAAATACCGTAGGTCGTCAAACCCCTGTACCAGAGGTTGCCGGTCCTTATGCGCATTGGTTGGCAGAGAAGAAGTGGGGCAATGCCTTGCGCACCCCTATGGTTGAAGAGGCAGTGAGAGCGATGGAAATCGCCCTGTCTGAAATTATTTACGAGACTGAAGAAGAGAATTGATATGGCACGATCTTTACGAGGTCTTGAGCAACATCAAGAGCAAAATTATAACCGCTTATTACGTGATACCCGCACCTTCGGTCAGCGCGTCCAGGATTATTTCAAGAAATCCAATTCGGTGGGCATTACCATTGCCTTTATGGCAGTGGTAGGGTTGTTTTTTCCAGCGTTAACAGATGTGTTATTTATTTTAGCCATCGGCTTTTTCATTACCTCCGTCATTTTGGTTCGTAAGGCAGCTTTGCCCTTCCGTATGCCCTCGCGATCGAATTGCGTCGATTACAATGACCCTATGCCAGGTTCTGGTAAGCCACGAAAAGCCCGTGGCATTTATTTTCTAGGCAATGAAATGCGTTCGCAGCAAGAACTGTGGTTTGCCAACGAAGATATGCGTACTCATATGTTGGTATTCGGTTCCACCGGTAGCGGTAAAACAGAAGCCTTGGTTTCGCTCGCTTATAATGCCTTGATTCAGGGCAGCGGCTTTATTTATGTCGACGGTAAAGGTGATAATTCACTGTTCGCCAAGGTGTTCTCGATGGTGCGTTCCATGGGTCGCGAAGATGATATGTTATTAATTAACTTCATGACCGGTGCGCGCGATATTATTGGCCCGCAGAAAAACCGCTTATCTAATACGATGAACCCCTTTGCTACCGGCTCTTCCAGCATGTTGACCCAGCTGGTCGTCAGCTTGATGGATTCCAGCTCAGGTGGTGGTGATGGCGATATGTGGAAAGGTCGTGCCGTCAACTTCGTGGAAGCGATCATGAAAGTGCTGGTGTCGATGCGAGATTCCGGCAATATCCTTCTGGACGCGAACACCATCCGTAATTATTTTCACCTAGATCGAATTGAGGCCATGGTCATGGATAAAATCTTTATCCGCGACGATCAAGACCCCGTCAACATTGAAAATATACCCGCTATGGTCATGGAGCCGATTAAAAATTACCTGTTCAATTTGCCCGGTTATAATAAAGAGAAAAAAGGGAAACAAGTATCACAAGTATTGGAACAGCATGGTTATATCACCATGCAGTTAACCAAAGTATTCGGTTCGTTATCGGATACCTATAGTCATATTATGCGTACCAATCTAGCAGAAGTGGATTTGCGCGATGTGGTATTAAATCGCCGTATTCTGGTGGTATTGTTGCCCGCTTTGGAAAAATCGCCAGACGAATTGTCTAACTTAGGTAAAGTCATTATCGCCTCGTTAAAAGCGATGATGGCTGCTGGTTTAGGTGATGCCGTGGAAGGTGATTACCGTGACGTGATCCAACGAAAACCAACCAATGCACCTACCCCTTACTTATGTATTCTCGACGAGTACGGTTATTATGCCGTGAAAGGTTTTGCGGTAGTGCCGGCTCAGGCGCGATCGTTAGGTTTTTCTGTTGTCTTCGCGGGACAAGATTTACCGGCTTTCCAGAAAGCGTCCAAAGAAGAAGCGTTATCGATTGGCGCGAATACCAACATTAAAATCTGTATGAAATTGGAAGATCCGTTGGATACCTGGGATTTCTTTATGAAAACCGCTGGTGAATCCTATGTGACCTCCGTTAAAGAATTTCAACTCGACTCAAAGAATCCAGTTGGTTCTTATATGGACAGCCGTAGCGCTCAGGTAGAAAAACGAGCCCGTGTCGATTTGCTCGATTTAAAGGAACAGAGCGAGGGTGAATCACATATTTTCTTTAAATCTAAGATCGTACGTGCGAAAATGTTTTATGCTAACCCCGCACCGGTTAAGCATATGCGCCTGAATCAGTTCCTAAAGGTGGATAGACCGCAAGATTCAGTGATAGCAGAATTGACTAAAGTGCATAAAAGTTTTGAAAAAATGCAAAAAGATAGTACTCTGTTCAGCAGCATTACTTTGCCGGAAGATGATTTGACGCCTATTGTTGAATCATTCGGTGAAGGCGATAATGATGCTTCGGCGATTGAGCGGGGTGTGGCGGCACTGATGGCTTTCCACAATCGGGCCTTACCCGAGGAAGTGGAAGAGTCCGAGTTAGTACCGGAAGTACCGCAAAACGAGTTGACTTTATTTACACCATTGCGGGTGACCGACCATATTGATCATTATTTGCTCGTAAAAGAAGAATCATTTGCTCAGCCATTTTTGAACCCGACTTTGTTGCGTGAGCACATAACGAATACAGAACGTTTGTTAGGCCGCGGCGAAATGCACGCCATTAGTACTGGCACTGACATCATCAAAGACATGCAGCAAGCGACGCATTACCCACCGGATATTGAACCGGAGATCGATGCGGAGAGTTTATCGCAAATGATAACCGAGCTACTGGGCCATATTGTGCTAAGAAAGAGTGAGCAGCCGGCGGAATAAAGAATCTCTCGCTGGGAGCGCAAATATCTCCTTCTCCCACAAGGGGAGAAGGAGTATTGAACGCGCTTCCAGGTAATGATGGGCTAGACTTGACCCCAGTCCTCCGATAAGGGATTATCGAGATTGTGCTGGTCAGCGTTTTGATGGATACGACGATATGAAGCGTTTTAGTCTAATTTTACTGGGGATATTACTCTTATCCGCGTGTTCGCGCGAAAAGGTAATACGATTTTACATCACCCCCACGCCTGTCCCTGAACAGATTAAACAGGAACAAGCGCCGGGATTGATGGAACAGCTACGCCAACAAGGGGTTGGGGTAATCCAGGTCGGCGAAACGATGCGAATCGTCTTGACCAGTGATCAGATATTTAACCCCCACTCGGCCAACCTGAGCGCAAGAGCCAAAGTGTTAGACACGGTTGCTTGCCTAATGCTATTGCTGCAGACTACCTCTGCAGAAGTGGGCGGGCATACCAATGCCGGTTCATCGTATCGCGTCGACCAGGCTTTATCGGAACAGCAGGCGCAGGTAGTTGCGGATTATTTATGGACCAAAGGGCTGGATACTCGGCTGATGTATACCAAAGGATATGGCGCAAGCCATCCTTTATCGGCTAATAGCAGCAGCCCAGTGAACCGTCGAGTTGAAATTCGATTCGAATACATCCCTTGGGAAGTAGGGCGGTAAGGAGGGTAAGCGGCAGTTTTCCACGGCTTTAAGTGGTGCAGCCGAGAGTAAGTGAGTTTTAGTAGAGTAGGTTAGTTATGCAGAATGAAGATGCAATCGAAATGATTAGATTGCGAAATAATTTTTATCGTGATGGTTATCGCCGTGTATTGGTTATTTTATTAATTTCAATTATAGCAAATCTGATTTTAGGCGGTATTTTAGGTTATACATTGTATAATCGCCCGAAACCAGAATATTTTGCGACCACCAAAGAGGGTAAAGTACTTCGCCTATACCCATTGAGCAACCCTGTTGTTTCGACAGCAGAACTATTACAATGGGCGGCTACAGCAGCCACAGCGTCTTATACGTTTAACTTTGTGAATTACCGTAAAGAATTACAATCGGCCTCAGAGTACTTTACTCCCTCCGGTTGGAAGGTTTTTCAAGATGCCTTAAAAGCGTCGCGTAACTTAGAAACGGTGATTAATAAGAAATTAACCGTGAACGCAGTGGCAACGGGTGCTCCGATTATTATTGATCAAGGGGTCATCGGAGGAAAATATAAGTGGAAAGTCCAATTACCCATCTTAATTACATATGAAAGTGCGAATACAAAAATAACACAGCCGACAATAGTGACAATGATAATTTCACGAGTCTCAACGCTGGAAACTGTCAAAGGAATAGCTATAGATGCATTTTATATGTCAGAACAGGCCATACGCTAAACAACGAGCGACTGGGATATCGGAATCTGTTGTAAAAAAAGTAGAGGCGAATAGTTTTTCGCCTCTTTCGTTTTGTCGTATACTAGGTTTCAGAAATACCTCAATGGAAGGGGGTGGGAAGAAAATGAAAAGATACGCACTGATCGTAACGGTGCTGACAGGGCTTTGTTCGCCCTTGCTTTGTGTTGCCCAAGATACCGATAATGCGAACAATAGTTTGCAGCAGCAGCTGCAAAGTATTCAGCAGTCTATCAATCGGCCGGCTACCGCGCCTACTCCTGTTCTTCCGCCTGAGGCTCAGCAAAGAGATCAGCAGCAAGCCAATGCAACGGCATTAGTGCCGGCAACCGCGGCTACAGTCGCCCCAACACCGGTTACGCCATTACCGCCACCCAATGAAAACCCGGTTTCTCCTTCTGCGCTAAATTTACCGCCCCCCCCTAATGTCGGGCCATCGTCTGGTTCGGCAAATGCAGTGGCTATGAGAGAAGCTCCCACCCTGGCTGAAACAGTAGAAGGTGGCTCTGACTTGCGCGATGAAGCGTTTAGTCGTATGACGACTAACACATTACCGCTTTCTCCCAATCAAATTGTTTTATTGCGCAATCTCTACGATGCGACGCAACGGGCCGCCGCCGTTTTTCCTGGTGTACCACCGCGTCCAACATCGACTTCCATCTTAGTCAATCTCTCCCCAGGAGCAACACCGCCGGTCATTCGCTTGGGCGCTGGGTTTGTGACATCGCTGGTCTTTGTCGATGCCTCGGGGGGTCCTTGGCCTATCGACTCCTATAGTTTAGGTAATCCCACGGCGTTTAATATCCAATGGGACAAAAAAAGTAATATCTTATTAATACAAGCGATTGCTGCCCATAAGGTTGGCAATTTAGCGGTGTTGTTACGCGGTCTGAACACGCCGGTGATGATCGATCTTACCCCTGGACAGGCAGCTATGGATGTGCGTGTCGACCTACGCATACCGGGGTTGGGTCCTAACGCCAAGCCAAACTATAGCGGCCTACCTAATACCGAAGATCCTTCATTACTGAATTTATTAGACGGCATTCCTCCGCCGGGGGCAAAACCCCTCAAAACAACCGCTTGTGACGAATGTGTTTGGTTGTTGGACGGTCGACTCTATCTACGTACGGCTTATACCGTTCTGTCACCAGGATGGATTTCGACATTATCGAGCGCCGACGGCACGCATGTCTATGAAATGCAACCGACGCCGATGATATTAGCAACCTACAATGGCAAGATGATTAAGATTAACATTGAGGGATTTTAGACATGGCGAAGACCGAGAAAGGTATATCAGGAACGGGTAGTAAATGGGGTAGGTCACGTGTCTTAATGCTAATTGTGATCGGCGCCATTCTGGTGGTCGGGTTGATTCTGGCCATCTTTGCCCTGCGCCGTTGGAATCAGGAACAAGAGCTCGCCGTGGCGAAGTTATCAGGAGCGCCTCGTTCCATCGCCGCTACGCCTGGCGGTCAGACAACACCTGAATATTCTAAAGAGGTGCGTGCTGAGAATTTACGGCGTTCGATTGAGGCAGAAAAATCAGGAGGCGCTGTTTCTGCTGTTCCGACCATTAATCAACCGGGCTACACTCACGTGGCCAATGCCTCTGGTGAATCTGCCGCTCTGCCAGAAGCCATCGTGGGCGGTTGTGATCCCAAAGAGTTAGAACGGGCGAGAGCAGCGGGTGTTCGTGTCGATGAATTGCGCTGTAAAGGTTGTACCGCCTCCCAATTACATGCTGCAGGTTATGCTGCAGGTAGTCTCGTGTTGGCTGGTTTCAGCACCAAAGACTTACGAGATGCGGGTTATACCGCGACCGCACTCAAAGATGCCGGCTTAAGCGCCAAAGAGTTGATCACCGAAGGTGGTTTTGGGGTAAGTGATCTTAAAGCGGCTGGTTTTACGCCTATCGAATTAAAAGCGGCCGGCGGTGTCGATGTCAAAAATATGATAGCAGCAGGATATACCCCTGCTGAATTACGAACTGCTGGCTATACTTCGACTGATTTAAAGTCAGCTGGTCTCACCCTAAACGAAATGAAAGAAGCAGGTTATACCCCATTTGACCTACGAAAAGCCGGTTACTCTGCTTTGGACTTAAAACAAGCAGGCTATACGACCTTGGATTTGGTGGCAGCGGGTTACACCGATGAACAATTATCCGGAGCAGATATTCCCGCCGATCAAATTAAAGTGGCCAAAACTCGTTTAGCCACTTTTGAGAAAGGGGTGAAGAATTGCCAGCCAGAAGCATTAGTACAAGCCAGAAATCAAGGCACAACCGCGGTTGACTTAAGAAAATCAGCCGATTGTCCTCCCGCGGCGTTCAAAACAGCGGGCTATAATGTGGTCGAAATGCGAGCCGCGGGTTTTGATGCTAAAGCTTTGAAGGCGGCTAATTTTACTCCCTTAGAATTAAAAACAGGTGGGTTTGATGCTAAGCAGATGAAAGCGCTAGGTTTTAACACCTCAGCTTTGAAAGGGGCCGGTTTTACCGTTGGCGACTTGCGTCGCGCTGGTTTCTCAGGAATTGAATTAGCCAAAGCGCCTTTCAGCGCCGAAGAGTTGCATCAGGCGGGCTTAACTGCAGAAGAATTAAAAGACGCTGGCTTTACGCCCACTGACCTCAAATCGGCAGGCTATAGTGATGGTGAGATGGTAAGGGCTGGTTATACCGCCACGGAAATTGCGGTAGCTTCCAAAGAAATGTCCGCTGCATTGGCCGCTGCTGAAAAGGTTCAAGTGCCTTCGGCCGCTGCGGTTGAACCGGAACAAGTTTCTACCCAGCCCGCTGTTGCGGTACCCACCCGTACTCCACCCGCACCACGAGAGCCCAAACCGCCTAAACCAAAACCCGTTCCGTCTCCGACCGTGGTCGAACTACCACCGGCACCCAAAGGCCCCGAGACGGCCCTGGGTACTTCGTTAGCTTTACCCGAGTCGGAGGTAAGGGCTGAAACCGCGCTGGAACGTTTACAAAAACGTCAAGCAAAACAAATGACAGTGCAGCAACGCGATGAAGCCTTAAAGCGAATTGAAGCCTCTATGGCTAGCCAAGCAAATGACCTGTTTGGCAGTTGGTCGCCACCGCCAACCCAAGTCGTTGTTCGTGGTGAAAAAGCGGTGAATGAATCCGGTGCTGGAGGAGCCACCGGTAATAATAATCTTCCGGCAGGTGCGCTGGGAGGAGTTCCTGGCCAAGCTGCCGATAAAGGTGAAGAAGCGAACGTATTAAAGGCCGGTAGCATTTTATTTGCTGTACTAGACACTGGAATTAACAGCGATGAGCAAAGCCCTATTCTAGCGACCATTGTGCAAAGCGGTCCGTTAAAGGGATCGAAATTACTCGGTCAATTTCAACGAGTCGATAAAAGGGTACTGTTAAGTTTTACGACACTCAGTGTGCCGAATATGACCAAAAGTATGGCTATTAACGCTGTAGCCATTGATCCTGACACGGCCAGAACGGCGCTAGCTAGCCATGTCGATAACCATTATTTACTGCGTTATGGCACATTCTTTGCTTCGGCGTTTTTATCGGGATTAGCGACTGCCATAGCGGAATCGGGCTCTACCACCGTATTCCAGCCCATTGGCAGCACCACGGTGACCAACCCCACCACCAGTGTCGGTGAAAAGGGATTAATTGCGCTAGGTAATGTCGGTCAGCAATTCGCCACGACCTTGGGTCAAAACTTCCAGAAACCCCCCACGATCACGGTTAATGCCGGTAGTGCGGTAGGGATACTGCTAATGGCGGATTTGGCCTTACCAAAGCCCTAGCAGTTAGCAATATTTTACCACCAGCGAATACCCTCCCCTCTTGAGGGTGTTGTTGAATAACTCAAAAAAACTCCTTCTCCCCTTGTGGGAGAAGGAAAATATTTAGAAAATTTGAATTATTCAAAAACGCCCTTCATGAAAGGGCGAAGCATATTATTGCACTACAAAAAGCTTTCTTAATGCTCTCTTAATATAAGAGATATATCATTGTATTACATAAAAAAACTACCCATAAACCAGTAAAATCAATAAAATTTCTGACCAGGATGCCGGAAATTTGGGAATTCAGTAGGAATAAACTAGGAATTTCCAATTAATTTGGCAATGATGCCTTTAATGTTATGTTAATTTAGTAAAGGTATCATAAATCATGAGCGTAAATAAAACAGCTGATTCTGATTTAGAGTATAAATATGAAGGGGATGAACTGGGTGCCACTCATAGTGAAGCAACAGCAGACTTAGACGCCCCAAAAAATCCTGCTCCAGAAAAGGCCAAAAAACGATTTTTTTCTAGAAAAAAAATATTCATAAGCATAACGGCCATTATTATTTTGGGTGGCATTTATCAATTTCTCAGTCAGCGTGATAAAATAGCGGCTGAAGGTAATCAGGGTGAAATAGAACGCATCACTCAGGCGAAATCTAAAGAACAACCACCTGCCAAACCAGTGGTAAAGAAAGAAGCGCCAATTACTCCGGCGCAAGAGCAGGTAAAACCAAAAGCGCCAGTGGCATCGGTGCCGCCGATTGCTAAACCAGTTGAGAATACCGAAATTTTCTCATCGATGAGCGCTATTACCGAAAATAGAATTGCCAATAATAAGAACGAACAAGAAATAAAGGTGCTGAAAACTGAATTGAAGCAAGCAAACCAGTCGATGGATAATTTACAGAATAGCTTGCAAACCTTGACAGCTTCAGTGCAAGTCTTGAGCACACAAGTACAATTACTGACGGCAGCGCAGATTAAAGCCAGCGTCGTCCCAGTAGCTAAAGCGAAGCCGGAAGAAAAGCCGGTTTACTTTGTGAAATCCTTGATTCAAGGACGTGCCTGGCTAGAGACCGGTGATGGAAAACTGATTACGGTCAAGGTAGGCGATGAACTAATGGGTTACGGTAAAGTCACCGCGATTAGTGTAGAAGACGGCCTGGTAAAAACCAGTTCGAAGACAGATATAAAATATGGTCCGAACGATAGTTAATGAAAGCGTGAGATGTGAAGCGGATGAGAGCGTATAAACTGCCAAAAATAACATTACTGTTGTTTGCCTTACTTTCTTTTTTCGCCAATATTGCGGCGCATGCGGCCGATCCGCCGCCGCTGGACGATAAAAGAAACGGGATGACGAGTTGGCAAAACTACAACCAATTTTCTGCTTTGAATCGGGAGTATGCGGATTTAATAAATGATATTAATAATAAAATAGCCAGCGGCCAAGAAATTGATTGGGATCAGGTCGCAGCAGCGATGGGTGTACCTTCTGCTCCCCCAGACGCTACATTCAATAAATTAAAAGATTTATATGATACCACCAATACCTGGGTAACCGCGACGCAAACCGCGGCCGCGAATCAGGGTGTTAGTTTAGAGGCCTGGTTAGATTATAATGGGTTGACTCCCGAGTTTGCGGCTAACTGTATAGGTCAATCAGGTAAAACCATTGCACAGTGTGTAGAGGAAGCTAACCAACTGCAGCAGAATCAGCGGGACAGTGTTAACGGTAAGTTGAACGCAATTAAAGACAAGACTTATGACTCAACCTTACCGCCTAAGGGTGATGACCCATTGGATGACACACCACCGGGTTTACAGGATCCACCGAAATCCGGTTTTTTAGACATCACACAGATGTTACAGCAGATTCGGAAACAGATTCCATCTCTGGTTTATTTGGTGTATGCGTTGTGTTACTTGACTGGCTTTGCCTTATTCATAATGGCGATATTTAAATTAAAAACACACGGAGAGAATCTTTCCGGTCGTGGCGGTATGGGACAAGGGCATGGTTTACTTGGGCCCATTGTTTATGCCATGGTGGCGACGTCATTAATCTACTTCCCGACGATTGTCGGCATAGGAACGAATACATTTATGCAGGGTGGAGGTGATGGTGGCCCCTTATCCTACCCGAATGGTGGTGTAGCGGGCGCTGATTATGAAAGCCTCTACCGCGCGGTAATAGAAATTATTAAGTTAGTAGGTGTCATTGCCTTCTTTAGAGGCTGGCTCTTACTGGTGAAATTAGGGAATGGTCAGGCGCAACAAGGGACGTTGCCCAAAAGCCTGCTCCATTTAGTTGGCGGTGTTCTCGCTGTCAATATTGTCACTACATGGGATATTTTAAGAGCCACATTTGGATATGTCTTTTAAAATTGTGTAGGGGCTCAGGAGAAAGAGGGATAGCACATGTTAACTTAAACACAGCTATCAACGGACAGCGAAGAAGCAAGGAGTAGGTATTAGGATTTATTTGATTATTTAAGAGGTTATTATGAAATTAGTACGTGATAAAGTAAAAAAATTAATGGCAGGTTTATGCTTGCTTGGGTTCTTAGGCATCAGTGGCGCCGCTTTGGCTCAAGACCAAGACATCGGCGATGTTGCTGCAAAAGTCAGAGGAACGTTTACAGACATTGGTACCGCCCTGGTGGGTGTCGCTTATGTAGCGGGCTTTGGCTGCGCGGTGGTCGCGATCTTGAAATTCAAGAGCAATCGTGAAAACCCGCAACAAACACCCTTGGGAACTCCCATTATGTTTTTAGCCGTTGCGGTGGTGTTAGTCTTCTTGCCCACTATTTTGGTTACGTCCGGCAACAGTATGTTCGACGAGAAAACAGCGGGTGGTTTCGAAGGCGGTGGCGCTTCATCCGTTGAGTCCAATTAATAGGAAAGTATTGGATGTTCTGCTGGGTTTGATCTTCAGATTTTCGGTCACACTCAGCAGAGCCAACCTTGAAGAAAAGGAAGTGGTGTAAAACCACTGAACTTAAGTATAAACTTGAATTTGATGTATTAACTATTAGAGATATTTTATGATGAAATTAATGAACAGGAATTTTAAAAAACTTTTGGCAAGTTTATGCTTGCTTGGGTTCTTAGGCATGAGTGGTGCCGCTTTGGCTCAAGACCAAGACATCGGCTCTGTTGCTGCAAAAGTCAGAGGAACGTTTACAGACATTGGTACCGCCCTGGTGGGTGTCGCTTATGTAGCGGGCTTTGGCTGCGCGGTGGTCGCGATCTTGAAGTTCAAGAGCAATCGTGAAAACCCGCAACAAACACCCTTGGGAACTCCCATTATGTTTTTAGCCGTTGCGGTGGTGTTAGTCTTCTTGCCCACTATTTTGGTTACGTCCGGCAACAGCATGTTTGACGAGAAAACAGCGGGTGGTTTCGAAGGTAGTGGTGCTCACTCTGTTGAATCGTAAGAATGACGTCGGCTTTCTTCTTGGTGTGATGTTCAGATTTTTGAACATCACACTAAGTAGAGCCCATCTTAAACATAAAGGAAGTGTCAGTGCAGCCACTGAATTTAAGCGTTATACCCGGTTCATTCCGGTTATTTGTCGGTCGTAAGGCTGATAAAGCGTTTACTAAATTCCAAGAGCAAGTCTTGGCAAGGGATGATTTTTCCTGTCAGTTTTGCGGGTTCCAGGCAAGACAGTTTCAAGAAGTCGTAAATCTGGACAAAAATTACAATAATAATCGTCTGGCTAATATAGCAACAGCTTGTTGTTTTTGTAGCCAATGTTTCTTTTTAGAAGCGGTAGGGAGAGGCGATTACGGTGGCGGTACGCTGATTTATTTGCCCGAGATCAGTCAAGCCGATTTAAATGGGTTATGTCATGTGTTATTCTGTGCCATCGCCAATGCTACCGATTACCGTATGGATGCGCAAAATGTCTATCGTAACCTCAAATTACGTTCAAAAATTGTCGAAGATAAATTAGGTGAAGGCATGAGCAATCCGGCGCTTGTTGGCCAGGCTTTACTCAATACCTGGGATCCACAACAACCCCTGCCCGCCTGGTTAGACTCATTGCGCTTATTACCGGCGCGAGCCAAATTTACCCAGCAGATTGAAACCTGGGCGGCTGCCGCTTTGGATGAACTATCAGCCGAGAAGTAGTCAATGACCAATATAGTCAGTTCTTTCCTCGACGGGGTGGACGTGTTTTTAGCATGGCTGTCCTCCTCGCTCAAACAAACCACCGAAACTTACTGCAGCCTTGAAACCGCCGATAGCCCGACTGTGTTAGTGGCGCACGATGGTTCGTTGATCTCCGTTTTACGGATTCAAGGCGTAAGGGCATTAATTGGCAAAGAAGAATTTGACCGTATACAACTGGGTTTACAACATGCCCTGCAAACGACGATGTCGCGCTTGGGCCAAAATATCCAAGTGCATTTCAGCTACGATAAAGAAGATGTCAAAGAAGAAATTACCCGCATTTTTCAACCTGCGATGCGCACGGCAAAGCGACTGGAATTAAGCGTCGATGATTTATTTGCGGAACGGGTGAAATATTTACAACACTATTGTGCGTACGAATCGGTTTACATGGTATTGTGGACTCGGCCAACGGTGCTGACCAGCGAACAATTAAGTCGTTCTAATAAAGAAAAAACCAAAAACATCAAAGAGAAAAAAATCCCTGCCTTTCGCCACACCCAAAATCTCTATGCAGCAGTGCCCGATCTTCGGGAAGGGCATGACTCGTTCGTACGAGCTGTCGTCAATGACTTAAATATGCTGGAAGTTGTGGCTGATGTGATGGAGGTGCACGATGCCGTGCACGCCATGCGTATGACTGTTGATCCAGATTTTACTGATCAAAGTTGGCGGCCACAGTTACCTGGCGATAAGCTAGTCATTAAAGACAGCAAACAAATTAAAGGGCAAATTTCCGATATTATGTGGCCTTCGCTAGCCCGACAAATTTTACCACGCGATGCTGAAATTTTGGATTTGCGTACGGTTCGTATCGGTGATCGACTTTACTCCACGGTGTTTATCGATTTATTCCCAAAAGAAATTCAACAATTCACTTCTTTATTCGTGCGTAAAGCGCAAACCAATGCACCCTGGCGCATTTCCTTCTTAATTGAAGGGGGTGGTTTGCATGCGGTTAAATTAAAATCGGCGCTTTCCAGTATCTTAGCCTTCAGCTCCGCCCAAAATCGATTATTAAACGATTCCATTCGCTTATTACGCTACATTGATATCAATACCGACGATGCAGTGGTCAAACTGAGGGTAACGGCCACCACTTGGGCTAAGGTTGGTGAGCTCCATCTATTGCGAAACCGGACTGCTGAGTTGGCCAAAGCGATAGAGGGTTGGGGTACGTGTAATGTCTCTGAAATTTCGGGTGATCCATTTGCTGGCGCCGTTTCCAGTATGTTGGGAGTGTCTGATCAAAGCGTAGCCGTAGCCTCGATTGCGCCATTATCCGATGTATTGCAGATGCTGCCCTTTTTTCGGCCCTCCTCCCCTTGGCCCGAAGGCGCTCTCTTATTACGGTCGCCAGATGGTAAACCTTGGCCGTATCAGCCAGGTTCCAGTGAACAAACGACCTGGATTGACATCATTTATGCCCGCCCCGGTTCTGGTAAATCCGTCTTATCGAATGCATTGAATTTGGCCTTAGCATTAAATGCGGGAATTCAGCGATTGCCGCGCATCGCCGTCATCGATATTGGCCCTTCCAGTAGCGGTTTAATTTCCTTGTTGAAAGAAGCATTACCCCTGGATAAAAGATATTTGGTGGCTTATCACCGGTTACGCATGACCTCAGACTACGCCATCAATCCCTTTGATACTCAGCTCGGCGCCCGTTACCCCACGCCTTTGGAAAGAAGCTTTTTGGTGAACTTTCTTTCGCTATTGGCAACACCCGTGGGTGGATTAAAGCCGTATGACGGCATTACCGATATGTCGGGCTTAATCATTGATGAGTTGTATAAAAGTTTAGCGGATGATGGTAATCCCCATATCTATGTTCGTGGGGTGGAAGAATTATTGGATGGTATTTTGGAAGAAATAGGGTTTAGGGGCGACGTCCACACCACCTGGTGGGAAGTCACGGACGCCTTATTTATCGCGGGGTTTACCCATGAAGCTTCTTTAGCGCAGCGACGCGCTATGCCCATTCTAGCGGACGTAACCTCGATTTGTCGCTCGCCAGCTATTGAAGATCTTTACGGTAAAATTATCGCTCCGACCGGTGAAACCTTAGTGAATGCGTTTAGCCGCATGATTTCAAGTGCGATTCGTGAATACCCCATTATCGCTCAAACCACGAAATTTGACATAGGTGATGCTCGTATCGTCTCTCTCGATTTAGATGAGGTCGCCAAAAGTGGCGGTGACGCGGCCAATCGGCAGACAGCGGTGATGTATATGCTTGCCCGTTATATTTTGGCTCGTCATTTTTTCCTCACCGAGGAAGATGTCAGCGATATGCTGCCTGCGTATCGGGGTTATCAGGACAAACGCGTCGCCGAAATTCGGGAAGATCCCAAGCGCATTGTCTTCGATGAATTCCACCGCACCGCGGGTATTGAGTCCGTTCGCCTACAAGTCATTCAAGATATGCGTGAAGGGCGAAAGTGGAAGGTACAAGTGGCGTTAATTTCGCAATCATTGGATGACTTTGATCCCGTGATGGTGGAGTTCGCGACCTCTATTTTTATTATGGACGCCGGCCCAGAACAAGCCGTTCAAAAAACCACGCAGGTATTCGGACTCACCGCCACTGCCCAGCATGCTCTTCGTTCACGCGTGCATGGCCCTAGAGAGGGCGGCGCTACCTTTCTGGCCCAGTTTGCGACTAAGCACGGTATGAATACGCAGTTATTGACGTTAACCTTAGGCCCGATTGAACTATGGGCGTTTAGTACGACCTTGGAAGATGCGCAATTACGAAACAAACTCTACCGTCGTTTAAATCCGATGAAAGCTCGGCAATTGCTAGCGACCTTGTTCCCCTCCGGCTCTGCGGTAAAAATGATGGAAAATCGATTATTAGCAGTGAAAGAAAGGTATGGCGCAGTGACCGAAGAAGCCAAATTTGGCATGATCGATCAATTGCTAGAGGAAATCCTAGACGCTTATTCAAAGAACCCAGATGTGAAATTTTTACCTTGAAGAAATCGTATGCATATGACAAAAATAACGCAAAAATCTCTTAAAGATTTAAGAGGATTGACCCTTAAAGTCCATGGCGATATAAACAAGCCAGTATTACCGGGATTTGAAGAGTGGTGCTAGAAATATGCGCTTGTTATTTTAAGACGGATCTGGGGTTATTTTTCTTTCCACTCGGCATTGCAATTGTCCGTGGGCAAGACGTGCTTCTATGCGGTCACCTGGCTCTACAGTCATGACATCAGATATAACATGACTTTCTCTTGTCAAAATAGCATACCCTCTATCCAAAGTATTTAAAGGGCTCACCACATCCAATGAACGCATCATAGAAACCAACTGTTCTCTGTATCGCCACAATTGATGTTGCATATGCGTCTTCAACTGCGTGCTCAGTGCTTGGCAGCGGTCTTTTAACATTAATAGACGTTGTTGTGGCATCTGCTGTTGTAACCGTGCTTGAGCTTGCGACAAGCTAGCTTCTAACTGCTTCAAGAAATGACGATAGGCCAGTTGCAAGCGGGATGAGATATCATCCACTCGTTGTGCTTGGTCTTGTAAACGACGCAACGGATGCGGCAAACGCTTAATGAGGTGTTGTAATACCAAATGATGGTGCTGTAAGCGAGTCGTCAGATAGCGGTGCAAACGTTCTTCGAGCTGTTGTAAGTTGTCCAGCCAAGCCGCAGCCAAAGGACTGGCTAATTCCGCCGCAGCCGAAGGCGTAGCAGCGCGTTGATCGGCAACAAAATCAGCGATGGTGAAATCAATTTCGTGGCCAACCCCAGTAATAACGGGCAGAACGCTGGCGTGAATAGCACGAGCAACTGATTCTTCATTAAACGGCCATAAATCTTCCAGTGAGCCGCCGCCGCGTGCCAAAATCAACACATCGCATTCTTGACGTTCGTTTGCTAACTGCAAGGCTTGGCATATCTGCCCAGCTGCCTGGGCACCTTGAACGGCAACGGGATAAATAACAACGGCGATACTGGCGAATCGTCTGCGCAACACGCTTAAAATATCGCGTATCGCCGCACCTGTGGGAGAGGTAATGACGCCAATTCGTTTGGGCATCGTCGGTAGAGGTTTTTTAAACTGCGCCGCAAATAATCCTTCTTGGTCTAAACGGCTTTTCAGTAATTCAAATGCCCGCCGCAGCGCACCATCACCCGCCTCTTCTAGATGCTCAATAATTAATTGAAAGTCACCGCGTTCTTCATAAAGGCTGATTTTAGCACGCGCTAAAACTTGCAACCCATCTCGCGGTTGAAAGCCCAATGCAGAAGCACGCAGACGAAACATAGCGCAACGAATTTGCGCACTACCGTCTTTCAGTGAAAAATACCAATGCCCGGAACCCGGTGCTCTCGCATTAGAAATCTCACCAGTAACCCATACGCAAGGGTAGCTCAGCTCTAACAAACTGCGTACTTCGCGGCTCAATTGCGAAACAGAATAAACCGATTTTTCAGCATCACTGGTGTTATACATAGCCGTCGCACCTAACAATGGGGGTAAGAAGGTATTAATTGCACAATTTTCACCGGGTTTTCAATATCACTGGTGCTTTACATAACCCAGGATTACCTAACAATTAGGGCAAGGTGGTATTAAATGCACAATCTTCACCGGCTGTTGTGATACGAGAGGACATTCCGGCGGATCAACAACAACAATAGTGCGCTGGCAAGCGCTGCCTTGGCACGGATCGGGCCGGCAATGCGCACAACAGCCGCTGACGAGGAACAAAGCCAAGCTGCAAATAGTAAAAAATTTAATCATAACGGCTTTCCTTTTTCTGGGTATTTCATCCATGAAATACGATCGAGAGGTATATCCTTTATCATAGCAAAGAAGATACTTATTTTCCTGAGTATTCGTTAGAGTGAGCAACTCACAACGGAAACACACACGTAAACGTGCTGCCTTGGCCTGGCTCACTGGTAATGATTAAATTGGCTTTGTGTAAAAGTAATACATGTTTGACAATGGCCAACCCCAGTCCCGTGCCACCACTGCTGCGCGATCGCGCTTTATCGACGCGATAAAAGCGCTCTGTTAAGCGGGGGATGTGTTTGGGGGCAATGCCAATGCCAGTATCCCTAACCCTTAAACAAGCGTGTTTGCCTTCATTATCTCGGTACCAATCAATCCAGATACTGCCGTTGGGGGGGGTATAGTGTATGGCGTTAAAAATTAAATTGGTAAAAGCACTGACCAGCTCCTGTTCTAAACCGTAAATAGTCAGGTTTTCATCCGCGTGTAAGTGAATTTTATGTTGATGGGAATCGCTGACGACTCTGGCATCCTCGACAATACCCGCCAGTAGGATGGCGACGTCAACTTGTTTAAAACGTTTGATGACGGGAGCATCGCCCTCTAAGCGCGATAACATCAACAAGTCTTCCGTCAATTTTTGCATTCGAAAGCTTTGTTGGTACATTTGGCTATGAATTTGTTGCCAAGGCGCCAAAGCCGCATTGTTATCGTCAAGTAACATTTCCAGGTAACCACGAATGACGGTCAGCGGTGTTCGTAATTCGTGAGATACGTTAGCGACAAAATCCCGACGCATGCGTTCGAGATGATGTAACTGGGTGATATCTCGGATGATTAATACGTATTGATTCAGTTGATAGCTAACTAAAGATAACGAAAGCTCTAAATCCGGATGATGGCTGGGTATGATTTCTAGAGGCTCATGGGCTGGTTGTTGGCGAAGCGCAGAGAAATCCACCTGGTTAAACAGCTGCTGTATTGGGGAATTCCCGTGATCGGGGGTGAGATCCAATAATTTTTCAGCGGCAGGGTTCCAGGATTGAATGAGCAAATCACGGTCGAGAAAAATTAAAGCTAAAGGTAATAAATTAGCCAGCTGTTGTTCTGAAGTGAGAGAAGTCTTGTCAGTCATGGGTTAACTACTAATTGCCTACTATTCAGAAAATTGATAACCGACTCCATAAATCGTATGAATGAAATGGTCATATTCGTATTCCCGCAACGCATTGCGTAACCGTTTAATTTGCACGTCCACGGTGCGATCGTTTACGTATTTCTCACCACCCCAGACATGGGTTAATAATTGCTCCCTAGAATAAATCCGATTTTGATGACGCATAAAAAAATAAAGTAATTGAAAGGTCATGGGTGTTAAGTCTAAAGGATGACCATCAATATCGACTTCGCGGGTATGCACATTCAAGCGCAGGGCTTGAATTTGGATAAGCCCTTCCGTGCTCACCAAAGGGCCACGGCGTAATACCGTTTTGATACGAGTGATTAACTCTCGCGGTGAAAAAGGTTTAATCACATAATCATCAGCGCCTGCCTCTAGTCCGCGAATTTTATTTTCTTCTTCGGCTTTCGCGGTTAACAAAATGATGGGAATATGCATGGTCATGGGGTTATTACGCAAATTTTTCAGGTAATCGACGCCGCTTTGTCCGGGTAACATCCAATCCAGCAAGATCAAATCAGGCATTTTTTGCTGGTTTTTTTCTTCCGCCTGCCGCGTGTTGGCCGCTGTCATGGTTGCAAAACCAGCCATCGTCAACGACACATTCAACATCTCTTGAATGGCTTCTTCGTCTTCGATAATCAAAATCAGCGGGTTTTTCATAGATGCGATTAACCTACTTTGCCGGTGACAAAATCTTTCGTCGCTTGCTTCCCGGGGTTGGTGAAAATAGTGTCTGTTTGGTTGTATTCAATCAGCTCGCCCAGATACATATAAGCAGTATAGTCGGAAATACGTTTTGCTTGGTGCATATTATGAGTCACGATGCAAATCGTGTAATCGTGTTTTAATTCACGAATTAATTCTTCGATGTGTGAGGTAGAAATGGGATCAAGTGCGGAAGTGGGCTCATCCAGTAAAATCACGTCCGGCTTCACCGCAATGGCTCGGGCAATGCAAAGTCGTTGTTGTTGACCACCGGAAAGACTGACCCCGCTTCGCTTTAAAATATGTTTCACTTCTCGCCATAACGCTGCCTTATGCAAGGCCCATTCCACTCGCGCTGCCAATTCGTCGCGATGGATGTTCTCATACAATTTCACGCCAAAAGCGACATTATCAAAAATCGACATCGGGAAAGGGGTGGGTTTCTGAAACACCATACCGATCTTACTGCGCAACATATTTAAATCTTGTTTGGGTACTAAAATATTTTGGCTGTCTAAATAAATTTCTCCTAATGCATACTGATCGTTGTAGAGTTCATACATGCGATTAAAGGTACGCAATAAAGTCGATTTGCCGCACCCAGAAGGACCAATCAACGCCGTGACCTGGTTTTTTAAAATCTGAATATGTATGCCTTTTAGCGCATGGAATTTGCCGTAATAAAAATGCAGATCACGTGTTCTCAACTTGACATCAGGGGCAACAATTTCTGACATGGGCTCATTCCAGTTAGGTAATAGGTGGTTTTTGCTTAAAGACAACGCGCACGATAATATTCAATCCCAGCACGCAAACCGTAATAAATAACGCGCCGGCCCAGGCCAGGTGGTGCCAAGCAGGATAAGGGCTCATGGCGTATTGAAATATCACCGACGGTAAATTAGCCATAGGCTGATTCATATTAAAATTCAGAAATTGATTGTTCAATGCCGTAAATAATAAGGGTGCTGTTTCACCGCTGATTCGGGCCAATGCCAACAAAATACCCGTAAGCACGCCTGTGCGTGATACTCGCAATATCACTGAAATAATCACTCGCCACTGCGGCGCACCTAATGCAAATGCCGCTTCGCGCAAGGTGTTGGGCACCAGTGAGAACATATCTTCGGTGGTGCGCACGACAATGGGGATCACCAATAAGGCCAAGGCAAAAGAACCTGCCCAACCGGAAAAATGCGTCATCGGCACGACGTAAATTTGATAAATAAACAAACCGAGCAAGATAGAAGGGGCACTCAATAACACATCATTAATAAAACGCACGGTATTAGCCAATCGCCCACCTCGACCGAATTCAGCTAAATAAGTACCGATCAATAAACCAACGGGTGCACCGATAAGCACAGCAAAAAAAACGATCATCAAGCTGCCAATGATGGCATTTAATAAGCCGCCATTGGGGCTATCGGGTGGTTGCGTGATCTGCGTAAATAAGTCTATCGAAAGACCCGGTAAACCTTCTTTGATTAGACTGAATAATATCCAGGCGAGCCAAGCCAAGCCAATCAGCATGGCCAAATAGGCTAACCCCAAGCTGAGGCTATTGACAATACGGCGTTTAGTATATAATAAAAGAGGTCATGGTTTTATTTTCGCAGTTTCCGCATCAGTAGTTTAGAAACAATAAAGACCATTAAAGTAATGGCGAATAGGATAAGACCTAATTCGTTTAAGGCCGCATTATAAAGAGGCTTGGTTGCTTCCGTAAATTCATTCGCTAATACGGAAGAAATACTACTGCCGGGCATGAGCAGAGAGCTGGTCAACTCATGCGAGTTACCAATCACAAAAGCAACCGCCATGGTTTCACCCAATGCTCGGCCCAATCCCAAAATAATGCCACCGAACACGCCCGTACGCGAATAGGGGAAAATGATATTCCATACCACTTCCCAACGAGTGGCTCCTAATGCGTAAGCCGATTCTTTCAGAAGCGCTGGCACAATTTCAAACACGTCGCGCATGACGGAAGCGATAAAGGGTATGACCATGATGCTGAGCACAATGCCTGCGGTCAAAATGCCAATGCCTAAGGGGGCTCCTTGAAATAATACCCCAATCAAAGGCCGGCTACCGATGTGTTCAATGAGCCAAGGCTCAACATGGCTAGAAAAGAACGGTGCGAAAATAAATAATCCCCACATGCCGTAAATGATGCTGGGGATGCCAGCCAGTAATTCAATTAAAATGCGTAACCCTTGCCGAAGAAAAGAGGGCGCTAATTCGGTGAGAAAAACAGCAATGCCGAAACTGATGGGGATGCCGATCAGCATGGCAATAAACGAGGTGATGAGTGTTCCCAGGATAGGAACTAAGGCACCAAATTGGCCGGTGACAGGATTCCAATCGGTGCTGTACAGAAAGCGAAAATGAAAGGCATTTAGGCTTGGATAGCTTTGTTCATAAAGCTTGTAAAGAATGGCGATCGCTAAAACAATGGTGCACAGAGCAAACAAAGTTGCGACGCCATGGACAATTTTATCCAGCCGTCGTTGCTTTTTAAATGGCAGCTCGGTGCTAAGCTGTGTCATAAACGCCTCATTCCATCCGGTGATGACATTTGCTTATGGCCAGATTGCCTTACCTTGTGGATCTTTTATTTGCTGTGTCCAGGATGTTTGGATTAATTGCACCACAGCATCGGGCAACGGCACATAATCTAAGCCAGTGGCCATGTCTTTGCCCTTCTGATAAGCCCAGGCAAAGAATTGCAGCACCGCTTTTGTTTTTTCAGGGTTGGCTGGCTTGGCTTGCATTAGAATAAAAGTGCCACCGACAATGGGCCAGCTTGCCGCTCCTGGTTCATCCGTTAGAATTTCAGAGAAATTATTCTGGCTATTCCAGTTGGCGTTGCTGGCTGCCGCAGAAAAACTGGCGATGGATGGGTTGACATTCTGCCCGGCTTTATTCTGCAGTTGCACAAAATTCAGATTATTTTGCTTCGCATATGCATATTCGACGTAACCAATGCTGCCTTTGACGCGCATCACGTAAGAAGCGACGCCTTCATTGCCTTTGCCGCCAATCCCACTTGGCCAGGCAATGGCCGTGTCGCTGCCGACCTGTTTTGCCCAATCTGGACTCACTTTGGAAAGGTAATTGGTGAAGAGGAAGGTCGTGCCGGAGCCATCGGATCGATGAACGACGGTGATGGGTAAGGAGGGTAGGTGTAATTCTGGGTTTAAAGTCGCTATCTGAGCATCATTCCAATTTTTGATTTTCCCTTGAAAAATAGCCGCTAAAACAGGACCGGATAGTTTTATCTGGCCATTATTGTCTGGGCCGAGATTAACAACAGGTACTACCCCGCCGACGACGGTAGGGAATTGAATTAGGCCATTATTTTTTAATTCTTCGCTACTCAAGGGTTTGTCAGAAGCGCCAAAATCGACGGTTTTAGCTTCTATCTGTTTAATGCCACCGCCAGAACCGATGGGTTGAAAATTGAGCTTCAGACCGGTGTCTTTTTGATAAGCTTGCGCCCATTTGACATAAATAGGGTAAGGAAAAGTGGCACCCGCGCCGGTTAATACGTCCACATCGGCTAATGCGGTGATGCTGACGACCGATAAGAGAAAACTAGCAAGAATCAATAATTTTGATTTCATGGCATTTTTTCCTGAGAATTTGGGAAGACATGCGCAGTATAAATCGTATTTGTGACAAAATCATGACAAATTTATCGTGAGCCTCCTAATACCTGACTCAATTTAGCCAATACCTCATCCACCGTAATCAAATCCATAGCCGCAGGGTTATGCACCTTCGTGACCCAAGGCACTTGTTCGGGTTCCTGATGTAAAAACTGACGTACCGCATCCGGGTATTTATTAATAATGAGCTCCGATCGGTATGGCCCTGACTGTTCTGGTGGCGCAACAGCGCATAATCCTATCACCGGCGTCCCCATGGCCACCGCTAGATGGGCTGGACCGGTATCGGGTGCTATTAATACCGTCACTTGGGCCATGACCGCAGCCATTTGTTTCAGAGTGGATTTACCCACCAGATTAGTCACCGGAAAAGATAAGCGCTGAGCCATCGCTTCCGCAAAGGCTTGCTCTTCAGCAGCCGGACCACCGGTAAGCACGACGGGTAACTGCCAGCGCTGTCGGGCGGTTTCCAGTACTTGGCAATATCGTTCTAATGACCAATTGCGTTCCGATTTACTGGCACTCGGATTTAAGGCCAGCACGCGACCAGGTGGTAGTTGTTCACGGGCCCAAGCGAAATCCGCATCAGCAATAGGTAAATCCCAGCGAATCACCGGCTCATCACAGCCCAGCATTCGGGCAAAACGTAAAAAACCTTCTAATAGGTGATCTTTGCCAGCCGGGATATTTTCCTTCACAAACCAATGGTGGAAATCTTTGGAGCGGCGACGGTCAAAGCCAATTTTACGCTTAGCTTTCAACAGCGGATACAGTAAGTTGACTCGGAGCTTGTTTGCATCGCCAACAGCACATCGAAGGGCACGTCCGCCATTAGTCGTTGAAACCGCCAATAATCGGCCAGCGTTTCTGGTTTCTCGATTACTACAAAATCAACCCCGCTTAATCCTTGTAATAAACTATAGGCCAGGGGGCTGGTAATCCAAGTAATCTGGGCATCTGGAAAACAGGCTTGCAATGTCCGCACCGTTGGCACAACCAATACCACATCGCCAATCGCTGACAATCGGACAATACAAATATGCATATCATTCATCCTCTGGGAGCGTAGGTGACCCGCCCGCCAACCTAATGAGAGGCTGGTTGCCTCTGCCCCACCATATCTTCCGGCCGCACGGCCTTATCAAATTCCTCTGCGGTCAAATAACCCAAAGCGATAGCAGCCTCTTTTAGGGTAATGCCTTCGTGATGAGCCTTGTGGGCAATATTCGCTGACTTATCATAACCGATTACCGGGCTGAGTGCGGTCACTAACATCAAGGATTGCTGCACATTCTGCTGAATCTTGCCTTCATCTGCTTTCAAATCACGGATAGCAAAAGCAGTGAAAGACCGGCAGGCATCGGTCAGTAAACGTATCGAATGGAGCAGATTAAATATCATCACCGGCTTGAACACATTCAATTCAAAATTCCCTTGAGAACCCGCAATGCCAATGGCGACATCATTGCCCATCACCTGTACGCAGACCATGGTCATCGCTTCACATTGAGTGGGGTTGACTTTGCCAGGCATGATCGAAGAGCCTGGTTCGTTCTCAGGAAGAATGAGCTCACCAATGCCCGCACGTGGCCCGGAAGCCAGCCAACGAATATCGTTACTGATCTTCATCAGGGAGCAGGCCAATGTTTTTAAGGCACCACTGGTCATGACGATGGCATCGTGCCCGGCTAAAGCGGCGAATTTATTAGGGGCGCTGATAAAAGGTAGCCCGGTGAGTTCTGCTATCGTGGCGCAGGTCTGCTCGGCAAAGCCAGGGGGGGCATTTAAACCCGTACCGACTGCTGTGCCGCCAATGGCTAGCTGATATAAGTCTGGTAAGGTCATTTCTACGCGATGAATATCCGCTTCTAATTGAGCGACATAGCCCGAAAATTCTTGGCCTAAGGTCATGGGCACGGCGTCTTGCAAATGCGTTCGGCCGATTTTAATAATGCCGGCAAAGGCCTGTTGTTTTTCCGCCAGTGCTTGTTTCAGCTCCTGCAAGGCGGGCAGCAAACCTTGAACAATGGTTTGCGCTGCGGCGATATGCATGGCGGTCGGGAAAGTGTCATTAGAGGACTGCGATTGATTGACCTGGTCGTTCGGATGGATAGGCTTTTTACTACCCAATTCACCCCCGGCCAGCTCGATGGCGCGATTGGCGATCACTTCGTTCGCATTCATATTGGTTTGCGTGCCGCTGCCGGTTTGCCAGATGCGCAGTGGGAAATGGTCATCCCATTTTCCGGCAATCACTTCGTCTGCTGCTTTACAGATGAGATCAGCTTGTTCTTTGCTTAGTATGCCCAAGGCTAAATTGCTTAACGCCGCTGCTTTTTTCAGTATGCCAAAAGCATGGATTAACTCCGGCGGCATAAGGTCTGTGCCAATATTGAAATGATGCAATGATCGTTGTGTTTGAGCGCCGTAATAGCGATCGGCTGGCACCTGAATCTTACCCATACTATCGGATTCAGTACGAGTTTGTCTTAGCATGATGTCTTTCCTCTACGATAGGTTTCGATGTTTTTCAAATGATGACCTAAACTATCGCAGAGGGTAAGATTATGCAAGCTCAGCTGTACCAGACCAAAGGGCTAACGGTGGTAGTGGAAGCCATTACCTTTGCCGTGATAGCCACCTGGTGACCCACCTGGGTAAGGCATTCCTGGACCTAATTATGCAAATCAGGTATAATTATTCTTAAATTCACACAAACTCCGTTGCAACATCAGTTTCCCATCTCATTAAATTTATTCTCTTCATTCTTGTTCTAGTAAGGACGCTGGATCGAATATTCGGCAGGAAAGCAAAGTTTATTATAGTACGTAACCTTCTGGGTACATCGCGGAAATTAAGAATTAAATGAAGAAAATTTCCTGGGTAGTTATTATTGTTTATTTGCTATTAGACCAAGTCGCCTCCGCCATTCCAAAGGTAAATTTTCAAGTGGAGGGAATTAGTGGCGAGGTAAAAACCAATGTGGAAGCAACGTTGGCAAGTGATATTGCTTCTTCCGCCAATGGCGAATTGGACTTAAAGCAATTTTATCAGAATGCGCCTAAAGCAATACAAGACGCACTGCAGCCGTTTGGCTATTTTAAAGCTAAAATCCATGCCTATGAGCAGATCAATCAAGGCCAGCGGATAATGATATTTCGAATCGATCCTGGCCCCGTCATTTTAGTTAAACAAGTGGATTTTCAATTAACAGGCAGCGGCGCTTCCGATGAGGTGTTTCAAGAGATACTAAAAAACTTTCCTATCTCAAAAAATCAAGTTTTTTCTGTTAAAAAATACAATCTGGCCAAGCAGGAATTGCAAAATACAGCGATGCAATATGGTTATTTTGATGCCAAATTCGAGCAAGCCCAAATTAAAGTGGACTTACCACTCTATGCAGTCAGCATCACATTACATTTCGAGACCGGTCCTAGATATCTTTTCGGACCGTTATTATTTCAGCCCCAGTTGTATTCGTATGATTTTTTAAAACGATTTGCTCCGTTTTCTTCTGGTGAAAAATTTGATACGGAAAAATTACAAACTTTCCAGGAAAATCTGGCATCGAGTGATTACTTTAAAACAGTCGCTGTTGATTCGAAACCAGAAGAGGCCGAAGATTTATTGACCCCCATCCATGTCATGCTCACGCCATTGCCACGTCGGGAATACGATTTAGGTTTAGGGTTTGGGACTAACACGGGGATGAGAGCGCTATTTAATTATACGGCTAGGCAAATTACTAGCAGTGGGCAAATGTTTAAGTCGGAAATTCAAGCTTCGCAAGTCTATAGTAATGCTCAAGCGAATTATATTATTCCAGGGAAAAATCCAGCCACCGACAAATACATCATCGGCGGTGCAGTCCAGCAAACGAATATCAATGCTGGTAATAGCTTATTAGAAAAATTGTCGGCGAGTTACACCAACTCGATTTTTGGTGTTCAGCAAATAGTTGGGTTAGCATTACAACATGAAAATTGGTCGTTGACAAATCAGCCTCGACAATCAGCTGTATTACTCGTTCCAAATATTGGCTGGAATAAAACATGGAAAGACGATGATATTGAACCGACGAAGGGTTTTCGATTCAATTTGCTGATGTTAGGAGCGCAGGCTTTTGGTAAAAACCCTTTTCTCCAGGCCAAATTAAATATAAAGGGGATTTATCCCGTATTTAACATAGGTAGTTTGGTCGCACGAGCCGATTTAGGTCATACCATAACTAAGAACCCTACCACGGTTCCCCTATCTTTTGATTTTTTTGCCGGAGGTACAGACAGTATTCGCGGCTATAGCTTCAATTCCTTAGGGCCAGGCACTAATCTTTTGACCACGAGTTTGGAATATCGACAAAAAATCAAAAAGGACTGGTACTTGGCTGGATTTATGGATACAGGTACGGTGAGTAATAGCTTCCCTGGGAAATTTAAGAGGGGAGTGGGTGCAGGTCCCGTATGGCAGTCCCCGGTGGGTACGCTGGAGTTAACCTTGGCTCGTGGTTTGGATACGCCCGGTAAACCCTGGTTGTTGCAATTCAGTATGGGGCCGGATCTATGATAGGCAAAATTATTGTTAGAACGCTGGCATCACTGTTTTCAATCCTTTGCATGATGATCGTCGTCGTTATCTGGGCTGCAGGCACTGAAGTGGGCACCCAACAAATATTTAAATTAGCTCGTGGTCTCATGGGGGATCACTTAAATTATCAAGAAGTGAAAGGCAGTTTGCTCTCGCATTTAGAGTTAGTTGATCTTCATTACCAAGATGAGGGGATTTCCGTACGAGTGGCTCATATTTACTTGAATTGGCGCCCCATCGATTTATTGCAAAAAAAATTAGTGATGAATGTTTTAACGGGAGACAATATTCAAATAGATCAATACGCCTCTGAGCAAAAAGAGTCTACTGCTTCGCAACCATTTTCGCTGAAAAACTGGCGTTTGGAAATCAAAAAACTCGCATTTAATCAGGTATCGTACCGACAAGATAAAAAAGAAAAATGGCGATTGCAGGAATTATCCGGAGCTGTTGAACTCGATAGTCAGCTATCCGTTCATTTGGCTGCTATTAATGTCTTGCCATTGCCGATGACAGCACAATTGACCTTATTCGGCAATGAAGAGAAATATGCTTGGGGCTTAGCTCTCAAAGACAACTCTAAAACTAAAACTGACCTGATGCTTTCCGGATTGGGGAATCGACAAGGCACCACGTTTAAAATAGAAAATCCCAGGAACCATTTTTTGGATGGTACCGTCAGTGGTGAGGGGAAAATTATCTGGTCACCGCAGTTGCAATGGCAGATCTCATTGCAAACACAGAAGGTGAATCTTTCGATGGTGGATCTGAATTCACTTGGCTTCCAATTAGTGACGATAGGCAATCTTCAGGATCTTAATCTGCAAATCACCGATATTGAGGGGGAATACCAACATACGCCTTTGGCGGGCTATGCCTATCTAAAAGCAAAGCTGCCTGCTATTCCTGGCGATTCAACTGAAGCAACCATAAAAACTCTGCTAACACAATCTCAACTACAGGTGAATTCTGATTTACGGCTGGGTTTATGGCAGGCGACTTTTCTGGGCGAATTAAATCGACGATGGCAGATGCAATTTAAAGTGCAAGTGCCCGAGTTGAATAAAATAATGACCACGGCTAAAGGTCATTTAAACGTGAGTGGTCGTATTGTGGGTGACCCACTTGCCCCTGACATCGCAACCGATATCGATTTACAGAATATAGTATTTACTCAATTACCAGCCGCTACCTTTAAAGGCAAATTGAAGCTCCACACGGCATTGCTGCCTAAGCGCGGATGTGATTATTTGTCATTATATTCCCCTAAGTCTTCCTGCCATTTTCAGCTACAAGCGGAACTAAGGCAAAGCGAATTATCATTAAAGAATGATAGCCAAATTTTGCATTTTCCCTTGGCCGGTGATTTGCACAGTGATTTTTCACGATCAGGATTAGCCAGCAATATAGTTTTACAACTTTATGCAAAACCCTTCCTAAGCGCGCAATTAAAATTACCAGGTTATCAATTGGGACAAAAACTGGCAGATAATCAAGTCATCAGCGGCCATATGGTACTTTCCCTCAATCAAAGCCAATTAGGCAACTATTCAGTGCCCATCATAAAAAATTGGCAAGCTAAATTAACGGCTAATCTAAAAGTTGCTGGTCATATCCATCAACCCGACATTTCGGGCGAGGCTACATTGCTTAGCCCCGCGATGGATATCCCTGAATATAACTTACATTTAACCCAAACCAAGATCGGCTTGTTAGCCAAGGGTGATAAACTCGACTACATAGGAACGAGTTATTCGGGTGGTGGTCATATTCAAATGCAAGGACAAAGCCTGTTAAGTGGTAAAAAATTGATTTCTAGTTTTACCTTAACCGGGCAAAATTTCTTAACCAGCAATACCAATCAAATTAAATTTTATACCTCACCCAATTTAAAAATTCAGAATCAAGAAGATGCTTGGCATATTACGGGAGTGATTGATGTCCCTAAAGCTACTATTGCTATAACGGATACTAGCAACATCATTACTTTACCTTCTGAAACGATTATTATTACGAATAAACAGCGCAAAGCTGATCAATCCAATCCTTTGGCCATTTTTATCCATGTGCTTATTCGTCTAGGTCAAGACATACAGGTGAAGGGGCGCGGTTTTTCCGGAAAATTAGCTGGAGCTGTGACTATTCTAGAGTCACCGGGCCATCCTCGTCTTGCCGATGGTGAAATTAAAGTAACGAAAGGGGTTTATGCGATTCGAGGCGATCAATTAACGATAGATCATGGTTATGCCCGCTTTGCTAATAGCTTATTGGAAAACCCGTCATTGGATATTCAGGCATCTAAATTAGTTAAATTCCAGGATGCAAACCAAACCACGTTTGACAGTTCAGAGGTGCGCGTGGGCGCGCGTGTGAGTGGTACAGCCGACCAACCGATCATTAAATTATTTTCTGATCCGGCCAGTTGGTCACAAACGGATATTTTATCTTTTCTGATCTTAGGGCAACCCGCCAGCGTAAGTTCTGGTCCTAATCTTCAGTTACTCATGCGTACCGCGCAACTGCTTAAATCGGGTAGCAGCAACAATTTAAATATCAGTTCTCTGCAGAAAAAATTACAAAATAGCCTAGGGTTATCGGAACTGGATTTTGTTTCTGGCGTCAATACGGTTGATGGCAGTCAACAATCCAGCAATTCATTGCTAATCGGGAAAAAACTAACGCCACGCTTATCCATCAGCTATAGTGTCAGTATACTAAATGCAGTTAATACCCTACGCTTAAAATATTTGCTAAATAAACATTGGTTATTGCAATCGGATTCCAGCATTCAAGGAAATGGTGCGGATATCATTTACTCCATAAAGAAATAACCTACCGCAACTTGCTGATGCGAACTGCGCTTCACGTCATACCGAGCGCAGCGAGGGATCTCCCGAATGTGGCACACATTAAGTACAAAATTTCATAAGTATATTAATAGAGTAAACACAGGAGGAATATCCATATGTATAGAGTTTCTGTCAGCGATCCAAAGGGCAATCCGGTAATTCCAAAGTTAATTGATGGCACAGCAGCTGAACATTTTGCCGCCTGCGCAGTATTGCATATAGACTATATTAATGATGGTCCTCTAAGCAATTATTTACAACATCAACTGCAATATGCCAATACAAACCGATTTAATTTTGACATTTATGCCTCTTGAAATGATGTGTGGATCCCCCTGCTTAGCCCAACTGCCATCAATAGGTTATTTCTTAACTTGATGGCAGTGTGTATGAGTTGTTACCCAAAAATCTTGGTTAGGGCAAACGCCAGTGAGCGATCAAAAACGGCACTGACAAACAGACATTTGTCCCCACACCGTAGTGTTCCATTGACCCGTCCACTGTCCTCTATTATTCTGACAAAGCGAAGGGCATTTTTGTTCTGCATCCGCTTGATTCCAGATGGGACCAGCCTGAATATCTGCCGTTCTGCCATGACGACGATGAAATTTCCAGGGTCTAGAGCTCTCTGAATCCGAACCGGAGCACTGTAGTTGACCATTATTATTTTCAACCGATTGACAATATTGAGCATCTTGCAAAAAAGTATTTCTTTGAAAACCTGAGCGATCAGCGCAAGTGCATTTTAACGAGGAGCGATCCATACTGCAATTTGAACACGATTGGGTATAACTTCCGGAGGGCATTTGGGTATAAAATTGCCGAGCATATATCTGATTAGTCAATGGTAGTAATAAAATCATTAAGGCAGTAATAGTTAGTAGTTTTCTCATAGTATTATCTCGAAGCAGTTTAGGAAAATTTAAAATACAAAACCACCTCGAATTTTAAGCTATAGAGCCTTGCTTATCAAGCAGAGGCGCTAGGCTGGGTGCAGTCTTTTTTGCACATTAAATATAAAAGGCAGTGAAGCTAATTGTGCAACTATGGAAAAGATAGTCAAATCCCTAAGAGAAATATCGTACAATAAGCCCATCAAGGCACTGCCTATAAACCAGGCCAGACCGTAACCAGTATTGAAAATACCAAAGGCGGAAGCGCGTTTATCACGAGGAGTAAGGGTTCCAACGACAGCTTTTATCAATGATTTCTGTGCCCCCATACCAATGCCCCATAAAATCATCCCTAAAAGGGCAACTAGTGGGCTGCTGCTTAGGAATACTAAGGGCGCAAAAATAGAGGATAAAGGAATCACAAATAATAAAATTTTACTGCCTTTACGATCATAAAGTCTTCCTAGAGAAAGAGCGGATAGGGTGCTGGCAGCCATAGCAATGACATACGTGAGCGGTATCCATGGCGCGGAAAACATGGCGCTCTTTTCAAAATGATAGGCCATCAGTGGAAAATCGGCATAACCTGCCGCCACTAAAGCGCTGCCGCCCAGATAAATCCAAAATAATCGATTCATCTTTTCAGGGGATAATTCCGGGTAATTGACCTCTAATTCTTTAGGATGTGGATAACATCGCTGAGCAATCCATAAAATCGCTAAGGTAATCAAGGCGGGCAAAATAAATAGGGCAAAGCTGGTGCGATATCCGCCATTCACATATAAAACCCCTGCGGCCATCAATGGGCCCAGGGTAGCCCCTATTTGATCCAGCGCTTGATGTACGCCAAAACCCTTCCCCATGCCTATTTGTTTGCCAGCATAGGAAATCATGGCATCTCGCGCTGGCGTGCGTGCCGCTTTTCCTGTCCTTTCCAGAATAATCAAAACAGCTGCAACTGGCCAAGAACCTGCTAGAGCAAGTAAGGGAACACTCAAGTTGGATAAATACCCTAAGAAGGTGAATAACCAATAACGGGAGGTTCGCTCGATGATAAAGCCAGTTAATAAGCGTAATGTATAACCAATCAGTTCACCCAAACCAGCAATAATGCCAACAGCAGCACCGCTGGCGCCTAATAATGCCAAAAAAGGCCCCGTAATGCTGCGCGCTCCTTCATAAACCATATCTGAAAACAGGCTCACAAAACCTAACAGTAAGACAAATCGCCATGCGCTTTTTTCCGTTGTTGGCTGAGTTGCGGCTGAAGGATTGTCATTCACGAGGTGTCTCCAAATTTAAATGAGGGCATTCATGGGTCATTCTAGCATGAAGTGCGCTGCCGGTACGACGTACTCATGGTAAATGCCAAGCCATTCTAAGTTTAAATATCAGGTTTCAAATAGTCCGCAGTTAGTTCAATGATGTTCGTAGAAAATTGAGTTTCTTTAAATAGTACAATTTTGGCTTCAGTCGCTTCGCGCATGGATTGTATGTTGTTCATGGGTATTTCCAAGGCTGCTAGTTTTTTGCTCCACGTTTTATTTTCAGCAGATTCCAGAATCGTTGGTATGGTAATTGTTCCGCTAAAAGGAAGGTTTATGATGGATAATTGAGGGTTTAGAATTGCGTTATTGGATTTCGGTTGATAACTGTCTTCAGATATGTTTAGTTCTTTAATTAATAAATTAAGTAGAGATTTCTTTAAATCGCCTTGTGGGGTAGTCTGACTTTTACCGTCAAGGCCAAATTGATAAATAGTATCCAGTAGATCGATGTATTGATGACAGGAGTTTATTTGTTTCAAAAAACCTATGGTTATTGTAAGGCCAGGTTGTCCATGCGGCCTAAACAGGCGTGAGGGTATAGCTTGTAAAGTATATTCTGGGGTTATAAGGTCAGGTATATATTGTTTAATAATAGCTGACTCTTTCTTACTCGGGATGTTTCGGCAAAAATACTCGCCCAAAATTTTGTGTAGTTCTCCCATTAAACTTTTGCATTTGTCGATATTTTTAGAATAATTCTTTGATTCGGTCATAATCATAGCTCACTTGATAAATTAACTGTATTTTCGTTAGTATTCTAGCAGGAATGGCTGCAAATGCAGGTGGTATTCTAATGTAAATAATGCAGACGAATTGTATAAGTTATGTTTAACCCAACGCACCCCAGTCATTCCCGCATAGCGAAGGATTTTACCATCCAAGCTTTATAAAAGACACTACGGTATTTTAAGGCATTCATTGGGAATAAAGTGTCCCTCTTTTTAAGGGCGCAGTGAAATCAAAACTTGTTTGAATAATTGACTGATAAATATGGATGAGTGTGATTATTTTTCATGCGCCAGCTGCCCTGCTCTTTTTTTGTACCAAGCGGGGAACCATGCGGTAAACCAAATACCAAAAATGCTCGTGCAATAGGTGATGCACTCAAAAATCCAGCCATTTATAGTGGGGTGAGACCCCCGCAACACATGGATCAATAAATTAAAGACAAAGATACTTCCCCATACACTGGTTAAGATATAATTGATCTTAATAAAAACAGGGTGACCCCATTTTTCCTTGTCGACCTGTAGCTTTGCGTACTGGATAGTAAAAGGTTGCCTGACCAGAATAGAAAACCAAGCAATAGCTGCTAACATGCCATTTGAGAATACCCAAGCTTGTTTAGCCACCCATTGACTTTTAAGCAAAACCACGGCAATAAACATAAAAATAAAAAAGGCCAATGTTCCCCAGCTAAGGATAAAACCTTTTTTTAAGCCCCTGAACTCAAAGATGAGAGAAGTGCATGCGGCAACAATAACAGCAATATCCACCTGTGTTTGTGAGTGGCCCAGTAAAATAAAATATAAAATCCAAGGAAGAAAGCTACAAAAAATACTTTTTAACATGGTATGCTTACTCTGATTCCAGCACTTTTTCCGTTTCTTTGCACCAGGCCAATTGAGCCTTAGCGGTTTTTAACCCAAAATCCAAGGTAATAAGCCAGTATTTTGAATGTGGGGAGTTTTTATGTTCTCGAAGGAGTTTCTCACGGATATTAATAAAAATTTTTATCTCCTCCTCCACTTCCTTTTGTGAATGAATTACATGGTGCAAGTTATCTTTAACTTCCATATTTTTTCCAAAAAACAATTTCAGTAAAAGTTCATTTCTCACTAATGTGGTTTTTGGTTCTTTCTTAAGCCACTCTATCAATTCCTTTTTCCCCTTCGCAGTGATCGAGTAGACTTTTTTCATCCTCTGTATTTTTTGAGATTGCTCTTCTGTGCACGTGGCTAATTTTTCTTTAACGCACAAGGCTAGGGCAGGGTAGATTTGTCCTTCGCTTTCAGACCAGAAATAGTTGGTACTGCCCTCAATCATTTTGACAATTTCATAGCCGGTGTGATTGCCTAAGGCTAACATGCCCAATACGGTATATTTGGTTCGATTTTGTTTGCTCATTTTAAAAACCTATAAAAGTGTATATCTTTTAGAGGTATTATGCTTGAAAGGATGGCAGCTGTCAAACCATTTGCAGTATTCCTAATTACTTATTTAAAATCAATATATTATCCAATAGTTCCTGTCTGGGTAGGGTTAGAAATGGGTTTAGGCTTCCTCTCTTTGCTGGAGAAAACGTATGGAAACGATGAAGTCAGTTAGCTATCAATGCACAAAACTAGAGAAGTTCAAGAGGAGTCGAGTTCTGATTTTCGCATTGTCCGAGGTGATGGTTTCCACCTGATATAGGGCTCCCTATCCTGGAAACACTGCGGTATTTACAAGACAATTTATTTTTGTGATGATGGGGAAAATAACCTTTGGGCAAAAGCCATGATCTCAGAAGCTGAACACCAAACCTCACCCAAATTAGTTCGTTTTGATTGGGCAATTAAATACCTATTGCGACATAAAGCCAATTTTGACATTCTAGAAGGCTTTTTATCTGAATTACTAAAAATGCCGATTCAAATAGAAAGTATCTTAGAGTCAGAAAGCAATCAGGAGGATGTTCAGGACAAATTCAATCGAGTGGATATTCTAGTCAAGGTCGCTCAGGGGCAGCGCATCATCGTTGAAATGCAATGTGCTAGCCAATGGGATTATTTAAGTCGCTTGCTGTATGGAACATCGAAAGTCGTTTGTGAGCATATACGAATAGGGGAGAAGTATAAAAATATCTGTAAAGTGATTTCAGTCAGCATTGTATTTTTTAATTTAGGGGTGGGTAAAGATTACCTTTATAAAGGTAGCACCACGTTTAAAGGGTTGCACTTTGGCGATACCTTGGATTTAAACCCAAGCGAACAGCAAATCTACGCCTCAACCGGTAGTTGCAATCAATGTCAAACGCCTGAAGATATTTTTCCAGAGTATTACATCATTAAAATCACTCAGTTTCATGAACGAATCCAAGATAAGCTGGATGAATGGATTTATTTTCTCAAGCACAGTCAGATTAAACCCGAGTTTTCTGCGCAAGGCATTCAAGGCGCTGCTAAAAAATTAGCGATAATGCAACTGGACGAAACGGAAAGACGCCGTTATAAAAAATTCCAAGAAAGCTTGCACGATGAAGCAAGTTTTAACGAAATGATACATATCAGTGAGGCGAAAGGTCGTATAGAAGAACGTAAAAAAATTGCAAAATCACTCAAACTAACCGGCTTATCGTTGGAGCAAATAGGTGCTCTTCTTGATTTATCAGTAGAAGAAGTGCGCGCGTTATTCTCTGATGCTTAATCACGGAAGTCACTCGAATATGAGCAAAATAGGTCAAAGTTTATTAAAAGGTGTAGAAGAAGTGTTAGCTTATGCTAAAGGTCAGACCGCTGGGCAATAACCCATAAAGTAAAGATACCTGTGCAGGTTGACGTGCATGCTATACGCGTTAAATTGCACATGTCACGGTATGAATTTGCGGATCATTAGCGAGCCGGCTGAAAGACACAAAGAATCTTGATTTCTTGGTGGAGCCGAGGAGGATCGAACTCCCGACCTTCGCATTGCGAACGCGACGCTCTCCCAGCTGAGCTACGGCCCCAGTGACTAGAGAAAAATTCCTTATCAACGCTTAGTTATACTATAATTCCTTCCCAAAGCACAATGGATACTATTTCTCACTGAGTGACCTCTGATGAACAATGCAAATCTCTACCGCGTGCAACAAATACGGCACATTGAACAACTCGCGTATGAACAATACGGTTATGAACCCGCTACCTTAATGGAACAAGCCGGTTTAGCGGCTTTTCAAGCATTGTTGCGTTTTTGGCCGTCAGCACAGCAGCTAATTGTGTTTTGTGGCCACGGCAATAATGGCGGGGATGGTTATACGCTAGCGCGTTTAGCACAAAACCACGGTTTACAAGTCACCGTATATGCCGTAGGAGACCCGACTCGTTTTAGTGAGGTAACCCAACAAGCTTATCAACATTGTCTGGCCGCCGGCATAGCCATCACCGCATACACAGATCAAGACATCACAGCAGCTGATGTTGTTATCGATGCACTCTTGGGGATAGGTATCCACGGCCAAGTGCATGGTGACTATTTATCGGCTATCACCGCCATCAATAAAGCCCAACGGCCCACACTTTCTCTAGACATCCCTTCCGGCCTTTACGCCGATACCGGCCAGACAGCTGGGGACGCCGTCCACGCTGAGGTGACTGTGACATTTATAGGCATTAAAAAAGGGTTGGTGACAGGGCAGGCTAAAGATTTCACCGGTAAATTAATTTGTGACGACTTAGGTTTACCGCAGGATTTATTGGCACGAGCAGAAGTGGATGCTCAAATAATATCACACGATGTATTAAGAAAAATGCTTCCTAAGCGTAGCCGCTGTGCGAACAAAGGTGATTTCGGCCACGTGCTGGCCTTGGGTGGTAACCATGGCATGGTGGGAGCTGTCAGAATGGCATCTGAAGCAGCTGCACGAGTAGGGGCGGGGCTGGTAAGCATAGGCACGCGAGCTGATCACGCCTCTTTCATCAGTATGATGCGCCCTGAGTTAATGTGTCATTCAGTTGAAATAGCGTCTGACTTACTACCCTTGCTAGCCAAAGCAACGGTTTTAGTGTTAGGGCCGGGTTTAGGAAAAGATGCGTGGGCTGATACTATCTTTACCGAAGCGCTGAACAATTCCCTACCCAAAGTAGTAGATGCGGATGCATTAAATCGCTTAGCCCAAACACCGAGCCATAGACAAGATTGGATTCTTACCCCGCACCCAGGTGAAGCAGCCCGCTTATTGGCTTGTTCCAGCGCAGAAATAGAAGCGGATCGCTTTGCCGCTATTGCTGCATTACAACAGCGCTACGGTGGTGTTATTGTTTTGAAAGGTGCGGGAACCTTAATTCGAGGCGAACAAGGTCTGACCTATGTTTGTACTGCGGGCAATCCCGGCATGGCTTCGGGTGGTATGGGTGACGTGCTCAGCGGTATTTTAGGCGGGCTTTTAGCGCAAGGTTTATCGTTGTTAGCAGCAGCGCAAACAGGCGTGTTGATACACGCGCTTGCGGCGGATGTGGTGGCTCAAACACAGGGTGAGCGAGGTATGCTGGCCTCTGATTTATTTCCGGTATTGCCGCAAATCGTGAATTGATTAGACAATGTTATGAAGAAACAAAAAAAATACCTACCGGATGAAGCCGCCATGGAGCGTTTCGGCACACAATTAGCGCATGCTATGTCGACTCGACGCTGTTTAATTTATTTAATAGGGGAATTAGGCGCGGGTAAAACCACATTGGCGCGCGGCTTTCTCCGAGGCATGGGTTATCAAGATCGTGTGAAAAGCCCCACTTATACAATAGTCGAGTCCTATACGCTGATAAATCAAAACGTCTACCATTTTGATCTTTATCGAATGGAAAACGCATCCTCTTTGTATGAGATAGGTATAGAAGATTACCTCAGCGATCAGGCCATCTGCCTGGTGGAGTGGCCGGAACACGGACAAGCAGTGTTACCAGCTGCCGATATCGTGATCCACATTTCGGTATTACCGGTTGGCCGCGAAATTGAAATACAAGCAGCGGAAAAATTAGGTCAAGAAATCATGGAGCGACTGCTACATGCTTCGGAAAATTAGCGGGATCTGTTTATTATTCACGCTGCTATTATGCTGTGACCAAGCCATTGCCCAAACTCAGCCTGTTCAGTTAACCAATGCGCATTTTAGCGTGAAGCCAGGCGCCACTCGTTTTGTGTTTGCCTTAAATAATGCGGTCAGTTACGTAATTTCCTCAGTGAATAACAATCAATTGACCCTCAAGCTGTATAATACGGCGTTGCAGTGTGCAACAAGCACTTGCGGTATTAAACCATTGGCATTGTTATCTACGGTGGTCGCAGATTATCGATTACAATCCAAAGCAGGGCAGATGGTACAGGCGCAATTTACTTTTCGACATCCTGTCGAAGCAAAGGCGTTGTTACTATCCCCGACAAAGTCTCACGGTTATCAATTAGCGATTGACTTTGTGACTGCTCAATCAGTCGATGAAACATCACCGGTAATTCCCAAAAAAACAGCAACGTCTTCGAAAAAAATTACTTCTCGTTTTATGGTCGTGATTGACCCAGGGCACGGGGGCAAAGATCCTGGCGCGACTGGTGTTAATGGTCATCAAGAAAAAACAGTGGTGCTTGCGATTGCGCGTGAATTAAAACGGCAAATCAATCAAATTCCCGGATGTCGAGCAGAATTAACGCGCAACAGTGACCGTTTTATACCGCTACGACAACGATTGAGCATCGCGCGTCAATATAAAGCAAACTTGTTTATTGCCGTTCACGCCGATGCGTATAAAAATGCCGACGCCAATGGTGCTTCCGTGTTTGCGCTGTCCTACCGTGGTGCAACCAGTGAATCCGCGCGTTGGTTGGCTGAAAAAGAGAATCAATCGGAATTTATCGACGGTGTGTTTGCAGACAAAGATCGAATGCTGCGTTCAGTATTATTGGATTTATCGCAAACTCATACCATTGGGGTCAGCTTAGTGATGGGCGCTGCTATTTTAAAACAGTTAAGCCAAATAACCAGCTTGCATTGGCAGCGAGTAGAGCAGGCGGGCTTTGTGGTTTTAAAATCTCCAGATATTCCTTCGCTGTTAATAGAAACCGGTTATTTATCTAATCCTCAACAGGAACAAAAACTCATGACGCCCAGTTATCAGCAAAAAATTGCCTTGGCCATCACGCAAGGTATTAAAAACTTTCTTCCCACTGCTCAAAATAGTGAAAGCTAACTAGGAGCATGGGCAGGTCGCCCGATAAATACCCCTTCCTCCTTGTGGGCTAAGGTATGCACACATCTTTTTTAGTCAATTGTGAGTAGGCACTGGACTAACGATTTGCACTGTAAACCCCCTCTCCCGCGCGAGGAGTTTGGGCAAAAGCTGCAAACCTATTCGCGGGAGAGGGTTAGGGGAGAGGGTAAAGTCGCGCGCTATCCATTCGCCCTCTCCCCAACCCTCTCCCGCGAACAAGTTCAGTGCCTTTATTCAAGCTCCTCGCGCGGGAGAGGGGGTTTACAGTGCTAACCCCTAATCTAATACTCACTCACAGCTGACTGAAAAAGATGTGTGTATACCTTAGCCCACAAGGGGAGAAGGAGAGTATTTTCTTGGGGCAATCCGGTTATTCAGCAGCTGCTGTTTCGTTATTATTAGCTTCACCTGAAGGTTCACCAAAACCTTGGGCGATGACTCGGTCGTGTAATTTTTTGATGGCCTCGATTTGAATTTGTCTCACACGCTCCCGGGTTAGCCCGACGGCTTTGCCAACTTCCTCTAGCGTCGCTTTTTCATGGCCGTAAAGACCAAAGCGGCGGGCTAAAATTTCTTGTTGCTTGCTGGGTAACTCCGAAAACCAAAGACGCACATGGTCTTCCATGTCTTCGTCTTCAAGGATGGTTTCTGGGTCGACATTGTGTTCGTCGACTAAGGTCTCGGCCAATGACTTCTCGGTATCTTTCGCTAAGGGCACATCAATAGAGGTGGTGTCTTTACTAAGCTCTAGCATATAACGAATTTCTTCCAAGGGCTTGTCGACTTCCGTGGCGATCTCCTCACACGTGGGTTCGTGATCCAATTTCTGCGTTAATTCGCGAGCGGCTCGCAAATAGGTATTCAACTCCTTAATTTTATGAATGGGCAATCGTATCGTTCGGCGCTGATTCATAATAGCGCGTTCGATGGATTGGCGAATCCACCAAGTGGCATACGTGGAAAAGCGAAAACCCAGTTCCGGATCGAATTTCTCGACGGCGTGCATCAGGCCTAAGTTGCCTTCTTCGATTAAATCCAGGAACAGTAGGCCACGCCCCAGATAATGGCGGGCAATTTTCACGACCAGACGTAAATTGCTCTCAATCATCCGTAAACGCGAGGGTTCATGTCCTTTCACAATCTTTTTCGCGACTTGGAGTTCTTCCTCCGCGCTCAGAAGGGGAACATAGCCAATTTCGCTTAAATACAGCTGGGTGGGGTCGGGGGAATGATGTAGGTGGTGGGGTGGGGATAATGCATCAGGCAATGCTTCTTCAAGTAATGCCTCATCCAAACTACCCGATTCTTCATCAGATTCAGACTCAAATTCCTCTAAATCTGAGGTATTTTCAAGGGCGAACTCTTGCGACTCGTCCTTAAGACGTTTAGATTTTTTCACGGTTTTCTCTCTCTATCCTTGATGAGTGAAGATCCTTGTTGTTCAATACGCGCTTATCTTTTTTCAGTATTTATTTTGGTCAGCGCCGTCCTGGCACAGCTAAAAAATTACTAAAAAAGCGTATTTAACAAATCTTGTTGCACTGAATTTAGGGGTAAACCTTGGCAACTTACCCATTATACCACCGCCCGGCAAAAAATGAAAAGGTTACTGTCATCGCTGTTGAAATTTTGGACTTATTCCCCATATAGAAACTATGTGTGCATACCTAGGACTTACGCTCGCTCCTGCTGGTGGGTAATGATTGGGTCTGGGGTTAACGTCTTTATAAAAATTTGCCGATTCTAAGAGGATTTCGAATTATGTCTACCGCGAAACAACAAGAAACCTTGAGCTTTCAAGCCGAAGTCAAACAATTACTACACCTGGTCACCCATTCGTTATACAGCAATAAAGAAATATTCTTGCGCGAATTGGTTTCTAATGCTTCCGATGCCGCCGACAAGCTTCGCTTTGAGGCATTAGGTGACGCCGCTTTGTACGGGAATGATCCAGAATTGAAAATTTGGATCACGTTTGACAAAGAAGCCAAGACCATCACCATACGGGACAATGGCATTGGCATGAATCGTGAAGAAGTCATCGAAAACTTAGGCACCATTGCTAAATCCGGTACTCGAGAGTTTTTAAGTAAATTAAGCGGCGACCAAAGCAAAGATGCGAATCTGATCGGACAATTTGGTGTAGGCTTTTATTCTTCCTTCGTGGTCGCAGACAAAGTTGTGGTGAAAACCCGCCGTGCCGGCATGGAACCTGACCAAGGTGTACGCTGGGAATCCAGTGGCGAAGGTGACTATGTCATTGAAAACGTCGCCTGTGAACAACGCGGCACCGAGGTTACTTTACACATCCGCCCCGAAGACGAGGAATTCTTAGATGCTTGGACCTTGCGTCGCATCATCACCAAATATTCCGATCACATTCTGCTACCCATTGTCATGATGAAAGATTCCATCAGTGAGGAAGAAGAAAAAGAAGGGGAAGAACCCAAAAAAGCAGAGCCTCAAGAAGAAGTCGTTAACCGTGCCACCGCACTCTGGACATTACCCAAAAGTCAGATTAAAGACGAAGAATACGAGGAGTTATACCGCCACATCTCTCACGATTTTGAAGGGCCGATGTTGTGGTCGCATAATAAAGTCGAAGGCAAGTTGGAATACATCAGTTTGCTGTATATCCCCAACCATGCCCCCTTCGATTTGTGGAACCGTGATCAAAAGCACGGCTTAAAACTGTACGTACACCGCGTCTTTATTATGGATGACGCGCAACAATTATTACCCATGTATTTACGTTTCATCCGCGGTATTGTCGATTCGAATGATTTACCTCTCAACGTATCACGTGAGATTTTGCAAAATAGCCACATTATCGAAGGCATCCGTTCCGGTTGTGTCAAACGCGTCTTGGATATGCTCGATGATTTGTCGCGAAATGATGCGGAAAAATACGGCAAGTTCTGGAAGACATTTGGTCAGGTACTGAAAGAAGGTGTGGGTGAAGATTTTACCAACCGCGATGCTATTGCCAAGCTACTCCGTTTCGCTTCCACGAAAACCGATGAGCCGGAACAGAACGTCTCCTTGCAGGATTATGTCGATCGCATGGTCTCTGGGCAAAAGAAAATTTACTACGTCACCGCCGATTCTTTTAAAGCGGCCAAAAACAGCCCGCATCTGGAAGTATTTCGCAAGAAGGGCATTGAAGTTTTATTGCTAAGCGATCGTGTCGATGAATGGGCTGTTTCCCACTTACCCGAATTTGCCGGTAAGCCATTGCAATCGGTTGCTAAAGGGGATACCGACTTAGGTGATCTAGAGGATAAGGAAACCAAAGAAAAAATCAAACAAGCGGAAGGAGAATTATCCAGCGTCATTGAACAAGTGAAGAAAGTATTAGGCGATAAAGTCAAAGAAGTTCGTTTAACCGATCGTTTAACCGATTCGCCTGCTTGTTTAGTGGCCGAGGAAAACGAAATGAGCATTCATTTGCAAAACCTGCTCCGCGAAGCGGGTCAAGCCTTCCCCAGCAGTCAGCCTATTTTTGAAATTAATCCAGAACATCCAATTATTTCAAAGATGAAAGCGGAAAGTGATGAAGATTTATTTTCACAATGGGCTTGGTTAATATTTGAACAAGCTCAATTAGCTCAAGGCACGGCCCTGGAAGACCCAGCGAGTTTTGTGAAACGAGTCAATACCTTGCTGATGAAATAACACCACCGTGAGCAACAGCATTCCCTATGTCATTTGCGTGATGGGTCCCACGGCTAGCGGTAAAACTCGCTTAGCCGTGGAATTAGTACAGCAATTGCCTTGCAGTATTATCAGTGTTGATTCGGCAATGGTTTATCGCGGCATGGATATAGGGACAGCTAAGCCTACTAAAGCCGAACAGGAAGCCGCCCCTCACCGTCTTATTGATATACGAGACCCCGCACAAGCTTACTCCGCAGGGCAATTCTGCTCGGATGCCCAGCGTGAAATAGCGGCTATCACCCAAGCGGGTGGTATCCCGTTATTGGTGGGTGGAACTATGCTTTATTACCGTTCACTACAACAAGGTTTATCGATCTTGCCCTCCGCCGATACTATGATTCGGCAACGTTTGTGCCAAGAAGCCGAACAAGAGGGCTGGCCGGCGCTACATCAACGCCTCCAAGCCATCGACCCATCGGCGGCGGCGCGTATCAATAGCAGAGATGGTCAACGTATTCAGCGTGCCTTAGAAATTCACGCCGTCACCGGCGTGTCGTTGAGTCAGTACTGCCAGCAAAAACCCCGCTTACCTACGAACTACCATTGGTTAAATATCGCCTTGATACCACAGGATCGCGATCAGTTGCATCAACGGATTGCGACTCGCTTTGAACACATGTTGCACCAAGGATTGCTAGAAGAAGTGCAAGCATTGCGCGACAGACCGGAACTGCACCCGGATTTACCTGCATTACGAGCAGTAGGTTATCGACAAGTATGGGAGTACTTAGAAAACAAGATGGATAGGGAGGAGATGATTCAGCAGGCAACCGCAAGAACGCGACAATTATCAAAGCGCCAATTAACCTGGCTGCGATCCTGGCCTGACCTTCATGCCTTTGATTGCGAAGATAGTCAATTAACCACCAAAATTCGCCAGCTAATAAATACCACGCTCGGATAGCTACTCCACAACTGACGGCAAATGCTGACAAAAAAGGGGTAGAAATCTTATGATAACCTGATAGACTTAACCGCTTGTTTTCACTACGGATCGTGAAAACAATAGGGCGGATGCTTGCGGTGATTACCAGGTAGGCAAAGCGGTCATCCCCGTGTTACACTCGCCTGCAGTTACATTCGGTAGACGTTCTGCCATGATGGCTGGGCGATTACATTTGTATAAACCCATGATTTAAAATTAAGCAAGGAGAAAGGAATGAGTAAAGGACATCTGCTACAAGATCCTTTTTTGGAGACTTTGTGTAAAGAAAAAGTGCCTGTTTCGGTCTATCTGGTAAACGGTATTAAACTTCAAGGCCAAATTGAAGCTTTTGATCCCACCGTTGTCATGCTAAAAAATACCTCTAGCCAAATCGTTTACAAGCACGCGATCTCTACCATCGTTCCAGCCAGGAAAGTGGTGCTTGAAGGTTTTCACGAAGAGGTAGAATCTACTGAAATTAGCTGAATCTAAGCTCTGTTGACACTTTCGCTAGGCCGCCGCAGAAACCCTTGATTTGCGAGCACCTAGCAGTTTATACGATTATAAATGGAAATAGCTCAGCACCCCATATCTATGGCATAAACGCTAGTATTTTAGACGAGTTTGGTGAGAAAAGTTTTCGAAAAAGCGCAGCATACATCAGTATGAGAGCATTTTAAGAAAAATTTTCCCGCCAAAATCGGCAAAATACGAACGTTTCCATCCTGGGGCTGAGCTATTACTATAACTGAGCAACGGAACAAGCAAATCAAGGGTTCACACAAGGCATAGTCGAAAGTGTCAACAACTCCTGATACGTTAGGGAGGGAGCCCGCTATCCTCGTGCACATCGATTTCCATCAAGTGCACGAGGAAGAATATTTAACTGAATTTCGTGAACTGGCTTTATCCGCCGGGGCTACACCGCTGGCCATTATCAAAGGTATGCGTAGCGCCCCCGATCCAAAATATTTTGTTGGCAGTGGTAAAGCGCAAGAGATCGCACAAAGTGTCAAAGAAACAGGCGCTCGCTTGGTTCTATTTAACCACGTATTGTCTCCTGCCCAGAAACGTAATTTAGAGCAGTTATTTCAGAATTGCAGTGTTCTCGATCGCACCGAATTAATTTTAGATATATTTGGTCAGCGGGCTCGCACCTTCGAAGGTAAATTACAGGTTGAGTTAGCACAATTACAATACCTCTCCACCCGTTTAGTTCACGGTTGGACCCACCTCGAACGACAAAAAGGCGGTATTGGTCTGCGTGGTGGCCCCGGCGAAACCCAATTGGAAGTGGATAGGCGTTTACTACGCCACCGTATCAAGTTGATTAAAGAGCGGCTGGAAAAAGTTCGTAAACAACGCCAGTTAAGCCGTCGCGCTCGTCGGCGTACCGAGATTCCCACCGTATCGCTGATTGGTTATACCAATGCTGGCAAGTCGACGCTATTCCATGCGCTCACCGAGGCAAAAGTATTTATTGCCAACCAATTATTTGCCACGCTAGACCCAACCTTAAGACGCATTGACCTGCCCGAGATAGGGCCAGTTGTCGTTGCCGACACAGTAGGCTTTATTCGCGACTTACCGCATGATTTGGTGGATGCTTTTCGCGCCACGCTGGAAGAAACGCGCCTGGCCGATCTGTTAATCCATGTGGTCGACGCTCACCATACTGAGCGACAATTGTTCATGGAGGAAGTCGACCACGTATTAACTCAAATTGGTGCCGACCAAGTTCCGCAATTGCAAGTGTATAATAAAGTGGATTTATCACCGGAAACTTCCCCGCACCTGGATCGTGATGCAGACGGCCAACCGACCCGAGTTTGGCTTTCGGCCTTAACCGGTGAGGGCTTGCCCTTATTAAAACAAGCCTTAGTAGAAAAATTAAGCCAGGCTTGGGTAAACCAAAAAATTCGCCTGTTACCGGAAGAAGGGAAACTGCGCGCGGCATTATACGCCGCCCATGCCGTCGTGTCAGAGCAACAAGCGCCCGACGGCAGCTCAACGCTTTTTATACGACTATCTCGATCCTCGTATGAGAAATTATTAGGGAGACGTGACCTGGATACAACCGAAGAGTAGGGTTGAAGCAAGGCGGCTGGGAATGCTAAGCTCTCGATAGTGAGAAACAAATTAAAGTGAAACGATCCGTTACTTGGTGAAGGAGAAAAAAGAGTATGTCGTGGAATCCATCTGATCAAAACAAAGATCCGTGGGGAAGAGATAAAAATAAACCGCAGGCACCACCTGATTTGGACGCTTTGCTGCGTCAATACAAAAACAAACTATGGGCTATGTTCGGTGGCAGCAAAAGTAAAGACAGCGGAGAAAAACCACGCCCGGGTACAGCCAGCGCCTTTTTTATTGGTTTGATCGTCGTTGCCGTCATTATCATTTGGGCATTATCGGGGATCTACATTGTTCCCCCGACCGATCGTGCCGTCGTGCAGCGGTTTGGTCAATACGCTTACACCGCAGAACCTGGCCTGCACTGGCTGCCCGCCATCATAGAGACCGAGCAACGAGTGAATGTGCAGCATATTTACAGCGTGAATTACGCTTCAGATATGCTCACCAAAGACGAAAATATTGTCTCCGTGTCGGTCAACGTTTGGTACCATGTCGCCAATGCCCGTGATTATTTATTCAATGTCGTGGAACCGAATATTAGCTTAGAACAAGCCACGGCCAGTGCGTTAAGACAAGTGGTTGGCCATAATGTGCTGGATGATTTATTAACCACCGGCCGAACCCAAGTGCGTGAACAAGTCACCACATTGTTACAGCAGATATTGGCCAGCTATAAAATAGGTTTAACGGTCACCGAGGTGACATTACAACCCATTTCTCCTCCCAAAGAAGTGACCCCCGCCTTTGATGATGCGACAAAAGCACGGGAAGATCAGCAATCCTACAAAAACACCGCAGAAGCGTATGCCAAAAAAATAGATTCGGAAGCGCAAGGTAAAATCGCGCGCATTACCCAAGAAGCGAAAGCCTATCAGCAGAGTGTGGTGCAAGAAGCGAAGGCCGCAACGGCAAGTTATATCGCTTTATTACCGGAATACCGTAAAAATTCCCGCATGATGGCCGACCGGCTTTATATATCCGCGATGGAAGCGATTTTGAGTAAAACCAGCAAAGTATTGGTAGAACAAAAAGGTGGCAATCCCATGTATTATTTACCCTTGGACAAATTAAGTGCTGGAATGGTCGGCAATACCGAAGCCGCTGTAATCAACCCATTGACGACAACCTCGAATGCCAGCCAGCCAGTCAGTCCCAGTGTGACCAGTGCGGCGGCTGCCTCTGTCCGTAGCGGTTACCCAACTCGGGGAGATGAGCCATGAATAATGCGCTAAAAACGGGAGTGTGGGTGATTGTGATTGCAGTGCTCATCTTTCTTTCCGGTAGTTTTTTTACCGTGGGTGAAGGGCAGCGCGCCGTGTTGTTACAATTAGGCGAAATGGTGACAGCAAATGGTAAACCGATCATATTTAATCCGGGTTTACATTTTAAATGGCCACTGATTAATCAAGTCCGAAAATTTGATGTTCGTTTACAAACGTTGCGAGTGCAATCCTCACGTATTTTAACGCAAGACCAGAAATACGTGTTGGTCGATTACTACATCAAATGGCGAGTGGAAGATTTGCCACTGTACTACCAACGCATTGGTAATGACCCCAGTCGCGCCGAAACCTTGCTACAGCAACAAGCGAATGATGAATTGAGCACCGCCTTCGGTCAACGGACGCTGACGGAAATGGTTTCAGGCGAACGGGTGAATATTTTAGCGATTCTAAAAAACAGCGCGAACGACATCGCTAAAAATTTAGGTATTTTTGTCGCCGATGTCCGTATCAAGAGTATCGATTTACCCAAAGAACTGAGTGAATCGGTGTTTAGCCGCATGCGCACCAAGCGTGAGCAAGTGGCGACCCAATACCGCTCTGAAGGTCGAGCCATGGCCGAAGGCATCAAAGCCACTGCCGATGGGCAGGCCACGATAAAAGTGGCCGATGCCATGGCCAAAGCCGCCGATTTGCGTGCGCAAGGCACAGCGCAAGCCGCGCAGATTTATGCGGCAGCGTATAGCCAAGATCCTGAATTCTTTGCGTTCTACCGCAGTCTGGAAGCATACAAAAATGCATTCTCCTCCAAAAGCGATTTAATTCTATTGACCCCTGACAGTGAGTTTTTAAAATACTTTAATCAGCTACCATCCACAAGCACAGGCAGACATTAATCTATGAGCAGACATATCGTCATCGTTGGTACACAATGGGGAGATGAAGGTAAAGGAAAAATTGTGGATATGTTAACCGATCACGCCAACGGCGTGGTTCGTTTCCAGGGCGGAAATAACGCCGGTCATACCCTGGTGGTTGAAGGAAAAAAAACCATTTTGCGATTATTGCCGTCGGGCATTCTACGCCCAGGCATACAATGCTTCATTGGCAATGGCGTGGTGGTATCACCCAGTGCCTTAGTCACGGAAATTATGGAGCTGGAAGAAAAAGGCGTGCCGGTTTCGCAACGCTTACATATTAGCGAGGCTTGTAGTCTGTTATTGCCCTATCATGTGGCCTTAGATCAAGCCCGAGAAAAAGCCAAAGGCCAAGCCGCCCTAGGCACTACCTGCCGTGGCATAGGCCCCGCTTACGAAGATAAAATTGCCCGACGTGGTTTGCGCTTAGGAGATTTGCAAGATTTATCCCGCTTTGCCGACAAATTAAAAGAAATTGCCGATTACCATAATTTCATGTTGGTTCATTATTATCATGTCGAAGCGATTCCCTACGAAGCTGTATTAGAAGATCTATTGGCAGCCGCTGAAAAAATAAGGCCATTATTGACCGATGTGACCGCCATGCTCGCGGCTATTCATCAAAACGGCGGCAACCTGTTGTTCGAAGGAGCACAAGGCACGTATCTGGATATCGACCATGGCACCTATCCTTTCGTCACCTCTTCCAATACCACCGCCGGTGCCGCTGCCACCGGTAGCGGCTTGGGCCCTTTATACTTTGATTACGTACTCGGATTAACGAAAGCCTATGCGACGCGCGTAGGGGCTGGCCCTTTCCCCACGGAATTAAAAGATGATTCGGGCCAGCAATTGGCCAGCCGTGGCCAAGAATTTGGCTCGGTAACCGGCCGCCCTCGACGTTGTGGTTGGTTCGATGCCGTTGCCATGCGCCGCTCTTGCCAGATCAACAGCCTTTCCGGATTGTGTGTTACCAAGCTAGACGTGCTGGACACATTCCCCATCATTAAGATTTGCGTGGGCTATCGCTACCAAGGCGAAGTATTAATAACCCCACCCATCGTCACCGAAATCTTTCAACAATGCGAACCGATTTATGAAGAAATTCCCGGATGGCAGTCATCTACTTTCGGCGTAAAAACCTGGCGTGATTTACCCACAAAAGCGCAAGATTATTTAAAGCGTTTGGAAGAATTACTAGGCGTACCCATTGATCTCATCTCCACCGGTCCAGACCGAGAAGACACGATTGTGATCCGCCACCCCTTAACCGGCGTGGGTTCAATTATTTGAAAACCCTGGGTAACTACTTGCACGTCGTCCCACGGCTTGTCCCAGAGCTATCTCAAGAAAACTCCTTCTCCCACAAGGGGAGAAGGAATCTACTTCCAGGGATTTTTAATCTCAATGTTCTAGGCTGAGATCAATGTGGGTTCTGCCGCGTGAGAAGGATGAGTAAAGCTGGCAAATAATTCTTGGAACAAGGCCCGAAAAGATCCGGTCATCATCACAAAATCTGCATCGAACTGTTGTTCGGCAGTTTCCACTTGATGCTCTTTCAAAGACTCCAGCAGTTCGGCCTGAAATTTAATGCTGCGTAGAGAACCATCGTCGTTTAAAACAAAATCAACGCCTTGCCAAGACAATGCCAATTGCTGCACCGCACAATTATCTTGAATAATTAAACGAATCGCATTAGCCGACAAATCTTGTTTTTGACAGCGAATCACCCGCCCGGGTTGTTTAGGATCTCTTAGTACACAAGATTGACCAATAGCAAATCGATCCGGGTAATTCTCATGCAGCAACCAATGCGTGAGCAGCGAAGATAACCGTTCATTGGCGATCAGTTGAAAATGCATATCCGGCAATGATTTTTTTAAAAACTCAAAAAATACCTCAATCCGCTTCTGGCTGACCGAAGCAATGATGAGTTGTTGGTTAGCTGGGTCAATATAAGCATAGACGCGCGTTAATTTCGTAAAAGCAACGGGCAACATCACCGCAATAATGTCTTCTTTCAAGCGTTGTTTTTCTTTTGAAGACACTTTTTGACCCCGTTGCGCCTCCAGCACTTTTACTTGCTCATGTAACCTTTGCCTCACCACGGCTGAGGGCAATATTTTTTCTTCCCACTGCAGACAAATCATCTGAAAGCCATTCGCTGCATAAACCAGCTGGTTAGGGTCTTCGCCGAACGGCGCTACCCAACCAAAGCTAGCGCGAAAACTTGGCAAACAGGCCGAAAATGCCAGGGGTTGTAATAATTCAATTAATTTAAATGTGTCGAGAGTGAGAGCCGGTTGAAATCGCCATACTTGAGCTTGTTTGAACCACATTATTTAGTATCTACCTCATGAGTAAGTGTGTCTAAGTATTGACGGCAAGAGAAAATTTTTTTAGGCTCGACCTCAAATACTTGGGGATCTTTAATTAATGCATAATAATACGTTTCTTTTCCTTGCAAGCGTTGAGCTGGGAATAACCGTTGTTCTGCTTCTTTGGGATCGTCGTAGAGGGTATTTTCATGCTGACAAAGAATTTTTTCTCGCTTTTCCATCGCCGCTAATAAATCATCGGGGAAGGCCTCATCGGCATGAAAGGCGACTTGGTAAGCATCTTCCATGCCCTGGTCGTTTTTAAACGCCAACCAAAATGGCTTACCTTGAAAATCTAACAATAAAAAACTACCCCAGGTATCGGTGAGATAATATTCGACGATTTTATGATTAGCAATGAGATCTGAAAACAATTTAATATAAGCGGGATCACGTAAACAGGCCAGGGAAGAGTTAGCTTCGGTAATCAGGCCGTCAAAGGCCAACTCGGTCAAATGGTTAAAATATTGGTACTGTAATTCCTGAATAGCGTCATTAAGGTCTTGGTGAAAATCGGGCGTATCTTTACGCAGAAACTTGTCGATCAGACCGTCATTGAACGCCCTGACCGCCAATTTTTCATCCGCTTCCCCCGTCAATAATAAAATCTTCAAGCGCGGGTTATGCTCTTTCGCCTTACGACTGAGTTCTAAGCCATTTAATCCCGGCATGGAATAATCCACCACCATCATGGAAACTTCCTGAAAACGAGCGTCATTATATATTTCTTGATGAATCGCGTTTACATTGATCTCAATACTGTGAAAATTCCCGGTTTCTTCCCCTGTTTGAAGAAAACAGCGGTGAATAAAAGACTGTATCTGGTAATCAACCGTTAAAAATTGCAAGGCATTATGGGGGTCCGAATAAAGCTTAGGTAATATATGGTGATGGTCTAGACGTAAGGGTAAGCTCTGCAGAAAATGACGATTATCGTCAACAAAAAGAACAGTCGTTGGGAAATAGCAAACGGGTATTTGGTGTTTTTCCATCATCAGGCTCTCCTGTTTTATTCGAGTTTCAGGGTGGGCCTTACATTGCCTGATTTGGCTGCGAAGATCAATATCTACGGTAAAGATTAAACACGGAGACTCTCAGAAGAGTTAAGCCCAGCGGTAAATTTGCAATTAACTAGCAAATTAGACGCCATGAAATCCAATTATTGCGCAATCTCAGAATAGATACGTAAAAATTTACTAAACAAATCTACCAGACGGTGATGTTGCTGATTTTTAGCCACTTGGATAGGAGTAATCCCAAATAAATTCTCCTCCTTAATCTCAGCCCCAGCCGTGAGCAATACCAACGCCGCCTCATAACAGCCCCGATCCGCCGCATGATGCAAAGCCGTAACCCCCGCATAATCCTCCACAAAATTAGGATCAGCCCCATTTGCCAGTAATTTCGTCAATAACATCGCATCATTCGCGATAGTCGCTTCAATTAATACCGTATTTTTATACTCATCAGTATTTCGAGGATGTTGCACAGCCCATCTCCATCGGGTAACCAAGGTTCAAATCACCTATTACAACATGCAAAGAACCCTAAAGATGTAGTCCTTTTGCTGGATGCACAAAAAATCTAATCTGACGCAGTTATCCTCGAAACGGGGAACCACCCCCCTCCTAAAAGCTCACCTCTCTATAACCGGAAAATACAACAAAAACTCAGTAAACTCATCTTCACGCGACTGACATTTAATATCCCCCTTAAAACTAGTCATCACCATCTTACAAAAAGCCAACCCAATCCCCGACCCATGCTGCGTCTTAGAATAAAAACGATCAAAAATGTGCGGCAAAACACTAGCAGAAATACCTTTCCCGGTATCCTTAAAATGCAACACATTAAACTTATCGCCTTTCTCAAGCCAAATATGAATATCCCCCCGCCGCGCTACCCGAATATAATACAACGCATTCTTAAGCAAATTGAAAAGCACATGAATACACAACAACTCATTCCCCCAAAACTGAAAATCCCCCTCATTTTCCCAATGCACTAACTGTGCTTCATTAATATCAAATGGATAACGTTGCAATGCATGATCCACACATTGCTCAATAGACACTGCCGTAAAATCCCCCGTACCCACCTGATGCTGCCCCACATTCGTTAGCAACATCCCAATCACCGTAAAAGCCGACTCCGTCTCCGATTCAATATGCTCACAAGCAGTTAACAGCGATTCATACTGAAGAGGACTTATATAATCAACCGGCAAATCATTCCTTTTGGCTAGCTCGTAGCTTTGCAATAACTGTGGCAAAAAATGCTTGACTCCCTCAATGGAGGAATTTATGGTTCGCAGGGGGGTTCGTAGTTCGTGGGCGATACTAGCACTTAACGAACGCATGACTTGAATTTTCTCTTGCTCTATTCGTTGATTGTTTCTTGAGAATAAAGCGAATATGGTAGTGTAAAAAATGAAAGGAACTAAGCCATTTTGTTGCTGGCTCGTCAAATGAAACTGTTGAGTAGAAATAGCATAGCCAATATAGGCAAAAGAAAATCCAAGAGGAACGAGTAAGATAAAGCTAATCCAGTCAACAAGTAAGGCTAAAAAAAGGACCAATTGAACCATATTAATTTGCCACATGGTCGACATGTTATTTTTTAAAGACATGAATAAAAAAAAGAATGGCAAAATATATAAAAGTGTCAAATACCAGAGGAAAGGAAGAAGTTTTTTAAATTTATCGGGCCAATAATTCTTTAAAGTAAGTAGGAGGCATAGTGCGCTTCCTATGATTCGCAAGGTTAGATTTTCATATGCTCCTTGGGCTAAAGTTAGATTAACAAAGTAAAAGGGGACGATTGTGAGTACGCCGAGCAATCCAAAAGGAATTATTTGATGTGAAGATTTCTCGGTGCCATCTGCAAGCACATGTTTAATGAAATTCCTAGTATTAGTAAAGAATTTTCTTAAGTTCATCGGGTTTTTCAACAAAAGTGAGCTTGTCAAGATTATGATGATTGCAGTTGTCTTAAAGAGACATGACAAGTTGTCCTGGCCGTTTAGCCTTGAAAAATCTATAGAACAGTAATGAGTTGGACGCAGTTTGTCAAGCTTTTTTAATATAAGCTTGGGTTATCGTTATTTGGCTTAATGTACGGAACTATTTGCTTGTATAACTTTGGGAAAAGATTTTTTAGCCTTGTTTGGGTGGCAATTTCATTATTTAAAAGATCAAAACCGGGAGCCATAACTTCGCTAATTAAGCAGAACTCTCCATGTTCAAGTACGGCGGATTTCCAATTATTCCCCTTTATCAATAACTGTGGCATATGGCCCTTTGTTACATCTGGACCTAAAGTAAATTTCTCTAGAAACCCTTCATTATTTATCATTCGATAAGTTATTGGGCTTCCTAAATGATAGTAATGGATTATATCAAATTTATTGAGGTGAAAATAATTGACAGGTTCATTATTAGTTAGCATGTAATATATGGATGTCATTATATTTCTGCCTTCACTTGAAAGTAACGGCGAACTATAGGTTTCGGAAAAATAGCCGCCTTCTAAGTGCTTTTTCAAATTCAATAATTTTATTATGGCGTCTTTGTTCATAAGCTTTTTCTTCATATATAAAAAATAAAAAAATCGATAATTAGTCAATTGAGCTGTCTTCAAATCAGAGGGATCTTCATTTCAACAAAAGATCTCGTTAGATCATTGCTTTAAAAAAATAATTTCTCCCAACCCTGCGATATTGCATCATTAACTAGTAAGGGTTAAAAAAAGTCATAGTGCTGTTCTCAATGTTTAATTATCCCATCGTTAAAACTCATATTTTTTTAACTTTCAACAGGTTGTCTCCATTGTCTGTTGTCAAAAGTATTTGTTTAAAAAACAGGTAATATAAGCAAATTAAGATGAAGAATTTTCAAGTAGTAGTTAATTTTTTCTTTTCGCACAATAGGATGTAACATTTAAAATTATACTCAGATTGAGATGTGAACAAATCAACTGTTGGGTTAATGTTAATTATTTTTTCTTTTAAAACGATTAATCCAAGGCGTTGGAGCCAGCTCATTATTTCATCCGAAGTGTCCCAATTAATGCAATGCATTGGTATCAACGGACCGATAGGTAATGAAAAAAGGAATCTGGCATGTTCTGAGGATTGGTCAATATGGGTTTTTAAAAAATGTTCTGAATTATTTATGTGTTCTAGAGAGTCCGAAAAAAGATATAAATCATATTTTCCTACAAATTTTTGCTCATTCATATCCATTTTCTTAAATAAAATATTATCCTTCCAGGAAGATGACCATTCATTTAGTAATGCTTTAGCGAAAATAAAGGCATTATCAAATTTATCTAGTAAGGTAATAAGATATTTTTTATGAATTAATGCTTCCTTTACGTAAAGTGAAGGAACTCCGAATCCTATATCAATTATTGTTTTGGATTGAGAATTTTCAATGTACTCTTGAATGGTTTGCTGTAATTCGCGATGCCAACTCTTTTCTGCCAGATTATGTAAATATAAGACAAAACGGTTTCCTAATGATTCAAAAACTTCGTTATCATATGCGTTGATGTCGAAATCGTAATAAACAAATTGTTTTATTACTTCATTTTTCGAAATTTTTAGTGATTGCAATAATCGTTGAAGATGTCGGTTTAATTCATTTCTTTCAAAAAGTGAAGAAGCTAAGTTAATTAATTGCTGTTCTTTAAGTTCGATTAAAGCTGGTTCTACTGAGTTCATATATTTAACCTAATTTGTAAACTGGATTCTTGAAATTCTCGATCAAGTTTTGTTGATTTATGATTTTTAATAATTGTTTATAAATTAATTGTGGCATACCTTTCTAATTTATTGGGGAGCTGGTAAAAATTGGGAACACTTTTTATCGAAGTTCTTTCAAGATGAGGATTGGTGTGTGATTTTCGATAAATTTGTATAATATAATTCTCGTATTTTTCGTTTAAATGAATGATTCCTTTGTCAAGGTAATCTGTTTTTTTTGCTTGACACAGGGCTGCTAAAAGTAATGACATGACAAGTTGTCTTTTAGGTAAAGGTGTGCTTTCTGCTCTGCCAGAAAAATTAATGGGAAATCCGCAATTTAACAAATGTATATTTTGAAAAACCATGTTTTTATGACAATTAAATGTTTTTTCTTGCGTTTTTCTCAAATAAACCGCATCAAACTCTCGATCAGAAGAGGATGCGCTTGCCAAAACAGCTTCTTTTTTTAAGAATTTATGAAACGAATGTTTGATGCTTGTTAATCCTGTGCACCCAAGAATAATGTCAGCTTGACCTAAATAAGAAATAAATTCATCCTGGTTTAATTCGCTGCGATTGGTATCTAGATCGTATATCTTAGTATGTGAACAATAAAATTGTAACTGACGGCTGATCGCTTTCCCAATGGCGCCATTACCTAATATTAATGCATTTTTTTGAGTGAAACTATGATCCTTTAAATGGATTTTTAATTGCCTCAATATAGTTTGTGCAATTATGGGGGATTCATGGTTTAATTTTGCTTGGCAACGCGCAACATTGATGATGGGAAAAATTCCTTCCATTTGTTTTATTTTATTAAATCCGCTGGAAGTCTGTTCGATTCCAATAATATTTTTTACGTCTTTGAATAGTTCATGAACAGTGGTAATTAACTCTCCACCGTCATCTAGCACAATAATATGCTGAAATGGAAGTTGAGAGATTTTGTATTCATGTGCTTTTACAAAAAGCTTTATATGCTTTTTGAATTGATCGTCAAACGAAATATGGCTGTCAAAGTCAATTTTTGGAATAAACACATCAAAACCATCCGCCTCCATGGAGCTCACAACTTCTGTATTTGTTGAGTAACATTTGCCTATTATAGCAATATTATCTCGTTTTAAGCCGAGTTCCTGCAATGAAAGCAACAAGAGACGGGTGTCTTTTAATAAATGCTGACAGCATAATAGAAAAGTATTTTTTAAAATGCTATTTGGCAGGGATGTTAGAAATCTATTAAATAAAGGGGTTTCCCCAAAAAGTGACTTCATGGCTTAAGTTACTCATTGTGTAGTTTTCTTATTTTTAAAATAAATATTGCTAATAAAATTATTTTTCTTTTAAGCTTAAAGTCCCTTTTAATACAGCTATGAACAATTAAAAAAAGCTGTGGAAAATCTAATCAATTACTCCTTGTAAAGTTTTTAAAGAAATATAGTCGCAGTGAGGAAAAGGCATTTCTTTTGTAAGAAAATTCTTTTCCAATCCCCCGTAAGCAGTCCGTATTAGGCAAACACCAGGATTGCTCAATAATAATATTTTTTCATTAATACTTGTTCAAAAAAGACAAGACTGAAGTAAAGCTTTATCTGGTTAAAATGTAATTACTATGGGAAACTCCAAAAAGATTTTATCAAAATATGACTCAAAACTCTAATTTAATGTGGGTTGAATCAGAATGGCGAAAAAGGGTGAATCCAGTCTCGTCCTAAAGATATCGAGGGTACTCAAATTCCTATGCCTAAGTAAGTAGTAATCCGCAGCTCAGCTGCGGATTATTGCGTGGGTTGGCTTTGGAGCCAAATAAAGACAAAATAAGCATATCCTGGTGAGCCTCTTAAATTCTCAGGCAAGCAAATTCATGCTAATCTTACTCATAGAACCTTATGTAAATGACTACCTCGATCACCAGCAGCAGGATGGTGGTGTAAACACCTAACTTCATGTCTTTAGGAACATCAACGTGAACATCCCCTTCACCAAAATGCAAGGCCTAGGCAACGACTTCATCGTCATCAATGGCTTACAACACCACTGGCAACTCCCAGCACCCCTCATTCGCCAAATGGCTGATCGGCATTACGGCATCGGATTCGATCAACTACTACTCATCGAACCACCCCAAAACCACGAAGTCGACTTCACCTACCGCATCTTCAACGCCGATGGCACCGAAGTAGCCCAATGCGGCAACGGCGCACGCTGCGTCGCTAAATACCTAAAAGACAACGGACTAAGCACAGGCCCCACCATCCGCCTCAGCCTATCCACACAACAAATCGAAGCCCACATCCAGCCAAACAACCAAATAAAAGTAAACATGGCCATACCCCGCTTCACACCCACCGAAATCCCCTTCAACACCACCCAACAACACAACCCCCACACCCTCACCCTCCCAACCCAAAAAATCACCCTCCATGTAGTCAACCTCGGCAACCCCCACGCCATCATCCGCGTCGACAACACCCAAACAGCACCCGTACAAAACATCGGCCAAGCACTACAAAACCACCCCGCATTCCCCGAAAAAGTAAACGTCGGCTTCATGCAAATCCTAGACCGCCAACACATCCAACTCCGCGTCTACGAACGAGGCGTCGGCGAAACACAAGCCTGCGGCAGCGGCGCCTGCGCAGCAGCCGTCATCGGACAACAACAAGGCTGGCTAGACAAAAACGTAGAAGTACAACTACCCGGCGGCCAACTACACATCAGCTGGGCCGGCGAAAACCAACCGGTATGGATGACCGGACCCGCCGAAACAGTCTTCGTCGGAGAATTCATAGTAAACGACCAAAATCAAAATCAACAATAAACAAGAAAAAATATCAATAATTTCAATAAATTAACAAGAAAACGACCCTGACCACCCATGAAAAAAACCAAACACCGACTCCAGCAAAATGATAATTTTTTGTGGTGCTTATTTTACTTTCGTGTAAACTACGCAATCGAACACGGAGTAGCGATATCAGCAAGGAGGCCCCGAACACGACGATTTCGGGAATTTGTAACACGAAGCCCAGGCTTCGAAAAAGATTCAAGCGTCCCAGCAGCCATGCCGAACGACGCATCGGAGGGTAACATGAAAACCCAAAAGAAAACAAAACCAACCAGCACCACCGGACCCATAAATTTTACACCCTACAAAGAAGCCAAGGGTGAAGAATATATGAACAAAAAACAGCTAGATCACTTCACCAACATCCTCGTGTTGTGGAAAGATCAACTGTTAGTGGATAGAAACGCCACTGTCCAACACATGCAAGACGATGCCATCAACTTCCCGGACATCCTCGACCGGGCAGCCCTAGAAGAAGAACACAAACTGGAATGGCAAACCCGAGAAAGAGAACACAAACTCATCGCCAAAATCGACCAAGCCCTGGCCCGCATCAAACAAGGTGAATACGGCTACTGCGAAGTCTGTGGCGCTGAAATTGGCATCCGTAGGCTAGAAGCCAGGCCAACAGCCACCCAATGCATCGATTGTAAAACCATAGATGAAATACGGGAAAAACAAACCGGAATTGTCGAATAACCCTGTAATTCCCGTGCATAACCTAACGAAAATTGCGTGAAAACCGGATTACCATTGTTTCTATGATCGACATCAGGTAGCATTAAATCCAAGCAGCGAAACAAAATCTGCTATGGGACGATAAATTAAACATTTTTTGGAGCATCCACCCTATGTGCCACAAAGTATTTGCCATCATTTTTATTATATTGGCTGTTATCATGGGCCTTGCCGTCACCTTCATGCCGCAAGAAAGCCTCATGCCATTGTATAACGTTTCTCGGTTTATCGAGATCATGATCCCTGTTTTAGCAGTGGGCGCTTTAATAAAATACCTGTTCTCCTGCAACAAAAACTGCACCAAAAATTAATTCTAGACTGGGGTTGTTGCTGAATCACACAACCCCAGTAGAATCTGCTGCTTTTGAGCACTGCTCGTGCTCAAAAACGCAGCTTTTCATTGTTCCTTTCATTCCTAAACTATTGCTGACTCAGCGATGGTGACATATGTTAGCGCTTTCCATAAAAAACCTCGAAAAAACCTATAAAAACGGCCAACACGCCTTAAAAGATATTAACCTATCCGTAAAACAAGGCGATTTCTTTGCTCTGCTCGGTCCGAATGGTGCAGGAAAAACGACCTTAATTGGTATCATCAGCTCACTGGTTAATAAATCGTCCGGCCAAATTCGCGTCTTTGATCATGATATGGATCAAGAACCCGAACAAGTGAAATCGGCAATCGGCGTGGTGCCCCAAGAATTTAACTTCATGATGTTTGAACGCGTCGGCCACGTCGTTAGAAATCAAGGCGGGTTTTATGGTTTACCCGCAAAACTGGCTTGGGAGCGCACCAATACCTACCTAAAACAACTCAATTTATGGGAAAAACGAACAAATGCTATCCGTATGCTATCGGGTGGCATGAAACGGCGACTTATGATTGCTCGAGCCTTAGTACACCACCCGAAATTACTGATCTTAGACGAGCCCACCGCCGGCGTGGACATCGAGATTCGGCAGGAAATGTGGCAATTCCTGCGCGAACTCAATGAGCGAGGCACGACCATTATTCTCACCACCCATTACCTGGAAGAAGCCGAAAGCCTGTGCCGAAATATCGCCATTATTGACCAAGGCAAAATCCTGGCGAACACCAGCATGAATGCGCTACTAAGCCAGTTAAAACTCGAAACGGTGGTGCTGTATTTGCAGTCAGAACTGCGTGAAGTGCCACACATTCCAGGCTATGCATGTCGATTAATCGATCCATTTATCTTGGAAGTGGATTTGATGGAATCACAAAACATGAACGATTTATTTTCAACCCTATCTCAACAAGCTATTTTTATTGCCCGCATGAAAAACAAACGTAATCGCTTAGAGGAATTATTTCTACAATTAATCGCAGCGGGTCAGGGTAAAAAATGATAAAGCGAACCTACCTTAATTATTGGCACGGCCTGCAAACCATGGTGGAAAAAGAAGTTCGCCGATTCATGGAATTTTGGATCGACACTTTACTGCCGCCCATTATTACCATGGCTTTGTATTTACTCGTATTCGGCAAATTTCTGCAACCGCAGGTGGCGCACATGGGTGGTTACAGCTACGAACAATACATTGTACCCGGTTTAATCATGATGTCAGTGATCACCGGCGCTTATGCTAATGTCGCTTTTTCGTTTTTCACCAGCAAATTTTTCCATAGTATCGATGACCTACTCGTATCGCCGATGCCTAATTGGTTAATTTTAGTCGGCTATATGCTGGGCGGTATTATGCGTGGCCTGTGTGTCGCCACGTTACTGACGCTTACCGCGGCTATTTTCACCCATTTACAGGTTCAGCATTTTTTACTCATGGTCGTTGCCGTCGTATTTTCCGCGGCGGTATTTTCGCTGGCGGGATTTGTGAATGGCATGTACGCCAGAAGCTTCGATCAAATTGGCTTAGTGCCCACTTTTTTCTTAACGCCGCTGGCCTTTTTAGGCGGGGTATTTTTTTCAATTCGGTTACTGTCGCCATTCTGGCAAAAAATGTCTTTGTTCAATCCTATCTTGTATTTTATTAATTTATTCCGTTACGGTATGTTGGGTGTAACCGATGTTAACATCGGCGTAGCGATAGTACTGCTATGCCTATTACTACTGATATTATTTTCAGTGGCCTTGTTTTTGCTAAAACGGGGAGTGGGTATTAAGGCGTAAAATCCCTAGCAGCGATCAACAATTAAGCAGCCGCCCACCATCCACAGACAACACTTGCCCGGTGATATAAGGAGAGTCGTTTAATAAAAACAACGCGGCTTGGGCAATGTCGAGAGGGTCGCCCAAACGTCGTAAAGCGATTCGCTTCAGAATATCGGCTCGAATAGCCGGGCTTAACTCGTTTTCGTGTTCCGGCCATAACATAGCACCGGGGGAGATGCCGTTGACTCGAACATCCGGCGCCAATTCCTTCGCCAACGCATACGTATGCATACGAATCGCGGCCTTACTGATGCAATAAGCGGGGTAATCCTTCAACGGCTTTTCGCCGTGAATATCGACGATATTGACAATAGCCCCTTGGCGCTGCTTCAACAGCGGTGCTGCCAGCTGCGCGAGAAAAAACGGTGCTTTGACATTGGTGTCCAATAACTCCTGCCATTGCCTTTCGGTAACCGAACCCAAGGGTGTGGGGAAAAAAGCGGAGGCATTATTGATTAAAGCATCTAAGTAGCCAAAAGCTGCTTTCGCTTGTTCCATCAAAGGGCCCAATGCGCTATATTGGCTGAGATCAGCGGCCAATGCGCAGGCTGAATTCGGTCGTAGCGTATTCAATGACTGGCACAAAGCTTCTGCTGCCGTCTGCGACGAGCGATAATGCAGAATGATATTCATGCCGTGCTTATGCAATAATTCGGCAATGGCCTTGCCCAATCGTTTGGCCGCCCCGGTAATAAGCACCACTTTTGGTTGTGAAGTATCGGTCATATTGCTATGGTATGGAACAAACGCCACAAAAAGCAAGCGCTTCGAGGAAGCTCCCCCATGAACAGTAGATTACCTTATCTCCTCTTTTTACTGAGTTTTGTGCTCTGTCTCTTAAGCGGTTGTGCCTTCCACTTACGTAACCAGAACGATATGCCGCCGGTGTTGCAGACCCTGTTTTTTGAAGCCGAAAACCCCTACGATGAATTTACCTCAGCCCTGCGCGAGAGTTTACGTGCCTCCGGCGTGACCCTGGTAGCAACGCCATTAGCGACGCCGGTTACCTTTTACCTAGCCAAACCGCAGCAGACCATTGTCGCTGGCACCGTCGGTACTAGCAATCAAACGCGTATTTATAACGTCACTTACGCCGCGACATTTAGCTTAAAAGATAGCCAAGGCAAGTTCTTGCTGTCACCACAAACGGTAGCAGTGACGCGAAGTTTAACCTTGAGCGCTAATCAATTAATCGAATCCAATAATCAGCTGAATCTCTTGTTGCAGGGCATGTATCGCGATGTCATTTCCAATATCTATAATCGATTACAATCGCAACAAGTGAAGCAAATCCTTTTGTCGCATGAGCAACTATGAAGTTAAGCGTCGACCAACTGCCCACGCACTTGCAGCGTCAATTACAGCCGATTTATGTCGTCAGCGGCGATGAAACCCTGTTAGTGCAAGAATCGGTGCAAGCCATTAAAACCGCTGCGCAAGCCAAAGGTTTTGTGGAACAGCTGCGCTTTACAGTCGATTCAGGCTTCGATTGGCTGTCGTTTCAGGAAGCGTTGCAAAGCAGTTATTTATTCAGCGATAAGCAATGCGTAGAGCTGCGTTTAGCGACTGCAAAAATCAGCGATGCTGGAAAAAAAATACTACAGCATTACGCCGAGCAGCCATCGACCAGCAAACTATTGGTCATTGTCACTGGAAAATTGGATGCGCAGACGCAAAAAGCGGCTTGGTTAAAAGCGCTGGAAAAAATCGCGGCGATGATAACCATTTGGCCGTTATCACCCGCACAAATGTCTTCTTGGCTGATGCGACGACTGCAAACGGCAGGGTTTCGTGTCGATGCGGAGGCTGCTCAACTACTGGTGTCACGAACGCAGGGCAATTTGTTGGCAGCTGTGCAGGAAATTGAAAAATTGGCGTTACTGTATCCTGCAGGTCATTTAACCTACGAACAAATACTCGATGCGGGCTCTGACCATGCTCGCTTTACGGTATTTGATCTCATCGATCCGCTGCTGCAAGCAAACAGGGTTTTGTTGCTTCGAATCGTATCGGGTTTGCGAGCCGAGGGAGTAGAGCCCTTAGTTGTTTTATGGGCACTGACTCGTGAGTTGCGTCAGTGGTTGGCACTGATGGAAGCACAGCAGGCCGGGCAGTCGGTGGATGCGGTATTGCGCGGTCAATATGGCTGGGAGAAACGTAAGCCAGCGATGCTACGCAGGTTGCAACAGCATACGCTGACGACGTTGCAGCAGTGTTTGCGACAGGCAGCCAGTATTGATCGGATAGCGAAAGGAGCGGCCAAGGGTTCGGTGTGGGATGAGTTGATTTGTTTGGTGTTAGCAATGACGGGCAATGACTTAATTTATTCGATGGTAAAAGCGAAGTAGGCGTCTTTATGACAATAGGTATCTTGGGCGGCACATTCGATCCTATTCACAATGGTCATCTCTACTTGGCGAAGCAGGTGTTACAAGATTTGCATCTACAAGAAATCCGGTTCATTCCCGCCGCCCAACCCTTATTACGTGATGCGCCGTTGGCGACCCCAGCCCATCGGCTGGCGATGGTTGAATTGGCAGTGACAGGAATCTCGGCGCTAACCGTAGATGATAGGGAACTGCAGCGCCAAGGGCCTTCGTATACCGTCGATACCCTGGCCGAGATTCGCGGAGAAGTGGGTGAAACACCATTGTGCCTCATTTTGGGCGTAGAACAATTTTCCCAATTTGAAAAATGGCAGCATTGGCCTCATATCCTCGAATTAGCTCACTTAGTGGTGCATAATCGTGCAGGGTATGCTTTGCAGCTCGGTCAAGAGATAAACGAACTCTTAGCACAGCGGCAGATAAAAGACGAAAAATTATTGCATCACACGGCAGCAGGGGCTATTTTTCTACAGGAAATCCCGCCGTTGATGATTTCTGCCACGGAGGTCCGCCGAAGATTGTTGGAAAAAGATAATCCTGAACAATTTTTACCCCAAAAAGTATGGAAATATATTTGCGAAAACCAGTTATACCGTTAAACTAGTCAGGTAGCTATGCCAAAAGATAAATTACGTGAACAAGTCATTCATATCCTAGAAGAAATGAAGGCAATGGATATCGTTGCCCTGGACGTGCGAAAACTCACAGACATTACCAATACAATGATTATTTGCAGCGGCACCTCCAACCGCCATACCCATGCCATGGCGGACCGAGTGGTCAGCGAACATAAAGCCCAGGGGCTGTCTGTCATCGGTGTCGAAGGCCTAGATACAGGCGAATGGATTTTGGTTGATTTGGGGGATGTCGTTGTTCATATTATGCTGGCCGCGACACGGGAATTTTACAGCCTGGAAAAACTATGGGGCGCGACCCGTCACCTGCGGTCGGAAAGGAATGCGGATTAATGTCATCGCGATCGGCAAACGGATGCCGGCTTGGGTAACCGAGGCTTATCAAGATTACGTCACGCGCTTTCCTGCCGATTTTCCCGTTCGGTTAATGGAAATTGCGGCGGGGAAACGAACCAAAGGCGCCAATGTCTCACGCCTTATTCAGCAAGAAGGCGAGCAAATGAATGCCGCGATTCCTGCCGGGGATCATGTCGTTGCTTTGACAGAAAAAGGGCAATTATGGAGTACCAACGCATTGTCTAAACAAATGCAAAGCTGGCAGGATGCCGGTGGGGGCCTTAGCTTCTTGATCGGTGGCCCGGAAGGTTTAGCCGCCAGTTCCTTAGCGCAGGCACCATGGCATTGGTCATTATCCCCACTGACATTTCCTCATCCATTGGTGCGCATCTTGCTCGTAGAACAATTATACCGTGGCCTTAGCATTCTTCGTCATCACCCTTATCACCGCGGTTGATTCGTATGCATCAATTGCCCTTAAAAAACTTTTCCGCAGAAGCCAGCCAATTTAATCGCCGGGTGTTCTTTGCCTTATTTTTTATTTTACTATTACTGGGAGTATTAATTGGTCGGTTAATTTATTTACAAGTCTTCCAGCATCAATTGTATACGACCTTATCCAATGCCAATCAACTGAACCTCATTCCCATCGACCCCAATCGTGGCCTTATTTATGACCGTAACGGCGTATTGCTGGCCGAGAATGTGCCCGTATTCAGCCTAGACGTCGTGCCTGACCATATTCCCCATTTTGAACAGCAATTACAGGAAATGGAAAAACTGATCAACATTACGCCTGAGGATTTACAACAATTTCGGCGCGCCTTAAAGCAGCGTCGTAGTTCCGAGGGTGTTTCATTAAAACTGAATCTCAGCGAAGAAGAGGTCGCCACGTTTTATCTGAATCAGTATCGCTTTCCCGGCTTTGGCGTTACGGCCAGGCTGATGCGGTATTACCCACTGGGCGACACCATGGTCAGCGCCTTGGGTTATGTAGGGCGGATTAACGAACAAGAGTTAGCGCACCTGGATAACGTGAACTATGCGGCCAGTAATTACATGGGTAAACTGGGGATTGAAAAATACTACGAAACGCAGTTACACGGTACAGTGGGTTATCAGCAAGTAGAAACGGATGCCAATGGTCGCGTCGTGCGCACCTTGAAATCCATTCCGCCAGTGGCGGGTAATAGTATGTATGTCACCCTCGACAGCGGTTTGCAACGATACGCCGAGCAAGTCTTGGGGGAAGATCAAGGCGCGATTGTCGCTATTCAACCAAAGACGGGGCAAGTGTTGGCTTTTGCCAGCAACCCACGCTACGATCCGAACTTATTTGTCAAAGGCATCACGCCGAAAGATTACAAAGCCCTGCAGCAAGACCCCATGCGGCCTTTGTATAATCGTGCCTTGCGCGGTATGTATCCCCCCGGTTCGACCATGAAACCTTTTCTAGCGCTGCAAGATTTGGATCTCAAAATTGTCAACCCCAAAGATACGATTCATGATAATGGTTTTTTTGGCCTGCCCGGAATACCTCATGTTTGGAAAGACTGGAACTGGAAAAAGGGCGGCCATGGTATCGTCAACATGCGCAAAGCCATTATTCAATCGTGCGACGTTTATTTTTACACGATGGCGGCGCGCATGGGTATTGGTCGTTTACACGACATACAAGATCGTTTTGGCTTCGGTAAAAAAACCGGGTTGGATGTCGATGAAGAAGTCACCGGTGTTGCCCCTTCACCGCAATGGAAGCATGCGACCTACGGGCAGGGTTGGTATGGCGGGGATACCGTCAATGCTGGCATTGGCCAAGGCTATACGTTGGTGACGCCGTTACAAATGGCCACAGCCGTGGCAGCGATGGCCGATCACGGCGTACGTTATGTTCCCCATTTTCTTTTAAAATGGCAAAAACCGGATGGTACTTTTATCATACCTAAACCCGCGCAAAATATACCGGTGACTCTGCAAAACCCCTGGGTTTGGGATTTTGTCATTGATGCGATGAAAGGCGTGGTGGAGGAGGGAACGGCGCGGGCGATTCATACCACTGCTTATAATATTGCCGGTAAAACAGGTACTGCACAGGTATTTAGGCCTAAGTCGTACGGTGATGACGATAAGGGCGATAATATCCCGAAAAAATACCGCAGCCATGCGTGGTTTATTGCGTTTGCACCGGTGGAAAATCCGCAGATCGCTGTCGCCGTGATAGTGGAAAACCATCCGCACTATGCGCCCTCGGTGGCCAAGAAAATTCTGGATTATTATTTATTGCCCAACCATGGCATCGTTGCTGACCAACCGCCAACTCCCGATGAGGATAGCGGACCTAATGATTAATGGATCTTTATGACGAATCGCAATTTCTTACCAGAATACAGCATGACCGCCACACCCAGGCTCACTCGCTCGCTATGGGATCGATTACATATCGATGTCCCGTTGCTGTTCGGCTTAATCCTCATTTTGGCAGTCGGCCTGTTGATTTTATACAGTGCGGATAATCAAAGCTGGGATCAGCTCAGCAAGCAGGCGATTTGGGTGGTGATTTCCATTGGCGCCCTGTTTCTATTTGCCCAAATTCCGCCGCAACGTTATTATGAATGGGCACCGTGGGTTTTTGCCTTGGGCGTATTATTGCTGCTCGCTGTCTTGGTAGTAGGGCATACCGGTAAGGGGGCGCAACGTTGGTTGAATCTGGGTGTGGCCCGGTTTCAGCCCTCGGAAATTATGAAGCTCGCCATGCCGATGATGTTGGCCTGGTTATTGGATAAAAGACCGCTACCGCCAGGGTTCTTAACCTTATTAGTCTGCGGCATATTATTAATTGTGCCAGTCGCGCTGACGGCGAAACAACCCGATTTAGGCACGGCTTTGATTATCGTATTTACCGGCGGCTGCGTGTTATTATTGGCTGGTATTCGCTGGCGTTATGTGTTGGTGGTATTAGTCGTTGTCGGTGCTTGTGTGCCAGTACTATGGCACTTTCTGCATGATTACCAACGACAACGGGTAATGACTTTTGTCAACCCGGAATCGGATCCATTAGGCGCTGGCTATCACATTATTCAATCAAAAATTGCGGTAGGCTCTGGAGGAGTGTTTGGTAAAGGATACCTGCAAGGGAGCCAATCCCATTTGCAATTTTTACCCGAAGATACCACGGATTTTATTTTTGGCGTATCTGGTGAAGAGTTTGGTTTAATTGGCAGCATATTTATCATTCTGTTAATGACCTGGGTGGTGTTGCGAGGTCTATATATAAGTACGCAGGCGCAAGACACGTTTTCTCGGTTATTGGCCGGCGCGCTGAGCTTAACTTTTTTTCTGTCTTTTTTTGTGAACATGGGAATGGTGACCGGCATTTTACCAGTCGTGGGAGTCCCATTGCCGCTGGTTAGCTACGGGGGTTCAGCCATGGTCACGATTATGGCAGGGTTTGGTATTGTGATGTCTATCCATACACATCGAAAATTATTAGGGCATTAGACATGAAGATTTTTTCTGTTTTTAAAAAAGGCATCGTGATATTTGCTTTAGCTATTTTAATGACTCCCATCGCCTTGGGTTTAAATTTAAATAAAGATCCCATCGTTAATGCGTATATCCACCAAATTTCGCATCAATATGGTTTTAATGAGCGACAATTGCAACACCTATTTCGAGAAGCTCAATTTGACCCCGCTGTCATTGCTCAAATGATGAAACCACCGGGCGAAATTAAACCGTGGTATGACTATCGAGACCAATTTATTACCGCTAAACGTTTAAAATCAGGAGTGGCATTTTGGCAAAGAAACAGTCGACAATTAGCGGCTGCGGAACAAAAATACGGCGTACCCGCAGAAATTATTGTCGGCATTATTGGTGAAGAAACCTCGTATGGTGAAGTGCTAGGCGATTATTCTGCATTGGATGCCTTAACGACGTTAGCATTCCACTATCCGCGTCGAGCTAATTTTTTCCGAAATGAATTAACGCAGTTTTTGTTATTGTCTCGCGAACAAGGTTGGAATCCTTTAACGATCAAAGCATCGTATGCAGGGGCTTTAGGCATGCCGCAATTTATGCCCAGCAGTTATCGAACGTATGCGGTTAACACCGATGGCAGAAAAAGAAGTAATCTATTCACCAATGAGGGCGATGTCATCGCTAGTATTGCCAATTATTTGAAAGAAAAAGGTTGGCAACGCAATTACCCTATTGCCCTGCGTGCGGAAGCCAAAAATAACAAATATCAGTATTTAGGTCACCAAAATGGAGAATTGGTATTTACTGTAAAAGAATTACACAAACAATACGGCATTGTGCCAGTCGGGCATGTCCACGTGCCTAAGCAATTACCAGCGGGCGTGTTATTTATGGAAGACCCGGCATCCATGGAAGTGTGGATGACATTTACCAATTTCAATGTCATCAAAAAATACAATACCAGCAGCCGCTACGCCTTAGTTGCTTATTTACTGGGTAATGCGGTGAAAGAAGCCGCGGGTGTTTAAATCCGGTGACTAAACCACGCTGCGAATGGTGTAAAAACAACCCTCTGCTCATTCACTATCACGATGAGGAGTGGGGGGTGCCTGTGCATAATGACCATACCTTGTTTGAATTCCTAACCTTGGAAGGTGCGCAAGCTGGGTTAAGCTGGCTTACCGTGTTACAGCGTCGAGCGCATTACCGTCAAGCTTTTGTGGAGTTTGATCCCCAGCGCGTTGCGCGTTTTACAGAAAAACGCCAAGAACGGTTGCTGCAAAACCCAGGATTAATTCGCAACCGATTAAAAATCAGCAGCGTTGTCAGCAATGCGCGTGCGTTTCTGGAAGTACAAGACGAATACGGAAGTTTTAATGACTATATCTGGGGTTTTGTCGACGGCCGGCCTATTGTCAATCGTTGGTCTACTAGCGCTCAAAATCCCGCATCCACCCCGCATTCGGATCGAATGGCAAAAGACCTAAAACACCGAGGATTTCGCTTTGTCGGTACCACCATCTGCTACGCTTTTATGCAGGCAGTCGGTATGGTCAACGATCATAATACCCATTGTTTTCGTTACGCTGAGTTGCGAGATGGCTGACGATCAATCCCCTGAAAAAAAAGCGCAGGAACGTCTACAGCAGGCCATTGCCTTGCATAGAGCGGGTGATTATGCCACGGCGGAGCAACGTTATCGGCAATTATTGCGCGACCTCCCGGATGAGCGTGCCGACATTCTGCATTTACTGGGCATTTTGTGTGGTCAACAAGATCGTTTACCGGAAGCGGCAGAATGGCTTCGTCAAGCCATCGAACTGCGCCCAGATTCTGCGACGTTTCATAATAGCTTGGGGAATGTCGAACGACGTTTACAACACTGGGATCAAGCGATTGTCCATTATCAAAAAGCTTTATCACTGGAACCCCATTTACCCGCTGTGCATAATAATTTGGGTATTTTATTTCAGCAGCGTAAGCAATGGTCGGAAGCGTGTCAGCATTACGAACAAGCCATTACTTTAAAGCCCAATTACGTCGATGCGCGTTTTAATTTAAGCACGGCTTTGACAGCCATGGCGCGTTATCGTGAAGCCATTGGTCAATTGCAAGCTGCGATTCGTTTACAGCCGGATCATGCTCAGGCTCAGGGCCAATTAGGTCAGAATTTATTGCAGCAAGGCAAGCCGGGGCAAGCGGTTAAACATTTCCAAGCTCGTCTGCGCCTGGATCCTGATTCCGCAGAAACCCATCACCAGTTAGCAGTGGCGTTTACTCAGCTGGACCAGCTCGACAGCGCGATTACCCACTACGAAAGCACGTTAAAATTAGAGCCAAAACACACCGAGGCTTTGCATAATTTGGGGGTGCTTTACTTAACCAAGCGTAATCCTGATATGGCGTTACGCACGTATTTGCAGTTGCTCAAAATCCAGCCGGATCTGGATACTTATTACAATTTAGGGATTATTCATTCCTACCAAGATCGCTTCGACGATGCCATCCGCTTTTTTAAAGAGGCATTACGAGTGCAGCCGGATTATTACAATGCGGAAGTGAATTTAGGGGCCGCCTACCTCAAAAAAGAAGACTTCACCAACGCCACTCATCATTACGAACAGGCTTTAAAATTGCGACCGGGGGAGCCTGAAATTGAATACATATTGGCCGCCATCGCGCAGAAATCAGCACCGACCCGGGCGCCCACCGAATATATCGAGCATCTATTCGATCAATACGCCCCCCATTTCGACCGGCACCTCCATGAACACCTCGATTATCAAGTGCCCCAGTTGCTGCTGCAAGCCATGGCCCAAACCGTGAACATGCCACCGAAGAGCTGGGTGATCGTCGATTTAGGGTGTGGCACCGGTTTATGTGGCGTTGTTTTCCACCCCTTCGCTAAACGATTGATTGGTATTGATGTTTCGGAAAATATGCTGGTCGCCGCACGCGCTAAGCACGTGTATGATGACCTGGAGAAGCTAGAGATAAATCAAGGGTTATGCTACCATTCGGAAATAGATTTGGTCATTGCCGGGGATGTTTTTGGCTATGTGGGTGACCTGGAAGAAACCTTTGGATTGGCAGCGCAGTCGCTACGAACCCACAGTTATTTCGCCTTTACCGTAGAGCGTTCAGCAGCCGAGCCTTTTCATCTCCAAAACAACGCTCGTTTTGCCCATAGCAAAGCCTATATTGAAACCTTGGCTAATAAATTTGGTTTTAGCGTTGAATTATGCAATGACGCAATCCTAAGGCAGCAGAAACAGCTACCTGTTAATGGTTATGTGTTTGTTTTAAAGAAGAAGGCCTTGTAGGGTACGAAATTCATTCTAATAATTTTTTAAGTAATGGACTTTAAAATCACCCCATTAAGGGGGTATGTTTTTCTACAACCCTCCTGATACAATTGTCTTACTGTTGTATGTGCCGTACTAAGGAAGTATTACCCGCCACGGATTGTCGATTAGGGAGCAGTGCACCTCCCAATGAATATCGAAAAAAATCGACTTTACCCATTGAGACGATAAGCTTCCGTTCCGGTATAAATATCACCAAAGGGCTGCACAGCAGCCCTTTTTTATGGTAATAATGAACCCGTGCTTTCCATTAAGCTGTAGTTTACCGAGATAGCCAGATTCAACGCTTTTTACAACTGTAGGTTTTTGCTCCCCAACTAATTCAGGAACACCTATGGCCAGTGCTTTACTAATAAACGGAGTTCCAGTGGAATGCATCAACCAAGCCGCTGTCACTTACTACGTGCCAGCCAAGGTGATTATCTCCGTATTACAAGTAGAAGGCGGTAAAGTCGGCATGGCCAGCCCCAACCGCAACGGCACCTTCGACTACGGCCCCATGCAGATCAATTCCATCTGGATGCCCAAAATCGCTCCCTACGGCTACACCCAGCAACAAGTCCAATACGACCCCTGCATCAATGTCATCGTTGGGACTTGGATTTTAAGCACAAAAATAGCCGAATCCCTAGCCGACTCCAGCGGCGGCTACTGGCAAGGCGTCGCCGGCTACCACTCCCTCACCCCCGAACTAAACGCCCAATACCAAGCCAAAGTCCTATCCAACTTCCAACAACTAGCCCGCATCCTCTCGCAACCCACCTCTGATACCACTCTGCTGGCTAAAAACTAACCCCTCTTCTCCACTCCTTCATCTCCGGGTTTATTCAATCCACGGTAGGGTGGGCAAAGCGAAGCGTGCCCACCATTCAAGCTGCCCACTGATGTACGACGACAAAAGTTTACCCACAATTTATCTTTCCAAGATTTCTGTATAGCCTCGCGAAAAATTTTTACATGAAAAGACTTCGCCTATTCTTGACTACGGTATTGTGTAATATGATTTCATAGTAACATTCTTTTCCATCACGATGATGAGGATGGATAAGTTGACTACAGATACAATGCTTTCTACAAATATAAAAAATCCACGCGGCGATTTTGATAATCCCTGGATGCACAGTTTCAATCTGTATTTTCGCGATTTCATGGAAATTTGCTTACCGCAAATTGCCGCTCAAATTGACTGGTCAAAAGGGTATGAATTACTGGAAAAAGAATTCAACGCAGTCACTCGCAATGCGAAAGTAACTAAACGTCTGGCGGATAAATTGGTTAAAATTTGGAAGATAAACGGCAAGGAAACCTTGATATTATGTCACCTCGAAGTGGATATAAAACCCTCGGGAATATTGCCGAAACGTATGCTGATATACCGTTATCGCATTTATGATCGGCTGCAACTTCCTATTATTAGTATCGCTGTATTAATTGACGACAGCCCTACATGGCGCTTGGATCGCTATCGACAAACGTGTTTTGGCACTTATCTGGAAATACGTTATCTTGTGGTGAAATTGCTGGACTATCAGAAAAGACGGTATGAGCTGGAGGCTGCAAATAATCGTTTCGCTCTGCTGCTATTAGCGCAATTAACGGTATTAGAAACCAAAAAAGATCCCCTTGCTCGTTTAAAAGACAAAACCGCGCTCACCCGTTTGCTTTATGAAAAAGGTTTTAACAAAGAGGATATCCATCAATTATATACATTGATTGATTGGATGATTGCGTTACCAGAAGAGCTCATGAGAGAATATAATCGATCAATCAAAAAATTTGAGAAGGAGAAAAAAGTGAACTACATTACTACCGCTGAACGGATCGGCATCCAAAAAGGTGAACGCAGGGGTATTCAAAAAGGTGAGCGTATTGGCATCCAGAAAGGCGAAGCCGCTATTCTGATTCAGTTATTGCGGCGTCGCTTCCATCGGATACCTGAAAACTACTTAAGAAGAATTCATCAAGCTAATGCTGAAACTTTGTTAAAATGGGCGGATCGCCTATTAAATACACAATCTTTAGAAGACGTGTTTAATTAGAAATTCTAATTTCGCTGGGCATTGGATATCGATCTTCCAAAAGTTCTTGCATCATAAAATAATAATTAAAGCTTAATATTAGGTGGAAAAGAATATGCTTCCGCTCTATAAAAAATACTGGGGTAAAGCAGACTTAAAGATGATTCAAATGGAGGGTGCGGCATGCTACCATTTATTACCTTATCATTGTTTAGATGTAGCGGCAGTTGGGAAAGAACTAGTCCTGAAGTATAAACCATGTGAATATCTTATAAAGAAAGCTAACATTAAAATTGAGCAATTTGCAGACATTTTTTCTTTCTTCCTATGTCTGCATGACTTTGGTAAATTCTCTGTTACCTTTCAAACTCAACGAACCAATTTATCCTCAGAATTAATTTATTCAAATGAAAACTTCCAAAAACCATATAGTATCCGCCATGATAGATTGGGTTTTATTCTTTGGGAGTGGGAGTTGTCTGATTGAAAAATAAAAAACAAACCACATTCACAAAGTCTAAAAAAATAACTTTACCAGTTTTAAGTTGTTAAAATTGGGCTTTTCGTGCCATCAAAAACAATGGGAGTATTGAAGTCGAAATTTTCGACTTCAATAAAAGGTGGGAAAACAAAGGTACCGATACCGAGAAGGGACTCTACATGTTAGCCACAATTTTGAAGAGCCCACAACTACAGAGAGACAACCTTAGCTTTAATTGATACTTCTCAAGAAGCAACAAGGCTCAAGAATTCCGAACGAGTGCGATTATCTTCACGAAAAGAACCCAACATTTTTGACGTTTTCATTAGGGAATTTTGTTTCTCAACGCCACGCATCATCATACAGAGATGCTTTGCTTCAATAATCACCCCAACCCCCGCTGCCTGGGTCACTTCCAAAATAGTTTCAGCAATCTGCTCGGTTAACTTCTCCTGCACCTGCAAGCGCCTCGCAAATAAATCGACAATACGTGCGAGTTTTGACAAGCCGATAATCTTGCCATTCGGAATATAGGCGACATGGCACTTACCAATAAACGGCAGCAAATGGTGCTCGCACAACGAATACAGCTCAATATCTTTTACTATGACCATCTCAGACATAGTCGAAGGAAAAATCGCGTTATTGACAATGGCTTCTAAACTCTCCCGGTAGCCGCGGGTCAAAAAAGCCATCGCTTTAGCAGCTCGTTTTGGCGTATCGCGAAGACCATCGCGGGTCAAGTCTTCACCTATCGATTCAATAATACTCTCAAAATACGTTTCCATTTTTTTATCCTGGAGGCCAGGTCAGGCTACGGCCACCCAGCAAATGTAAATGAACATGATAAACCAACTGCCCCGCCGCCGCGTTGCAATTCATCACTACCCGATATCCAGCCTCAGCAATACCCAATTCTTTGGCTAATTGCTGAGCCGTGAGCAATAGATGACCAGCCACGGCTGTATCCTCCGGTAAAAGATCGTTTAGCGTGGGAATGTGCTTGCGCGGAATAATCAGCTTATGCTGAGGCGCACGTGGGTGAATATCATCAAACGCGATGACCTGATCATCTTGATAAATGATATTGGCTGGGATATCCCCCGCGGCAATTTTGCAAAACAGGCAGTCAGTCATATAAGCTTAACCTCTCGCATTACTAAGTTTTTTCTTATCATAGCATTTTGCCACTAAACTTGTCTTCCTTCCGACGGCGGGTCTATGCTGTACTGCCCAAGTAAGCATGAAGGATCCCAGGGGCTGGCTGCAGACCTTCTAATTCAGGGATGACACGAGAGCTACAGCAACTGTCTTGAACATCAAGCATAAACTGCCTGTTGTTCCTCAGTCCCCAACCGCCATGGTGTGTTATTTTTAACTATTGCATTCATAATAATCAGCAGTTTACGCATACAAGCAACCAAAGCGACTTTTTTCTTTTTCCCCGCTTGACATAGTTTCTGGTAAAAAGCTTTTAAAGGCGGATTATGCCTAACAGCTACTATGCCTGCCATATACAACGCTGATCGTACATTCGCTCGGCCTCCCCAGATCGCTTTTTGTCCTTTCTTTCCACCGCTATCACGATTAAACGGCGCCACACCCACTAAGGCTGCAATCTCGCGAGAGCTAACCTCACCCAATTCAGGTAGATCTGAAAGCAACGTCAACCCAACCACTTGACCCACTCCCTTCACACTTTTGAGTAATGCTAATTTGGCTTGCCATCTAGTATTTTCACTCACTTGCTTCGCTAAACTCTGATCTATTCCCCTTAATTGTTTCTCCAAGAAATCAATCGTTTTCTTGATATTTTTACGTATATGGCTGTTGCCCGCTGTTTGGTAACGATTCTTCTCCATCGTAATCATGTCAATCAACTGCTTACGACGATGCTGGGTATCGCTTAACGTTTGTGCTTCGGGTTTCACCATTGCTTTGACACTTGGCTTAATCGCTTCTCCAAAATGCGCCAATATCCCCGCGTCGATTTTATCGGTCTTTGCTAAACGACCCACGGCTTTACCGAAGGCTCGTACTTGACGTGGATTGACCACCGCACAAGAAAAACCCGCTTTCTGCATCGCATGTATACCTTTAGCTTCATAACCCCCTGTTCCCTCGGCTACGAGCAAACAAGGACGACACGACTTTAGGCGTTTTATCATTTCTTTAAAGCCGGGATTATCATTGGTTACTCTAAAATATTCTCCCGTTGATCGTAGGCAAACATCTAAATATTTCTTAGACACATCAATACCTATATAGTCTCTATACGTCGAATGTGACATAATTTTATCTCCTGAATTTCTCTGCCTCGCCGATACGGAGTCGCTTAATCGCGCTCCTGGCAACTGTTCGAGTTGATTGAGGAATGAAGGGAGGCGATCTGGCTGTAGCACGGTCTTTAAAGACCTATGGACGTACGATCTACCTCCCTTCGCTTAGTATTGGTCATGACCAATACTAAACTCTTTTTACCATGTTTCTAAGATACGATGGACCGTATTCATGCGTGTCTGCAGCCAGCCCCTGGGATCCTTCATGCGCGAAGTGGCTCCATACAAGAAATGGCTCAATACACGAAGCAGCTCCGCTCCGCCCCCTTTCAGAACGCACTATTTTAATGGGGATAGCCTGGATGCGCGGGAAATAAGCTGATTTAGCCATGGGAATTGCGATATACTTACCGACATTAATTCTGCCCGCAAAAGACGATTTCCCTATGACACCGAAAAAAAACATATTCTACGCACAATCCGGCGGAGCTACCGCAGTCATCAACGCCACAGCCTGTGGCCTAATACAGACCGCCCGGCAGCACTCCGACCGCATCGGCAAAGTCTATGCAGGGCAACACGGCATCGTCGGCGCTCTAACCGAAAACCTCATCGATACCGATTTGGAATCCGACGAAAACATAGCATCCTTACTCCATACCCCCGCCAGCGCTTTTGGCTCCTGCCGCTACAAACTCAAGTCATTACAAGAAAATAAAGCCGAATACCAACGATTAATCGAAGTATTCGCCGCCCACAATATTGGTTACTTTTTCTACAATGGCGGTAACGATTCGCAAGATACCACCCATAAAATAGCCGAAATGAGCCGCCAACTGGGTTTTGATCTAGTCTGCATTGGCCTCCCCAAAACCATTGATAACGATTTACCTTACACCGATAACTGCCCCGGCTTCGGTTCCGTGGCGAAATATGTCGCTGTTTCCATCCGCGAAGCCAGCCTGGACGTCGCCAGCATGGCCGCGACGTCCACCAAGGTGTTTATCTTAGAAGTCATGGGTAGGCACGCCGGCTGGATTGCCGCCGCGGGGGGATTGGCTGCCACGAAAACCGGGGACCCGCCCCACATTATCTTATTCCCAGAAATACCCTTTGAGGTTGGTCAATTCGTCGCTCAGGTCGATTATGCCATTAAGCATTACGGGTTTTGCTCCATTGTCGTTTCCGAAGGTTTAAAAACACGTGATGGCAAATTCCTCACCGCCAAGGCCGATTTAGACGATGCGTTTGGCCATACCCAGCTGGGGGGAGTGGCCCCTGTGATCGCGCATTTAGTGAAACGGGAGTCCGGCCACAAGTGCCACTGGGCGGTAGCCGATTACTTACAACGTGCCGCCAGGCATATCGCCTCTCAAACCGATGTCGATCAAGCGTATGCCTTGGGTAAATCCGCAGTCGAATATGCACTCATGGGCAAAACCGGTATCATGTTAACCATCGAGCGGCATCAGGACCTTCCTTATCGTTGGGGAGTAGGGGAGGTTTGCTTAGAAAAAGTGGCGCTAGGTGAGCGAAAAATGCCGCTGGATTTTATTGATGCCAGTGGTTTTCATATCACCGAGGCGTGCCGAACGTATTTAAATCCGTTAATTCAAGGCGAAGCGTATCCACCTTATCAGATGGGGTTACCCCGTTATGCGCGGTTGCAACATCGCTTGGTACCTAAAAAATTACTGACCATCACTGAATAACATGACATTAAAAATTATTAGCATGAATTTAAACGGTATCCGTTCAGCGGCTGCCAAAGGGTTTTTTTCCTGGTTGGAAAAACAAAACGCCGATATTGTTTGCTTGCAAGAAACCAAGGCGCAAATGGAGCATTTAGCAGATGCCCATTTCCGCCCAGCTGGCTATTACCACTATTTTCATGATGCTGAAAAAAAGGGCTATAGTGGCGTTGGCATGTACTGTCGTCAGCAACCGGATAAAATCAGCATTGGTTTAGGTTGGTCTATCGCTGATCAAGAAGGCCGTTACCTTCAGGCTGATTTTGGCGAATTGAGTGTGGCTTCCCTTTATTTACCTTCGGGCACCAGCGGCGAAGAACGGCAGGGGCATAAATTTGATTTTTTAGCACAGTACATGGTGCAATTAAAAAAAATTCGTGAAGCGCAAAAACAGTTTATTATTTGTGGTGATTGGAATATAGCCCACAAAAACATCGATTTAAAAAATTGGCGCAGCAATCAAAAAAATTCCGGGTTTTTACCGGAAGAACGGGCGTGGCTGGATGAGTTATTCGATCAGGTTGGTTTTGTGGATGCGTTTCGTGTCATCAATCAAGAAGCCGATCAATACACGTGGTGGTCACACCGAGGTCAGGCGTATGCAAAAAATGTCGGATGGCGCATCGACTATCAAATTGTTTCACCGGAATTAAAAGATAAAATTTTGTCGGCCCAGATTTATAAGCAGGAAAAATTTTCAGACCATGCCCCATTAATCATGGAATACAACTTAAACGTACCGTTGACATCATGAGCGACTACAAAAATACCTTAAATTTACCAACTACCGATTTCCCTATGCGCGCGGATCTGGCGCGTCGCGAACCGGAGATGTTGCGCTTTTGGCAAGAACACGGCATTTATGAAAAGCAACGGGAATTCGCGAAAGGTCGGCCGAAATTTATTCTTCACGACGGCCCACCTTACGCCAATGGTCGCATTCATATTGGTCACTGCTTAAATAAAATCCTCAAAGACCTGGTGTTAAAATCCAAAGCATTGTCAGGATTTGATACGCCGTTTTTGCCAGGCTGGGATTGTCATGGCCTACCCATCGAATTAAACGTTGAAAAAAAATTTGAGAAAACGGGTCAGAAAATAACACCGCAGGCATTTCGGCAAGCGTGCCGAGATTACGCGCAAAGTCAAATGGAAGAGCAGCGTGAAGAATTTAAACGCTTAGGGGTTTTTGGTGACTGGCAGCACCCCTACCTTACCATGGATTTCGCGTTTGAGGCCGATATTATTCGTTCTTTAGCGGTTATCATTGCTAACGGTCATTTGCAGCGCGGCAGTAAACCCGTGCACTGGTGTGTGGCCTGCGGTTCTGCTTTGGCAGAAGCAGAAGTGGAATACCGGGATAAAACTTCGCTGGCCATCGATGTCGCATTTTCGGTGTTGGATAGTGCAGAATTACTGCATCGTTTCTCGTCAAAAATATCTGAAACACGACCCGTATCGGTGGTGATTTGGACCACAACACCATGGACCTTACCTGCCAACCAGGCGGTCGCACTCAATGCAAACATCACCTATGCCTTGGTCGAGGATCGCTCCGTAGACGGTGGGCGTTATTTAGTTTTAGCCGCCTCTCTGGTCGACAGTGTGATGCAACGTTACGGTAGCGAGAATTACCACGTCGTTGCCTCCGTGCTGGGAGAAGCACTAGCTGGCTTACCATTACAACACCCGTTTTTAGATCGTCAGGTGCCGATTGTTTTGGGCGATCATGTCACGGTGGATGCAGGCACAGGTGCGGTACATATTGCTCCTGCGCATGGCCAAGACGATTACGTCGTGGGCAGTCGATACCAGTTAGCCATTGATAACCCCGTCGACGACCAAGGTTTATTTAAACCCGGAACGCCGTTTTTTGCCGGTGAACACGTTTACAAAGTCAATGAGCACGTCGTTGAGGTTTTGCAAGAACGCAGTGCTTTATTGCATATGGAAAAAATTCAACACAGCTATCCGCATTGTTGGCGACATAAAACACCACTGATTTTTCGTGCCACCCCACAATGGTTTATCAGTATGGAAAACCGAGGTCTGCGCACCCAGGCATTAGCCGCGATTGATCAAGTTAAATGGTCACCGGATTGGGCAAAGGCGCGTATCGCCGATATGATCGTGCAGCGTCCGGATTGGTGCATTTCCCGACAGCGCTTATGGGGAACTCCAATTACGTTATTTATCCATCGCGACACCGATGTCTTGCATCCCGATACGCAAGCGTTAATGGCCAAGGTCGCCGATTTGATCGAGCAGAAAGGTGTGGATGCCTGGTACGATCTGGACATCGCTGATCTCATCGGTGCAGAAGCAGAAAATTACCGCAAAGTCACCGACGTTCTCGATGTCTGGTTTGATTCCGGCGTCACCCATGCCTGTGTGTTGGCGCGGCGGCCTGAGCTAGCGTGGCCTGCCGATATGTATTTAGAAGGTTCCGATCAATACCGCGGCTGGTTTCAGTCTTCGCTATTAACCGCCACAGCTATGCAAGGCCGCGCACCGTATCGCATCTCACTTTCACATGGTTTCACTATTGACGTGCAAGGTCAAAAAATGTCGAAATCCATAGGCAATGTCATATTGCCGGAAAAAGTATGGAACACTTTAGGCGCTGAAATCATACGACTATGGGTGGCCTCCACGGATTACCGTGCCGAAGCCACGATTTCCGATGAAATATTACAGCGCATCGCCGAAACTTATCGGCGCATTCGCAATACGGCGCGCTTTTTATTATCGAATTTATTTGATTTTAAACCGGAAGTGCAGCTAGAGTTTTCACAATTATTAGCGCTAGATCGATGGGCGGTTGATCGTACGCGGCGATTGCAACAAGAGATCATTCAGGCTTACGATCAATTCCAGTTCCACGTCGTTAGTCAAAAGATACAGCAATTTTGCATTGTCGATATGGGCAGCTTTTACTTAGATATCATTAAAGATCGACAATACACGACGCAGGCGAATAGCCATGCGCGAAGATCGGCACAAACGGCCATGTATCATATTTTGGAAGCGTTGGTGCGTTGGTTAGCGCCTATTCTCAGTTTTACTGCCGAGGAAATTTGGCAACATATGCCGTGGCGCACGCAGGAGTCGGTGTTCTTTACCGAATGGTCAAATGACTTGCCGGCATTGGCTGCGGATGATCCATTTCCTGCGGAGTTTTGGCAGAAGATTATGGCGGTGCGTGAGCAAGTTAATCGTCAATTGGAAAAAGCCCGTCAGGAGGGGCAGATCGGTTCTGGTTTAGCTGCGGCCGTTGATTTATATGTTGACGATAAACTGTATGCCTTATTGGCGCGGTTGCAAGACGAATTACGCTTTGTGCTGATTACTTCCAGCGCGCATATTCATCACGCTGACGAACGTCCGGCTCATGCGGCGATTACGGAGATGTCGGGGCTTTGGCTAACCGTTTCTGCTTGCACAGCAGAAAAATGCGAACGTTGCTGGCATCGGCGTGCCGATGTGGGGCAGAATACCACTTACCCTGATTTATGCGGGCGTTGTGTGGAAAATGTCATAGGAACAGGGGAGAGCAGAGCCTATGCTTAATCGAAACAGCTACAAACAGCGGGTGTTTTTACCTATGTATGCAAAAATCAAAGTGCAAAAATCCAGCCTGCGATGGTGTTGGCTTTCGTTGCTAGTCATTATCATCGATCAGTTCACTAAATATTTAGCGGTTAATCATTTAATGCTTTACCACCCGAAAGCGATTACTCCGTTTTTAAATTTTACGTTGATGTATAATCCGGGGGCGGCGTTTAGTTTTTTAAACCGAACTGGTTCATTGGCGCTTTGGTTGTTTAGTTTAATTGCGCTGGTTGTCAGTGTTTTTATTATTTTATGGCTGAAAAAAATACCGGCGAATAAACCGTGGTTGGCTTGTGGGTTGGCTCTGGTGTTGGGTGGTGCTTTGGGTAATCTGTGTGATCGGTTTATTTACGGGTATGTTATAGATTTCGTGGATTTTTATTTGCATAATTGGCATTTCTTTGTTTTTAACATTGCTGATGCCGCTATTACTTTTGGGGCAGTTTTGTTGTTCGTGGATGCGTTCTTTCTGAAAAAGAATTAATGCGTTCTCCGTTCTCCGTATCTACAGGCTTGTAGAACAAAATGACTGTGGATATGTTAGGGGTGGTCGAGTTCGAGTGGCTTGTAGTGTTGTTCGGTGTCAGAGGTTAGAATTTGGCCTTTCTCGACGTCAAAAAACCACAAATGAATTCTTAACGCTTCTTGCGCTATTTTGTCGCGTATCCACGGAAATGTCAGACAATGTTGCAGCGATTGGTTAAGCGCTAACTTAGCGTACTCGTCTGCATTGTCGCAGTGTGCTGCATCCTCGTTCTTAATTAAAGAAACCCAGTTGTTGATGAAGTCATTTTGAGATGGCTGGTTATGCGCATTGGTCAATAACGCCTGAATACCCCCGCATTGGCTGTGGCCCAATAAAATAAGGTGCTTCACTTTCAAAAAGCAGATGCCAAACTCTAGGGCAGCGCTAGTGCCGTGGTGTGCTTCGTCTTTTTCATAGGGGGGAATAATATTGGCAACATTACGCACGACAAATAAATCTCCGGGATCACACTGCAATATCAGCGCCGGATCGACACGGGAATCGCAACAGGAAACCACCATCACTTGAGGCTTTTGGCCATAATGGGAGAGGTACTGCATAATGGAATTGTCGCCCAACGCATATTTTTCGCGAAATCGCTGATAGCCGCGCAATACCTTATCGAGGGAATTCTTCATGAACTTTCCTAAAATAAAACCGAATTATACTGCTATGTACGCCATTGCAGCAACCCGGAGATACTTTAAATTCCCGGCGAGCGCAAGGCAGCTTGCCTGCAAGTTTGCTGGCGTAAAAGCGGGTCGCGCGCGTTTTCTAGGGAGTTGGCAAGGCCCCCACATGCGGTATCGGATTACACGGAGCCCCAACCGGATGAAGAACGTGAATGGGTTGATGCGCCTGCTGTAGGTCGCGAGCCCTTATGAAGCAGGGTGATATTTATTTGGTATTGCTGGATCCGGCGGAAGGGCGTGAACAACAAGGTACCCGCCCAGTTCTGATTGTGTCGTCGACAGCATTTAATAAAGTAACTAAACTGCCAGTAATATGCCCAATCACCAATGGCGGTGATTTTGCTCGACGGATTGGATTTGCGGTTCCAGTGGTGGGTATTAAGACCACAGTCACTATCTTTTGTTTGGGGACCTATGGGTAGTGCTCGAAGCAAATAGCTGCCTTGAATGAAAATAAAGCATTATAAGCGGCGAAAGAAGGCAGCAACAGGCTATGCCATTTAAAATAGCTCTTAATCTTTTATAAGTCGCTGCTTAGTTTTAGAGAGAAGGAGCGCTAGCGGGTTGGGCTTGTGATTTAATTTCAAGAGGACCCAAGAGTGCTTCCAGTTGACGGAATAATTTCTGGAGTTCGGCATGTGTTTTACCAACCTTGGGATCCCCAACCATCTCGAGAGAATATTCCGCTAATGTCTTATCACGACTCTTATACCATTCTGGATTCTGCTTATATTCATCTTGAGATTTATACGAATCTATGTCAAGAGCTATCCAACGTTGTGGGGCGAAAAATAAATCTTTTATATATTCATACTGGCCATAATCGTCCAAAGTATTAAAATTAATTGGGATTAATACTCGCAGTACTTCATTATGCTTCTGATTCATAAAATCTATTAATGTGTTATTGATGAAAGCCTCTAGAGCTTGTATTGCGAATCCGGCTCTTAATCCCATTGGAATATGCTGATTAGAAAAAAGGGAAATCCATGCAGAAGGATCAGGACTCAAAAGCTTAATTTTTTTTATTTGTGTCCTTAAACCCTCAGATTGTGCCCTGAGTGTTTTGGCAGGGTTAGTATGGTAATCTAAAATTAGAGGTATTAAACCGGGGGGCATTTTCACCTCATCAAGTGCTTGCGCAATAAGAAGAGGATTAATAAAGGTAGAAGAAGGGGAGGGTTGGGAAGATGGGGTTTGTTGATTATAACCAAAAAAAGAAAAAAGTTTCTGTAACATGTCGTAAGCTCCTAAATATTATTTTTAATGGATTAGAGATACTGAATTACGATATATAAAATGCCGTAAAAAGTAAAGATTTGAAGAGCGCGAATGGGTTGATGCACCTCGGGTCGTGAGTCCATAGTAAATGGTTGTGGGTGAATAATCTCAGTACCAACAATGGTTATCTTCGCCTGAAGTGTTTCGCTCGCCTAATTGATTTAAAGTAAAAGTGCCACAAGCACTATCTTTTGTTTGGGGGCCGATGGCTAGTGCTCGAAGCAAATAGCTGCCTTCGGTTAGCTCGGCAATTTCCAAGCGGTAGTAGTGATTCGGGGTTTCCTGGTTAATTTCTAGATTGGCCAAAGTTGCGCCTTCATACGTATTATTGGCTGTGTAGTAACGATCCAATGCCGAGGCCAGGTCGAGCAAGCCCATTTGGGCTTCGATCCGGTGGGTTTTTAGGACATGATAAGTGTAGATAGGGTAACTACTTAGCGTTAATAAACCGATAATGGCGAGCACGGTTAATAATTCCAGCAAAGTAAAACCGGTGACTAAGATGGGGGTTTTTCTCATATTGACCTGGCATGATTCATGGATTAATAGCCGCATTCAGCTTAAAATAAAAAGCAGATAAAGCCTATACCGTACAGATCTTTTAAATTATGCAAAAACCACGACTTATAATTGGCATTAGCGGAGCTTCTGGAATTATTTATGGCATTCGTTTGCTGGAAGCTTTGAAAAACGCCGACATCGAAACCCATCTGGTGATATCCAAATCAGCCGAAACCACGCGCGCCTTAGAAAGTGATTTCACCTCTAAGGCATTACGGGCGCTGGCGGATGTCGATTATTCCATCTCTGACATGGCGGCAGCTATTGCCAGCGGCTCTTTTCAAACGATGGGCATGATTATCGCCCCTTGTTCCATGCGAAGCTTGGCGGAAATCGCCTGCGGGGTGGCCAGTAATTTGCTGACGCGAGCGGCCGATGTGGTCTTAAAAGAACGGCGACGATTGGTGCTAATGGTGCGAGAGTCGCCGCTCCATGCCGGTCATTTGGAAAATATGCTGAAAGTGACGCAGCTGGGAGGCATTATCGCACCGCCGATGCCGGCTTTCTACACCAAGCCAGACACTATCTCGGATATTGTCCATCACTCCGTCGGTAGGGTGTTGGATTTATTCGGAGTTGAAATAGAAGGGGTTAAACGTTGGCAAGGGGGCTGAGGGCGCTGTGGAACCTTTCTATGGTGGTTTTATAGTCTGGGGTATCAAAAATAGCAGAGCCGATGACGAACGTATCGGCGCCGGCGGCGGCGATTTGCTCAATATTATCCACCTTTACCCCGCCATCAATTTCCAATCGTTGTTGGTAACCGTGGCTATCCAGAAAACGGCGCATCTCTTGAAGCTTGGTGAGGCTGCTCGGAATAAAAGATTGATTGGGAAAGCCGGGGTTCACCGACATCAGCATAATTAAATCCAGTTTATCAATGACATACGGTAATTGCGAAAAAGCGGTGGCTGGATTGAAGACGAGACCGGCTTTGCACCCTGAATCGCGGATGTGCTGTAAGCTGCGGTCCAAATGCTCAGTGGCTTCGGGGTGGATGGTGATATAGGTGGCACCGGCTTTGGCGAAATCGTGTATCAGCCTATCCACCGGTTTGGCCATCAAATGCACGTCTAGAACTGCGGTTATGCCAAAATCACGCAATGACTTGCAAACCAAAGGACCAATGGTCAAATTTGGCACGTAGTGATTATCCATCACATCCAAATGAATCCAATCGGCTCCTGCGGCCAGCACTTGATTTACTTCCTGCCCTAATTGAGCAAAATCAGCGGATAAGACAGAAGCGGCTATTTTGAACGGTTGCATAGTAAGTTCCTTCGTTGCTTTCAGAGTTTCGCATCAATTGTCGAGATATGCTATCCTGTTATTGTAATCAGATAAGAGAAAATTTTCAGCTATAAGGTTCATTCATGCCCAACCCTATTCCGTATATATCCACACCACTCAACGCCCCATTACATCAACTGGAAGAACGGCTATTAGTGCAGCAGGTGGCTATTGAGCGCTGGTTTCGTGAACAATGGCAAAAAGCACCTTCTTTATTTTACAGCTCAGTCGATCTGCGTAATGCCGGCTTTAAATTAGCGCCGGTCGATACCAATCTGTTTCCGGCCGGGTTTAATAATTTAAACCCCGAATTCATGCCCTTATACGTGCAAGCCGTGCAAGCGGGCATCGAAAAGATTTGCCCATTAGCTTCACAAATTCTCTTAATCCCCGAAAACCATACCGGGCATATGTTTTACTTTGAAAACGTAGCCGCGCTGGTGGAAATTTTAACGCGAGCTGGGTTTGCCGTGCGCATTGGCTCCTTATTGGAAAATTTAAAAACGGCCAAAGAGATAGCGCTGCCTTCCGGTAAAACCATCCGCATAGAACCTCTGACTCGTCGAGGTAATCGCCTGTACATCGACGATTTTACGCCCTGCCTGATTTTACTGAATAACGACTTATCCAGTGGTGTGCCCGCCTTGTTACAAAACCTGGAACAGAAAGTGTTCCCGCCGTTGAGTTTGGGTTGGGAAACACGTTCCAAAACGACTCATTTTCAGTATTATGCCGAAATCAGTGAGACATTTGCGCAGCACATTGGCATTGACCCTTGGTTAATTGCACCGTATTTTCGCTCGTGCAGTGCAGTCAATTTCATGACTGGCGAAGGTCAAGAGGCATTAATGGCGCAGGTCGACAGTTTATTTCAGGCCATCGAGCAGAAATATGCGGAATACGGTATTTCTGACCCACCGTTTGTGGTGATTAAAGCAGATGCCGGGACCTACGGTATGGCAGTGATGATGATCAAAAATAAAAACGAGCTGCTTAATTTAAATCGAAAGCAACGACAAAGCATGGCGAATACCAAAGGCGGCAAACCCGTCACTCAAGTTTTATTGCAAGAAGGTGTTTACAGTTTTGAAACCTGGGGAGAAAAGCAATCGGTGGCTGAACCCGTGGTCTATATGATAGGGAATCACGTCGTGGGTGGATTTTATCGTGTCCATGCTGAAAAAGACGTGGATGAAAATCTAAATGCCCCTGGCATGAACTTTGAACCGCTAGCATTTGACAATGCCTGCAATAACCCCTGCCAGCCCCCCGAATCGGGCGCTAATCGTTTCTATGCCTACGGCGTTATTGCTCGCCTGGCGCTGTTAGCCGCTGTAAAAGAACTAGAAGCGCAGACCTAAAATCCATTTTTAGTTTCATTCCGCTGAAAAAGAAGAGCCGCAGCCGCAAGTTGTTTTTGCGTTAGGGTTATTGGTGATGATGAATTGCTCGCCTTGAAGATCCTTTTTGTAATCGATGCTAGCACCTTTTAGGTAATTTAAGCTCATGGCATCGATAAGCAAGGTAATCGGCGGTTTATTTATAATAATGTCTTCCTCAGGGTCTATTTCCTCCTCGAAACTGACGCCGTATTGAAAACCGGAACAACCGCCACCGGTCACAAAAACACGCAACTTTAGGCTGAGATTGTCTTCTTCCACCATCAGCTCATGCACTTTCTGAATGGCGGCATCGGTTACTTGAATAATGGCGTCTGAGTCTGAAGATGCGGGAGAGGGCATAGCGTTTTCTCTGAAAGGGGTTTTGATTATCTATTTAAAATTCAAGTCATAATATTACTAAAAAACAGGCATAAAGTCAATCACTTGCTATAAATATGCAAAAATAAAGTTTATAAAATTAACTAGTAGTAAATGTAACAAACGGGGGCGTTCACTCCGGAAGAGGCGTATACTTCCCACATTGCCTAGGGGTCAGAAGCCTAGGGGTCAAGTCTGGATTTCTGCTTTCAAAAGCAAATGGCTGATTTTCTGAAAATAAGGCAGAAATCCAGACTTGACCCCTAGGGCGCCATATATTCTATTTGAGGAAGGTATGCTTTGGATCAAAGCGTTTCATATCATTTTTGTAGTCACTTGGTTTAGCGGTTTATTTTATCTGCCGCGGTTGTTCGTTTATCACGCCATGAGCAAAGATAGTATTAGCCAAGAACGATTCAAGATCATGGAACGAAAGTTATATTATGGTATCGCGACGCCCAGCGCCGTATTCGCTACTTTATTTGGTCTAATTCTATTAACCAGCAACTTCGACTGGTATATCCATCAAGCTTGGTTGCAGGCAAAACTGGCATTGGTATTAGTGCTCTGGATTTATCATTTTTTTTGCGGCTATTACCTTAGACAGTTTAAGCATGATCGCAACCGACACTCCGACAAGTTTTATCGCTGGTTCAATGAATTCTCTGTCATTATTTTAGTCGCGGTTGTCCTTTTAGTGGTGGTCAAATGAACCACAAAACGATGGAGCCAGCAACTCTGCGAGAAGTATTTTTAAATTTCAATCATCTCAAAATCTGCTTTTACGGCTCCGCATTCTGGGCATTGCCAATCGTCAGACACATCTTGCCATAAGGTTCCGGGCTCGATGCCATCGTCTGGCCAACCCAGTTCCTCGTCGTAAATGAAGCCGCATAGAATACATACGTATTTTTTATAACCCATAAACTTGTTACCCTATAGAAAAGTAGCTGCCTCCCTCATCGCCCCTGGGGTGGAAGGAGGGGGCAGCGGTTACTCGAAGAGTGACAATTATGCTACTGTTCTTCTGGAACAAGTCAATGATAACATAGCCATCTTTGGGTGGTGGTACCACCAAAGTGAACTCGCAGAAGAGCAAAATTCGCAACAAATTATCATAAATGGATAAAAAATGGAGAATGCCAATGGCAGAAAGTATCGCAAATAAAGAAACCCAGCAATTGTACTCACCGCGCTCCCAAGAGCTATTTCAAAAAGCCCGGCATTACATCCCAGGTGGAGTTAATTCGCCTGTGCGTGCATTTGGTGGCGTGGGCAGCACCCCACTCTTTATTAGCCAGGGCGAAGGGGCTTATTTAATCGATGCCGATAATCGACGTTACATCGACTATGTCGGGTCCTGGGGTACCGCTATATTGGGTCATGCCCACCCAGCTGTGGTGCAGGCCGTACAAAAGGCTGCCGCGGCCGGGCTTAGTTTTGGGGCGCCGACAGCGGGTGAAATCGAATTAGCGATGAAAATTTGCCTGCATTTTCCCAGCATAGAAGAAGTGCGTTTAGTCAATTCAGGCACGGAAGCGGTTATGAGCGCTATTCGTTTAGCCCGAGCTGCAACCGGACGTGATAAAATCCTAAAATTTGCCGGTTGCTATCATGGTCACGCCGATTCCTTATTGGTCAAAGCAGGTTCTGGCGCTTTAACCTTTGGGGTGCCCAATTCCCCCGGCGTGCCAAAAGCCATTGCGGAAGACACGTATACCGCCAATTATAATGACCTGGATTCAGTAGAACAGGTATTTGCAAAAGCAGGTCAGCACATTGCGGCTATTCTGGTTGAACCTATTGCTGGCAATATGAACTGTGTATTACCGGTGCCCGGGTTTCTACAGGGGCTACGCGAGATTTGCGATCGCTACCAAACCTTATTAATTTTTGATGAGGTGATTACCGGCTTCCGGGTTAGCCTGGGTGGGGCGCAACAATTGTACGGGGTTCAACCGGATTTGACGACCTTAGGTAAGGTCATTGGTGGTGGTTTGCCCATAGGCGCGTTCGGTGGCAAACGAGCACTGATGGAACAAATGGCACCGGTGGGTCAGGTCTATCAAGCGGGCACTTTATCGGGTAATCCCGTGGCGGTAGCCGCCGGCATTGCCACCTTAAATGCGGTGGAGAAACCCGGTTTCTATCCGGCATTGACTGCGACGACGGAACGTTTAGTCAGAGGATTAGAAGCCAGAGCTAAAGATCAAGGCGTGGATTTTATTGGGCATGCCGTCGGTGGTTTATTTGGTTTATTTTTCACCCAAGAGCAATCCATTCAGGGTTTAGAACAAGCACAAAAATGCCATTTATCACAATTCCGATCATTCTTTCATACCTTATTGGAATCGGGAATCTACCTTGCCCCTTCGGCCTATGAAGCAGGGTTTATGTCAGCAGCGCATACGGAAATTGAAATTCAGGCGACTTGGAATGCGGCGGAGTATGCGTTTTCTAAATTAGAATAGAGTATAAAAACAATGCGAGTCATTTATTCTGTTTTTTTCTACCTGGCTCTACCTTACATCTATATTCGTTTGTGGTGGAAAGGCCGAAAAATTCCAGCGTATCGTCATCGCTGGGCGCAGCGATTGGGTTTTATCCACGCTTTCCCGGTGTTGCCAAGCAGTATTTGGCTACACGCGGTGTCGGTGGGTGAACTGATCGCGGCGCGACCCTTGATTTTGGCCCTCCATCAGCGCTATCCATTGCAGCACATTGTGATTACCTGCATGACGGCGACGGGCTCTGAGATTGCCAAGCAATATCAGAATGAAAAAATTCACCATGTTTATGTTCCGTATGATGTGCCTTTTGCCATCCAGCAGTTTCTCAAGCGTAGCAACCCGGTGATCGCCATCGTCATGGAAACCGAATTGTGGCCCAACTTACACCATTACACGGCTAAACGAGGGGCGGCCATTCTGCTAGCCAATGCCCGATTATCGCATAAGTCGATGCAAGGCTATAAACGCATTGGCTTTTTAGTGCATCCCATGCTGCAACATATTTCCAGAATTGCGGCACAGTCGGCTGAAGATGCGGCACGTTTCATTTCCTTAGGAGCCGATCCTGAGCGCACGGTTGTCTATGGCAATATTAAGTTTGATATACCGGTACCCACTGCCTTAATAGAAAAGGGCCGGTCATTGCGAGCCAGCTGGCAGGGGAAACGCCCGGTAGTCATTGCGGCCAGTACGCACGCGGGTGAAGAAGAGCAAGTCTTGCACGCCTTTGCCGAGTTAAGAAAAACGCTGCCTGAGGCTCTGCTGATTTTAGTGCCTCGACACCCGAATCGTTTTGACGATGTGGCCGTGTTGTGCCAGAAACAAGGGTTTACCTTCGTCCGGCGCAGTGAGCAGAAAGAGTGTCAACTAGAGGACCAGATTTTTTTAGGCGACAGTCTTGGCGAACTTTTTTTATACTATGCCGCCGCTGATGTCGCTTTTGTTGGCGGTAGCCTGGTACCCGTAGGTGGTCATAATCTATTAGAGCCAGCCGCCATCGGCTTGCCGATCGTCACAGGACCGCAATTATTTAATTTTACGGAAATCTCTCAATTGTTACGTCAAGCGGATGCCTTGGTGGGTGTCGAAGATGAGGCAACATTGGCGAAGGCCTGGTTGCAATTATTAACCGATTCCACACGCAGCCAGGAGATGGGCAAACGAGCCATGGCCGTGGTCGAAAAAAACCGCGGTGCTTTGGAGAAGCATTTGGCTTACATTACCGATGTTTTAAAAACGAAGAATATTAGTTAAATAAAGCTAGGTGTTTAATCGCTTGCTGTTCATTAAGTCCACAAAATGATCAAACAGACCGCTGAACTCATGAGGGCCGGGGCTGGCTTCTGGATGGCCTTGAAAACTAAAGGCGGGTTTTTTGACGTGTTCGATGCCTTGTAAGCTGCCATCAAATAAAGAACGATGGGTGGGGCGAAGTGTGCTGGGTAGGGTCGCTTCATCCACTGCAAAGCCGTGATTTTGACTGCTGATAAAAACTTTTTGGGTGCGTAAATCCTGCACGGGATGGTTGGCGCCGTGATGGCCAAATTTCATTTTAACTGTTTTGGCACCACAGGCCAGACCTAATAATTGATGCCCCAAACAAATACCAAAAATCGGCACGTTTTTTTCTAGAAATACCTGAATAGCCTTGATCGCATAATCACAAGGGGCAGGGTCACCTGGGCCATTGGATAAAAATACCCCATCGGGTCGTAATGCCATCACGGCTTCAGCCGAGGTCTGGGCTGGGACAATCGTTAAACGGCAGCGACTGTCGACTAAGCGATGGAGAATATTGCGTTTGATGCCGAAATCGTAAGCTACTACGTGAAATTGCGGTTGTTCAGAATCTGCCGCGGCATACCCCGAACCGAATTGCCAGCTGTGTTCATTAAACGAATAAGGCTGGGTGGTGCTCACTTCCTTAGCCAAATCCATGTTGGTCAACCCAGCGAATTGACGCGCTTTTGCTATGGCAGCTTCGGGGGATTCACAGGCGCTGCCGGTGACTATACAACCGTTTAGAGCGCCTTTCTCTCGTAATATCCGAGTTAAGCGTCGGGTATCTATTTCTGCGATGGCGACTATGCCTCGACTTTCTAAATAAGAGGGTAAGGATTGTTCCATCCGCCAATTACTGGCTAAGGTAGGTATGTCTCGAATAATCAATCCGGCGGCCCATATTTTGGTGGATTCTTCATCCTCAGGGTTAACGCCAGTATTGCCAATATGCGGATAAGTTAAGGTGACGATTTGCCGCGCATAGGAAGGGTCGGTGAGGATTTCTTGGTAACCGGTGATGGCGGTATTAAATACCACTTCTCCCACCGTTTCGCCAAGAGCGCCAATGGCCAGGCCAGAGAATAAATTACCGTCTTCAAGTGCCAATAGGGCAGGTTGCATAAAAAGCTCGTTTTAATATTATGTTAATGACTAGGGGTTATTATATCAAAATATGACCCGATTAGCAGCGGTTATAATTAAGGTTCCATTTCTCCTGCCAGTAAGGCGAGGCTTATGTATAATTTTGCACAAACAGCATTGAAATTACTCAATGACTACAAAAATTTAATAAAAAAGAGCATGCCCTCCTCTGAAATGTCCAAAAAACTATTAGAGACAAACCTAAACCACCGCCTACCCAAAGAGGATCACGGCTTATATTGCTTATTAGCAAAAATCATCGAAAACGGGGAAATCAGAGGTAATGGTGCTTCACCACGACAAGCTTATTCCGGAATCGACCATTTTCTAGGATACATGAAGAATGTCTTTAGCCAATACCAAATAGAAAATGATAAAGTGATTCATGCCACTCAGGCAGCATCTGCGGCTATGATAGAAGCCATACAGTTGATGCGCTTACCTAATGAGCGGTTGACGGAGAAGGTGAACGATCGGTTGCAATACTGCATTCGATTAATTGCTAAATATGGCTTAGAAGAGCAAAAACAGACGTTTCTGGACTCTTTAAACACCCAGCTTCCCCGCCAAGCCGACTTTTTTACCCCCTTAGTCAATGACTACCAGTCGTATCTGACGGAACAATTGGGCAGCCAGCCTAATCCATAACCATCCCCTGTATAAATTTCAAATTCATTCGCACGGCGCACTTGAATTTCCTCGCCACGTCCCTAATATATAGGTAAAGCATTTAAGCTTAAATGCCAATGGGAGGTCGGTGCAGTCTAATCACCCCCCTGAATTCAGCATCTTTACAAAGAGGCTTTTCGGTGTTATCGAGTATTCGTAACAACAGAAAAACTCACCGACCTTAAGATGTTTATGAGTCATTATAATATTTATTCTTTGAAGGAGAATGAGTGCATGAAAATACGTCCATTGCATGATCGCGTGGTGATTCGCCGTAGTGAAGAAGAGCGCACCTCACCCGGTGGAATTGTGATTCCGGATACAGCCAAAGATAAACCCATATTTGGGGAAATCATCGCGGTTGGTGAAGGTAAAGTAGACGATGGCCAGTTACGTAAACTGGTAGTTAAAGTGGGTGATAAAGTGGTATTTGGTAAATACTCTGGTACCGAGGTTAAGGTGGGTGGCGAAGAGTTGGTCATTATGCGTGAAGATGACATCATGGGTGTCGTGGAATAAGGTATTCAGAAGGATCGATCAAGATCACGTTGAATCTCAAATCACACTATTAAACAATTAATTTTGGAGAAATGAAAAGAATGAGTGCTAAAGAAATTAAATTTCAAGACCATTCACGTCAAGCCATGTTAAACGGCGTTAACATTTTGGCAGACGTTGTTAAGGTCACCTTGGGTCCTCGCGGCCGCATCGTGGTATTGCAAAAAAGCTTTGGTGCACCTACCCCAACCAAAGACGGCGTTACCGTTGCCAAAGAAATGGAATTGAAAGATAACTTTGAAAACATGGGCGCCCAGATGGTGAAAGAAGTGGCATCCAAAACTTCGGATATCGCTGGTGATGGCACCACTACCGCCACCGTATTGACTCAAGCCATTCTAACCGAAGGCATGAAATCAGTGGCTGCAGGCATGAATCCTATGGATTTAAAACGAGGTATTGATAAAGCAGTTGCCGCTGCCGTGGAAGAGTTGAAAAAATTGTCCAAGCCTTGCACCGATCAAAAAGCCATCGCGCAAGTGGGCACCATTTCTGCTAATTCCGATGAAGCCATTGGCAGCATTATTGCCCAAGCAATGGAAAAAGTCGGTAAAGAAGGCGTTATCACTGTTGAAGATGGTTCAGGCCTTGAGAACTGAATCCTGGAAGTGGTTGAAGGGATGCAATTTGATCGTGGCTATCTCTCCCCTTATTTCATCAACAACCAACAAAACATGTCTGCGGAATTCGAATATCCCTTACATTTTGTTAGTTGACAAGAAAATTTCTAATATTCGCGAATTATTACCGTATCTTGGAAGCCGTAGCGAAATCTGGTCGTTCGTTGCTGTTAATCGCAGAAGATGTTGAAGGCGAAGCCTTGGCCACCTTGGTTGTCAATACCATTCGCGGCATTGTCAAAGTCGTGTGCGGTGAAAGCTCCTGGCTTTGGTGATCGTCGTAAAGCCATGTTGCAAGATATTGCTATTTTGACCGGAAGCAAAGTTGATTTCCGAAGAAATCGGCATTATCTTTAGAAGGCATTACCTTAGCATGATCTGGGTACATGCCAAGCGTGTAGTAGTCACCAAAGAAAACACCACCATTATTGATGGCGGCGGTGAAGCAAAAGATATTCAAGCTCGCATTGCTCAATTACGTACGAAATCGAAGAAGACTACCTCCGATTACGATCGTGAAAAATTACAAGAGCGTGTTGGCTAAATTGGCCGGTGGTGTAGCGGTGATCAAAGTGGGTGCTGCTACTGAAATGGAAATGAAAGAGAAGAAAGCCCGAGTTGAAGATGCCTTGCATGCCACTCGTGCTGCGGTAGAAGAAGGTGTAGTTCCTGGTGGTGGTGTAGCTTTGATCCGTGCCTTGCAAGGGATTGAAAGATCTCAAAGGCGATAACGATGATCAAAACACCGGTATTGCTATTCTACGTCGTGCGATGGAATCGCCGTTGCGTCAAATCGTCACCAATGCCGGCGAAGAAGCCTCGGTGGTATTGGCCAAAGTGCTGGAAGGCAAAGGTAACTATGGTTACAATGCCGCCACTGGTGAATTTGGTGATATGATCGAAATGGGTATTTTGGATCCAACCAAAGTGACTCGCACCGCATTGCAAAATGCAGCTTCCATCGCTAGCTTGATGATTACGACTGGCGCGATGGTTGCTGAAATTCCGAAGAAGGAAACCGCACCTATGGGCGCTGAAGGTGGCATGGGCGGTATGGGTGGTATGGGCGGTATGATGTAACCCTCCCCAAACTTCTTTTTCCGCAAGAAACTTAACTCCTTCTCCCCTTGTGGGAGAAGGATATTGGTAAGATTTTTTGGGAAAATCGATGATTATTGCCTGCCTAGCTCAACAAACCTGTCAACTTTACCCCATCAGCGATGACAACCAAGCACTGATTCAACAAGCCGTTTGGATTGATTTATTAAACCTGACGCCTAAAGAAGAAAAACAAGTTGAAGAACAGATGGGATTTAATATCCCTACCCGCGATGAGATGCGGGAGATTGAATTATCCAGTCGTCTTTACAAAGAAGAAGATCGCCTGTTCATGACGGCCAGCGTGATAGCGCAATCCGTCTCCCCTGAACCGATATTGGCCCCAGTGACCTTTGTACTAACCGATCATCAATTAGTGACGGTGCGCGACATTGAACCACACTCGTTTCGATTGGCGTTATCGCATATCCAAAAAATGCCGGCTGCAAATTGCAGTGCAATGACAATATTAATTGAACTACTAGACGCCACCGTCGATCGGTTAGCCGACATGCTAGAAATGGTCAGCGTCAGCCTAGATGAGTATTCCAAACTGATATTTAAGCTGCGCCAATCGAAAAGAAAGAAGAAACCCGATTATCAACAACTCATGCAAAAAATTGGCGCCGATGGTGACCTCAACACCAAAGCACGTGAAAGTTTAATGACCTTCAACCGATTGGTTTCTTTTTTGACGCAATCGGTCAGCGCCAGAATAAAACGAGAAGAACAGATGAATTTAGCGAGCTTGAGTAAAGACATCATTGCCCTCAGCGACCACGCCACTTTCCTCTCCGCCAAAATTAATTTTTTATTAGACGCTACCTTGGGAATGGTCAATATCGAACAAAATAACATCATCAAGATATTTTCAGTCGCGGCGGTGATTTTCCTGCCGCCAACACTCATCGCCAGCATCTACGGCATGAATTTTCATTTTATGCCCGAGTTGTCATGGAAATACGGTTATCTCAGTGCCATTTGCCTAATGCTACTGTCAGCCTTCGTACCGTATAAATTTTTCAAATATAAAAAATGGTTGTGATGAGGCCTTGGCAGAAGGGAAGGGGCCATCTATACCCCAAATCAAAATATAGCAGTTGACATTACCTTGGGACTGCCTCAAAATACCCCGCTTCAATTTTTTGGAGGGGTTCCCGAGCGGTCAAAGGGAGCAGACTGTAAATCTGCCGGCTCAGCCTTCGAAGGTTCGAATCCTTCCCCCTCCACCGTTGGAGAAAAGCGTGATGGTCATGGGCCACCATACGGAATATCATGCCGGAGACAGGCGGGTGTAGTTCAATGGTAGAACTTCAGCCTTCCAAGCTGATAGCGTGGGTTCGATTCCCATCACCCGCTCCAGATGAAAGCCCACATAGCTCAGTCGGTAGAGCACTTCCTTGGTAAGGAAGAGGTCACCGGTTCAAGTCCGGTTGTGGGCTCCACTGTCAGGTATTTGAATAACAGCGGTTCCACACGGAACAGCCATCAACCTAGAGAATTCGGAGAGAAATATCCATGTCAAAGGAAAAATTTGATCGTACGAAACCGCACATTAACGTGGGGACGATAGGTCACGTAGACCATGGTAAAACGACACTCACAGCAGCCCTGACCAAAGTGCTATCTGAGAAATTTGGCGGCAGCGCATTAGCCTACGATCAAATCGATAAAGCGCCAGAAGAAAAAGCGCGCGGTATCACGATCGCGACCGCGCACGTCGAATACCAATCGGATACCCGTCATTACGCGCACGTGGATTGCCCAGGCCACGCCGACTACGTGAAGAACATGATCACCGGCGCCGCCCAAATGGACGGAGCCATATTAGTGGTCTCCGCTGCCGACGGCCCCATGCCGCAAACCCGCGAACACATCCTCTTGGCCCGCCAAGTCGGTGTACCTTACATCGTGGTCTACCTGAACAAAGCCGACATGGTGGATGACGCAGAATTACTGGAATTAGTCGAAATGGAAATCCGCGATTTGCTGAGCAAATACGATTTCCCAGGCGACGATACCCCGATCGTGGTCGGTTCGGCATTAAAAGCATTAGAAGGGGATGCCAGCGACATCGGCGTACCCTCCATCCTGAAACTCGTTGGTGTGATGGACGATTACTTCCCGGTACCGGAACGAAAAATAGACCAACCCTTCCTGATGCCCATCGAAGACGTATTTTCGATCTCGGGTCGCGGTACCGTGGTCACCGGTCGAGTCGAACGCGGCATCGTCAAAGTGGGAGAAGAAGTGGAAATCGTCGGTATCCGCGCCACCACCAAAACCACCTGTACCGGTGTCGAAATGTTCCGTAAACTGCTGGACGAAGGCCGAGCTGGCGACAATGTCGGTGTCTTATTGCGTGGCACGAAGCGAGAAGACGTGGAACGAGGTCAAGTATTGGCCAAACCCGGTTCCATACACCCACACACGAAGTTTGAAGCAGAAGTGTACGTATTATCGAAAGACGAAGGTGGCCGACACACTCCATTCTTCAAAGGCTACCGCCCGCAATTTTACTTCCGAACAACCGACGTAACCGGCGAAGTGCAGTTACCGGAAGGGGTAGAGATGGTGATGCCGGGTGATAATATCCAAATGACGATCACCTTGATTGCTCCGATTGCAATGGAAAAAGGGTTAAAATTTGCAATTCGTGAAGGTGGACGTACCGTGGGTGCAGGCGTGGTTTCAAAAGTCTTGGAATAGTAGATAGGGTCTGTTGGCCGTTCGCGGATCATCGTAGAACGGTCAATAGACCTTAATCCATGTTGGAAGGTCCGAGACAATACTGCTAGTTTAGGTCAGTAGCTCAATTGGTAGAGCAGCGGTCTCCAAAACCGCAGGTTGGGGGTTCGATTCCCTCCTGGCCTGCCATAAGCGAGCGAAAGCACTAATCTTATAAAATGGCAAAACCCGCTATGAATAAAAAATCAGATGACGTAAAGGCCAGTTCTCATTGGGACGGTTTGCAATGGGCGTTGGCAGTCATTTTAATTATTGCCGGACTGTGGGCAAACTACCATTACAGCACAATCGATTGGCCGCTGCGCCTGGCGGGATGGATTATTCTCGCGTGCGTTGTTGTCGCTATTTTATGGCGAACAACGCTGGGCAGGCGGCTTTTTGTTTTTGCCAAAGAAGCCCGCGGTGAATTGCGCAAAGTGTATTGGCCGACCCGCCAGGAAACCGTGCAGACAACTATGGTAGTGGTTGGCATGGTGGTGGTGATGGCGATCGTTTTATGGGGAATAGACTCTGCATTATTGGCCATGGTGAGTTGGTTGACAGGCACCGGAAATACACCCTAAGTTACTGTAATGAGGGCAACTGCTGTTGACAGTGCCCAGAGGATAAACATGTCCGATCTTAAATCCGATACAACAAAACAATGGTATGTCGTACATACGCGCACTGGTGAAGAAAACTCGGTAGTTCTTCGCCTCCAAGAACGAATTCGCACGTTTAAAATGGACGATTTATTTGGCGAAATGGTCGTTCCGACCGAAGAAGTAGTGGAAATGCGTTCGGGGCAAAAACGAAAAACAGAACGAAAATTCTTCCCCGGGTATGTTTGGGTGAAAATGGCCATGACTGCGGAAAGCTGGCATTGCGTTAAAGAAGTGCGGGGTGTCATCGGATTTATTGGTGGGAAAAATCCTGCCCCCATCCCTGCCTCTCAAGCCACCTCGATCTTGAAAAGGGTGCAAGAAGGCGTTGATAAACCTCGTCCCAAGGTGTTGTTTGAGCCAGGTGAAGTGGTTCGGGTTACCGATGGTCCTTTCGCTGATTTCAATGGCGTAGTGGAAGACGTTAATTATGAGAAGAATCGATTACGCGTTTCAGTCTTAATTTTTGGGCGATCCACCCCAGTCGAATTGGAATTTGGGCAAGTAGAAAAAAGTTAAATGAGCGGTAACTTTTGGATCGAAGTGTCTTCAAAAGCCGCTGGCTTATGCATTATTTAGGAGTAAAAGATGGCAAAGAAAATTCAGGCGTATATTAAATTACAAGTCAAAGCAGCCCAAGCAAACCCAAGCCCGCCAGTGGGGCCGGCTTTAGGCCAGCACGGCGTCAACATCATGGAATTTTGCAAAGCGTTCAACGCCAAAACGCAAACCCCCTCGCTTGAACCGGGCATACCTATCCCCGTGGTCATCACCGTTTATAATGATCGTAGCTTTACCTTCATTACCAAAACTCCCCCCGCTTCGGTACTATTGAAGAAAGCGGCTGGTATTGCTAGCGGCAGTGCCAAACCGCATACCGATAAAGTGGGTAAAGTCACCATTAAACAAGTGGAAGACATTGCACGTTTGAAGATGCCAGATCTTAACGCAGCAACGATAGCCACTGCCGTCAAAACGATTGCGGGCACCGCTCGCAGTATGGGTATAGAAGTGGAAGGAACATTCAATGAGTAAGCTCTCTAAACGTCAAAAAGCCATTAATGAAAAAGTCACGCTAGGCAAACTTTATCCCATTCAAGAAGCGATTGAGCTATTAAAATCCTGCTCGACTGTCAAGTTTGTGGAAGGTGTCGATGTCAGCATTAAATTGGGCGTGGATCCTCGCAACTCCGACCAAGTGGTTCGAGGGGCTACCGTGTTACCGCACGGCACTGGCCGCACCGTGAAAGTGGCGGTATTTGCGCAAGGGCAAAATGCCGAAGCCGCTCAAGCAGCTGGCGCCGATCGAGTCGGTTTCGATGATTTGGCTGAAGCTGTGAAGGCTGGAAATTTAGATTTCGATGTGGTTATTGCCACTCCCGATGCTATGCGCCTGGTTGGTCAATTAGGTCAAATCCTCGGTCCACGAGGGCTGATGCCTAACCCAAAAGTCGGCACAGTTACCACTGACGTAACCAATGCTGTGAAAAACGCCAAATCTGGACAAGTGCGTTACCGCACCGAAAAAGGTGGCATCATCCACAGCACCATCGGCAAGGTTAATTTTGAAAGTCAAAACCTGAAAGAAAACCTCAAGGTATTACTGACCGACTTGAAAAAAGCCAGACCGGCCTCAGCCAAAGGCGTGTTCTTACAAAAAATCGCCCTCTCCACCACCATGGGTCCAGGGTTAGCCATCGATGTGGCTTCGTTGGAAGATTAGCTGTAAAAAGATTTCACGGTATCGCTGATTAGTTTGTGATCCGTCGAAGACCGCAGGTGTGTGTATGCATACTTAATTCAGGCGTTGGGGCATTATGAAGTCGATGGTGCCATCTAACGAAGTACCTGCGCAGGCGGTGGATACCTTTCAATTTTTGAGAGTAGACACCACAGAAAAGGAAATCCGGGCGTGTGATGCAGCTCAGATTCCTGGAATTATAAACGTGATTTGTTGCGCAGAGTTTAGCAAACTCTTCACACGTTTATATTTTAATAGAGGGTAATGAATGGCGCTTAAACTGGAAAATAAGAAATTAATTGTCACTGAAGTAGCGAAAGTGGCAAAAGACGCCGGTTTTGCGATAGTTGCTAATTACCGCGGTTTGACAGTAGCGCAAATGACGGAATTGCGTGCCAAGGCAAGAACGGCCGGGCTCTACCTACGGGTGGTTCGGAATACATTGGCGCGATTGGCTGTACAAGATACCTCATTTGCTTGTTTACAAGAGATATTGTCTGGCCCGGTGATTATTCTGTTTTCAGCAGGTGATGCCGGCGAAGCGGCGCGATTGATGCGTGACTTTGCGAAAGACAACAAACTGCTGGAAATAAAAGCACTCTCGTTTGGCGAAAAAATATTAGCGGGCAATGAGCTTGAAGCGGTGGCGAATCTGCCCACTCGCGAGCATGCATTGGCTATGTTGTTGGCTGTGCTGAATGCACCAGTCACCAAACTGGTCAGAACGTTGGCAGAACCGTATGCACGCGTGGCGCGTGTATTAGCGGCTGTTGCCGATAAACAGCAAGCAGCTTAATGGCGCCCTAACACATAACATTTGAATTTATTTAGGAGAACTTCATGTCTATTTCTCAAGTAGTAGAAACAATTAAAGGTATGACCATCAAAGAAGTGGTTGACCTGGTAAAAGCGATCGAAGAAGAATTTGGTGTATCAGCTGCCGCAGCCGTTGCTGCTGCCCCTGCTGCTGCCGCTGGCCCCGCTGCCGCAGCAGAAGAAAAAACCGAATTTGATGTCGTCATGAAAGGCTTTGGCGCCAATAAAATTGAAGTCATCAAAGTCATTCGCGCCATCACCGGTTTAGGTTTAAAAGAAGCCAAAGATCTCGTCGAAGGCGTACCTTCTGTTGTCAAGGAAGGCATTTCTAAAGCAGACTCCGCTGATATTAAAAAGAAACTGGAAGAAGCAGGTGCAGAAGTCGAAGTGAAGTAAGTGGGTATACCAGTTTCATCTGAAAACACCGGATGAGGTACATGCCTCGTCCGGCGTTTTCTATTAGTTTTTTCGTAAATTAGGCAGCACAAGGATTAAGAATAACGGAAGCGGGCGGATCTTAGGAAAATAGAACCGCTTCATCTTGTGATGAATAGTTTACATGTCAGCGATTTATTTTAGGTGAGGGGAGCCGATGGCTTATAGTAAGACTCATTCTACTCAGAATTTTTCTAACACCGAAAAAAAACGTATTCGTAAAGGATTTGGCAAAAGTCCGAACGCCATGAATACGCCTTATTTATTAAGCCTGCAATTGGATTCCTATAAAGACTTTTTACAAGCGGAAATCCCAGTAACGGCCAGAACCGATACGGGCTTACACGCTGCATTCAAATCTGTATTCCCCATTACCAGTTATTCAGGAACTGCCGCCCTGGAATACCATAGCTACACCCTAGGTGAAGTCGGTTTTGACGTCAAAGAATGTCGATCACGCGGCCTCACTTACGCAGTACCGTTGCGCGTTAAATTACGGTTAGTGATTTACGATAAAGAAGGCGGCAAAAATCAAGTCGTCAAAGACATCCGTGAGCAAGAAGTTTACATGGGCGAAATTCCGCTTATGACTGATACCGGCAGCTTTGTTATTAATGGTACGGAACGAGTCGTCGTTTCTCAGCTCCATCGTTCACCCGGTGTATTCTTTGAACATGATAAGGGCAAGACCCATTCCTCCGGTAAATTATTATATTCCGCCCGTATTATTCCTTATCGCGGCTCTTGGTTGGATTTTGAATTTGATCCTAAAGATTGTTTATTTGTACGCATAGACCGCCGACGCAAATTACCAGTTTCTATTTTATTGCGAGCCTTGGGTTACAATACCGAAGAAATTTTACATACCTTCTTTGAAATGAATACCTTCCACTGGCGTGACGATAATTGGGTGCTGGATTTAATTCCCGAACGGTTACGTGGAGAAATTGCCCTCACCGATATTAAAAATAAAGAAGGCAAAATCATCGTTGAAAAAGATCGTCGCATTTCATTACGCCATATTCGTCAATTAGAAAAAGATCACGTCAAAGAATTGACCGTACCGGTAGAATATTTGCTCGGCAAGGTCATCGGCGAATCCATCGTCGACCAAACCACTGGTGAAATTTTAGTGGAAGCCAATACGGAAATCACCACCGAGCTATTAACAACTCTGAAAAAAGCCAACGTCACCACCTTCAAAACATTATTTACCAATGATTTGGATCGAGGCGCTTACATAGCCGATACGTTACGAATTGACACCAGCAACAGCCAGTTAGAAGCCTTGGTAGAAATCTACCGAATGATGCGCCCGGGCGAACCACCGACCAAGGAAGCCGCTGAGAACCTGTTCCAAAATCTATTCTTCACGTTGGAACGATACGACCTTTCCGCCGTCGGCCGCATGAAATTCAACCGCCGCGTCGGTCGCACCGATTTAACCGGTCCGGGTACGCTGTCCAAAGAAGACATCATTGCTGTCATCAAAGTCATGATCGACATTCGCGATGGTCGAGGCGAAGTCGACGACATCGATCACTTGGGTAATCGTCGCGTCCGCAGTGTCGGTGAAATGACTGAGAATCAATTCCGAGTCGGATTAGTGCGTGTCGAACGCGCGGTAAAAGATCGCCTCAGTCTGGCCGATGTTGAAAATCTGATGCCGCAAGATTTAATCAACGCCAAACCGATTTCCGCCACCATCAAAGAGTTTTTTGGCTCCAGTCAATTATCGCAATTTATGGACCAAGACAACCCGCTGTCAGAAGTGACGCATAAACGTCGCGTCTCGGCATTAGGGCCGGGTGGATTGACCCGTGAACGCGCCAGTTTCGAAGTGCGTGACGTGCATACCACTCACTACGGCCGTGTTTGCCCCATTGAAACACCGGAAGGTCCGAACATTGGTTTGATTAATTCCCTAGCCATGTTTGCCAGAACCAACGAATACGGTTTTTTAGAAACCCCGTATCGTAAAGTGGAAAATAGCCGTTTAACCGGTGAAATCCATTACCTCTCCGCTATCGATGAAGGTCAGTTCTTTATTGCCCAGGCCAACACCAAATTGGACAAAGACGAACACCTGATCGACGAATTCGTGTCCTGCCGTCATAAAGGTGATTTCACGATTACGACTCCCGATAAAGTCAATTACATGGATGTGTCACCCTCTCAGATTGTCTCGGTGGCAGCCGCGTTGATTCCATTTTTGGAACACGACGATGCTAACCGTGCGTTGATGGGTTCGAACATGCAACGCCAAGCGGTGCCGAATTTGCATTCGGAAAAACCGCTAGTAGGCACGGGTATTGAACGTGTGGTTGCCACCGATTCGGGGGTTACCATTGTCGCCAAGCGTGGTGGTGTGGTTGATTTCATTGACGCAGCCCGTATTGTGGTGCGAGTGGACGAAGATCAGCGCGGCATCGATGAATCGGGTGTGGATATTTATTCCCTCATTAAATTTACCCGCTCCAATAAAAACACCTGTATCAATCAACGGCCCTTAGTGGAAGTGGGCGATGAAGTTCGCGTCGGTGATGTACTGGCCGATGGACCTTCTACCGATTTAGGTGAATTAGCCTTAGGCCAAAACCTCCTCGTCGCTTTCATGCCGTGGAATGGTTACAACTTTGAAGACTCGATCTTACTGTCCGAAAACCTAGTCAAAGAAGATCGATTCACCACCATTCATATTCAAGAGCTCACCTGTGTCGCTCGTGATACCAGGTTGGGCGCTGAAGACATCACAGCTGATATTCCTAACGTCGGTGAGGGTGCACTTTCTAAGTTGGATAAATGTGGCATTGTTTATATCGGCGCCGAAGTGGCGATGGGCGATATTCTCGTAGGTAAAGTGACCCCGAAAGGTGAAACGCAGCTGACACCGGAAGAAAAACTGTTACGTGCCATCTTTGGTGAAAAAGCATCGGATGTGAAAGACACCTCGTTGCGAGTTCCGCCAGGATCCAATGGTACCGTCATTGATGTTCAAGTATTCACGCGTGACGGTCTTAAAAAAGACGCACGCGCGTTGGAAATCGAAAAAGCCGACATTGATAAAGTCAAAAAGGACTTGGATGACGAGCTGCGTATTCGTGAAGAAGCGTTATACCAACGCGTGGAAACATTGCTTGTCAACAAAACGGCTCAGCGTGGTCCTTCCGGATTAAAGTCCGGGCAAAAAATTACCAAGGCCTATTTGCAAGAACTGCCCCGTGAAAAATGGTTTGATATTCATTTAAAAGAAGAAAGTGAAGCCCAAACCTTAGAAGCGTTAGCGGCTCAAGCAAAACAATTGCGTAAAGACCATGACGTGAAGTTAGAAGCTAAACGCAAGAAACTGGTGCAGGGCGACGATTTAGCGCCGGGCGTCATTAAGATTGTCAAAGTCTATTTGGCCGTGAAACGAAAAATTCAGCCCGGCGATAAGATGGCCGGACGTCATGGTAACAAAGGCGTGGTTTCTACCATTGTTCCCATCGAAGACATGCCGCACTTGGCTGATGGCACACCGGTGGATATCGTCTTGAATCCGCTAGGCGTACCTTCGCGTATGAACGTGGGACAAGTCTTAGAGTGTCACTTGGGTTGGGCGGCGAAAGGATTGGGCGTCAAAATTGGTGAAATGGTCGATCAACGGAAAAAGGTGACCGAATTAGCCGAATTTTTAACGAAAATCTATAGCATAGGTTCTGCGCAACCGATCGATTTCAGCACGTTTAGCGAACAAGAAATCCTGGCCTTGGCAGAGAATCTCCGCGGTGGCGTGCCTGTAGCCACACCAGTGTTTGATGGTGCTACCGAAGCGGAAATCAAAGCGCTGTTAAAACTGACCGGTTTACCAGAATCAGGGCAAGCCACACTGTACGACGGTCGCACCGGTGATTCATTTGAACGAGAAATTACCGTTGGTTATATGTACATGCTGAAACTCAACCACTTAGTGGAAGATAAAATGCATGCACGTTCCACCGGTTCCTACAGTTTGGTGACTCAGCAACCACTGGGCGGTAAGGCCCAATTCGGTGGCCAGCGCTTCGGGGAAATGGAAGTGTGGGCGCTGGAAGCATATGGTGCTTCTTACACATTGCAAGAAATGCTGACCGTGAAATCCGACAACATCAACGGTCGTACCAAAATGTACAAAAATATTGTCGACGGCGACCATCGCATGGAGGCCGGTATGCCGGAATCCTTTAATGTGTTGGTGAAGGAAATCCGTTCGCTCGGTATTAACATGGAACTGGAACACGAGTAAGTTAAGAACGCCGAACTAATGAAATATCTCCTTCTCCCCTTGTGGGAGAAGGAGAATCTCAATGACATTAGTTAGTAGTACAGATCGAATAATTATTTTATTTTTCAGTAGTCATGGCTGCTGAACCTATTATCTTGACAGGAGAACCACATTGGCTGCATTGCAAGATCTGGTCAGTTTCATTCGAAAAGAACATGTCGAAGAGTTCGATTCCATCAGCATTGGTCTTTCTTCCCCGACATGATTCGCTCCTGGTCGTTTGGTGAAGTAAAAAAACCAGAAACCATCAATTACCGCACCTTCAAACCCGAACGCGACGGTTTGTTCTGCGCGAAAATCTTCGGACCGGTTAAAGATTACGAATGCTTATGCGGTAAATACAAACGTCTCAAACACCGCGGCGTCATTTGCGAAAAATGCGGAGTGGAAGTCACTTTAGCCAAAGTACGTCGTGACCGTATGGGGCACATTGAACTGGCGTGCCCAGTCGCCCATATTTGGTACCTAAAATCACTGCCTTCCCGCATTGGTTTATTGCTGGATATGACGCTGCGCGACATCGAACGCATTTTGTATTTTGAAGCCTTCGTCGTCGTTGACCCTGGCATGACACCCTTAAAAGCCGGCCAACTATTATCCGAAGAAGCGTATCTGGATGCCGTCGAAGAATACGGCGATGAATTTGAAGCGCTGATGGGCGCTGAAGCTGTGCAGCATTTATTGCGTGGCATTCAATTAGAAAACGAAATCGCCGCGCTTCGCGAAGAAATTCCGACTACGACTTCGGAAACGCGGTTGAAAAAATTAACTAAACGCTTGAAGGTGATGGAAGCCTTTTTGGCTTCGGGCAATAAACCAGAGTGGATGATATTAAATGTCTTACCGGTGCTGCCGCCCGATTTGCGTCCCTTGGTGCCGTTAGATGGTGGCCGTTTTGCCACCTCCGACTTGAACGATTTATATCGTCGCGTCATCAATCGTAATAACCGTCTCAAGCGCTTACTGGATTTAAGCGCACCCGATATCATTGTTCGCAATGAAAAACGGATGTTGCAAGAAGCTGTCGATGCCTTGTTAGACAATGGTCGTCGCGGTCGAGCAATTACCGGCGCTAACCGTCGACCCTTAAAATCCTTGGCCGATATGATTAAGGGTAAGCAAGGACGTTTCCGTCAAAACTTATTAGGTAAGCGAGTCGATTATTCCGGTCGTTCCGTGATCGTGGTTGGTCCGACCTTACGCTTACATCAATGCGGTCTGCCGAAAAAAATGGCTTTGGAATTATTCAAGCCTTACATCTTCAGCAAACTGCAACGTCGAGGCTTGGCGACCACCATTAAAGCCGCTAAAAAAATGGTGGACAGCGAAGCGCCGGAAGTCTGGGATATTTTAGAAGAGTTATCCGCGAACACCCCGTATTACTCAACCGTGCGCCGACCTTACACCGTTTGGGTATCCAAGCATTTGAGCCGGTATTGATCGAAGGTAAGGCCATCCAACTGCATCCGCTGGTATGTACCGCTTACAACGCCGACTTTGACGGTGACCAAATGGCCGTGCACGTACCGCTGACGCTAGAAGCACAGCTGGAAGCGC
>CAWCOU010000007.1:0-290448 GCA_963797335.1 uncultured Gammaproteobacteria bacterium | reverse complement strand
CAACCCCTCTCCAGCCTGCAAAATCAGCCTCGGCGGAACCCAAAAAAGAAGAAGAAAAGAAACCCGCGAAGGCACCTTTATTTGCTGCTGACGACAAAAAACGTGGCAAGAAGAAAAAAGAACGACGCTCCGGCGGCGGTAGCACGGAACGACGCGGGCATGATTTGTTGCTTGATAGCGAGGACAGCGAATACGACATACCTCAGCGTTATCGCAAACCCGGTAAAAAATCATTCTCCTCTCCTCAACCTGCGGCACGTGAACATGCGTTTTCCAAGCCCGTTGCGCCGATGGTACGAGAAGTGATTATCCCGGAAACCGTCACTGTCGCTGATTTAGCACAAAAAATCTCCGTTAAAGCGGCCGAAGTCATCAAAGTGATGATGAAAATGGGCGCTTTGGTGACTATCAATCAAGTCATTGACCAAGAAACAGCGGCCATCGTTGTCGAAGAAATGGGCCATAAACCTAAGTTGCTGAATGTCAACGCCTTAGAAGAAAGCCTATTAACCGAAGAAAATCAATCCATGGAAGAAGCCTTAGCGCGGGCACCCGTGGTGACGATTATGGGTCACGTCGATCATGGTAAAACCTCTTTATTGGATTATATTCGACGCACGAAAGTGACCAGCAGCGAAGCCGGAGGCATCACACAGCATATTGGTGCTTACCAGGTCAATACTCAAAAAGGCCCTATTACTTTTCTGGATACACCTGGCCATGAAGCATTTACGGCCATGCGTGCCCGTGGCGCGAAGTGCACGGATATAGTGGTCTTAGTGGTGGCAGCAGACGACGGGGTTATGCCGCAAACCATTGAAGCTATTCAACATGCGAAGGCAGCGAAAGTGCCGATGATTGTCGCCGTCAATAAAATGGATAAACCCGGCGCGGACCCTGATCGAGTGCGCACGGAATTATCTAAACACGAAGTCATTTCCGAAGAATGGGGTGGCGACACCATGTTCCAACCATTTCCGCTAAAAGTAGGCACTGGCGTAGATGACCTGCTCGATCGTATTTTATTACAAGCGGAATTACTGGCGCTGAAAGCGCCTGTAAATACCCCGGCGCGCGGCATCGTCATCGAATCGCGACTGGATAAAGGGCGTGGACCGGTGGCCACGATACTGGTTCAAGCCGGAACCCTGCGTAAAGGCGATATTTTATTGGCCGGTGGTGAATATGGTCGAGTGCGCGCCATGATCAATGATGTAGGGCATCAGTCGGAAACCGCTATTCCCTCGACACCGGTGGAAATTCTCGGCTTATCCGGCACACCCAGCGCGGGTGATGAAGCGATTGTGGTGCCTACGGAGAAAAAAGCCCGCGAAGTGGCTTTGTTCCGACAAGGGAAATACCGCGATATCAAATTAGCCCGGCAACGTGCCTCTAAATTGGAAAATTTATTCGCGCAAATGGGCGAAGGCAAAGTCAATGCACTCAATATTGTGCTCAAAGGCGATGTACAAGGTTCAGTGGAAGCCATTTCCGATGCCTTGACTAAATTGGCGACTCCCGAAGTGAAGGTGACTATTATCGCCAGTGGCGTCGGTGGTATCACTGAATCCGATGTAAACTTGGCCATTGCCTCATCGGCTATTTTAATTGGTTTCAATGTCCGTGCCGATGCCAGTGCTCGACGCTTAGTAGAAACCGAAGGTGTTGATTTACGGTATTACAGCATTATTTACAATCTGATCGATGAAATCAAAGCGGCCTTAAGCGGCATGTTGAAACCGGAATACAAAGAAGTCATCACCGGCCTGGCGGAAGTACGCGATGTGTTCCGTTCTTCTAAACTGGGTGCTATCGCTGGCTGTCTCGTCGTCGATGGCGTGATCCGCCGCAACAGTTCGATTCGGGTATTGCGCGATAATGTGGTGGTGTTCACCGGTAAGTTGGAGTCATTACGACGCTTTAAAGAAGATGTCAGTGAGGTTCGCAGCGGCACGGAATGCGGTATTGGCGTTAAGGATTATAATGACGTGAAAGTAAAAGACCAAATCGAAGTGTTTGAAACACAAGAGATCGTTAGACAATTGTAGACTACGTTTCCTATGACTCATCACCGTATGCAGCGGATTGCTGAACAAATGCAGCACGAACTGGCGCTGTTATTAACTACCAAAGCACACGACCCTCGTTTTAGTGAGGTCGTGATTACTGCCGTGAAAGTGGCGCCAGACATGGCTAATGCCACCGTTTTAATCAGTCAACTCGATGAAGCCCGGGGTAAACAAACGGTTCGAGCGCTGAATAAAGCCGCGGGTTTTCTGCGCTCGGCGTTGGCGCAATCCCTCAATTTACGTAGCACTCCGAAATTACATTTCGCTTTTGATGAAACCATCAGCCGCGGCAACCGCATCCAAACCCTCATTGATCTTGCCATAAAAACAAATAAGGAATAATTCCGTGACCCTACATCCCTCTATCAGCCGCCGCGCTGTCGACGGCATTTTATTACTCGATAAGCCGGAAGGAATGACCTCTAACGCGGCATTACAAACGGTGAAAAATTTGTACGGCGCTCGCAAAGCCGGCCATACCGGTAGCCTTGATCCGTTGGCCAGTGGCATGTTGCCTATTTGTTTTGGTCAAGCGACGAAATTCAGCCAATTTTTATTGGAAGCGGATAAACATTACCGCGTCACTGCCATCCTAGGCGTGAAAACAACAACGGGTGATAAAGAAGGCAGTAATATATCAGAACGCCCGATTCCACCCTTGTCTGAAGAAGATTTACTGACACTCTGCCAACAATTCACCGGTACTATTTCTCAAGTTCCCTCTATGTATTCTGCCCTCAAACATCAGGGACAACCTCTGTATAAACTGGCCCGCCAGGGTATTTCTATTGAGAGAGAACCGCGACAAGTGGTGGTGCACTCCATAAAATTTCTTTCCTACGAAGAAGGGCAATTAAGTTTTGAAGTGCATTGCAGCAAAGGTACGTATGTGCGCACCTTGGTGGAAGACATGGGTGAGCATTTAGGTTGCGGTGCCCATGTTGGTGAATTACGCCGTTTGTCTGCAGGGGCTTATCGCGCCGAACAAATGCAATCCTTATCGCATTTGCAGACTTTACCTAAAGACCAAGCCATGGAAAATCTGGATGCGTATTTACTGCCGATTGATAGTTCCATCGCCAGTTGGACAGAATTAACCTTATCCGAAGCCGCCATTTATTATTTAAAGCAAGGCCAACCCATCATCGTTCCCAACGCCCCTACCTCGGGTTGGGTTCGTTTAACCCGCCGCAGCGGTGGTTTTCTAGGCGTCGGTGAGATACTCAAAGACGGCCGCGTCGCCCCGCGACGGTTGGTGCAGAATATTTAAAAAGCCCTCTCCACGTCATCCCGAACGCAGTGAGGGATCTACTGGGTGTGGCACCCATTCTTCCCCACGTCATTCAGGAGATCCTTCGCTGCGCTCAGGATGACGGGGAGTAATGGTATATTTTTTTATTTAGTTGGCGTTGTGAGTTAATTTGAATGTTGGGGGAGTGTTCATCTAGAATTAGGGATATAGCACCTGTCTCTGCCAATAGCCAGGTTTGCGCTGGTAGTTGTTGGTATCGTTGCATCACTTGCGCGCTTGGGAAATGATAGCGGTTTTGGTAGCCCACGGGGAATAATACATAACGGGGATTGACGGCTTGAATAAATGCCGGGGAGGAAGAAGTACGGCTGCCGTGATGAGGGGCGATTAACACGGTGGCAGTTAACGCGCTGGGGTTTTGATGCACTAAAAAATTTTCCGCTGGTTTCTCGATATCGCCGGTGAGTAACACCGATTGCTGACCCACGCTCACTCGCAGCACGCACGAACTATTATTGTTCTGGCCCAACCATTCGGCGGTTGGATACAAAACCTGAAAAGTGACCCCATCCCACTGCCACGTTTGGCCAGCTAAACAAAGCTGTGCTGAAAACTTAAGCAAACGTTCCGGCACGCTGGTCAATATCCGCTTGACTTGAATCCCTTGTAACAAAGACTGCGCACCACCGATATGGTCGCTATCACCGTGACTGACCATTAACATATCCACATCCTGCACACCGACGGTTTGTAAAAAAGGTAAAATGACACGTTGTCCTGCATCGGTGATGCCCATCGGTGGCCCGGTGTCGAAAACTAGACTATGGTGGCTGGTACGAACTACCGCAGCTAAGCCCTGCCCTACGTCTAGCAAAGTTAACCATAATTCGCCTGGTTTCGGAGCCGGGGCCTGATAGAACAACAACGGTAATAACCAAAAAAAACCTAGCCAGCGATTAAATAATCCTCTGGGGGCCATTAGCAGCAGCACTCCCACTACAGTGGTTGCTAACAACCAAGGCTGGTTAATGATTTGTTGCCAAACTGCGCCTCGTAAATGAGCCAACCAAGCCAGTACACCAAAAATTCCCGTCATTATTTTTGCAGCTAACGCCAGCATCCAGACACCGGCTGCGGTGTAAACGAATAATAAGCTGGTACCGATAAAACACAGCGGCAAAACTAAAAATCCCACCGCAGGCACGGCAATCAGATTCGCGATGAAGGAAACGAGCGAGGCCTGTTGAAATAACCAAATGGAGACGGGCAATAATCCCAGTGTAATCACCCATTGCACTTGGCCGTATTTCCACCAAATGCCTTCTGCGCGTAATCGACCATAAGTGCCCAACATAATGGCGAATACCGCGGTGAAGGATAACCAGAAACTCACCGTCAATGTCGTGAATGGATTTACGCCCAGCACCACTACCGTAGCGAAGGCCAATGAATTTCCCCTCTTCAGCGGTCGACGGATGAGTAACCCGAATAAGAGTATCCACAACATCACTAACGCTCGTTGAGTGGGCAGTGAAAACCCGGCTAATGCACTGTAGACAATAGCAGAAAGTAACATAGCCATTGCCGCTGCTTGCGAAGCCGGCATCCTAAGTATAAGCCGCGGCGCTCGACGCCACAGAAAATTTACGAGAAAGTAAGCAAAGCCACCGACAAATCCGATATGCACGCCGGCGATTGCCATTAAATGATTGGTACCGGTGGCGCGCATCGTTTGCCATTGTTCTGGCGTAATGCCATTTTGAATGCCAACGACTAAAGCAATAATTGCACCGCCACTTTTAGCATCTGCTAAGGCTTGTTGCATTCGTTGTTGCAGCGATTGGCGTAATCTATCCACTACGTAATACATAAAGTGAGACTCGTGTAGCGGTGCACCGGATATAACATAGCCGGTGGCACGAATACCGTGAGAGAACAGCCATTGCTCATAATCAAATCCGCCTGGATTTAATAGACTATGGGCCTGCTTTAATCGAACTTGCAATTGCCAGGTTGCGCCTATGATCAAAGGTTGAGGAGGTGTCTGGTACCAAGCGAGACGAATTTTGGTCTGTTGAGGGGTATTGTTGATGGATTGCAGATTGAATTCAAAGCGCGTTTGTTGGCTGTCTGATTCGGGAAGTGACGATACGACTCCACGAACGGTGACCGTTTGATTTTCCCAACGGCTGGGTAGATGCCAATTTAATAATGGTTGGGCGCGATAAACCGCGTAGTAGCTTCCCAAAAATAAAGCGCATGAGAGTGCAATGCAATAGCGGTATTTTTTAGGTAACCCGAGATAGGCGATACAAGAAAAAAGAAGTGCCAGTAACAACCACCCTGCTGATGGTAGACTCGGTGCTTCATTGACGAGGATGTTACCGATTAAAAATGCGACAATGCAGCCATACACAAGCAATCCTTCCATTTAAGAAATGGATCACTATAGCAAGCTGGAGGAGTAAGCAATACCGTAGCCCCCTGGGAGCCAAAATACCTCCTTTTCCCCCAAAGGCTAGGGTATGCACACATCTTTTTCAGTCAACTGTGAGTGAGTATTAGATTAGGGTTAGCACTGTAAGCCCCCTCTCCCGCGCGAGGGGCTTGAATAAAGGCTCTAAGCTTGTTCGCGGGAGAGGGTTGGGGAGAGGGCGAATAGATAGTGCGAGACTTTACCCTCTCCCCCAACCCTCTCCCGCGAATAGGTTGGCAGCTTTTGTCCAAACTCCTCGCGCGGGAGAGGGGGTTTATAGTGCTAATCGTTAATCCGGTGCCTACTCACAATTGACAGAAAAAATGTATGCATATCCCCTAGCCCACGAAGGGGACAAGGAGTTTTTTGGATGGATAGCCGCGCTTCCAAGAGCTGTTTTACACCACATCCTCTAATTTTTCTAACGACTTATGATGCATGCCGCAAATGGTTTCTACTAGAATAGCAGCCACTTCATAGGGATTGGCATTCGCGCCAGGGCGGCGGTCTTCGATATAACCATAGCCTTTGGTTGCTACCGGTCCTGGGATACGGATGGAGGCGCCGCGATTACCTATTCCAGAAGCAAATTGGGAGATATGGGCTGTTTCATGCTTGCCAGTCAGGCGTTGTTCCAAATCATGCCCATAAACCGCGATATGGTCGTTATGCCTCATTTCTAGCGCATTAATCGCCTTTTTAATGGCGTCCATACCCGTTTTGGGGCTACGCATGGCTTTAGTCGAAAAGTTAGTGTGCTTACCAGCCCCGTTCCAATCCCCTTTAACGGGCTTGGGATGTAACTTGGCGGTGATATCGTATTCTTCACCCAAGCGGTATAACAACCAACGTGCTAGCCACAGATGGTCGGAAACATTCACTGGGTCGGCGTTTTCGCCATCCACGCCACGGTAACCGATTTGAAACTCCCATTGGCCAGGCATGACTTCGGCATTAGTACCATACAACATAATACCTGCATCCAGACAGGCTTGGGCATGCTCTTCAACCAGGTGGCGGCCGAATACTTCATCTGCCCCTACTCCACAGTAAAAAGGACCTTGTGGGGCTGGGTAACCGCGCTCCGGCCAACCTAGAGGTTGTTGACCTCTGAATAAGGTATATTCCTGCTCAAAACCGATCCAAGGATCTTGTTCCTTGGCGCCTTGGGCCATTAATTGCACCAAACGAGCACGTTTGTTGCTGATGTGGGGGTACCGTCTGGGTTTAATACTTCGCAAAGTGCCAGATAATTGCCAGGACCTAAGATAGGGTCATCCACCACGCAGACGGGTTGTAGGGTTAAATCCGAATCGTGCCCAACGGCTTGGTAGGTGGAAGAACCGTCGAAATTCCATTGGGGGAGGTCGCGGGCTGTTAAGTGGTTTTTGTTACTGGGTACTATTTTTACTTTAGAACGTAAGGTCTGGGTTGGGCTGGTGCCATCAATCCAGATGTAAGTCACTTGCGAAAGATTCATGAATGGTCCTCTGGTGGATCGGGAAGAAAATTGACGACTTTATTTTAGCTAAAATTTTGGGTTATTTAAAGGTTCTACTACTGCTACTTCTAAGGGGATCCTCGGCATTGATACTGTGATTTGTAGGCACACGCGGAAGCCCCTCCCAATTCTCATCATCAGACTGCGGTAAAGGTGTGGGCACGAACCCAAGCCCACTTGTTCTAGGGTCTTTTAAATCTCCATAAACATTCTGCAGTCGCATGGCATTCGCACAAGTTTTTACATTGCCAATGGCTCCCGCAAAACTCATGGCTAGAAGACCGATATTGATGGCAAGTTCACTATTTTTTGATAGATCAAAACCTGATTTTTCAATTAGTTTATCCAATCCAGCAATCAGCGAAACAGCATACGTGCCAGCGTGGGATAGGTAATCGCCAATCAGTGCGAAGTATTGGGCCTTAGATAAGGCTAATGATCCATCCATCTCGATTTCATTATCCTGCATATGCGTATTTAATTTAATATGGGCATATGTTGAGCATAAGGCCATCACAGACATCACCATCCCTGCACCCAAAGCTAAATCGGAATCCGATGAAAACATTTCAGTAATAGCCGCTCCCATAAAGAAACTACCAAGGACAGAACTCAAACCATCTACAAACCCAGTTGTCATAGTATATTTATCAGCGGTTTTCTTTTTATTCTCTTTCGATTCTATTGACGGTTTAGTTTTATCTACACTTCTTGGGGATTCTATCGGTAGTTTAGTTTTATCTTTTCTTTTGGGGGATTCCATCAGCGGTTGATTAGACATTTTTTTCTCCCTTTTTTGTAACTTATTTTATTATTAGAGTTTTTTATTCCTTACTTAAGTAGCCCCCTTCCTGTGGAAATATAGCAATCATTAGACAATATCACGTCTAGAAATTAAGCACCACTTTCGATGGAAATATTAAAAAAGCTATGATAATTTATAATATATTTATTTCTTACTTTGCTAGAAATGATTAAACTAACCTTAAGGCTTTTGAATGCTAGATTCTAAATCATCCCCACCTACGCCAAGCACGCCATCGGGCACCTCTTTTCTAGAAGTCCAGCTTGACCCTCGCACATTTTCTGGAATCAAGGGTCATGATATTTTGGATACTCTATTCAGCACTAAAATTGGTAAACTAAATCCCCATATCAGGAATGAACTAGATACACGCTACCAATCTCGTTTTACTAATTTTTTGCCAAGCAAATTATCAGCTCAAAGGAAGTTATTTCAGCTTTTCTGTTCCATTTTTTCGATTCAGGTTAATCCTTCTCCATCCCTAAACACGATAAAAGCCATGTTGGAACAAGGGCGTGGTTTTAATCTATCTAACTTGGAACAAATCATTAACGAGGCGATAAAGCCGACGGCTCACCCAACGATTCTTAGCCTTAGACATCCCGTTTTTTTATTAACTATCATTAATGTCTGTTCTTCTTATTATGATTGGCAAAACCATTCTCTCTCTGCCGGGAAACTACAGCAATTAAATGAGCAAATGAGTGAATACTATCTTTCTGTAAAAGCTAAACAGTTATCAAAATCCAAGAATCAAAATTCCTTGAGTATGAGTCCGAGTTTTTTTAAAAAAAGAAAAGCAATTGAGGAGGCAAAACCCCCTATTCTCTCACCTGCCTCCAGGCCAAAAAGAGAAATACCGGCTGCAATACCTATTACAACTGACCCGTGTTTCGAGGACAAGCCCACGCTTGAACAAACGCGGCAATCCCTGCTGAAACAAGCAGAAGAGCTGATAAGCCATCTCAGCCCTGCGGAAATTGAGCTACGTGCTCAACAATTCAGGCTACCTACTCCCGATTTCTACATGCCTTTACCAGAATTCTCGCCCACCAGCCCTCTCTTCCACGGCAGTTTTTTTCACCCTCCTCACCCGGAAGCCACCATGTGCAAACCAGAAGATCCTGAGCAGGCTCAGTCAAACACTTCAACACCGACGTTTTTGGAGTACAAAAATAAAGGATGGGGATGACAGGACTTTGTTTAATTTCGCATCACCCACTAACTAAGTATTGTCATTTAGCAAGAAATAGCTTAATTTACCAAGAAAATAGCTAGGTAAGGATTTTTATGTCAAAGCATCACAAGGACGTGTCCAGAAAGCACATCGACCGAAAAACCAAGATCATTCTCACGGTTCTATTCCCTATTATTATCATCGGCTGGAATTTGGGTTTTGATCTGGGTGTTTTTGGTACTGTGCTTTACCGCAACCTGATGAATTCTTGGATTTTCACGGTAGCCACCCTCATTACCTTAATTTATTTTAAAATCAGACATAAAGTCATCGTCCGGCCACTCACCTTAATTATTATTGCCATCCCTGTCGCCTGGCCGCTGGTCGATTATTTTGACCAACATTTAGATCTGCCTAATTTGCATTATTTCATCATTTTCTATTACATTATCATGGCTATCTGTCTGGGCTTTGCGTTGTATGTTTTCTTAAAATTGATTAAATACGATATATTCGACCCTTTAAATAAAAAGAATCTTTTGTTCATGATAGGGGTAGTGATGCTAACCGCTACGACTGGTTTTGAGGTGGGCTTGCATCATTATTTGTTTCTGGCCTGCGGACATTTTCGAATCAGTGGTGAATTTATTCCCCCGAATTGTTATACCCATCCCAACTCTAAGTTTGAAACGTTTTATCGGAAGTCATGGGTAATTCCGCCGCTGCAGCAGCAGTAGTTTCGGAGGGGTTTGCTAATCAGCTGCAACAAGGCCACACCCGCGTAACTTTCTTGTATTTTTGTCAAAATACGATTAGCTTTTGATATGAGTTTTTCTAAATCTATTCCTTCTAAAAAATTTTTATTTTTTAACGGCAAATCGTGGAAAACGTGGGAGAGGACTAACTACGATTTCCTCGCCTAATGAAGTTGAAATTCTGAAAGGATTTAAGAATGAGGGTATAATGATTTTTTAAGCAAAGTTGATCAATATAATTAATATTATTTTGTGTTTTTCATTATTTTTAGCCTTTTTTGGCGGTTTTATGATTTCTTCCATACTTAATCAGTCCATTCCATCCGTATGTCAACAACTGTTACTGGTTACTTCACACGACTGGAATACCTATATTGGGATACTGGAACGTTATCAACGCAGCACCCCTCACACCCCCTGGCAGCAGGTCGGTGAAAGGCTGGGGGTGGTGATTGGGGCGGAAGGGTTGGCATGGCCTGGGGATGTGGAAGTAGCTGCTGGCGCAAGCCCTATCAAAAAGGAAGGGGATTTACGAACGCCTGTGGGTGTTTTTGAGATTGGACCGGCATTTGGCTTTTCTGATAATCCGGGTATTCGCATTTCTTACCAACGACTGACGGAAACTATAGTCGGTGTGGATGATATCAAGTCTCGCTATTACAATCAGGTCATTGATGCCGATAAGATTAAAGACCGCGACTGGGATAGTGCTGAAGAGATGTTTACCATACCTCAATATGAGCTCGGGGCTGTGATTCAATATAACACGATTAACCCTCGCCCAGGGGCGGGGTCTTGTATTTTTATGCATATCTGGCGCGGGCCTGATTTGGGCACGCATGGCTGTGTGGCGATGACGAAGGAGGATTTACACACGGTGTTGACCTGGCTAGCCCCTGAAAAACACCCGATGATTGCGATATTTACGTCATAGTGCTGAGGCCAGTTTATCCAAGTCCCCTGATATCCAGCTAAAATAATCTTCTTGCAAGGGTTGGGTTTCTGTCACGCCTAGGATAGGTATTCCCGAGTCCGTTGCTATTTGTTTCATGCGATCCGTCAATGGGTCAGTCACTTGATTATTAAAAATAAGCAGCTTCACTTGATGTTGTTTCAGCATCGTTTCAAAATCTCGCGTATCGCTCATGCTGGGTTCCGCATCGTTCATGACGCTCAATTGAAAACCAGTACCGTACATTTTTAAATTCAACGCCTTTGCCATTTCATTAAACACAGGTTCGGTGGCGATCACTGGGGTGTTTTGAAATCGGGTTTTTAAGGCCGCTATTTTACTGATCAATACTGCGTAGCGCTTATTAAAATCAGCGAGTTGTTGCTGAAAATAAGTGGCATGCGCGGGGTCGAGTTGGATCAATGCGGCGGTTAATGCCGCTGCGTAAACCTGCATGGTGTGGGGGTCGTACCAAATATGAGGATTATCGCCGCTTTTTTTACCTAATAAATCGGCAACGACGATAATTTTTTTCTGTTGCTGCGCCGTAGGTGCTAATAGATTGACCATCCACGGGTCGTAGTCGATACCATTGTAAATGACCATATCGGCAGCTGCCACGTCTCTGGCGGTGCCAGGATTGCTGCTAAACGAGTGCGGGTCTTGATTGGGGTTACTAAGCACGCTGACGACATTGACATAAGGGCCGCCCAGGCTTTTGGCGATGTCGCCGTAAAAATTTTCTGCGGCAACCAGGTTCAGCGGTTTGGCAAATAGTACAGCACTCCATAGCATTAAAAATGCGGTGATTATTTTTTTTAGCATATTCATTCCTCGGTGGTCTGTGTTAACATATCTCTCATGATTTTACTGAGGTTGCCTATGGCCAGTCAAATTGCCGTGAGAAAAGAAATCGCCGCTCGTTTAAGGCAGGCACGGAAAGATGCCGGTTACACTACTGCGGAAAGTTTTTGTGAGAGCTGTCATGTGCCGTTTAAAGATTACCTGGGCCATGAGGAAGGTAAGACTATCATGCGGGCGTCCCAAGCCATGAATTACTGCAATCTATTGCACGTCAGTTTAAATTGGTTAATGATTGGTGACGATCTAAGAAAGTCGTAACCCCTGGGAGCGCGCGGGCAACTCTCTGCTTTCGTTTTTAGCGGAGTAATTATGCGTGCTTCCGGCAGCTGTGCCGAGACGACAGGTCTTAAGATACGAGCAATTATTTCGCTGCAAGCACTTCCCGTTTTTTTAAAAATAAAGTCTTTTGATCATTCAGCTGAGATATACCATGAGAACGCCACTAAAAAATCTTGCCGCATGGCAAGCATTACAAGCCCATTTTCATCAAATTAGCGATCTGCATTTGCGAAACCTTTTCGCTGAAGACTCCACTCGCGGCGAACGTATGGTGGTTGAGGCGGCAGGCATTTACTTTGATTACTCCAAACACCGTATCACCGATGAAACTCTGCGATTGCTCCTTCAATTGGCCGAAGAATCTGGCTTAAAGGAACGGATCCAAGCCATGTTTCAAGGCGAGAAGATTAATACAACGGAACAAAGAGCTGCACTTCATGTGGCATTACGCGCGCCTAAGGGCGCTGATTTTTGTACCGGCGGCCAGTCGGTAGTTCCGCAGGTGCATGCTGTGCTGGAAAAAATGAGTGTATTCGCGAATCAAATACGCCAACAACAATGGCGCGGCTTTACGGGTAAACCCATCCGCCATATTATCAATATTGGTATTGGTGGTTCTGACCTGGGGCCGGTGATGGCGTATCACGCGTTGCGGCATTACAGCCAACGCGACATTGATTTTCGTTTTGTTTCCAATATCGATGGCACCGATTTTGTCGAAGCTACATTGGGTCTCGATCCGCAAGAAACTTTATTCATCATTTCCTCGAAAACATTTACCACCCTGGAAACCATGACCAATGCGCATAGCGCCCGGGCATGGCTCTTGGCAGCGCTCCACGATCCAGCCGCAGTGGCAAAACATTTTGTCGCTGTTTCAACGAATGCTGAGCAAGTCGCTAAATTTGGCATTGATACCGCAAATATGTTTGAGTTTTGGGATTGGGTGGGTGGACGTTATTCCATGGATTCGGCGATTGGTCTTTCCACCATGCTGGCTATCGGACCGGATCATTTTTACGAGATGCTGGCTGGCTTTCATGAAATGGACGAGCATTTTCGCACGGCACCATTCGAGCGCAATATTCCGGTGTTAATGGCGTTACTGACCATTTGGTATACTAATTTTTTTGCGGCAAAGACCGTCGCTGTTCTACCCTATGAACAGTATTTACAATATTTCCCCGCCTATTTACAGCAATTGACGATGGAAAGTAATGGTAAACAAGTGACGCTGGACGGTGCGCTTGTCGACTACCAAACCAGCCCTGTTTACTGGGGTGAACCGGGTACTAATGGCCAGCATTCTTTTTATCAGATGCTGCACCAGGGCACCCAATTAATCCCGTGTGATTTTATCGCGTTTGTGGAAACACTGAATCCATTGGGACGGCATCACGATTTGTTGATGGCGAATGTGTTTGCTCAGGCGGAGGCTTTAGCTTTTGGCAAAACTTCTGCGGAAGTGCAGGCGGAAGGTACTCAGCCTGCGTTGGTGCCACACCGCACTTTTCCTGGTAATCGGCCCTCTAGTATGTTGCTGTTAGAACGCCTAACGCCTGCGGCGTTAGGGAAGTTGGTCGCCCTGTATGAGCATAACGTGTTTACGCAAGGTACTATTTGGCAAATTGATTCCTTCGATCAATGGGGGGTGGAGCTTGGTAAAAAGTTGGCGGAGCGGATTATTCACGATTTCGCGGATAACGCCTCTGACCTTGACCATGATAGCTCTACGAATGCTTTGATACGGCGTTACAAACAGTCCTATTCCTCATAATCCACTCTATTCCCCTATCTGCGGCGAGCGCAGGCGCCTTATAAGAGAAACAGACGAAAATATCTTATTGATCTGCTTCTCCCCCTTGTGGGAGAAGGTGCCCGTTAGGGCGGCCTTATTTTTATCAAACACAGCTTTCATTTTTTCTGGAAAGTTTTTAGCCTAATTTTGCTTTAATTTTACCCCTCATCCGCCTTCGGCACCTTCTCCCACAAGGGGAGAAGGATATTTCATATGGGCCACCACCTCTCCAAATTTGTATTTTTATTATACTGTTCTATATTTATACATATTACTGTCCCATTTTAAGGATGAAGAGAGGCCATCATGCAAATATTTAAAAAAGTTTTCTTAGCTAGTTTCAGTGTTATCGCCATTTCCCTCATTAGTCAGGCTGCTTTTGCCAACAAAGTCTTTGTTTTTGATCCACAAAGAACGGCGTGGTATGCGTATGACAATGGCGAATTAGTCGGTAGTGGTGCGGCATCAGGTGGTTCTAATTATTGCCGCGACATACACCGTGTCTGCCATACACCTCAAGGCGTATTTCATGTCCAGAGCAAAGGATCTGCCAGTTGTAAGTCGTCTATTTACCCCATAGGAAGAGGCGGCGCTCCCATGCCTTATTGCATGTTCTTCAGCAAAAACTATGCGATTCATGGTTCCAATGAAGTGCCTGCAGGCCGTAACGCCAGCCATGGTTGTATTCGGGTCCATCCCAGTGCAGCAGCATGGTTAAGCCATAACTTCATTGATATCGGCACCACTGTTGTCGTGAAACCTTATTAAAATAAAAAAATGACCACCCCCGAGGGCCATGCTCGGGGTGGTCTCATTACTAACCCACCCCAAACCCTGAAACACATTCATCGCTTAAAAAATCTAAGCTAACCCCTCACACCTTGTCCCAGCATCTATCTTATCATTACTCAACGTTTTACGTCCTTGTGAACTGGATCCCGGCATCCATGTCGGGACGACATAATAAGAATATTGACAGTCACACAAGTTATTGCTTCAATACCGCTAGTCAAAGATTTACATCATTTTAGTAGAGAATATCCAAGTTTGACCTTTTGGTGTTTTTGAACTTCTTGAGGGCGGAAGCAGCTCTCATCATGTGTTATTTCAGGTGGTGCTGAGAAGATGAATCATCTCAAACTGTTAATTGTAGGTTTAGTGGCCATTCTCGTTTGCGGGTGTGCGTCGAAAACAGAAGAAATTCGAACCAAAGTGATTACCTATTATCCGCAGGATGCTGGCGCTGCGGATGCTCGAGTCAAAATGTCCGAAGCGGCTGTATCCGTCAGTGACTCGCTGAACCAATTAGCCGCTATCGAAAAAGCCACGCACCCTAAAGAAAAATTAAAGCCACCCTTAAATGTGGATGCCATCGGCCTTGGCGCCGTAGCCTCTGTGGATTGGACTGGCCCTGTCGAGCCTTTGGTGGCCAAACTGGCCGCAGCAGGCAATTACAAATACCGTGTCGTCGGCCGAAGACCCGCCATACCGGTGTTAGTCGCCGTATATGCTTATAATATGCCACTGGGTGATATCCTGCGCGATACCAATTACCAGGCGGGCAAGAAAGCGGATATCGTTATTTATCCGAGTCAACGAACGATTGAGCTTCGTTATCGGTATTCTTAAGTCATCATCTGATTGGATTGACAAGGAAACATGAAACTCTATCGCACACTTATTCTGGTATTAGCCAGCAGCTTGCTGATGGCCGGCTGCGCCCATAAAGATAATCGACCAGCCAGCAATATCAATGGTTTCGCCCCTTCCGCTGAAGACACCAAGATCAATGCCATTCGCATGGCTATACTGAAAGATACCGCGACCAGTGTCGCTGCGCAAAGCGGCCTGGCCTGGGCCTCTCAACACATCAACACCATGCTGACTGACAACGAGCGTAGCTTGGATCAAGCCTTTAATTTTAATGCGCTGATGCTGAAACATAACGTGGTGCCCCCGGTGCTGACCGAAGGTCGTAATGCCTTAGTGCTTGATAGCCCAGAATCGTTACGGTTAGCCGACAAAATCTATAAAATCGAAAGCCCGCCGCGCTTTGCCACCACCCCACCCACGTGGCGAGAGTACTTATGGATGGAATATCAACCCCCGGATCGGCCCAATAACTCTCTACTGCCGCGTAACGATGAAGAACGTGCCATCTGGAATCAAGCGGTAACCGAAGGCTGGCAGGATGGTATTTCACAAGCCAACCAGATTTTCTCCGCCAATATGGGCCGCTTAAAGCGTGACTATAACGGTATGATTACCTATCGTGTCTTATTGATGCAAAACATGGTAACCCCCCCTTATGTCGCCCAAACAGAGCTAGGTGTGACCGGGGACGCTAATCAACTCCGCATCAACGATCAAGTGCTGCGTATTACGGCAACCTCTAAACTGGTGCCGAACAGCAAAGCTTGGAACCCTATTGTTGTGCCAGGAACGCCGGGTGCTATTCGCAAGCAAGGAATTCAAGGCACAGAAACTTTGGAATGAATCCTGTGGATTATCATTATTCAAATGAGCCGACTCGTTTCACGCCCCAGCATATGGATTCGTTATTGGCGTACTGTACCGAAATCGGCGCATCCGATATTACGTTTCAAACCGCCGAACCCATCTTTGCTGAAGTACAGGGCAAGTTGTATAAGCTGACCAAGCGCAAGCTTTCCAATGGCGAAGTGGGTGAGTTATTAAATGCCATTTACGGTGCCAACGGCACCACGCAAATCCTTAGCGGTCAAGATGTCGATACCCATTACGAATTTCGCCCTTCGCGCAGCACGCGTTTTCGTTTTCGAGTCAATGGCACCGGCTGCCAAGTGGAAGGGCACCCTGGCATACAAATAACGCTGAGAACGATACCGACTTACCCTCCAGAGTTATCGAGTCTAAATTTACCCGCAGAAGTCTTAAGCGCCATTGATCCGGAAGATGGTGTCGTGTACGTAACCGGTTCTACCGGCTCCGGGAAAAGCACCTTGCTGGCGGCAATTATTAAAGAAATCGCCCAAGACCCCAATAGCCATCGCAAGATTTTGACTTACGAAGCCCCTATTGAGTTTGTGTTTGATAGTATTAATAAGCCTACTTCCATCGTCAGCCAATCAGAAATTCCGATGCATTTACCATCGTTTGCCGCCGGTGTTCGCAATGCCTTACGTCGCAAGCCGCGGTTAATTTTGGTGGGTGAGTCGCGAGATACGGAAACCATCAGTGCTGTGATTGAAGCGGCGTTGACGGGGCATCCGGTGTATACCACGGTGCACAGTAATGGGGTGGCAGAAACCTTACGTCGGTTGGTGGGTGCTTTTCCGCAAGAAGAACGCCAAGGCCGCACCATTGATATTATTGAAACCATCCGGTTGGTGATTTGGCAAAAGTTAGTACCTACGGTGGATGGTAAGCGGGTGGCATTGCGCGAGTATTTGGTGTTTACGGAAGAAGTACGTGATCAGCTGCTGAGTATTGAGCCTGAGAAAGTAACGGCCATGACCAGGCAATTGCTGATTGAGAAAGGCCAACCGATGATCCGTGATGCGGAGAAAAAATTCGCGGAAGGGATTATTTCTGAACGGGATTATAATCTTTTGGTAAAGAGCAGCCGTTCCTCGGAACGCGATTACCTGTAGCTATTTGTAACAGCTTAACTACCCTCGTATATGGTGGGCACGCTACGCTTTGCCCACCCTACCACTAGCTATATATATCCTTCTATCCCTGTGGGTTAAGGTATGCACACATCTTTTTTAGTCAACTGTGAGTAGGCACCGGATTAACGAGTAGCACTGTAGCCCCCTCTCCCGCGCGAGGAGTTTGGGCAAGAGCTGCAAACCTATTCGCGGGAGAGGGTTGGGGGAGAGGGTAAAGTCTCGCGCTATCCATTCGCCCTCTCCCCAACCCTCTCCCGCGATCAAGTTCAGTGCCTTTATTCAAGCCCCTCGCGCGGGAGAGGGGGCTACAGTGCTTTATACCTCTACTCTAATACCCACTCACAGCTGATTGAAAAAGATGTGTGCATACCCTAGCACACAAGGCAGAAGGAGTTAAATGTGCAGGGGTTATTTTCTCTCTAACCACCCTTGCCCATCATACCAGTACCGCTACTAGTAACATTCTTGATAGCCGAGCCTGTCGTCGAGCCAGCTCCTTGCACCAAATGCTTGAGTTCTTGGCCTGGCGTTTGATCTTTCATTTGCTGCATGCCATGGCCTATGGCAGCACCGACATGATTCACTAAATCGGCAGTACAGGCAGAGGACAAAGTCTGCGCCATAAAGGTCAACACGAAGGCAAACATCATCAACATCACACCCAGTGTCACCGGCACCAAATAAGGGTGATTATAGGCTTTCGTTAACACCGGTATAAATTCGGTGATGACCGATGTCATAATCAAGAAGCCGATATTGAATAGAATCAAGAATATCACCGCACCAATGGTCAATAATGCCGGGGTAATAGCGGTTCGGATCAGATCCACTATGAAAATTTCCCCCTTGTGACCGATCATGCCGTCATTATCCGCTCTAATCAAATTGAAGCAGAAGATCGGCGCTGCCATGATGCTGACCAGCACCATACCAATCCACTGCAAGCAGATGGCGGAGAAGGCTAACACAAATCCCAACGGTACCATGATGTATAACAATAACCCGCTGGAGAATATCATCAATGCTAAACCGATGTGGAAGATGGTGAAGCCAGTGATTGCCTGATTACTAAAATTGGCTCCAGCCTTAATTAATCCACCCGCACCGGGGATAGAACCACCGATGGCACCAATTATTCCCGTCGTCACTGTCGAAACATAAATCAAATGACCGGATTGGAAGACCGACTCAATCGAGCTGACCATCATCTGGCCACCGACCTTGATCGCACTCACTAAGGCATTGTAGTCAGGGTTAAACATCTGGTCTTGGAAAGTCTCCATACTCTTACCGACCATCGCTGTCATGATGCTGGCAAAAATCGGACCTAACGGACCTATATTTTTGGTGAGGTCAATTAACTCCTGGGTCATACCCCCTTTCTTGGCATAATCCATCGTGCTACGCAAACTACTGATAACGCCATCCAACTCACCCGCACCACCTTCGATGCTGTCTCTCAGTGAATCTTGCGCATCATTAATCCCTTTCACGCAGTTATCGAGCGCCGAGGTATCGCCACCAAAGAAGTCACCCATGCCTTTGAATATTTCACAAGTGCCTTTCGGAATGTCCAGCATGCCGTTAACTAGACTACCACCAGCACGCATGGTGGCTTTAAGCCCCACAAACATCGTTTCCACGCTATCGACCATACCATCCGGCGATTTTCTATCACCCGTGTAGATCGGTTCAAAGTCAATCGATCCCCAGGTACGGTTATTCATCGCACGTAATTGGGCCTGAGCTAATGCAGCAGCATTGTCATACTCGGCATTCCAAACATATCTTCCCAACTCATTTCGTGAGCTCTCATTTAAATCTTTAAAGATATCAGTGGCTGGAATACTGCGGTTCAAAATCCATTCCGTCACTTGTGCGACGGGGAAAAAGGCCAGTAAAGCCGCGTTATCGCTCTTATAAAGTCCTGGGTAGATCACCATCATAGGGGTAAACATCCAGCCACGGTCTTTTAATCGCGCTAGAGTGGCTCTTAGGTCTTTGTCATCCAATTCTTCCAATTGTTTACGACCTGGATCAATAATCGTCGCAAAGCTAAGACCACTGGTTGACATTAAGGTTGCTGCGGAAGCAGCCACTACTTCGCGAATTTTACCGTTCAAATCATCGTCCGGCGGCAACTCAGTGATGGCTCGAGCAAACGGGAACAAATTCAATACCAATTCTTTGGTCGCCGCTAATTGATAAGCACTCAGTAGTTTTTTATCGCTATCTGTTAATCCTGACTTTATGAAAGCGGTATCTACGACGATCTTGCCGCACTCATCTCTGTATTCTGGACTACTTGGGTCGGATGGTTTGTAATCTGGGTTTCTGGAACCAAAGGTAATCCAACTACCATATGGACCATGCTGGGCAGTGCTCCAACCCATCACAGAGTTGGTGATGGGATTATCCGGGCTAGGCAACCCCGCATCCGCTAATACTTTTTTGTCTGAATTCTGTTGCTTGGTAAGCACATCCTGCGTTTTTAACATACAAATTTCCATTTGCAGGATATCACGTACCCTCGGCATTAAATCGACTAAATCAGTCGTAAGAGAAGGTTTTGTAGTGAATACTTCGCCACCCACTTTTAAGTAATTGTATAATTTGTCGGAAATCTGATCGGCAAAGCCCACGCCTTGTAATACCACCCAAATGACGCCGTTTTGGGCCAGTGAGTAGCCGGTGGATTTGCTGGGTACGACTAAGCAAAAGCCTAGTACGATCTTTAAGATCATGAATACGGTTTTTTTACCGCGACCGGCCATCATTTCGCCGCTTTGGGCTGCGGTGATGACACAATCCCAAACAATATATAACACGGCGATACCAATGGCGCTGATCCATACGACGTTGAAGACGCCGAGCAAGATACCGATGATTTGGTTGCCACTGCCATGTAATAAACCACCGATGGAACCAAAGGTGGTGTTTAATAGCATTTTAGAGAAATCGTTGGCCGGCACCTGAAATAGGTTCAGACTATTGCCGACATCTGCAAAAGCAGCTAGCGGTGATAATAGCAATAAGAGTAATAAGCATTTCTTTAGTTTAGAGATCATTTTTTTATCCCCTTGCAGGTGTAATCAAGCCATTCCCGCAAACTGAGACCCAGGCGACGCTGCTTCATTTGCGTGTACCAGAAATGATCGCGGAACGCTAAACTAAACGCTAATACCACTAAGATCAGGGCTATGATGGTGGCCAGAATGTGGCCGGTGAAGAGAAGGTCGAGGGCGTATATGAATACGGCCACTGCCATAACGAGGAATAGGATGGCTGTTCGGAAAAAACTTTTTGTCTTAGCCACAATATTCGCTTCAGACATATTTAAACGTTGAACAGCCTCATCAAATGTTTCTTTGATGACGTGAGCAGAGTCTTGTCGATCGGTCATGGCTTTCGCGGAGGCGAAAACGTTCTTATAACTGGTTTTTAGATGGTCCCAGCCGACCATGCGTTTAAAATTACCAAAGGGTAAAAATACGCGACCTACGCGCCGAATCATACTCATACTCACAACCTCTCTCTATTTTTTCAAGTTTTTTCACCTTATTTCAGCAAAAATACTTGAGTTTGTATATTTCTATGAGGGTATTTTATCGTTCTATTATTAATAGAGTATTAATGAAAAAGCCCAGACCCCATTGGGTATTTATGAGGTTTTCTTCCAGTTACAGGCATCGTGGAGGTAGAGGGGCAAAACGGCATCGGCGGTAATAGAAAGCCCGTGTGCCATATCAGCCATGGCTAATTTAGCAATATCCTCCGCATAGGAGTAAAATAAAGCCTCGACGGCAGTTAGGTGCTGGATTTGCCCACTCAGCGCTTCATTATACACTTGCCAGCCATCCCCTACTCCTATTGCCTCCGATAAATCGATCAGGGGGAGCGTATCCGGTCGGCATCGTGTGTCCGGGACTAGGGGCTGCATTATACCCTCTTTATTTTGAAAAATACCCCAGTATATTTCACCGGCCTGGCCATCCACTGCCACTGCCACTCGTTGCGCATGGAATTGCGTGTAGGCCGTCTGAGCCATGGCTCGTAAGGTGGAAATGGGTAGCAGTGGTATGTTCAAGGCAAATGCCAAGCCTTGGGCAATACTGGCTGCTAAACGGATACCGGTGAAGCTGCCAGGCCCGGCGGTAAAGGCGAGGGCTTCTAATTGATGTAAGCTCAGTTTTGCTTGATCTAGAACTTGTTCGATAAAGGGTAGAATGTGCTTTGCTTGCTGCCGAGGCGCTAATTCAAACCGTGTCACATATTGCTTATCTTCCCCTAAGGCCACGGAACATGCCGACAGGGCCGTATCAAACGCCAGTATGCGCATAAGATGCACGTATACCCTTAATCCGAAGAGTTAGTTTCTTGTACGGTGACATTGGCATGAGTCAATTTTAAGCGACCACTGCTCGATAAATCTGGGTAGGTGAAGCCACGTTTCCACATTGGCATATACGGGAATTGCAGCGAACCGATGGCTTTCGCGGGTTCGTAGACACTGGGATCCAGATAAAGCGTATCATTGATATAGCATGCCTCTAAGGCGGCCTTTTTTCTGGAGTCTGTTAACGATACCGGTATTCTTTTGTGACAATCGCCCATTTGAATGGAAAAAGAGAGGGGTTGGTAAACGTAGAGATCAGTAAACGGTGGCGATGTGACCTTTCCTTCTTGAATATTCACTTGTAATACGGAATCGCTTTTCGCTGAGGATGAAACTTTTTGTCGTTGAGCCTGCTGGTATCCTTGCAGAATCTGCTGGCGTTCGGTGTCACTGTATTGATCCCACTGGCTTTGTGAGATGCCTAACTTGCTAGGGGAAACCGTTGCACATGCTGCTGTCAACAGTGTTAAAACCAATACAGATACCCATCTAAACATACATGACTCCGGTAGTACAAAAAATCGTCGTTCAGTCGTTGGTATGAAACACTCACCTTCGCGCTGTGGTAGGGTGGGCAAAGCGCAGCGTGCCCACCATTCCCAATGAAATCTTATTAGTAAAGTTAGCTCAATAAATTAAAGAAAATCGGCACCCCCGAGAGCATGGGCACTCGCCCACACTCTCAGAGTACAGTCGTTCGCCTACTTCAGTATTTAGCTAGCAGGAGCAGCATTCAGTGGATCACTTCCTACAGCGGAACCAACATCACTGGCAGCTTGACCGACACCAGAAGCAGCGGCGGAAGCGCTAGAATCTACGCTAGAAGCAGCGCTGGAAGCTGAACTGGCGGCGGCACTGGCAGCTGCGGATGCGTCAGAAGCACTGCTAGTCGCATCAGAGGCGCTGCTAGTGGCATCAGAAGCAGCAGAAGCTGAGCTATCCACTGAAGCACTGCCTGCATCGGAAGCTGCGGATGCAGAGTTATCTGTGCTGGGTGCAGCGGTGTTGCTGTCAACCGTGCTGGTCATATCGGAAGCGCTGGATGCATCCGAAGCAGGTGCTTGAGTCGCATCACTGGCAGACGAATCCGTTGAAGAAGTTGTTGATGTGGTTACGGTGCTTGCATCCGAAGTGACGGTCGTGGTCGACTCATCGGTTGATTGATCGTGTTTTTGACAACCCACTAAAGCCAGCATGGAGGCTGCCAGAAAAGACAATAAAATACGCATATTTATAATCTCCTTCTATAAAATAATATGTTCAAGTGAAAAGGGGGAATTCATTCCAACAGCTCCTTCGGGAACCGCAAAGCGCAGTATACCTGTATCTTTCGTGCAGTCAAATTGAATTCATTCGAGTCTAATGAAAACTTAGCGATATTGTGCTGCCAGGATGCTTAGGAGCTCCAATCCAGAATTACTTTTCCAGATTTTTCCGAACGCATCACTTCAAATGCGGCTAAAAAATCTGTGGCCGGAAAATGATGGGTGATGACGTTGTTGACGTTGAGGCCACTTTGCAACATGTTTGACATTTTATACCAGGTTTCGAAAATTTCTCGCCCGTAGATACCTTTTAAGGTCAGCCCTTTAAAAATGACTTGATTCCAATCAATGGCTATTTTCTGCGGGGGGATGCCTAATAAGGCAACTTTACCGCCGTGGTTCATGGTGGCTAGTAAATCGTTCAGTGCTTTATCGTTACCGGACATTTCAAAGCCGACATCAAAACCTTCTTTCATACCCAGCTCGGCGACCACATCGGTGAGGGCTTGTTGGGTAACATTGACGGTGCGAGTCACCCCTACTTTTTCCGCTAACGCTAATCGATAGGGGTTAACGTCTGAAATAACGACGTAGCGAGCGCCGACATGTCTAGCAATAGCAGCCGCCATGATGCCGATGGGACCTGCACCTGTGATGAGCACATCTTCTCCCACCAAGTCAAACGATAAGGCGGTGTGGGTGGCATTGCCTAATGGATCCAAAAATGCGGCTATATCATCGGAAATGGTGCTGGGGATATGGAAGGTGTTAATGGCGGGTAAAGCTAAATATTCTGCAAAACAGCCGGGGCGGTTAACCCCTATTCCCTGGGTGTTGCGACAAAGATGCCGCTTGCCAGCGCGACATTGTCGACACTGGCCACAAGTGATGTGTCCTTCGCCTGATACACGATCGCCTATTTTAAAGCCGGTAACTTCACTGCCAACAGCGGCAATCTCCCCCACAAATTCATGACCGATAGTCATAGGTACGGGGATAGTGGCCTGCGCCCAGGAATCCCAATTGTAAATATGAATGTCTGTCCCACAAATAGCGGTTTTTTTGATTTTAATTAAAACATCGTTGTGCCCGATTTCTGGGACAGGAACATCAGTCAACCAAATACCCGGCTCTGGCTTCAATTTACTTAATGATTTCATGGCTTCGTTTTTCTATTAAAATATCTCAGTATTACTGGCGCACATCTAATACCCCTTCCCTTGCTATGTCAAGTTCCTTTAACTTGGCATGCCATAATCCTTTTGCAAGAAACCTACTGTAATTATAACGTACGGCTTGGGATAAAGAAAAGATAGCTCATCAAGATAGCGTTTCAATGATAGAAATAGATTTAGAAAAAATGGGTCCAATAGAGTTATGGAGAGGAAAAAAATCATAAACCCCAGTATTTGTTTAAATTTAGCAATGATAAAACTAACCTTAATTTAAGTGATCACAGAGAGGTTTACATGCATCAATCAGCTCTTTCTCCTGCTACATCTGATAGCACGTTATACAAAAGCATTCGTGAAATCTTGTTGTCTGCACGAGCTTATACGCAGCAAACAGTCAATAATAGTATGCTACAGGCTTATTGGCAAATTGGACGTTTAGTTGTAGAAAATGAGCAAGGCGGCTTAACCCGTGCTGAATACGGCAAAGGGGTGTTAGAAAGCTTATCTTTGCGTTTAAGTGAGGAATTTGGAAAAGGTTTCGATGCGCGTAACCTACGGAATATGCGAGCTTTTTATCTTATTTACCCAATTTGGAACGCAGTGCGTACCAAATTGACTTGGACGCATTACCGCTTGTTATTAAAACTAGAAAATAACGAGGTGCGGGAATGGTATGCCCAAGAAGCAATTGAACAAGGCTGGAGTTCTCGGGTTTTAGATCGTCAAATTAGCACCTTATTTTATGAACGTTTATTGTCCAGCCAAGATAAAAACGGTGTACGTGCAGAAGCACAAAATTTAACAGAGAAAGAAACACCTGCTGATCCTCGTGACTTTATTCGCGATCCCTATGTGCTTGAGTTTTTGGGTGTGAGTGCCCAGTCCGATCTTTATGAAAAAAATATAGAACAAGGCTTGTTAAACCATTTACAGCGTTTTTTAATGGAATTAGGCAAAGGATTTGCTTTTGTTGGCCGACAGAAATACCTGCGAATAGAAGGCGAAGATTATCCGGCTGTATGAGTTTGTGGGTTCGACTCCCACCGTGATTTCTCTTAAATTCTTTAGTGATCTAGCTTTGCTGCACTATCTTCATTGTTACTGGCGGAGAGGGTGGGATTCGAACCCACGTGGGCTTGCGCCCCATCCGATTTCGAGTCGGTGCCGTTATGGCCGCTTCGGTACCTCTCCTACTTTTTTCATTGCTTAGGGTTGCTTTACTCTAACGTAACACCTAACCGTTTCGCGACTTCTTCGTAAGACTCTATCACATCCCCTAAATCTTTGCGGAAACGATCCTTATCCATTTTTTTACCGGTCGCTGCATCCCAAATGCGGCAACCATCGGGGGAGAATTCATCACCTAACACTATTTGATCCTTGAAGCGACCAAACTCTAACTTAAAATCGACTAACAATAAACCCACTTCCGCAAAAAGAGGCAATAATATTTCATTAATTCGGTAGCTCAGCTGTTTCATCAGCTCCACTTCTTCGTCCTTGGCCCAAGCGAAAGTATGGATCAGAGACTCATTAATCATAGGGTCATGCAATGCGTCGTTCTTGAGGAAAAACTCGAGTGTGGGTGGGGTTAATTCCAAACCTTCGGCAACACCGAGGCGGCTGCAAAGGTGCCCGGCTGCTCGATTGCGAATGACACACTCGATGGGCAGCATGTGCAAATGTTTCACCACCGACTCATTAGCAGCTAGCCTACATTCGTACTGAGTGACGATACCGGCAGCCGCTAGTTTTTCCATGATAAAGGCGTTGAAGGCGTTGTTGACTTGGCCTTTGCGGCTTAAGCTGGCTTTTTTGATACCATCAAATGCGGAGGTATCATCACGGAATTCCATGATGAGGTAATCGGGATCTGCTGTGGTGTAAAGGGATTTGGCTTTGCCGGTGTAGATTAATTTTTCTTTATGCCAGGATTTCATTATTTTCTCAGTGTACATCATAAAAATTTTTAAGTTTATAGAACCGTTAAAAGCCCCCTGGCAGCGCGGACAATTTACCCCCCCCTATAGCATTGCGGGTAGGTCATCCACGCCCCCAGGGGGCGTTTTCAGAATGCTCTGTTATGTTCGCAGCTTAAATCGATTTTTTCACCGCTGTTAAGATGCGGGTGGCTACAGCGGAATCCGCTGGTTGATTTTGATTGTTCAACACCGTCACCACCGTGGTCTTGTCGCCGCGTTTTTCTAAATGTAGCTGATAAATTGGGGTATCTCGCTTAATCGACCCATTGCTGCTCACCTTATCCAAAATATAATAGGTGCCGGAAAAATTATCTTCTTCCATCACTGGATAACCAGCGGTTGGCAATACTTTCTTCAACTGCGACCATGTTTGTCCATAGTTCATATTGACTGCTAACGCCACTCTGCCACTGCTAGAAGTAGAAGCAGCTGGGGCAGGGTTTTGGGCGGCATTCCCTACCGCAGCGGGTTGTGCTGTAGCTGGGTTAGCAGCAGTTGCCACTACCGGTTGTGGATTTGACGCTTGTTCTAAATTACTGCCTGGCGGTGCTAGCGAGGCAGCAGAAGGAGCGGCGGCATTGGTTTCAGCCGGTGCTACTGTGTAGTTGTTCTGCGCGGTATTATCACCAGTAACCACAGGCACATTAAGAGGCGGCACGCTCTCGGCCGAAACATATTTGGGCACCGGCGGCGCTTGGGTTTGGCGCTGCACGACTTGTGGCGATGGCGTCGTTGTACACGCAGCTAAGCTGGCTGCCAACAATAACGTCAGTAATGGTTTTCCGTATTGCATTGTTATCTCCTGCATCAAATTCAACATATGAAATGAGGGTTATCCCCCCCATTCAATCTCAATTGGTGTTAACTGCGGCGTTTTTTTCCAAACCGGGCGGCACGACCACAGGGTCTATGTCACCCGCTGCCTGTTGTTTGTCAACTTGATCAGCGGGTACTGGGGCATCCCGCTCACCTTTTTTCAGACGTTCAACTGCGGTTTCACTGACCGCCGTTTGCTGATAGGCATTCGCCCTATTATCGACATCGTCCTGATAATCAACGGCTGTGCAACCCGCCAAGCCACCGAAAATAACCGATAATACTAATAGCATCCATCTGCCATGATTCATGCTAATTCTCCTTCCATTGGCCATGTTAGTTAGAGTCCTAAATCAATCTTGCTCGGATTAAGCTCTCTTTTATTACAGGGTAATATTCTGATGATAGTACAGTTAACGGCAAACGCATGCCTAAAGGTATTTTACCCATGGTGTGAAGCGCCCATTTAACGGGAATCGGGTTTGTTTCTATCCCTTGGCATTGATGGAAGGCGGATAATAATTCGTTGCATTGCTGAGCGCCGTCCACATCGCCTTGCACTACTTTTGTATACATTTCGTGCATTAAGCGCGGCGCAATATTCGCTGTAACGGAAATAATGCCACTAGCGCCACCGAGCAGATAATCCAATGCACTGATGTCATCGCCGTTATAAATGTCCAACGAATGGTCGGCGATCTTTTTCAATTCGTGTAATCGTTCTAGATTGCCGGTTTCCTTAATGCCGATGATATTGGGTAAGGTGGCTAATCGTTGTACAGTAGCCGGTTTTAAATCGCAGCCTGTTCGCGTGGGTACATTGTATAAAATTTGCGGGATAGGCACATGGGCAGCGATCGCTTTAAAGTGCTGGTACAAACCTTCTTGTGTGGGTCGGTTGTAGTAAGGCGTAACGATCAGGCAGGCATCCGCACCTAGCTCCATCGCTTCTTGTGTCAATTGGATGCTCGCCTCTGTCGCATTCGTGCCAGTACCTACGATTAAGGGGATGCGGCCCGCTAGCTGTTCTCTGACCTGTTCTATGATTAGTTTACGTTCGGCGTGATTGATGGTAGGTGCTTCTCCGGTAGAGCCGAGCACAACTATGCCATCCGTTCCTTCTTCGATATGCCACTCGACTAACTTCCGCAAGGATTCAATATCAATCACTCCATCCACCTGCATGGGTGTGACTAATGCCACTAAACTGCCGTGAAACATGGTTGGCCTCGCGTTATTCTAGGGGTAGAGAATGGAACACTTTCAATGACTGGCGCGCCCAGAGAGATTCGAACTCCCGACCACCTGGTTCGAAGCCAGGTACTCTATCCAGCTGAGCTATGGGCGCATAGCCTGTCATTTTATACCGCATTGGTGGGAGAGTTTCAACACTGCTGTTAGGGAAATTCAAGGCCACCCTGTTAAAAGGTAGATTCTTAAAGGGGGAGCCACTCCGGGAGGGATTTTCACTTTACTTATATCGAATCTCGGTATACAACACATTAAATGAAATTATAAATTCTCATCGTGGCGTAAGTGCAGACTCAGCGCTAACATTCGCTGATGCATTTAATATAGAGCCAGAATTCTGGCTTAATCTGCAACGAGACTGGGATCTATGGCATGCCCGCCGAATTCACAAAAAGGTAAAACCCATATTCAAGAATGTGGCTTAACTAGCGGTTATTTTTTGCAAAATAAGCCTTTGCTTGTTGGACATCAATGGCGATCTGTTCGCATAGTAATTCTAGGGAAGGGTAGTATTCTTCATCGCGCAATTTATGAATAAATTCCACGTAGATGCGTTTACCGTAAATAATCTGATCGAAATTAAACAAATGCACTTCTAATATGGTGCGGCCGCCACCGACGGACGGTCGATTGCCGACATTGGCAACGCCGTAGACAGGTTCATTTTCTAAACCATAGGTTTTCACGGCAAAAATTCCGTGGACAGGAACGGCTTTGCGATGAAGGAAGACATTCGCCGTGGGGAAGCCTAGGACTCGACCGAGTTTATCACCGTGCGCCACCTTGCCTGAAAGTCCGTAATCACGGCCGAGTAATTCTTCAGTCAAGGCAATATCGGCGGCCATCAGTGCTTTTCGAACATAGGAACTACTGACGCGTTGGCCCGCCTCATAAAATGTCGGCATTGCCTCCGCTGAAAAACCATACACTTCGCCTAATTGCTGCAATAACCTAATATTCCCCTGCCGCTGATAACCAAAACGAAAATCATCACCCACTAAGACATAGGTCACGTGCAATTGAGCGACCAATATCTTCTGGACAAACTCTTCAGCAGGCATTTCTGCCAGCTTTTGATCGAAGCACAAACACAACAAATAATCCAAGCCCAATTCTTGCAGGACCTGCCACTTTTCTCTCAAACGCATCAACCGTGGCGGAATAGTTTGCTGAGAGAAATATTCATTCGGCTGCGGTTCAAAGGTGATTAATAGCGAGGGAAAACCCGTGGCCTTGCTTTTTTCTATTAGGCGTTGCAACAATTGCTGATGGCCGCGATGAACCCCATCAAAATTACCAATGGTAGCCACGCAGGGAGGAAAATGGGCAGGGATATTATGGATACCGCGGATCAATTTTAACACATTAGCTACCTCGTATTATTTTTTGCCTCGGAAGTCTTGCAATCGCAACCCAGTTATTCTTAAGCAGACTAGGTAACTGACCACGGCCAATACCAATAAAAAGGCTAAATATCCTAATCGATGATGCCAGTGCCAGGTTGACCAAACAGGTGGCTGTGGATTTAACCAGATGACTAAAGCAGCCATCACGAATCCCGCGGCTAATAATCGTAGTAAATAAAGCCACCATCCCGGTTGCGGAGTAAAAATTTTATGCTTACGTAAACCCCAAAACAATAATAACGCATTTAAACTGGAAGACAACGAGGTCGCTAAAGCAAGCCCGGCATGAGCTAATGGTACAATTAGTAAAAAATTGAACACCATGTTCGCCACTAAGGCAATAACGGCAATCCGCACCGGCCCTTTAATATCTTGGCGAGAATAATAACCGGAGGCCAACACTTTCACCAACATAAACGCCGGCAACCCAAAGGCATAAGCCCGCAAACTGCGGCTGGCCATCATGACATCGTGGGCGGTAAAGTGGCCGTATTTAAATAAAGTGGTAAATAAGGGCGCTGCTAACACAAATAAACCAATGCCTGCCGGGATGGCTATCACTAATACGCATCGCAATGCCCAATCCAACACCGCTGAGAACTCGACCACGGAACGATCGGCGTGTTGACGCGAGAGATGAGGTAACACCACCGTCGCCAATGCCACCCCGAAAATTCCCAACGGAAAATAGGTTAATCGATCGGAATAATACAACCAAGTGATGCTACCAGTGGGTAAGAATGAGGCAAATAATGTATCAATTAATAAACTGATCTGCGCCACAGAAACCCCGAATAAGGCCGGGACCAAAAGTTTAAGCACGCGACGCACGCCTTCATCCTGCCAAACCAAACGCGGTAATACCAGAAGGTCACGAAAATACAAAAAGGGTAATTGAAAAATTAACTGACAAAAACCAGCGATCAGCACACCCCACGCCAACACCACCACCGGTTGTGATGAAAATTTCGCGCCGACGATAGCGGCTATAATCATGACCACATTAAGCAATACCGGGGTAAACGAGGGTATACCAAAAAATCCATACGAATTTAAAATGGCGCCATAAAATGCCGTTAATGAAATGAGCAGTAGGTAAGGAAAAGTAATGCGCAGCATATGCGTGGCTAGCGCAAAGCGATGTGGGTCGTGGGTGAAACCGGGCGCGAATAAAGTGGTTATTACCGGCGTAAATAATAAGGCCAGCGCGACTATCACACACAGCGCCAATCCCAAAGTGCCTTGCATGCGGCTAATAAATTGCCGCACTTCCGTGAATGATCGTTTTTGGCGGTATTCGGATAGCACCGGCACAAACGCTTGCGCAAATGCACCCTCTGCGAATAAGCCGCGCATGAAATTAGGAATTCGAAACGCCACGTAAAACGCATCGATAGCCGGGGTGGCGCCAAAGAATTGTGCCACTAACATATCCCGCAGAAAACCCAGTATACGGGAGATGGATGTCATTCCCGAAACCAGTGTCGTCGAACGGAAAAGACTTTTACTCATGAGTCTACACTCGTTGGATTTGGTAATGCGTCAACAAATAATCCAACCATAACGTGGTAAGAATCTCCTGACTGCGATTTTGTTGCAATCGCTCTTGCAAATTATCCATATCGACCATTTCAAACGGTTGGCTTTGCCAAGAACAGGTGAACACCGCTTTGGTTCGCTTACCCGTCGCCGGATCTATCTGCCAATTTAAACATTGGGCACACACGCCTTTCAGCATACATTGCATAGGCCCAAATACGGCAGCAATAAATGCAGGTTTCTTGACGAAGGCGTCTTTTAAAACGGTATGTACAGCCATATGCATTAAGCGCATGAAGCGATATTTACCCATCAGCAAGACACGATCCACGGTGTGAAAAGGTAGTTCTTGGGCTTCTGGCTCATCCAACGCATCACTGGCGTAGCGCGTCAAAGCGGAGACAATATCCGCAGTCAACGCTCGATCTTGCGGTCGGGTTGGCGTAATGGTTTCACCGTATTGAGTGACCCAGACAATTTTATCCGCTGCCAATTCCAATTCCGATTGAAGAAAAACTTCGTCTCGTGTTTTAAAACTTAATACCGCTAATACCCGATTCCCAGCTTCACGCAGTGCCGGACCTAACGATAATAATTGCGCCGCGCAAGTGCGACCACCGACCACCAGCACCGTTTCCTGGCCTTGCGGAATTTTCGTGCGCACGCCCGTCGGGCCCATGAGCGCCACAGGCTCATTGGGTTGTAAGGTCGCAAATAAACGCGAACTGGCGCCCTGCTCTATCACTAATAATGACAACATGCCTGTGGCTTTATCGGCTTTTGCGCCCAATATGGCCGTGCCTTCGGTTTGCAACAAGGTATCACCGACGGTTTTGGATAAGGTTTCAAAATTTTGTAATCGATAAAAATGGCCGGGGTAAAAATTACGAACGGCCATCGGGGCTTTAATTTGAATTTCGACCACGCTGGGCGTATGACGAGTAATCGACATCATGTGGGCGTTAAATTGTTCCTTCATACGCTCAGCGAAGGTTTGGTATTCACGCTCATCGCCCACCGCCTGCACCGCTGCCCCTAATACGTGCAGGATTTTGGGGTAGGTGCGTTTAGCCGAAGCAATGGCTTTTACCACACTACCATGGAAGACAGGATGGGTATCACCTAAAAAAGTGACGCGATGACCGTTTTGTTGATAGCTGGTGAAGGCGCCAAAATTCTCGATTTTGCAGTGGCCGTGCGGGTGCACCGCGTGCAGTTCGCCATTACTGTTGTAGGCCTGGTATTCAAATCCTTCGCGATGAAACGTGCCTCGGTGTTCAAATTCATAGGCAATATTGGGCTTAGCCCCGGTGGCGACAAAAATCGAACGCGCCGGTAAAATATGTTCTTCATCACTGGCAACCCAAGCCCCTTGCTCGTCATAGAATTGCGATTGGCTGACCAAGGCTTCGACGTGACCGTATTCGTCTAAACGCACCGCCTTGGGATTTAAACCTTCAGCATAATAAATGCCTTCTTCCAACGCCTTGATCACTTCTTCGTGATTACGGATATACGCGGGTGATTCACGCATCAAGCGCCGATAGGCGACGGTCACCCCACCCCAACGTCGCAGTAAGGGCAAAAAATTGGCTTCGCGATGTTCGGCGAAAGCCGCTTCGCGTTCTTGGCGCACTTGTTGGCCGTGGGTTAGAAATTCGTTTAAAATTTCATAACTGTGATCATCAAATTGCTCGCTTAATCTCGCTTCCCCCAGCACTTCGGTGAGCTTCTCGTAACGGCTTAAAGTTTTTTCCACTTGATTGATGTAATACGCCTGCACTTCGGTAGCCGTATCAATTCCGGTTAAACCACCACCGATGACGACGGCCGGTAAGCGAACCTGAAGATTGGCCAAACTGTTTTTTTTAGCGGCCCCCGTCAACTGCAAAGCCATGAGAAAATCATTGGCTTGCCGCATACCAGGCGCCAGACTGCCCGGTACCGGTAATGCTTTCGGTAAACCAGCACCCACGGCAATGGCCATATGGTCGAAGCCTAAATCCCAGACATCTTCCACGGTTAATGTGCCACCAAACCGCACACCGCCAAATACTTGGAAATAAGGTCGACGCACTAAGCTAATGTAAATTAATTTCAGAAAATTTTTATCCCAACGAACCGTGATGCCATATTCAGCGACACCACCAAAACCGGCCATGATGCGTGTATCTAAATGTTCTTTGATGTCCTCATAACTATAAATAGGTTGTTCTTGGTATCGGGCTGGTAAAGGCTCAATCTTCAAACCATCCGTGCCGACGACCGCACAGCCCTCCATCAATAAGTGATGTGCTAACGAAAAACCGGCCGGCCCCATACCCATGACCAATACCTTTTGTCCGTTGTAAGGCTTAGCCACCCATTGGTGCGGGCGTAATGGGTTCCAGCGAGTCAATAGGTCGTAGATTTCGACTCCCCAAGGCAGGGCTAAGGCATCGGTGAAAATTCCGGTTTCAGTTTGTGGGATATTGACGGGGTCTTGTTTTTGATAAATACAACCTTTCATGCAATCGTTGCAAATGCGATGACCAGTGGCCGGGCACATGGGGTTGTCGACCATAATCATGGCTAGGGCGGCGATGGTATAGCCTTCTTTTTTCAAGACGTGCATTTCGGAGATTTTTTCTTCTAAGGGACAACCAGTTTGTACTTCACCGAGTGGGTTAGTTTTTAAGCCTTTTTCCGGCTCGCCTTTTTTGACGGGAAATCCCTTGGAACAAAAATCACCTTCTTTTTCGTGGCAATAAACGCAATAGTCGATTTCGTTTAATACCTGACGCGGAGTCATGCGCGGGTCGGTCAAGGTAAAACCATCGCGGATGCGGAAGCGGTCGGTCGGCCCTTCTAGCCGACCGATGGGATCATCGACGACCGGTTGCAAAGGCACTAATTGGTAGTAATCAATTTTCTGCGGGAGTAGGAAGCTAACCCAGCCTTTGACCACGGCTTGGCCTTCTGGATCGGTCAGGGCCCGCATACACCAGCGGGTGAGTTGTTCTATTTGAATAGTGTGGATGTCTGGTTGCTGTAAGTATTGCTGGGCTAGTAGTGAAACGGCCATTTCCAGGTCATCGGTGGGTATTGATGATGCGGTTAAGGCACCGAGTAGCCATTGGTGGAGGTCGGCAAATGATTCTATGGTTTCCTGTTTGAGGAGGCGACGACGGGCGTTGCGTTGTACGAACCATTGTTTGAAGGCGAAAATGGGCTTTTGGGATAATGTTGCCTGGGCGGATTGGGCGAGTTCTTTTTGTATGGAAAATAATTCGGCGATGAACTCTTCTAGCAAGGGTGCGCACGCTAATAATAGGGCGCTGACGGCTAAGGGGGCAAATGGCCGGGTTTGCTGTCGAAAAGCCATTAAGTCGTTATGCAACTGCAGGTTTTCGGCTTTTAAACGGTGTAGAAATCGTTCGTCCAGTTGTTTAAGCCAATGCGGGTTGAATAAGTCCTTAAATTCAGCGTCTTTAAGTTGCAATGTTGGGTTTGGCATTGTGGTCTGAAGTCATTCTTTCCTAAGAAGTTGTTATGAGACACTGTGCATGGGTTACTGTCAAGACCTTCGCCGATATTTCATTTTCTAGATTATAGTGGATTCGTTGACGATAGGCTTTGGATCCGTTAGATTTGGGCACAAGATTTGGATCTTTTCTTGGGGTCATTTATGTTGAAGCACAAAAAAAATAGGCATTTTGTCAGTGGCATCGATTTGTTTTGCGCGGAATTTGACGAAACTCATGCGCCTTCGGCCTCCCAGGAGGCGGAGAAAGCGAAGTATGAAGCGATTTATTTGCTAAGAGATAAGCCAGTAAAGGTTGAGTTGAAGACCGAGGGTTAGCACTGTAAGCCCCCTCTCCCCGCGCGAGGAGTTTGGGCAAAAGCTGCAAACCTATTCGCGGGAAAGGATTGGGGGAGAGGGTAAAGTCTCGCGCTATCCATTCGCCCTCTCCCCAACCCTCTCCCGCGAACAAGTTCAGAGCTTTTATTCAAGCCCCTCGCGCGGGAGAGGGGGTTTACAGTGCTAACCCCTAATCTAATACTCACTCACAGTTGACTAAAAAAGATGTGTGCATACCCTAGGGGGTTTACAGTGCTAATCATTAATCCGGTGCCTACTCACAGTTGACTAAAAAAGATGTGTGCATACCCTAGGCTTTTATGGTGGGCTATTTTGTGCAGGCTTGTATCATTTTTTCTAGTTCACCGGTGGTTTGCAGTTCTGCTAGGATATCACTGCCGCCAACAAGTTCGCCCTGGATGTAGAGCTGTGGGATGGTCGGCCATTGGCCGTATTGCTTAATGCCTTCGCGAATGCTGTCGTCTTCTAATACGTTTACGTATAAAACGTTGTCAGTCGATAATTTTGTCGTTTTTAAACATTCCTTTAGAATACCGACGGCTTTGGCTGAGAAGCCGCATTGGGGGAAAACCGGGGTACCTTTCATGTACAAAACAATGGCGTGATCCGATAATTGCTGCTTGATGCGTTCTGCGACGTTGTTCATATTGACCTCAGAAATAGTGTTTTAATTCTCAGCGATCACGGTGCGTAAAGATAATGCGTGAATAGCCGCTGCCATTTTGTTCCCCAGCGCTTCGTAGACCATACGATGCTGCTGCAACATGTTCTTACCCGCGAAATCGGCATAGACGACTTTGGCCTCAAAATGCACGCCATCGCCAGTCACCTCCGCCTGAGCGCCGGGTAACCCCTGCTCTATCCATTGTTTTATGTCATTTGGTGTAACCATAACCCCTCTTTATTTAGGCTCGACTCTCGTCATGGCTTTATTGTAAGATAAATCCACTCAAAGAAACAAAGTTCTATAGGAGAACTTCATGACCTTTGTAGTAACTGACAGCTGTATCCGCTGTAAATATACGGACTGTGTGGAAGTCTGCCCGGTCGATTGCTTCCGGGAAGGCAAACAGTTTCTGGTGATTGACCCCGATGAATGCATTGATTGCAACCTCTGCGTGCCGGAATGCCCAGTGGACGCCATCTATGCCGAAGACGATGTGCCCGAGAGCCAGAAACATTTTATCGAACTCAATGCCAAATTGGCTAAAAAATGGCCGGTTATTGCCGCTAAAAAACCCGGACCTGACGACGCTGCCCAGTGGGAAGGTGTAGCTGATAAGTTGAACACATTGACCCCTGAGGATCTAGAATAAAAATGAAAAGCTTTTTTTAATGACGTCCAAAGGCAGATAATGAATAGTCACCACGAGGACAATAACCACTATTTTAATTCCAATGAGTTTAAATCGTTTTGGTAATGCTTTCAGTTTTTGCAGTGGCATGGGTTCTATCTGCGCCGTGGTTTTATCGGCAAAAAGAGGTTTTTCTTCTGGGGCAGCCGAAACAAATGCCTGGGGAATTGCCCGAGTTTTTTCACCTTTTAGCCATTGTACCAAGCGAAATAATATACGTAGCCAAATGAACACCAACACCGGGAAAAAAACAGAATACAGGATATCCATGCCATTCAATAATATTCCTTGGCTGAAATCAAAAGGACGTTTTAACACCACCGTTTCCGGCTCATTAGGGTCATACCAGCAGGGATAAACTTTCCCAATTTTATATCTAGCCAATGCGTCTTCACTTAGTAACTTAAGGGAATAGCTGTCGCTAACACCGCGAGCCCAGTGGGAATAATTTTGATTGGCAACTTGATAAGATAGTAGAAAATTAGCATCATAACTGGTGGTTCTCCCGCTGTAGCTTTGCAGTATTTTGTTATCCATTACTGTGCAGGTTGTGGGCTTATACTCAAACATGGCTCGCATCATCGGCTTTATCAAATTCAAAGCCATGGTATATACGATAAAGCCCATTATCACAAACATGAACGCATTTTTTATAAAATCATTTTGATTTTTTGGGATTTTTTTGAACGTTAGCATGATTTGATCGAATCGTCCGCGGCAGTTGGGGGAGTTTTTATTTTATATCAGGTACGTGTTCAGAGAATATTAAACGGCGTGGTTTTTAACGCGTCTCGAGGCTTACCTCAGTCTAAGACTTTTTATTCCAGCCAAGAAAATTATAAACATAGAACCTCATTATCCCCACGTATTCGTGCAAAGCCAGATCGGTTAATACAAAATTAAAACTATTGGGGATAATGGTTATGTCAGACTGAAAATAATCGGCGGAGACAGGTTTAGCTGTAATGCCGAAATAGGAAAAATAAAGCAAAGACCGTTGCAAATGATACCCGGAAGTGACCAAGATCACCTCATCGTAAGAGGTCTGTTTCAATAATGCGCCGGTAAACTTCGCATTCTGAAAAGTATTAAGGCTTTGTGCTTCAGCCCGGATATCAGCAGGCGGCACATTTAAAGTTTGCAACAACTCTTTATAGCTGATCGCTTCTGATACGCCAGTATGAACCGTGTCACCACCGCTAATAATTATGTGACATTTTTTACCGCTTTTGACACACTCAAAATACAATTGCGCGGCCTGAACAATCCTGGAATACGCCAATGCGGTCGGTCTTACGCCATTTTCAGCAGGTAACTTAACAGCGCCATTTCCTAATACGACAATGGCATTTTTATCCTTCCAGTCAATGCTCGACTTAGTTACAAACGGCGCCTGTAGTCTAGTTAGCAACACCGCCGAAAGAATGCCATTAGCGACGACGACATAGCTTACTAACAAAACAAATAGCATGAAAATAGTACTCTTCTGCCATCGCAACAAACTAAAAAGAATTGCGGTTACGATAACCAGAAAAATAAATATGGCAGCCATATGAATGATCTTTAGAGTTGGATTTATTAAGATGTCATTGCGGTCATTACGCATAAGCGGTGCCCTCGCAAGAATGACCCTTGTAGGCGTCAAATGGTCTAGCTATAAGATGGGGCTACGATATGCCCACTACTAACCACCAGTTAAGAAGTACGGCAGATCGAATTTCCGTCACATTTAGGCACATAAGAAATTAAGCAAGAATTTTTATTTTTTAAAATGGCTGATTTTAATAGATTCTTTGGTAGGCACGAGTGGGATCGAACCACCGACCACCACCATGTCAAGGTGGTGCTCTACCACTGAGCTACGTGCCTACGAACAGGTTGGTTAAAATAGCATTGCCCCGCCACGAACGCAATGATTTTTGTCTTGCTTCCCTAGTCACCCTAGGGGTCAAGTCTAGATTTCTGCCTTATTTTCATAAAATCAGCCATTTGCGTTCGAAGGCAGAAATCCAGACTTGACCCCTAGACTCTGAAGGCAGAAATCCAGACTTGACCCCTAGACTCTGCTCCCTTGGCTAATTGACGATAGGCCCTGGCTGCATTAAACTTGAATACAATCCGTGATGGGTAGAAAGCGGAGCCCAAACCAGCTCTCTTTTGAAGTGATGGAAGGTCTCAACTAACAGGAGTTTGTCATGTTATCATCCAAAAAATATGTGTCTTTTTTGCTAGGTGCGTTTGTCTGGCTAAATACCTCTTGTGCCTATGCAGTAGACACGGCCGTTCCCGTCAGTAATTTCTCCACTGTACTGCTTAAGACTGACCATAGTTGGAATGGTGTCAAATACACCGGCTATCCCAAGGGTCAACCCGAACTTACTCTTTTGGAAATCAATATTCCTGCGCATACTACCTTGCAATGGCATCTCCATCCTATGCCTTACCTTGCCTATGTGGTTTCGGGAACGCTTCGAATTGAACTCAAAGACAGTGGTTTGAGCAGAACTTTAAAACCAGGCGATGTGCTGGCCGGGGTGGTGAATACGGTGCATACCGCCATTACCGATGGTGAACCTGTGAAGGTACTTGCCTTTTACGCTGGCGTTACTGACATGCCAACGCTCATACCTTTTACCGGTACTTCAACCACTCATTGAGCCACTAAACATTTTTAATAGCAGATTCATAATTGCTGTGACTGACGAGAAAAATGCATAATCACTTTAAATATGCGTTTTATGTAGTCGACATTTAAACCCTGTTGGGCGCTCAATTCTTCATAATGTTTCAGCAATTGTTTTTCATAGGCCACGTCGCGTATGGCCCGGCCCGTTTGCGCTTTTAATTGACCGATAGCGAGCACCCTTTTCTGTCGTTCCGCTAATTGCTGAATAATCTGGTGATCGATTTGAGCAATTTCAGCGCGCAATATTTCAAGTTTTGGCATGATCGATGGCCTTCTCTATCTGCAACAATTGATGAATCAGTTTTTGACGAATACTTTTAGCATAGGAATTGTATTGGTGCATATCTAAAAATAATCGCCACGAGTCGTTGACCACCATTTTATTGATATTCACTAATGCCTGAAAATCCGGGGTGGCTAATTCTTGCGAATGCAAATCCAGCGCACCGAGTCCCCGACCAATAAAATGCACTAATGCCTGCGAATGCGCCATTTGTTTATCGTGTTCGTCGGCTGTGGCATGTAAAACCCGTAGGCCCATTTTTTGGAATAATTCTTCTAATTGGGCCTGCGCTTGGTCTGAACATCGGCCTTTGCAGATGACAATTTTGTGATTGGCCAAACCACCGCTATTCTGAACGGAGTCAGGGCCAAATAAAGGATGCGTACCAATAAATGGCTGAGTGGGCGCTAAATGTTGCTCCATAACTTCTAGTGGATAGACTTTGACCGAACAACCATCCACCACCAATGCGTCTGGACGTAAATGCGCCTTGATTTGTTGACAGCAAATCGCCAATTCAGAAATGGGGGTAAACAAGAAAACGATATCGGCTTTCGCCACCTCGGCCAACGTGGTGAATTGAATACCTGGCGGTGGTGTGGCCTTAACAAAATTTTTATCACAGACTTGCACTGTGCCATACGGCAATAATGCCTCAGCCATGAGTGCACCAAAACGACCAAAACCGACGATGCCAAATTTCATAAAACCTTCCTAGTTAGCTTTTAACAACAATAAAGGCGGTTAAATTGGGGTGGTTGTCTTGAATATTTCGTGCCAGCACCTGTAACCCGTAAAGGTTAGCGGCTTGTTCTGACGCAATCACCGCACAATAGCGCGTCAATTTTTTTTCTTTTAGATCGCGTGCCGCTTTTGCGGTATCCGACCATTCCACCCAAATGGCTTTCTTACATTCTCGTTGCAGATAATGCTGACATTGCGCCAATGCTTGTGGATGTGACACTACTTTTCTAATTTGCTGGATCGATACCCCAGGTTGTGCCAACAAGCATTGGTGAACATCCAACCACACCTCATCTACCGGAGTAAACAGGTGTCTGCCCATGGCTTTAAACGCCGCAGACACTAAACCACCGCGAAAATTAACCACCGGAAAAATACCCAGATCCACTTTTTTTCGTTCCACTGCATTCAATACGCCTTCCATATCCATTAGATAAACTAGCGTATATTTGTGGCCGGTGCGATGCGCATACAATAAAGCCGCCTCTTCGGAAAAAGAACCGATGTCGCCAGAAACTCCTAAGGTAAATTGTTTTTTTGTAGGCATATGTTTCACTAAGTTTGTACTTTTTGACGTAAATAATGATCCATCATCACCAGTGCTGCCATGGCATCGACGATGGGCACGGCTCGTGGTAATACGCAAGGATCGTGTCGGCCGGTCGCCGATAAGGTCACGGTTTTTTGATCGACGGTCACCGTTTGTTGAGGTTGGCTGATGGTGGCAACCGGTTTAAACGCCACTCGGAAATAAATATCTTCACCGGTAGAAATACCGCCCAGCGTACCGCCGGCGTAATTCGTTTTCATTCGTACTCGGTCTTGTTCCATCACGAACGGATCATTATGCTGACTGCCCCGCAGGCTAACGCCGGCAAAACCTGAACCAATTTCAAAACCTTTCACCGCGTTGATACTCATCATGGCTTTCGCTAAATCAGCGGGTAATTTATCGAACACGGGTTCGCCTAAGCCAACCGGCACATGGCGGATAATGCCTTTGATGATGCCACCAATCGAGTCATTGGCTTCTTTTACATCTTCTACCAAGGCAATCATTTTTTCAGCTACAGCAGGGTCTGGGCAGCGCATCACATTTGCTTCTATAGCCGAAGTGGTCACGTTACGGTAATCGATAGCGGTGGCAATCTCCCCCACTTGCTCAACAAAACTAAAAATTTCCATGTGCAGCGATTGCCGCAAATATTTTTTGGCGATTGCACCGGCAGCAACTCTGGCCAATGTCTCACGCGCGCTGGCACGACCACTACCGCGGTAATCGCGTAAGCCATATTTCATCAGATAAGTAAAATCCGCGTGAGAGGGACGATATATTTTTTTGAGTTCGTCGTAATCCTGCGGCCGCATGTCTTTATTATACGCCACTAATAAAATGGGGGTACCTGTGGTTTTACCCTCAAAAACTCCGGAGAGAATATGAATTTTATCCTCTTCCTTTCGCGGCGTGGTGATGTGGCTTTGCCCTGGTTTGCGCCTATCCAATTCTTGTTGAATTTCTTCGGCGCTAATGGCTAGGCCGGCTGGGCAGCCATCGACGATAACACCTACGGCGCCGCCGTGCGATTCGCCGCAAGTGGTTATTTTAAATAATTGCCCGAAAGTATTACCTGCCATTGTTTCATCCAAAAATTATTTCGTAACTTCTCGCACGTCGTCCCGCTCCCCAACTTGGGGGGGGGCAGCTACATTATTTCAATAATTCCACTAATGCTTGTTTGATTACTTTATCGGCAACGGGGTGTGCATACACATTTTTTTCGCTGTATACTTTTCCCAGTTTCTCCAGTAACACGTAATACACTTTTCCCGCTTTATTCTTCTTATCCGCTTTCGTCGCCTCGATTATTTTTTGTACAGTAAATGATTGCAATGCGTATGGGGTAATACCCAATTTAGCCAACATAGCCAGTATCATAACATAGTGGTCACTGGGTAATCGACCCAGTAATTCCGCTACTTTGGCTTCCACTAAAATACCAAGACCGACGGCATGACCATGCAATAACCGATAATGACTTAAATGTTCCAAGGCATGGCCTATGGTATGACCAAAATTTAGTACCTGCCGATAATTCTGTTCTTTTTCATCGGTACGTACTACTGAGGCTTTAATTTTGATGGCACGATAAATGATTTGTTTTAATGCCGCAGGATCACGTTGTAATATTCGCGGTAAATTTTTAGCGGCGTAACGAAAACTGCGCACGTCGTGGGTGAGGAACATCTTGATGGCTTCCACCAAACCGGCATTATATTGGCGAATTGACAGAGTTTTTAAACACGCGATATCGGCAAACACAGCCTGCGGCTGCCAGAAACAACCAATTAAATTTTTTCCCTGCGGTGTATCGATCGCTGTTTTGCCACCGACGCTGCTATCGACCATGGCTAATAACGTGGTCGGTATTTGTATATAAGCAATACCCCGTTGATAGGTAGCGGCAATAAAACCGGCCATATCACCGACCACCCCACCCCCGACGGCCAGGCAAAGGGTTTGACGATCCAAGTGGTGACTGAGCATTTTCTGTTCTAATTTTTGTTTGGTCTTCTGACTTTTTGATTTTTCACCCGCCGGAAATGAGAGCAGCCAAACCTGACAACCGTGCTGACGTAATCGTTTTGCGAAATCTTCGGCATAGCGTTTTTTCACATGGTGATCGGTAATCATCACGATGGCTTGACCATAGTTAGCAATGCGTTGAACGGTTATTGGATCTTGTAGTAAACCGTCGTCAATATAACAAGCATACGATCGCGACGGAACGGGGGGGATTTTAACGTGAAGCGTTTTCATGTCGGGCTAACACGCTGCGCGAGTTCTAATAATAATGCCTCTGTGCTTTCCCAACTCAAACACGGGTCAGTGATCGACAAACCGGTGATATCCAATGCCTGGGGATTCAGTGGATCCAATTTTTGCGCACCTTCTCGAATAAAACTCTCCAACATAAAACCTTTGACTAACGGGCGAAGCGCTTGCTCAGATTGCAAGCTCTTCAATACTTCTAAGACCACTTGCGATTGCAGGTGATAATCTTTTTTACCCGCCACCAAACAATTGTCGTGGCTGGCATCAATAATGACCGCGGGGTTTTTGATTTGATGAGTAGCCATTAACTTCGCTACCTCTGCCAAATGCGGCACCGAATAATTCGGTCCTGATTGGCTGCCACGCAGCACCATATGGGCATGGGCATTGCCGTTGGTTTGCACTTCATAACCATCCAAAACGGCCACATGCGGATGTTGCGCGGCAATCAGGCTGTTAACGGCCACCGCCAATGATCCATGGGTGGGATTTTTTAAACCGACGGCGCAATCAATGCCAGACGCAAAAATACGATGCTCTTGATCTTCGGCACTGCGCGCACCAATGGCCACCCAAGATAAGAGTTCGATAAACGCACTGGCGTTATGTGTAAATAAAGCTTCATCGGCAATGGCTAAACCCATTTCTATGATTTTCACCATCATGTCTCGGGTGTAATAAATACCCGCTTCGATGTCTGGGTAACCAAATGGGTCCGGCTGATTAATCGGCCCAGTCCACCCTTTCGTGGTGCGTGGTTTTTGGATGTAAACTCGCATGACTAATTTCAGCGCATGTTTTACTTGGTCATTGAGAGTGAGTAATTTTTGTGCATATTGGAAGACCGCTTCTTTTGGCCATGCTGAGCAAGGGCCGACGATCATTAATAAGCGGGGGTCTTTACCTTCCAAGATATTTTTCACCTCTTGTCGATGTTGCGCGACAGACCGGTAACCTTGGTCAGACAATGGGATGGCGCGAAGAATTTCTTCTGTGAGGGGTAATTTTTTGATGATGGTATAGTTCATGTGATCGGGCCCGTTTTTCTGCTGTTGCTAATTCTTTATAGTATAGTAGGAAAGTGTTACAAAGTACTTTTCATCAATCATCATATAAATGCTTGCATCCTCTATAGACCAGTCTTCCTGGCATTGAATGCCATCAGTTTATACACATGTAAGAAAACTCCTTCTCCCACACGGAGCGTTGTTGAATAATTCAAATTTTCTAAATATATCCTTCTCCCACAGGGGGAGAAGGAGTTTTTTCCTTAAGTTGACGCCTATGCCCACACGGGGAGAAGGAACCTTTTCTATTTGGGAGGAGCAACGCCCGGCGCTTTTCTGGCAAGTTTTTGGACAATTTGTTCCACTGTATCGGTCACCGAATCCTTATTTTCAACCACTACGGCGTTTAGGCTTCGATAAATCGGTTCACGTGCAGCCCACAATTTCTGAAAACTAAGCAGCGGGTCGATATGCTCAGGGAAAAATGCCGGACGGCCGCGGCGCATAATCCGTTCAAAAATTAACTCAGCTGGTGCCTGAATATAGATGATTTGGTGTTTTTTTAATAGCCATTGATTCTTAGTCCGTAGTGGGGTGCCGCCACCAGTGGCCAGAACTCCGGACGGACCTGTCAATGTCTGTCGCAATACTTTAGTCTCCAGCCGACGAAAAAAATCTTCGCCGTGTCTTTGCATGATTTGGCGACTGCTCAGTGCTTCATCAAAGGTATCAGCATAGACTTTCTCTATTTGCCGATCGAGATCAGTGAAGGGTTTTCTTAACCGACGGGCTAAACGTTTGCCTACTTGGGTTTTGCCGACGTGTTTAAAACCAATCAAGACAATTTGCCTGCCTCGCCTATGCATGGCTTAATTCCATTTTCGCACCCAGGGATTGCATGACCGTGACGAAATCGGGAAAAGTTTTCGTCATCGCCAAGGCGTCGTCAATATGCGTTTCACCAGAGGCTAGCATACCTGCTAGGGCCAAAGCCATCACCGTGCGATGATCACCAAAACCCTGCACCTTCGCTGCTTGCAATCTGCCGGCATGCACAACCATGCCATCGGCCAATTCTTCGACTCGGATTCCCATCCGCGTCAGTCCCTGCGTCATGGAATGAATTCGGTCGGTTTCTTTGATACGCGCCTGCGCACAATGGTAGATTTCGGTTTTACCTTGAGCTTGGCTACCGATGACCGCCAATGTCGGTAATAAATCGGGAATTTCATTACCATCGATACGCACACCTCGTAAGGGTTTGCCACCACGAATAATCAATTGGGTGGGTTCAACGCGTATGTCGGCCCCCATCTCTTGCAGAATCGGTACCAATCGTTTATCGCCTTGCGGGTCTTGCATGTTTAAACCTTCCAGAATGACTTCGCCTGGAATCAATGCCGCCGCGGCAATCAAATAAGAAGCGGAGGAAAAATCACCGCCAATCATTTTGTGAAACGCATGGTATCGTTGACCACCCGGAATATGAAAAACATCTCGACTGACGGTCGGTTTCTTCTGGGTAGATGCGGGTGTCGTTTGCTGATGATAATGGATGCCTTGTTCACGAAGCCAATTCAATGTCATCTCGATATAAGGACGTTCGTGTAAATCCATGACCGTAATTTCACTGTCTTGTAACGCACAAGGTAAGGCTAATAATAAAGCCGACAGGTATTGCGAGGTAATGCCGCCCACCTCCGCTTTTCCCCCTTTTAAAAAACCGGAAACGGCCACCGGGCAAGTGCCCTCTTGTTGCAAATAATGACACGTCAGCCCTAATTCCCTTAATGCCTCGACCAATGGGCGTATCGGGCGTGCTCGCATTTGTTCGTCGCAATCCAAGGTCATGGCTTGTTGATCGTTTTGTCTCAGCCCTAAAAAAGGCATGACGAAGCGAGTGGTGATTCCGGAATTGCCAGTAAAAATGGCATCGGCTACCGGCTGTAGAGGTAATCCCCGGCTGGTGATGGTAAGTTTATCGCCTTGTTTATCGATGGTTGCGCCCAACAATTGACAAACACGAATCGCATCCTGGGTATCGTCGGAATCGAGCACATTTTCAATTGTTGATGTGCCGCAACAAAAACTGGCCAACAAGATAGCGCGGATACTTTGTGATTTTGAACTCGGCACGGTGACACAACCGCGCAATTTGACTGTTTGTTGTACAATTAACTGCATTTAAACGCTCCTAACAGTAAACTTCCTATAGACTTCCCTACTTAAAGATTGCAGATTATCCTAAGAAGGTAGTACAATTACACAGTTATCATCAATCAATAAGAGAGAAAATTTTATGGCAACAGGAACTGTAAAGTGGTTCAACTCGGCGAAAGGTTTTGGTTTTATCACACCTGACGATGGTAGTGAAGATGTGTTTGCACATTTTTCCGCTATTCAAAGTTCGGGTGAAGAATACAAGACATTGTTAGAAGGCCAAAAAGTAAGTTATGAAGTAATACAAGGAAACAAAGGAAAACAAGCTGCTAACATTAACAAAACTGACGAAAAGGAAAGAGTTTAATCACTTCGCATGAAGCAAACAGATCAGGTCCCTCCTTCTCTGTAAAACACTCCCAGTCAGCTTTGCGTCAATCTTGTTGGAGATTTGGTGAACAAGAACATACCCACGTATGTGTATTTTTACCATTTCTCCGATTGGATTGGCCAAAGATGGCTGCCTTCTCGATAGTTTATTTCTAGCGCAACATTTTTTTGTCATCCTCTTCTCTGGTCATCGGAATCAGGCATGTTTATTACCCAACTGGAACAGCGAGCTAAACAGTGCAAGAGTCTGCTCTGTATTGGTTTAGACCCGTGGCCTGAATTTATCGAGCATTCATTAGGCATTCCATCTATTTTTTCTTTCAATCAGAAAATTATTGACGCCACTGCCGATCTCGCACTTTGTTATAAGCCCCAAATTGCCCATTACCATGCTTATGGTTTAGAGAAAGAATTAGAGAAAACCATCGAATACCTACACCAGTTAAACATACCGGTTATTCTGGATGCGAAGCGTGGCGATATTGGCAGCACGGCAGAATATTATGCGAAAGAAGCTTTTGTGCGCTACAACGCCGATGCCGTGACCGTCAACCCCTACTTAGGTTTTGATAGCATCGCCCCTTTCTTAGCTTACGAAGGCCGCGGCGTTATTGTGCTGGCCAGAACTTCTAATGCCAGTGCCAATTGGCTGCAACAGTTGCCGGCACCTAATCATAAGCCTCTTTATTTAGCCTTAGCGCAGCACTTGGATGACTGTGCTCAACATAATCCCCATTTATTGTTTGTGGTCGGAGCCACCGATACGCAAGCCATTGCCGCCATGCGCGAGCAGTTTCCCAAGCGCTGGTTCTTGATTCCGGGAATTGGTGTACAGGGCGGGAGTTTGCAACAAGCCTGCCAATTAGCCGGCCCCCATTGTTTACTTAACGTGACCCGCGCGATTATTTATCCAGAAGGCGCGCAGCGTGAGCATTATTTTTCCACCGTTCGGCAAGCAGCCCAGAAATTCCACCAAGAAATTAACCAATGGATTTAACCCCTCTAACTTTTAGAGGGCGTCTCGATAATATTAAATAATAAAGACCGACCTATTTTAGCGATTTCATCAGCGGGAAGTGCGCGGTTAGCGAATATCATGACTCCGGTTTTATACTGAGGAACAAGTCCGATATAGGCACTAAACCCGGCGGTAACCCCTATTTTCTCCAACAAGGCTTTACTATCCCATTTCTGAGCTGATTTTTCCAACGGTTGCGCACTCAATGGCTCGCCACCGGGTTCATTCATCGCGTATAATAGGTGTCCTATATTTTCCCGCGTCACCGGGTAAATTTCCCAACCTAGTCCTAATTGCTCATCAGAGCTGTTGCTGGCATAAGCTGTCTGCGCGATGCGCATAGCTTTTATTAATGGCACGGGGATTTCTGGCAACCCCAGCGCCAGGGCAATGAATTTACCCATATCGCCCACGGACATTTTCGCATCAATGGCTGCTGGGAATAATTTTTCTTGGTTATTGATAGGCACCGCTTGGCCTTGCGCATCGTAGCCTTGGGCATAATCATCCCTGCTGCCCGGATCGACGTAAATGCCGATATCTTTCATACGCAGCGGCGCTAGTATCGAGCTACGAAGCAGTGAATTATACGTTTGGTTAGTCATCGCCTCTAAGGCAAAGCCCAGTAAGCCAAAATTAACACCGGAATTTTGCCATTGACTACCAATGGGCAGCGTAGGATTCCAGGTGCTGAAATACGAAGCCAACGCTGCCTTTGAGCTAACATCCTCTGGAATGGCCGCTGGCAGACCGGATGTTTGAGTGGCTAGCTGCATTAAGGTGATGGTGCTAAAAGGTGAGGTTGGCTTAGGCGCTACGAAATCAGGCATTACGGTGGCGATGGTATCCGTCAGCTTGACTTGGTCAGTATACAATTGGGTGGCCAATAATAGCCCTGTATACAATTCAGTCAATGAGCCTATTTCAAAGATGGTTTTTTTAGTAATCGGCTGCTGGGTGCCCACATTAGCAAAGCCAAAAAAATAGGGATAGGCCTTTTCGTTTTCAAGAATTACGACGGCAACTCCAGGCACTGTGTTGGCTTGCATCCATTCGGTGATAATTTTTTGAACAAATAGCTCGCGAGCAATGGGGCTTTTGGGTTTTGCCTGCGCAAGCCCGCAAAAAACACATAGCACGGTCACAAAACAAAGACATTTTTTGAATAAAGTCAGCATATGTCCTTTTTACCATAAAATGACAAAGTTGGCAGCCATTACCAACCCACTTAGGATTTCATAGCACGTTTTGGGTCCCAATGCTATACTAACCCTAATGCCAGGATCGAACACTCAGGAGATTATCATGCCCGATACCCCGTCTAAAAAAACGCCTAATCAAGATTTAATTGATGAAGCGATTGCGGAATCTTTTCCCGCCAGCGATTCACCCGCCTGGACTGTATCTAAAAAAGTGCAAAGTGTCGACTCTCTGGAAACTCACCAAGAAAAGATTGCCATTAGCTGGCATCGTAAAACCTCGGGATTTGACTACGAGGAATACAATCGCGATGCAAGCTTAACGTTTGGTGGCGGCGAAACGCTCATCGTTTCGAATCCTTCGCTGTTTTTTGGCGATTCTCGTTTTATAAATTCAGAAGAATTATTACTGGCTGGTTTTTCTTTTTGTTACATGCATACGTTTCTCGCCATTGCCAGCAAACAACATTATAAGATCAAAAGCTATCACGATAATGCCACCAGCAAATTAGGAAAAAATGCCGAGGGTCGCTTATACATAGCGGAAATTTATTTAAATCCTGAGGTGGTTTTTGAAGCCCCAGCTCCCAACGAAACTCAATTACAAAAACTGAAAGAAAGCGCTCATCGCAACTGTTTTATTGCCAATTCGCTGAATTCTCAGATGACGATTCATATCCAAAGCACCACCGCTTGATTTAGCTTCAGGAGAGCCTGTATGCCCACCGATTCCTTCAATGTTCGCCGTACCTTATCCGTCAACCAACAACAATATGATTATTACAGCCTGCCAGCTGCCGAAGCCGCCGGTTTAAAAGGTATTAGCCATTTACCTTTCACTTTGAAAATTCTGTTGGAAAATCTGTTGCGTTACGAAGATGGCGTCAGCGTCACTGCACAAGACGTGCACGCTGTCTCAGCATGGTTAATTGACAAACGTTCACAACATGAAATTGCCTATCGTCCCACCCGAGTATTGATGCAGGATTTTACCGGCGTACCCGCCATTGTTGACTTAGCTGCTATGCGCGATGCCATTAAAAAATTAGGTGGCAACCCCGAGTTGATTAATCCCTTATCCGCGGTTGACCTGGTCATCGATCATTCCATTCAAGTCGATGCCTTCAATAGCAAAAATGCCGTCGATATCAACGCGCAGATGGAGATGCAACGCAATTTTGAGCGTTACGAATTTCTGCGCTGGGGGCAAAAAGCCTTTCAAAATTTTCGTGTCGTGCCGCCCGATACCGGTATTTGTCATCAAGTCAATCTCGAATACTTGGCAAAAGTGGTATGGACTCACACGGAAGCCGGTCGTCAATTAGCGTATCCGGATACCTTAGTGGGCACAGATAGCCACACCACTATGATTAATGGTTTAGGGGTATTGGGTTGGGGCGTGGGCGGTATTGAGGCCGAAGCCGCTATGCTGGGTCAGCCTATTTCCATGGTGATTCCAGAAGTGGTCGGTATTAAGTTAGTGGGCAAATTACGTGAAGGGCTGACGGCCACGGATTTGGTGCTCACAATTACTCAATTGTTACGTAAAAAAGGCGTGGTCGGCAAATTTGTCGAGTATTATGGTCCTGGTTTGGAAGATCTGCCTTTAGCCGATCGTGCCACCATTGGCAATATGGCGCCTGAATACGGCGCGACCTGCGGCTTCTTCCCCATCGATCAAATGACCCTCGAATACCTGCATTTAACCGGTCGAGATCCACAAACCATTGCCTTAGTGGAAGCCTACGCCAAAGCACAAGGTCTTTGGCACGATGCCAAACAAACAGAACCGAGCTTTACCGAATCATTGACGGTAGATTTGGCAGCTATCGAACCCTGCATGGCCGGCCCCAAACGACCACAAGACCGAGTGCCGCTGCCACAATTATCGACGGCTTTTGATCAATTGATGACCGAGAACAAACGCAGCGTTGAACAAGACGACGCCTTCGCTACCGATGGCAAGTTTGATCTAAAGCACGGTGATGTGGTGATTGCCGCGATCACCAGTTGCACAAATACCTCTAACCCCAGCATTCTGATGGCAGCTGGCTTATTGGCAAAAAAAGCGCTGGCTAAGGGCTTAAAAACCAAACCATGGGTAAAAACCTCCTTAGCCCCCGGCTCACAAGTCGTCACCCGTTATTTAGAGGAATCAGGGCTGCAAACCTCGTTAGACGCCTTGGGTTTCAGTCTGGTGGCTTATGGGTGTACGACGTGCATTGGTAATTCCGGGCCATTACCGGAGGCCGTTGCCCATACCATCAACGAGCATGATTTAATTGTTTCTGCGGTCTTATCGGGTAACCGCAATTTTGAGGGGCGCATTCACCCACAGGTAAAAGCCAATTGGTTAGCCTCTCCGCCATTAGTGGTCGCTTTTGCGTTAGCGGGAACCATTCGCATTGATTTAACCACAGAACCCTTGGGTACCGATGCTCAAGGTCAGCCGGTTTTCCTGAAAGACATTTGGCCGACGAATGCGGAAATTGCCAAAGCCGTCGCTGTATTGAATCAACGCATGTTTAGTGAACAATACTCGGATGTGTTTACCGGTAATTCCGATTGGCAGAATATGGCTATTCCGGAGGGACAAATTTATAGTTGGGGCTCGGATTCTACTTATATCCAACATCCTCCCTTCTTTGCCGATATGACACTTTACCCTGAATCGGTAGGCAATATTGAAGGGGCAAGAATCTTGGCTTTATTAGGGGATAGCATCACGACCGACCATATTTCTCCCGCCGGTTCAATCAAACCAGACAGCCCTGCTGGCCAATTTTTACAGGCACAAGGGGTTGGTGTTGACGATTTTAACTCTTACGGCGCCAGACGCGGTAACTACCAGGTCATGGTCCGCGGGACGTTTGCCAATATCCGTATTAAGAATGAAATGATTCCCGGCGTCGAAGGTGGATTCACTAAGCACTATCCCAGCAATGACATTTTGCCTATTTTCGATGCCGCTATGCGTTATCAGGAAGAGAAGAAACCTCTGGTGATTATCGCGGGCGCAGAATATGGCACAGGCTCTTCTCGGGATTGGGCGGCAAAGGGTTCTAAACTACTGGGCGTGGTGGCCATTATTGCGGAAAGCTTTGAACGTATTCACCGTTCCAACTTAATTGGCATGGGTATATTGCCCCTGGAATTCCCAGCGCGTGTTACCCGTCAATCCCTGCAACTGGATGGCTCAGAAGTCATTGATATCATAGGCTTGAGTGAGAATATTAAACCCAATGCCAAGGTGGAGGCTATTATCCATAGGGCCAATGGTGAGACGGTGGAAACCAGCCTTATTTGCTGTTTAGCCACCTGGAATGAGGTGGAGTATTACAAGCAGGGGGGAATACTTCAATATGTGCTCCGAAGCTTGGTTCAGGATCGTACGCCCAGCCCACCTTCTCCACTTGTGGGAGAAGGTGCCAAAGACGGATGAGGAGTAAGCATCAGTAGGCTTTACCTAGTCAGTGCCTCCGAAATTGACCCCTCATCCGCCCTTACGGGCACCTTCTCCTACAAGGGGAGAAGGAGAACGGATATATTTTGCTAATTTTTAGTGTTTTTGTCGTAAATGCCATCTTACGTCCATTTTCTCGTCTACTGACCTACCTAAAATCAGTCAGTTAGTTAAAATCAATCACTTACACAATGAATTTAAGCCTATATCTTAAAATAAACTGACGTAAGGCTTGACTTGCCACCCTGAACTGTGTAATAATTACACAATGAAAATACGTAAAGTTAGTAAGAAAGTCGTTAGTCTCGCGTTGTGTAGTTCACTGATTGGCCTGAGCTTAAAAGGTTCGGCTTACACAATCCCTGTTAACCCTTCGCAACAGTATAACCCAGTAGCTGCCAACACACTGTGGGCAAATATCGGCCAACATTTCACCATGAACCACGAAGTGGATCGTGGGGAAATTATGCGGCAGATCGCTTGGTTACAACAGCACCAACAGGCGTTATATAACTCCTTGAAAGCGGCTGCGCCTTATATTTCTTATATTTATCAACAGACCCAGCAACACGGTGTGCCTGCGGAATTGGCTTTACTGCCCATGATTGAGAGCCAATGTAACCCAATGGCTAAATCGGGCCCTGGCGCTACGGGTGTTTGGCAGATTATGCCTAAGACCGGCCAAAATATGGGTCTTAAGAATAATAGCGCTTACGATGGTCGACGTGACGTAGTCGCCTCTACTAATGCGGCGTTGAATTACTTAAACTTTTTACACCAAACTTTCCATCAAGACTGGGAAGTGGCTCTGGCTGCTTATAACTGGGGTCCTGGTAACATCGATAAACAGATGCATCAACAATCACGTTGGTACCGAGCGGCTACTTTTTGGGAATTAAATTTGCCTGCTGAAACCGCGAATTACGTGCCTAAATTGTTGGCTTTGGCTGAAGTGGTACAACATCCGGATCGTTATGGTATTCGTTTGCCGAACGTGCCTAATGGGGTGTATTTGCAACCGATGCATGTGGCTGCTAACGTCGATTTGAAGAAATTGGCGCAAACAGATGGCATTAGCCCTGAGACCATGCAGAAGTTCAACCCGGGCTATATTAAAATGACCACGACCAGTTATTCACCCAATACCTTATTAATGCCGGTGAATGCGGTGGTTGCATCAGCGGACAGTACTTCGATAGCCAACTCTGTTCCTGTGAACACCGGGGTTAGAACCGACGCCCTGCCAACCGCAGTAGCTTAAGCTTCATGTCCTTCTCCCTTGCGGGAGGAGGATTTTTTTTGGCTTAAACACCCCCCTTTAACTTTCAAATTCTTATAAATATTTATTAAAAGACCTTCCTTACTCCGTTTAATCATGAACACAGCCACCCGGAACCAGTATTGCCAAAAAATCAATTAGTTATGATATAATCATCAACTAAAACATGCCGAAATCATTGACAATACGCATCAATTTGTGTATTATTTGTACAATGAAAATACGTAAAGTTAGCAAGAAAGTCGTTGGTTTCGCGTTGTGTAGTTCTCTCATTGGCCTGAGCTTAAAAGGTTCAGCTTACACAATCCCATTCCTGCACTCGTCACAAAATAACACAGTGGCCACTAATACCTTGTGGGCAAACATCAGCCAGCACTTCACCCTGAATCACGAAGTGGATCGTGGCCAAGTCATGCGCCAGATCGCTTGGTTACAACAGCACCAGCAGGCTTTATATAACTCCTTGCAAGCCGCTGCGCCTTATATTTCGTATATTTATCAACAAACCCAGAAACACGGCGTGCCCGCTGAATTGGCTTTATTACCCATGATCGAAAGCCAATGTAATCCCTTGGCTAAATCTGGGCCGGGCGCCAGTGGTGTTTGGCAGATTATGCCCAAAACCGGTAAGAACATGGGTTTAACCAGTAATAGTAGCTATGACGGTCGACGTGACGTGGTCGCCTCTACCGATGCCGCCTTAAACTACTTAACCTTTTTACATCAGTCATTCCATCAAGACTGGGAAGTCGCCTTGGCTGCTTATAACTGGGGGCCTGGCAATGTTGATAAGCAAGTGCATCAACAATCGCGCTGGTACCGAACCGCTAGCTTTTGGGAGCTCAATTTACCGGCTGAAACAGCGAATTATGTGCCTAAATTATTAGCTTTGGCGGAAGTGGTGCAGCATCCGGATCGTTACCATATCCGTTTACCGAATATACCGAACGGTGAGTATTTGCAAGCGGTACACGTGTCGGCCAATGTGAATTTGAAGCAATTAGCTCAAACAAACGGCATAAGTTCTGCCACCATGCAGAAGTTCAATCCTGGTTACATTAAGATGGCGACCACCCGCAGTTCGCCCAATACTTTACTAGTCCCTACTGGCCATACGACTAATATCACAGTGGCAGCCAATGAACCCGCTGCCCCTCAAATAGCAGCCAGTGCTCAACCCCAGACACAGCCAGCTGTATTGGCGGCCAGCACCGCGCAAGCCCATTTATTGTCGGCTATTTTTAATCAGGGTAAATGGCTAGCAATAGGGGCTTAATCATGAGTTGGGTTAGAAAAAGTAAAAAAATCGTCGGTATTGCCTTGTGTGGCAGCTCTTTGTTCAGTATCACCCTCAAAGCGTCTGCTCACAGCGATTCTTCTACCCAAGCACAGCAGACTAAGCCTGCCCTTACTCATACGTTATGGGATGAAATTAGCCAGAATTTCAAGCTCAATCATGAGGTGGATCGTGGCGAAATCAATCGGCAGATCGCGGTATTGCAACAACACCAAAAATCCTTGTATCGTGCTTTACAAGCGGCTGCGCCGTATATTTCTTACATTTTTCAACAAACGAAAGCCTATGGGGTTCCCGCCGAATTGGCTTTATTACCCATGGTGGAAAGCCAATACAACCCCAATGCTAAATCAGGTCCTGGCGCCAGTGGTGTTTGGCAGATTATGCCTAAAACCGGCACCGATATGGGATTAAAAACCAGCAATGTCTACGACGGTCGTCGCGACATTGTTGCTTCCACACACGCCGCATTGACTTATTTGACGGCATTAAACCAGATGTTTAAAAAAGACTGGCAAATTGCCTTGGCTGCTTACAATTGGGGGCCTGGCAATGTCAACAAACAAATGAAACGACAATCCCGTTGGTATCGTGCTGCTACCTTTTGGGAGTTAAACTTGCCTAAAGAAACAGCCAATTATGTACCTAAATTATTGGCTTTAGCAGAAGTGGTGCAACACCCTCAACGCTACAATATTCAGCTGCCCCATCTGACCAACATACCCTACTTAAAAACCATTAGAGTAGCGGCAAACGTCGATTTGAACAAAGTAGCGGCGAATAATGGCATCAGCCCATCGACGATGCAAAAATTGAATCCCGGCTATATTAAAATGGCCACGACGCAGCATTCACCGAATACGTTATTAATCCCAACCACCCAAGCGAACGCGCCGGTGATTTTAGCTGATATGCAATCAAAACCCACTGTGGTGTTGCCTGTCCCGGTTTATACTGGCGCAAAGGCACAACCTATGGTCGAGGCAGCGGATGACCTAAAGCGTGAGTTGTTGGATAGTCGCTTACTACCCGTTATTTTTCATCAGGGGAAGTGGTTAACTATCGGTGTTTAAGCGCCGCTATTGGTCTGATGAAGCCTCGTAACCATGAACATATAGGTTCTCTAACCAGAGATGCGCCATCATATGGCCTTTAATAGCAGCTTTGTGTAAATAAGGTAAGGCAGCTTGGTAATTTTTTTGGGAAAGGAATCGGTAACCGATTTCAAATAATTGTTCGTTTGACATTCTTTTGTCCTCCATGACATGTAACTTTAGATGTCTCTATTTTGTTATAGGCATTTCCCACCCAAGAGTGGAAAAAGAAATACTGACGGCAATGAAGTATTTCAACGCAAAGACCAGCAAAGCTATTCGGCTGTCTAACCCCCTCAGCTCAGTCCACAATAACTGGATTTGAGACGGGTGCGATTGTATACTTGGAGGTAACTAAAAAAGCTACTTCCATTACATCTGTATTTTTCTGAACAACAGAGAATCTCCTACAATCATTCATTTGCCAATCCCTGGCAGGGCAGTAGATTCACCTCGGATGATTGCTACTACCTGAATGATTTTTTCCCTTAAGAATAACTATTCCTAAGGTTTTCCAATTTAACACGGCCGCTTCTGAAAAAATGTAGTCCATTGCCGCAGCCTTCACTAAAAAGTCTATAATTTCTCCAGCATCTTTAAGCCTAGAATTCCTAAGCCCTGACGCATCACTCGGGCGACTACTTCACAGAGCAGTAGCCTGGATTCCCATGCTGGGTCGCCTTCCACTCGACAGTCTCGGAAGAAGGCATGGAAGCGTTCAGCCAAATGATATAAATACTCGGTTAGCCTATGGGGATAAAGATCAATCGACATTTGCATCAACACTTCACCAAATTGATCAATGTGCACGGCCAACGCGATTTCCGTCGGATGTTTAAGCTGTATGACGGCATGTTGCTGCAAGGCGTCAATGTCCGCTTTCATTTTCCGTTTAATGCCATTCACCCGCACATAGGCATATAATAAAAATAAAGCCGTATTTCCTTCAAAACGTAACATCCGCTCGTAGCTGAACACATAATCCCCGGTGCGATTGCCGGCTAAATCCGCATATTTAATCGCATTGATGCCCAGAATTTCTGCCGTTTGATTCAATTCGGTTTCCGTCAAATCGGGGCTGCGTTCTTTTAAAATGGCGCGGGCATGGGTAATAGCTGCTGTCAACAGATCAATTAAACGTTCTGTGTCACCGGCGCGGGTGCGAAATTTTTTACCATCAGGACCCAGAACCAAACCAAACGTGACGTGATTAACGGTGACTCGTTCGGGATCTAGGTAGCCGGCATTAATAGCGGTTTGAAACACCATTTGAAAATGTTGAGCCTGGCCAGCGTCGGTGAGGTAAATGATGCGAGTCGCCTGCTCGTTGATCACTCGGTGACGAATGGCGGCTAAGTCGGTGGTTGCGTAATTGTAACCGCCATCGGATTTTTCAATGATTAACGGCAGTAGCTCCCCGTCGCGATTAGTGAAGCCGGGCAAAAAAATGCATTTGGCGCCATCCGAGATTGTCACCAAATTTTTAGCCATCAAATCAGCAACGACCTCCGCTAAAAAAGGGTTATAGAACGACTCGCCTCTTTCAATAATACGCACATCCAGTAGATCATAAATCTCCTGATAAGCCCGTCGAGAGATATCGCAAATCAGTTGCCAAAGCCGTAAAGACTCCTCATCCCCTCGTTGGATAGCGATAACCTCCTGTTGGGCTTGACGTTTAAATTCGGGATCTTCGTCGAAACGACGCTTGGATTGACGGTACCACTGCACCAATTGCGTGAGATTAACCTCTTTATTTTCGGGCTGAATAGCCACCTGCTGTTCTTTAAGATAAGCCACCAACATACCGAATGAAGTACCCCAATCACCAATATGATTGAGACGCAGGACATCATAATCTAAAAATTCAAATAAGCGCGCTAGGCAATCACCAATGATGGTTGAACGCAAATGCCCCACGTGCATCTCTTTGGCCGTGTTGGGGCTGGAAAAATCAATGATCAATTTCGGGTGATCTTTGGCCCTATCCACCCCCAACCAAGGGTCATTCAGCATATGCTGTATACGTTTTGCCAAATAATCATCCGTGAGGGTGATGTTAATAAAGCCTGGACCAGCGATCTCATAGCGTGCCATTGCACCTGACGACTGATTCGGTAGTTGAGATATTAAGCTCTGGGCAATTTCGCGGGGATTTTTTTGCAACAGTGCTGCCAGCTTCATCGCGCTATTGCATTGATAGTGGCCAAATTTATCTTGAGTACTGGGCGTGATGACCAACATGGCCGGCGAGATAGCCGCATCGGGGAATGCAGCAACCGCTGCCTGGAAAAATAATTGAGTCAATGTGTCAAGTGTGGTTTGCATACATCTCACAATAGGTAAAGCGAATATCGATCCATTCTATAGGCTGGTAAACGCCGTTTTCATAGCTATTCTTAAAGTATGTTTACTTTACTTTTATGGAGATGAGTCGAATGGATATTCGCAGAAAATTATTAGGAGCAGCCTTAGCAAGCTCCCTGGCGCTAACCATCAAAGGCTGCGCCAATACCAGCCCTCAAGCCGTTATGGATGGTAGCACGCCTATTGTCCAGGTCAACCCTGTGTATAATAATCAAATATTATGCTATGGCGTCAATTCTTGTAAGGGCCATAGTTCCTGCAAGCTAATGACCACTACTTGCCAAATGGTCAATTCGTGCAAGGGTCAAAATTCGTGCCGAGGCAAAGGTGGGACATACATGACATCCGAAGAGTGTAAGGCTCAAGGCGGCGTAACCCCGTTGGTAGCAGCACCCACACCGGAATAAGAATAAATATACTTCCCTTCCCCAATAAATTCCTTCTCCCACAAGGGGAGAAGGAATTTATTGGGGAGAAGGGGTTGTTTAGCTTAAGAAGTCATTCCAAGTGAAACTACCCGTTTCTTAGTTTTAGCCTTGGGCTGCTCTGGCTCTGAATCCACCGAACTTTGTTTTTGTAGACCCTCTTCCGAAATTGATGCCAGCATGGGCTGTACCTTTGCATTACGGCGGAAAAATCCGGCCGAGCAAGCACTCAGCGGCGTAGTCTGGACTGGTGAAGGAGTAGGCTGCGGCGAGGCTGATAAAGACTCGGGAGAAGAGAGAGTTAGGCGCTCCAATGATCTTACTTTACGCATGCCTGATTTGGGCGTTAAAAAATCCTTCTCGGACAAATCCGGGGATAGCAATTCTCGGCTGCTAGCAGATCTCTGCTCATCAGAAACAACGCTTGAGCGAGTCGATAATATCCCTGAGCTTAATCCTGTGCGTCCTGATACCGGAGTATTTAGCACACCAGTAGATGAGTCTGGGGAGGGGTGAGCAGTGGTATTAATACTGCCATGCATATGGACCGAACCCGATCTTTGCAATACCGGCACTTTGGGTAACGAGGTTAATGCTAATGGCTGAGTAGAAATAGGAGCCGGTCTCAGTTTTCGAACGCGGACTCTGGATTTTCGTTCCTCCTCCGCTGCTAAGCGCTTGGCTTCTCGGCTCATTTCCTCTAGTTTCTCCCGATGTTTCAGTAAAGACCTTTCCAATCGTTGCACTTTATTGGTGGTGAATAGTCGCTGTTTTTCCGATAATTCGGGGGACTTTAATAATTCACGACTTGCGATTAACTGTTTAGTTAAAACATTCTCTAAATGGGGTTGGTAGGTTTTGAACTCTTCTCGCCACGCTTTATAGGTTTCTGTATACACGGCCAGCTTTTTTACAGCCGTTTTATGGAATGTGGAAAGTTTTTCGTGCTCTTCTCTCTTTTTCCAGTTATTGACAATTTCCCCATCCACTGGTCGACACTCTTCCATTTTTCTAGCCAGCGCCTCTACCCTGTCGCTTTGTTGTAGCATTTTTCTCTCTTTGGCCAATAATTCTTTTTCTAAAAAAGCCGCTCTATTGATAATCGCTTCCTGAGCGCTGGCGTTTTCGGGATTTCTCAAGTAATGGTTAAGGAACTGTAAATCCGCAACTACGTCTCTGGCAGTTGCCACCGAATGTGTACCCATCACTCCTTTGACTTTGTTAATGTAGGCTTGATTCTCAGGGAAACGTTTGGCAACGATATCCAGATAGATATCTGCTACTGTGCTAACTGCTTGCCCTATTTCCGCTTTTAGGCTATCTAAGCCTCCCCGTTGCTTTTCTTCCCGGTAGGCGGCAATTTTTTCACCGGTGTAAGAAATCAAACCGCTGGCACCGGTCACGGCAAGCCCTAATGTGACTGGTGGAAACACGGCAGCAGCCGCGGTTAGCGAAATCATAAGCTGTGCCATTGACAGCGTCTGACCAATAAGGAATGAATTACTACCATCGGTATAGTCTTGCAAAGTTGCGCAAGCTTCTTTGTATTTTTCTAGTAATTGTGGGTCTTTCAATAAGAGCAAATGTACTTGTTTGACAGCTTCGTCTAATCTGACGCGATCTTCAACCGTTAATTCGATGCCATCCAGATTGAGATCGATGCTTCGATGCAGTAGCTTGGCATTACTTGTCAGCGTGTCATGCTCCGCCTTTTTTTCACTGTAACGACCGACTTGATCACTATCTCTATCGGTGGGTACGGCCATATTAGCTATTGGAATTTCGCTTAATTTTAGTCCAGTCACCCTGTCTAATGGTTCTCCTTGCTGTACTCCTAAAACTATATCGGAACCTAACTTCACTGTGGTTGTCACTGTGCGAATCGCTTGCTGCTCAAAACTCATATGTTTCTCTGTTATTTCTGGGATTGATACAAATACTCTTTCTTCATTAATTATACCCGGACATTGTTAAGAACATATTAAAATTTATGGAATTTAAGCATTGAGCTTGTAGGTACGTCGTCCCGCGGACAAGCCGCGGGACGACGTTTTTGTACCTACAGAAAGTGTTGCGCTGTGGTGATAGGGAGTTACGGAAGGAAACCCTGGGAGCGCAGGCGGCTCGCCCACGCTGCAAGGGGCTAAGCTTAGGCCAGCTTGTTGGTTCGATTGCCAATGGCTAGTAACAGATAAGTAAAGCCATTGAATAAAAGTTCTATACCGACAATCAACCCAATGACGAATAAGCTATAGGCCGGCCATTGGCTGAGAATGAAAATACCGAGCAATAAAGTGACGATACCGCTAAATAAGCGCCAACCCCAGTAAGCAGTGACACGGAAAACCAGGGAGGTGATAATGCGAAATATGCCCAAAATAACGTAAAAAATTGCCAATAATAGGGTCATGGTTACTGCACCAATTAATGGGTCGCGCAATAAAGCAATACCAGCCGCTATATACAAAAGGCCCATAACCAAGTGCAAAATTAAATACCCGGCGCGGCTATGCCAGGTCTGAAAAGCGTCAATAATGGTGGCAACTCCGGCGATTAGCAATAAAACACCGACTAAAATCACGGAAATGATCGTCGTAATGGCGGCTACGCTGATGGCAATTAAACCTAAGATAATAAGAATAATGCCGAAAGTTAAAACCCAGCCCCAGGGTTTGTTGGTTTTTAAGGCGGTGTCCATTGTGTTTTCTCCATGTAAGAACGGTGAAAGAGGAGGATGAGATCTGCTGAAACAGGCTTCCGTTGTCCTTACCCAGGCGGTGGGATTGTGTGGCACATACCTGTGCAAGAATGGTGGATCATTCCTTGTATTCATCATGAATCTCCCTGGGGCGTAATAATAACAGGGATTATTGAAGAATCGATACTTTTTTACAAAAAATGCTTCCCCCTCTTTTCAAACTCCTTCTCCCATCCCACAGGGACTTCCGTTGGTCGCAAGTTGGAGAAGGATCGACGCGGGAATGACGGACTTTTATAAAGAAGCTTTTATAGCACTAATTCTCCCAAGGCTTTGCATTTTTACTAATTTAGTGCCATAATGTGGTATAAAGTGGGTTTCAGTGGGAGAAAGTGGGAAGTGTTTCGCGGAATTAACATGGTCAACCTCGATGCCAAGGGCAGAATGGCGATGCCAGCCCGGTATTTAGCTCGCCTGCAAACACTGGCCGAAGGCCACATGATACTTACCATTGACACCCAAGAAGCGTGTTTATTGCTCTATCCATTACCTGAATGGGAATTAATAGAAGAAAAAATCGAGGCACTGCCCAGTTTTCATAAAGCATCGCGACGTATCCAACGATTATTGATCGGTCATGCAACAGAAATAGAATTAGATAATAACCATCGTCTGTTGTTGCCGCCGTTGCTGCGCGAATACGCACACCTGGATAAGCAAGTCATGCTTATCGGGCAAGGTAAGAAATTTGAAATTTGGAGTGAGGCCGATTGGCAAGCGGGACGTAATCACTGGTTAAGCGAAGAATCAGAAGAAGAAAGCTTACCCCCAGAACTACAATCGCTATCCCTGTAAACATGAAAGACGTTGTCATTCTTGCGAAGGCGGGAATGACACACCTGTTTTTCAACTAGTGATTAACTGACATTATGCAGCATCGACCTGTTCTATTAGCGGAAGTCATTCAGCATCTGGCGATTCGACCCGACGGAATTTACATAGACGGCACTTTTGGTCGCGGCGGACATGCAACGGAGATATTGCGTCAGCTGGGCCCGAACGGTCGTTTAATTGCTTTTGATAAAGACCCTGATGCCATTCAAGCGGCCAGTGAAGGCCCTTGGATGCACGACCCACGCTTCACGTTACAACAAGGCGCATTCACTACCTTGTTGGCACAGGTCAAGCAGCGGGACTGGGTCGGTAACATTGACGGCATCTTACTGGATTTAGGCGTTTCTTCCCCCCAGTTAGATGACCCGATGCGCGGTTTTAGTTTTTTACGGGATGGACCCCTGGATATGCGCATGGATAAAGCACAGCCCATCAGTGCGAAAGATTGGGTTAATTCGGCACCTATTGCTGAAATAACGCACGTACTTAAAGAGTTCGGCGAGGAACGTTTTGCGGCTCGAATTGCTAAAGCCATTGTCTTTTCACGCCAACAAACGCCCATTACCCGCACCGGGCAATTAGCAGACATCGTTGCCAAAGCGCACCCCCGTTGGGAGCCTCATAAACACCCTGCCACCCGTACTTTTCAAGCCATCCGTATCTTCATTAATTCGGAATTAACGGAATTACAAACCGTACTTGAACAAGCTCTAACGGTATTAAAAACGGGCGGGCGATTAGTCGTCATCACCTTTCATTCACTGGAAGACCGCATCGTCAAAAAATTTGTCGCAACGCATAACAGCAGCGCACTCCCGCCCGGATTACCGCTGACGCATGCCGAAGTCACACTCAGTATTCGTATCCGCAACATTGGCGGCGCTATACGGCCGAGCGAACAGGAAATTTCTGAAAACGTTCGCGCCCGCAGCGCTACTTTACGTGTCATGGAGAAACAGTAATGAACTTGGTCAGTCATGAATTTTTACCTAAAGACGACGCTGCTTTTGAGCGCCGATTTTCCCAACGCGCGGAATCTGCGCAGCCTGCGATTGTCGCTGAACGCAATACGGTGTATGCCACCAGTACGGCATTGAGTAAACCCAGCTTTGGCACCTTGCTATTGGGCATTTTGGTACTCATCACCGGTTTGGCCATTATTTATGTCGCCGATCTGAATCGTCAATTGAATATCGAATTGCAAACCGCACAAAGCGCGCAGAATCAACTACGCGTGGATTGGGGTAAATTACTGTTGGAAGAAACCACCTGGTCTACTCAAGAGCGCATCCAAGCCCTTGCCCAAGGTCGATTAGGAATGCAAAATCCAAACATCAAACAGATTGTCATGATCTCCACTAGCCCTACCCCTATACTGGCCTCGCGAGACTAACGGTATTTATGCATTATTCGTGGAGATTTTTTAGCCTCGTGGCCGTCTTGTTGGTCGTTATGGTGGGCCTAATTGGTCGTATGCTCGATTTGAGTGTGTTCAATCGCACGTTTTTGTTGAAACAAAGTCAGGCCCGAACCTTACGCACCGAAGAAATATCGGCCTACCGCGGTATGTTGACCGATCGTAATGGCGTACCATTGGCCATCAGTGCGCCCGTGGATTCCATTTGGGTCAATCCCCAATTATTAAATGCTAATAACCAGCAATTCTCCGCGTTGATGAAAATACTGTCGATTTCACCGCACGATATGCCAGGCTTACAAGAGAAAATGAATCGAAAAAATGGCAAAGAATTCGTTTACCTTGCTCGCGGTGTTTCTCCAGAAATCGCTGAACAAGTGAAAGATTTAAAAATCAACGGCGTGTTTTTTCAGCGCGAATACCGTCGCTTTTACCCTTATGGTGCCGAAACCGCGCAAGTACTTGGCTTCACTAATATCGATGATAATGGTCAAGAAGGTTTAGAGCTGGAATTTAATGAATGGCTGCGCGGCGTGCCCGGCAAACGGCAAGTGGTCAAAGACCGATTGGGTCAGATTGTCAGTAATTTAGGCGTGTTAAGAGTACCGCAAGAAGGACACGATTTGGCCTTGAGTTTGGATTCTCGCTTGCAACATTCCGCTTACAATGCTTTATCAACAGCGGTACCGAAATTTCATGCCGAATCCGGCTCCATTATCGTGTTAGACAGCAATTCGGGTGAAGTGTTGGCTATGGCTAATTACCCTTCGTTCAATCCCAATGCGCGCACCACTTTGGATGCCAATTACCGCAATCGCGCTGTCACGGATTTATTCGAACCCGGTTCAACGATGAAACCTTTTAGCATCGCCAATGGCCTGGCCAGCGGTAAATACAAACCAACCACTTTAATCGATACCCGTCCGGGCTGGATGAATATCCACGGTCGCATTATTCATGACGATGATAATTTTGGTATTATTAACGTCATTCAAGTATTGCAAAAATCCAGCAATATTGGCGCGGCGAAAATAACCTTATCACTGCCACCGGAAAGTTTTTGGAATATGCTGACGCGTGTTGGTTTTGGCCAACGTACCAGCAGCGGTTTTCCCGGTGAAGGTTCGGGTGTATTAATTAAAGACCGCATCAAACGACCAACTGATTTAGCGACGATGGCTTACGGTTATGGTTTATCCGTCACTGCTTTGCAGTTAGTGCAAGCATACGGCATACTGGCTTCTCAGGGGCAAAAGCGCCCTATCAGCTTTATTAAAACAGATCAAAAAACCGCCCCGGGTCCGCAAATGATGGATGCTGCACTGGCCCAACAAATTCTTGTGCTATTACAGGCTGTGGCCGAAGGCGGGCTCGGTTTGAATGCCCGAATCCCAGGCTATCAAATCGGTGGTAAAACCGGAACCGCGTATATGATTGGCGCCAGGGGCTATGATAAATCGCATTACACCTCTTCGTTTATTGGCATTGCACCGCTCAGCCAACCTCGCTTAGTAGTGGCCGTGATTCTGCACGGCGTTTCCGGCAATATTCATTTTGGTGCGCAGGTATCCGCACCGGTATTTGCGACAGTAATGGGCGATGCGTTACGCTTTCTCAATATTCCGCCCGATGATTTACAACCGATGATGAAAACAAAAAATGCATTACTCACTTCAAGATAAGGATTTCTCATGGATAGCATAGCCACTGTCGGTATTACCCTGGCCGAATTACTGCATGGCATTGTCCACAGTCCCGCGCCGCAAATCAGTATTAGCGGATTGTGCTCCGACAGCCGAGAAGCGAAACCAGGGGACTTATTTATCGCCTATTCTGGCCCCGTAATCGAACGGTGCCATTACATACAGCAAGCGATACAACGCGGTGCCGTCGCCATTTTACAAGATGAAAGCGCTGCTGAGACCACCCAAGCGTTATCGGTACCCACCCTAACCACAACCCAGCTGAATGAAAAAGTGGGCCTTATCGCCGCTCGTTTCTTCGGCAATCCCAGCGTAAGCCAACGCATGATCGGTATTACCGGTACCAACGGTAAAACTACGTGCAGTCAGTTAATTGCGAAAGCCTTAACACTAACCGGCCAGCATTGTGGCATTATTGGTACGCTAGGTTATGGTTTTCCAGATCAATTGGAGCCAGGCAGCCTCACCACACCCGACGCTATCCAATTACAAAAACAATTAGCGATTTTAAAACAGCACGGGGCTAAATCGGTAGCCATGGAAGTGTCTTCTCATAGTCTTGCCCAGCACCGTGTCGCTGGTGTGTCATTTGATGTGGGGGTATTCACCAATTTGACGCAAGACCATTTGGATTACCACCATACCATGCAACAATACGGTCAAGCGAAACGACGCCTATTTTTACAACCGGGGTTAAAATCGGCTGTTATTAACAGTGACGATGCCTTTGGCCAGGAATTATTAGCTGAATTCACTGGGTCTTTGGATTGCTATAGTTACAGCCTTCTCGATGCTAACGCCACAGTTCATGCTGACCACATCAAATTAACACCCCATGGCTTAAGTGCGCAAATCACCTCACCTTGGGGAAATGGGGTGCTGCACAGCACGCTATTAGGCCGTTTTAATCTCAGTAATCTATTGGCTGTGTTCACTACGTTGGGTGTTTTGCACATTCCCTTCGAGGAAAATTTGCAGCTAATGTCGCAATTAACCACTGTTCCTGGGCGAATGCAGACGTTTGGTGGCGGCAAATTACCCACCGTGGTGGTGGATTACGCCCACACGCCAGACGCCCTGGAAAAAGCGCTCAATGCCCTGCGGGAACATTGCCACGGCACCCTATGGTGCGTATTTGGCTGCGGGGGGAACCGTGATGCCGGTAAACGTCGATTGATGGGCCAGGCGGCTGAACGTTTTAGCGATCAAATCATTATTACCGACGATAATCCGCGCCACGAGGACCCTGAAAAAATAGTCGAGGATATTTTACAAGGCTTACTCTGCCCTTGGGCCGTGGAGATTGAACACGATCGTCATTCCGCTATTGCCCATGCCATTGATTGCGCCAGCGCCAATGACATGGTATTAATCGCTGGCAAAGGCCACGAACGTTATCAAATTGTCGGGGATGAAAAAATTCCATTTGATGACGCCGAACAAGTGAAACAACTCTTGCAGCTGAAAAACTTATGAAACTCTCTCAAGTCACTCTATTATTAAACGCTGCCCTTTCCGGCGGCGATGGTGAATTTACCGGTGTCAGCACCGATACTCGCACACTTCAACCCAGCAATTTATTCGTTGCCATTGTCGGAGCGAAGGTTGACGGCCATGAATTCACCCAGCAAGCCAAAGAAAAGGGGGCCAAAGCCTTATTAGTACAAAAACCGGTTAGCACTGATCTACCACAAATACAGGTAGAAGACACGGTGAAGGCATTGGGCCAACTCGCCGCCTTCCATCGTGGGGAATTTAACCTGCCGCTGGTCGGCATTACCGGCAGCTGCGGAAAAACCACCGTCACTGCTCTGGTTGCCAGCATTTTGCAGCAGTGTGGTGAAACCCTACACCCCGAAAATAGCTTTAACAATGAGATCGGCCTGCCACTGACTCTATTGCGATTAACCGCCGCGCATCAGTATGCCGTGATCGAGATGGGTACTAATCATTTTGGTGAAATTGCTTATCTGACTCGTCTTGCCAAGCCCACGGTGGCTATTATCACCAATGCCGGGCCGGCTCATTTAGAGGGCCTGGGTAGTGTGGAAGGGGTATCCCGAGCGAAAGGTGAGATCTTTGAAGGTTTGGCTACGAATGGCATTGCCATTATTAATGCCGATGACACCTATGCTGATTACTGGCGCAGTTTAAATCAACACCGTTCTAAGATTGATTTTGGTTTAACAAAGCCAGCTGCGATCTCGGCAAAAAATATCAAAATGAGCAAAGCTGGCAAACCGACGTTTACGCTGATCACTCCGGCGGGTGAAACCCCTATCCGTTTACCATTGTTGGGAAAACATAATGTCATGAACGCGCTGGCAGCAGCAGCCGTTGCGACAGCACTCAATGTACCGCTTGCCACCATCCAAAGCGGTTTGCAGACAGCCACAGCAGCCAGCAAGCGCTTGAATGAACATGTTACGCCAACCGGCGCTCGCCTGATTGATGACACGTATAACGCCAATCCACTATCCTACCAAGCGGCTCTGGCCACTTTAGCGCAACAAACCGGTGAAAAAGTATTGGTGTTGGCGGATATGTTGGAGTTAGGCAATGAAACGGAAGAATACCATCGTCAATTAGGGATATCCGCTAAAGACTTAGGAATACAACACGTATTTGCTTATGGTCCACTAAGCCAATTAACTGCGGAAAATTTTGGCCAAGGCGCCCAGCATTTCACCGAGCAACTCGCGCTGATCACTGCAGTAAAAGCCATGTTATCACCACAAACTACGGTATTAGTAAAAGGCTCTCGTAGTATGCACATGGAAAAAGTGGTTGCCGCGTTATTAGTAAATTGATTTACCCAGTTGAGGGCATAATCATCTGCCCATGTCCCGGCATGCTTGCTGGGCATTGTTGTGTGGATCCTTCTCCCCTTGTGGGCTAGGGTATGCACACATCTTTTTCAGTCAACTGTGAGGGAGTATTAGATTAGGAGTTAGCACTATAAACCCCCTCTCCCGCGCGAGGGGCTTGAATAAAGGCTCTGAACTTGTTCGCGGGAGAGGGTTGGGGAGAGGGCGAATGGATAGCATGAGACTTTACCCTCTCCCCTAACCCTCTCCCGCGAATAAGTTTGCAGCTTTTGCCCAAACTCCTCGCGCGGGAGAGGGGGTTTACAGTGCTAATCGTTAATCCGGTGCTTACTCACACTTTCACCAGTAAGAGATTTTTAGTATGTTATTTTGGTTAACTCAATTATTACAACCCCATGTGGTCTGGTTTCGTGTCTTTCAATACCTCACCTTTCGCTCCATCTTAGCTGCCTTAACTAGCTTGCTGATTGCGCTATTACTCGGCCCTTACATGATTCGCAAATTAACCTACCGTCAACTGGGGCAAGTGATTCGCGACGACGGACCGCAATCGCATTTAGTAAAAGCCGGCACCCCGACGATGGGCGGCATGTTAATTCTGGTGGCTATCTGCGTCAGTGTGTTGGCTTGGTGTAATCTCAGTAATGCCTATGTTTGGATCGCGCTACTAGGCACCGTGGGTTTTGGTTTCATTGGTTGGTTAGATGATTATTTGAAAGTGTATGCAAAAAACAGTGTGGGTCTGCGCGCGAAATGGAAATACCTTTTTCAATCGTTATTGGGTTTGGCGATTGCTGTTATTTTGTATTGCTTAGCGAAAACACCTAGTGAAACTTCATTGCTGTTGCCATTCATAAAACATGCCGCTATTCCTTTGGGTTTGGGTTTTATTTTATTGAGTTACTTTGTGATCGTCGGCGCCAGTAATGCCGTGAATTTAACGGACGGCCTCGACGGTTTAGCCATATTACCCATCGTCATGGTCGCCGGTGGTTTGGCTATTTTCGCTTACCTTAGCGGTAATATTGAATTCTCAAAATATTTAACGATTCCGTTCATCCCCGGCGCTGGCGAATTAACGCTGTTTTGCGCGAGCATCGTCGGCGCCGGCCTTGGCTTTTTATGGTTTAATACCTATCCGGCTCAGGTTTTCATGGGCGACGTCGGTGCGCTGAGTTTAGGGGCAGCCCTAGGCATTGTGGCTGTCATCGTGCGCCAAGAATTAGTCTTGTTTATTATGGGTGGCGTTTTTGTGATGGAAACGATTTCTGTGGTGCTACAAGTCGCTTCTTTCAAATTAACCCGCCGCCGCATTTTTAAAATGGCCCCCTTGCATCATCATTTTGAATTGAAAGGCTGGCCGGAACCCCGCGTGATTGTTCGTTTTTGGATTATTACTTTTATCCTCGTGTTGTTGGGGCTCTCCACCTTAAAGCTGCGATAGAACCCTAGGGATAAGAAGGGGGGCCGGCATCGGGTTCGCCGCCGTTGATCAGGGGACGGGGTACTACGGAGGGGGCGTTATGGCCAATATTAATGTTCATGGTGGGGGCGGATAAGTCGTTGTCTCCGGTGCAGCCAATCGTGAACGGGTCAGCTGCGGATTCGATATGGCAAGAGGCGTCGCTGCCACTCCTTTCCTCGTACTCCCATCGTGCGATTTTAAGACCGGAATTAAGGCCTTGGGTTAGAGCAATTCGAAAGCCTATAAACAAAGAAGCGGGGTAACCGGTGCGGTTGATGGAGAAAGTTCGAGTGGTGTGGGCGTACAAGACGCGATCTTCGATACGGTCTACCTTGTCTTGATCCAGGTTACGGTCAAAGATGGTGCTCATGGCGATGTCGACATCAGTGTCGTTTTGAATGTTGACCGTCAGGGGCTGCAGCTCTAAGCCAGTGTCAGCGTTGTTTTGAATGTTGACCGGCAGGGGTTGCAGCTCTAAGCCAGTGTCAGCGTCGTTTTGAATGTTGACCGGCAGGGGCTGCAGCTCTAAGCCAGTGAGGGCTATCCACAATAAGGGGAGCAATAGCAGGGTGTATAATTTTCGCATGAGAGGAATCCTTCCTTAGCATGTACCTCCTAAAACTATAGGTCAGGGTTTTTGGTTTTTCCAAGTTGGCGACTGGCTTTAGTCAGCCCTCTTCAGCGCTGCTCAACCGGGGAGCGCGGGTATGGCGGGGTAGTAAGCCGATCAGGTAAAGCACAAATACCAAAGCGCTGATCCAAAAACTGATAGGCCAATCGATATAATAAGCCAGAAAAATAGCAGCCCAGACAATGCTAAGGCTTAGGAGGCAACAGAGGCTGATACCCGTCCAAAAATGTTTGGTCCATTGCAAGGCAATGGCGGGAGGCCCTACGACTAAGGTAAAAACCAGTAAAATGCCAACCACTTGGCTAGCTAGCGTAATCGCAATGGCAACAATGCCGAAAAATAAAATACCCAACCCGCGAATGGGCACGCTTTTCGCTTCGGCCAGTGCGGGGGATAGGCTGGCAAACCACAACGGCCGAGCTAGTATGGCTAAACTTATCATTCCAAATATCGTCAGTACACTCATCCAATGTAAGGCGGTATCCGATACCCCTAACAAATCACCAAATAAAATGCTATTGGCCTGGCCACCGTAGGATTGATAAAAGTGTAAAAATAATACACCGACCCCCAATGCCAAGGCCAAAGTCACGCCGATAATCGTATCTCGGTGTTGGATACGCTTACCGATGCCACCCATAATGCCGCCCGCGACCAGGCTGATTAACAATTGGCCAGCGATCGGCGGCCAACCGAATAATACCGCCCCACACGCACCCGCAAAGCTGATATGGCCGAGCGCGTGAGCGGCAAAGCCGAGTTGTCTCACCACCACAAAAAAGCCCACTAAACTCGATAGCAACGCGGCTAAACTGCCGGCCAAAAAGGCATGCTGCATAAAATCGTATTGAAACGGGGATGTGATCCAATCAGTGACAAAAGACATTTTCAGGTTGTCCTGTGTTGCCGTGCACAACAAAAATCCGCCCCTTTTGGTGTATGACTTCAATCGGGGATTCGTATAATCGACTCAACGCCTCGCTGGTAATGGTTTCGGCCACACTACCGATCACGGCTTTGCCTCGCGCAAAATAAAGCACCTGGGTCATGACTGAGAGCAATGGGTTGATGTCGTGGGCGGTTAATAGCAATGTCACGCCCGTTTGGGTGCGAATGTGTTCCAGTGATTCCAGCAGCGCGTATTGGTGATGGGGATCGAGGTTGGCTAAGGGCTCGTCCAACAAAAGAATGTCAGGATGACCCAGCAGCGCTTGGGCAATCATTAAGCGTCGGCGCTCACCGCCGGATAATTCCATAAAGGGTCGGTCTATGTAGTGTTGGGCATTGACCAAGGCAATGACTTCCTCTATATCGTCTCGATCGCGTTTTTGAATTATCGGTAACCCGAGACGATTGCCTCGAATAGTGGCAGCCAACAAGGCTTTGCCGCTGATGGCCACTCCCAGCTCTGGCATCCATTGAGGAACATAACCGATACCAACATGACCTCGACGTGGCGTTTCTCCCAATACCGTCAGGCGGCCACTGCAAGGTATTAGCCCCAGCAAGCTGCACAAAAACGTGGTTTTACCGGCCCCGTTTTGGCCGAATATGCCGAGGAACTGCCCTTTTTCGATCGCACCATTAAAATGCTGGATGACGGGGTGGTTTTTATAACCAAAGGTCACGTCTTCCGCTAAAATAACTGGCGATGATGGCATGGGTGGATTCCCTGACGAAAAGGCAGACATCATAGCAGAAAAACAGCAGAATAAACAAAGCTTAGCTATGGCTTGACCAGAGGATTCGTGACGGGATAGACTGTTAATAATTGCCGTGGGCGTGCGGGCGAGCCGCCCCGCTATCAGGGATTCTATTTACCGGGTTATCGCTGCTATGCACAAACTGTTTTCTCCTCTCGTTTTGGCCATCATTCATGCCCGATAATGCGCTCACCGCCCTCTCCCCTTTGGATGGTCGCTATCGCGACAAATTAGCTGCCTTACGGCCTTTTTTCAGTGAGTACGGCCTATTACGTTATCGATTGCTGGTTGAAATACGCTGGCTGCAACACCTGGCAGCCCAACCAGATATCCCTGAAGTGACCACGCTAAGCCCCTCCGCGCAAAAAGTATTGGAAGAAATCCTCCAACAATTTAATGTCGACCATGCCCAGCAGATCAAAGATATTGAAGCGACCACCAACCACGATGTCAAAGCGCTGGAATATTTTCTCAAACAACAACTGGCCGATAACGCGGAGTTAACCGCTATTCGCGAATTCATTCATTTTGCCTGCACCTCTGAAGACATCAATAATCTCGCTTATGCGCTTTTGTTGAAAGACGCCCGCGACCAAGTGCTGTTGCCACAGATGGAGCAACTCATTGGGATGATAAGGGCATTAGCACACCAATACGCTGAACAACCCATGCTCAGCCATACCCATGGTCAACCAGCCTCCCCTACTACGGTTGGTAAGGAGCTGGCCAATACCGTGGCTCGTCTGCAACGGCAATATGTACAACTTCAGCAAATCACCTTTTTGGGTAAAATGAATGGCGCGGTGGGCAATTACAACGCCCATCAAGTCGCTTACCCGCAGGTCAATTGGCCGGTCGTGGCGGAGAGTTTTGTCACCGAGCTAGGACTGGGTTTTAATGCTTACACGACTCAAATTGAACCCCATGATTTTTTAGCCGAATTATTCCATATTCTGGTGCGGTTTAATGTCGTGCTCTTGGATTTTAGCCGCGACGTGTGGGGTTATATCTCTCTGGGCTACTTCAAGCAGAAGCCCAAAGCGGGTGAGATTGGTTCTTCTACCATGCCGCATAAAATTAATCCCATTGATTTTGAAAATGCCGAAGGCAACCTCGGCCTGGCCAATGCCTTGTTCGAACATTTAAGTCATAAATTACCGGTGTCGCGCTGGCAGCGCGATTTAAGCGATTCCACGGTGTTGCGTAACTTAGGCGTTGCCATAGGCTATACTTTATTGGCATATACCGCTTGCCAGCGGGGCTTATCGAAACTCCAGATAAATCCTACGGAATTGAACAAAAGCCTGGCGAATAATTGGGAAGTGCTGGCGGAGGCCATCCAAACAGTGATGCGCCGTTATGGGTTGGCCGAACCCTATGAGCAACTGAAATCATTAACACGTGGAAAAACCATTAATCAACAAGCATTGCTTGATTTTATTGATACACTTGATTTACCAGGTGAGGTAAAAAATCAGTTGAAATCGTTGACTCCTGATAATTACCTTGGTTATGCCAAACAACTTGCCCAAGCCATTTAGCCGCCTATGAAATCATATCTCGCACAATGGTTGATTCAAAAGTTCAGCATGTGGTTATTACACGAACCACCCGTGCCACCTTCTTATCTCTACGATTTTGAACGCATTCAATTTGAAGTTCGTTCCGGCGATGTCTTGCTGGTGGAAGGCTTGAACCGAGTCAGCCAGATTGTCAAACAGATTACCCATAGCACCTGGTCGCATTCGGCGCTTTATATCGGTAGGCTGTGTGATATGAAAGACCCGGAATTGCGCGCACAAGTTAGAAAATTTTTTTCCGGCTCACCCGAAGAACAATTAGTCATTGAAAGTTTGATGGGCCACGGTACCATTATAACACCGCTGGCACGCTACAAAGATTACACAGTGCGCATTTGTCGGCCGCGTGGAATTTCGCGGACCGATTCTCAGAAAGTGATAGCGTATGCCATCCATCATTTAGGGATGCGTTATAGCATACGCCACGTGTTCGATTTGGCTCGTTTTCTTTTGCCGTGGGGTATCATGCCCAGACGTTGGCGTTCCAGCTTATTTACGCATAATGCCTTAAAACCGACGGAAGAGATTTGTTCGTCGCTAATCGCCAGTGCTTTTCAATCCGTCCATTTCCCTATTTTGCCGGAAATTATCCGTGATTCTAGAGGCATCAGCTTAGTGAGTCGCAACCCTCGTCTTTATACTCCCAAAGATTTCGATTACTCTCCTTTCTTTGACGTGATCAAATACCCCATGTTACCTTTAGGTGAAGGTATGTATCGTCATTTGCATTGGAAAACAGATGCTAAAACGGGGAATGAATATATTCGTTTTCCAAAAACAGTCGCCGATAATGATTCTTCTCCCCAGATTCGCCTTTCACCTCAACCGATAAAACTGATAGAAAATTTAGAAAAGCCCCCCCGCCGCCAAAAATAATTTGAGATTGTATACATGCTTGACTTCATCATAAAAATCGATCCCCACACTGGTAATCAATGGATAGAGACTTCGTTACAAGGCAAACCATTATTAACAACGCCACAATTGAATAAGGGCACAGCTTTTACTCAAGAGGAACGCCATCAGTTTGGTCTGATGGGAAAATTACCAGCCCATGAAGAAACATTAACCGACCAAGTCAATCGCGCTTATTTACAATACCAATCGTACAGTTCTCCTTTACAAAAAAATACGTTTCTTAATCAAGTCCACGATACCAATCAAGTCCTTTTTTATAAACTAGTGCAACACCACGAAGCAGAGATGTTACCGATTCTCTACACCCCCACCGTGGGTTTGGCCGTGGAAAAATTCAGCCGGGAATTTCAACAACCACGCGGGCTTTATATTTCTTACGAAAACCGGCATGAAATCCGAGAAATCCTCAATTCCCGCAGTAATCCTGAAGTTGATTTATTGGTCGTCAGCGATGGTGGCGGTGTGTTGGGTATCGGTGACCAAGGCATAGGCGCGATGCTAATTCCGATTGCCAAACTGATGGTGTATACCATTTGTGGTGGTATTAATCCTCTCAATACCTTACCTATTTTATTAGATGCCGGCACCGATAACGAAGAGCTATTAAACGATCCCTATTATTTGGGGTGGCGCCACCCACGCATCACCGGTGCCGCTTATGACGAATTTATTGAGCTGTTCATCCAAGCCGTGAAAGAGAAATTCCCCACGATATTTTTGCATTGGGAAGATTTTGGCCGCGCCAATGCCCGGCGCATTTTAGAAACCTATCAGCATACTGTGTGTTCCTTCAACGATGATATTCAAGGAACAGGCGCCACCACCCTGGCTGCTTTAATGGCGGCCGTAGACAGCACAGGAAGCCGTTTAACCGACCAGCGCATCGTCATTTTTGGTAGCGGTTCGGCCGGCACCGGTGTGGCTGACCAAATTTGCTGCGCCATGATACGCCAAGGTTTAAGTTCTGAAGAGGCGCGCTCTCGTTTCTGGTTATTGGATAAGCCGGGGCTTTTATTAGATACGCACTCCGATCTTACCCAAGAACAAGTTCCTTACGCGCGCAAAACGAAAGACATTATTTGGCGAGAGAATGACCTTACCTCCATTCAATTATTAGAGGTGATCCATCAAGTGAAGCCCACCGTCTTAATCGGTAGCTCTGCCCGCGGTGGTGCTTTTAGTGAAGAAGTGATTAAGGCTATGGCTTCATACACTGCGCAGCCGATTATTTTTCCGCTTTCTAACCCGACCGAGAAAGCGGAAGCAACCCCGGCTGATTTATTAGCATGGACAAACGGCCAAGCCAAAATTGCCACCGGCAGCCCGTTTGCCCCTGTTCTTTACCAAAGTGAATCTCGACGGATTGCGCAATGTAATAATGCGTTGGTCTTCCCCGGCATCGGTCTGGGAGTAATTGCCATCAAGGCCAAAGAAGTAACGGATAATATGTTATGGGCGGCGTGTTCTACCCTCAATAAATGCGCACCGATTCATCAAAATTTGACAGCACCTCTATTACCTACCCTGGAAAATGCCCAAAAATCCGCTAGGGAAATCGCAATTGCCGTCGCCAAACAAGCTCGTACTGATGGTGTGGCTATGGACAACTCGGAAGTTGATGTTGAAACATTGGTTGATAACCGAATGTGGCAACCTGAGTATTTGCCATTCAAGCTTAAATCATTAAGCTGAGCACTCAACCTTTCCGAGTAACTACTCGCACGTCGTCCCAGGGCTTGTCCGCGGGACGACGGAGTTGGGGGGAACAGTTACCTTTCCGATTCAATTCAAGCGGTTTTGAGATTTCCAGAGTTTACGATACTTCAGCTATTTTAACATGTACGCTTAGTTTTTTTCAGAAACAATACCGTAAGTTTTGGTCATTGCGAACGTGCCGTTAGCAAAAATGGCTTAGTCTCGTTTCGGTGCGCTGTTTTCTTTGAGAATAAAATCAATCCATTCTCGGGCTTCTTTGGAATCTTCATTAACCACTAATGCCCGCTTAAAATCGGCCAGAGCATCGTTGGTGTATTTGGCGTTGTATTCGCAAATGGCCAGATTATAAAGCGTGTTAAATTGCTCGCCAAAGAAATGAATCGATTTTCGATAATAAGGAATGGCATCGGCGTAACGACGCAAGGTGTGGAATAAAATACCAATATCAAACCAGACGTCGAAGTTGCGGGGGATGTAATAGTAATTGGCAGCCAAATCTGGCATATGGCTGGTTAAATAGACTTTCGTGTCGTATTCGGCGTCATTAATTAAACTGCAAATCTGTTTACTGATCTTGCCATAAATATGTGGATCCCATTCCGCAAACGCCATATGGGCAGCGAGGGTATTAATGTTGCAATGTTTGAAGTTTTCGCGAATATTACGGTGTAAGGCAAAATAATCGCCCGGGCTTAACCGTTCAATATGTTCATAAATGGCCGTTGATAACTCTGGCAAGTCGTCTAAGGAAAAGCCACAGTAAAACGCCGCTGTGTTTACTTCTGCTCGTTGCGTTTGCAGAACCGATTTACCGCCAATCACATCGAAATAAGTCGATATGGCGTGGAAATTGACCATGGTAGAGAAACTGCCGTGGAAGGCGATGTCTGGGTGATCTAGTCCTTCCAATTGTTGTAGGTAGGAATAGGCTTTATCGGTGGATAATAAAAATAATTTATCGTTACTGATTTTGCGCAAATTCGCCAAGGTAATCAGGCCCGCGGTCGGGAATAGGAAATAACTGGCACGTAAATTGCTTTGCCGATAGAAATCCAGCACGGCATTAAAATCAGGATCTGGATAATAGTCTGCACCCACTTCACCTTTGCTGTATTCGATTTTTACTTCTTCCATATTGATGGGTTTATTATCCTTCATATTCCCGCTATGGGTAGATAGGGTGACTAAGGATGCGAATAATTCGTTATCTTCTTTTGCAAACGCATCTTGGGAAACGGTATCAAATATATAGTTTGCGTACACAATCAGCGGAGTGTTGACACTGCCTGGGGTTAACACTTTTCCGGATCTACGCAAGTGAATGGTGGTATCCGATTCCATGTTAAATGAGGCAAAGTCCAGCACGCCGGCTTCAACGTATTCCTGTAAGGCTGGGTGTTTATCCCAAAATTCCAGATTGCTTTCGGCGTAGTCGGTCATGACATAACAAATTTTCACATCTTCTAACTGCAAACGTTTGCGTATTTGTTTTATTTTTTTGGATATAAAGAAGCTCAGAATGCCTGTGCCTGTGCCCAACTCCACGATGTAAAATGTTTCTTTTTTCGATTCCGGGTATTTTCTGATCCAGTCTTGAACCAAACGCATCGTCATTTGTGCGTAACAGTTTGCTAGGAAGGGATTGCTGGTTGCGTAAAAAGGCACCTCTTCCACCCAGGCATGAACCCCTTTTTTATGGAAATAATCTCGTTGCATTTCAAAGAGGTGTGATTCAGCAAAACGTTTGTTACGTTCGATAATGACACGATCAGATTTAGACATTGAACATACCTTTTTTAAGAGTTGGCATTATGTATTCCCCTATTGAACAAACCACAGTAAGAGGGGGAGTGTATTTATTTTAAAGTATCTCGTCTGCAAACTTAAAATGTTTTCTACAGGTGGCAACATAGCGTTCGTTACCGCCAATTTCAATCTGATTCCCTGACTGTATGACTTTCCCATGCTCGTCCACCCGCTGATTCATAATGGCCTTGCGACCACAATAACAGATGGTCTTCAGCTCAATCAGCAAATCCGCCCAAGCCAATAAGTAAAGACTACCAGAGAACGGCTCGCCTTGGAAATCCGTTCGAATACCATAGGCTAACACGGGCAGATTTAAGCTATCAGTAATTTGACACAACTGGCGGACCTGGTTTTTGGTCAGAAATTGCGCCTCATCCACCAATATGCAACGGATATTGGGGTTGGCTCGTATTGCCTCTACCGTGAGGGACAATAAATCGGCGCTGGCATCAAATACGGTCGCTGGGGCGCTGAGGCCAATGCGAGAAACGACTTTATTCTCGTTGCGGTCATCCACTTTAGGCAAAAAAATAAGGGTATCCTTACCCCGCTCTTGGTAATTATAGCTGGCTTGCAATAATAAGGTACTTTTTCCAGCATTCATCGCTGAATAGTAAAAATGCAGTTTTGACATAGCGTTAAGAGTTTACCGTCACAAATTTCCCCTTGGAAGACCTGGCATTCTCTTCAATAAATTCAATGATGGCGTCTGCAACATTAATGCCCGTATTTTTTTCAATGCCTTCTAACCCAGGGGAGGAATTGACCTCAATGATTAAGGGGCCGCGTTCCGAGCGCAATAAATCGACACCTGCGACGTTTAACCCCATTAAATCCGCCGCTAATATGGCCGTTTTTCTTTCTTCAGGGCTCAATTCTACCATCCTGCCCGTGCCACCGCGATGGAGATTGGAACGAAACTCCCCTGGTTTAGCCTTACGCTCCATGGCGGCAATCACCTTACCCCCCACGACTAAGCAGCGCAAATCAGCCCCTTTGGATTCTTTGATGTATTCTTGGACCATAATGTTCACTTTCAAGCCCAAAAAAGCCTCAATCACGCTTTCTGCCGCTTTGGTGGTTTCTGCCAAAACCACACCGATCCCCTGCGTTCCTTCCAATAATTTGATCACCAGAGGCGCACCGCCCACCATTTTAATTAAGTCTTTAATATCCCCTGGCGAATGTGAAAATCCCGTAATGGGCAACCCTACCCCTTTACTGGATAATAACTGCAGACAGCGGAGTTTATCGCGGGCGCGGGTGATGGCAATGGAACGATTCACGCAATAAATGCCCATCATCTCAAATTGACGTACCAAAGCTGCCCCGTAAAAGGTAATGGAGGCACCGATGCGAGGTATAATTGCGTCAAAATGAGGCAATTCTTCGCCTCGATAGTGGATAGACGGCTTGTGCGAGGCTATGTTCATATAGCATCGCAACGGGTTCATGAGTTGAACTTCGTGCCCACGGGCAATCGCTGCTTCTAACATCCGACGAGTGGAGTAAAGTTTGGGACCACGGGTTAAAATGGCTATTTTCATAAGCTAGTTCTCAAGTTGTCGCTGTTTTGTCCTTAACCAAAAAAGAAATTGCTGGGTTTACAACTATCCGATTACGCATGGCGGTACGCCCTAGTAACATGCGAAAACTCATCGTGTCCCGGTTGGTGAGGGTTATCTCTATAGGCCACATCACCTGCCCCATTTGCAGCAGCGTTTTAATAACATATCGTCGCTCGCGATGGCCGCCGGAATCGGTTACCCAGCGTATATCTTCTACCTCTGCCACACATTCGACAACCTCGTCTTTTTTACGCTGAATGGGGTGTATTTTAAAGCGGATATAATGTTTATCCTGGTGCTTAAACGGTTTAATCGCAAACGCGTGCAAGGCAGAAGTTCGCGCACCGCTATCTATTTTAGCCTTGATGCGCCCTACCCCCAATTCTGGCAACGCCAACCATTCCCGCCAACCCACCATTAGCAGGGTGCGCCCGCGCCAACGCGGTGAAAGAGATTTTTTGTTCTTCATGCCCTAAGTATTCCTTGCTTACCTAGCTTACAACCACTGCCAGTTGAACCTTCTTCCAGTTTAGCAAAACATGACTTAAAATTCACCTTGACCAATGCGGGCGAGCACAGTACTATTTGCTCCTGTTTTGAGTCGTCAGGCCCGCTACGGTAGGCTATTCTTACCTAGCCAGCCCTTGGCCGCAAGAAACATTTCGTATCAGTATCTCTTCTGTTCGATAGATCATCCAAACGACACTCCCCGATAGCTCAGTCGGTAGAGCAAATGACTGTTAATCATTGGGTCACAGGTTCGAGTCCTGTTCGGGGAGCCAGTAAGGGCAAGGGTTCAGCAGGTTTTCAAACCAACTCAACATACCGCCGGTGCTAGGATGGTGCTAGGATAGCACTATGTGTCTTTCGAAGTCTTCCCTAGTCTCAGTATTTTTATAAACCAGATGTTTTTCTTCTAACCAACTATCAGCTATCAAAAAATCACAGTCAGAACTTTTGTTCTAAAAATAACGAGTATGGTTGTATCTCCATTAACTATCCTTAATGAGGTACGGCCATGTCTAATCATTCTACCTATCAAACATTATTCTCCGAAAACGCCACCAGCGATTTGTTAACGCGTAAAGAAGCTGCTAAGTATTTGGGTGTTCGCGAGAGCACGCTGGCTATCTGGGCTTGTAAAAAACGTCATGCTCTCAAATACATCAAAGTAGGTCGTCTGTCTAAATACCGCAAAGCGCATTTGGATGAGTTCCTCGAACGTCAGACCGTCGAACGACAATACGATTGAGGGGATGCTCATGTATAACGACTGCTATTTCAAATTGGGTAATCGCACCATTTACATGAACCAACTGCCCTTACCTAGGGTTTATTATCAACAGCAATTTCCTCGCCTAAAACCGACCAGTAATAACTGGGTTAGTGTCCGATGCTGTTTTCATAAAGACCGGCAGCCAAGTCTTCGGCTTAATCTAAAAAACGGCAGTTTTCGTTGTTTTGGATGCGGCGTACGCGGGGGCAACATTCTCTCCTTTCATTGTCAACTCTACGAACTGACGTTGCCCCAAACGTTAATTACCTTAGGAGGCTTATCATGAGCAACCTTTCTCCTGAGCAAATAGCAGCCCAACGCTTCACCAGAAGTCTGGTGGCCAAGGGATTTGAAAAACAAGCACTCCATGTGTATGAAGATGCACATGGAGTACCTCTTTATTGGCGAATCCGCCTAAAGCATCTCATCACCGGTGAAAAATGGATACGTCCGATGAGTCGCGACGCGCAGGGCCGTTTTGTGTTAAAGGAGCCGGAATTTAAACAGGGAAAACCCCTTTACCAATTACCAAGGTTGATGCGAAATGAGGGAGAAACTATTTGGGTTGTGGAAGGGGAATTTTGTGCGGATATGTTAATTAAGATAGGCGTTGTAGCTACCACTTCGGGTGGAATGGATAGCGTTTTAGTCACGGACTGGCAGCCGTTAGCCCGGCGCAAAGTGGTGATCTGGCCGGATAACGACGAGGCGGGGCTAATGTATGAGCATAGCGTCACGCAAAAATTGCAATCATTGGGATGTGACGTAAGCTGGGTTGATATCTCTAAATTGCAATTACCTACTAAGGCCGATTGTGTGGACTGGCTGCGGCAACAACCGCAAGCCTCTGCAAAGGATATTTTTTTCTTGCCTACAGTGGTTCCTCCTGACAATAAACAGCGGGAAGATTCTGATAAGCCATTCACTGACATTAAAAAACCCACGCGTTATTCCGCCTATTCTCATTTGTTCAAGGTCAGCGCTCAGGGTGTGTTTTACCTGGCGGAAGAAGAAACGCTATGGTTATGCTCGCGATTGGAGGTTAAAGCACTCATTCGTGATAAATACTCCGAAAACTGGGGTCGTTTATTAGAGTTTTACGATGCCGACGGCCAACTGCATACCTGGGCTATGCCGATGGAGATGTTGAAAGGCAGTGGTGAAGATATTAAAGGTGAGCTACTGCGTTTAGGTTTAGAGATAGCAGCGGGTAATAAAGTTCGGAATTTGTTGATGGCCTACATACTCAGCAGCAACCCGGATGCCAGAGCACGTTGCATTAATCGAACCGGTTGGCATGAGGATGTATTTGTTTTTCCCAACCAAACGATCGGTGATACCGGTGAACGTGTGTTTTTTCAATCGGAAGTGCAATCTAAAGATTACCAGCAAGCGGGCACAGTAGATGATTGGCGAGAACGTATCGGCACTTTATGTTGTGGAAATTCACGATTGGTTCTGGCGGTTTCCTGCGCGTTTGCTGCTATGCTGCTGCATCATTCGGGAATTGAGTCTGGCGGTGTCCATTTTGTAGGTGAGTCCAGCAGCGGAAAAACTACGGCATTGCGTGTCGCGGCATCCGTTTTTGGCAGTACGAATTATTTAAACCGATGGCGCGGCACAACTAACGGTCTAGAAGCTTTAGCTTCTTTGAGATCAGATACGTTACTCATTCTCGATGAATTGGCTCAAATCGATGCCAAAGAAGCAGGTGAAATAGCTTATATGCTAGCAAACGGCAGTGGAAAAATCAGAGCTGCGAAGAGTGGCGGCTCACGTCAACGGCAGGATTGGCGATTATTATTTTTATCGGCAGGTGAAGTCGGTCTGGCGCAGCATATGCTAGAGGCTGATAAAAAAATCCGTGCTGGTCAAGAAGTACGCTTAGTCGATCTTCCTGCGGATGCGGGTAAAGATCTGGGAGTTTTTGAAAATCTACATTCCTTTTCATCTGCTGCTGCGATGAGCAATACTCTCACCAAACTAAGTGCCACTTACTATGGTTCGGCTGCTATCTCTTTTCTAAAGCGCATTATTCAATCCGAATATTTAAACAGTCTGCCAACTGTCTTAAAGAACGCGTGCGATCATTTCCTAAGCAAACATTTTCCGAAAGACTCCAGTGGTCAAGTCTACCGGGTATGTGAAAGATTCGGACTGATTGCGGCAGCAGGAGAACTGGCTACGGATTTAAATATCACTGGATGGGCATCGGGAGAAGCAGAAAAAGCGGGTTCGGATTGTTTTAATAGTTGGTTGGAGTGCCGCGGAGGTACGGGCAATCAGGATAATGTTCGGATACTGGCGCAGGTGAAAGCATTTTTGGAAACCCATGCGGAATCGAGATTCAGTCATTGGGAAGCTGAAATTTCACATACCAGCAATCGTGCTGGCTTTCGAAAAATCTCTAAGAATGAAACCCAGTTTTATGTGTTACCCGAAGTCTTTCGGCAAGAAATTTGCAAAGGATGGGATCCGCAGGCGGTTAGTAAACTGCTGCTCGCGAAGGGATGGGTGATGTCTGATAAGAAGGGTAAGGCGTATCGGCGAGAATACTTACCTGGGATTGGGCGTTCTCGCTGCTATGTATTTACCAATAATGTCTGGGAGTAACCCGCGGAAGTATTGTGAAAGCTACGCTTAAACCCTTGTCCCTTTGTCCTACCTGTCCCATATAGAAAAAATAATATTAAAACAATAAGTTAGACAATTTTAAGTGGGGACAAATTTGAAAATAGAATTTATCCCACTTTATACAACTTCGACCAAAGCATGAGGATATGTTGCTATTTATTTTTAAAAATATTGATATATTTATTATTTGCAATTATCATTATTAAGTTAAACTTAAAAGGAAGCCTATCGGCTTTAAAAAATTCACTGAACAGTAGGGACAATCTAAATAATCAGGACAAGTTGAACTCACCTATTCAAAAATATTTTTTATTTGCAAACCCAAATTTTGGCACGAAATTGAAAATAAACCCCTCCTTACCCAGACTCAACTTACAAGCCATAATCACTTGCTTTACCGCATCTTTATTTTTTTTCATGACTATATTTCAATTAAATATAATGAACTCATTAAACGAAAGTCTTCTAAAAGATTTCCATCTTAATGCAGCTCAAATAGGCAGAATTTCATCTATTTATTTTTACACCAATATGATTTTCCTAATACCTGCTGGCCTTATTGTGGATAAGTTTTCTAATAGAAGGGTTATCTTGATAAGTGTATTAATTTCATTAGGCTCGATTCTACTGTTAGCTTATGCGAAAACAACGTGGGCCCTAGAGGCATCGAGATTTTTCGCGGGTTTAGCTGGATCCTTCGCCTTGCTAAGCTGTATAAGGCTCGCCTGCCGATGGTTTAATCCCCGGGATTTGGGTTTGGTTATTGGCCTAACGATTACCGTAGGAATGCTAGGAGGATTTACGGCACAAGTCCCCTTCACCCTTCTCATCAATGCCTTTGGGTGGCGAATTGCTTTATTATGCGCAGCTTTAATAGGTGTATTTATTTGGATAGCTATTTTTGCAGGCGTAAGAGATTGCCCTGCCGGTCAGCAACAGTCTCGCACCAATTCAACCCCAGTTCCTTTTTGGCCAAGCTTCAAAAAAGCCACCACTAACCTTCAAAACTGGCTCAATGGCTTATACGCGTCAGCCTTAAATCTACCCATCGTTTTATTGGGGGCTATTTGGGGAAGTTTATATTTGAAACAAGCGCATCAATTGGATGAAAAAATAGCTGCCGGTATAATTTCCATGCTTTTTATTGGAATGATTATAGGTTCACCTATTATCGGGTATCTATCCGATCGATGGGGTTTTCGTAAGGTCCCTATGTTAGGGAGTGCTATTTTTTCGTTCTTGATAATTTTATTTATAATATATTTACCACATATTAGCGTTATCACAGGAATTTTGCTTTTTTTCAGCCTTGGGTTTTTTATCAGTACACAAGCGCTCAGCTTTCCCATGATCGCTGAGCGTAATCCCCCTGCTATCACGGGGATTGCCACTGCGTTTGCCTCTATTTTAATCATGGGTGGTGGCATAATGCAGCCTATTTTTGGGGTGCTCATGAATTTACATTGGAATCATGCAATATTAAACGGAGTGCCACAATACCACTCCGCCGACTATGCGCGCGCCTTATGGATTTTGCCAATTGGATTTATTGTGGCGTTTATTAGTGGGTTATTTATTGTCGAAACACATAGTAATAATAAAAAAATTAAATTTTAGAATAAATATATTTAGTTATTATTAAAAAAATCCTTGACTAAATTAACCGATATATTATAATTTTTTTATTCGTTTGAAAGAAACCCCAACAGCCCATCTTAAAAACGCAGTATAAAAAAATACAATTAGAGAAAAAATGATCTAATTGTCCTTAAAAAGCCAAGCTAAATGAATAACCCATCCACGGTTAAGGTAACTGTTTTAAAGCTTTCTCAAAAATACCGGATCTTTGTTTTTCGAGAACTTATTTAACAGGAGAAAACATGATAGAGAATGTCAGAGTTATGAACGTTGTGACCAAAGAAGACCTTGCTGGCGCTCTGAATTTACTTGAGCTTTCTGAGCCTACCTCAGAAAGTAATGCAGCAAGGCATTTGCTCTGTGATTATACGTCTGATTATAAGAAAAAGGTTATCGCCGCTAAAATAGGCAGTCAAATGGTTGGCCTATTGCTTTTTCAAATTAAGTTTGGATTAGAGCCCATACAAATATTCGCGCAAAAGAAAAAACTGGTTATTCATCCTATGCATCAAAAAAGGGGGATTGCCAAGAAATTAATTTTAGAAACGTTTAAGATTTGCGAAGAAACTATGAGGACGAGAATGATGCAAGCTTCCTGGGATACCCCTAAGCATCGCTCTTTAGGTTTCAATAATCCTACTATTTATGTTTCGTTATAGGCCGTTGACTTGTTTTTTGATGAGATCAAAATCAAATTTTACGCATTCCCCTCCCCTATCCGTTCCCAGTCTAGAAGATGGGATATAGTTCACCTACCACTCAAACCCATGGTTCTTCCCTAAATAATTTGCTTTTTACTAAGTAATAGGATTTTAGCAGGCGAGAAAATAGGCTTCCACCTTCTACTAAGGATTTGTTATAATTAGCTGATTATGCAGAGGAAGTCGATAGATTTTAAGATTTTACCCAATTTTTGATGCGAAAAAAGATCGCTTTACTTGTAACTACTTATACAATGGGTGATGCAATCTACTAGAGCCTCATTTTATTAAAAAAACAAACTTTATCAATTCCTGAAACCTTTTTTTTACAACTTAATCACCACAATCAAGTTGAGATATATTATGAAACAACCCATTGCTACCAGCCAATGTGAGCTCCAAGAGGGTTCTTGGGACGATTTTCGGCTAGAAGTTCAACAAGTAGAGCCCAAGCTATTTCAACTTATAGAGAATATTAGTCCTGGAAAAAATTATCGATTAATAAAATTATCCTACCCTTTTGGAGCAAAAATAACAGATTTAGGAACTATTTGCCTACCTGGCAAAAATGGTGAGCTTTTAAGGTTGGATGACCCCCAAACCAATCCTCATTGGCAAGACCAATTGGGGTATAGCCCTACACCCATGATTCTTCAACTGTCTAATGCCAGCGAGGTTTTTGTTGAAGCCAGTGGACGAATCATCCCGTTAAATGTGTTCAAGCCAGGCGATTTATACGGCCTATTTGAGGTGATGGTGCCGCTAACCGGATGCCCGTTTACCCCCTGTTGGAGCGTTACGTCCGGTGCGCGATCGGTATTTATGGGAGCTAAAATAACGGATAGAATTAGCCATAAACGATTGTTTGCCGAATATGGACTGCCAAGTGAACCGCCGGCCTCCCTAACAGAGCAATGGGATTATTTTAAAATAATTTCTAATCGCAGCAAAATGGGCAGTGAGTGGCGATCGAAGGTATTATTGTTTACCAGAGAGTGGTTTAAACCACAAGATCATGATATTAATTGGCTCAATTTTCATTACTACATTAGCAAGAAAAGCTGGATTCAATCGAGAAATACGCGCATAAAAGATGAGTTTAGCATCATGTGGGAAGCGTTTAACAGCGAAATTGGAGCTCGCCGATTAAAGCCCAATCCCTATATTGTCAATACGGTGATGCATACGATTTATTTGGCCAATGGCACCATAGCAGGATTTAAACCGGTCATGGGTGAAGATGAGCTATTAATGCCTTCCTTATCGATAGAGAATGCTTATCAAAATTTGTATCAACTGCGCGAATATGCACCGATTATTATGGCACCTTCTATATTGGACTTAACCAAATCTACCGATTCGTTATTTTATTCTATGTCTTACCCCACCTTACTAGAAGGTACACCGGCCATTCGGCAGAAAACGAGAATTATTAATGAATTGAGAGAAGTGCAACGCTTAATATTAATGTTGCATAAGACAATTGATCAGCAAAAAAACCCCCTATTTCAATTTATAAAGAACTCAGACTTTGATTATTTCCACACGCAACCCGATAATTTGGGAGAAATTGCCGATAGTGAAATAATCCGGGAGAAAGACCAGCTGGTCAAAAATGCGATGCAGCGTTTTTCGGGTAAAACTTTTCCTTATCAGGGTCCTTTTTTTCATGGTTTTGTTAGAATTACTAGGAAAAATCTATCTAATTAATTTTTCTCACTAATTTATGACAAGGAACGTTTTCTTCATCACTTAAACAACAAGGAGTTAGTTATGTATTAATAAAAATTTCAAAGGTGTAAATACTATGAAAATTAAAAATTCTTTGCCTGTTTTAGATGCCATTTTAAATTTCTCCTCCTCTTTTCATTTTCCAGATTTAAATAAAATAGTCATTGTCAGCGTTCAACATGTTATTACCACGACATCCCACCTCTTTGCAGCATTAATCAGATTGGGAATCAGTCCTGAAAACATTTTTGTGCTGGGTAAGCAATATTCGACCTTAAAAACAACTCATGATGAAATGGCTCAGTTTGGTATAAAAATGCAGCCATTGTCTGATTTACAGGCATGTGGCCGCTATGAGGAAACGTTTAAAAAAGACATTGCTAATATGTGGCAACGAGTTAAAACACATCTTTCAGAAAGACAGGTAAACGCCATCTTAGTTTTGGATGACGGCGGACGTTGCTTGGAGAGTATTCCAGACGAACTCATCGAGCAAATGCCCGTTATTGGCATTGAACAGACTACGGCTGGTTTATTTAATCCCAAGGTATTGTCTTTACCCGTTCCCTTTATCGATGTGGCGACCTGTGCCGCTAAAAAGAATTTAGAGTCGTCGGTGATCTCTCAGGAGATTATTAGTAGTGTCGATAAATATTTAACTAATCCAGATTTAATCTATGGTGTCGTTGGCTATGGAACGATAGGAAAAGCCGTCGTTAACCGATTACTATCGTTAAACTTAAAAGTGGTTGTATATGACCCATTCAAAACAGAAGAATCTGATAGTGTCATAATGAGTGAGAATATTTCACAATTAATGGAGGTTTCGGATTACATATTCGGTTGCAGCGGCAGGGATATCACCCAAGAAATAGACCCCGCTGATTTTATGGAAGATAAAACGTTTATAAGCTGCTCGTCAGAGGATAAAGAATTTTATTCTCTCCTAACCACAATAAACAATTTGTCTGATAAAATCATAGTAAATCCTTTGTCAGATATCCATTATACTAACGAGCATAGCGCAAAGATTAGTATACTCAATGGCGGTTTCCCGATTAATTTTAATCGGACATGTGAAATGTCAATGGCCAATAATATTCAATTAACCAGGGGTCTGATTTTTTGCGCCTTAATTCAGGCTGCTTGCTATCTTAATCAAAGGGAAAGCACAGCGTGTCGACTTATGTTGAGCCCAAAGCTACAGCAGTTGGTGGTTTCCAAACTGTCAGGAACATCTGATTTTTGGGAACCTAGCATTATTAATCAATTTAACGATGTGGATTGGATTATGGAAAATTCGAACGGCAACTATTTTGAATACAGCCTCCCTCACCTTGCGCCACCATGCCTAAACTAGGCATGGCAGAATTTAAAAATTAATGAACATGGCAATGTGTGGGCTGGTTTGAGAGATAGACTTTAACATTTTTTCGAGAGCCGTACCTTTTTAAACAGGATTCAATAAAGTCAATTTCTTCCTGAATGGGCATGGTATTTCCTAGCTTCTCTAAAATTTTAATAGCAGACATCATAAAATAGAGGGATTTGCTGGTATCTACAGGCCTTGGATTCTCCATTAGCTCTTTGACGAAGAGCTGAACGAGCAACTTGTCCATAATTTGTAGTTGTTTTTTATTTTTATTAGCAGTTTTATAAGCGATATTATTACACATGTACTTCATCCTCTCTGGAAATTTTTTTACATATGTCTATTAGAGCATTCCTTACTGGGACCTTAAATAACTGTATTTCTCAGCTTTTTTTGCTGCTAAATTTATCTGTTAAATTTTGACGGCGAATATAAGTAGGATGCTGCCCTAGGAAAGACCGATCTTGGTCTAATACCGTGAAACAGGCCATACGGGCAGAGTGCGCACGCAAGGCGCAATCCGTGAAATCAGAGTATGAGTATTCCAAAAATATCCTAAATCAACAGTTGACGGATTTTCAGGTTCTGTTAGAAGAAAGATCGACGGAAAAGGAGGAGCTGATTTCAAAATTAGCATCCATAGAGGCAGAGTTAAAAGTTCAAGATAGAAAAAGGGCTCAGGCCGAGCAACAAGCGAGTGATAATGCCCAACGATTTCAAGAAGCAGAAAGTAAGTTGGACTAGCGGGAGCGAATGAACAGAAAGTTACGGTTTCAAGATGGTTTTTAGAAGAACCTAGCTTCATAAACCGTAATTCTTTGTTAAAATTTCCAAAATTCCAATTAAAGGGTGGTTATAACTTTGAACGTAGGGTTACATCAGATAATAAAGTTACATATTCTTTTTCATCTTTGGGAGGATTCTTTTGCGAAACAACTTGAGAGTGATTGAAAAAACCAGCAGTAGTAACGATGTCTATATGTTTGTCTACAAGTTTATTAACTTTAGGGATTGCTGCCATGTCGTTTTTTACAGCTTGTTCTAGAGCACCGTTATATACAGTATGCTGTAAATAGGTACAAATGGCTTTAAGCTTGGTTTCGGTATTAATGCTGCATGTAATTGTCTGCATACTTTGTCGAATTAACAAATAAGGTGGTTCCTGCACATTTTCCACTATTTGTCGTAAATTATAAGCATGAATGCGCTCAGCCTTGCCGACATATTCAGCAAACACACCGGAATAAAGAAATTGATCGAACTCCTCTTTGGGAGGCTGTATAGCAAACATTAGTAGTTTAACCCAACGTTTCTGCTTAGTATTTAAGGAATCGAGTTGAGTTTTGTTACGTACCGCCTTGAGTTGATTAATTTCTTTATTTGAAAGTACAGGAAAATAAAGCTTTGGTGTAAACTGCACTTGCACTATTTTATAGCCATTAGCACGAGCAGCAGTTTCAATACGCTCAGCCGCATCGGTCATTTTTGGGATAATAGAACCGTCCTTACGGACATAGTTGAATTGCTTGGAGAATAGATCAGAAGTTTCTGTCTCGTGAAACATCAGAGCATAGCCATTGTCTTTGACTTGATTCATTACATTCTTAAGAAAGCTATTAACTTTGATGTGTTCATGCGATATCTGCGTAGCATGTGGTATGGTTCTGCCGTCAACACCAGTCTGCATATAATAGAGGCCATGTCTCAGCGTCAAAACATCTGCCTTTTTATCTCTAAGAAAACCACCAGTCTGTCCAAACACATCTTGTTCCTGTGCTGTACTCAAGTCATCCAGAATTTTTTTACCCTTAAGAAAATTAATGACTTTAGCCATTTCACGAATCGACTCAGATTGTATATCTGATCCGAAATACCGAATAGATGGGACTTGCGTAGCATTTTTGATCGCCTCAATTATGATGGGAGCATTCGTACCCTCTCCGCAACATAGATCAATTATAGTCAGAGGTTCGCTAGTAGAAAAATGAGAAAAACGATGCTGCATTTGAGCAAAAAGACCACGTTCCAGGTGAAACATATAATGGTATTGCTGATTGCCTTGCGGACGGAGAAACTCGCTAAACATATCGTTATAATACGAGTTATTGGTGGAAGGTTTAATACCTTCGATAGATTTATTTTCGGCAGGTAATGGAGTTGATTGCATATGCCTTCCGTGGGGTTGGTTTTTGAGAGGTAATTCACCGCAATTAACTTTGCATCAAATTAGCATTATACGCATAGTTATGAGAAAATCTATGATATTATACGCAAAGTTCAAGAGGCCTAATGGAGAGGACGACTTTGCGTATAATACCAACCAAGAGTCAATCAGGCTGGCAAAAGCATATAGATCAATTTTTAAAGGCGATGAAAAAAAGCGATCTAATGCCTAAAACGATTTCGGCCTACCAACAGGACTTATCACTTTTTACAAAATGGCTGTTCGCCATCAACCCTACCCGGCGATTACAAAATTTAACCGAAATTGATGTTATTGAATACCGCCAGGGATTACTCAGTGCAGGTTTAAAAGCTGCGACGATCAATAGACGTATTGGTTCTATTCAACGGCTTTGTCACGTTGCTTTTGGCTGAAAAAAACGTAGAACGAGCGGTTGTAGAGAAGGTGATACTAGAAAAGCAGCTTTTAGAATTATGGGATTGGTTAAAAAACGCAGAGCAAAAGCATGAGTTTTTGCAGAAAGAAAAGCATCAGTTAGAGCTGGAGCTGGTATCTATTAAACCAGCTCGGTCTAAAAATTTAAACTGAGAAGACTGACTTCATACGCTATCTTCCACAAATAAAAGCAGCGCATGGGAAGAAAAAATAGTCCCTAATTTGTATTAGTTCCGACCTAATCTGACAGTAACTACGCAACTTATGCCTTATCCCCATGTAGGAATTCATTAAACGACAGAATTCTTTTCCTATCCAATGAAAAACCACGAAGATCTTTAATAATTGCATACCGATATTCTTGTTCGCCATTTAGCTTCTGCGCCGGATATAGATAATTCCCCCAATGACCATGTTCTACGGCATCAGTGTATTCATCGAAATTATTAAAATGTGCTATTTTATCGCCATTCTTCAATGCGTCCACAACCTCTTGCGGAGCACCTTCCACTTCAGCTTGGCGCGAGAATTCAATCATTTCATCTTTTGTTTTAACAAGTAACCAGGTGGGGTTCGCATCATCATCAAAAAAGATAAAGCTGCCGGAAGATTGGAGCAGATAATAGCTCGATGCGGAAAGCTTATTTTTTAGCTCGTAGAAAAATTTAATAAAAACTGGGTCAAGCAGACAAGTATGTTCCCGACCTAACGATAAGCTTTTAACGACAATATCAGATAAGTCATCAAAGTATTCGCTCAGTAACTCTTTGACACTATTGTTAATCATTTCGGCGAGAAGTCGATCGCTTTTTTTGAGTATGAATTTATTGATCATCTTTGCATTGAATAGCTTAACTGCGAATGCTTCGTCAGCTTGACCCGTTAACATTACTTTCATGACGTGGAGGTCTTTTATTGCTTCAAAGAGTTCTGCCCCTGTCATTTGTGGCATTGCGTGATCAGCGATGACAATCGATACCTCTTGGTAAATTTTCGGATTGTATACTTCCTGGTAGATTTTGTTGAATTGAATAGCATATTTATTTTCTAGTTCCGTCGCTTCATCATCGGATACAATAGAATGCGATAAGAATTTATTTTGATTTTTAAGGGTTTTTAAAAAAGCTAAGGCTTCTTCAGGATTGGTGAATGTTTTATAGGGAATTCTTGGGTCTAACCTAAATGCGATGCTTTTTAAAAAAGCAGGATCATCATCAATCAAAATTACTGTGGTAGGATAATATAAGCATGCTAGTTTAGAAAATTCCATTTATGTAGCTCCTAGGAATCTACCTTCAAAAATTCTAGATCAAATTGCGTGTATTTGCCAAATTCAGAGGTACAGGAGATAGTGCCGCCCATGCTGTTCATTACCATTTTACAAAAGGCTAAACCGAGACCTGTTCCATTTACAGTTGTAGTATAGAATCGATCAAAAATCAAGGGAATGGCGCTTTTAGGGATCCCAGTGGCAGTGTCTTTAAAATGCAGGATATGGCGATTTCCTTGGTTTTCTGCCCAAATCACTATATTTCCTTTTTTTGCAGCCTCAATATAATAAAGAGCGTTTTTGAGAAGGTTAAATAGGACATGCTCCATAAGCACTTTATCCCCTTCAAAAATAAAATCATAAGCGCTGTCCCATTCAACAAGGCCGTTTTGGTTATTTTTGAAAGGGTATCTTTTGATGGCTTCTGTAATACATTGATTGATTTGTGTTTTCTTATAATTGCTTGTGATAAGGGTGTTTTGCTTAACATTCATCAAAATCATATCAACTATGATGTTCGAATAGTTCGCTTCAGACAGCAAATCATCCAATAGGCTTTCTAAAAGCTCGAAATGTGACCGGGGTATGGTTTTTTTTACTGATCCTTGCTGCTTTGCTGTTATATATGCCTCTATCAAGGTGGGTAAATACTCTTTGATTCCATCAAGACCCATTGCTAGCGCAGAAAGCGGGGTTCGCAACTCATGGGCAACACTCGCTCCCATAGACCTCATGGCTTTCAATTTTTCGTTTTGAATAGTGGATGTTCTGTATATAAAAATTTTGCCCGCTACGATAACAGTGGCATAGGTCGGTAACGTCTGTAAGAAAAGATAGGGGGTAACTATTGGGTGTGTGGTCAACACATAGAAAATCCAGGATATCGCTGTTCCCAGAACAATAAGGATAAGCACATCTATTAAGTCTACCAGCAAAATCAAGTAAAAGACCCCAGTCATGGTTGTCAAGAGCCATACATTAGAGCCTGGGTTCTTGAAAAGCATGAAGGTAAAAAAGATCGGAAAACAGTACAGCAACGTCGCATACCACCATAATGGCAAGAGAGGTCTCAGGCTGTTTGGCCAATATGTTTTAAACATCAAAAAGAAGCAGAAAGTAGCTCCTATCAAACGGAGATAATCGTTTTGATACTCATTCGGAGCGACTGTATGCCAAATAAAATAGTATGCAATAAAGCTGATAAAACCTATTATGCCAAGAGGAATGAATTGATATTCTGCATCTTTGGCTTTTTCATAAAGTTTGCTTATGAATCTCCTTGGGATGCTGTATATTTTTTTGCGCATAAAATTATTAAATTGCAATAATCTTCTCCTAGTTGCTCAGCAAATAAGTCAATGCTGGGATTAACGAATACCAGCTCATGCGCTTCCACTATTAATCCACACTTGTCCAGCCAATCCATTGCTTCACCTACGGTCTCCCATGCAATAAAATGCCGCGGTATTATTGGTCCAATGGGCAATGAGAATAAAAACTTTGCATTATTATTAGACAATTTAACATATTTATGCAGATAAACTGCTGGGTAATGGGTATGCTCAATTGAATCTTGGAAAATATAAAGATCAAATTCTCCAACAAAATCATGGGTATCCATGTTGGTTTTTAAAAATCCTATCTTTCCAGGCCAATCATCATCCCATATATTAAGCAGTGTTTCAGCGAATACAAATGCTGAATCGTATAGGTCGCATAGGGTAAGTTTAAATCTATTTTCGCGAATTACCATGTTTTTTACGTATTGGCTAGGAACGCCAAAGCCAATATCAGCAACACTGGTAGGTTTTGATTTCTCAATTAATTTCTGGATTGCGTTTTGGCGATCAATATGCCAGCTTCCAGCTAGCAAGTTATGGATATGCAACACCACTCGATTTGCCAGGGAGTTATAAATTTGATTTCCGTCAGTAGAAAATATGTTTAGATTGTATTCCAGAAAGCTATCGATAATTTCTAGTCTTGTTAGCTTAAGTTTGGATAGGATGCTATTAAATTCAGCAAAAAATCTTGCATCATCCAAAACTGAATTTGCAAGATAAATTAACTTCTCTTTTTTGCTAAGTGGTGCTGGTTCAATATTTCTCTTTTTGCTTACAAGTATGGATGTCGTTGTCATATAAAATGCCCTCCTTATTTATTTACCACAAATTAACATTTATTTTTCTCCCATGTTGATTTTTTCCCCAGATTTAAGACTAGGTTTCCGCCTTCATAAGCTTTGCCAAGCATTTTAACATAAGATAGGGGCCTACGATATTTTAATTATTTTTTTAACTAAAAACAATGACTTGAGGTGATGAATGACACCTCCAAATATTGATTTTATTATTGCTTATTGTAGGAAAATTTATATCTAAAATTACTCTTGGCTCATCAATTAATCTGTAATTTAATGGGCAATATCTATCTCTGACTTTCTTTATAAACTTTCCAATCTTTATCCATTTTCAACAGATATTTTGCTGCTTCTGCCAGAAAAAATTCTTTATCAGGTACCCCCGCCCACTCGATGTACTGATCTATCTCACTGTTCAAAGATTTTACCAATTTAATTTTGACTGAAATGGTTTCGGTATTGACCGGTTTTATAAGCGGCATTTGAAGTCTCCTTCATGATGAAACGGCATACAATTCATTTATGATTAGTGTAAAAATTTTTCGCCAGACTGTCTACACACAGTTGGGCTGAATGTTGCATTCCGACCCACCCTACTCTGCCAAAAGAAACTTCTGAAATGACTAATACCTGAGTTGGTTTAAGGAGTGCCATTGTCAATTTAGCTGTTCCAAAGCAACATCAAAACTCAGAACCAAATGGTAGCTCTTTACGACCTAAACTTTGGCTAAATTAATCGCCAAATTGACAACGGCACGGAGTAACCCTGACGGGCTGCGCCCGTCAGGGTACTATTTTGATGCTGGCAGGTATCGCTATGATTGCATGCACAAAGATTAGCTATCTTCTCCACTAATGAGACAGCCATGATGCGACAGCCCACTGAGACAGAGAATACTGAAAAATTAGCCGATATAATATCGAGCAGTAGCCGCATTTATACATGCTTAAAGCAGCTCATCGATACCCTTTCGGGTAGCTATGATGCTCAGGTTTGTAAATGCCTTTTAGAGGGCGTTGCTGCAGCCCTACTTCGGGGTGAAAGCGCTGAAAGATTGATCCGGCGGATTGCTAAAAAGCGGAATCTCAAAATACGTTATATGACCTCGCTTGATTCGCAAGAAGCTAAAAAAGACGTTTCGGAAATGAAGCAATTGCGCCGCTTGGCGTCTGTTCGTTCACTAGTGCCAGGTACGCGCAAGCTAGAACGTTTCCATGCCGAGATAGTAGCTTTGCATGCGGTAAAGGCTTCTTATCGGGATATTCAATTATGGCTGCTGACCAAGAGAGGCTTCACTGTGTCTCATCATAGTGTGCAACGATACGTAAAGGGGATCTTGGCCCAGAATATAAGCCATGAAAAAGAATAAGAATCAACTCCAGGGACATGCTAAATTCTCGATGCGTGAGCAGGCAATCAAATTTATAGACGCCCGTGCCAACCGGGGGAAAAGCAAAGCCAGCGGCGCTGTTTTGCGCAGCGATCGCACGGTTCAGCGTTATCAAGGAGACCTCGGCCGGGCTGCAGAGGTAATACAAGAAACACACCGCATTCGCCGGTTAAAAGACATCACGCAGCTACAAGCACAAGCGTATATTGATGCCCGCTTGCGAGAGAATATCCGCGTGCGGACGGTGCAAGGGTATGCAAAAGCATTGGAGTTATTACCCTTGGTTGGACAGCTGCAAGTGCCCTCCCGGGCTACCGATAAAATGGATAAGCCAAGGCAGGTGCGCTCTTATACACAACCACAAATTAAGGCTGTGCAGCAGCAATTATTTGCCCTCGGGGCTAATCTCGCTGTTCAGGTTTTAGTAGAGTCGGGATGCCGAGCAAAGGATTTGGCTTCTTTGTGTTTAGCCAAAGAACGGCCGGTCAAGAATGCTCGGTTAGGAAAGTTACATGCGGACCGATTCTTAGGCCGAGAAGATTGGACTCAGGTCACTTTCATTGGTAAAGGAGGCCATGAATACACCTCTACGATTTCACCAGAAACCGCTCAACGATTAGAAGATTTTCGCTTACCGATGCCACGAGATTTTAGGGAACGTGGGCAACCTAATGTTGTCACTCAGCAGTATTACGCGCTACCCGCTGGGGCTTATTTATCTAAGCTGTGGACTTATGGCTGTCGCCAAGCGTTTTTGACCTCCAGAGGGTTACATGGCTTGCGACATACCTTTGCGCAGCAACGTCTGCGTGAGATGCTGTGGGCTGGTATGACTTGGGATAAGGCCGAGGAATGCGTGAGTCAGCAAATGGGTCATTACCGTGCTGCTGAGCTTAAAACATATTGCCGCTAGTTATTGTGTAGTAGAGCGGAAGCCAACGAACATGTGCAAGCTATGGGTAAAACGAGCGTTACAGAGTTATGCTTCTAGACTTGAATTCCCTTTCTCTTACTATGCTTGCTATAATCAAATGGTCACTCTTATTATTGATGGCGGACAAAATTTTCCTTCCAAACTCTTCATGAGGCCCACCAGTTCTCATAAATTCCGGATGTTCTCGGGAAAGTAGGTTAGTTATATCTTTTGCATTGCCTTCTATAGTAAAAATCCAATAAGCATTCGGTTTTAAATCTTCTTTTTTATGAGTAGTCCTGTACTTCTCGGTCACTATTCCCCCGCAATAGCTCCCCTTTGTAACCATTTCTTTAATTGATTGCAATACATTTTTTTCTGCTTCTATTTCTTTTTCATAAGCTATAGCATTCCATAGCATTCCGTTCGACTCACCTAAAATAATACTATCTATGACATTAAAAGGATTTATTCCTATGGAATAACCATAGCCTGAATAGATGGCAACATAACAAACCTCTTTTGGTTTTGCTGGTTTTTCTTTTACTTCTCTTTCCTGTAATTTCTTAAAAAAGTTAGCCATAATTTAACACCTCTTATTTAATCGATATTCTTGGTTAAATTATACATAAATTTTAAAAAATCATATAGTAATAAAAAATTTTCTTAAATTTTACTTAAAATTCCCTAAGCTCTTCTAATATAGCCACCTTATTTCTTATTCTAGGATAATCCGACCCTATCAATTCCGAATCTAAGTAATCAACTCCTCATACTCGCTTATCAAGACCCAAATCCATTCGGCGGCAATTTCTTAGATAGATATTTAGGTATTATGTGCTTCAGCATATAAATACCTACTTGGGGAAGCCAGTCAGGCAATGACTGAGACAGCTCTTTGCAATCTGTCCTGAACCGTGACAACCTCGATCCTTGGGTGGGCTTTCATGGACTACCGCACAGCCCACATCGAATACTTCCAATTTTATAAACTTCCGAGCAACATGACTATTTATCCATGACGGAATAAATGGTAATGTAGTCGTTACAAGGCAATAAACCCATTGTTTTCAAGCAAGGAAGGGTCTTAGCTAGACCCATTAATCATCCAGATTAAGGATAGTCCCAATGAAAAAGCTTCAGAAACCGGAAGATGTCAGCATTGAACAATACCGTGCGCTGTTAAATGCAATGAGTGATAGCGCTCTTTCTCTGATCAATAAATCGATTGGAAGCATGATGCCCGATAAGCATATCACAGCGGGTACGCTTTATAGTGTGATAATACACGTCGCTGCAAAGGCCATTTTTTTGACTTGTGAAGATAATGAAAAAGCCAGAAAAGAATCTCTCGATTTTTTTCTAGAAAGGCTACCGACCACGGTAAATAAAACCATTGTTATTCCGGTTTCTTTAATGAGTAAAAATGAACATTAGTCACATATTTTAAAGCAGTTAAGTGACATTCTCATATTTCTATGAAAACGACGCCTCGTGAGAGACGATTTCAAAGCAGCGAAGCTGCTTATTTTTGTTGCTTGACTTACGTATTACATTTCTTCTTAAGAATTCGACAGGGAACTTTTTAAGCTTCCCTGTCGCGGTGATTAAGAGACATCCAGCAATCCATTCTCAGCAAAACTGTAGACTTGGTTATTTCCTACCACAAAATGGTCTATGACCATGATATCAAATAACGCTACCGCTTTTGACAGGAGCATAGTGATTTTCCGATCCGCCATGCTGGGAGTATTGTTGCCAGAAGGATGGTTATGAGCGAATATAAGATTCGCCGCATTTAAATCCAACGCTCGTTTAGCTACTTCGCGAGGATATACCACAGCTTCGTGGATGCTACCTCTAAATAATTGCTCATAGCTAATCAATTTAAGGTGTACATCTAAAAAGGCGACTGAGAACACCTCGTAGGATAAGCCAAATAACTGAAAGAGGAAAAAATTTTTGGCACTTTTTAAATCGACTAAAAAAATTCCTTCCTCCGATTGCTGGCCTATAATTTCCTTTGCTTTATCAATGATCTCATCACCGGTAATGGCTCGAGTGACCAAATAAGCATCAGAGGTCGCTTCATGGATAAAAGCGACCTTATTCAAAGCGAATAAATCATTTTTCATGATATTTCCTCATTATAAAATAAATTAAGGAAATATCCTTCCCGTCGGGAAAAATATTTCCCGGCGGGATGTTAATAAAATCATTTTATCGACGTCAGTGTTATGCCGTCGAAAATGTTCAGTTAAAAGAACCAGTGAAAATGACCTGCTAAGTATGTCAATAACGAACCTAGTAATACCCAACCCGCTTTAAAGCTATAATCATAAAACCGATTACGCATTTCAGCCCGCGATTGTTTACGCAAACCTAAAGCGGTTTCCACAGAAGATAGGCGGGAGCCCATTTCCTGTTTGAAATCATGCATCTCATGCCGAAGCCCACTTATTTCGTGATGAACTTCTTGTCTAAGAGCGACAATTTGATCTATTACTTGGGTTATTGCTTTACTCACGGCAATCTCCACTTTACAGTCGGTTAGTTCTGTTGATAATTGGATTAATGATCTCGTTAGATCTTCGTGTCGCATAGTATAACTCCGATGGGTAAAAGTCGCTATGGCTATATATCTCTAGGTGAGATTGCGGGTGGCAGTTCACTGCTACGCAACCAACCTTCAAAGTCCATCAGCTTACCCTTGAGTTGTACCATTTGCCTCGGATCGCGCTTCTTCATGCCGGCATGGCAATACCGGAATTGCAGATAATGTGCTGAAAAATGCAGAAGCATATATTCTTTTTCGGCACACGATTCCCGTAGATCATCCAACCGATCAATTAAATCGGGTTTATCGACTAAACATTCCAATTCAATGTCATCCAAGCATTTAGAAAGAACCCTGATCTTAACTAGAGTGCCTTTGGGTGCTCGTTCGACACTGGTTACGTCTCCAAAACCAGATAAACAAAATGCAAATTTTTGCATATTTCCTCCTCATCAATAAGGGGGATATACCCATAGGGTATTTCCCCTATGGGTGTTTATGACACAGTTGACCAAAGACAGATTGCTAATCTACTCCAGGCTCCCGCGCATGGTTAATTCCAAGTCCTTCTGTTATTGAAAGGAATACCATTCAAATGCTGAATTATGCGTACCGAACATCGACGACACAAGGCTCTGCCCTGAAAAGTAAACCCTAAAGAAAAATCGCGATAAATTGCGACAGCAACAGGTATAACCTGTGCGTAGGTGGAAAGGGCGTATGCCCTCGAAGATAAAGTAGAATCCCCAAATTATGGGTACGGCTACGAAATTAGGAAAATCCTAACGACCCAGAAAATTGCATCGTAGCTACGCGCCAGGCCTTCACTGCGGTTTTTAAGTCTTGCAGCGATCGACTTATGGGAAATATTTTAAGCTATTTTTTCCATGTAATCAATTACAAGAAAACTTACTTAATATAGTATTTAGAGAGCTTGATAAGTTGTTTTAATATAGTCAATCAATATTAACAGTCTCCTGGTTTTTTTTGATATTTATTGTTTACGTATTGTTTTTGTTTGTTAGGCTTTTTATTCTTTTTATGCATGAATCTGGCTGTAGACGTATTTTTAACCGTACTTTGCTGGGAACTACCAGGTTTATTTGAGTCTCTACCGATTGTTCTTTTAGCTATGGGTCTGCTGGCACTAGTTTGCCCCTTAAATGGGGAATCATTATAAGAAGGAGTCTTTCTATTTTTTCCAAACGTACTATATATTCTTTCTTCACAGGTTATTAATTTTTTTCTGATGCCTTCCACACCTGTCTTAATGGTTTTATCTAACGCTACGGACTTATATCCACTTCGCCTACACAATTCATTTTCCGTAAATTTCAAAAAATCTAAAGCCTTCGTATATTTCTCATACGCATTTAGAAAATCACCCGAAGCAAAAAAAGTATTTGCTAACTTATTGCATGCTCTGGCTTTATCAATTTTACCAGAAATTAAACTCAACCAATCCGTCAATGAAGGGATGAAGCTGCCAACGCTACTGCTATCATCACTATTACTGCGACTATCATTACTCTCACTATAATTATCATCTGATGCCGATAAAACATCCTCACCACTATTTTTTCGTAGGATTTTTTTTGGTTTTCTCAATTCCTTCTCTTTAATTTCCTCGATTAAATCATCAATTTCTTGTAATCTTGGGTCATCAACGTCTTCCTGAGTCTCTTTATTATCTACTGATTCAGAAGTAACAGGTAGTTTATTTCTATTATCCGCATCATCCAATTCAAACTCTTCGACTGGGTCATCAAAGTCTTTTGATTTCTTTTCTCTTTCCGCTGGCATGGAAGTTATAGACATGTTTTTTTTATTATCTTCTTCGTCAGAAAAAAGATCTTCGCTATCAGAGTACTCATACCTAGGAGAGGAAGATTCATCTATCGTCCTAGAACTATCATGAGTTTGTTTGCGATGATCAATCTCTTCTCTAGATGAAAGCCTTCCAAAAGCTTCTTCTAGCGTTTTACACTTTGATATCTCTAAAAAATATTTTCCAAGGATCGGGATTTTTTCCAAAAATGGAGGTATGGCACAATAAAATAAAAGCTTATGATCTGCCCTTGTAGAGATAAACTGGTTTTTATTGTTTATAACCCTGTGAACTTCACTTCTTATGGACGAATGATGGTCCCTTAAAAACCTATCTACAGCTTCTATTGCATCACAACAATTAGCGCAGCATTTTTTGGATACACCAATATAATGCTTTTTCGTCTTAAAGAATCTTTCAAATGAACATTTAGTAAAAATCAAATAATTTAAAATTTGTAGTTCTGCATGCAAACCTTCAATATAATGGCTCGATTGGTCAATTTTTAATATTTTATTGTTTTGGATTGCATTGCTAAGTTCTCTCGGAAATGCTTTGCAATGTTTCTCATCATGAGTATAGGAATAAATGATGGATCTGGTGACTTTGCGTAATGCGCGAAAAAATGCTCTTTTATATTCATTATTATCTTGGAAAAAATCCACATTTACAAAAGCATTTCTTATTAATTTATCTCTGCTAGACTTACATGCCAACTCGCACGCACTTACCGTGGTTACTTGACCTTTAGTAAGCTTTGCACTCCATTTTGCTACTGCGCGCAGGTACGTAATCACATTTTCAGTGTGTCCAGTCTCATCGGGGTGATTGGTCGCCAATAATAAAGATTCTCCATCAAAAAAGGATGCGCCACAAGTATTATCTCCTTGTATTAACCAAGCGATGGAGTCATATCTTCTTTGTTTCGCATCCGATGGTTCTTGCTTTATGCTTCCAAGTTCCTTTGTATTCACTTTTTCTTTGGTTTCACGAAGCAACTTTTCGATATTTCTTCCAATGGCAGTTAATAATGGGTCTATTTTTTTAAGATATGCTTTATTTTCTTCATGGTCCGATGCTTCTTTAAACAAAACTTTAGCATCCTCGAAAATTATTTTGACTGAAAGAGGGTCTTTTAAGTAGTTTACGTAAATCTCTGACAAATAGTAAATAAGAACAAATTGTTGAGTGTGCGAATGATCTTTTCGGTAAGCACTGTCCGGGGAAGTTAGAGTAGTGCAAATGGCTCCAGCCATAGCTTCCGCTATATTCAAAGAAATGTTCTTTCCAGCTGCATAAGGCAGATCTCTACAAGCAGTTTCACATCTTGTTATAAAATGCTTTAGAAAAGATCCGTCAATATCACAAATACGAAGTTTATTTTTTTCTATGAATTCAAAAAATTTCTCCTCTATATAATCGCATAGCCCTGAAAGCGAGATGGGTTTATATTTTACAACCTTTTTATTTTTATCTTTATCGGCATCTTTATTTTTCTCTTTCTCTTTCTTTTTTTCTTTCTCCTTTTCTTCTTCTTTAAACGCATCTAATGACTTGAATAATTCTATAGCTTGCATCATAATTCCTTTTCCTTCCAAGTATCAATCGTTATAATTTTTCATTAATTATTGGAATTTACTTGAGCTCCTAATCTGATGAACACAACGAGTCTATTTAATAAGCCTTTACTTAGCTGAATTTCCGAGCAATGCCTCACAAAAGCAGCAATTTAATTTCTTTGCTTAAAACTTCGGCCGGCATTACCCCCATTTTTTTTATCGCTTCTTGTGCCAATACATTATTGACTCTCATATCTTCGCGTGTTGCCATCCTTTTCCAACCCATAGGAATGGAAAATAATTGACGAATATTAAAAGCAATCTTTATTGGTAAGTTTTTTGATTCAAGTAATTTTCCAATATGCCGTAAAGTATATGCCTGTCGAGATATATAATCAAACTCTGGAAGTAGAGAGGCACTGAGGTAACTAAATGGGTTCGCAAATTTAAGTGACAATTCCCTGGGATATGGATTTTCAAATATATGGATATAAAAGCCACGAAATTCTGATAGCTTTTGTTGGTAATAATTCTCGAGCTCATGAATTTCCTTATGTATAGAATGTATTTTTTCATAAATTTTCATAAAATACCAATCCGCGTAAGGGTCATCGGCACGGTGTCCTTCCCACAAATCGCGAATCTTTAATGCAAATTGCCATAGTCCCAAATGACCGTATTGCCAACGACCATCCAATAGTGATTGTGATAATCGTGTGTGTAGAGTAAGTTTAATGTCGCCATTTAGACGAAACGGGGAGCGTTTTTTACTATGTTCGTTTGCGGAATCGATGTTCATAACTGGGCTCCTGTAATGGTGTTTCTTTCGCAAAAAACGATTGTTTTTTCATCGGTTAAACGGTAATTTATTTTTTCAGCTGCTTGTTGTATTAAACACAGTAATCCATCCGGTTTTTCCGCTAGTGTGTCTCTCGTAATGGTTTGCCACCAACTCTGAAAAACCTCTGGACGAACGGCTAACCAGCGCATAGCGCATGAGGGGATTATTCGGCCGGCTATGAACGCAAAGAAGCATGGGGAAGAAATAAGGTGACAATTAGTGGAAGGGTTTACGGTATAATATGTTTTGGGCTCATATAAGTTGCCTGCTAATGCTGACCACTCCCCTATTTTTTCGTTGGCATTAAGATACAAGCCAACTGCTCGATCTGCTTGCAGTCGATCTAACCCGGTCAATAAGCAAGCAGTGAAAACAGCATACGTCCACACAGGTTCTTGTTTGGCAATGGACTCACTTTCTGAGTTCTGAGGCAACATACAGCCTCGCCGCAGTTTTAAGGCCGTAATAGCCAGTTCTAATTGCCGTTGTAAGAGGCTATAGGGTTCTGGCTGCTGAAGGTCGAAGGGCATTGATTGGCAAAACTCTGCAAACGCAGTAAAAGTCGCGAAGTATAATTGTTGGTAGATGTCTGGCGGAGCGCTGACCAGTGATTTCAATTCCACCAGAAACGGCTTTATTCGTGGTTGCCGAGCAATATTGTCACCAGATAAGCATGGCTGTAATTCTAAAGACTTCGGTTCCATTTGATCTTCCTTTAAGGCACATTGATTGAATGTTATGTTTGCGTACGCATCACACGTAAGAGATTATTCAAATCTGCGGGCACCTCTACCCCCTCTTGCTGAGGTGACGGCATACGCAATTTATAGAGTTTCCCGCCTTCCAATAGCGCGAATGCCTGACCCTTGGATAAGTTCAATACGTCATTTTGCTCGATAAGACGCTGTTCGCTGTGACTCAAGCGGTCTTCATTGGTGGAACGAAAAAATACCCCATCCTCACCGTGGGCAGTGTCACTGCTGCTTGATGTGGGGATGACACGTATGATGGGTACTTTGGGCAATTGCTCTAACAACATTTCTACCGTACGCGCTTCTTTGCAACGAAACATAACCACAGTGCCAAAATTACCTGCTACTTGGCCTGCTTTTGCAGCGGCTTTTAGGCGAGCCTCTACATCGGACCAGGTTTGAGTGTAGGCGGTAACCGTAATGCCTGCTCCCCTGCCCTTGTTAAGCAATGGTACAAACTCGTCGCCGATAATCTCGTTGAATTCGTCCGAATGAACGCAGATGCGTGTTAAGTTTTTACTTTGTATGGCGGTTTTGTAAAAACCATCGTATAAGCCGTGTTTGTAAAGTCGGCCGGCGACGGCAACCAGGTCGGCGAATAAGGCGTTTCCGACGGCCGTGGAGACTTCTCGATCGGTTAAGGCATCCAAACCCACGTAGACAATTTGTTTGTTGCGGATCACTTGTAACCAATCCAGGATAAGGCGTTCGTCTTGTGTGTCTGTATAATCGGGGGATAATAATTCAGCGACTTTGCCCGTCGTCAGCTTTTTCAACAGCGGCCCTAATGAAGCGGTGATTTTACTGAAATATTCTTTATCGTATTTATAGGCGTGATGGAGGTCATCAAAAATAGGATTGTCGATTAAATGATGGGCTTGGACATAAGCGATTAGTGCATGAAGACGAGTGGCTTGTTTTTTGCCATTATTGCTTTTCTCAATGTAGGAAGTTAGCCACTCCTCTAATTGATTATCGAGTGATGGCAGCCAGAAGTTGAGGTATTTCTCCAGCAATAAATCCATTTTGGTAATATAAAATTTCATCTTTTGATAATCGGGTTTTTCACCCATTGATACTAATGCGAGCGCGATAGAGTTAATAAACTGCCAGCCAAAATCTTTGAATGCAGCGGAATCGCCAGAACTTGGGAGTTGGTTGGAAATCCGATTGGCAACTTCGGTGACCCGGGTGAAATTTCCGATAGGATTGTAGCGCGCAGATAGTTGAGGGAATCCGAGGTGTACAATTAAAAGATCGTGCTCGCGCCCCGCTAACTTGGCTTCGGTATACACGCGTTTCAGTAAATCGGCATCGCCCTTGGGGTCAATGACGATGACGACATCGCCCCTTCGGATATCTTGGCTGATGAGTATTTCTGCAAAGCGGGTTTTGCCCATGCCGGGTAACCCGATTACCAACATATGACTGGCTCGATCTGCTAGGTTTATGGCGATATTTTCTTCGTGTTGAGAAACGCCGTGGAGACAAGGTTGTCCGCCCAAGTCGGGATAAGGTCTGAACGGATTCCAAGCCGAATTTTTGGCTAGGAAGGGGATTAATTTTCCAAGGAAAGATTTGTTTTTCCAAGTTAATTCTTTTTGGCGTGCCCAACGCTTAGGCCAGGAAGGGTTTTTGTAATGTAGGTTATAAGGCAAATCTAAGTCACGGAGGCGTTGCGTATGGGTGGTTGTCCATAAAAAACCTTTCCCTAGAAAAAATTTCTGGTCACTGCTGGGTATTTGTTTGGAGGTTATTTTGTAAATGGGCATTCGTTTCAAATTTCGTTGATATCGATATACTTTATAGCCCTGGCTAAAACGATATAGAGTCAGAATTAATAAGGCGGCAGCGATGATATGAGTTAGGTTGAGGGGTATTAAAAATAGATTGGATTTGGTATAAAGCAAACAGATAACCATGATAGCTGCGAGCGAGCTGTACCATTCTACGGGTGGACGTAAGAGTGCTTCCAGCGGTTTTTGCGGGGACATTAGTGGCCCTCCAAGAAATGAATTAGCGTTAGAGGTAAATTTTCACAGATGAGCAGTTCAAATAAGATCAACCAGAAGGTTATTTTTAGCCGTTGATTGAGCCAAAACATGGTTTTCTCAGGTTTCCAATAACGGTGCTTGGCCCGATACCGAATAAATCGTGACCAAGAAACGAAGACGATAAAAATCATCAGCCAACGTAGCGAGGTGAAAATCAGTTGGTTTTGTGAGATAATTCTGGAAAGAATCGTTATTTGGTTTGGGTATACGATACCGATACCAATGAATGGCACTGTAATAATGAACATGAATAATAGCCAGATGAAAAATCTCAACAAAGGACTTTTAGTTAGTTTTCGAAATGCCATTTTCTTTCCTCATAAAGGAGTTATTAATGAAAAAGAAAATCACCTTTATCTCAGTTTGCCGAAAGATTTTAGGAATCTTTTTTTATTTGCTTGCTTTTATTTTTGGTATCGCTTCCTATCTACTTAAGACCCATGTGCAAGTTAGCAAAAACACGGAAGAAGACACCAGCTCGGAGGCTTTGTTTAGAGAGCTGTGTACAAGAAATCCCAGCCTGCGCGATCCACGCCCACCAAAGGACTGGTAAAAACCATTACATTAATTTTTTAGCAGCGGTCATTGCTGCTTTTTTTGCACCACTAAAAGCTTCACCTGCATATTTTTGAATTTTGGCAGCGCCAATCCTTGCCGCATCATCGCCTGGTTTATTCAGTGAGTTAAAGGCTTCAGCAACTAAATTTCCAACTGTCACTCCCATGCTGCCCATGAAACTAAACCAAAATAACGGGGCAATGATTATTAATGACCCTGTAATCATATCCACCAAGGTTGCATTGGGTGATTGATGCGAAAACCAGCTATTGCCATAGAGGGCATTCATCAGCGCGGTATCTGTCCAACTGACTAAATGCCAAATAAAACTCCAGAAAATCAATGAGAATACAATCACTGCTCCGGAGATGAAAGCTCCCGGTTTATAGCCAGCGAATACCAATGCCAAAGGTAGAAATGCATATACCATTAGCAATAACAAGGCCTGGATAACGGGAGCCGATTCGGCAGCTGCATATAATTTTGGATAGGTATTTAGTTGTTGAAACCATTGACCTAATCCCGCCGCTAAATGTGAATAGCCTATATCACCAACCATGTTATTCGCTTTATCATACCCAGTGTTGTTAAATATAATTTGCTTCAACAAATCACCTCGCGTTCTTTCGTCACCCATCTTGGCTGGAAATTGATTCCAAAAAGTGGTTGGCATGACATTTTCAAGACGCGTCTTTAATCCATTGGCAGAATCATTCCACCATTGGTAACAAGTCGGCGTGCCGTAAGCGGGAGGGTTGTCTTCGTTGGTATCAGCGTTAATGTCTTGGCTGGCATCATAAACGAATCCCTTAACCGGTTTAGATGCTTTTTGATTTTGATAATAGGTTTGATTAAAACCGCGGGAACCCGCCCATTCGGTATCGTCTTCGCCGTATTCTGAGATATCCGAGTTGATAACGGACAGCGTATTGGCATTGGTATGTAAATCAGCTTGATACTGAGTGCGTGCGGGTATGTAACAATCCTTTTCAAAATCCGCCACTTCTTGCTTCAGCTCGGTATCAGTGATTCTGGCCATATCTGCCTGTGTTACCATGCTTCTTAAATTCGGAACGCAAGCTACCATTGTGTTAGCTGCTGACGTAATTCCCTCTGACATTGCCATCACGGCATACCACCAAATCGGTACTCTTGTTTCCGTTGTTGGCAAAGTGAAGGCAGAATCATAAGTTGTCCCGGTATTGCCGGGGTGCACGGTTTCACTCTTACCATCGACGGGGCACAAGGGCGTATAGGAAACAAGGGATGGGTTTAGAGAAAATGCCGGGGAGACACCAAAAAAGATAAATAATAACGTGCCGATAAAATCGATTTCCATTCGTCGTAATGAGGTGCTGCCGGCATCCTTCGTTTCCTGGGAGGTATACGGCTGTGCCATATTGCGTAGTACTATGCCGATAAACGGCAAATAAGCTAAGCCTGATTGGGAGAGCAAACCCCAAATCTGGTCGTACAGATTCCAACCCATCAGCATGGTGTACAGTTCAGGGTAAGATTGCACGCCAATGCTCATTTATGCGCTCCCGTTGTGTTTGAAATGGCACCATTTTCGATGAGCGGTTGCGGTTGATTTATTTTGCCAATGTCAAAAGCCTGTTGCTGTTGGGAGTTGGCGTAGTTGATGAGGTTAGATAGGGTATCTGACATCATTTCTCTACGTATTTGAGAAGTAAAGGCGATGGATTCGATGTTTTTGTCTAGGTTAGTGCGGGCTTGTTGCAATAATTTTTGCGCAGGTTCATTGGTGGCAACAACAGGTACCTGGCTGCCGGTTTGAAGTAAATCACGAGCGGTTAATGCTTTATTCATTAGACGTTGGACGGCTACTTCTTGTGCTAGCTTATTAATGAAGATGCCTTGCTGGCTGGCATCCATGCCTTGCAAGATATGAATAATCTGTGGACTGATTACTAGGTTATCGGCGGAAACAGCAGTTAGGCTGTCTTTGCTGACTGGGGTGCTACCTGAAACCAATGTCTGTAATTTATTACGCAGGGTATCCACGCAATCGTTGTTATTTTGTGCGTTGCAGGAAGTCGCCCAAGGCAGTAATCCCCTGCCCGCCGTTCCACCTTGCGCTTGTTTGCAACTACTCTCTTTGCACGTAGTCACGATTTGATCGCCCAAGACATTGGTCACCCAATTGACAGCGTCTTGAGGGGAAGTAAACTGACCGGATAAGCCGCTGTGGGTAGGCGCTGTGTCGTTGGAGGTGAGGTCTCGATTTAGCATGGCGTTGTAGCCAGCTTTTATGGTGTCGCCTACCACGTGGATAGGCGGCTGGGATTGACCACCAGCTCGTAAAGTGCCGTCACTTCCGGTTTTGCCTTGCACCCAGGCAACGCCGTTTTCACCCGCATTTTCGGTAACCTCGGTATTGGCGGCGTTGATGTCTTCATTGCCGGAAGCAGTGAGCGATAAATGTTGTTTCCATAGATCACCGATAGAAAGGGTTCCCCAGTCTTGGTAGGGGTTTTTACCGTGCGCGATTTGGTCTTTAACGGTTTGGCAGGATTTCATGGAAGCTTCGATCTGGGCATGTGCACCGACTAGGGCGTTGTTTAAGAGGTTGTAGAGGGTGGGATTGGCTTGGGCTAAGAAGTACATCGGCATTTGGGTAATGCTGCCAGTGGCGCTGGTGATGATGGTTTGTTCTAAATTGTTGACGCTGCCTTGTAGGTTATTGAGCGTGTTTTGGATGGATACGGCCGGGTTGAACATGCCACATTGGTTGCCTAAGCTAAGGTCAGTGCCTGCTGTTAGATTAATGACGGCTGTATTTTGTACGGGAGGGAGTGCGTAATCACTGGCTCCGCCGATCTTGTAATAAAGGGTATTGTCATCATTATTGATCGGGATAATAGGAGAAGCAAACACATTAATATTAACGATAAACACTAATACTGCGCATGAAAATAGTAAAGCCTTATATCTCCACAATAATATACACATGGTTTTGTCCTACACATTAAAATTTTACCAAAAAATCCCAATTTTAAATTTTTGGATGCATAACTAAATTAATCTCATTTTTTTTATTTATTCTGCTTAATCACTTATATTTGCTCAATGTAAGATATTAATGAATTTATAAAATTCAGGTATCGATTAAAGTTATCAGTATTTTTTAGTACAATAGTTCTGGGTTTTAGAATATTTAATATTCATTCTCTGACTTCAGAACTGAGTTTATTTCATTAAGGTAAAGATGTTATATTTTGCAATGGAGCAATAGTTTATTACTCAACTTCAACATATGTAAGATCGAAAAATCTTCTATGCTACCAAAATATCGTAAAAAATTAAAATTTATGCCTATAATATCTAAGAAATTATGAATACGATGCTTACTTTTTTACTCTCTGAGCATTATTGGTGAAAATTTTCAATAAAATGCATCATTTCGCGAATAAGCTAACACCTTTAGCTGTGTTTTTTAAGAATATTGGTTAAACTTTACTGATTACTTGAGCCCTATGATAATCTGATTTATATGAACTCCGATTAGCTACTAGACTCACCAGTATAAATATTGGATTTTTTGGAGAAACCACTTTCTTCATTTAGTTACATACGGCTTCAGCATCAAAAAATATGTATCGTTTTTGGTCAAAAAGGAAATTGCAACAATGAGAATCTTGAAATATATTTATGAAGACCTTAGCTCAGATAATTTTGAGACATTGGTGGTGCTTTTGTGCAAAAATTTACTTGGAATGTCCGTTCAAAGTTTTTCTAAAGGCCCAGATGGTGGAAGGGATGCTAAATTTGTAGGTACTGCTGAATGTCATCCTAGCCGAGCTGACCCCTGGACCGGAATTGTTATAATACAAGCTAAGCATACTAATGGCTGTAATAAATCTTTTTCTGACAAAGATTTTTTTAGCTTAAAAAGCAGTAGCAATATTATTGCTCAAGAGATTCCTAGAATAAAAAAATTACGTGATGAAAATGATCTTGATCACTATATGCTATTTTCAAACCGTCGGCTAACAGGACAAACTGACACAGATGTCCGCAGACATATTTCTGAAGAGTGCAATATTCCACAAACTTCAATTTATTTATGCGGCTTAGAAAACTTAGAACTATTTATGAAACTTTTTCCTAAAATCCCTAAGCAAGCAAAAATTAGCTCACTGGATTCTCCCTTGATCGTAAGCCCAAATGATTTATCAGAAATAATTGAAGCATTTGCTCGGCAAAAAGAATTTATGCTACAGAACTCAGATATTCCACCCACGCCAAGAACCTCATATGTTGAAAAAAACGAGATTAACAAGATGAGCGATGAATATGCCAATGCTCTGCGGAAAATGTATCTAAAAGATACTTCACAAATTAAAAATTTTCTTGCTGCGCCTGAAAATATTGAGCTAATGCGACAATATGAATCTACTACACAAGAAATTCAACTCAAAATAATTGCTAAGAGAAGAGAATACGATTCATTTGATGATATCATGAATTATTTGGTAGACTTACTAAAACAACGAGACGCCATTTTAAGAAAAAATATTCGATTAACTAGAGCTATGATTTTTTACATGTACTGGAATTGTGATATTGGAGAAGAAGACCATGCTAAGACCCACTAAACATTCCCACCCTGATCGTACTGTAATTAATGCATCCTTATTGTTATTAGTTCGCATCAAGAAACGCAGACTGGAAAAATATGAAGAGCTACTAAAGTTTATAAAAAAATCCTGCGCTCGAAGTGATGAGCTATTTTTACCAGCCCTTAGCTTTCTTTACTTAATGGGATTAATAGAATATCGACCTAAAGTTGACTCCATAGAATATGTAGGCTCCAATGAAACTGTCTAAATTCTATTCTAATCAACCACAACTATTTGAGCCCATCTACTTCTGTTCAGGGTTAAATGTTATTTTAGCTGAAGTTAGGCTTCATAAAAACAGAAAAAAAGATACCCATAACCTAGGAAAAACAACTCTCGGGCGTTTATTAGACTTTTGCTTTCTTTCATCTAAAAATTCTAATTTCTTTTTATTTAAACATTTACAATTATTTAAAAATTTTATTTTTTTCCTTGAAATTGAGATAGGAGATTGCTCCTTTGTAACTATACGACGTAGTGTTACAGAATCCAGCAAGATAAGCTTCAAAGAGCATAATATAAAAAATATGGATTACAATAGTCTCTCACGCAATGAGTGGAATCATTTTGAAATACCATTTAAACGAGCCAAAGAAATTTTGGACGGTTTATTAGATTTTCGCGTGATAATACCTTGGAATTTTCGTAAAGAGCTAGGATATTTACTAAGATCACAAGATGATTTTAAAGACGTCTTTCAGCTGCAAAAATTTAAGTCAGAGCATGCAAATTGGAAGCCATTTCTTGCTCATATTCTTGGTTTTGATGCTAAAATAATTAAAGAGCATTATTACAAAGAAAAAGAGCTTGAAGATCAAAAACATTTATTTAAAACTATCAAGGCAGAGATTGGCAGCCCCATTGATGATATGAGTAAAATAGATGGAATTTTACTATTAAAGCAAAGTGAGTGCAAGAAAAAGCAGGAATTTATTGATTCATTTGACTTTCAATCTCAAGATGAAGAAAAAACAAATCGCTTGATAGATGATGTCGATGAAAAGATAGCATTACTTAACGAGGAAAGATATTTTCTTTGCAAAAGCAAGAAAAAAATTATTTCTTCTTTAGATGAAAAGAAAATTCTATTTAATCCGCATCAAGCACAAACATTATTTGAAGAGGCGGGCATATTTTTTAGTGGACAAATTAAAAAAGAATTTCAACAATTAATTGATTTTAACAAAGAAATCACTACAGAGAGGCAGGCATATCTGCAGCATGAACTTTGTGAAATCGAAGACAAACTAAAAGACATTAATTTCGAACTAAGATCTCTTGGGAGTCAGAGAAGCGAACTTTTATCTTTCTTAAGCGATACGGATATATTCAATAAATATAAAAAATCCACCAATGAATTAGTAACATTACGGGCAAGTATTTCCTCACTTGAACGTCAGCGCACTTATTTGCATCGTCTTCAAGAACTAAAAGCAAATATCCGTATTATCTCGGAAGAAAAAGGAAACTTACAAACACAAATTGAAAAAAATGTTAAAGAACAAAATGCTAATAGTTGCAGCTTGTTTTCAACCATAAGAATATTCTTCAATGAAATTGTTGAAGAAGTCATTGATATGAATGCAATTTTAAGTGTTTCAATAAATAATAGTGGTCATTTAGAATTTAAAGCCGAAATATTAGATAAGTCTGGTAATGCCACTAGTGCAGATATGGGTCATACATATAGGAAGCTTTTATGTGTAGCTTTCGATTTAGCTATTACACGGGCATATCTTGATAAAAAATTTCCTCATTTTATATACCATGATGGTGTTTTTGAGTCATTAGATAATAGGAAAAAAAGAAATTTATTAGTCGTGATTCGGAAGTATACCGAATTAGGAATCCAACACATTATAACATTAATTGATTCAGACCTTCCAGCTCAGGGTAATGAAACAATTTTTGATAAAGACGAGATAGTTTTATCATTGCATGATGAAAGTGAGCAAGGTCGACTTTTCAAAATGCCAACTTGGTAACGATAAGCCCCTCTCATAGTTTACTGCATACTGGCTGAGGAATTGCGATCTAATCTAATCATATAAAAAGATATCTTTTGTTAAAAATTTTAACACTAGATCTTCTTCATTATGATTAATTTTGATCATACGGCATCCAATTCTGCCTTTTGAATCAGCACAAAATAGTAGCATTACCCAAACCGCGTCAACAATGTTATCCTTATCGAAAACAGTATTGCTATTAATTGCTTAATAATCTCATGCACAGGAAAATATGATCTCCAGTCATATTATCTAATGTAGAACTATATAGAGAATGCAAGCGTTCGATGTGGTTGCGATTGATACCCTCATTCCAATTTTTAATTTATCAATACTTTTCCCGTATATATTCCAGGAATTTGGATACACCCTTGATAATGTCTCCATAGAATCAGGACATATGCCTCCTGCCCAGCCGATTCGTAGTCTTCGCCATAGCTGTTGGTTTTGCCAAAAACCTGGCAACTAGATTGATTTTTTGGGTATATCAGTTGAAACTGCGTATTCTGATCGTCTTCTTGGATGACAGCAGCATCACATTCTTGTCCGCACTTGATGGATAGCGGTTGATAAACATGCATCCAGGAGTTTTTGGCGGTCAGCAAAATGCTAGCACGTTGCGCGATTACCGCAGCGGCTTTGGCGTCGTTGCTGGTTTCGACTTTGCCTTCGAATGGATATGTCCCACCCCAATTGATAGCCCCGCCATTGCTGCCAATGAAATGAGTAATATCTTCCCTGAGTGCAGCAGCCTGTTCTGGTTCTGCCTGTGGGGCAAAGCCTCTCCATAAAGCACTATCCAGCATCGATTGGAAATAAGGCTTTAGCGGGCTGGCGGTGGACGGCAGCAAGGCGGGTGTGGATGGAAGCAGTGGCAGGGCGGGGTTGCCGATGATGTCGACTTCTTTGAAGTAAACATTTTGTTGCAATGGGTTTTCAAAACCATGCTGGCCGCCGCCGGGTTTGACATGTGCCAGGCTGGTGATGATTTCTTGTTGAGCGATTTTGCCAGCTTGGTCTAGGGTGTCCTTTATTTCTACCCAGGGGTTGCCACCATTTTTATCGGTGGGGGGATTGAATACACTGACGACAACGTCCGGTAGGTAGTGGCTTACGTAAGGTGTGGTGACCGTAACACCGGTTTCTGTCAACCAGTAACAAACCCCTTTTATTTGGTAATGTAGGCATTGAGGTAACGCAGCTATGGTGCTTTCCGTAATAAACGCCGTGTTAATACTGTTCGCGGATGCACTAAATGAAATACAGAGAAGCAAGGAGAAGCACAAGGACTTAAACATCGACATAGTCTTCTGTGTGTTTCTGCATCATTTGCTGTGCTTGGTATTTCAACACTTCCAACTCGGTTAACTGCAATTGTTGCATCAATTGACGGCGCTCATGCTTTTCATGCTGCTCGGTGGCCGCCATGGATAAATAAAGCCGGGGTGGCACATTGCGGAACAACGCTTGAATTCGGGGAGCCAGAAGTACACCGTCGGTGTACTTGCCCTTCTCCTTTCTTGCGGATGAAAATAGAGCTTGTTCTTCAGTGCTGAGTGGCTTGAAGCGCATGATTTGCTCGATTTCATCCGGTGAAACGGCCAAACAGATCCAAGTTTCCATTAGCGATAACATTTTCCTGGCTTCGTCGGCAAAATCGCGTACGTTTTGTGTGGCGACCCATAGCCACCAACCTAGCTTTCTGCCCATTTTCGCCCCGCGCGTTTCCATCGCTGCTAATAACGGCAGTTTGCTAAAAATGTGGTTCTCATCCAATACGGAGATTAATTGACGGTTACTGTATTGACCGGCTTCGGCCAGTGTTTGGATTTTGTTGAATACACCACAAAAAGCGATGGAGCGTTGGGCTTCGTATCCTTCTTGGGCGAACAGGCCAAAATCCACCACGGTGATATCGCAGGTTGGCCAAGGGTTGCCTATCGTATTGAAGAACTGACTACTGACCGGATCTTTGATAAAATAACGTAGGCTATCCGCCATTTCTCTACCACGACGAATCTTGTCTGCATCGCGGTGAGGTTCCAGTTTTAAGGTTAGTGCTTCAAAAGCTTCGACGATATCGCTGGCGATCATTTGCGTTCTACCGGTTGATTTCACCGTTTCAGCCGCACGAATAATGGCGTCCATGATGAGCATACGATCGCTGCGGCGAATGCGTTCTTCTTCTTTTTTCTCGCCACCGGTAATCATCACCAATGCGGCCAGTACCATGTCGCCTAAAATATCTCGGATCTCATCTTGGAGTTCAGTTGCCGTGTTGTTCTCGGCCCCCTGCTCTAATTCTTCGGCAATTTTTTCATCTGCTTTTTGGAGCCATTGTTGGCGTTGGGAGTCTTCGAGGGCGGCCAATTGATCCAAGATTTTCAACCCGTCGGCAAAAGGGTTTAAGGGGATGGGATTTTTGGGGTCGATCTTAACCTTGTTCACACTCAAGCCCAGGCTATTACAATAATCCGCTAGTAAATCGAATGAGCCACCCGCATCGATAATAAACAGCCTTGGGTTGTACAAGGCTAAGGTATGCATTAACAGAAAATTCAGCGTATTAGATTTGCCGGTACCGGTTTCTCCCAATAAGAGGAAATGGGCGTTTTTAGTGCGGTCGGCAATAATGTCGTAGAACCAGGGCTCACCACCGCGGTTAAACATCAACATGCCGGGGTTTTCGGTGCCGCGACTGCGGCCATATACAGGCAATAGTTTGACAATATCACTCAATAACACATAACGAGATCGATAGGTATTTTTTTTATCAAAATGGAAATCATACGCCATTGGCAGATAGCGCAAGTAAGCATCAATGGGGTAGAGCTCGTCATCTGTAATCACTTTAAACCCATTACTGTTCAGTAACACTTCCACATGCGCTTCATGTGCATGGAGTTGTTCAACATTCTCTCCTTGGATATAAACTGCCATCACTATCGGTAAAAGATAATCGCCATCGGCCATTGCTTGCTGCCCTATTTCCACTTCACCTTTGACTTTCATGGCTAAGGCATGTCTACCGACAGCACTGTCGTGAATGATTTTCAGGTGCAAGTCCACTTCACTCTGGGCCTGGAAGACAATGCTCAAGGAAAACACACTGCCTTCCGGCAATTGGTCGATTAAACAAAATAATTTATCGTCCGTCCCTTTTTTACGTTCGGCAGTTATATGACCGATAGTTGGTTGGCTGGATAAATTTTGAATGGTGATGACTTTGTGGGGCTTACCATTGAATAACCACCCTTCTGTAAACGATTCTGGAGCAGAAAAATATAGCTGCTCGGATAAATCCCATGCGAATGGTTTTTCATGATCTTTAGGGAAGGATGCACAGGGAGAAGTAGAATTAGCATTGCTTTCCAACGTCTGAGAGGGAGGATTAAACCAACTCATCAACCAATGATAGAATACCTCGCCCCTGAGACGCTTGACGGCTAAACCACAGGCACGCCATTGATCTGCTAGTTTTCGTGCTATGTGCTGTATTTCCTCCAATCGACTGCGGCGTGATTGTTGATCTTTATTTTGCGTTTCTCGTCGATACAAAAAAGCATAAATGTGAATCACGCCGCCTCGGAAGGTTTGCTGAGTAACTTGATGGTCGAAGAAAATACCACCTGGCCGTGTGACATAGTTCACATGTTCTTGCAAAGTATTTAAATGCGCTTTTACCAAAGGGTCGGCAAGACGCGCATCTGGGATAGCTTGTTTTATGCGATCAAGGACACCAGAAAGGTTTTGTTGGCGTTTAACGAAAAACTGCAAAATCCAAGGATTATTTTTTTCGCAGGGAATGGCATTTTGTAAAGCATCTTGTAGAGACTTGCTAATCGCTTCCATCATAGCGGCCGGCCGGGCTTCACAAGCGATGGGAGTTAGTTGAAAACCTACCGCCAAACTTTGATTATCTTCTAATAAAAATACTTTGTGTTCGTCGTTATAATCACGCCAGGGCAAATAACTGTCAAGAGAGGGTCTCTTTTGGTAGCCACGTTGAATGTCACCGGATTTAACGATTGGTGAATGTTTAAGTTTCTCTAATCCAAACATTATTTATCTCGTGCAGTTTCCTGGGGTAATGCGTAGTGGTCATGGTCATAAACATTAAATACCGTTGAATAACCGGGGATGGGAATTTCTGCATTCCCAGCCAGGTGTGGATACACATACAATGTTAATTCTGGGTTTGGTAGCTTACGAAAAGCATTTCCTTGAGCAGTGGCACTTCCTTTTCTTCTCTCTTTATTCTCTGCACTCACCGTTTTCCTAATAGCTGCCACGTCCATTTCTGTCTGGGGTGAATTGTTACCATTGGCTGCTTTAGAAGCTTGAATACCCATACCGTCATATACCTGTTCCATGGACGGGCCAGTTTGCGGTACCACATTACCGCGCATAGAACTGCAACCGATTAAATTAATCGAGGTGCATAGAAACAAGAGAATCGCTAGGATGCGCATATACAATTTTCCTCCCCATAGGGTCATAATCAATTTCGATTTGTTTGGCGAAATTCACCACGATCATTTGTGGTTCGCCATTTACTTTGACGGTGGGCACAAACACGGCATCAAAACTATTTTCTTGCCGATCATGCCACCATTGCTGTACCTGACCGGCTGCATTACTCATGGCTTGGCCAGCCACGTAAGCACCCGGTGAACCGGTAACGCTAGAGGTGTTAGTGCCCACCACGGTGCTATTGCTAGTCGTCTGAGATTGCGCATATGCATTGGCGGCACCTTGCGCTGCGCCGAGCGCAATACTTGCGCCTAAATAAATTGGGGCATTGGTGATGAGTTTTCCTCGAATAGCAGGGTCGCCACGTTCGTCAGATAAGTAGCCCAGCGCATTGTCTTTGCTGAATTTTCCGATGTTGTTGTCGTTCGATGAAGTGGTAGAGATAGTGCCATCGGCAAATACGAATGTTAATGAGGTGACCCAACCTCGTGTACTCACCAGATTCAGATCACCTTCCGTATAACCGCTGACAATCATCTGCTTAAGATTCGGTACACGCCAGCCATTCGCAGCGAGGGTGTTATCCGAGAAAACAATCTTAAATGGGTAAGGATCCGTGACTACACCTTTTACTGGAATTCGACCAACCAGTGGGGTCATCAGCCTATCTTCAACGGCTGTTGCATTGGCAGGAATGGTATAAAACGGAATGGGTTTTGGCTTCTCATCTGTTAGCACTTCTTTATCTTGTGATCGTTTAGCTCGCTCTTTTGGGTCGCCTAAGGTATCGGCCAATTCCGGTACAGAAGTAATGGGTTGGGCCACGGTTTCTGGGTTGATGGGTAAATGATCCGTATCGGGTGTTTGATGCAAAGTTTGAACTTGCGCTTTAAGTTCAGCCAACTGCTGTGATAAATCGCCATTTTCTTTCGCTTTTTTGTTTTGCCATTGTGCCAATAGTTGCTGATTCTGTTGTTGGAGTGTGGCATTGTTTTTGGCTACCGTGTTGATTTGTTGTTGCGTGGCTAACAATTGTGCGGTCAGGGTATCGAGTGATTCAGCCGCACTGTCTTTTGAGGCGGTATTCTTGGCATTTTTACTGTCTGTATTTATCGTTGACTGATTTTCTTTGACCTGTCCATGTATCAGGGATAGCACGATGACTACTATCAACGCGAGGAATGGAATCAACAGTAATTTAAGCAAGCCATTGGTTTTATGCGCCGCCATAGCAAATCTCCATTGCCTGATGAAACGGCTTGTTGGATATCAAAAATAATGTGGTGGCATCGCCGGATTTGTCTCCTGCAGGCTTTAAATGGTGGTATGGATAGAGTGTTGCAGCCTGCCAATCTCCGCAGAGGTCGTGGGATAGGCTTAATGTGGTGAGGTGTGGGTATTTATTGCGGAGCTCTACCGCAGTGACAAACAGGCCATCCGCTTGCCAGGAAGCCTGGGGATGCGCCAATACTTTATCGCCATACAATAGTTCCGGAGTCCAGAATGTGCTGTGCATGGGTGTTCGGGTGAAGCCTGGATCGGAGGTGAGTAAACGTGAAGGGGCATATAATTGTTGCCAAGAAAAACGAATTGCATTCACATAGGCATCGGCAGATAGGATTTTTCCTTCAGGAGTGAGAGGGCTTTTGGTTTGAACGACCGATGGGTTGATTTTTTTATCTCTTAACACAATTTTTTGAGTAGCAGGCGTCGCGGAATTAGTCGTGAATAGATCCAATAAAATGATTTGCTGGGATTTCTTTAATGTGACGTAAATCCGGGTTTTGGGGAAATTTGTTTGCGCTGTGAGGTATAAATTCTGATCGTTGTTAATAATACGCAGTTGATCGGAGGTCAGTTGACCATTGATGTCAACTGCCAGCGGTTCTGGGAAAATTACCCGTTTTTCTTTTCCCAGCGGCAGGGCAATCGATAAAGGGTCACCTTTCCAAGTCAATTGCCCATCGGTGATTTCCTCGACTTGGGCTTCACGTAATGTAGCAATCTGTTCTGTCGAGAGTGGCAATGCCAAGGGTGGTATGGCTTCTCCTTGAGCGACTTGCCACCAAACGAATACCGGTAAGAGAAGTATAATATAAGTGCGTTTCATATCGACTCCTCCTTAAATGTAGGTTTTCAGTCGTTGCGGCGGGGTGATAAATCCAGCGATCGCAAGGCCATAAGGATTTAGGCTGTTGGACACATCGTGTCGAATGATGCGCAAAGGGTAGATAATCTCTGTGTCTTTCACCAATTGGTTGTTCTTGTATTCCATGAGACGAACTTTTAAATCTACTTCCCAGGTGTTGTTATTGAGTTTTTTAACACTGTGGATATCATACGCACTACCGGCTAACCCTTGAATGAAGCGTTGTCGCTGAATTTGACCGGCGCTAAGCAACTCGGTGTATTCTTGATTCAGTTGTGATTGAAATTCTTGCGTGACATAGGCGGAGAAAGTGCGTAAATTTTTGGGGTAATCTTTACTGCCGTCCTCCGGCCAATAATTTAATTCTTGCCATACCTCATATGCAAAGCTGTAAATGAGGGGATTGGGAATCTGGTTCACTTTTAGTGTCGCACCGTTAGAAATATCCGGTGGAATGTAGATGCGTAATCGAGAAGGTGCTGTCATCCAGCCTATGCAGAAGAAAGCGCACAATAAAAATAATAAGCCGATAAAAATGGCTTGTGCTCGGATTAGGGCATAATCCTGATCTTGCTTTTTCCACGCGTTGAATAAGGGCATTTACATTCTCCTGATGGACCAGCGGCCAGTGCGGGTAATAAGTCGAGTTTTCCAAAGGGAACTGAGCCAAGGCGCTTGAATAAGCTGTTTTAAAAAAAGCTGTTGGTAATAACCGTAGGGTTTGCCATATTTTAAGCGTTGCAATTTACCCAGTAAAAAGCGAGTTACATGCACTAATGTGATAAGTACCACCGCGAACCCAATCGAGGCATAGCCTGTCAGTAAGCGACTCAACAGGGATAATATTATTCCGCCTAACACCAGGTAGCTTCCACTGACGATCAGTAATTCGATCAATGTGCAATCCTTATAAATAGGCATTTTATGGTTAATCAGATTGAGTAGCATTGTGATGTCCTTAGGGTTAGCCATGGGGAATAATCTGATAACCGGCATACAATAAACCTGCGCCGATGGCTGCGGCGGCGATAGAAACCGCTGCGTGTTTAAAAAAATGGCCTAAATCTTGTTTCTCTTGCGCTGCGTGGTAAGCTTTAAATATGCCAAATGCGCTGCCAGCGACGATCATGGCACCCAATGCAATTAATGCATAACTCAGAGTTTTATAAGCCAGATTGCCACCAACATCGATCCAATCGCTGTTACCGTTGGCGATATCATTGTCGGGAGGTTTGGGTAAATCCGCTAGGGCCGGTAGTGTTATCCCGTACGTCAGCAAAAAATAAAAACCATCAATGAGTCGTTTTCTATACTTTTTTAACATGTTCGGACTCCGAAAAAAGTTAACTAATAAATACTAGGATTACCGCAATAGCCACGACAAATAAAATGCGTAGTAACTGGCGGTGAGCGTCAAACATATCGACATCGTGGTGACGTAAGTGGTGAATTTTGCTGTACACGCAGGCAGCGGCCCAGATAAAAACTAGCGTTAATAAAATACTGCGTATGGTCAAACTCACCTGGCCTGGGGATACACCAGCAGCAGTGTGTAACGCCTCTAAAGCACTATTGGTTGTCATCATTTTTTAACCGATGTTGGATTAGCTTTATCTAAGTAATCACCTAGAATGGGTCTCACTACTCGCGGCTCCTCAGTGATGCCATTGAGCTTTTCGCGTATGCCGTTCTTTATGGCGTTCACGTCTTGCAGTAACCCATTATGAAGTTGCCCTTTGTTGTCTCGCCAGGCGGTGTAATGAAATTGCAATCGTAGATTCGGCGGTTGTTCTCGTTGGGCTGCTAAAATCATTGGCATCATGGCATCCAGCTGATTCATTAATTGCACTAAATACAGGCGTTCTTGCTCAGCAGAAGCGAGACTGCTAACGGTGATGCCACATAAGGCGAGCAATAGAATTTTTTTCACTGCGCTTCTCTCAGAGGTATTTTTTAAATGCTTTGGTACTAAGCTGCATCCAAATCCCACAAGCAATTGCCATTGGCACTAAGAACCAAGCCGGTGATACTGCAAGAGGTAATGCCAAATAAAAAAATAACGGGATGTAAAACCAAAATGTGCCACTGCGCTTGACGGCATGAAATAAAAAACTGCTTTCGCGAGCATTCTGATATTTACGAATCGCTCTTTGCACAACCCCATCCACAAATCCCAAACCGGTACACAGTAAAAATAAGGGCATTGACAGGCATAGAGCCAAAACACGGGTGACTACTATTTGAGTGACACTGCTTGTCAAGTTAAGCGCCTCCCTCTTCCAATGCTGCCCTACCCTTTGTATACGCTTTGGTAGGTCCGAAAATCGCTGTTTTGTTTCCTCTAGTTTTCCATGCATGGCATTGACCTGTGGATTAGATGTGATCTGTTTATTCATCTCTAGAAACCATCGTTGCCAACGAGTTTTCCCACGGTGGAACCATTGGCTTTGCTGTAAAAAATTAACATTAGTCGATGTTATGGTTTGCAGCTGAGCATAAATATCAATACTAGAATGCATGACACGACAACAACCAAAAGCTATTAACAATAAAAACCAAACTAAAACGCTCATTAGAATAATATTTAAGATAAATGCCACCACCATGCCAGATATACCGCGCCACCTACGTGGCTTTTGTTCAGCCGATTTAGCGCTCACTCCTGATTAATCCAGTAGTATTGGTTTTATGGATAGGGCTGAACGGCGTCTTATCAAACTCTTTAATCATGGGTTCATCCGGGTATAGCTGGCGCATGGCTACCCATACCGCGTGGTTAAAAGCGAGCTCGCGAGCTACTTTATCGTGTTCTTGCTTTGCTTCAACTTCGGCAAAATGTCGTTGTTCAGGTGCGGTAATGGCACGCATACCTAACACCGCTGGTGGGGATAAATGGGCATACCACATACCATCCGCGCCTTGCATCAATTGGAGGTAATGCTGCCATTCCGTCTCCGACAAGCCCCAATCCTGCGCTGTGCTGGTTATGACCGTTTTTTCTTGAGTAGTGGCTGTAAGGGTGGATTGCTCTTGAGAGTTGACAACATCGTTTGCCCAGACGGAAAAACTGGCGGTGACGCACACTAATACAAGGAATAGGCGGTGTATCATGGTGTATTCCCTAGGTTAATTTTGACGGATTGGCCGTTCGCGTTGCTAAATTCCACCGATTGTCCGGAGTAATCGGCCGCGCTAAGTGTCCATCCGTTTAGGGAATCACCAATACCTAAGGGCGCGACGTGATGGTCATAATCGACAGACACAAAAGGATGACCAGAAATCATATCCAGGTAATTGACTTCAAAAGGTAGTGCTTTAGCGTCGGTGTATTTTTTGGCATTCCATTGGGAGGAAAGAGTTTTCTCTAGGTCAGATAAATCTGATTGAATCGTCATCAGTTGGTCTCCGATTTTTTTAATATCGGTTGTTTTGACATTCTCGGAAACTGAGTGTTCAATCTTCTCCAACTGAGCGGTGAGAGAAAGAATGCCATTCGTGGGATCCGGCGTATGGTCAGCTATTTTTTGCAGTTGTTCATGTAAGTCATGCAGCTCGTTTAGCATTACTAAACCACGGTGATTAGCGGTGTTGAAATTCTGGGTCTCGTGGTGGATCGTTTTGAAAACTAAGATACTGATGAGCACAATGACAGTAGCTAAGAATATTGCATAAATCCCATATTGGATTTTTTTATGACATTGAATATTTTGAAAAAAACGTTTCCACATCGATATTTTTTTTGGCTCATCCGATGGTAGCATCGTATTTTATCCTCTCGGGTTAACCTGGTTTTGCTTTACTTTAAAGTTCACTTCCCGGTTTAGTGGATCGTTAACTAAGTAAAACGCCGGCCCTACTAGTGTGACTAATGCATCTTTGAGGGTCATGGGACCAAAATGACGGTCAATTAGCGGTAATGGCTTTTTTAAGGTATTCTTCAGTGCTTCACTTTGATGGGCTTCGTTTACCAAAGAATAGCCACTGTTTTTCAACAAATAGTGCATGGCATCTCCTACCGTTTGCACTCCCTGCGGAAAATGCACTTGAAAAACCTGTGCCAACAAATTTTCTTGTTCATGCAATGGCTTACTGGAAACACTCAGGTAACGACCCATTTCGATATTTCGATCGGATGCCATAACTGCTATGGACGCGAATAAGAGAAAAATCAGGTAAAATAGCTTTTTAAAATAAATAATCATCTCAATCATCAGTTATTTTGGCTAGGGTATTAAGAAAAGTGAGCCAATTGTTTAAGATTTGACTACAGTTCTCGTTCAATTAATGTGGAGTAAAATTGATGCTCTATGTTTTCGTTAATTTCAGAGTTTTCAGGGGAAAGTTCGTTCAGAGAAATATGACCGTGCATTTTGTAGAAAATGCAAACCGCGTACTGGTACGGAATTCTCTTTTCTCGGTTTAGCCAGTTGCTGATAGACCGTTGCGATGAACCAATGGCATTGGCTAAAGCTTGCTGAGAGCCAAAATGTTTAATTGCTTTGATTAACGCATTTTGATGTTCCATAAACAATAAACCCAGAGAAAACTTTCATATTGAGAGAATACTCAATTTTTTTAGAATAAAAGTTCTGAATATGGATCTACTTTGTGACTTTCGTAAGAAAAAGAATTTATCTAATGGACAGGTATGGCATAATTTTTCTTTTTTGGGGCTGCAGGGATCCCTGAGATGGATAATCTCATTCAATATGAATTATTTGATGCAATTTAACCCACCAATCGGTAAAAAATATTCTTCACTCCCGAATAAAGGACTTCCTAGATTCGATGATGACGCCTAAAATTTCTTCCGAATTGATGGCCTGCAAAGACTTAGATTTTTGGTTTATCTGCGCATAGGTTTTTTTACCAACTACACTTAACTCTCGAATCAAGAGTTGATTCTGTATTCGTATCAATACATAACTTCCATCACTGGGTTTAATGGACTGATTGACAATCACAATTGTGCCGGCATCAAATTCAGGCTGCATAGAATTATCCACAATAAGAGTGGCAAAAACTCGATCAGATTCTTTGGTCTCCACCAGCACCATTTCCTGGTTTGGGTAGTTTACTTTGGTATCCGAGAACTTACCTAGATTCGATATTCGATCAAATGGAATCACAGCGACTTTTTTTAGACCCACTTTCTCTAGCAAGCTATTATCGGATATTTTTAAAAAATCAATGGGCTCTGTTCCGATTAGTTGCGAAACCGTAACCTCGAAAAAATCAGCAATCGGCCTCAATGATACCCCTCGCGGATTACCCGTTTGACCGTTGAGTATGCGATTAATAGTCGATTGTGCTACGCCGGTATGGTCAGAGAGCTCCTGTTCAGTGACATTAGAAATGTCCATCAATCGTTGCAAAATTTCCTGTAGCTTAAATTCCACATGATCGATAAAAATATTTACTTTCTGAATGGGCTCATTGCCCAATAGCTGTTCCGGAGACAATTTGAAAAAATTGGAAAGCTTCTTGAGAGACTCATACGTGGGCATTTCCACTTCACCGGATACGATCCGGTTGATGGTAGATTGAGAAACACCCGTACATCTAGCCAACTCATACTCGCTGTATTTGCCGCATGCCATCATCAAATTGGCTAAAATTTCACTTAGCTTGGACATACTCAAATAATATCCTTGCGTAATAATTCTAGGGTATACGGATCGATATTCACGTATTTATCCAGTATATTAATGCGCTCGCGCGGCTGTAAAATCCGCACGGCTAAATAGGTAAAGGGTGTGGAAACAATTTCGTACAGCACCTTAAAACTATAAACTGTGACCAAGATTAAGAGTTGTTTATATCCGATTAACTGACCCTGGTAGCCAATAAAAATAATAACCATCGTGTATATCGCCTCTCCTATGGTAGTAGCCCCGATTGTTCGTAGCCATAAATGTTTTCCAGCGGTAATGTTTTTTATTTTAATCAACACCCAATTATTCACCAAATAGGACAGATAACAAGCCACTAATGTTGCCAAACCATATTGCGGCAGAACACCCAGCGCAATATCATACGCCTCATTTTCGTGCCAATCACCCGGGATCGGCAGGTTTAAAACAAATTGGCACATGAGAAAAAAACAAGCCTGGCAGAGGATGGCTATGCAAATGATTTGATTACAACGCCGCGCACCGTATACCTCGGTAATAATATCCCCCAAAAAGAAAGTAAAAGGAAATGCAAAAATACCTCCCGGGAATTCAATGCCAAATAGTATGAACATCCGGTGTGACAATACTGTGGCCGTCAAAAATGCGGTCACAAATAACATTGAGAGCAAGGGTAAATATTTATACGCAATCAGATTTTGTCCGGCATGATTCATACATCAGTCCTTTTGATGATCTATTTCCTGTAATTGCTGGTACCTCTTCTTTTCCTGTGATCGGCCATGCAATTGTCCAATTTTTAAGGCATCTACCCTACTGAGGCTGTTAATTAATTTATTATCCTGAACAATTTCATCGACAGTTTTGCACCATTGAGATCCTCTTTTTCCCTGGACGTGGAAAAAGACATAAACATCGTGTGTTTCCGGGTTGTATTTAAAGTTATCGATAGTAAAAAAATCTTTATTCACATAGGCTGCATAACTTCGGATAAACCACAACAAGCGATTAATTACCCAAGTTCCTGCCATTACTGTTCTCCTTTTAATCGTATGAATATTGATTAGTTTTTCCTTGATGTAAGGAGTTAATGGCTTTTCTTAATGACAATGACTCACTCTCCATTTTGTCATTACCCGGATGAGGGAACGAGTGGATAATCATTAACGAGTCTTCTTTGAAGGGAAATTTTGCTATTTTTGTATTTTTATAATTAATTTTATTATATTTTATGGTATTTGGTGTGCGGGGAGTTTCACGCAGTGAAACTGCTTTAGTGATGGCATTCATCCTTTGCCTCCATAAATAAACAGATTTTTTTATGCAAATTAACCCATATTAAAACAGAAGTCAATTTTTTTGTGATCGTTTGTGATTTCTGGACTTATGGATAAGTGTTTATGAGTGAGTGTTTTGACTTCCCGTTACTCAAATGGTATAACTGTATTGCGTTTAGCCTTTGCTCTATTTCTGATATTTAATAAAGGATATTTTTAACAAGGAAAATTAAAATAATCGATGTCTGATCGAATAATTATATAATTTATTTGCCAGGAGAAGAATAATATGAATGAAGATAAAAAAGAAGCAGGTAAAGAGGCCGAACTAACGACATTGATCGGAATTATAAGTAAAAAATTTCCGCATTATGATGATTTTTTTCACCCTGAAACTTCTAAAAAATTATTCTTCAGCTCATTCGGTTTAGGAGGTTCTGCTATGGGGCTAGCCCTCATAACAGCTGTAGTAAGCCCCGCTTTCACAATTCCTCCATTTCTGTTTACATTGTGCGCAAAAGGATTTGTAACTGGTTCTTTGCTTTTTGTTGGATCGCCATTAGCATTTATTCCCAGTGCAAAGGCCAGTGAATACCTTAACTTTAAAAATAAAAAATTACCAGAATTGGATTTAACCCCAGATGAAACAAGGAAAATATCTAACCTGTTAGAAAGCAGAGTTCCAGACCCATCCATACTTAAAGTGGGTGAAGTGTTAGAAATCTTAGAGAATATGCTTGTAGAACATAGACAACACCTAGCGAGCGTCAAATCATTTCTTGGGCAAAACAGCATTTTCAGTAAACCATCTTATAAAGCGCCAGAACAAGTAGTCAATTTAATTTTGGGATACCATGATTCCCCACCAGAAGAGAAAAACATTCCAGTAATGCATTCATAAGCTTGCTTGGAGATGCCGAACTACTCTGCAAGAATAGTTCTTTAGGGTACAAATGGGACATATCACTATAATTTGCTTGTCCCAACGCAAATATAAGTATCATTATGATTTTAATATATTTTTAGGATGTGGGACAATTCTCCCAAAAGGGACAAGCCTATTTTACTTTATTCATCAGACAACACTTCTCTAATCTGCTTCACCCAGCAGCTACTAAAAATTGCCCGTGCTTTATTAAATCACCTCACACACACCGCATCACTTAATCAAATACCCATCAAGTAAAATCACCGCACCCAGTAAGGTTCATAGTTCTTAAGCTTCGGAGCAGCATTTCTGCTTCAGCCCAGCGGCCAGTAAAATAGCATTAGTTGCCCTTTCAACTGATTCCCGCACGGGGTCTAAGTCTAATCGCGCATAAATAGCAGTAGCCTTTAAAGACTTATGATTAAGGGATTTTCCTATAATAGTTAAGGAGGCTCCTGTTTTCGCCTGCCAGCTACCCAGAGTACGCCGCAAATCATGTATTCTTAAATCCGTAATACCTGAGCTTTCCAGGATACGTTTCCAACCCCTCTTAGGTTCTACTAAATGGCCTTGCCTACCATTGCTAGGAAATACATATGAGCTGTTAGCTGCTTGTCTGCGCCGTTCTAGTACGGTCATAGCCTCTTCCGACAATGTGACAACCTGCGGCTCATCATTCTTGGTTACAGGAATCCGCCATTCCCTACGCTCCCAGCTTATTTCTCCCCATTGCATTGCCAGCACGTTAGAACGGCGCGCCCCAGTTAATATTTCGAGCAAAATATAATCCCGAATCATTTCGTTAGGTTCTTGGGCTAATGCTGCAAAAAATTTAGGCAATTCTTCAGATTGTAGAAAACGATCTCGAGGTCTTTCTTTGAACTTTTTGATCCCTGATGCCGGGTTAGCTTTGTCTTTTTCCCAAAACTGAAACTTAATAGCCATGTTGAACATAGTACAGAGCAAAGAAATGACCCTATTGGCTTCATATTCGCCATTTTTCTTGCCAATTCTCACATGTAATTTTTGAACCGTTGCTATTGTAAACTTGGATAATTTTATTTTCCCAAATCTAGCTAAATGGAACTTAAATCTAGATTCATCAATTTTCCATGACTTTTTATGCGGTTTGGCATGTCGCTCCATATATTCTCTGAATAAGTCATTTAAGGTCATCTCTGCCCGTGCTGCTCGCCGCGGATTATTAGGATTTTCTCCTTTCACAATCAGAGCATTGATTTCCATTGTTTTAGCCCGAGCTTGTTCAATCGAAAGATCAGGATATCGGCCAAGCAGAATACGTTCAGGCTTACTATTAACCCACCGGTATACAAGAAATGACTTTGTGCCCTTGTTGGTAATGAATAGAGCAAGACCACGTACTTTGGTGTCATAATAGGCAAAGCGTTTCCCAATAGGTGGGTAAGGCAATTTTTCTAACATAGCTTTAGTAAAATTAATTTTATTATCGTTCATAAGATTTCCTAAACTCATTATACTTGCGGTTGACGGTGCTAGGCCGGTGCTAGGATAGTGCTAGGATTTAGATCTAATTTGAGATAATATATCACAAACAACTAAAAGATCAATATTCAATAATTCATTGATTTATATACTTATTTGAAATAAAATTAACATAGATCAAACGTGATTAATAGCTTGGTTCATTAACTGTTAATCATTGGGTCACAGGTTCGAGTCCTGTTCGGGGAGCCAGTAAGATCAAGGGTTCAGACGATTTTCAAACAATTCAATATTTCTCCAGTGCTACCCAGCCAAAGTAATCTGTAGTTTTCAATATTTCCAGGGGGGTTGTGTAATTTTATAAATTATTCACCAGATTGGAAATGAAAAAATTGTCAAAATCTAGCTTCAATCTTTCTGCGAACGCAAGCAGCATAAATGATGCTTTCTATGAGCGTATTGCAACTATCCTGCGTGAAGCAAGATCTACTATAGTCCAGTCTATTGATACAGCTATGGTAAAAGCTTATTGGTCTATTGGAAAACACATCTTAGAGGAAGAGCAAAAAGGCGAAAAAAGGGCTGGGTATGGCCATAAGTTATTGAAAATACTGTCAATGAAACTAAACCAGGAATTTGGCCGTGGTTTTAGTGTCACTACACTTGAGGATATCCGAAAATTCTATAAAGCTTATTCAATCTCACCTGATAATAAAAAACCTCACGCAGTGCGTGAGGAATTGGCAGAGTTTTCTGCTGGTAATGACATAGCAATTCCTAAAGACGATTTTCTTTTCTCGGTTGAATAAAGATGAACCATACGAAACACATGACAAAAATGCCAAGTAAAAACCCGATGGGAAGTTTAATAATGGGGGTCCCAGGCGAAATAGCCAATAGAAAAGTTCCTACGACCAGCATCCCAACGTTGATAAAATTCATCATGGCAGATGCATTGGCTTTATCTTCCGAAGTTGAAGTGGCGATACTTGCGCCATTTCCTACAATAATGCAATTACCAAACATCTGGAAGAAACCACAGCCAATCAGCGCGATTAAATTAATGATGCCGAAATAAAATAGAACAGATAAGGTTATCATAGCAGCTATTTCAATGATGAAACCTGCCAGCATAAGTGCTTTGACGGAGAATCGCATAGATAACCATGCAGAGATCAGTGAGCCAAGGCCTGTCCCAATAAAAGGAATAAGGCCAATAGCACCATAAACCTGCGGCGATAAGTGCAAGGTATTAATCGCAATAAACGGGCTACTGGCAATATACAAATAAACACACATCCCTGACAATGCAAAGAATAATGTAGTAGAGATTAATAACTTATTATTTAATGCAATGCGGTAATTCTTAAGCAGTTGTCTGATTTGTATGGCATCTTTTTGCAATTTTTGCGCGGTTTCTGCTAAAAGATTGGCTGGGATAATGAGTAATAGGCCGTAAATGAGTAGAAAATAAAAACAGCTGATCCAATGAAAATGCGTGGTTAGCACGCCACCAATAAATGTGGCAATACCAGGCACAATGGCAAACGCCAACATCAGATAAGCGATAATGCGACGCGCTTGTTCAGGGTAATAATGATCGCTGATAATAGTGAATGAAATTACTAAGCCTGCACTCGAACCTAAAGCCTCCAGCAGGCGACCGATAATCAACGCATTAAATGAATGTAAAGGCTCTGAAACAATGCTGATTAAGGATCCTACAGTGGCAACTGCAATGCCGATATAAAAGGCCGGTTTTCTGCCGAACCGGTTGGCTAGCGGCCCATAGATTAATTGTCCAATGGCATAACCTAACAAGAATAAGGTGATCGTTAATTGGCTGTGACCTTGTGAAATATGAAAATACTGAGCTATTTCAGGTAAAGCGGGTGCAAAAATAATCGCGCCCATGGAGGCAAAAGAGCTCATGATAATCAAGATGAGGATATGCGGCTCTTTTTGATTCAATCGATACTTTGAAATTCCTGCGTTTATCATAGCTGTTTAAGTGCCTCAATTAAAGCTTGAATCGTTTTCTCATTACGCTTGCAAAATGTCCACTGTCCTTTTCGTTCTGTTGTAATTAATCCTGCTTGCTGCAACAACGCCAAATATTGTGAAACCGTCGATTGCGACAAGCCAATTTTTTGCTCAATTAACCCGACACAAACTCCCTCTTTTCCTACATCACAATCTGGCGATGAAAAATGCTTGCGCGGCTCTTTGAGCCATTGCAAAATTTTAAGGCGCTTTTCATTGGATAAAGCTTTTAAGATTGGGATTAGGTTTATCATAAAAATTCATATCGTGTTTTTGCGGTATATAAATGGCTGCCCAGTTCAGAATGTTGAGTCATATATCCTGACAGCCCCCTCTTTAAAAATATTAATCATCCAACTAATACATTCTCAAATATCAATTAGAACTTTGTCCAGAAATCGCATTTATGTACAGTCCAGAAGTCATTTTCAATTTTAGATTTTGGTTGATCCAGCTTTAAAATTGAACTTGCCCCTTTAAATTGAGGCCAGTTTAAGTTAGTTGAATTGTTTGGATTACCGTTATGCGCAAAAGATGTCCAATATTGGATCATTTGTTTAGAAAGCTCGCGTTGTGCCTCAGTCAGTGGAGTTGAACCTGGACGTGTTAATTTACTCATATCGAATAGAAAGGGCATTTCACTAAAATGAGAAGCATCATAAGGGAAACTAATGGGCGGTGCTGCAATTTCTGGTGCATCTTTGTCGCTAAATTCATAAACCCATGTTGGTGTCCAATGTGCAAATAACAAATTGGCTTCATAGGAAGGACAAGCAAGAGCGCTATCCGTAATTACTGCAGAAACTGCCAATCCAGGATGATGATAATCATTAGGTGGATATTCTTTTGCGATATTTTCTGCATCCGATTGTTTATAAGCAAACCCAGGAATCACTTCAGCTTCCCAAGTAGCAACAGTTTTAAGTGCCGCTTGATAATCATCTGCATTAATTTTCTTACCGGAAAGATCAAATAGAACTGCGGTTAGCAAATTGCCCTCGTCACGATTTGTGCCATTAATTATTGGCACTCGATTAAACTTCCCTTCTTTAAAAGCACTCATTAATGGCTGTGGTAAAATTTTACCATCAATGATCACAGCCCCATGTATTGGCAAATTTTGATTAGGTAAGATTGCTGAGACTGGTAGCTTGCGCAAGCAATCAGTAATTTCTTTGGAAGAACCTTTGCTACAATTAACTCGTTTAGCAAAAGAAGCGCCTAATTCTTCTGCCGTCTTAAGTGAAATATCACTAAGAAACCCACTCTGAATGATTGCTTTTTGGAATAGACCATTTGCACGGGGAGAAGCCATATTCGCATAAACTGTTGTTGCTCCACCAGATTCTCCAAAAATCGTAACATTTTTTGGATTTCCCCCAAAAGCGGCAATATTATCCTTAATCCATTTGAGAGCAAGTTGCTGATCCATGAGACCATAATTTGCTACATCATGATTTTCATCGTTAAATGCAGCATGCGCCAGAAAGCCTAAGACTCCTAAACGATAATTTATTGTAACTACGATAACATTTCCTCGCCTCACCAAATCGACTGGATTATAGGAAGAGCCAGCACCAGATCTTAATCCTCCTCCATGAATCCATACCATCACTGGCAATGCTTTAAGTTTTTCAGATTTATTGGAATTACCGGGGGTATAAATATTGAGAAATAAACAGTCTTCAGATAAGGAAGCTGAGCCAAATGGGCTGGCGCTTTGTGGACAATTATTTCCAAATTGCACAGCGCTAATCTCTTTTTTACCTGCTGGCACAGGCTGCGGAGGACGCCAACGCATTGCGCCAGCGGGAGAAAGCGCGTAACGTACACCAAGAAATTGATTCATACCAGACTTATTTATGCCAACTAATTTTCCTTGTGTAATGATTACCGTCGGCGCAGAAACGCTTGATTCTCCTCCAAATTGGCCTTGCTTCCAATCTGATAGGTGATTTTTATTCTCCCCTTTAGCTATTAGCATTACTCCTAAAAGTAAAGCTATTGACACTAACCATTGTTTCTTTAATCCATGAGATCGCATCACTACTTCCTCAATTATTTCGGAGTAAAAAACGCATGTGTTTTATCACCCTCAAAATCTTCTCGTAGGAATATATCAATAGAAAAACCGCCGTCAACTTCAATAATTGAACCGGTCATATAAGAAGATTGTTCAGAAGCCAATAATAAAAGAGCTCCATCTAATTCATGATACCGGCCTGGTCTTTTTAATGGAATTTGCTCTACGAATAATTTTCCAGATTCTGAATCAATATAATCGGTGACATGCTCCGTAGGAAACAAGCCGGGTGAAATGCCATTAACGCGGATACCATAATCCAGCAATTCATAAGCCATTAATTTAGTTAAATGAATCATTCCAGCTTTAGATACGCAAAATGGCAAGTGATATTTTTTGGCATGAAAACCTGCCGTTGAAATCAGATTAATAATATTACCCGGTATTTTTTTATCTACCATTTGTTTAGCGACAGCCTGTGCGAGGAAAAAAGCTCCTTTTAAATTAATATTGAGATGAGAATCCCAATCTTTTTCTCTAATATCAAAAAACTTGGTGTAATAAGAAATGCCTGCATTATTTACCAATACATCAATTTGGCCGGTTTGTTTTGTAATAGCAGCAATCTTATCATTGAAACTTCCATAGTCTGTGACATCAATATCAATAGCTATTGCTTTCCCGCCTTTGCCGGTGATTTCATGGACTAGGTTTTCTAATTTATCCATTTCGCTTTTTAGCGATGTGGCTACAACAGTAGCCCCAGCTTCGGCCAAAGCAACCGCAAAATGCCTGCCTAAACCTTGGGAAGCGCCCGTAATTAAACATACTTTGCCATTCATTGAATTCTTACCCATTTGTATATTCCTCGTGAAATAAGGTGGTAGCCACCTAAGCATTGCAATTAAGTTATAACTTGTTGCTATGTTTTAGGATTGATATATTTCTATTATATCGTATTTTTGCGATATGTCAATAAATGGAAGAAAAAAGTGTAACTAGCACGCATAAAGTTCTTTCTTGACTGTTCAATAATTTTCGAACATAATAAGTGTTCGATTAATTCGGAACAATTGAATGCTATGGTTCGTATCTATAAACATCCCCAACCCGAAGACATTCTCCTTTCGCGAGTATTATTTGCACTAAGTGACCCAATTCGGCTGCGCATGGTGAGGATCTTGGCTAAGCATGAAGCCGTCAACAGTCTGGACTTGGGGCCAAGTATGCCTAAATCAACGGTGACACACCATACTCGTATTTTGCGCGAAGCAGGAGTGACTCGTACAAAACCGGAAGGCCGCAACTGTTGGATTAGTCTGCGCAGAGATCTCCTTGATAAAAAATTTCCTGGTTTATTGGATTTGGTGTTGGCTGCCAAGGAGGATGCATGATTCGTCAACTTTGGCCATTGACCCTGGGCGCTTTCGTACTAGGCTTGGATGCCTTTGTGCTAGCTGGATTGCTACCTGGTATGGCACACACCCTGGGCACAACTCAAGCCTTAGTGGGGTTAGGTGTGGCAATGTTTACTGCCGCCTATTCGCCATTTTTCTTGCCAATTCTCACATGTAATTTTTGAACCGATGCCATTGTAAACTTGGATAATTTTATTTTCCCGAATCTAGCTAAATGTAATCTAAATCTAGATTCATCAATTTTCCATGACTTTTTATGCGGTTTGGCATGTCGCTCCATATATTCTCTGAATAAGTCATTTAAGGTCATCTCTGCCCGTTCTGCTCGCCGCTTGTCATTAGGATTAGCGCCTTGTACAATTGCTGCGTGTATTTCTAAGGCCTTATTACGAGCCTGCTCAATGGAAAGATTCGGATAGCGCCCCAGCGTGGTCCGTTCCGGTCTCCCATTGATTTTGCGATAAACAACAAATGACTTATATCCAGAATCCATAACACTGACTGCAAGGCCAGGTATTTTAGAGTCGTAATAGTAACTCCTCTTTTTACCTTTAAGCGCCGACAACGAATTTAAGATGCCCTATTGCAAATCTTTTTTCAGCAACGGCGTGTAAAGGTCAATTCTCATAAGTAACTAAAATTGTGCCCAAGAAAGAGCCATCTTCGACCTCTACCCTAAATTCATAAAAAGACCTGGATCCCCTTTTTATGCATCTGGTTTCTTTTATTGTATAAAATATGTCTTCAGATTTATATATGGGATTTTTATATTTCCAATCTTCTATTAAAGCATATATCTCTTTGTTTTTAGATTGGCCTAATATATAAAAAATATATATAATATACAGTTGGCCAGTAATTATAGCGTTAATCGGGGTTGAAAGGTGAAATTTCCCATCCATATCTGTATGACAATTTTCTATATTAACGTGGGCTGTTAGTGTTTTTTTCTCTTTATTTATGTCAACCAGTGTAATTTTATAATTCTCACGTTTAAACCCATCTAGTAAATAGGTTGACATAAATTTAGATAATTCTTTCGCATTAATTTTCATAGGTCACCTAATATCGTATGTAGTCTAGCGAATTGTCAACGGACCCGGATGCGTAAATATATTTTGTAAGGCACATGAGCTTAATATAATCATAAAAGCAATATCCCATTGTTCACGCTCGTTCATAGGCATGTCCTGAACTATTTTGAATTGCTTTAAAACCACAGTTTGGTCATAAATAATATTATTTTTTAAAAGATCGCTATTGAAAACTTCAAGCATTAATTGACTGAATGGATTAATTGTTAATGTCGGATGAGGTGCTTTAAAAGGATGTTTTTGTCTATTATAAATAGTGGGAGTAATTAAGTTTTTAAATGATTCACGCAGTATATACTTTTCAGTCAGGTCATTAATTTTCAAAAAAGATGGGATTTTTACCAAAAATTCGACTACCTTATGGTCTAGGAAAGGAACTCTGCCTTCAACTGAATGAGCCATTTCCATGCGATCTCCCAAATTTACAAGTATTAAACCCGGCAAAATTGACTTTCCCCATAAATAAAGTGACTTATTTAGAATATCGCGACCTAAAATTTGTTTTTCATCTAGCTGATTAAGAAAATTAATTTGGGGATCAAAATTTTTAATTGCTTCTGAAAATAATTTTGTGTGCATACTTCCTAATTTCTTATTTAATTTAGCGCCAAATATAAACATACTTGGAATAAATCCAAGTTTATTTTCAATGCTCAATGAATCAATTATATAATCAGATTTAGAAAAAATACTGGAGAAGGCTGGATTTTTTTCATACAAATCAGATATTAATTTTTTTTGGTTTTCAACAGATAATGAATTTAGGCCGTAATTTATAATATCCTCACGAAAATTGGGATATCCGCCTAAGATCTCATCGGCACCTTCTCCTGACATAATAGCTTTGTAGCCAAACTCATGCGTGAATCTACTAAGCAAAAATTTTGCTACGGTATTATTGTTTAGGATAAATGTTTCAGCATGATGAATAGCTGAAAAAAAATTTTCACTTAAATCTTTGTCTGTTACCCTGAGCTGATGGTTTCTAGCTCCTAAGAAACGAGAAGTTTCATATGAAATTCTAGATTCATCAAATAATTTGGAATCAAATGAAATAGTAAATGTGTCAACTGGGGATTCAGTATGTTTTGACATGAGGGCTAAAATAACTGATGAATCTAATCCGCCACTTAAATAGCATCCTACAGGTACGTCTGCGTGAAGTCTAATAGATACAGCTTCTTCCAGTAATTTTCGAAACATCCTGAAAATTTCTATTTTGTTAACATTACTGCTTACCTCCCCTTCCTTTGGGTAATAAAAGTCCCAGTATTTTTTTCTCTTTATTGTTTCATAATTTGCAATAATAAAAAAACCAGGCTCTATTGAATATATGTTTTTATATAAACTTCTGCCAGGTAATGGTAAGAAATTCTCCCATGAATTAACGTTTTGATAATCCCATTCAAAAGGAATTCCAAATGAAAACAAAGTTTTAATTTCGGAAGAAATATATAGTGTATTGTTGTAAATAGTGTAAAATAACGGTTTTATCCCAAATCGGTCTCTAGCTGCAAAAATATAATTGTTTTTTTTGTCTAGCAGTATAAACGAAAATTCTCCACGAAGATATTTTAAACAATCAACCCCATATAATTCATATAAGTAAATCAGTATTTCACTATCTGTTTCAGTTTGAAAATGATATCCTTTTTCTTGAAGGTGTTTTTTAATTTTATCATATTCATAAAACTCACCGTTCACAACAATGATAATATTTCGGCTTTTGCTATAGAGGGGCTGGTTTCCTGTTTTTAGGTCGATTATACTAAGTCGAGCGTGACCCAATGCTAGCTTTCTATCGCTAGATATCCAATAACCTTTAAAGTCAGGCCCTCTATGATTTAAAGAATTAATTGATTTCTGAAAAATTTCTTCTGAAATCTCAGTATTTTTTGACCAGTAAGCCACTATCCCACACATTTTTCACCTATTAATATCCTGATTTATAGAAAATCTAGCAATATAGGAGGCATGTAACCTTGTTGAATCTAAAACAGGGAATTTAATATCTTTCTGTGAAATTATTAAAGAAAGTTCTGTGCATCCTAATAATAGACAATTTGCTCCCTGGGCCTGTAATCTATTCCAAATATTAATTAATAAAATTTTTGATTCATCCTTTATTGTTCCAAAAAGCAATTCATTTTCTATTATATTATGAATCATATCGATTTCTTTTTTCTCTGGAATAAGGACCTCTTTAATTTTCTTTGAATGTTGTTTTAAATAGTCAAAGTAAGATTCATCTTCCAGCGTGAACTTGGTGGAAAATAACGCCACTCGATCATAACATTTTTTATCTATTTCAATACAAATTGGTTCTAAAATATGTATGAAAGGTTTAATAAACAAGGGTTTTATTTTGCTAATTATTCTATGGCACGTATTCGAACAAATAATTCCAAAATCTATTTCTGCTTTTTCGAGATTTTGATAGGCCGAGAGTAGTATTTCTGCAACTCGATTCCAATTATTTGAAACTGCCTCTTGGTAAACCTCTTTTTCATTAACACTATATATTATAATATTACCAGTTTCTCTTGGTCCTAGAATCTGGCTTATTTCTTTAACTATTAAATCATAATATAAAAGAGTGCTTTTATAACCAACTCCGCCGACTAAACCTATTTTTTTCATTTGTGTATCCTTTAGGTTAATTTTCCTCAAGCACTGGCTGAAGAAAACCTCTTATTAGATTTGCGATAGAATGAGATGAAATTCGAGACATGCAACCTCTATATTTTCCATCATAGCTATACATTCCTATAATTCCATTCATGTCATCAGTTATTATTTTTTTATTTTTCGATACTATTAATGCTGGGTACAAGTAACTTTTTATATACTCTTGCACAATTGCATTGTTTAAATTATCTTTTATAATGGTAATCCAATCTGTATTTGAATGCTCTTTCCCTATGTAAACGCCAAGGCCCATTCCTGATTTTCTTTTCTTAATAACCAATTTATTTTTGTTTTTAACTATATTGCTTTCCTCGTTAACACCTGAAAAGTTGTCAGCTAAAGATATAGTTTCAGGAATGTATTTTTCAATAAAGTTTATTTCTTCATCTGAAAACAAATATGAAAATTTTTTATCTCTAAGTAAAGAAAAAATACTTTTGTCTTCACAGATAGTTAATGATGGAAATCCTATAATAAGAGTGCAACTGTTATTGTTCAATCCTTTAAATAAAGCGTTATATGGATTTTTATCGAATAAATTTTTTTTATGAGAGAACCATGGGCTGTCTTGATTAAGATCCTTATTTTTTCCGTGAATAAAGAAATTATTGTAAATTAATGAAGCGCGGTTACCATTTAAAAATACTTCATTATTAATGTAATTTAAATCTTCCACAGAACCTACGCATGCATTGATTTTGGCATTATCCAGTCGGCGCTTCATTTCATACAAGTCGAGATTTAGCTTGTGTGAGTCATAGAGAATTGCTATAGAATCTTTTTCTGCTTTGTAAAATTTTATAAGATGTAAAATATGATTTTCAAAGAAGTTTCTTTTTGAATATTCTTGCAATGAAAAATTTTCTGTATTTATTTTTTTATTATTGATAAATTTCAAAATTGCATTGTCTCCCTCAGAGAAAAGCAATGCTGAGCCGGGAGAGGATGTATTAAATTCAGTAAATTTAATATTATGATTGCAATCAATAATGAAGTCATATCTGGTTATTTGTAACCATTTTCCTGCCACTTTCTTAAAAAATGGTTTAAAAATATTGTAATCTTTAAAGTATTCATTTAATTCGGGATCCCCCATGACGTACTTGTCTATTAATTTTTCTAAAATTTTCGTCATTTTATGACAAATATCTTCTAAAAATAATTTGTCATTTTTGCAAATTATAAGAGGAGAAAAAGATAGTAATGGCTGATTTTCTTTCTCATTTGAATATATTGAAAAGGAAAACTTAAAGTTATCTAGCCATTTTTCGTTGATATTAATCATGTCTCGCTCGAGTCCGCTAGAATAAATCTTTTTTAAATTTTCATGACACATTTCTGATTTTTCAATACTTGAGCTTAACATTCCAGCCTCCAAAATTTTGACTCCTATTATAAAGATAGCACTAATAATAATAATCGTTGATAAATCCCTACCCCGGACGCCAAAAAATATTTAAAACAAGTAAATTTATGCTTTATAATGATTAAAAATATCAATATTTTCCCTTTGAAGAGGGGTAGAGTTTAAATATATCAATCTACCCCATCCCCAATCTGGCATTTCTGCGGAAGTTGCATTTAGGTATTAATGAAAGAACAGGAGAAATTATGGCTTCCGTCCCCACCACCAATGATGTTGCAGACAATTAAGTCATTGAGGACATACAAGATCAAATACCAGCATTTATTCAATTTATTCGTAGTCAAATAAAAAATGGCGTGGTTTTTTCTCTGGATTAATGCAGGAAGCTTTTTCTTTACATTGTGAAACAAGTGACTAGCTTGAAAGACATCGCCATATTTATGAGGCAATTTTAATCGCAAAAAAATCCTTGAGCTGGCAAAGTGTTTGTTATGACCAGGCGAGCAATAACAAGATCCCGAGCTTTTTTTCAAAAAATTCTTATCTGAGGAAAAGTGCAGAGAAATTATTTCGACTTGTTACGAAGCAATAAGAACTGACTGTACTCTGCGCATCTCCTCACTACCTCAAACGAAAAGGCATACCGCACTCCATTTCAGAATTGTTACAACATGATATTATTGGGCATTCTGTTAGGAAACCGCCTTACTTTATTCTATTTAAGAACAATCAAAAATTAATTGTTGAGCCTCTATTATGGGTTAACAGATCAGAAGCTATGATTCAAGCCGCCTTGAAGCATATTTGCATATTTTGGAGCATGAATATATGGTCAAAAGATTAGTTGAGCAAAAAAAATTAACTTACGTATTACCTAAGGAAATGGAACAACTAAAATCAGTGCATGCCTTTTATGAATCTAAACCCTATCAAGATCCAAAAATTAAAGCTTTCATCGATTTTTTACACAATAGAAAATCCGCCATAAACGACAATAATCTCGCCATTGATATAATTGGATTTAATCAAAGCTAAGTCACTGCGCTATACCTGTCTATGGATCCAATTGATGCCCAAGACAATGGTTTTTTCAGCTTCCGTTGCATAGAAACTTCTAGCTGTTTTTTTAGATTCACCACGCGGCGCGTGGTGAATTGGTACTTCTACTATATTTGCCGAGTAATAATCAATCAAGATCTTGGATAGACTTATTTAGCTCAATGATTATTCCACCCACATAAATTTCGTCAGGATGATGATAAGTAATTATCAACTGACTGGGTTTATCTATAAAATGGCCTTGTTTAATCATCAGATCTTTTTTGAAAAGCAAACCTAAAGCGGCAGCGGCCACTCCAGTGGCGGCATCTTCGTTCTGCCCTGTTTTCGGATTAAATGCACGGGCTTGCAATAACAGCGGTGTTGTTGACTCTGGCGCGTAAGCATAAAGACCATTGATTTGATTATCCAGACTCCATTGTTTAATCAAATCAAAATTAGGTTGTAAGTCTGCTAAAACTTCTGCTGATTTCAGAGGGATGAAAAATTTAGGACTGCCGACTGATGCAACAGCCATCGGGAAGTCTTCAGAAATTGCACTAATATCCGTTAAATTCAACAATTGTTTTAATATTTTCTGATTTGGGGTATATACCGAAACAGGTTCTTCAGATACTTTTATTTGCACGACCTGGTCTTCTAATTTTATCACCTGGAACAATGCTCCTATTGCGTTAGATACAACAATATGATTAGTTTGACGCTGCTCCATTAAGAGGAAAGCTGCAGCCAATGCGCCATGCAGGCATAAATTCATTTCTATATTGGGATAAAAGAATTGTAAAACTGGGATAGAAGAATCAGCTTTACTAATAAATACGATCACTGGCAATTGCAATTTCTGTGCTAATTTTTGTTTTTCCATTTTATCGCCAGAAAAATCAAAAATAATACCAGCAGGATTACCCGAATTAGGTAACTCAGTACAAAAGCAATTGAGTATTTTCATATGATCGAGTTACCGGCGCTAAATGACCATTCATCAAGCTGAGTCGTGTTAATCACGATCATGACATCTTCAGGTCTCATGCCCGGATCCTTAGCAAGCAATTGAACCAATCTTTTGTAAAAATCTTGTTTGGTTGCAGTGCTGCGCAACTTTCCAGCAGTAATACAAATCAATACGAAGTCGTCAGATCGCGGCCCTCCCATATAATGACGATCAAATACAAGCTCTTCTGGTTCGTGCTGATGGATGATCTGGAAACGATCATCCGTTGGTGTTTCGAAAGCGTCCACCAAAGCTTGATGCACACTATCGGAAATCGCCCGGAAATATTCAGTCGATTTACCTTTCAATAAAGAAATCCGAGCCATAGGCATAAAATACCTCCGGTATTATTTGGGAAGCACTTAGGTGCAGTTACTTATAAAAGTGGCAAAATCAGGATGGTATTTGTTTGGGATGAATTCAATAACCTGATATTCTGCTACTTCATGTATATAAAAAGGATCCTGCTGTAAAATCGTTTCGAGCTGATGTCGATCGGTTACCTGAGAAATAATAACACCCCCATCTCTCGGGTTTTTTGGACCAGAAGCGACAAATATTTCATGCTGATAACCATAATCTAGGTGCAATGGCATTTACCCGAATTTCCGGCCCTAATTCTTTCGCCGATAATTTTGTCATATGATTAATGCCTGCTTTACAAACGGCATAAGGCATAGCACTTGTCGCAGCTGGTCCTTCCTTATACCAAACCCTATTCTCTGAAAAACCTTCCAGTGATTTATTAACTCGAAAGCAAGCATAAATTAGGGCGCTGGTACTCCTGTCTATCAAGATCAACCGGAACAATTTAGAAAGCTTGTGAATGAGTTTTTGGTAAAGAATTCATAGTCACCTTGCAAGCACAGCCCCTTAAAATAAATGGAGGCTCAATAGGAATTCCAGGGTTTTAGCTAACAAGTAGCTGAACTAATGAGCCAAGCAAAGCCTATCACGGCAACAACAAATTTACAAGACTACTCATAGACCACAAATCACTTTGTGAGTAGGATCTTCATATAAATCGTCTTCCAATTCTTTTTCACGCTTATCCAATAAATCTAAAATCTCGGAGTAGTGTGCAGTAGGAGCCGTGCTACGGATAAAAGCAAATGGACCCGTTGGCATGTTGAGCAGTTCAGTTACTATATTGATTTCACATTTTAAATAATGTTTAAGCTCAGCAAGCGCTTTTTTATCTTCAATCCAGGGAATTGCTGCCATCAAAGCTTCATGTAGTTTTTCTTTTTTAACGCCATCTGGTATTTTAGCCAATGAGGGATAAGATTCATATTCAGTATAAGCAATTTTATGTAGATTTTTTAATATGTTGGCGCTGACTGGACATAGGAAAGAAATATCTCTTCGTTTGATATCCGCAATTCCTTCCATAGTTGGTAAAAAAAGAGAGTTTCTTGCGCCATTAATTAGCGTTATTGCCTCCTCATCTTTTTCGATAATTTCGCGATACTGTTCTATAAGCACCTCAAGATTCACTAAATTAAGAATATCCTTGGGTGTGATGAATTCTTTTAACAGCTTAACAAAAAATGCAGCTAATTCTTTAGGCTCTGGTTTGCTATGATCATTGATCAATGGCGAGGATGCTAGTAGGTTCTGAAAGTCTTCAAGCCTCAAAGGGGGAGTCATGATTGGTTTACTTTCACATAACCTGTCAATCCCTTTACCGATAACCTCATTCACAACAGAGAAATACATTAATGTTTCTTCTAATTGTGGCTCACCCGGTTTTTCTTTCCTATCTCTATTTTTTTCTTTAAATTGATTTTCCGCCTGTTTAAACAGGTCAGCAAGAGCAAGCTTTATATACGATAAACTCTCCGGATTGCGACAATTAGCTTTTAGAAGGTAATTTATCACGCCCAGGAGTAAAGGTATACCATCAGACTCTGGTATTGATGGATGCTCCTTTGCAATAAACACCAGGTGTGCGTCAAGTAGTTCTATAATTTTCTTTGTCGAGTACGGTTTCTTCATGCGAGCACATTGCATAAAGAATCGATTTTTTCTAAGAATTGGAATAATTAGCTTATGAATAGTCGGAATTGAGTCTTCTTTTGCCTTTGCTTTTACTTTTATTTCAATCTTTTCAAAAGCGGTTGTCATTCAATTTTCTCCTGCGTTTAATTTGTTTTTAAAAGGTTCATTAAATATTATTCATTATGTGTGCATAAGCCCAGCTTGCTTGCCATAGCTGATCCCTTTTGGATATTGATGTAGTTCGAAAGATCAGCCATGGCAGGCATTTTGGTAGATAACTTCCCACGTTATTCTAAACGAAGCTAGGAGCCTTCTGAAAATGGTTCATCAAAGAGTTTTATTAACTTATTTGGATCATCAAAATTTATCGATGAAATATTAGCATTAATTTTGTTTACCATAAAATCTGTGCAAGGTTTTATAAGCACCCGGATATCACTCCAATATTCATCTTCTGCGCCAATATATATCAAATTGGCCCGCTCAATCACAGGCTGATACGCTTTAGGTAAACGACTCATTGCCCAGTTTGCCGCAGCAGATTTAGAGCGGATCGCACTTGTTTCCAAAGTACTCCAGATTCGCGCATAAGTCAGCAAAACATTTCGAGTGTCCTGCTCAAGATCCTTGGAAAGTCTATTTAAATCATGCAGCATGGCTTTTATAAAGTCATGATAAGGCACAGATGCTAGCAATATGCCTTTTTTAAAAAGCTATTTGAAGAATATTGCTACTGTTAATCAGAACAGCAAAAAAGAAAGGCAGAAAGCCAGACTTGACCCTTCTGCTCCTACAACGGTACAAGTGTAAAATTAATTTTCCAAAAAAATACAAGCAAAATGACAACCATAATCTTTTTCATTGTGATGACAAGATCTACGGTAACTGAAAAATTTGTCATTCTCTTGGTAAGTATCGCCCCCTATAGAATCAATGTGTTCAATTCCAGCGAATTTTAATTTGCTACAAATATAGCTACGAAGGTCAAACAAAAAATAATTCTCATTATTCGTAGATTTAAAATAGTGTTGGTTCAAGTCGCTCTCGATGATGAAATTTTTATAGAAATTGATATCAACTTCATATGAACATTGAGCTATACATGGCCCAACTGCTGCATGTATGTTTTTAGTATTGGCATTTAGAGATAACATGGCACTTATCACAGATTGAATAATGCCATTTTTAGCGCTACGCCATCCCGCATGGGCTGTGCCAATAACACGTGATTGATAATCTACAAAGAGAATAACAGGACAGTCAGCACTGACTGCACCTAAAACTATCTCTGGCTTATTTGTTACCATTCCATCCGCTCGCGGCGATTGATCTGCAGTCCACGGTTTTTCTACTACAAGAGTTTTTGTACTATGTATATCATGCAAAGTAACAAGTGACGTTAATGGCTTATTAAAATGAGCCAATGCACGTCTACGATTTTCAATCACATTATGACGAAGATCATTGCTTTCATACGAACAATTCAGTGACGAATAGGCCCCACTACTTATGCCTCCATTTCTCGTAAAGAAGGCATGTTTAATGCTAACGAATTGTTCTAAAAGTTTTGATTTTAATATTTCCATAAAGCTAATCCGACAAATTACACGATTTCTCTCTAAAATTGCATGGGAAACACAATTAGCCCAGTTACCCCTGCCCACTCGATGTACTGCTGTATCTCACTGTTTAAAGATTTTACCAATTTAATTTTGACTGAACCCGTTTCAGTATTGACCGGTTTTATAAGTGGCATTTGAAGCCTCCCTCATGATGAAACGGCATACAATTCATTTATGATTAGTGTAAAATTTTTTCGCCAGACTGTCTATACACAGTTGGGCTGAAAGTTACAATCCGATCCATCCTTCCCTACCAAAATGTACTTCTGAAATGGTCGATACCTGGGTTGGTTTAAGGAGTGCCGCTGTCGATTTGGCTGTTCCAAAGCGACATCAAAACTTAGAACCAAATGGTAGCTCTTTCCGAACTAAACTTTGGCTAAACTAATCGCCAAATTCACAACGGCACGGAGTAACCCTGACGGGCTGCGCCCGTCAGGGTACTATTTTGATACTGGCGGTATCGCTATGATTGCATGCACAAAGATTAGCTATCTTCTCCACTAATGAGTCGGCAACCCAGAATTTGCTTTAGCCTTTGCCTGCATTGAAAACCATTATTTTATGAATCAATTGTTTTTAGAACCTAACCAATTACTTCATAATATGAATAAAATCCGCCATATTCCAGGTGTCATTATCCACGGCCGCTATGATATGTGCTGCCCTGTAACCAATGCCTGGGATTTACATCAAGCATGGCCGGAGGCACAGCTTCATATTATCCCAGATGCAGGCCATAGTGCGACAGAGCCCGGAATAGCTGCACAATTAATTAAAACAACCGATCATATGGCACAGAATAAATATTCGAGTTGAAAGAGGATTTTATGAACAGCTGAAGAATTTCATAGACCACCCTGCTCTATTAGTGTATAATTATTTACTCAATAAATCCTAAATCCAATCCTATGAGGTTTTATATATCATGAACTTAGCTGCTTAAAGTTGCCCACAAGGGGCGATAAGTGTCTGAATTGACACTCTTTTTCCAGACCCTTAACTTTAAGAGCATCATGATGCATAAACCGATCCAAATTGAACATTTATCCTTATCTTTTCCACATAAAACCTGTTTTGAGTCTTTTAGCACTGAAATTCATTATGGCAGCCGCATTGCGATTATTGGTCGTAATGGCAGTGGCAAATCCAGTCTTTTAAATTTATTGCGAGGACATGGGGAAGCGTCCGCCGGGCATATCAAAATACCCCGCGACGCAGTGATTGGGTATGTGCCACAAGTCATTACTGAATTTACTGAGCACAGTGGTGGCGAGCGGTTGAATTGCGCCTTGACGCAAGCTTTGAGTCTCCAGCCCAATATATTATTGCTGGATGAGCCCACTAATCACCTCGACGAACGCAATCGCCGACAGGTGTTGCGGTTGTTGGCACATTTTCAAGGCACTTTACTGGTTGTTTCACACGATGTAGCATTGTTGCGTCAATCGGTAGATACTTTTTGGCACATCGATCACGGTCAGATTCAGATTTTCACGGGTAGCTTTGATGATTACCAACATGCTCGAGTCATTCAACGCACCCATCTCGAGACCTCTCTGCAAAGATTGAAAAGTGAACAAAAAGCGTTGCATCAATCCTTGATGCAGGAACAACAGCGTGCTGCTAAAAGTAAGGCGAAAGGGGCTAAAAGTATCTCACAACGAAAATGGCCAACGGTGGTGAGTCGAGCTAAAGCAGGTCGGTCACAAGAAACCAGTGGCCGGAAAAAAGCACAGCTCGCAACTAAAAAGCAAGTCGTATTGTCGGAATTGGCAGAGCTAAACATTGCGGAAGTCATTCTTCCGAAATTTAAACTGCCGGGCAAATTAACGAGCCACACGGTTCTATCCATCAACAACGGTTCTATCGGTTACGCTCAAAATCAATGGTTGATACAGAATATCTATTTGTCGGTGATGGCAGGCCAGCGTGTCGCCTTACTTGGCGAGAATGGCAGTGGGAAGTCCACTCTCTTCAAGGCTGTCCTCAGCAAGCTGGAAATCATTCGGAATGGTGAGTGGTTATTGCCCAAACCTGACCGTATCGGTTATTTAGATCAGCATTATCATACACTTTGCCCTACGGAATCCGTTCTAACTTCTATGAATCACCCAATGCCGGATGCTTCACTAAAGGATATTCGCCACCATTTAAGTGATTTTTTATTTCGCCGCCCGGAAGAACTAAATATGCCCATCGCCCAACTTTCAGGTGGCGAAAAAGCTCGTTTGTCACTGGCGCATATTGCAGCTGAAACACCTGAGTTATTATTACTGGACGAAGTGACCAACAATTTGGATTTGGAAACTCGGCAACATGTCATTGAAGTCTTAAAGAAATACCCAGGTAGTTTATTGGCAATTTCGCATGATCGCGATTTTTTACAGGAAATTGGTATTCAGGATTATTATGAAATTAGAGAGGGGGCTATTTTTGAATGCATGTAAAAAATGAATTTAGTCTAAACGATACTTCAGGATATTCAATTAAAAGGTAGTTAGTCGTTGCGTGATTTCATCAATTCTCAATCAGCATTGTCTTAGATGGCAAACCTGACGAAATCACGGTAGTTGCTCCTTTTCAGATTTTTGAGGAAATGAATGGCACTAAAGTAAGGTTTTAATTTGAACGCTTATTTTCAAGAATAAAATCCCTAACCTTAATCGGGAATCCCAATTTGTCTAATATTTCACCAGTTTTAAATGATGGATACATATTTATCTCCAACCTTGACAAATAATGGATATCTATATATAGTCATTTATAATGAATGTGTATATAAAGAGGTGAACACATGAGAACGAAATTGCTCGCATTGAAACAACTGGATCGTCAGTTAATTCCCTGGTTTCAGGCTAAAACCTACTTTCAGCCTCGAAATGGCTGGATCTCTTGCATGCGTAAAGCCTTAGGAATGACATCAGTACAATTAGCAAAACGATTAGGTGTAGCTCGCTCCCGGGTCACTAAAATCCAACAAGCGGAATTGGCCAATTCCCTCACTTTACATACTTTGAGGGAAACAGCCAATGCACTCAATTGTGATTTGGTTTATGCCTTAGTTCCTCGTCAACCTCTGGAGACCTTAGTAAGAGAACAAGCTAAGAAAATTGCCCAACAAAAGCTACAGCGAGTTTCCCACTCTATGGCACTTGAAGCCCAAATGGTTGCACAGCCTCAACAACAAGAACAGCTGGAAGAGCTAATTAATACCCTACTCTCTGGCACACTCAAACAATTATGGGGTGACACACCATGAAGTTTGAATATCCAGCAGGCGCTACACCCTTAGACCCAGATGAAATAGTTGGGTTAATTCCAGAGCATATTACCACCCAAGCGGAATTAAATGAGTGGGAACAAGCAAATATTCTTGAAGCAGAAATATGGTTTAATGCTTCATACCGATTTGCCTACGACAGTGCTTCAACTGCCGATTATATTATTGGTCGTCATAATACCATCCCAAATACCACCACTCTTTTAGATGGGACCTTCCTTCAACAGATACATAAAAGGATGTTTGACAAAACATGGCGATGGGCAGGTCAATTTCGTAAAAGCAATAAAAATATTGGTGTAGATTGGATATATATATCCATACATCTCAGGGAGCTTTTAGAAGATGTAAAATACCAAGTCATCAATCAGTCTTATAAAATTAATGAAATAGCTGCCAGACTACATCATCGGCTAGTAGCAATCCATCCATTCCCTAATGGCAATGGTCGACACGCCCGTTTGGTGACAGATTGTTTTTTGATAGCCAATAATCAATCAAGATTTTTATGGGGACAAAGCAATCTTTATGAAAACTCTGTTATTAGAAAAGAATACATCAAAGCTCTGCAAGCAGCCGATAAACATGATTACAGCGCTTTATTAGAGTTTGTAGAACAATAATCAATTTTTAAAATATGTAAGTAAACGCAAATAACTCGATTATCCCCTGAGATGTTATAGATAATACAATTGCTAACATGGCGCTATCACATAGATCAAATTTTATCGAATTGGCTCTAAGCGTATCTTAGTATTTTACATGCAACCTATTGAAAAGCCTTTGCCTGCATTGAGAATCATTATTTTATGAACCAATTGTTTTTAGAACCTAACCAATTACTTCATAATATGAATAAAATCCGCCATATTCCAGGTGTCATTATCCACGGCCGCTATGATATGTGCTGCCCTGTAACCAATGCCTGGGATTTACATCAAGCATGGCCGGAGGCACAGCTTCATATTATCCCAGATGCAGGCCATAGTGCGACAGAGCCCGGAATAGCTGCACAATTAATTAAAACAACCGATCACCTGGCACAGAATTAATATTCGATTTGAAAGAGGATTTTATGAATACGAAAAAGCTCGGTTGTGCTCACAAAAATAGCCACCTCACCATTTTATGCCGCTTTCAGTGCGGTAATATAGTTAAAATCCGCCGTAACCAGGTTACCAAATAAAGTTTTGGCTGATTTTTTTCTATTAAAACTTTTAATCAGGTATTCTACGGCGTCTATTTGTTTTTGCGTCGGAAATCTATTGCCTATGCGTTCGAGTATAGCTATAGCTAGGCAGACATGGTAAATTGATTTACTCATCTCATTTGATTTGGGGTTTTCTTTTAGAAGATCTAGATACAGCGCGATAAAAGCTTGATCCGTCTTGATATTGGCCCGCTTCAAATTCAATAAAAACTTTACACTTCTCATAACTTCTCCTTCCACCCTAGAAAATTAAAATAATTGACCAGTTGAGCTTCAGATTTAACTAATCCATAATGAACATATTCCCTTAACTCACACTCAAATAAAATAGAGAGATTTATTACATTTTATAAGCTGTTATTTTTACCTGGAAAAAATCCAAGCTTTTATATGATCTAAAAAATAATTGATTTAGTACAAATAAGGATTAAAAAATGCTTAATCATCAGCAACCCAAGGGGGCATTTCTATTAACTTTTATCGAAATTTGGGACAGATTTGGGTATTATGGAATTCAATCCGTTCTGGTCCTTTACTTAACAAAAGCACTTCTGCTTTCTGATGAGCATGCCTATGCTTTATACGGTGTTTACACAGCATTGGCCTTCAGCACGCCTTTTTTAGGTGGGTATCTTGGTGATTACTTTTTCGGGTATCAAAAAACAGTCATTTTTGGTCTGTGCTTTCTTATTATCGGCAATCTAATCTTATTTTTACCAGGGGCTTTCACGCTCTATATTGGTTTAGGATGGGTGGTTTGTGGCATCGGGTTTTTAAAAGCAAATAATGCAACGCTGTTAGGTTTATTATACGAGCCCGGAAGTGGTCTTAAGGAAAAAGGCTATACTTGGTTTTATTTAGGAATGAATCTGGGCGCCACATTAGGACCTATTGTTTTTGGTTTAATTGCGCTATATAGCCATTGGAAATATGGTTTTTTAGTAAGCGCAATGGCTGCTGCAGGTTGTCTTTTATTGTTTGTTTCATTTCGTTCGGCATTTCAACTATCTGAACAAACTATCGAGAAAAAAAGCCACTTAAAGCATAACAAATTCTTAATTTTAGTCCTATTTTTCGCAATTATTATGCTCTCGCTGCTATTCTATTTCCCCTATCTCTTTCGAGATTTGCTTTGGTTTATGGGCATCACTAGCGTAAGCTACCTATTATTTTTAGCATTAAAACAAAATGAATCGGCACGAAATAGCATATTTTTATTAGGTGCTTTAAATTTATTTGCGCTTTTCTTTTTTGCTTGCCAGGTACAAATTGGTAGTTCGTTAACCTTATTCATTGATCGCTTAGTCGATAAACACCTAGGAACGTGGGCTGTTCCTACGGCAGCATTTTCTTCGATACAGCCTATCTGCGTCATTATTTCTGTGCCAGTCATTCAGTTGCTGTGGCGTCTTTTTAAACAGTTATCGCCTTTGCAGGTCGTTTTATGGCGTATTTTTTTAGGTTTATCGTTGGGCAGTGTTTCCTTTGCGATCTTCGCTATCTCGGCCTATAGTGTACCTTGGAGTCAAACCATCAATTATCCGCTCATCGGCATTATTCTTGGCAATTTAACGTTAGGAGCTGGCGAATTATGTATTGGTCCTGCCATGATGGTCGCTGTTTCTCATTTTGCACCAGAAAAATTAAAAGGCCAATTGATGGGCTTTTGGTTTTTGAGCGTGGCCTTTTCTGGCTATTTGGGCAGTCTCCTGGCGGAATTTTCAGATGTTACCCATATGCGCTGGAGTCAGGTACATACGCTCTATGCGCACTCTTTTTTGAAAACGAGTGCTATTGCGATTGCCATCGCGATAGCGCTATTGATCTCATTACCCATTTTGCAACGCGTTAAGCTTGCTCAGATAATGACGCCATAAACTGTGTTAATTCATGGCTTCCTTGCGAAAAATCATGCTTATACGCATACTCAGAGGGCGTATAAACCCCGTGCCACTGTTTAAGAAAGGTGTGACGCTCCGCTGCATCTACGTATAAACGCTTTGCTTTGCCATAAAGATTCGATAGCCATAAGGCATCCAGGAACCACCAGGCTTCCTCATGGTCTGTAAATCCACCTATTACATCCACATTATTACCGAGCACTAAGAAATCAAAACGAAGGGAACAAGCCATCAAGGCTTTAAATTCGTCCATTGAAAGATCATTGTTAGCTAACCAATTTTCCATCGCTTGATTGTGGTTCAACTTACGATTCATACGAAACTTCGCCGCGCAATGAATCAACTCCATTGGCTGCGGTGTCACGCCAACCTGTTGTGCTTCATAATCGATTACCCGAAAAATATCGGCGATGTAGTACATCAATTGATATTTTTCGGGATCTTGCCGTTCAAAAACGGATAGTATGGCTTTTTCATTTTTCCTCGGATCTTCTGATACAGCAATTTCTGCTTTATAGGCCATATAATCGCCGGATAATTGCATTAACTGGATTAAATAGGTTTCAGGCATAGGAAGAAGATGCGTTTGCAGATAGGTGCTGATATATTGCAATCGGCTGATAAATGCAGTTAATTCTGTACCTAAGCAATCGTTGTTGGTTTGCCACTGTGGATTCAGAACCAAACTATCGAGCCCATAAATCGTTTTGTTGACTCGTAGCACCTTTTTCTTTGCCAAGCAATAAACCATAGGCAGCAAATAGGACAGACGTTGCAGCAGTATATAGTTCTTGCCGAACAAGCGAGCAGCTAAAGCCGCTTTTTCCTGAATAGGCAGCTCATTTTTATAGGTGATAAAGGGCTGACAAAGGATAGAACGGTGTAAGGTACGAAAATAAATGGAACGTGGTGTTTTTATGGGCAGAGTGGCAGCGGTTATTTCATCTATTTGCTTAACCTGGTGCAAGAGAGCTATGGCATCCAATGCTTTTTGATCTATATAACCGCCTTTAGTGATCCATGCCACCAAGCGATTCATCTGTGCCTGACTAGACTCTGCACTTACCTGCAAACATAGATCGATCAAGATGCGCTGAGGATAAAATGTGTTTTTTGCTAGGGTGATTAATGACTGCAAAGCCTGGTCATCAATGATTCCCTGCCCATATGCCGATGCTACGGTGGCACGAATATTAGCCATGGGATCGGTTATCGCTTGATAGTCTGTACTGATATCACCGTGCAAAACAGCAACTTCATCGTCGTCCTGCCACTTTCCAGAAGCATAATGGTGATAGATATCCCCTACCCCTTGCATTCCATAGCAATTTAATTCCGCCGCTCTCAGCGCGCCCATGCTAGCTGCGCCCATGACCGTGACTCCCTGCTCCATCGCAAACAAAATCTCTTTATGCCAAACAGCTGCTGTGCGTTCAAACACACCGTCGATAATCAGAATCACTTCGGGTCGTAGGCGCAGACAACGTAATACATCACCACACTTGATGGGCGGGAAGTAAACGGCATCGGGTAAAATTTCTTGAGCCCGTTGCCGCGATAAAGAAGGCCCCAGGAACACGAAGATGCGTGGATTCATTTTTAGTGAGCTCACATGCGGGCCCCATTAAATTTTAAACCCGGTATAATCATCTGGATAACGGGAATATTGATTTCTGGGTGGGTATGTTCTCGCATCAATAGATACGGATATTCTTTCGACTGCAGAATGGCCGTGACCTGCTGTATATTTTGGTGAAAAGAGGGCTGGTAGGTGAGTTCCTTCACCTCCTCATACCAAACTGTGCCCTCGTTTAACCATTGCTCCTCCAGTTGTTGCTGGAGCTTTTGTTGTCTTCGATAATATTCGGGAAAAATATCATCCCGATTACCGCTAATCAAGGTGAGCCTTGACTGCGCTGCTTCGGTCAGTGCGCGCGACAGGGCTACTTCTTTGGATAAATGCGCGCCTGTGCCCGTAAATAAACCGAGGTTACGAAACAGATTGAGGTCATATAAAGCACAGTGAAATGCCGGTATCGATAAACAAGAAGTAATATCCCAGATTTTTAAACCTAAACCGCCCTGCTGGAATTTCAGGATTAATGAAGCATTAGCGTCGTTAACACTGCTGAGGTCTACTTGGGTTTCTTTCTTTTCTTCTGGCGATAGGCTTTGCCAATGACAAAGCGCATCTCGTTCGATCAATTCATAGAGGGCGTGGCAAATGGCTTCCGCCTTACTGTTTCCAGCAGCTAATCCATTCGTACTGACTGAAAAAAAACTATATTCCGGGCGAGACTGCGTGGAATCGAGGCAGGTTAAAATATGAGGAACATAACAAAGCTCGTTATTGATTAAATTAACGGCTGAAACCCATCCCAATTCTAAGTGTCCCAACCGCTGGACATTGAAATGGCCTTGATTAAATAGATAAGGATTTAGCACAGGGTATTTTAGGGATAAGCCACTATACGCACCATAAAATTCGGGTGGGGCTGAATTCTCCATATGGAATGTTTCCACTGCTTCCATAATCGCTGAGATTTCTGCCAATTGAGGTGTTAACCCCTTTCCTTGTGAAACCGATAGGTGTTTTGCCAGTGGGCGAATGCAGGTTGTTACAGCAATGCCAAGGTAATCCAAGCCAGTAATATTGGCTACTCGGGTGATGCCAATCTCGGGTAGTTTTTTACTTAATTTCTCCAAAGTCACGTCAACATTTACCGCCCTGATAGTGCCGGGTAACCGATAATAGTGGCTCATCGACATGCAGCTTAACCGCCCACTAAAGGCAGTAAAAAAGTGAGGGTATCGTGGAATTCGACAGGGGTCGTTTTTTCTGTAGGATAGTGGATTTTCTTACCATTACAACAAATCGTCATATGGGGATGAAGATCGCCGCGATTAGTCAAAATGTAAGGTTTCAGGTGAGGATACTGTTCAACGAGCTCTTGTATAAGTTCACCAATGCTTAAACCGTGAAGAATAAGCTCTGATTTATTATTTGTGAATTTAGTGAACGTTTGTGGAATGAATATTTTAGGCATAGACTAAAAATTTCTATTTCTTACCGAAGGATAAAAAAATGCCAATGCTCTTCATGCACGGATAACCTTTTGTTGGCATTGACTCGACTCTCACTCATCCTAATAAACTAATATCTGAATCACGTTCGATATTGGCAATTAATGGACCAGAAAGCCCAAGAAAGCTCTCATACTCACTCACTGCTTTCTCATTATCTCTTTTTTGTATCAGTTTTTGATTATCTTCTACAAAGTTAATCATGAATTACCCTCCTAATTCTTATTATAAATTTGTAAAACGCTGTAAACTTTACCTTCAGCGTGTTACAGAATCACGATTCCGTTTGGAGTTGCATTCATCCTGACAGCTTGATTTTACATGAGTGGCTCAAGAGTTCAACTCACTTTACAGTGAGGTATTACATATTTCACATTCTGGATAATTTTTTATGCTAAATTAGGAAAGTGAGAACAATGGGCGCTGTAATAATTTCTGTTATGCAAGCACCTCTAAACACTATTCCAAAAAACTAATTTTTCAGAATCATGCTCAATAGTGGCAATTAATGGACTTGACAGCCCGAGGAGATTTTTAGGTAAGATGATGCCATCACTTCGTCAATTTTTTGCAAAAATGGAACATGCTCTTTATAAAATATTAAAAATACTCCTCTTATTCTTCAGGAATTTACCAACCGGAATCTAAATTAATTCCGTCTTTCCATTTGGGAGTTTATCTCTTCCGTAAACATCAAGATTCTACATCATGTTTTCTCGAAATGCGAATGCAACCTCTCAAAAATGGACTAGTGGCGCAAAATGGCTTCCTAGGATACTTTTGGAGCTCATCTTTCAGGGCTGAATCTCGTTTTTCTATTTCACCCGCATTGCGAATGGATTCCTTGCTATCTGCTTCCGAGTGAAAGTACCCGTATTCTACGTTTTTGGCCCATTTATAGATGGGCGTATTCATCAGTTTTAATTTATCTTCTAATAAATAAGACGATACGCCGTGCATGATATGCCGAATTTCACGTAAATCCTCTAGTTTACTATTAAATTTTCTGGATTTTGGTGAAAATACCATTAGACCGGGTACTGCGAGGGAATAATAGCAAGGCTCTTCCGTGCTGGTGGACGAAATATACCCTGGCTGAATCATGGTCGGCGAATAGCGCAAATTATAGGTATCGGTAAAAATAGCTTGGAGGCCTCTGATAGGGGCAGCAATGCTGTCTTTAGCCACCACAAACCCTGGGTAGGCGCCAATGCCCATAGAATAGAGGTGTTTTACGGTATCAGTCAGGTATGGGTTTGGTTTGAGATTCTTTGCCTCTAAAGCGCAGGAAAAAGCAAAATCGACCATGACCTGATTGCGTAGGTAGGCCGTCTCGTGCCAAGCGGTTTCCATCAAGAATTGACGAAAGAGCTGCCAGTTGGGATCGGTTCTATTTTCCAACCATTTCCCCGAGAAAAACAGCACTTCCACAGACCAAGGTTCTGGGAACAGCGGTGATTGAGAAAGTTCTTTAAATATCTCCCATTGATCGAGAAATTCTTTAGGCATGGAAGAAAATAGGTCAAATTCACGTTTTAATTTTTTGTAAAAAGTAATATCTGATATTTTGGGAAGCATCATGAGGGATCGCGCCCCAGCCGTTATATTCCACACATGGCCAAGGTGAGCAGATTGGGAGATTTCAAGAACTGTCCACAGTGCAAAAATTTTCCCTGTTCTCATTAGGCTGAAGGTCACCGCCCTATTACTTTCCATTAAATGGAGCTCGATGCTGTTGTTTAGAACTACCCCCATAGGCATGGTTTGAGCATAGGACAATGCGGATTTAACCACGGGGTCTAAGTCTGGGTTATCGATAGAGAGCAATTGTTGATTTTTGCCTGGCAGATGAAGTACGCCTTTATCTAAGATTTTACTGCCAAAGGGGTAACGCGCTTTAAAGATTAAATACTCGTCGCCGGGGTCCAGCTTATCGATTTCGCGGGCCAGGTTTGGGTTAGCCCGAGCAACATCCGCTCTGGCTTCCTTCCAGGTTAATTTCTCTAATGCAGGGGTGTTTTTTTTGGATGCTGTCGTCTTAGGCATAGGGGGTCCTTGAGTAGGCCCCTCTATCCTCAGTGTGTCCATTAGGAGGGGCTCGTTTAGTATAAATTCAGATACTGTGTCTATTAATAACACAATACGAATAAATAATCACCCCCAATTGGAAATTCTTCCTATTTGCAGAGTTTTAAGGGGATAAGGGGGTGAGGCTATCCGTTCGGAGTGGTAAATCTGCACCGCCAGATTTGCTTGCTGGGATTGATGATGTGTCAAAAAATCTCATTGATGAAGAAAGCGTACTACTAGAACTACTCATTGAACTATTATTTATAGTTGAATCAGAAGCACTCCTAGAATCATCTTCAGGCTCTAGAGTTGTACGAATTTTTTCTTTTTCTTCCTTCGATGGTGAAAACTTAATTGTCTTTTGGATATCAGATTTTTTAGCAATCGCTAGTGCTTGTAACACTTCAACGATCCGTTGATCGCTCATTTTAGGATTCAGCTCCGCTTTAAATAATATGAGCAAACATTCTCTCATTTCTTTAAAATAAGATTGATGAGGATATTCTGAGCTAGAAAAATTCTTAGAGAATAAAATTAAAAAATATGACGCATCGAAGAAACAGTGTTGGCGGGCTCCAGTAAAGAAAGCAATGACAACCATTCCTGATTTTTATCTAAGAATTTACATAATTTTTCTTTGTGTGTTTTTAAGTCTTTTAATTCAGGTAATTGCAATGTCTCTAGAATGGCATCCATTGTTTCATCTTTTAAAGCATTTTCCATAAACACATTATTTTCTGAGACAATCCTCAATTGTAAGCCAGCCATAGTCGCTTCAAAGCGCATGTGAATTTCGTCGACCAGAAACTGGGTTTCTTTTTTTGGTATAGTTTTAATTTTAATTGGGAATACAAAATCAACATACACTTGTTTTTTCTTGGTGATGATTATTTCAGTTTTATCAAAACCACCTATATCTAAATAATATTTTTCTTGCAGTAAGGACAGTTTACTCATTAATGCTTCATAATATTTTGACAATATATTTCTGAATACAAGGACAGGTAATATCAAAGAAACGTTTTCTAAAAATTCATAAGAAAAAGAAATAGCTGGTGTTTCTCGAATAATATCAAATAATAAACTGCGCTGATTTCGGTTAAGGGTAATTTTTCCACCCTCCACTATCAAAGAAATCTCATCTTTTACTCCTTTTGAGGTTAAGACGGATTTATGATCTTCTTTATCTACAAATGTGATGCTACCATTGCTACAGATATAAGGACTGAACGTGCTGATTATCAATCCAGAACCAACTTTAATGAGATCCACATTGGAGTGATAAGATGCCATAGGGGCCTCATCCGCCTCTCGTTTAAATGTTTCCAATGCTTCTATCGCAAGCAAAGAGTCTAGCCATTCATTGATTGCACGATCGTTAGGTAATGTAAAATCAAATAATTTTGCAATTGACGTACGTCTTTGCGCTATCCATTCTCGAATTTTCACGGGAAAATGGCGGCTCAAATACGGACATGCATTATCGATGAGCTCACGTAATTCTTGAATGTCACGTGTTTTTTTAATTTTTTGATATAATTCAGTCATTTCCGGGTGAAATTCATCCCTTAAAATATCCTCTCTTAATAACCCTGAAAGAATGTCTAAAAACTTCAATAAATCTATTTTTTCTTGTAGTGGTAATTCACCATGCATGGCTATTATTTGTAACAATTTAAGCATATCCGCGTAACTACCCGTTTCTTGCATGACAAAATGACTGCCATTTGTTACAAAGCCCTTTAGTTGAAACCCTCTTTTTTCAGTCGGAATATAAAGACATTTACTTCTCGCAAGCGGTATATGAAATTTCCCCGGTTTATTTAAAGATAAAACCTCTTCACACACGATTTTAATCTGTAGTTCATTTTCCTTTAAAAAGTCAAGATTTAATATAAATTTTGGATTCATCAGAACATAGGAGATATCCGAAAAAAAAGATTGATATGCATCTACTACACCAAATGAAAAATCACTCAATAATAGTTTATCTCGACAAAAACTTTGCATGCCTGCCAGCAACAATCCACCTAACGTCTGGCCAAAACCACGCTCTAATACTTGGTAATTAGATTTTCCAATTAAAGCAGTTAGTTCTATTGTTGCTTGGTCAATTTTTAGATTCGCCGCTAGCTTTCGAATTTCACTGAAACGGTTTTCTAATTCAAATTTAGTCAGCTCATCAACTTCGCCAGTGACCAAAAGTTCCACACTGCGATGTACATCACGAAGAAATTGATTAACTCCGCCATGTTTTGGAGCACAAGAATAAATTTGCCCATCTATAAGATCACCTATGCTGTTATGTAAAAATGCTAGGGCGGTTTTATTTTTAGATTTTAACAATCTTTCTGGAGATAAATTTTCAGTATTAGAAGCAAAAGCGAAAGCCTCATATTTTATTTTATCGAGTCGTTCAAGCGTAGAGATCTCTGTTTCAGGTATGGTGTATTTTTTATCCCGTTTAGGATGAGAAATTTTTTCATCCTGATTGATTTCAGCTGAAGAAAACGGAGGGAATTTTTCTGGAGAAGTTCGCTGATCGCTCATATGATTTTAATTCAATTATTATATGAATACTCAACCACTTTTCTCGACCCCTGTTTTTTTACCCCTGTTTTCTCTCTTATGTGAGGTGTCCGGGAAGTCGAGGCTAGTTCGTATTCCAGAGTATACTTGCTTTATCCAGATAGAGCAACCTGGAAAAATACGGGTTGTGCTAGCCCTTAAAGATGGGTAAAATATAATTGTAGCTAGATTAAAATCCACTCTTAAAATGGTAAAGTATACTTTAGCGCGCAATTGTTGAGTCCATTTAATTTCAATTGGCCAGAAACGTTTTTGCATAGGTCTCCCGGGACGACGTAACTTTTGGGTCATGATATGATTCATACTTGACTCCCCATGTAGCACATGACAGAGATTATCGAGTAAGTATTGTACAAGGTGCTTGGGGCGCTAATTTGGTAGAAGAACATAGAAGCACGATTCATCTACTGGAAAGATTTACTCAGATCATCGATGCTGGTGAGTTATGAAGCAGCCCATTCAGAACACAGAACATCACCACGTCCAACATCTTGGACGTGGGGTTATCTATGCCATTATTTCCGCGTTCTCATTTGCTGTAATGAGTGTTTTTGTCAAGATGATCGGAACTCAGCTACCCACCGCCATGCCGATTTTTTTTCGCTTTGCAATCAGCTTTATCTTATTGTTACCCTGGGTATTGACGAGTTCCGCATTTCGTTTTAAGCCCGTAGAACCAATACGTTATATGATCCGCATTTTATCCGCGTTATTGGCTTTATTTTTAATGTTTTATGCGTTTAAATTTATGCCATTGATGAATGCGTTATTGTTGAGCAATACCTCACCCTTATTTGTGCCCATCATTGCTTATTTTTTAGCGGGCGCAAAAACACCTCATAAAGCATGGCTGGGAATTGTCGTTGGCTTTATTGGCATTGCGCTGATTCTACATCCCGATCAACATATTTTCTCTAACCCTGTTTCGCTCCTTGCCTTGATGTCAGGCGTTTTGGTAGCCCTGGCCATGGTGCAACTACGCCTCATGAGCAAAACCAGCAGCGTCACACAAATGTTGTTTTACTATTTTCTGGTCAGCACCTTAGTCAGCGGAGTCGTAGCTGCCATCCAATGGCAAACGCCAACTCCACAAGTTTGGTGGTTATTGCTAGGTGTGGGTATATTTGGTGCACTTTACCAGGTATTTGTCACCTGGGCATATGTAGCTGCGCCCGTGCGGTTGGTATCGCCATTGATGTTTTTTATAGTGATCTTTGGCGGTTTATTAGACTGGGCCATCTGGGGACACGTTCCTGGTATAATAACACTGATCGGTAGTGCAATTATTGTGATCGGTTCTATTATGACTCTTTATTTTGGCAAAAATGGGGTAGTCAAAAAAAATTAACGTTTAGGGAGTTAGTTTAATTTTGAGGAGCTTTCAAATTAAACAATGCCAATGGCAGCGGTTCGGTGGGAATGTTCTGCAAAAACCCGCGTTGTTTAGTTTTAGTGAAAATTCGACTATTGGGATATTTTAATACTTGCTTTAAATCTTTAGCGCGCAATTGTTGAGTCCACTTAATTTCAATTGGCCAGAAACGTTTTTGCTTAACATAAGCAATGTCTACCTCGCCTTCCGCTTTCAAATAATAAGTAGGATAATAACGTCGATATTGGGTAATTGCGCAACTTTCTGCTAATTGGCCGCAGATTATGGGGTCGGCTAAGGCAGTCACGATTTGATGTTCATACGCATTTTGCACCGGCGCAATCCAAGATCGAATGGCATGAAAAATAAAAGGGTCTGAAAAAAGGATTTTACGTGCTTTTTTGGGGGCTGGCGCTAATTTATCTTCCAACAAGGCTGATTGTACAAATACCGCATCAATCAATTCTAAATGTGCTACATAATCGGCAACGGTGGCTGGATGATCGATGGATAAATCTTCTGCGAGTGAATTCCAAGTGATTTGGCTGGTATAACGTTTAATGATAGCTCCCATGATTTCTTGTAAATAATGTTGCTGTTTTCCCCGCCGCAGCATGTCACCACGTATCCAATCAGAATAAGTCACTAAAGTTGCATCTAAAATACTATGTTGCGCAGCCAAATCATTAATCGCGGTCAAATAACCACCATGTTGCAGATATTGGTTAAATTCATCATATAACATATTTATGGCTAATTCTGATGGATCAGCTTGTGTTAAACATTGCTCTAATTCAGCTGTTCCTTCCTGCTTCAATAAAACTGCTTCACGAAACGACAAAGGATATAAATGAAAATTAACCGTTGCTGATTTACCGCGTCGACCCGGCAATCGCATCATCGCTTCTTTAATAAGAGCCAAATCAGATCCTGTCAAAATTACAATAACATCGTCAAATAAACCTACATCAGCTGCGTATTTAATGGTTTTATCCCAGTCGCGGATATAAGTCACTTCATCTATAATCAAATAGCGGTAACCAGTGATAGGCATAGTAGCTAACTGGTCCTGCAGTAAATGCCACAAAGTATGTTGATCTTCAATTAATTCGCCAGAGAAAAAAGCCAAGGCTTTGGGTTCAACACCTTCTTTTAGCAGTTGCAACATCCATTGTTTGAGTAGTGTTGTTTTCCCAATTTGCCTGCCACCACTTAAAGTGTATATACCCGGCATTGTAGTAGGTAGTTGAGCTAATAAGGGGGAATGGTAGATATAATATTGCTGACTCAAGCGCCTTAACTGCGGATCCAGCTCTGCAAAATGCGCCGCATCTTCTAAGTGCCTGTTATTAAAGAGAAATCTAGGGTCCATACTTTACCCGCCATGCATTGACTAAATTTAGTCATTGTACATTGACTAAATTTATATAGCAACCACTTCTATTAAAGTACCATGAAGAGACTTCCTTGCTTTGACAAATCCAACTCCGATTTCGGCTAGCATGGGTTTCTAGCAACTGTTATCCTCTAATTCATGAAGCTAAAATACAACCGAAATGAATTTTACAGAGCACATTTGGCACGCGATCCTAGATTTGATGGGAAATTTTTTGTCGCCGTAAAAACGACAGGAATTTATTGCCGTCCAATCTGCCCTGCTAAGAAAGCTCAGTTAAAAAATCTTGAATTCTACCTTTACGCAGCACAGGCAGAAGAGGCTGGTTATAGGCCTTGTTTGCGGTGTCATCCTGAAACAGCTCCAGGTTCCCCATTATGGCTTGGCACTTCTGACCTGGTACAGCGCGCGATGCGCATGATGGATTATGGAGCGTTGGAAGAATTATCGATCGCTGACATTGCCAGTAAATTAGGCATTGGCGAACGTTGGCTGCGCGAGCTTTTTCAGCAGCAAATTGGTGCCAACCCGCAAACGCTATTGTTAACCAAAAAGCTCGATATCGCTAAAAATCTGCTGGATCAATCCTCTCTTGCCATTACCGACATTGCTTTTAGTGCTGGGTTTAAATCCATACGACGCTTTAACGACGCATTTAAGCTCCGTTTTCATAAAACACCCAGCGCGTTTAGAAAAGAGCCTGAAGGAAAAGGACAACTGAATCTGCAATTAAGTTATAGACCCCCTTACGCCTGGCATAACATGCTCCAGTTTCTTAAGCATCGTTGCATTTCCGGTGTGGAGTCGGTTGTCGATAATACTTATCAACGACTGATCACTTATCATGATAGTCAGGGTTGGTTTAAGGTTAGACCTATGGCAGACCATAAAATTGATGTCGAGTTTAAATTCAATAAAATTCCCAATATCGTCGAATGCGTTGCTCGATTGAAAAATATGTTTGATCTGGATGCTGATCCCATGGTCATTGAAAACCACTTGCAGGAAGATCAAGCCCTAAGACCTTATTTGGAACAACATCCAGGATTACGAATTCCTGGTGGTTGGGATGGTTTTGAATTAGCCGTTCGCGCTATTGTCGGACAAAGGATCAGTGTGCAGGCTGCCCGGACTATTTTAGGGAAAATAGTAGAAATGTGCGGGGAAAAACAACAATTTGATCCGTCATTATCGTTAACCCATTTCTTTCCCACACCAGAACACATTTTAACAGCAGACTTATCAAAAGCGGGGCTGCCCAAATCCAGAATAGAGACATTGAAAGATTTGGCGATCAGAATTTCTGACAAAAGCTTAACACTCGATGGCACCGCGGATTTTACAGAAACCTGTAATAAACTGCTCAGTATCAAAGGAATTGGTCCTTGGACTGTAGAATACATCGCGATGCGGGCATTGCGTAATCCCAATGCCTTTCCAGAAACGGATTTAGTCATTCAAAAAAAGATAACCCAACTTCATTTAAACCCCCAACTGTGGATACCGTGGCGGGCTTACGCCGCTATTCTGCTTTGGAGCATTCCTTAGAGATAATAATATGAGAAATTCAACCCACCTTAAAAAATTACCTGAAAACTCTGTTTATGACGAAATGGATTCTCCCGTCGGAAAATTAACGATTATCGCTTCACCCAAAGGATTACACGGTATTTTGTGGGATTTAGATCGAGACGGTATTCATTGCGAGCACATGATCAACTCACTTTCAAAAGCAAAGAATGAACAAATAATTGTTCAAACTAAACAGCAACTAAATGAATATTTCACCGGCCAGCGCCAACAATTTGATTTACCTTTAGCACCCAACGGAACTCCTTTCCAAGTACAAGCCTGGCAACAATTACTCAAAATCCCCTATTCCGAAACGCGATCGTATGGGGAACAAGCCCAAAAAATGGGCGATAAAAATAAAGCACGAGCAGTCGGCATGGCCAATGGACAAAATCCTATTTCCATTATCATCCCCTGTCATCGCGTCATCGGCCATGATGGAAAGTTAGTCGGCTTTGGCGGCGGTATTGAGCGTAAAAAGTATTTGTTGCAACTGGAACAATGCTGGAAAAATTCCAATGGTAACTGATAACAAGAGGAAACAAGCTTTCTTGGCATTATGTTTGGGATTTTTCATGGTGATCCTGGATATCACTATTGTCAATGTGGCATTACCCACGATTGCCAATTATTTCAATACACAATTGTCTAATTTACAATGGGTCGTCGCTGGTTATACTCTAACTTTCGCAGGTTTTTTATTATTGATCGGCTATTTAAGTGATTATTTTGGTGCAAAAAAAATTTTTCAGACAGGGTTGTTAGCATTTGTTATTACCTCTATTGGCTGCGCATTCTCAAATTCGATAACTATGTTAATCTTTTTCAGATTGTTACAAGGCATCTCCGGCGCATTATTATTACCATCCTCTCTCGCTTTAATTACTCAGCTTTATTCAAACCCTGAAAAAAAAGCACAAGCTATCGGTATTTGGGCCGCATTAGGAGGCATTGCTTGTGCGTCTGGGCCATTTTTAGGCGGCCTTTTAACCAGTCTTTTTTCATGGCGTATGATTTTTCTGGTAAATGTTTTCATAGGTCTTGCCGCTTTCTTTCTGATTTTATGTCATGCTAGTCACAAAAAATCCACTGACAATCGAATTCACTTTGATCTTTTCGGTCAAATTACTGGTTTTCTTGCTATCATTTCACTGGCATTCGGACTGATAGAGGTTAGTAACTACAGTTGGAGCAATCCGTTAATTATTTTTAGTCTACTCTTAAGCACTTTTTCCATTCTGTTATTTTTATTGATTGAAAATAAGGTGGCGAATCCTATGCTACCGCTAGAACTTTTTCATAATAAAGTAACAACTATGGCAATAATCGCAGGATTGATGCTGAATTTAGTGTTTTACGGACAGTTATTCATGCTGCCATTTTACTTCGAAAATTTAAGACATTATTCGGTATTTGTAACTGGTCTTGCCATACTTCCTCTCCCAGGGTTAGCGCTGATAGGCTCTTACCTAGGTGGTAAACTCACTGCCAGAATCGGCCCCGCTAAGGTTATCTCCACCGGGTTCATTATTGCTGCAATAGGATTCTTTTCCTTATTAAACCTTGGTAACACAACTCCCCACTATGTTTGGATAATGATTCCTTTCTTAGCGATAGGATTCGGTGTTTCGTTTACAACCCCAGCCATGACTTTTGCAGCAATTCATTCTGTCGGTGAACCTTATACAGGTATTACGGCCGCCGTTTTAAACACAGGAAATCAAATAGGGAGTTTAATTGGCGTTTCTCTTTTTGGAACGATTGCTGCGATTCATAAAGATTTCATAGCAGCCATGCATATAACCCTTTTTCTTGCAGGGATTTTATTTGGCATAACTGCTTTTCTGACCCGGGTTGTACTAAGATAAGTCGCATACCATTTGATTTGAAGCCTTCTTGAAAATGCTACGCGTCGCGCCATGGCGGATTCATTAAGTTTTTCAGAAAAAAATAACGAATCCGCATCATAATTAGCTGAAAACCTTAAAATTTCTCAATGGCTTTTATTATTGTATTCACATCTTCCTCAACAGAAACAGATCCGATGGTGAGTGTAGCCACCTCTTCATAAAAATGATCACGTTCAAGGTGTTGTTTATCTAAAAAAGCTTTGAGATCAGCGATTGGTAAAACTGGAGGTCGATTGCCTTGCATTCGCTCGATCTGCATAGGTGTTGTCACTTTCAGATAAACAACAAATTCTGAGGATAACAATTTCCTATTTTGTTCAGTCGCAATCACCGCCTCTTCCATCAAGACAACAACCTGCTCTTTACCCATATAGTGAGTTATGATTTCGGCCTCACATTGATGAAGCGCTTCTTCACCCTGCCTTCCTAAAATTTCATGTAAATTTCGTCCAATATACCGTTCTAAACTAGGATTGGCATCAACAAACTGCCAGCCCAGTTTTTTAGCTAAGGCTTCACTTAGCAGTGCTTTGCCTGCTCCCATATGTCCAACAACAAAAATACGTTTTAGGTTTGCTCATTTCAGCCTCTCATAAGATTAAGCATTGATTTTATAATGAAATAGCGGTTGATATACTTAATTTGCTCCTTATTATAACTTAATCCAGCCTACCTTTTCCATAAACAATGAATCAACCAGAGCACCCATTTTCTTTGCAGTTAACTCCTTAACATCCTATGAGGTTGGTTCCAGCAACCCCCAACATATCCACAGTAATTTTGTTCCACACCACTAAAGATATGGGGTGTCCTGTCGCTGCTATATCATTATCTATAAGAGACTTCATTGCGGATGGTGGGCACGCTTCGCTTTACCCACGAAATTTTTGGCAATGAACGGTAGGGTGGGCAAAGCGAAGCGTGCCCACCATGGTATATGCAAATATCTCTAAGTAGTATTTACTTTTTCTGTGGCGTGGTTTAAAAAAACTGGCAGCAGTTTCTATTGACTTGCAGGTTCTAAATTATTTCTCAAAGAAAGCTTAGGACTATTGATTATTAGGGCTATTACACCAGCGAACATAACATAGCCTATTAAAACATACAGTAAATTGTTTGCAAATAATATTTGTGCGATTATTGGCGTTGTGCCACCAAAAATTGCCAGGGCTATGTTCCATCCTATGGCTTGGCCTGTGTACCTTATTGAGGCGGGGAAAATATCGGCAAAATACTTAAACATAGAAGCACTCAACGCCCCTTGTGATGCACCATAAAATAAACTAATAGTCAGTATTGTTGGAAATGAGTGATGTGCGCTGGCAAAAAATAACAGAGGCGTTAAAACAACGTTTCCTAGTATTCCAAATCGCATAACGTTTTTTCCGTTACAACGGTCAGCTAATATTCCCATCAGTGGTGTAAATACGATGACGCTCCCTTGCATCACTGTCGCCAATGTTTTAGCTTGCAAGCCGCTAAAATATTTTTCCTGAATGACATAGGAGACCCACCATAGATCACAGGTGTAAGTGAAAATACCAATAAATGCGCCAATGCTAGCAATTTGGAATAAAGGCATCTTATATTTTCTGAAAACCGTCTTAATCGGCGCGTTTTCAATTTGATTCTTTTTTTGTAATTCCTGGAATTGCATAGTTTCCGATAAATTACGACGAATATAAAAACCAATAAAACAAGCCAAAAATCCCAAGCAAAAAGGTATTCGCCACCCCCATGTTGGCATAAATGGCAAACTCACAGCGATACTGGCTAAACCGCCAGTAAATTTTGCGGTGGCAGCAGCTGTGTTAATCCAACTGGATGCGAAATGAGGTTTTTCCGGGTTTTGCTCTATAATCATAATCGCCGCACCGGTAAATTCCCCAGATACAGCAAGTCCTTGTAAAAAACGGAATAAAATTAAAAGAACTGGTGCTAGAAAACCAATAACGTTATAAGTTGGTAAAAGCCCAATACATAAGGTCACTACGCTCATAAAGAGTATGGAAGTAGATAGCGCTTTTTGTCTTCCAATCGTATCACCGATGTAACCAAATAAAATACTGCCTAATGGTCTAGCCAAATAGCTGACAGCAAAAGTTCCGAACCCGGCGATCATTGCCATTCCAGCGGTCAGCATGGGAAAGAAAAGGTGGGAAATTTGAATGATCATGTAGCCATAAAAGGAAAATTCTGCCCATTCCGCAAAAGTTCCAATAGATCCAGCGAAGATATTTTTTTTCAACATGGCGATATTTTTAATTTAGGATGAAGGGTATTATCAGAGTAGTGTAAGCTGTGCTTTTACTTTTAGATACCTAAATCTCCAATGTCTCGCACATAAAATCATGATAAACAGAGTTTATTGGGCCCAGCCCATGAAACTGCAGCGTTGTTTTCTTTTCAGCCCATAAATACAAGGAGTATCTCCAAGTACTACGTCAAATAATCGCTGTTAAGCACTTCTTGCAGTATAAAAAATTATTTAAAAACAATCAGTTGCTCAAAATATTGAATCATCTTTTTGTATCCGCAAACAAAGTGTGCTCCACTTTGTTTGCGGATAACGGGTTTCCAAAAGCCTCTATCCGCTAATACAGCTAAGTCAGGTGTTTTTCACAAGGGATTGATAAGCACGTCCAGTGGCCAGACGTTTTTCGGTGATGGTCTTGGCCCGCTCTCTCACAGCGGCAAGAATCGATGCCGGTGCCGTTGCAGGAGAACCCGCTGGGAATGGCGGCTTCGGATCGTATGCCATGTAAAGCTGTATCTCTTGCGCAACGGTTTCACCGCGCAGAAGTGATACCATGATTAATGAACCATCGATTCCTGCTGTGACGCCCCCGGCGCTGATCATCTTGCCGTCGATCACCACGCGCTCATCGCTCAGCGTCGCGCCATACAGCGGAAGTGCATCTATCGCGGTCCAGTGTGTCGTCGCGCGCTTGCCATGCAGCAGCCCGGCTGCGCCGCATAGCAATGCGCCGGTACAAACTGAGTATACATAACGCACACCGGCTGCCTGGTTACGGATGAACGATAGCACGGTTTCGTCGTGCATCAGCGCCTCCTGTCCTTGCCCACCTGGTACAAGCAGCACATCCAGTTGCGGCGCTTCATCGAAGGTCGTATCGGCCAGCAGCATCATGCCAGCAACGTCTCGTATGGGCTGCTTGTCCTTCCAGAGTGTGAAAAAGGACGAGTTTGGTATGCGGGCAAGCGCTTCGAAAGGACCCGTAAAATCACATTGATCCATGTTCGGGAAAATAATTCCGCCAATCTTTAGATGCGTATCTAAGGGGATAGTCATAATTGTTGCCTTTTCAAATTAGTGTAAAATACTTTGATGGGCCGGTACGAATATATACTGCCATAGAAGGACGTGGGATACTTGCCACCTTGTTTCTTTCATATCGGAAAAACTATGAATAATGTTAAAACTCCTTATTATAATTTAAACCCAGATATCATCCTCAATGCTATTGAAAGCCTAGGATATCAATGCTCCGGTAGTTTACAAGCGCTGAATAGTTTTGAAAATCGCGTCTATCAAATCGGCATTGAAGATGAAGCGCCATTGATTGCAAAATTTTACCGGCCTAATCGCTGGAGTGATGCAGCGATTTTGGAAGAACATCAATTCGCAGCAGAATTATTAGAATATGAACTACCCGTAGTTGCTCCCCTAGCAATTAATAATAATACAACCTTGCATTATTATCAAAATTTTCGTTTTGCATTATTTCCTCATAAACGAGGCCGAGCGCTGGAACTAGACAATTTAGAGCAATTAGAATGGATGGGTCGTTTTATCGGTCGACTACACGCAGTAGCTGCACAACGGCCGTTCAAACACCGCTTGTGCTTGGATGTCAGACAATATGGCTATGCGCCTTATCATTTTATGCTGGAACAGAATATTATTCCACCAGAGATCAAGCATGATTATTGCACTTTGGTGGAAAATATCTTAAATCGCATCACAATTGTTTTCACACGAGTTGGGCCTATACAAAGTATTCGTTTGCATGGCGATTGCCATGCAGGCAATGTGCTATGGAATGATGCTGGGCCACATATTGTCGATTTGGACGATTGTTTATCAGGGCCAGCAATTCAAGATATGTGGATGTTAGTTTGTGAAAGTGATGAGGATCCATACGAATTAAGTCCGCAATGGCAGCATATTTTAAAGGGTTATCGTATGTTCTATCATTTTGACAATCAACAATTACAGCTAATTGAATCACTACGCAGTTTACGAATGATTCATTATTGCGCCTGGTTAACAAAGCGCTGGGAAGATCCCGCATTTCCGCTTAATTTTCCTTGGTTTAATACCCCACGCTATTGGCAGGAACAAATGCAAGATTTGCTTAGGCAATTATACTTACTAGAACAAGCGTGATAATATAGAGCATTTTATTTAAGGGGATGCGATGGCAGAAGATATATTCATGGTGTTAATGGCGATCATTATGTTGAACAAATAATCGCCATTAACTTTGCAGTGTTGAACTTATAAAACGCAAAATTATTGCAATTGCTTTTGTGTTTGTTCAGCCATTTCTAAGTGATGCGACACCATGGCATTCGTTGATTTTAGAAAAGAGGCTAATTGAGGGTTTGAGGCTTTTGGAATCAATGTATCAGTGAGTAAACTAGCCACTTTTTTGTGTCCATCCACCATCGCGGCCATGTAAGCGGAGTCAAAATCCTTACCTTGCAAGCCCGATAATTTATCCAATTCATTTTTACCATCTGTCTCTAAGGCAATAGACTGGTCAGAAACGACTGGATATATTTTTGTGTCAAGCATGATTTTTTTTGCTTGCTTAATATTTTGGACATGCTCATGAATCATTTGCTGCGCAAATTTTTTAACATCGGCATTTTGAGATTTTTTTAATGCCAACCATGCAGCGTTCACTTCATTATCATCAATAATCATCATTGTTTTAAGCGTTTGAGCATCACTCTTTTGCGCGTCAGTTGCATCGACAGATGAAGCAGCAGACGCGGCATTGGCACTGACGGGGTCAGCAACCGAAGTTGCAGTTAACAGTGATAAACTCAGAAATAACAAGATAGAAATAAGGGTTTTCATGGAATCCTCCTGGAACTCGATTTAAAAGAAATAACGCCTTTAATTGTAAACCTTTTACTTTTTTATTGTCAAAAATTTAGGGTTCAGCTCCTCGTCAAGATTCGAGAGAGCACGTTTGGCTGGTTCAAAACCGTTATCTGCTGACTTTAGATACCAACTTTTTGCTTCTATCAAGTCCTTTGGCACACCAAAGCCGTTCTCATAACAGTAACCTAGGTTGTGTTGGGCCCAGGCATCCTCTTTCTCAGCTGCAGCCTTATACCATTTTGCTGCTTTTTCGGGACTTTTATACACCCCTAGTCCTTCCTCATAAAGCGAGCCCAAATAACTTTGAGCTATCGTATCTTGCTTGATAGCCGCTTTTTTTAACCATTTCGCAGCTTCCGAAGCGTTTTTTTCCATCCGTATACCTTGTGAGTAAAATAAACCCAATCGTCTCTGAGCCTGCGCGTTCCCCTGCTCTGCTAACAGTCTGCACTTATCTATCCCATCATCTTTTGCTAGGATCAGTTTTTCTTTTTCATCTGTGTTTTTTTGGAACCGTTTTAGGTGGTTTTTAAAATCTTTTTTTGTACCAAGATTTTTCAAGCGACAGAATGCTAGTCTTTTCTTGGCCCTTTCATGACCTTGGTTAGCAGCTGCTTGTAAATATTGAATTCCTTTTTTTAAGTCTTCCCCGCTCGTGACAAAATGATCCCCCAGCCGAAATTGAGCATACATGTCCCCTTTTTCAGCACTTAATTCATACCATTTTACGGCTTCATCCATATTTTTTTCAACACCCAACCCTCTTTCATAGCACTGGGCTAGATTATATTGGGCAATAACATGTTGAGCTTTAGCAGCCAGTGTATACCATTTCACGGCCTCTTTTTCATTTTTTTCAATGACTTCACCATCTAAAAAGTATCCACCGACAAAATTTTGAGCTCGCCTATTTCCTTGTTTCGCTGCTAGCTCATACCATTTAAATGCTTCTTTCTGGTCTTTCTCAACTCCTAAACCTCTCTCATAACAAACCCCTAATTGAGTTTGAGCCACGGCTAATTGATTTTTTGCAGCTGCTTGATATAATTTGAATGCTTCCTCCGTATTTTTCTCTACGCCAAAACCATTTTCATAGCATCCTCCCAGATTATACTGTGCCCATGCGTTTCCTTGTTTAACGGCCAACTGATATAATCCTATTGCTTTTTTTTCGTCTAGCGGCACTCCGGAACCTCTTTTATAACAATTGCCTAAGAGATTTTGAGCGTCTGCATCCCCCTGCTTCACTGCTAACTCATACCACCTAACAGCCTCTTTTATATCAGCATCGACACCTACCCCACTTTGATAGCATTCACCCAAGATCGCACGGGCATTTGAATATCCACCTTCTGCTGCTAATCTATACCAATGAATGGCTGTCTTTACATCCTTTTTCACACCAAAACCCACCTCATAACACCAAGCTAAATTTCTTTGGGCAACCAAATTCCCGCGTTTAGCGGCTTTAAAATAACAGTGCATCGCGGTTTCTGCATTTTTTTCAAAACCTTCCCCCAATCTATAACAGTCACCTAACTTGCACCACGCATCAATAGATCCTTTCTCAGCATCTGATAGCAGTCGGCTCTTCCATTCAGTGGGCGCGGCGGGCGCTTGTTTGCGTTCATCATCCACTGCTTTGTGTTTGAATATTATTTTTAAAAATTTTTCCACTTTTTTTCCTTCAATTCCCAACCCTGAAGAGAAATACCGAGTCAAGTAAAGCAACTTAAAGGTTTATTTCGCTAACAGTTTTGATTACACTATAGAGCGCAACCGCAAGTGCCTCGCTTAGGCCAGTTCCCTTCGACATCTATTCATTTTGAGGTTTTATGTCCAAATTAATTGAACAATTTTGGCAAATGTTTGGCCAAAAAGATTTTGTTGAATCACAAAAAATATTCGACGCAATGAATCAAACTGAAAAACAGAATACTTTAGCTGAATTGTTTCAAAAATGTCAGTATCAAACGCGACCACATTCTGTGTCGGTTATCTTTCGTGAACTTCATAATAAAAAAACCTTTTCTGATTTTTATAAAGCCTGGTTTCCTCCCAAAGAACACACTCATCCCAAAAGTGAATTTGGCCAAGTATATCAACAATTTTTCCCTGCTCCAGTTCGTGTAATTAATGCCAGCAATTTACAAAATCCCAATGAGATAGTGTCGGTTTCTTTTAATTGGTTAACAGAAGAACAAGCCGCTAACATTTGGGATGAAGTTAATAAAAAAAGCAATGCCAATCGAGGTATTCCAATTGCTGAAGTCGCCGATAAAACGAAATGGGGTATTTATCGAGTAGAAAGCGATGATAATTTGGGTACTTCTTTTTAGAGAACACTTAGTTTTTGGGTAACCAAGCTGGTTTGCGCTTATTCAAAAATGCGTTTAACCCCTCCTGCCCCTCAGGCGATACACGGATGGTAGCAATAGCCTCGGCATTAAGTGGCAAATGCCGTTCATCATAAGGGTTGTTGCTCACGCGATTCACCAATGTTTTTACCGCCATCATTGCCTGAGGACTATTTTGCAATAAACCACGCAACAGATTTTGCAAAGCCTCATCTAATTGCTCTGGTTCTGCTACCACTGTCACTAAACCCAAACGCTGCGCTTCTTCGGCCTGCATGGTTTCTGCTGTCAATGCATAGCGGCGCATCGCACGCTCTCCTATGGCTGCTAGGACGTAAGGGCTAATGATGGCAGGAATCAGTCCAATTTTTACTTCCGATAAGCAAAAACTAGCGTTTGTAGAAGCAACTGCCATGTCACAGCAAGCCACCAAACCTACGCCACCGCCAAAAGTCGCACCTTGGACGCGAGCAATAGTCGGTTGTTTGAGAAATTTAAGCGTACGCATCAACTCGGATAAGGCTTGGGCATCGCGCTTATTTTCTTCATAGGAATAACCTGCCATCCGTTTCATCCAATTCAGATCAGCCCCTGCCGAAAAACTCTTCCCTGCCGCGGCTAATACCACTACTTTAACCGCTTCATTATCTTGTAATTGTTGGAGAATAGTATTCAATGCACTGATTAGCGCATCATCGAAGGCGTTGTGCAGATCAGGACGGTTTAGGGTAATGGTTGCCACCCCGGCATCATCGATAGTATAAAATACATTATCGTTCATAGTTATCCCCGCATTTGGCAACCATTGCCAAGGTCACTTTCGATCCCGATGGTTTGCCTAGATGTTTACAAATGAATAAGCCAGCCGTCATTAATTTATCTAAATTAATACCCGTCTCAATGGCCATACCGTTCAACATATAGACTAAATCCTCGGTTGCCACATTGCCAGAAGCTCCTTTGGCATAGGGGCAGCCACCTAATCCAGATACGCTGCTGTCAAATACGGCAACCCCCATTTGCATGGATGCTAAAATATTCACTAAGGCCTGGCCGTAAGTGTCATGGAAATGACCAGCTATTGCGCTGACAGGTACTTTCGCAGCCACTGCTTCTATCATCGCCTGAGTCTTGTTCGGGGTGCCAGCGCCGATAGTATCTCCTAATGAAATTTCATAACATCCTAACTCATACAGCCTGGCGGCGACGTCTGCGACGGCTTGGGGCCGTATTTCTCCTTCATATGGACAAACCAGCGCAGTGGATACGTAACCACGAATACGCAAACCTGCCGCTTGGGCGGCCTTAATCACTGGCATAAAACGCTGGAAGCTTTCATCGATAGAACAATTGATGTTTTTATGGGTAAAAGTTTCAGATGCCGCGGTAAATACGGCAATTTCTTTAACCCCAACCGCCAATGCTGCTTCTAAACCATGCATGTTGGGTGTTAATACGGGATAACTCACGCCGGCTGCTTTGTGGATTTTTTCAAAAACCTCAGCGCCATCGGCCAATTGTGGAATCCAAAGCGGTGAAACAAAACTAGTGGCTTCTATGGTGGAAAAGCCAACATCCGTCAGTAAATTGATAAATTCAATTTTAGTTGGAGTGGCTACAAATTGGTGTTCATTTTGCAAGCCATCCCGCGGACCTACTTCCACAATTTTTACTTTTTTTAAACTCCCCGCAAGGTGCATAAATAGCCTCTGGATGACATTCACTCAGCGCAATAATCGCATCAAAGGTTTCTTTTTTCAATGACTCTCAAGTTTTTTGTGCAATTCCATTTAAGCAATCCAGCTAGATAGTTAGGGGTCGCAAACGTTACTAGTCAATTGGCTACTAGCTAATCGACTAGTAGCCAATTGGCTAGTAGCTAACTAGCTAGTAATTTTGAGTTAAGCAGGACAAGTCGGGGGGGTATGGCTGTTTTGGCGGCTAATGATAGCCATATACTTTGGTCGCAACTATGTTAAGATTTTGACCTTCAACAACGGGGATAACAATGTCATTACTGGCTTTATGCTTAGGCTTTTTCATGGTGATTATCGATGTCACCATCGTCAATGTATCCTTACCCATTATGCAAACCAGCCTGGGCGGGAATGTCTCTTGGCTGCAATGGGTAGTCGACGGTTATACGCTGACTTTCGCCTGTTTGCTACTCTCCGCAGGAAGCTTGGCAGATCGAATTGGTGCCAAAAAAGCGTTTCAGGCAGGGTTGCTTCTGTTTGTGTTGACGTCTATGGGTTGTGCGCTGTCAAACGCCTTCTGGTCATTAACCACTTTTCGTCTATTGCAGGGAATTGCTGCTGCATTTCTAGTGCCTACCTCATTGGCACTGATTAACTCATCCTACCCAGATAAAGAATCCCGGGCAAAAGCCATTGGTATTTGGGGCGGGCTCGGGGGCATTGCTGCAGCTTCCGGACCCATCTTAGGGGGCATCTTAACCGCTAGTTTTGGCTGGCGGGCCGTCTTTTGGGTGAATGTTCCGATTGGCTTGCTGGCTCTCATTTTGGCAGTCAAATACATTGCTAGCCCTACTCGCAGCTTAAATGGTACGCATGAAAAATTTGATTTTGCCGGGCAAATCACCGGGATCGTCAGTATCGCTGCCTTGGCTTTTAGTTTAATAGAAACTGGAAATTTAGGCTGGTTCTCCCCTATCGTGTTAATTGGATTTTTAGTTTTTTTCGTAACCTTTATCGCATTTTTATGGATTGAACACCACAATCGTTCACCTATGTTTCCTTTAAATCTATTTAAATCACACGAATTTTCTATTGCCATTGTCGTTGGTATGATTATTAATTTTGGTTTATATGGCGAGCTATTCATTTTGCCGCTGTATTTTCATCAAATGAAGGAATTTTCGGTGCTACAAATAGGCGTTGCGATATTGCCGTTGACTGGCCTGGTAGCCGTAGCATCTTACCTATCCGGTAAAATCATTAGTATCAAAGGGGGTAAATTCCCGATGATCGTGGGCTTAATCATTGGTGCGTTGGGTTTTGCCTTTCTGCTAATGGCTGAAAAAAACACCGATTATTATTGGCTAATACTGCCATTGGCAGCTATTGGTTTTGGCACTGCTTTTACCATGCCAGCGGCGACCGTAACGGCTATTCAAGCCGCCCCGGAAGATCGCCCTGGCATTGCTGCGGGTGCGTTTAATGCCAGTCGACAACTGGGTAGCTTGCTGAGCGTCGCTTTATTTGGAACAATAGTGGCCACATCCACGCATTTCATGGCTGGGATGCATATCACCTTGATGATTGGCGGGTCTTTGTATTTAATTGGCAGCCTATTAGCTGCTGCCCTTTAACTTCAAATCTCTTTTATTTTCTTGCAATTCCACAAATTTAAACCATAGTTTAAAAAGGGATTGTTCTATCGAACTTTAATAAACCACAAATATCGGGAGTAATTTATGAAATTTAAGCATTTATTGGTTTTATTCTCATTGCTTTTGGTGGCTACTGGCAGTTTTGCTACCCGTGTGATGTTTATAAACCAAGCTGACACCAGCGTGCGCTTTGGGGTAGCGACTACAGGGCAAGGGAGCCGTCAAAATCAAGGATTCCAATACCAGGTTGCTCAAGGCTCTTATAAACGATTACCACAACAAATCGGTGTTCAGGAAGGCCGAACCCCTGTACAAGCGGGTTTTATCGTCAATAATAAGAAAGTTATGTGTCCTGTATCCTCTAGTTATCGAGCCGTTAAGTTTGTAGCTCAAGGTAGTAAAGGCCAATATAGTTGCGTCACAAAAGGCTGGTAGTCAACTATCGTAACTGCTCACTTCTCGGGAGTGAGCAGTTAACATCCCCCTACTGATTTAAAAAATCGATAGCTGTATGCATCAACACCTGAGCAGCTATGGGGATAATGCTATCTTGAAAATTATAATAAGGGGTATGCAATTCCGAATTCTCGCCATTTCCTACCAGAAAAAAACAACCAGGTATTTGTTCTAGAAAGAATGAAAAATCTTCGGTGACCATGACAGGGCGTGTTAACGAGAGCACCTGCGCTTCACCAAACAATTTTTGCGCCGTTTCTAATACCAACTGTGATTCTTTAGTCGTATTGATGGTTGGCGGACATTGGTTGATGAACTCCATTTCCGCATGAGCGCCCAGACTTTCTGCCACACCTGAACTTATTTTCTGACATTGTTTCAACGCTTGCTCCCGCGCTGCAGCTGAAGTGGCCCGTAGTGATACCGTTAAGCGCGCCTCTTCTGGAATAATATTCACAGCATTTCCGGCATGAAATTCGGTGATGCTTAATACCACTGAATCGTGTATCGATAGGTTACGACTGACAATGCCTTGCAATGCCTGCACAATACATGAACCGACCCAAATGGGATCAATGGATTTTTCCGGAGTGGCCGCATGGGCGGCTTTACCGCGAATGTTAATGGAGAAAAAATCAGCGCCAGCGAAAATACAACCGCTTTTGACACCGATGGTTCCCAGCGGTTGGCCTATGTTGTGGTAGCCAAAAATAGCATCGACATCGGGGTTTTTGAGCACGCCAGCTTTTACCATCGCTAATGCCCCTGCACCACCTTCTTCAGCGGGCTGGAAGATCAGCTTAATTTTTCCATTCAATTGGTGGCGGAAATGCCTTAATGTCGCTGCGACTGCCAGCAAGGTTGCCACATGGCCGTCATGGCCACACGCATGCATTTTTCCTGCATTTAAAGAAGTGTATGGTAACCCCGTTTTTTCCTGGATAGGCAAAGCATCCATATCCGCACGCAGGGCCACTGTTTTTCCTGGTTTGCCTGAATCCAATAAGGCAGTTATTCCCGTTCCCGCAATCCCGGTTTGGACTTCATATCCCCATTGTTGTAAGCAGGAGAGAATGAGGTTAGCAGTTTCATATTCTTCATAGCGAAGTTCAGGTTTGGCATGAATGGCTTGCCTTATTTTTATGATTTCAGGTAAAATTTCCTGGAGTTTATTGTGGATTTCTTCTGCTTTCCATGGTTGGTCAATGGCCATATTTTTATCCTGTCATTCAAATGAAGGATACTTTAACATAATTACGGCCCAAAGCTACCTCGCCGGTACGCGCACATTTCAAATACGAGATTTAATCTATTGTTAGGATTTCTAATGTAATCTTGCTAAACTTCCCCTGCCCATAAAAATAAAGGTATCTAAAATGACGCATCAGCCTCTTGAAACTAAAAGCACAAGTAAAAAATTTGAAACTTTCCCGGATCTCTATCGTTATATCCCCTGCAAAGCTTCAATACATCCTATTGCGCAGCGTGTATATATTGACGATGGTTTAGAATTAGCTCGCAAGGAACTAAAGGAACAAAGCTTGAAAGCTTTATTCATAAAGAGCGATATAAGCGAGTCAGCGAATAGTGATCGGCAAAGCGGTGGTCCACCAAGTAGTAATACACAAGAACTGCGAGAAAAATATATAATCGCACAAGCTGAAGTCAATCGTTTACAAGTAAAAGTAAAACTTTTAAACCAGTTATCTGACCCTGTAAGAAAAGGCGAATATGACAATCTCTACCAGAAAATTTCAGAATCAAAACCCGACAAGGCATTGGAGGAAGCCTGCCTCAAACAATGGAATGAATATAATCGGTCAATGGATAAAAAAGCTTCTGCTACAACTCCTGTAAGTACACAACAGCCTACCCTCCCAGTTGAGAGCAAAATTCAGACCACTCCGTCTACGCAACCGCCACCTTCAGAAGTTGATGTCTACAAATTATCAATGCAAACTTTTTTTGAAGAGAACAAAAGACGCGAGGAGAAACAACGTAGGGTAGCGGAGAATCAACGCATCAAGGAAATTGGGGAAGTGCTAAAAACTTATAGAGATCTTAAAGCAGACGACGTACATCCTCAAAATATAGAATTTGTAGTGGGCGAACAACTGAAGAAATTGAAAATCACTACTGCTCAGCTAAGTACACTAGGGGAAGTGCTCGATAATTACAAAATTCTTAAACCAGACTATTTCCCTGAACATCTTGAAACGCTTCTGGAAGAGCCATTGAAGAAATTGAAAGAATTTGGCATAACCATTGCTGGTCTAGATAAACTACTAAGCATGTCCCCTGAAAATTCCCCTTCCCGATCTCTTTCAGGATAACAAAACATAGGTAACTATTTTCTATAAAATAACCAAAAAACTGTTATTCCCGCGCAAGCGGGAATAACACTGGATTAGTGCGTTAATTTTATATAAATTTTGAACCGTATTTATCTTGTGTTATTATTAACAAAGTGAGGCAAAACCCTATAACTATAACTATGAAGGATATGCTCCCATGGTTATCTTTTCACGTTATTATCACTTCCTGGTTTTCTTATTCATTGCTGTATCCAGTATTATTTTTTCTTCCGCTTATGCCAACACCTCCCCTGGAGAGGCCAGTTGTTATGTAGCCGCTACCAACAAAACCTATACTTGTCATGTTGGTAAAGGGGGGATTGTAGCCGATAAGAAAGAAGGAGATGGCGCGACTCCCGCAGGTAGCTTTGTAATTCGGGAAATATTTTATCGCCCCGATAAATTAAACCCTCAACAAATTGATCGCCTTAAAGCCATGCAAACCAAAGGCTTCCCCGTGCATGCACTGACCACGGAGGACGGCTGGAGCGACGATGTGAGCTCCCCCTTTTACAATGAACACATCCTCATCGCAGATTATTTAAAACAACCTCTGGCCAACCCGAGTTACGAAAAACTCTGGCGCGATGACGATGTCTACAACATTATTGCCGTAGTGGGCTACAACGATAACCCTGTAGTAAAAGGTAAAGGCAGCGCTATTTTTATGCATGTGCAACACCAAACAGCCGATGGTATTCTTCCTACTGTGGGTTGCATTTCTTTTGCTCAAAACGATTTAATCGATGTATTAACTGCGCTGACCCCTAAAAGCCATATTCAAATTTCTGCTCAAAATAAGTATATTGTCATTAGATAAAAGTATTATATGAATTTGGGTAATGATAAGGCAACGACCATATCATTACCCCATATGTTACATCATCCCCTCATCTTCCATAGTGGGCAAAGCGAAGCGTGCCCACCAATCGGTAGGATGTCATTGAGGAATAGACTTAGGTAGAGCTACTCTTCCCAAGTGTAGATGATGAACTAGGTTCCTGACTGGAAACGCTTTCCAGTTGTTGAGAACTGGATTGTGGGATTCCTGCTGGGATAATGGAGGAGGAAGAAGAGGAAGAACTTGAGAAAAAGGAGCTGCTGGTGTAAGAAGCTGATGAGACGGTACTTACGTCAGCGCTTTCATTTAAGCTGAGTTCTTCATCTTTTTTACTTCTCTTTTGCGGAGGAGACGATGGCGCAGCAACTCCGAGTTCAGGAACTCCTTTTTTTTCATTTAGGACCTGTCCCTTACTCAATTGCTCAGCATCTAAACCGAATCCTTCCAACGAGAACTGTTCAGGCTCTTTTTCCTGTATTTTTCTCTTTGATGTTTTTTCAAGGGAGCCAGATAAACTCCCAACAACTTTAACTATTTCTAAATTATTATCTCTTAGCACTTGACCAATATTTTCAAATTTTAATGGAGTAGTTTTTGATTCCGAATTAGAGTTCGATAATTCCGTGACTTTCTGCTTTAATTGAGGTATCTGAGTTTGTATATCGGATGTAGATTCTTCTATTTTTTCCAAGACGTTTTGGATTTCTTTACTTAACTGTGTCAACTTCTTTAATTGAGGCAAAAAATCTTGTAGAATGGATAGAGTTTCTTGCGTCTCTTTCATAGTTTCTTGCGTCTCTTCCAAGGAGTTTTGGTATTCTTTTTCTAACTGTGTCATCTGTTTTTTCCTGTTAAGTGAGGTCTGGCTTATAAATTATTATTTGATGGATTCATTATACACCTAATACACTTTAAAAAGCGAAAATCATTTTAAAGTTCGGCTACCCTCTACAATCCATAGACGACAGTGTGATTTATTTTCGTTGATCGCAAGCCTGACTCAATCTATGATATGGACTTTATTCCATCCACTCATCAAGGGGACGATAACTTGGCAAAATTAGGTAGTCACAAACGACCAGCCATAGTCAGAGTACAAGACCGTTCTCGCGCAGAAGAAATATTTCAAATCTGTGCGGAAAACAACTGGGAAGTTATTGTCGGCATTGAACCAGATAAGGAAGAAGCTATTTCCGATGTTGAAAAATTGCTTAATCCCTCTGAACCTTTCGTATCGGATCTTTTAAAACCAGAGCGAAATGAGCCTTGCCCCTGTGGCAGTGGTAAAAAATATAAAAAATGCTGTTTTCTGTTATGACATGATTTGTTCCATAGATTCAATGCCTGTAGCCTTAACCTAAGCGTTAGCGCTTCTCAAAAACCTCTTTTTATTAAAAAAAAATGGAGCTCTAGATTAAATTCTTGTATAATACTCTTATATTTTTGGATAAAAAACTCAGACAAATGGAATAGATATCGACACCTTAACTAACGCTTAAGAGAGAAAGTTCGTGGATAACATTTTAAAAGCTATAAACTCTATAATAGAGTCTATTAGTTCTTTTATACAATCCATTTTCACCCCCAAACTTACCAAAGAATCATCCACAACACCAGATTCAGCATTACCAGAATCTGGTGGTAACTCTAAAGCCGACAAAGGTGAGCTTGATAGGGATAATGAAATTATTTCAGCCAAATCTAGATCTAACAGTTACTCTCAAATTGCGGCAAAAGGAATCACAGCCACTGATGACTCAAAAATAATAGGACACGATCTGGAGGGCGGCATTATCACTGCTGATGACTATGATTCAGATCCCTCTACTTTTGATTTACCTAGCTCACCTAGTCACTCTTCGGTAAGTCTAATTAATCCTGATGTCAGCGAGGATGAGGAACTGGAGGAACTGGAGGAAATAGATTTAGGCCCATCATCACCACGCTAACTATCTTTTCATGCAATGGAAAGTCTTCTAGAATAGGTCTAAAAAAACCTATTGAACGTGGATACCAAGGAAAAACATTGCACCCCTTACTGGCCGAAAGCAAAAAAACCTTAGCCTTAGCATTGCCTCTGATCGCCGCATTACTCGCGCAGAAAATCTTACAACTCATCAGCACGCTCATGATGGGTATGCTTTCTGCGGATGCTCTAGCAGCCGGGGCTTTATCAAATGCATCTTATATGTTGCTGTTGGTAATCGGCATGGGCATCCTCAATGCAATCGGTATCTTAATTGCCCGACATTACGGCGCCGGCCAACTTCAAGCCGCTGCGCGGTATTTGCACCATGGTTTCTACGTCAGTTTATTGCTCACCCTACCTTGCATTACCACGATCTGGTATTTACCTACTGTGTTTAGCCGCATTGGTCAAGACCCCGCCGTAGTGAGTTTATGCCAGCAATACCTGCATGCACTTATTTGGGGCTTCCCCGCCTTATTGGGGTTTTTTACGTTACGGGAATTTGTATCGGCATTGCATCATCCTCGAATCGTCATGGTTATTTGTGCTTTGGCGATTCCATTTAATGCGGTGCTCAGCTATTCGCTGATGACCGGTTTTTTTGGCTTGATCACGCCGTTGGCAATGAAAGGCATTGGCTATGCTAACTCGGCCACGGAATGGGCGATGTTTTTGAGCTTATTATATTATGTCCACCGAAGGCCCGCCTTGCGTAAAACTGCCGAGCTTGCCCGATGGCAACGTTTTAATTGGGTGACTATTCGAGAAGTGTTTCATTTAGGATTACCGTGCAGCGGCAACTATTTTATCGAGATACTGATGTGCTCCCTGGTCGTGGTCATGATGGGTTACTTTGGCGTCGTGAGTTTAGCAGCCCATCAAATTGCCTTTCAATGTGCATCCTTGGCCTATATGTTTCCCATGGGTATTAGCATGGCCATGGGCATTCGTGTCGGCCATCTAATAGGAGCTGGAGAGGAGGATCATTTGTTGAGAACCCTAACCGTAGGCTTGCTATTAGGGGCTTCTATAGGGGTAATTATCATCACCTTGCTTCTGGGGTTCCCGAAACTGATTATTAATTGCTTTATTTCACCCCACCAAGCCAATTACTTGCCTGTACAGAAAATGGCCATCACTTTCTTAATCATGACCAGTGTATTGCACGTTTTCGATGTTTTCCAAGGGATTTTCACCGGATTTTTACGCGGCTTGCGCGACACCTTTGTGCCTATGTTGATAAGCCTGGTCTCTTATGCAGTTATGGGTATTGGTATGGGCTATTTGCTGGCATTTCAGTGGCATTGGCAGGGCCTAGGGTTATGGACTGGGATTGATTTAGGATTAATGGTTTCCAGCCTATTACTAGGCACCAGGATCTATTGGCATTTTCAACGGAAAAATAGATTATATGTAAAATACGTCTAAATTTCACTTAAAATTAATATATATTAAAACGAGTGAACTTCCTTCCGCCGATTGACTACATTTTATACAATCTAGATATGGTCTAATACTATCATTCCAAGTTACACAATAAATGCGAAGAGAGGTATTGAAGCCATGACACATAAATTATCACACACCCTAATCGAAGTCGTTTCTGAGATCATTTCCCATCACTTTGAAATGATTGCGCACTTTACCTTTTTAACTTGCTGCGTAGCGTTCTTGTTCGACTTTAGCTGGGGCAAATCTTTTATGATGCCTTTGGGGTTTCTTGTTCAAACCCTCATCAAATTATTTATGAATAAAGCTATTGATCATGTGGTTCATGAGAAAAAATCGTTGAATCCATTTCGTACCAAAAGTCTTAGTGCGTAGTAATCAACCTACCGGCGGCCATAAAACTCTTCTTTTCTAAAGAAGGAGATACAGTACTCATATTTAAAGGAATTCTTTCTTTGATTAACTCTGCCAAGGCCTGTATTGTTGGCGAATGAAGAATGAACTCTCCAATTGTTAGATGAACGGCAAAAGATTTGTCTATTTTATTTATGATTATTATTGCCAACAAGGATGTTCCACCAATTTCATAAAAATTCTCATTTACACTAATTTTTTCAATATTTAATACTTCTTGCCAAATCTTTGCTAATTTTTTCTCAATGGCTGTTTTTGGAGGGACATACTTCACATTTTTGATAATAACATTGCCTGAAACTAAAGCTTGACGGTCTATTTTTCCATTTGAATTTAATGGTAACTTATCAAGGTTTATAAAAGTTTGCGGGACCATATATTTTGGCAATTTAGTTTGCAGGTATTTGTTCAAATTTGAAAAGATTTTATTTATGATTTTTGATTTAACCGGAACATTGGCATAGCTCTCTAGGTCTCTAGACTCTGTTTCTTTTAGATCGAGTTCCACTATTTTCTTTTTGACCGATTTTTTCGAAAAAATAACATCAAAGCAAGTCGTTGGACATTCCCTTGACCATGAAATAGAAACTTCATATCCTCTTTTATCCGCCAGTTGGTATAAATCATTAGGATCCATTGCAGACTTGTTCAAGGAAACGACTTTCTTTTTGAAAGAATTAAACCAGTTAACGGATTCACCTTTTGCTTCTTCCAGTATTTCTTCCAAATTAACAATTCTTTTATTAGCTATATTTTTTACTGAAAAATAGTTTGGTTCACTTTCTAAAAAATTTTCAATTCCAGTTAAGTCTAGTTTTTCTAGTTGCCAATTAACCCAATCGATTTCTAGCGTTCTTTCAAAGGAGTCATGATCGAGATATAATACGACATCATACCGATAACAAGTCATTTCATTTAAAAAATGCCCCCTCTTTAACTGAACATCAACTGCACTTATTCTAGGGATTTGCTTTCGTATCTCCTGGAAAAATCGATGATCAATTAATAGCTCTTCTTCATCATTCACATGCCTATCTACTGTCGTTTTAAATTCCAGAAATGACGTTTCTTTTTTAATTTTAAATAATTGCTTAGCTATATGGAATATACGAAGATGAATGATATTTCTAATATCACCAATAAAAATTTTTCCACCCGGTTTTACATGTTGGATTATCTCTCTCAACACTTCACAAAAATAATCCATACCACTAAAATACTGAATGACTGAATTAATAACAATCGTATCGTATAAAGTTGTATTAACAAAGTTAAGGCACTTAGCTTCCCCTGTAAATAATCTAACATTCGACAGCCTTAAATCATCGACTTGATTTTTTACATATTTAATTGTCCGTTCTGAGTAATCTGCTGCATCGTATTCTTTCACCTTAGGCGCAATTTGAAACAGAAGCAACCCTAAACCACAACCAACTTCCAAAATTCTTTTTGGCTCTAGTCGTAAAATTTTGTTTACCGTTTCGTCAACCCATTCTTGCATTTGTTCTTGGGCGATAGGAGTTCCTGAAAAGCTAGAGGTCCAACCTAAGGTATTAAATACCGGATTGACATGGATACTTTGGGTGCTTTGGGTGTTTGTTAACCCATCATGGATCGCATGCCACTGCGCTATATGGATACGGCTAATTAATTCACTACTTTTTAACCGATCTTTTTTTAAAACAAGGTAAGCAATCAATCGCTTATTAAATTCTTTACCTACTGCGATAACGGCCGCTTGTTGCACGGCGGGGTGCTCCAATAAACAAGTTTCAATAGCGCTTGTTTCGACACGAAAGCCATGAATTTTTACTTGAAAATCGATTCTACCCAGAAATTCTATATTCCCATCGGGCAAATAACGCCCCAAATCGCCTGTTTTGTATAATTTACCCAAATGCGGATGCGTTATAAATGAAGCTTCCGTACGACACTCATCTCGCCAATATCCTTTTGCCAAACCAATGCCGCCAATGTATAGCTCTCCTGGTTCATCCAATGACACTGGCATTAGTCCTTCATTAAGAATATAGAATGACTGATTATTCATTGGCTTCCCGTAAGGAATACTTTTTTGAGAAAATACTATATCCGTGATAGGGTATAAAATAGACCAAATAGAGGCTTCTGTTGCGCCACCCAGACTTATCATCTCAATCTCTGGCATTAGACTTTTCGTTTGGGCGGGTAAAGTGGTAGGTATCCAATCACCGCTAAGTAGTACTAAGCGTAAATGCGATGGAATATTATTTTTTTGCGGGCTTTGCAATAAACAGGCAATGAAAGCTTGAAATAAAGGTGGAACGCAATTACAAATCGAGATTTTCTTATCTAAAAAGATAGGAATCCATGAGCGTGGATTAATGCTTTCACAAGCTGATGGAATAACAAGGGTACCACCGGCAGCTAACGTTCCAAAAATATCATAGACTGATAAATCAAAATGCAGGGCTGAGATTGCCAATACCTTGTCGGCATTACTTATCTTAAAGCGGTAATTAATATCCAAAATGGTATTAACTGCTCCTTGATGATCGATCATCACCCCTTTTGGGATGCCCGTCGTTCCTGATGTAAAAATGACATAGGCTAGATGTGCCAGGTTTTGTTCGATTGCGGGAATTGACGTTGGATAGGAAATCCATTCGTTATCGTCGTCTACTGCAAAACATCGTGTGTAGGAAGGCCAAATTCGCTCATTCATTAATTTGGTTTGAGTCAGAATTAGCTGCACTTCGCCAATTTTTAAGAGATGGAATATTCTTTCTTCTGATTCGGTAGGGTCTATAGGAAGGTAAGCTGCCCCTGACTTCAAAATACCCAAAACAGCCGCGACCTGCTCCCATCCTTTTTCCATGACTATTGCAATTAATGTATTAGGTTTAGCGCCTGCTTCTTGAAGCTTATGACCTATTCTATTGCTGAAAAACGAAAGTTGCTCATAAGTAAATTGTTTATCAATTGCATCTAAAGCAATAGCTGATGGATTATTTACAACTTGATCTTCGAATAGTTTTTGTAATTGTTTCATATTCTTTACGTCACATTATTCATTTTTGTCCTATATGGTAAATCTCCCTGATAGTGTTCAAAAAAAGTTGTCCTTAAACTATGACTTGTCGTCAATAGGAAAGCTCCCTTCTACCTTGTGGAAGCTTAAGTTTGGCATTAATTCGCTTGGCGCAACTACGCATTATACCTGCAGTTCTAGCAATTATCAAATAGGCCAGCAAGCTGTCTGCGCCCTCAGCAATTATTGTCGTACAGCATGGCGATTTCGCGCCAGCCAATAACTAATCACTGTTGTTTCTCAAATATTCATTATATGAAAGAATCTTATTCTTTTTTATTGGAAATCCGGGCAATTCCTGTACCAAGGTATAAAAATATTCTCCGGCATTACCTAATTTTTTGGCATCGTATAAATAGTTTTCCCAATGCCCTTCCGTTGCGTGAATATACTCATCAAAATTATTGAAATATGAAATCTTTTTTCCATTTTTTAAATCTTTCACAATTTCTTTTGAAGCACCTTCCACCTCTGCCTGTTTAGCAAACTGATAGGCATCCGATTTAGAACTAACCAACAACCAGCTAGGAGCGCCATTTGAATCCATGAAAATAAAGCTACCAGACATATCGATCAAATAGAAACTTGTTGCGGCAGCTTCCTTACGAATATTATTAAACAGTGTTACGAACTCAGGGTCTGCCAATGTAAATGTTTTCTTAAACGGAAGTCCACGCAATAAAGTATTTGAAATATCTTGAAAGTATTCTTTTTGAAGCTCATGAATAACCCTATTAATTGACACGCCTAAGGAATTATCACCCTTCATAATGAATCTATCAATTATGCGGGCATTAAATAACTTTACTGCAAATGCTTCGTCAGCCTGACCGGTTAACATCACTTTCTTTATCGGGATGTCTGCTATTTTTTCAAAAAAATCGCCCCCAGACATTTGCGGCATGGCGTGATCAACTAGAAGAACTGAAACCTTACCATATTGATTCTTATCATATGCTTCATCAAGAATGGATGATATTTTTAAACTTAATGGATATGTTTTTTCAGAGCACTCTTCATTAGGATCATCTAAACTAATTACACGCGAGAGCGATTTATTTTGATCTTTTAATTTTTCTACAAATTTTAAAGCTTCCAATGGATCGTTATAAGTCTTGTAGGCTATATCTGGATCTAAATTAAGAGTGGTGTTTTTTAAAAAATTAATGTCATCGTCAACTAATACAACGGTCGTTGGATGATAAAGGCAGGGTAATTCATTTTTTTCCATCGTTCATCTCCTTTGAATATTTCGGAAAAGATAATATAAATTTTGTGAAATTACGATATTTCGACTCGCAAGTTATTTCACCATTAAAGCTCTCCATTACTTGTTTGCAAAAAGCAAGGCCCAAACCGGTACCATTTATATTGGTTGTATAAAATTTTTCAAATATTTTCGGCAGTTCCTCTTCAGATATACCTCTAGCAGTGTCCCTAAAATTGAGAAAGTTGTTATCATCGTCCGAAGTACACCAAATTTCAATTTCACCTTTATTCTCCGCCTCAATAAAATAAAGTGCATTTTTTATTAGATTAAAAAAAACATGAACCAGGAGCATTTTATCACCCCTAAATAAAAAATCGTCCTTATCATTCCATTTTATCAATGCACTTTCATTTGCTTTAAAGGGATATCGATGAAGAGAATCATTAATACATTCTTTAATTGAGCATAGCTTTAAATGTTCAGTAGGTAATCCCGTTTGTTTTACATTCATCAATAACATATTAATAACCGTATTGGAATATTGAACCTCCGCTTTAATATCATCCAACAAGGTGAATAAAGTTTCTAGGTGTTTGGGTCTTATAAAACCAACTGGAATATTATGCTGCTGAGCTTTTGAATAAGCGTCAATCAGAATCGGTAAATAGCGTTCCGCTCCTCTTATACCCATACCGATGGAAGCCAAAGGCGTTCGTAACTCATGTGCAATATTCGCACCTAAGGCCACCATACCTTTCAATCGATGCTCCATTGCTTTTAATTTATCTTGGGCACTTTTAAGATCGGTAACGTCAACAGAAACTCCAATCAGCCCAATACTTTCTCTTTCTTCGTTCAATAATGGAGTTTTTGTGGTAAAGAATGTTCTTTTTTGATTATAAGCCAGAGAGGGGGTTTCCTCAACTTCAACTGTTTGTTTATTGAGAATGACATTATTGTCGATTTCTAAAAGCAATGGTGCAATTTCCTTCCAAGGTAAATCTTCATCCTTTTTACCGACAATTTCCGACAATGAATCTAATCCTGCCATGTTCAATGTGTATTTATTACAACCTAGATAAACCCTATTTTTATCTTTCCAGTAAATACTTACGGGAACTACATTAATAATTTTATAGAATGTATCTTCTAAATTTCTAAGTTCATTTTCCAATCGGTTTTACCCCGGAGATTAATATTCCACAAAAGATCCATCTAACAACCAGGCGGCTGTATTTTTGTGAAATTGTAGCATACGTAGGTTAGCGTGCCCACCATTGAAGATGCCAAGACGGATAAGAACGAGAACCGCTAAAACAACATGTTTACAGCAAATTATTAGATATTTTTGCTTAAAATTCATGTTTTTCTAAATAATCCCCTCTCATTCCGCTGATTGACTACATTTTATACAATCTGAATATGGTCTAATACTATCATTCCAAGTTACATAATAGTTGCGAAGAGGTATTGAAGCCATGACACATAAATTTTCACACACAGTAATCGAAGTAGTTTCTGAGATCATTTCTCATCACTTTGAAACGATTGCGCACTTTACCTTTTTAACTTGCTGTGTGGCGTTCCTATTCGACTTTAGCTGGGGCAAATCTTTTATGATGCCTTTGGGGTTTCTTGTTCAAACCCTCATCAAATTATTTATGAATAAAGCTATTGATCATGTGGTTCATGAGAAAAAATCGTTGAATCCATTCCGAAGGAAAAGTTTTGGTTTGCAATAATGTGACGCTCCCACACTATAGAATACAGCACCTATACCTGGACCACGCTCAAGTAATAACGAAATAATTAGTCGATCGACTATCTTAACGACAACTAAGGTCAGCTTCTCGCTAAAGCCTCAGGAAAAAATAATGCATAAAATTGGCAATAACAAATTAATGACTGTTCTAGTGAAAGAACGGGCGTTAGGCGTATTAGTTGCCAGTTTTATTCTCGTTTTTCTCTCCCGACATATTTTGCTCGCTACGCCATACCATTTTGCTTCTATGCTGATGCTATTAGCAGGGTTATTCGCAGTTATTTTGTACTCCGAATTTGCTATTTTCCGTCACGCTTTGGCGGTTGCTGAGCTGATCCGAGAGCCTTTAGGTACGTTAATATTGACCATTTCCATCGTAACGCTTGAGGTGATGCTTATTGGCAGTGTAATGCTAACCGGAGCTAATAACCCATTTCTCGCCCGTAATACCTTATACGCTATTATCATGTTTATGCTGAATGGATTGTTGGGCGCAACCTTACTGATTGGCGGCTGGCGTTTTCGGGAGCAGCAAATTAATTTGCAAGGTGCTAAATCATTTCTCTGCGTCATTTTATTAATTGCGGTGTTTAATTTAATTTTGCCGTCTTATTCTCGTGGGCTTTCAAGTGGGGTATTGTCGCCCTTTCTTACTATTTTTTTAATTTGCGTTTCATTAACGATTTACGGCATTTTTCTAGGCATTCAAACTGTTCGGCATCGGAAGTATTTTTTGGAAGTGCATAGCAGTGTGAAAAAATATTTTCATTCACACCATACCATAACTTATTCGAAAAAATGGCATCTGCTCTTTCTTTTTATTTATTTGATTTTGACTATGGGCCTAATCAAGATCCTGGCCTCACCTATTGATTATGCAATGCATTATTTGGAAGCGCCTCATGAATTAGGAGGTTTATTAATCGCTATGCTACTTTTAATCCCTGAATCCTGCCTGGCAATACGCGGGGCTTTGTGTAATCAATTACAAAATGCAGTCAATGTCATGCTGGGTTCAGTTTTGGCTGCTATTGGTTTAATTATTCCGGCGGTTCTGGTGGTAGGGTTGGTGACGGGGAGGTCAGTAATTCTAGGATTGAACTACGTGAATGAGACCCTGTTGTGGCTTACTTTAATCATGAGCATCTTAACAATAGGCAGCGGCCGTACGAATGTGTTGCAAGGAGCGATTCACTTGCTGATCTTTTTTGCGTATATCGCATTATTGTTTTACGGTAGTACTTCCTAAGAACCCGTCCAAAGTCTAGATTCTCGCCTGCCCGGGATGATAGATAAAAACTTGATTTTTCGCACTTTCTGTGTCAGAATGACACATTCGTGATTATTAGAGGTTTAATGATGAGTATTACTATTCGAGTGGATGAATCCATTTACAATGACGCCCGCAGAACGGCTAAAGCAGAATGCCGAACGATTGCACATCAAATTGAATACTGGGCAAAGGTAGGCAAGGCTGCTCTCGATAATCCAGACTTACCCATTGAGTTTATTCGAGATTTATTAGTTGCGCGTGGACAAGATCGAAACCTAGCGGAATTATTTACCCCCCAAGGGAAAGATGAAAAACATTAAAATTTTTCAAATGCCTATTTTCAACAGGGCCTATAAAAAATTACATACAAACCAAAAATTAGCCGTTGATGAGGCAGTGGCCCTTATTGCAGCAAACCCTACAGAGGGTGAAGCAAAAAAGGGGGACTTGGCAGGGGTCTATGTTTATAAATTTTCTTGCGTTAAACAACAATTCTTACTGGCCTATGAATTTGATCAATCCAGCAGAACCCTTCTTTGCGTGGGGGTTCACGAAAATTTTTATCGAAATTTAAAAAGATAATGTGAACGTTATCCATTTTTGGATGTGTGCATCGGATACCCTTAGCAGAGCCTGCTTAGGAAGGTTGAATTAAGATATAAACTACCTGTGATTGGCCGCTGTTATTTTCCCAAGCGCGGTGGCTGGCGAATTGGAGTCGGGTCATTTGCGGTACTACAAAAGCGCGGTCTCGCACTTTAAATTCCCACACTCGGATCGAAGATGAACCGGGCATATTTGGGTGTTGAGGTGGTAAAAGTTCTGATTTTACTGGCCTGATTAGTTGACGATCGTAAGCAGCTAAATACCATTGATAGCCTGTGCTGGCAGTTTCGGAAAAGCGAACCGTGAACGTTGGGTTGCTTTCTTTCACGATTATGGGCTTATTTAAATCTGTGACAGGATCTGGCTTTGCTGGGACGTTTTGCGCCATAATTCCTGCTGATTGGATCAATAAGAAAACTGCTATTAATTTGTATAATCCACTTTTAATAGATGCCACTGTACTACTCCTCTCTTACGTTATGATAAAAAATAGAAACTTTTAATCCTTTTCAGAAGGTGGCACATAACCGGCGGGTTTTTCACTGCCACTACCGAATAAGAATTTTTCCATTTCTTCCTTGAGCATTTTACGAGCTTTAGCATCAGCTAAACTTAAGCGATATTCATTGATGATCATGGTTTGGTGCGATACCCACATGTCCCAAGCTTGTTGGGAGATATGATTAAAAATACGCTGCCCCAGTTCACCGGGATATGGTGGCATATCAAGCCCTGCTGCTTCTTTTTGTAATTTCGTGCAAAAAACGGTATGTGTCATCTTTCTGCCAATTCCAGTAATAATCGTTGCACCGGGCTAGCAAAGCCGCCGGGTGGTGTATGTGTAATCTTATACCAAACCCAGTCTGTAGAGTCCATCACGCGATCGACAAATGCATCAGCCGGCAAGATAACAGGAGTGATATCCCATCGAAAATGACTGAACACGTGTCTAAAGGTTGGCTTTGTTTGCCACTGTTTAACCTCGTAGCCAAAATGCTGCTGACACCAGTCATTTATATTCACGTCGATAGGGCATTCTGGAAAACTCCATAATCCAGCCCATACCCCCACGGGAGGGCGCTTATACAGCAGCACACTATGATCTCGATAAAAAATTAGCCATCGCGAAACTCGCAGCGGACTTTCTTTTTTTGTTTTAGGGCTGGGATAAGAAGTTGTCGCATTCTGTTGATAGGCCAGACAAGCGGTTTGCCAAGGGCATTGCGGGCAATCAGGGCGGGTGCGGGTACAAATAGTTGCCCCTAAATCCATGATGGCTTGCGTATAGTCAGATACTCTTGTGTTAGGGGTATAGTCGGTGGCTAGGTTCCATAACTGATTCGCCACAGCTACAGAAGCGGTGGAACCTGAAATGGCATGCAATCGGGTGAGAATGCGTTTTACATTACCATCGAGAATAGCTGCCCTTTTGTTCATAGCAATGGCCATAATGGCGCCAGCCGTGGAGCGACCTATGCCAGGCAAGTCTTGCAGAGCAGTTAGATCACGAGGGAATTCTCCCCCGTATCGTTGGCACACTTGCTGGGCAGTGCGATGTAAATTACGAGCACGGCTGTAATAGCCTAAACCTGTCCAATGGTGCAAAACTTCATCTAAATCGGCCGCTGCTAATGTTTCTATATTGGGGAAGCGTTCCATAAAACGCAAGAAATAAGGTATGACTGTTTTGACCTGGGTTTGTTGTAGCATGATTTCTGAGATGTAGACACGGTAAGCGGAAATATGCTGTCGCCAGGGTAAATCTTTTCGGCCGTATTGGTCGTACCAGGCTAATAAAGCATGAGTGAGTATTAGATTAGGGGTTAGCACTGTAAGCCCCCTCTCCCGCGCGAGGGGCTTGAATAAAGGCTCTGAACTTGTTCGCGGGAGAGGGTTGGGGAGAGGGCGAATGGATAGCGCGAGACTTAACCCTCTCACCCAACCCTCTCCCGCGAATAGGTTTGCAGCTTTTGCCCAAATTCCTCGCGCGGGAGAGGGGGCTTACAGTGCTAATCATTAATCCGGTGCCTACTCACAGTTGACTAAAAAAGATGTGTGCATACCCTGGCCCATCCAACAGGGACTTCCGTTGGTCGCAAGTTGGAGAAGGAAAATACGCGCACGGGCAGCTTGCCCAAGGGGGATTTCTATGTACTTTGCTAGGAAGGGCGTGATAATTCTTCCGGGGCGAAATCATCGACGGCGATGATTTCTTTTCTGGCTTTATCGGCCTGTTTTAATAATTCCACTTCTTCTTCGGCTAATACATTCGCTGCAAAGGCGGCGTTTATTTTTTCGGCACGGGTATTTCCAGAAATAATGCCTTCACGTTCAGCGTTATGCAATTTTTTTTCTGCTGGTTCTGCTGCTAATACTTTATGCAAAGCAATGTTAATCAAGCCGACGTAATTATTGGCAACCGGAGTCGTATAAGTTCCCTCGGTTAAACGTTCACGACTGGCGGTTGGTGTTAAGATCAAACTGGCCACTTGATTATTGAGTTTATCCGTAGGCTGCCGGCATCGACATCCTAGCGGAAATACCACTAACCGCAGAGCGACAGCCAACCATCGGTGCGGTAAATTAGCCAATATACCGAGGAAGGCCTGTTCCAATTTAAAAAATAATGTTTGACAGGCCCAATCCACTAAAGGCATATCCTCTGCCAAGGCCCCCTGCTGTTCAAATCGCTTTAAAACAGCTGATGTGAGATACAACATGCTTAACACATCACCCAAACGTGCGGACAAATGTTCCCGACGTTTGAATTCACTGCCGAGTGTTAATACCACCATATCCGCTGCAAAAGCGAATGCGGCGCTAAAACGATTAATTTGCTGATAATAAGGTTTTGTAGGGCCATCGACGGGAACAGCGCTCAACCGCCCCTGTGTCAGCGCTAGAAAAAATGATCGACTTTTATTGCTGATGATAAACCCTAAATGCCCAAATAATGCTTTATCAAATGCTTGTAAACCCCGAGCACGATCCGGTTGTAAGGCTGCTGTTAATTCTGCTAATAAATAAGGATGGCATCGCATCACGCCTTGACCAAAAATAATCATGCAGCGCGTTAAAATATTGGCACCTTCCACCGTGATGGCAATAGGCGCTTCTTCATACGCTTGCGCAATATAATTGCGAGGCCCCATGCAAATGCCCTTGCCGCCGTGCACATCCATCGCATGATTAGCAACTACGCGTGCTAATTCAGTGGAGTGGTATTTGCTAATGGCGGAAGGCACGGCCGGTCGCTCGCCACGATCAATGGCAGCCACTGAAAATTGGCGAACGGCATCGATGATGTAAGTTTCACCGGCAATGGCAGTAAGTGCTTCTTCTACCCCTTCAAAATGACCAATGGCAATATTAAATTGCTTGCGAATCGCGGCGTACGCCCCGGTGGTAAATGCCGCCACTTTCGCTCCGCCCGCTGACATGGAAGGTAACGTCACCGCGCGGCCTACCGATAACCGCTCAATCAACATATGCCAACCTTTACCGGCCATTTCTGGGCCACCGATAATAGCAGACAATGGCACGAAAACATCGTCGCCCTGAGTAGGACCATTTGGAAAAGCGCTATTTAACGGGTAATGACGACGACCAATGCGAATACCCGGTGTATTGACTGGGATTAATGCGCAGGTAATGCCTAATGATTTTTGTTCACCTAACAGGCCATCTGGATCGTATAATTTAAATGCTAACCCTAGTAATGTCGCCACTGGCGCTAAGGTAATATACCGCTTATCCCAGTGTAATCGAATGCCCAACACTTCTTCACCGTGCCATTCCCCGTGACAAACAACGCCGTGATCGGGCATGGAACCGGCATCAGAGCCTGCTTCTGGACTCGTTAAAGCAAAACAGGGGATTTCTTCACCCGTGGCCAACCGCGGCAGATAATACGATTTTTGTTCTTCCGTCCCATACTCCAATAATAGCTCCGCAGGTCCCAATGAATTAGGCACCGCAACAACAGTGGCAGTCGCCGTGCTCCTACCGGCAATTTTGGCGATAACCGCAGAATGACCGAATGCTGAAAATTGCTTACCGCCGTACTGCTTTGGAATAATCAGGCTAAAAAATCCTTGCTCTTTGATAAACTGCCAAACTTCAGGTGGCAGGTTAAAACGGTGGTGGCTGATATCCCAATTATCGATCATCTGGCAGAGTTGCTCGACGGGACCCGCCAAAAAAGCAGCCTCTTCAGCACTTAATTGTGGCGCAGTATAGCTCTGGAATTTCTGCCATTGCGGCATACCACTGAATAACTCCCCTTCCCAACCGACAGTACCAATGGTTAATGCTTCTTTTTCTGTCGATGACAGCGTCGGTTTTACTCTTTGGTAAAGCGCAAAAATCGGTGCGGTGATGAGTTGGCGGCGTAATGGTGGAACAGTGAAGGTAATGATAAAGAGTAAATAAATAACCCATAATACGATACTACCAACTGTGCCGAGTCCCGATAATCCAGATACCCAAAGCAGGTAGACTAAGATGGCTATGCAATAAACGCTGAGAGCAGCTCGGTGATACGCCAATGCAGCGATGATGAGGAAAAAAAGAATTATCCAGGCTAAAGCGATCAATTGATTGGTACTCCCGCAAGAATTTTATCCGGTACATTACTGAACACCGCATCGATACCTTTGGCGAATAATTGTTGGGCTAGTGCGACATCATCAACAGTATAAGCCAAAACTTTACTTCCCATGGTTTTAATTTTGTCAACTCGCTGCTCTGTCAACAGCGAATATTTAGCATGCAAAGAGATACAATCAAGCTCGCGCATGGTTTCTTGCCAATCATCAGACCAATGATCCAATAACAATCCCATAGGGATATCAGTGTCCAAAGACCGCAAGACGCGCAATGCCAATACTGAAAAGCTAGAGACAATTAATGGTTCATTTTGCCAATATTGCCGCAAAGTTTCCAGCACCGCCTCTGTCGTTTCTCGCTCCTGACCATCGGCAGGTTTGATTTCAAGATTAATGCCAAAGCCCAACTGTTTTGCAGCAATGAGGAATGCCGCCAAAGTCGGTACTTTTTCCCCAGCAAAAGCGGGATTAAACCAGCTACCCGCATCCAATTTGGCAATATCAGCAGCTAAGCTGCGATTGACCGGTCCAAAACCATTAGTAGTGCGCTCCAAACTTAGATCGTGTATGACAACAGGCTGCAAGTCTTGAGTTAAGGTCACATCAAATTCTACCCACGATATACCCAGCTCATGAGCCTTACGCAACGCTGAAATAGTATTCTCCGGCGCAATATGACTAGCACCGCGGTGAGCTATCACTCTGGGAAGATGCAAATTGTGATCGTTTTTTGCCATTAATTAAACCTAAGTGAAGCGCCCCTAACTCTCGGATTAACGATTAGCACTGTAAACCCCCTCTCCCGCGCGAGGAGTTTGGGCAAAAGCTGCAAACCTATTCGCGGGAGAGGGTTAGGGGAGAGGGTAAAGTCTCGCGCTCTCCATTCGCCCTCTCCCCAACCCTCTCCCGCGAACAAGTTCAGAGCCTTTATTCAAGCCCCTTACGCGGGAGAGGGGGCTTACAGTGCTAACCCCTAATCTAATACTCACTCACAGTTGACTGAACAAGATGTGTGCATACCCTAGCGGAGTGAGAGCGTGTGACGACAGACCCTAGTTGCTACCGGATGGAATATGAGATGCAATCACCACTGTCGCGATCTCAACAATTTTATTTTCAACTGACGAACTGATGCTCGCACCATGGCCACCCGAAGGTGCTGCCGGCGCATTCAACATTTTCACCATCGGTTGGGGTGCCTGCACCCTATCAAAACTCGCCATCGGAGTAACCTGACTATTAAAATCAACCGAATACACAAAATAATGCTGATTAGGATAAGCTTGATTTAAACGATTTATCTCCTGCCCCACCTCACCATACAACACCGCCCGCGCCTGCACATGCGCCTTTTCCATTTCAGCCAAGCTAGGAGTAAAATCGATATCAGCAATCGTATACGTCTCCCCAGGTCGACTATTGGCCTTCGCCTTATCACGCAAACCCGACAGCATACCCCCAGGCACCCGCGCTTTCGCGGAGATACTAACAGTCTCCATCCCCGAGCTATCCTGATTACGACTAAACCCCGTAATATGCCAATCCGCCTTCGCAATTTTATTCAAACTCTGCAACATATATTGATTGATATCACCCCCACCCAACTTATCCTGTAGCGCATCCAAATTAATCAACACCTCCGCCGTCGTAGTACTAGCCCATTGCTCAGTTGATAACTGATAAGAAATCCGGCTTAATACCGGCGCCTGCCCAGAAACCTGAGGCAAATCAGCATAAATTTCGACAGAAAAAAAACTAAAAAACAACCCTAACAGACCTATTATAAAGTTCTTAACAGTGACTATAGACATGTGGCATTTCCCATCAGTTGGTGATAATGTGGCATTACTTTTAAGAATGTAAGCGGCCAGACCAGCCAAAGTATACTGAAAATTCTAAATAGCTGAAAGGTTTGAACAAGGATGCTCCGTTTCCTTTCAGCTGGCAATTTATATCAATTAGCGAAAATCTAAATCATGAGAAGTAAGGAGAATCCAACAGAATGACAATCGTTGCTCAATTCTCAATTGAGTTTACTCAATTTCTAGACTCTGAAGGCAAGGCCACCCAACCCCTTCCAGAGTTCGCCAAAAACCCCAAAACCCTACTAACTCTCTACCACTGGATGCTATTCACCCGCACCTTCGACGCCAAAGCCGTCGCCTTACAACGCACCGGAAAAATGGGCACCTTCCCCTCATCCCTAGGACAAGAAGCCATCTCCATTGGCATCGGCCACGCCATGAAACCAGAAGACGTATTTGTCCCCTACTACCGCGACCAAGGCACCATGTTCCTGCGTGGCGTAAAAGCCCATGAAATTTTTTCCTATTGGGGCGGCGACGAACGCGGCAGCGACTATCAAATCGCCAATCAAGACCTACCCGTCTCCATCCCCATCGCCACTCATCTTTTACACGCAGCCGGAATCGGTTTCGCCATGCATTCCCGACGCGAAGAACGCGCAGTACTCACCACTTGTGGCGACGGTGGCACCTCCGAAGGAGATTTTTACGAAGCCCTCAATTTCGCCGGCGAATTTAACCTGCCAGTCGTGTTTGTAGTGAACAATAACCAATGGGCAATATCCGTGCCACGCCATCAGCAAACTCGCGCCGTAACTATCGCCCAAAAAGCCATCGCTGCCGGTTTTGAAGGCAAACAAGTGGATGGCAACGACATTATCGCCGTGCGTGACGCCGCAGCTAATGCCCTGGAAAAAGCACGAAGCGGCGGTGGCCCCACCTTGATTGAAGCCATCAGCTATCGTCTCTGCGACCATACCACCGCAGACGATGCCCGACGTTATGTCGATAAAGCCGAGCTGGAACAAGCCTGGCGTGAAGAACCCATCCTACGTTTACGGCGATACTTAGAAAGCCAACAACTGTGGAGCGAAGAACAAGATAAAAAACTGCAAGAAGAATGCACGCAAAAAATTGCCGAAGCCGTACGAATCTATGAACAAACCCCTCCTCAACAACCCACAGCTATGCTGGATTATCTGTTCGAACAATTACCTGCTGCTTACCAGGCTCAATGGGATGAATTGAACGAAGCGCAACCACCGCTGCATACCTAAAAACGATCAGGAAACTTACAATGGCCGAAATTACTCTCGCAGAAGCCGTCACACAAGCATTAGCCTATGAAATGACGGCAGACCCGAATGTGGTTTTACTCGGGGAAGACATTGGTAAAAATGGCGGCGTTTTCCGCACCACCGTGGGTCTATTTGAAAAATTTGGCCCGGAACGCGTCGTCGACACCCCGCTAGCAGAAAGCATGATTGCTGGCGTTGCCATTGGCATGGCGACCCAGGGGTTACGCCCCGTTGCCGAGTTTCAATTTATGGGCTTTATTTATCCCGCTTTCGACCAAATCATCTGTCACGCCGCCCGCATGCGTAATCGCACCCGTGGCCGATTGAGCTGCCCACTCGTGTTTCGCGCCCCTTTTGGCGGTGGCATCCACGCGCCGGAACACCATTCCGAAAGCACCGAGGCGTTGTTTGCTCATATTCCAGGGATACGCGTCGTTATCCCCTCTTCGCCAGCGCGAGCCTATGGTTTGTTATTGGCAGCCATTCGCAACCCCGACCCGGTTTTATTTCTAGAACCGAAACGAATTTATCGTATCGTGAAACAAAACGTGCCCGACGACGGCCAGGCATTGCCGCTGGATCGCTGTTTCGTATTACGTGCCGGTACCGACGTGACCTTGATCAGCTGGGGAGCATCTATGCACGAAACCTTACAAGCTGCTGATGCGCTGGCAGCCGAAGGCATTAGCGCCGAGGTCGTTGATGTCGTCACTATCAAACCCCTGGATATGGAAACGATTCTAAATTCCGTGGAAAAAACCGGCCGTTGCGTCATTATTCATGAAGCCGCCCGTACCTGTGGCGTGGGCGCAGAAATTGCCGCGCAAATTGCCGAGCACGGACTTATGTTTTTACAAGCACCTGTGCAGCGAGTCACCGGATATGATACAGTGATGCCTTATTTAAAACTGGAAAAACTCTATATACCCAGTGTGCAACGAATTCTAACAACAGTTCATCAAGTTCTGGAGTACGCATGACAATTTTCAAACTCCCAGATTTAGGCGAAGGCTTGCCGGATGCCGAAATTCACCAATGGTATGTAGCGGAAGGTGATGAAGTCACCGTCGATCAACCGTTGGTATCTATGGAAACAGCCAAAGCCGTAGTCGATGTACCCTCCCCCATTGCTGGCCGCATCCAAACCCTGCATGGTAAACCGGGAGATGTCATCAATACTGGCTCGCCATTAATTACCTTTGTCTCTGAATCAGGCGCTGATCATACCCCACAAAAAGACACCGGTACGGTGGTCGGGGTGATTGAAAGTTCCGATAAGGTCTTAGAAGAATCACCGACCGGCGTTGCTGCTCAGCAAACATCTGCTAAATCGGTGGTCAAAGCCACACCGGCGGTACGCGCCTTAGCCAAACAATTGCACGTGGATTTAAATACGATAGTCGGCACTGGCCCAGGGGGCACCATCCTCGCAGCAGATGTCAATCAAGCCGCTAAACCAACGGGAAGTTCAGTGGGTGAACCACTGCACGGGGCGAAGCGTATTATGGCTCAGCTGATGGCAAAATCGCATGCCGAGGTGGTGCCTGCGACCTTGACCGATGATGCCGATCTTCATCTTTGGCCAGAGAAAACCGATGTCACCTTGCGGCTTATTCGCGCCATCGCCGTTGCTTGCCAGGCAGAGCCGGCTTTGAATGCACATTTTTTTGGTGACGGTGCGCGGGTAAAATTGTCGTCAGCGGTTAATTTAGGCATTGCCATCGACACCCCTCATGGCTTGTACGTTCCTGTGTTAAAAGACATCGCCAAGCAATCGCCGGAAGCACTTCGAGAGCGCTTGAACCAATTTAAAACAAAAGCGGCCAATCAATCATTTACCCCCGATGATTTACACGATGCTACCATTAGTTTATCTAATTTTGGTACTATTGCCGGGCGTTACTCCAGCCCTGTAGTCGTGCCGCCGGCCGTCGCTATTATTGCGATTGGGAAAACTCGGCCGACGGTAGTGGCTGCTAATGGTGAAATGGCGATTCACCCCGTGATGCCTGTCAGTTTGACATTTGATCACCGTGCTGTAACCGGAGGCGAAGCCGCTCGATTTTTGGCCGCTTTTATTAAGGATATACAACTAGGTTAGGGAAAACCGTGAATTATTTTACCGATGATGATGAACGACCGAGTAAGCAGCAGTTAAAGAAACGTCTCATTCAAGTTCTTATCATTCTGGCCCTGGTGTTTGGTCTGGTCTTTTTATTTGATGTTGTCCGCGATCTCCTCTTAAAACATTATTTTGCTCACTTTGCTTTACCCACGGCTGAAATCAGCACGACCACAGCCAAGGCGGAAACATGGGCCCCTACCATTCCCGCCATTGGCAATCTAGTTGCCATTCAGGGTGTCAATGTCAGTCCGCAAGTCGCCGGTATGGTGACCGATATTCTTTTCCAGTCGGGGCAAATGGTCAAAAAAGGTCAGCCTTTGGTGCAATTAGATGATAGGGCCGATAAACAAGATCTCGCTAATTTTTCAGCGCAATTGAAATTGTCGCAGCTCAATTATCAACGACAGCTTAATTTAGTGAAAACCAATGCCACGGCGCAATCGAGCTTGGATCAAGCCAGTGCACAGTTACAAGAAAATCAAGCCATTGCTGCCAAAACCCAAGTTTTAATCGATCAAAAATTAATTAAAGCGCCGTTCGACGGTAAACTAGGCATACGCAATGTTAATATCGGCCAATATGTTTCGCCTGGCAATGGCTTGGTTAATTTACAAGAAATCAATCCGTTGTTATTGCAATTCTCATTGCCGGAACAAAACATAAAATCTTTATATTCCGGGCAGATCATTCATTTTACCGTTGATAATTTTCCAGGCCAGACCTTCACGGCCACGTTGCATGCCATCGAATCACAGGTCAATACCCAAACCCACAATATTTTAATAGAAGCGACCGTGCCCAACGATAAAAACCAATTACTGCCCGGCATGTTCGCTAATGTCGAAGTGTTATTACCCACTCAAGAGAATGTCGTCTCGGTTCCACAAACAGCCATTTCTTCGAGTTTATATGGTGATTCTGTTTTTGTTGTCCACGATAAAGGCAAAGACGATAAGGGCCAACCGGTTTATATTGTCGAGCGGCGTTACGTGACCACGGGCAATCGTCGAGATAACGAAGTAGCCGTGGTTAACAACTTGAAAGCGGGAGAAACGGTGGTGATTTCTGGGCAGTTAAAATTGGATGATGGCGTTAGGGTGATTATCAACAATTCTCTAGTATTGCCGCCCATTCCCGAACAACAATTGCAGCAAAATCAATCGTAAGCTAAGGTGACGAGCAAACGCTATGGTATTTACTGATATTTTTATCAAGCGCCCAGTGCTGGCAACCGTCGTCAGCCTCATCATTTTTTTGTTTGGCTTGCGTGCCATGCTCTCCTTGCCGCTTCGGCAATTTCCTGAAATGGAAAACACCGTTATCACCGTCACCACGGCATATCCTGGAGCTAGCGCCGATGTGGTGCAAGGTTTTATTACGTCTATTTTAGAAAAATCCATTGCCGGCGCCGACGGTATTGATTATATCAATGCGACCAGCAGCCAAGGGTTGAGCACGATCCAAGCTTTTATCAAATTAAATTACGACCCGAATAAAGCGTTTACCGATGTGATGAGTAAAGTTTCAGAGGTGCAAGGGCAACTACCTTCTGACAGTCAACAGCCCACCATCAAAAAAGACACGGGTTCGACCATTGCCTTGATGTATATCAGTTTTTACAGCGATGAAATGACGCCGGAACAGATCACCGATTATATTAACCGAGTGGTGCGTCCTAAGGTTCAAACGGTGTCGGGTGTTTCCAGTGTCGATCTGTTAGGCGGCAGCGTTTTCGCGATGCGTATTTGGCTTAATCCGCAACGCATGGCGGCTTTACACATCAATGCCAACGATATTGTCAATGCCTTGCAACAGAATAATTTTCAATCTGCGCCTGGCAAAACCAAAGGTGAATACGTAGCTTATAATATTAATGCTAAAACTGATATCCATGACGTGGATACATTTAAACAGATGGTGGTTAAAAATAACGGCATCACCTTAATACGATTGCAAGATATTGCCGACGTTGAATTAGGGGCGCAGAATTACGATACTTCCGTTACTTTTAACGGTCGCAAGGCCACTTTTATCGGTATTAATGCCACTCCGGAAGCTAATCCCTTAACGGTCATCAAAGATGTCCGAAAATTATTACCGGAGTTAGAAAAGGCCTATCCTCCTATGTTAAAGTCGAGCATTGTTTATGATTCGACGACGTATATCAGTGCTTCATTAAAAGAAGTGATACGAACCATTGTTGAAGCCACGCTGATTGTGATTGTGGTTATTTATTTATTCTTAGGTTCATTGCGTTCGGTTATTATTCCCGTGGTCACTATTCCACTGTCGTTAGTCGGCGTGTGTTCGCTAATGCTGATGTTGGGCTACTCACTTAACTTATTAACTTTATTGGCCATGGTGCTGGCCATTGGTTTAGTCGTCGACGACGCGATTGTGGTGGTCGAAAATATCCACCGACATTTGGAAGAAGGGATGTCGCGATTTGATGCGGCCCTCAAAGGTGCGCGCGAGATTGCCATACCGGTCATTGCCATGACCATTACCTTAGCAGCGGTGTATGCACCCATTGGTTTTATGACCGGACTCACCGGTGCTTTATTTACCGAATTTGCGTTTACCTTAGCGTGTGCCGTGATTCTCTCCGGGGTGATCGCCTTAACCTTGTCACCGATGATGTGTTCCAAGGTATTGGTGCATAGTTCTGGAGGCGGTAATCGATTTGAACGTTACCTCGATGAAAAATTTGAATCATTGAAAGACAAATATCAGACGCGTTTGCATAGCGTACTCAATTATCGGCCGGTGACGCTGGTGTTTGCGGTGGTGGTATTAATCAGTTGTTACTTATTGTATGCCAATACCAAAGAAGAACTCGCGCCCGATGAAGACCAAAGCGTCTTATTTGCTCAGGCCGCAGCGCCTCAATACGCTAACCTCAATTATCTTTCTGCTTATACCAATGAACTCAATAAAATCTACGCTAGTTTTCCGGAAACTTTGGGGTATTTTGTGGTCAACGGCACGCCTGATCCGACTTCTGCTTTTTCCGGGCTTATTTTAAAACCTTGGGATGAACGCTCGCGGTCGCAGAAAAAATTAAACACCTTGTTACAGGCGCAGATCCGCGGAATTACTGGTATTAAAGCGGCTATTTTCCCCTTACCCTCCTTGCCGGTGGGCGGCAGCGGTTTACCGGTGCAGTTTGTGATTAATTCTACGCAAGGTTATGAAGTTATTTATCAGTTAGCGCAGCAAATTAGTGAAGCGGCACGCAAAAGCGGTATGTTTCTTTACGTGGATAATTCCTTGAAGTTTGACAAGCCTGAACTTCAAGTGAACATTGATCGCAGTAAAGCGGGTAATTTAGGCATTAGTATGCAAGACATCGGCCGGGCTTTGGCGGTTTCCTTGGGTGGTAATTACATCAATCTTTTTAGCATGCAAGGCCAAAGCTACCAAGTGATTCCCCAGGTGCTGCGGACGTTACGGCTGAACCCCGATCAGATTGCTCAAATTTACGTGAGAACGGCAAGCGGTGATATGGTGCCCTTATCAACGGTGGTGAATATTACCTCCATCGGCCGACCTAATAATTTAACTGAGTTTCAACAGCTCAACTCAGCGACGATTACCGGATTAATGGCACCGAATAAAACGATCGCCGATGGTTTGAATTTTTTAAAGCAGCAGGCAGAAAAAATTCTACCGAAAGGGGTTAATTTTGATTACGGCGGTCAGTCACGTCAGTTTATTCAAGAAGGCAGCGCGCTACTCTATACTTTCTTCTTTGCTATTGTGGTCATTTTTCTGGTGCTATCGGCACAGTTTGAAAGTTTTCGCGATCCGTTAATTATTCTTATCAGTGTGCCAATGTCTATTTGCGGAGCGCTGATTCCCTTGAACCTAGGTTTAGCCAGTATCAATATCTATACTCAGGTGGGTTTGATTACGTTGATTGGTCTCATCACTAAGCATGGGATTTTGATGGTCGATTTCGCTAATCATTTGCAAGTCAATGAGAATTTAAGGCCGCGAGCGGCTATTGAGAAAGCGGCCGCCATTCGGTTAAGACCGATTTTAATGACCACTTCTGCGATGATTTTGGGGGTGGTCCCGCTTATTTTGGCTAGCGGCGCCGGTGCGATCAGCCGTTTTGACATCGGCTTGGTGATCGCAACCGGTATGCTGATCGGAACCGTTTTTACCTTATTTGTAGTCCCCACCATGTATACTTTTATTGCCCGAGATCGCCGCATTGTTCCCTCTGCGCCTTTACCCAGCCATTTAAAATAGGTTGCGTTGATAACTGGCATGGCTTATTTTTTTCGATTTTTTCTTTTTTTCTGGTGACTGTTTGTCCTTTTTTTCTTCTTGACTCGCCATGATTCGTTGATGCACTCCCTCCATTTTCACGGGCTTTCTCTTGAAAATGGGGCTGTCAGACGTTTCCGAACGAGTGCGGGAGCTATTTCCTACTTGGCGAGGTGGGGGCCTCACCAGTGTTTGGGGAGTCTTTTCTTGAATAAACGGTTTAGAGCGAGCAGTAGAGGCATTTGGTTTAGGGGAATAACTACGATTCAGACGTGGATCTGTGTGAAACATACCCGGCTGAGATAATTCGCGTAGTATTCGCAGCATACTCCACAACAATCCATTCTTTTCTTCCTTTCCTTTTTTTTCTTTCTTTGGTTTATCACTCATCTAGACATTCCTCGTAATTAAAAATTTAGAATATTACAAATGCTGCATTTTATAACAAAACTTGTTAAGCTTTTCACTAATATTCTTAAGAGGAGCAGCGCATGATTACCTTCCAAACCAATATGGGTGATATCACCATTGAACTTGACTTTAAAAACACGCCACAGACTGCCGCCAATTTTTTGCAGCACGCTAAGGACGGTTATTACGAGAACACCATTTTCCACCGGGTAATTGATGGTTTTATGATTCAAGGTGGTGGTTTTGGCACTCAAATGAAAGAAAAAATGCGCCAATCCAGTATTGAGAATGAAGCCGATCGTGGCCAATCCAATGACCGGGGCACTCTTGCAATGGCGCGCACCTCAGATCCCCATTCTGCCAGTACTCAATTTTTTATTAACGTCAAAGATAATTCCTTCTTGAACTTCACCAGTAAACGACCAGATGGCTGGGGTTACTGTGTGTTTGGCAAGGTCACAGCGGGCATGGATGTCGTGGACAAAATCAAGCAAGTGGCAACGACGCACCGCGCCGGCCATAGTGATGTTCCTGTCAATGACGTCATTATTGAGAAAGTGATTATCACTGAGTCCGCTAGTGATAAATAATCTACACGACTAACTGGCTTCAAACGCTACTGGTTATGTGCTGAAAAATTAAGGTAATGAGCCACTCCTACCCATAGTTTTGGTTCATTACCAAAGGATACTTCATGTCTAAATTTTCTAGAGAAAATCGTACTTCCAATTCATCTACTCCCACTGTCAACGCATTGCAAGAACTCTTTTGTCGACAGGGACAGGGACAAATTATTAATACAGATCTCAGCTCTGCTATTAATTCAACTTTTGGCACCCGATTAACAGTCTTAACTTTAAAAACATCCAAGGTGGATCTTATGGATACTTTGTCGAAGATATTCAATCGTCAAATTCAGGCCCACGCATCTGCTGAAGAATTGGATATCATATTACGACTAGGGATGGGCTTTAACGGCAATTATTTATCAGAATATGTGGAGAAAGTGCTCAAAGCTTGCCCAACCAGTGAGTTACGAAAAAAACGCTTACATCCTACTATTGTTTTATTAAGCATTGTCCAGCTGTGCTCTAAACAGTGGCGAGAATTTGATGACCGCGAACTTAATGCTCTTTGTTTACGGGTCAGAAATTTCTATGAGTCGGGACTGGCTCCTTGCACTCCTACGGAAATGGTAGAAAGCACATCAACGGATATAGCCACTACCCCCAAAAAAGGCAAAAGAAAATTACCACCCGATACCAAGGAAAACTACACCGGGGTGCAAAAGAGAGTACCCACAGCCAAGCTTAAGCAGAAACTTTTTAAATCACCGCCATTAGGTAGTAGCAACACAGTGGCCGGCATGGGCTCGCGTTTACCGGTTCCTGATCATTTAGATGATGCTCAAAAAAGCATAGCCTGTCTGGCAGAAGAATTTTTAGTTTACAAATACCCCTCCTCCTATGCCAGGAGTCAATTATTCTTCGCGCCGGAAGATACAAAAATACCGTCAGCGATGAACAGGACAAAGGCTGAAAGTTCTTCAATCGAAGTAAACTCCACCCCTAAAATGCTTAGGATCCAAGACTAGCTTTGTAGGGTACGAAACGTCGTCACGCGGCCATATCATTACCCATAAAAAATCTCATCGCGAAGGGTGGGCACGCTGCGCTTTGGGGGCAGAAATCCAGACTTGACCCCTTTATTTGCTTAGGGTCATTACCCAGGCGGAGAAAGCGTCGATGAATCCTTGTAAAAACTTTTTGGTATTTTCATTGGTGACTTTACCGTCGGCAGCAAATAATTCCCCGGCATTGCCGACGTAAGATTCGGGTTGCTGCAATGTCGGAATATCTAGGAAAACAAAGGATTGTCGCAAATGATGGTTGGCGCCAAAACCGCCGATGGCTCCCGGTGACACACTGATGACAGCGCCTGGTTTTTTAGCCCACACACTTTGACCATACGGGCGCGAACCAACGTCAATCGCATTCTTTAACACGCCTGGAACTGAACGGTTATATTCTGGGGTAACGAATAGAACACCTTGGCAAGCTTGCACTTGCTTGCGAAACTCCACCCAGGCTGGAGGTGGCTTGCCTTCATCATCCCAATCTTGATTGTATAGTGGTAGATTGCCAATCTCGACAATACCCATCTTTAATCCTGAGGGTGCAATGGATATCAGGAAATTCGCCATTTTTCGATTGTATGATTCTTTGCGAAGACTTCCTACTAACACGGCGATTTGTTTTGTCATTATTCAGTCCTTTTTCAAGAGAGTTAAAAATTAGGGCGATGCCCAGCTTTCCTGCCGATAATAACAGAAACCCCCTACCGTTACTTCATTTTCATCACCTGCATGTTGGCATTGACACTGCTTAAAATCAGACATTACAATGTTACCAAGACCCACCTCTAAGGATAGCCTGTTTATGAAAAATTCCAATATGATCATCATTTGCGGGGCAGCACTTTTATTATCTGCATGCCAACAACCGTATAGCAATTATGCTGCAAAACCGCAGACTTACCCCTACACCACTACTCGAGTGGTAGAAGTCGATAACAGCACCAGCAGTTCTTCCTCTTCCAGCAGCAGCACTACACCTACTTCACCTGCTCATCCCATTGCGAAAACAGGCGCAGCAGCAGCTGTAGCTGAAAATCGTGAGGAAGTAGCGGGGGCACAAACGGCTGGCCGCAGTAAGATACCCCACTATAGTGAAGACGCTAGCACTCAACAATAAGCGAACGACTTAAATTAAAACCTGGGGCGCGGGCAAACTCGCCCATACGCGTCAACTTAAGAAAATAACTCCTTCCCCCCTGTGGGAGAAGGAAAATATTTAGAAAATTTGAATTATTCAACAACGCCCCTTGTGGGAAAAGGATATTTATTAATAAGTTGACGCGCGTACAGGGGAGCTCGCCCGCGTTTCTTTGGTGATCTTAATGAATAAATGGCTTAATTAAAACCACGATGGATGAAACACCTGCCGATAATAAAACGACTCCCACCATGTATCCTGTTTTAAAAGCATAATCAAAGAAACGGGAACGAATTTCGCCGCGCACCTGATCTCGTTTACCCAAAGTAGTCTCAACAGCAGATAATCGGCTTTCTACTTTGGAAAAACGATCGATCATCTCATGACGAAGAGCATTTATTTCACTGTGTAGCTCGTGACGAAGGCCACTTATTTCATGGCGAAGAGCCATAATTTGATCCACCACTTGAGAAATGGCGTTTTTAACTGCGATTTCCACTTTTGTATCCACTAAGGTTGATTGCAACTGAAACAACGATTTTGTTTGATCTAAGTATTGCACAGGCGCTTCCAAAGATAAAAAGACTTCAGCCACTCTGCTACAGACGTCCAACAGCTGCCAGAGTGCATCCCATTTACACTCCACCATAGACTTAAGATCGTTGATCGTCAATACCGTAAAAGCAGTGCCTGGCATGGCACTCGCCATTGTAAAATTACTGAATAAATTTTGCGGAAACCGCGGGGTAATCAATTTTTCCGGAACCCAATAGAGGAATTTTACCAATAACTAAAATTTTCCGTGGGATACTGAGCTCATTAATCCCTTTGCTGCGAACATGATTAATGATCTCTTCTCGATTAGCGCCTGGGTAATCCGTCAACAAGGCAATTTGTTCACCCTTTTTTTCATCTCCGATACTGACCACCGCATGGGTGAATGCCGGCCATAGCTCATGTAACCAATTTTCGATGGCGGGTAAGGACAGCATTTCTCCACTTATTTTGGCAAACCGTTTTACCCGGCCCAGAATGGTGATATAACCTTCGGCATCGATATCCACTATATCGCCCGTGTCGTAACAGCCATCGGCAGGTGCAATAATAGCCCCTGGGCGAGTGGGATCCAGATACCCCAACATAATATTGGGGCCGGAAACAATTAAGCGACCACCGTGGCTATTATCTAAAACGGATTCTAACCGATACTGAATGCCCGGCATGAATCGGCCCACTGTGCCTGATTTATTGTGCATAGGGGTGTTGGTGGCCAAGATGGGCGAGGTTTCGGTGGCGCCATAGCCCTCAAATATTCTCACCCCGAATTGCTCCGACCATATTTTTCGAGTGGACTCTTTCAATTTTTCAGCACCAGCGAACACATAACGAATGCTGTAAAAATCATAGCTATGCGCGTATTTGGCATATCCGGCCAGGAAGGTATCCGTTCCAAATAAAATAGTGGAATTGGTGTCGTAAACTAATTCCGGGACGATTCGATAATGCAATGGAGAAGGATAGAAGAATACTTTAATACCCGAAAGTATCGGCAACAAAGTTCCACCGGTCAGACCAAACGAATGAAACAATGGCAAAGCATTAAAAATACGATCGGTTGGACCGAAATCAACTCGGCTAGTCAATTGGCTGCTATTGGCTAGAATATTATTGTGGCTCAGCACCACACCTTTAGGCGTACCTTCTGAACCTGAGGTAAATAAGATGACCGCTGGTGAATTACCGTCATTATTCGCTTGGGGATGTTTCTTTCCTCCACCGATATAACGGTAATACAGAGCAGCAAAATGGCTGGCAAGCAATCCTCGCCATTTATCTCGCCAAGACAGTAATTGGCTGACATCTTCCAAATACAGAACGCGCACACCCGCAGTTGTTAAGGCAGTCAGTAACGACTCATGACCTGCTTTCGTAATAAACGCACGAGAGGTATATACATATTTTAGTTGCGCCAGCTCGCAAGCCAACAACACATTATTGATACCTGCAGAAAAATTCAGCATCGCTGGTACACGACGAAACGCTTGCATCGCGAAAAAAGTGATGGCCGTAGAAACCATATTGGGAAGTAAAATGCCGACATGCTCTCCCGGTTGCGTCACCTTGGCGATGGCCTGACCTAATATAAAATTATTTCGAATAAATTGACGATAGGTGACGGGTTTACGTTGAATATCTTCGGCAATAATATGTTTTTTACCGTGAATTTTACTAGCGTATAACAAAGCTTCAAATAAGGTTCGTTGTTGCCGGCCACTTTCAAATAACATATCGGTTACTAAATCATAGAGCGCTAAACCTGCGTATTGCCGTCGTTTACGCCCTGTTTCGTGTTCGGGAATAGCCAACTCACGAGATGCTAATAATGTCAGTGTAATCTTAGGAAACCATCGTATCCGAAGCTTGCCTTTGAGATAGGAGAACGGTGAATATTGTGCACCGTCTATGCGCACTGGCAGAATTTTTGCATGGGCTTTATCGGCAATCATGCCCGGCCCTTCGTAAATTTTCATTAAAGAGCCGGTAACCGTAATTCTACCCTCGGGAAAAATGATACATTTTTTACCACTACGTACTAATTCAATGATGGATTTAGTGGCCATCGGATTCGCCGGATCAATAGGGTAAACATCCACTAATAATAAAAACGGTCTCATCCACCATTTTTGCGCAATATAAGTATTGATGGCGAAACCAAGCTTATCCGGCAAAAAGGCAGCGATTAACGCTGCGTCTAGTAAAGAAGTATGATTGGCAACAACCAGCAGACGATCCTGTGTGCGATAATAATGCTCAAGGCCGTGCACTTCTACTCGATATAGGAGTTTAAACACGCCGCGTAACAACGATTTGATTAAGGCCTCCGGCAATAATCGGCAGATATAAACAGCGACAAATGCATTCACAATCGCCGCGGTTAAAAAGACCTCGGTGACTGAAAATCCTTGCGCCAACATAATAATAGTGGCTACTGCGGCGATCACCATAAACAAAGCATTCATGACATTATTGCTGGCAATAGTGCGGGAAATGTGATTTTGTTCACTGCGCGTTTGCAGGATAGTATATAACGGCACAATATATAAACCGCCGCAGATCGCAATCAACAATAAATCAAAAGATATCCGCCAATTATTGGCTTCTCGAAAAAACTGCAGGAAGGTGGTTAACGTCTCCCCCTGAAAAGGTTTAGCGACATGTCGGCTGGCAAAAAACAAGTCGATCATAAAAATGGTCATGCCTATGGCTGCCAGAGGCACATAGCTGGCATCTACTTTGCCGCGCAGTATTCGGCTACAGAGTAAAGAGCCTACCCCTATACCCACGGAAAATATGGTCAGAAATAAAGTCACGACCGTATTTTGGGCATGTAAAATATCTTTGGCAAACGTTGGGAATTGCGATAGAAAGATAGCGCCAATCAACCAAAACCAGGAAATTCCTAAGATGCAGAGAAAAAGATCTTTGGATTGACGAGCATGGCCTAGCATGTGCCAGGTTTGTGAAAAAATATTATAGCTGACCTTTAATTCGGGTGCGGCGGCCGGCGCCAGCGGAATGTAACGGCTGCTAAACCACCCTGCAAAAGCAATGAAGACGGTGAGCACGCAGACGATGAACATGCCTGCATTCACTAAAATGAGCAATCCCCCCAAAATAGTGCCAATTAAGATGGCTAGGAAGGTGCCTGCCTCTACCAGGGCATTGCCGGATACCAATTCGTTTTCTCGCAGATGGTAGGGCAATATGGCGTATTTTAACGGCCCAAAAAAGGTCGATTGCACGCCCAATAAAAACAAGACTGTTATTAGTAGATAGACATTTTGTAGGTAAAAGCCAAGACCTGCCAATAACATCAAGACAATTTCTGCCATTTTAATAATGACAATGAGCCGAGACTTTTCGTATTTATCTGCCAGTTGACCTGCTAGGCCTGAGAATAATAAAAAGGGCAGGATGAATAAACCAGCGGCGATAGTAATGAGGATTTGAGCATTATCGCCTGTTTGCACAGCCAGTCGGTAGGTGATTAGTATGACGAGTGCATTTTTAAAGATATTGTCGTTGAATGCACCAAAAAACTGGGTGAGGAATAACGGCAAGAATCGACGTTTTGTTAGGAGATTAGAGGGTTGTGGGCTAGGCATATTGGGTCATTGGATTTATATTAAATAATTATATCTCGGGTGTAGAAACTAGGTCAATGGCTGTTCGGATACCGCATAGATACTGCAAAAAAAGGGCCAAAGGGGAAACTGACCCCTTTGGCCCTTGCTCCATCCAGGAGGATTTAATTTTTAGTATCCATAGTAGTATGGGTAACGGTTACCATAGTAATACCTATTAGGGTAGTAAACCGGCTTACCATTGTAATAATAATAATTAGGCTGATTATAAGTACTACCAATAAGCCCACCAGCGATCGCACCTGCGCCAGCTCCGATAACTGCCCCTGTACCACCGCCAGCTATGCCGCCAATCGCAGCACCACCTGCAGCTCCAACTAAGGCACCCACACCGGTGTTAGATAATTGAGTTTGTCCTGTATAGGGATTGGTTGTGCATCCTGCCAACCCGAGTGAAATGAGTAACCCACTGAATATAATTGCTTTTTTTGAAATATGAATGGCCATCGCCGCGTCTCCTTAATTTTATAAAGATAGTATAACTATAGGAGAATAGCGGCCGATTGCCAGGCATTTGACTTATCATTGGCTTAATCCGTAAAATGCCTTATGGGGCATTTTTCAGGAAGGAAAATGGTTGGCAACCCTACCCTATCTATGCCGATTAGAATGGACGCTATGAATATTTATTCACACTACCCCGTTGTCGCTGTCGCCTTAACCGCCGCCATCTTAGGTGCTGTGCTAGTGGCCATTATTAGAAAATGGGTCGCTGTGCATCTTTTAACCTCTCATCACGAAGTCGCTTTTCCTATATTTCTACAAATTGGCGTTATTTATGCCGTTATATTGGCATTCACTTTTTCCATGGTGCTTAACGAATTAGGGGAATCGTATAAAGAAGCCAAAATAGAAACCACGAATCTGTTGACGCTAGCCCAATTGGCTCCCGGTTTAGGTGAACAAAATCGGCAAAAAATAGACGCCACCTTAATTGCCTATACGCAAATGATTATTACCGGCGAATGGCCGAAGATGGTCAAACATCAAGAAGACCCCGAAGTATCGGTGGTGTTAGGGGCTTTGCAAAAAATTTATTTATTCATGGATTTACAAACACCTGCCGAGCAAGCCATTTATGCGAACTCCTTGGTGCATTTAGCGCAATTACGCGAGAACCGCCGAATGCGGATTTTTGCGGCAACCGAACCCAGGCTAGATAATCCATTAATATTATTGGGTACGCTGGGTTTTATTGTGATTGGCATTTCTTATTTTTTTGGTATGGAACGAGTTTGGGCGCAGATGATATTAACGGCATCCTTAATTTTTACGATTGTTTCGATTTTGATGGTTATCTATATGCTCAGTAATCCTTTCTCTGGAAAATTTAGTATCTCGTCTCGTATTTTTTCTAATACGTTAATCAGGCTGGAACAAATTGATAAAGAAAAATAAAAATTCCTGTAATTTTTAGTAATCCATTTTTTTGTTAGAATTATTATTACATATTCCGACAAATGACTACATTTTTGATTCAGCCAATATGTTGGAATTCCGCTGCCTATCCCAAAGGGTCAGGAATTGCAGTGATGCAAATGGGAGTCTATTTCACGGATCGATCAAGGGACAAGGAAAGGGGGCGCGGCTGCGCCCCTTTTCTAAATGAGTAGATCGCAAGATCTTTTTTTTTGTTGTAACGTAATTACTCATTCATGTGTGGTAGTGACTAGAAAAGTATTTCGGTAGGATGACTGAAATAAGTTCTAGAATCGCAGGAAGCGAGCTTGGAGCATAGTACGCTGTGCTTCTGCTACAGCACAAGTTGAGTAATTACGTTGTAACAAATGTCTGATTTATTTTTACTTGCCTATTATTTTTTCTTCTATCTTTCACTGCTCAAGACGACGTATCGTGAAGAAGGGACTATGCGTTAGATGTGAAGACACGCCTTAATTTAAACACGGTTTTTGTTCTCTTCAGATGAAAAATCTTGAAGTGGAATCTCGGGAGGCTGTGCTTTGTTTTCTCTCTTGCCTATACCTAGAAAAGTGCTTGATCTTGGCACCCTCACCGCTTCTGTTCTTGAATGTGGCGCAGAAAATGACTGTGAATAAGGTAATGACTTCTTGTTATCACCCAGAATTTTTTGAGAGATTAAATCAATCTCTTCTTGATGTTCCGAAAATTTTACTTTTTTTCTATCAGGGGGTGGCACTTGGAGGTCTTCGAAACTCACGCGCAGAGCTGGCTCTGGTTGCTTATTTTCATTGGGAAAAATACTAGGCATCATTAACACATAAGAAGAGGCGCGCGGTCTCACCTGTTTTATTTCACCTAGCAAATCTCGCTCCAGGAACTGCAAACTAGCATCTCGATTGGCCCGGTTGAGCAGAGGGTGTTCGATTGAACGAGGCACTGGGCTTTGCTGGCTAAAACTCTCTGCGCCTCGCCACCCTTTCACCAGAAGTTGGGGCACTATAAAAGCAACAATAGAGTTCACCAATAATGAGCTACCGAATAATGGCGGGCTTGCCACTAATCCAATCATTAATCCCACGCTGCTGGCATTAACCACATGCAATACCCGTGAGCTGATATGCGGCAATAATGAGGTGAAGGGCAACCAGAAAATGGCCTTGGCTTGAGCTTTTAACCAGGGTTTTATGCCCCGCCATTGAGGTGGCAAATCCAAAGCATTTAATACCAGTAATTTATTCGAGCCAGGTTCTACGATGGGTTGGAAATTATTCACGGTAGCGGCCCTGCCCCCGTTATTCTCTGGTCTTTCTGAAAAACGCAGGTAAGAAGTCACTGTGTGTTGATTAGGCCTTTCAGCTGCCCAGGACCTGGCAAAATCGGCAAGGCCACCTGCGACACATGAGCCACTTAAAATAAAACCATAGGCTAACGAATGATGCATTAAGAGCGAAAACGCATGGCTAATATGCCTGGGCGCATTCAGGAATTGCATGGCTAAATCGACAATATTTCCAGAGAAAAATGCCACCCCTAACATGAAGCCCACAGACAATGTCAGTGAACCGTAAATAAGCGTATTTTTTAGTTTCGGAAAATGATCAAAATACGGTTTGGGAAGTGGCTGTAAATATTTGTCTTTGACTACCAGGCCGGCAATGATGTCTAGTAACTGATTTATTTCTTGTTGAGATAAAGTGAAGTTATGTTTCCTTCGACAAATCTTGGCTAACATCGCACCATCGGCCTGACGGTCTCTATGCAAAACAGTGGCCCATAAATCAGTATTGCCGCGATAAAATCGCTTATTTTTAGGATCAAGCGCATGCCATAGCGAGTTGGCCATCTGTTGAATCTGAGCCAGATCTTTTTTAAAGTTTTGCGGAATATCATGGCGCATTTTTAATAGATTAGCCTGGGCAGTCGACAAATCTAAAAAAGCATGGCAAGTGTCTTGCCGTTTGAATTTCAAATAATTCTGACAAATATTAAACGAGAATAATGCCACTCCTATATAAATAAGAGTAGGCGCATTGGCGGCCAACAGCGAGGAATTCAAAACTTCATGGACTATGCTTTCCTGCATAGCTCCCAGACCAATTAATAACGCAGAACTGACACTGGTGAGAACAGACAAGGGTCGCCTAATTCTTCGCATCCAATCAGCGCGTGACCATTCGAAAAATTTAGGCCATGGCTTTGTCTGTTCAGCCACCACCTGCTCTGGTTTTGCCTCTTCTTTCTCATCTTGAATTGGCTGTAATGCTGGTTGTGGAAGTGGTGACTCATACTTTCCTTCTCGCCAATTACCCTTTTGCTCTTGCAGCACTACAGGGAGACCAGATCCTTTTCTCTCTTCCAAGTCGATACGGTAAGGATAGGATGCGGGCACTAAATCATCTTCTTCTCGGACACCGTTTTCTAAATTTAAAATATCCTCATCATCATAGACAACCGGCTCGCTACTGGAAATTGAATATTTTTCGTCGGAATTTTCACGTTCGCGAAATTCGTATATTTCTTCAGATTCACTGCCCTTTTCTGATGGTGAGTTTCTCAGTTTTCTATATGCGCTTACCCCATAGCCGCTCACTTGAGTCAGCCACTGCCTTACCCCACTCGATTGCGAAACCTTTGCTGGAGTCGACTCAATTTTTGGGGTATCGACCGATTGATAGGATTGTTTAGGTTGATCTTGTGATGCAACGGTTTCGCTCAACAAAGGCTTTGACATATCGGAAGAAGCAGATTTTGCAAACCACGATCTGAAATCTACCGATTTCCACCAGGTTTTACTTTCTTTAGCATCCATTTCATCTTGGGAAGAGGAGGATGGAAATACTGCATCTGCTAGCACGGGGGACTCTATTTGGGACAAATAAACATACCGATTTTCTTCATTCAATGAAGCCATAGCATCCAGCCATTGGCTGAGAATCTGCTGACCCTGTTCGGTAATTTCTCGCAGATCTGCTACCAGTTTTTGGCGCTTTTTGGATGCCGGCGCTTGAGCAAAATTCGCTTGGATTGTCTGATAAAAAAGGGTTAATGAACCATTAAGACCCACTAGTAGATTAAGCAATGGCTGGAAGGTTTGATCGACGGTTTGCCCAGCCATGGTCGCCAACATGCCCTCGATTAAATGCGTTTTAGCTAAAGCAGTAATTGCTGTTAATGCTGAAAAGCAAGCAGGATCAGCCAAAGTGGTCTTTTTCTTTTTTTTCTTCTTCAGCTTGTCAAGCGCTGTCTCGGCTTCCTTTTGAGCCACTGCAATCGCTTGCCAACAACTGCGTTCCATCACAACGCGACTACCAATAAAGCCCGTGCTATTCGTATCGGCCAGTCGAGCAAAGTTTTTATAGTTATTGACCAAAGCTTGCTGCATCACACGCATAAAAACAAATGTATCATCCTGACCAACAGGTGCTGTAGCGATTCTTTTTTGTTCTTGTTCTTCGCTGCTTGTCTCTACTATTTCCGCTTCTGGAATTTGTTTATCTGCTAACGTTTGTTGTAGTTGTTCAATACGCTCTACTAATGATTGTTGATGCTCATTGCCCTTTCGATACGCTGGCAAAATTTCCTCTAATATCGGTGTCACATGGCCAGCAAATTCTTTGGCTTGTTCAATGGTCACTAGGTATTGTTCTGCGCTCTCTAACAACAATACCAATTTATCAATCGCAGGAATAAAGAGCTCATTGGCCCAAGAATCTTCAGGTTTTTCTTGCTGGCAAGCCAGTTTAAGCTCCGTGGCAACCGCTAATGCACGCTGCGCGACTGCCTTTGATCTATTTGTTTCATTACCATTCGCCATTGCCTCAATAAAAGATATTAATCGACGAAAAACAGGGACTGTGACAGGCTCAGTAGAAACAGTGGGTTTACTTGCCCCCCCGGAGTCAAGATTAAATTTTGAAACAGATTGACGTGGGGCAGCTTGCAAAGCAATAGAATAGTTTCGAACTTTAAGCGGCAATAATTCCAAGGAGCCTTCTCGTCCCCGTGCATTTTCATCGCTTTGCATCTCTAGAAAGTAATCTTTAAACTCAGGCACTTTTGAATCTGCCTCCAGTTTTGAATATTTAATCATTTTTCGTTTAGCGTAAGAAAATTTACGAGTAAAACCAAGTTTTTCACACCAGTATTGGTTCACTAAGGTGTCAAAAGCCGATAATACCCCTTGATTCCTCAATTCTAAGTCACTGTATAAGGCGATTTTCTGGATATTATTATTCTTCACCCGATAGGTGATCAGCCCTTGCATTTCAGCTGATTTGGTAATAGGTGACATATTCGACCACCAATTGGCATCGTGGGCAGCACCGGTAAGATAGGCGGGCACATAACCTTCTTGATGAGCTTGTTTCAATGTGTGCTTGTCACCCCTCACCAATAATCGACACGTCAGCATGGCATACAGGAATTGCCATTCCACACCACATTGCACCTCCCCATCCGCTCGATCAGAGGCACTCATACAAGTCAGGGTGGAAAAACCATCGGTTAATTTAATGAGAATATGCAGCATGATTTCTTCATGCAGATTTAGCCGCGGCTGATATCCATGTTCGTGGCGGCGTAATTCCACACCAGCGCGAATAGCCCTCACTTCTGCTGCGGCCTGAAGAATCAAACCTAAATCGCGGCGTTGGCGTGGAGATAACCCCGTTTTGTCTTCTGCCTGTAGTAAATGAGCGCAAACTTGATCGATATCTTCCGCTAGGTCGCTATTTTTATTGGGTGGAGTAAATTTCGGGGGGCATGTTGGAGCGGCAAGAAATACCATATCGTGGCTAGTATAATGAGTTTCGGGTTCCAAAAATGCTAATAGCCTTTCCCAGGCCGGAGCGATGTGTTCCGGCAATGCTAATTTCAGTTTTTTTAAGCGATTGGCTATATCATATAAAATAGCTAAAGTATCTTGCCGATCTTCTTCTGTCTTTCCTGAAAAAGGAACATTTCCCCAGATATTAATTCGATTATTACTTTTCTTTAATCTAATTTTGATGGGTATTGCGCCTTCTGGTTTTGGTTCGTTTGCAGAACAGCGAATGATGTCTCGATTTGGTAAGACAAAGAAAGGGTGTGACTTTAGATAGTGATGTAAAGTTTTCTTCAGTTTTCTTTTATTTTTAGTTTTGGTGCTACTTTTGCTAGCATCCTCGTGAGATCCGACATAGGTTTGGTGCAGAAAAGTCACTTCGGGTTGTTTAGTGCTTCCTGTTGATAATGGCGAATCTGAAAAAAGTAATTGGGGAAGATAGCTAGCCATGCCACCCTTCCTACCCAACACGGTAACTGCATGAACATATTTCGCCACCTCGAAGCGTTCTTTATCATTTTTAATGCCAAATGATTCGGGAAATGCAGCTAATAAACTATAGGACCGGTGAATGATTTGTTGATTAGGTGCAACCACCAATAGCGTGATATCCGATGCCCTACGCGGTGCAGGGCTAATAACGTCCATAGGTGTAACAGGCAGGGTGCGCAATAGTTTTTCATGAGCTTGTAAAAGATGACCATACCAGGGGCCTAGTTTTTTGAGGTTTTGCGCATACCAATGACGCGTTTGGTAATTCTGCCAAGGATTGGTGATTTGAAGATTATCTTGTTGGCTCCGGAAAAACTTTAATTTAGTTTCCGATCCTTTTTCATCTTTTTCTGGTGCTACAGCAGATTGCGTATCTAACCAATCATCGGAATCCAATTGCACACTCGTTGAAAATCGCAACATGAGGCCATTTTCTACACCCTCCTGGCGAGCGTGCGGTTTGGATTCTTTTGATTCGGGTGAATAATGGGGCAATCCTTCCGAAAGCATTCGAGGAGGACGGATAGAACGACAAAATCCTCGTTCATGATAGCTCATCACATGGTTAAAATCTCGCGCTGCTAACAATGCCTTTTTGGCCTGTTTTTTACTGCAAATCCCATTTTCAGTGACAATCACCACCAGGTCGCCATGAAAATTAAGTAAGGCGGTGCCGGCTTTATCATTATTATTTTTACTGGCCAGTATTTCTTGGTGAAATCGCAACAGCACGGTATTTAATTCAGTCAAGGCAGCCTTTCTTTTTATTTGGGATATATATTTTTCCGAATAGTCAATGAGCAACAACAATCCTCGGGCAGCAGAGATACCGCATCCAAATAATTTATAAGGATCTAAAATAAGATTACAGTCTTTATCGGGGAAGTAACGCACCTCACCTACTGTGGGCACATTAAGACGAATGGATTCAGTGTCATACAACTGGTCTCGCGTCTCCTTCAGAAACTGATCCAGTGCTTGGCTTAAATTCCCAATAGGCGCTTCTGCTGCTTGGGTAAAAATTTTATCGAGAGAATAGGCAAAGTCTTTAAAATACTTCTGCCACGAAAGCTGATTATTACGCGCGGAAAATTCTTCTGTTTCTTCAACTTGCCAAATACGTTTAACCAATTCTTGCGATTGGTTCGCATCTAACGGGCCATGATAAACTTTGCCAGGAGGGATTTCCTGAGCTATTGGCAATTTCACCAGGACAGGTTCTGACAGGGGTGTCGCGACAATGGATTCTTTTGTTTCTTCCCGGGCGGTTATTACTAATTTTTCATCATCAGTTGGTAATGAACTTGGAATCACCTTCCTTATCGCCTTCTGCATGACGGCCTTATTCTTTTCTTCTATACTGGCCAATTCATCAATAGTTTTTAAAAATTGGGCCAAAATTTCACTTAACGCAAACTCGGGAGTATCTGCTGATTTTTTCTTTTCTTTTAGCTCTATTGATTGCGTTTTTTGTTGCAACTGCTGAGCTAAATCGCCAAGAAAACAAGCAAGCTGATGTATCCCGGGTAATTTTTTATCTGTAACAAATGAAGGCAGACCATTTTCAAAATTTGATGGATTAACTACTTCACTTACCTTTTGCAGTTTTTCTTTTGACTCCGATACGACTTTTATTAATTTTGAGAATAATCGAGCATACTCTGGCAATAGGTCCTCAAGTTCTCCACCTAGCTTCTGGATCTCAGTCAAATATGTTTGCAATGATCTTTTTTGATTTGGTGTCAGTGATGGTGCGTTGGTCATTTGACGTTGAAGGAGTTGGTTCTTATAAATCGAACCAATGGCTTTAGTTATCTCACCCCGATATATTTTTCGATTAGTGTGTGGATCGCTTATTGAACCTTTATAATAAAGGCCAAAGGTATAGTCAAATAAATAATTAATGGCATTTTCCGTTCTTCGCACTTGCAGGCATAACTCAACAAATTGAGCTTGCTGGCTCTCATCTAACTTGGATTTTTTAACTAGATTGGCAATCTGTTGCTGTTTTTGTAATATCGCATATAAGACGGCTATGGTTTGGCAAGTTAAATCCAGCTCCAATTCCGGCAGCGTCAGTTTACCTCGCTTCCACTCCTGCATTGCCTGTTTAAATCTGACTTCGTCAAAAACATGAGCTTGAGCAAGAATAGCTTCCAGTTGGTTTATTTCTTCATCTAAATTTTGACAAGCTTTTATCGCCCTTTCTTCAGCTACTAAGGAATTTTTCATTTTTGTCGATTGATACTCAAGACGATTTGATTTTTCCTTCAATTTCTCTGTCTCAAATGCATACTGAGCCCTAATTCGATACTCTGTTGTTGCCCATAAATTTTTTTGTGCTGCCAGGGATGCACTTAACGTTTCGCGGAGTTCCGTTATCAAGTCTTTTTCGGGTTTCTCACTGGAAACTAGCCATCCTCGGTTTTTTCGCTCCAATAATTTCTTCTTCTTCTGGATTTTGAGCGAGAATTCTCTTTCTTTAATTAAGGTGTTTTCTATGTCATTATTGATAGAATCTAATTTGGAATCCCTCATCCCTCGAATGTCTTCTAAGCTTAATTGAGATCTTTCGGTTATTCCCTTAAAGCGGCTTAACTCTAATTTTCGCTTTTCCTCGTCTATTCCATAATATTTGGCATCTGCTTCCAGCTCTTTTCTACTATTCTGCAATACGTTTATTTCTGCTCTAGATTCTAAAATTTTGAATTTTCCCGTTAATTTTTCTTGCCGCAATCCCCTGGAAATCTGTTCCGAATTTCCAGGTCGATCTAATTTTTCTTGAGCGGTTTGAATCTTCACCCGCTCTTCTTTTATTTTTTGTTTTTCTGTTATGACTTTTTCTTTCAGTTTGACTATATCACCCGCCCTTTTAATCGGAGCAGAAAAATCCACCACAGGACTCGCTAAGCTTTTATCTTCTTCAACTAACGATGCATGATCTATACTAATCGTTTTACAAATATCACGGCATGCTTCCGTGTTTTTTGTATTTCGATAGAGGACTAGTGCTTTTTTTGCATCTTCTAATGCTATCGATAATTCCTCATACTTTTGTGTTTCTTCGTCAGAGCTTGGCCGAAAAGATGTAGAACTAGATTCTTTACGTTGCTTTACAGATTTTAAGTCTTTGTCTTTTTTCTCTAAAGTATTTACATTTGACTTGACATCTTTTAATAAACTCGTGAACTCCCCATCCTCATTAAGATCTTTCGCGGCTTTAATTTGTTCATGCTTTAGAAAATTAGCCACAGTTACAGGAAGTGATTGAAAATACCCATTTCTCACATCTCGAAAGTCTTTTGCTTTTTTCAAGAAGATCGTTCTTCTTTTCTGATCTGGTATTTTTTCTAACTCATCGATCTTAGGAAATTCCTCAATTAACTTTTTTATATCTATAATAAATTCATTGAATCTGGTAGCAATAGCAATTCGTTGCTGTAGCAATGTGTCACCAAAGTTAATTCCTGTTTGTTTGAATATAGATTGCGTTATATTTTCAATAATTGCTTGCCAAAATAACACCTTATCTGCCATACCCGTTGTTGGTTCGCTTGGACTTTCCTCTTCCTTTAAAGCCATAGATAACCAGATGGAGCTTAGCTCTCGCCATTTCTCATCGACTGTCAAATATTGGTCTTGGTATAATTGAAAATGATCCTTTACATATTGCAGGCTAGTCCATATTTCAATTAATCTGCTTCGGGGTGAAGGAAAACTCGACGCAGTTGCCCTTGGATCATCCCTGGCATCTGATATTTTCTTCATTTTTTCTACCCAAATGAGCACTTCATCTTTTGGTACACTCGCTAAAAAACCTTTTTTGAATGCCTTATCAGCTCTTTGATGTAAATACTGCATCCAGGCCAATAAACTTTTATTATCAGCTTCGCCCTTTTTTCCCAAAGCAATAGTCAAAAAAATTTTTCTATTTTTCTCCGAGAATTTTTCAGAAATTCGAGGGTCTTGAAGGGATTGATAGTAATGCTTAATAATGTCCAGAGCGGTATAAGTGAATTTAAGAAATGCGATGTCTAGAAGTAAGTTTTCTTTCTCTAAAGCTTTTAGTTTTTCTTTCAATTCTGCCACAGTAGGCGTTTTGGCGGGCGATGGGTGTTTAGAATCTAAACTAACGCTCAATAATGAGCCACTATCAGACGAGGGGATTTCTTTCCGGTTTGCTGATGAATTTTCTACGGTAAGGAGAAGGGAATCTGAAGAAGCATCGGCTTCCTGTTTTTTTTCTGTCATGACAAACTCTTGATTATTATGTGAAGTAGGAACTGCTCATACCGTTTACAGACCCGTCGTCCCGGCATGGATTCCGGGACGTGCGATGATCCATCCGTGCCCTCAGGGGGTGTATAGTCTTAATCTAATATTTCCAGCGCTACCCCCTGGGTTGCTTCCATCTGGGATGAAAAACGGATACTCCCCTGAACCTGTCGTATTATAAACCGCGCTAAGCACAAAGGTGACTACACCGGTTGGATCCGTTGTAAATTGCGCTTGATTATTCAAATTAATCGATGATTTCCCGTTAGAGCATGTCGTCGAGGATGGCGGTTGTGTCTCTCGGCCCAAGCATATTTGCGCCCAGTTGGCATTATTGCCTTTCGAGGAAGGCTTCACTTGTTTCACATAATAGATCGTGTTCGGACTCAACTGCATCTGTAAATAACCATAATACCATTTTGTCACACCGGTTGACCAATAACTATGGCCGTATACCATAATGCCGCTGGTGCTTGGGGTGATCGGGGGTACTAATATTAAATCTGCAAAGCCAAGCTCGGGCATAGAAGTGGCTACCCCATGACCAGAAGGGCCGCCCCCGTTTGCGGTGGTCTTCACATTGACACTCCAGAACGTTGTCTGCCCCCAGACCGATATGCCAGGAAACCCTATACCAATCTTAGGTGGTGTATTGTAATAAATATAGTTCGGTTGATTACCCGGATCAGAATAAGCAAAATTGGTATCGTTGATAATTTGATAGGGAGTGTCTGCATTCTGCATATAAAAACCGTGCGTATTCGAGGAATCTACCGTCACGCCGGTTTGCAATAGTCCTTGCGTGTTGCCAATAGGTTCTACTACCGCTAATGGAGAGGTAATAGAACCCGAAAATCTATAACTCAAATTAGGGTCCGGCAACAATGAAATAACCATACCATCGCGAGCAGCTTTAATAGTTGACGTCGAATTGCTGACCTCGACATTGATTTTTACCTTGCCTTGGATACTACCAGTTAAATCACTAGCATCGATCTGATTGGTGTTCACTGGCTTTCTTCGCAGGTACTGACTATTAGCTACCGTCCAATTATTGGCTATATAACTAGAATCTGCCCCCTTAATGCTAAGCACAACACCCTTACGACCCGATATTAAGAAATCGTAGGCATTGATACCGGTATCGATGTCATCAAACTTAATTTGAGAAGGTATCGATGCATCACCTGCCTGTTTTAACACAGGGGCTACATCTAGAGTAAATGTTTTAGCGCCCGTCCATTGCGCAGAAGCTTTGCTTTGGCAATTGAGAGTGATCTGCGGCTTATCATCCGTGGGAGGAACACCACCGCCATTCACCGCAGGATCATTAATGAGTTGACCCATATTTTGTGTATTGAGCATTAACCAGTTGGCGCTATTCTCGCCAATTTTACAGGTAAACTCCTTATTACTGCCGTCATTAATATATTGACTCAGGTCAACCTGGTATTGGTAAAGCCCGGGTTCTCCCCCATAAATGGCTGGGAAACTACCATTTAGCCAAGCTGGCGCTGGCATGCTGGTATCCGGCGACACTTTTACAGATAAGCAGGCTTCCACCGGTGTTACTGAGGTATCGTTACTGGCCAGCACCGGGATACTGACTAAAGTGTCATCCGTACCATCCCACACATCTGCTGGGTTCGTTTGCCCTGCGGCGCTGCGGAAAATATTGGCAGGGCTACTCGTAGGGATAACCCAGTTAGCGCCGATAAAATTGTTGAGTGAGCACGTGCTTTGCCCTGAGGTGTTGAAGCTGAATACCACATTTTTATCCGTGCCCGATTGTATCCAATTTTTTAAGGTCGTGCCGGAGGGCGGAATACTGCTGGTGGTATCATCAAATCGTATTTGTGACGATTGCACATCTTGCCAAACCGGAGGGATCTGATTCACCTGAATATTACTGAAGGTATAAGCCGTACTGACTCCCGAAGCCACGCTGGTAGCCACGATTCTCACAGCAAACGGACTGGTAGCGGTTTTTGGCACTTCGTTATTATTCGCAGCTGGATCATTGATTAATTGACCATTTTGGATGATCAGCCAGGCGGGGTGAGCACCTATATTCTTATCCGTATCATCAAAGGTGAAGGTGAATTTATCGCCGCTCACTTCAGGTGTTGATACCATTGACGCCAAATCGATGCTGCCTGTTTTTGGATAGTTGTAGCCCATATCGGCATTAGGCAGTGTTTCTTGCTCCCATACTGGGGGTAATAAACTACTATCCGGGCCCACGGTGATTTTTACATCTTTGTAAGCATTGGCATTCTGATTCGCTGGGGTCGAAGTACTGTTACTGGCGACAATTCGCAGCGAGACCGTCGTGTTGATGTCATCCGGTAATTGGCCTGCGCTGGTGGTTCGGCGCAAGTAATGCTTACCGCCATCCGGCACGATACTCCAGTTGGCCTGAGGTTGTGCCAAGCTGAAAGTCAAATTATTTTCACCACTGGTTATAAATTGATCTAGTTCGATGCCTTTGTCGGTATCATCATAGGCTATAGTCCATTTATCATAGGCAACGGGCGGGGTAGCCGACCAGATGGGTAGTGCTTGAAGAATGGCAATATCTTTAAACGTGTAGGATTGAGACTTACCTGAAGCCTTACTGGTCGCTAAAATCGCCACGCTAAAGCAAACATCATACGGGCCACCTGCGCTGCAAGCCGTGCCGGCATCGACGGGCACATTACCCGTACTGGTTAAATGACCTGTTTCGGTGATCTGAGCACTATCTAACCAAGCTGGGTGCGGCAATGTTTTATCGTCGAAGCTGAATTGGTAGCTATCACCGCTGACATTTTGGGTGGAAACCATGGTATTTAAATCAACAACCGCGCTGCTACCACCGTAGACTGCACCCATATTGGCGGCGGGTAATGTCGTCGTGTTCCACGTCGGTGGCGAGAGACCATTGTTAGGCAAAATATTGACGAGTACATCGTTGCTTTTGCCATCCACGGAAGTATTATTTTTAGCTAAGACTGATACTTTCATTTGCGTGCCGATTTCACTGATATCGCCAGGCGCGAGTTTCACTAGGTAATAATCGTTAGTGCCGGCCGGATTTGCAATACGCCATTTACTACTATCAAAATTCGGGCCGGGTAAAAAATTAAGTCCCGCGTTAGTTTTATCCGTAATATAATCGTTCAAATGCACGGTTTGATCTGGGTCATTGCCGTCCGTACTGGCGCCATCGTAAAAAACCCCAGGGATGGTTGTTTGTTGCCACTCTGGTAATACATTGGTGATGGGAATGGTAAAAGTTTTCGTAGGAAGCACTTGGTTGGTGTTCTTGCTGCTGGCTTCGACATTGAAACTCACAGAACCATTCTGATCTTCTGAGGCTGCAGGCACGGGTTGCGTGTTCGCCAACCATACACTGCCATCCGGATTCGTTTGAATTTTTAACCAGGCAGGTAAATTAGAGACCACTAAGGGGCATTGGTCACCCACTGGACAAGTCACTAATTCATTGAGATTGTAGCTATAAGTGCTGTCGCCAGCAGTGGCCGGAATGGGCGTGGCATTACTCCAAGCCAAACCTTGCACTAAGCCAAAGGTAAAGGTTTGTGATGTGCTTAGTTTATTGGCTGTACCTTGGCTAACCGCTGTAATCGTGATGGTCACTGGCGTTGATTCATTATCGGGAATAGGTGCCGTTCCCATCAAGGTATGCTGATCGCTGGGATCTATGGTAAGCCACGAAGGTGCCCCCGCCGCCAATTGCATTTGGTAACTGTCACTCGGTAAGCCGGGTGTGTGCACCATAGGGGATAAATCAATTTTTGGGTAAATTGTCCCATATCCGCCATCAGGTAGATTACCAGACCAAACCGGATTACCTGGGTTAATATTGACGTTAAAAACTTGAGCGGTTGTTTTTTGTGAAGCAGCACTAGTCACCGAGATTTTTACGCTGACTGGGCTATTTTCCGTTTCCGGAACCACACCGTTAGCGACCAAGGAATGGCCATCCAGTTTTAACCAAGACGGCGCATTGGCATCTAAATTAAAGGTGTAATTGTCTGAAACTTCCCCTGGCGTATGCACCATCGGTAATAAATCGGTGCCTACGTAACTTGCATTATATTGGGCGTCGGGCAATCCCCCACTCCATACCGGTGCTCCAGGTAAAATATGTAACGATAAAACCCCTGGGGTACTCTGCTTAGCATTAACTCCCGTGACCGTCACCGACACTTGCTGGTCATTGTCTGCACTTTCTGGCACTGCTCCCGTACAAATTAAGGTATGGCCATCGCTATCCAATGTCAGCCATGGCGGCGTTTGTGTGACTTCAAAAGTATAAGTATCACTTTGACCTGGGGTAGCGACATACGTATTTAAATCGATGGGATTGCAAACCTCACCATAGGTTGCATCGGGTAATTGCGTATTTGTCCAGATCGGTGCTGAGCGTGGCGTAATGACCAGTACAAACGTTTGGTCTGAGCTCAACCCTGTTTTGCTCGTCGCTTTAATGGTGATTTGTAACGGGGTTTTCTCATCATCGGGAGTAATATCTACTCCGGTTAACACATGGTCGTTGACAATATTCAACCAACTTGGGCTGCCAGGCGCTAATTCCATTTTATAGGTGTCGTTTGGTAAGCCTGGCGTATAGAGCATCGGTGCTAGATCGACAGCACCGTAGGTAGATCCGTATTGCGCATCGGGTAAGTTATCGTTTATCCAAATTGGCACGCCGGGGTTGATCGTTACACTGAAATCTTCGGTCGTGCTTAACCCGGAGGCGTCACTTTTGGCGGTGATTTTCACCGACACTGGGCTGGATTCATTGGCAGGAACCACACCATTAGCCACCAAGGAATGGCCGTCGCTACCCAGTTTCACCCATGCCGGTGCGGATGAATCTAAGGTAAATGTGTAATGGTCTGCTACCTCACCAGGGGTACGAACCATGGGTAGCAAGTCTGCACCGTCATAAGCCACTTCGTATTGTGCCGTTGGTAATTCACCGCTCCATATCGGCGCACCCGGTTGCAGCCGTAAGGTTAGAGTACCTAGCGTGGTTTGTTGCGATTTTGTTCCCGTCACATTGATCTGTAGCTGAACCGTATTTGGACTATTTTCTGGAATAGGACCTGTGGCTTGTAATGTGTGGCCATCGCTACCCAAGGTTAACCAGCTGGGTGCATCGACGATTTTAAATTGATAGGTTTCCAAATCGATGGTTGGCGTATCTACATACGTCGTTAAATCAACCGGAGTATAAGGTGCATTATACTGACCGTCTGGTAATTCTGTTTTTATCCAAATAGGGGCACCTTGAGGAGTCACATTAATGGTAAATGTCTGCGAGGCGCTTAGATTCGTGCCTGTGCTAGTCGCTTTAATGGTAATTTGCACAGGTGTCGGTTGATTGGAGGGTACGGGGGATACACCCACCAAACTATGTCCATCCTGACCTATTTGTAACCACGCTGGTGACCCTGGCGCCAACTCCATGGTAAATGAGTCGTTCGTTAATCCAGGAGTATGCACTAAAGGCGATAGATCAACGGCCTCGTAAGTCAAGCCAAACTGCGCATCGGGCAAATTATTATTGGTCCAGACCGGTGCTCCCGGATTAATGATGATCGTAAAATCTTGGGATGTGCTTAATTGCGAGGCGTTACTGGTAGCGGTTAACTTAACAGCCACGGGGCTGTCGACATTTTCAGGCACGCTGCCATTGGCTACCAACGAGTGGCCATCGGCACCCAGTTTTAGCCATGCAGGTGCGCTATCCACTTTAAATACATAGCTATCCCCTTGTACACCCGGTGTTTGCACCATAGGTAACAAGTCGACGCCTGCATAAGCTTGGTTGTATTGGGCGGCAGGAAGATTACCGCTCCATACCGGCGCACCCGGCCGCACTTTCACGGCTAGCACAGCCGCTGTGCTTTTCTGAGAGGTATTGCCCGTCACAGTGGCAGAGATTTGTAGCACATCTGGGGCATCATTCGGAATATTGCCCGTCCCTTCTAGTATGTGCCCATTCGTTACTTTCAGCCACGAAGGTAAATCTTTTAGAGCATAGGTATAGGTTTCTGTAAGTCCTGGGGTGTAGACATAGGAATTTAAATCCGTGCTGGTGTATACCGTTCCGTATTGCGCATCTGGAAGTTCGGTTTTTGTCCAAATAGGGGCGCCACGATCAGCAATGACTAGAGTAAAGACTTGTGGAGCAGCCGCAAGACCAGTTTGCTTACTAACCGCCTGGATGGTGATAGAAACGGGTGACGTTTGTGTATCAGGCACCGGAGCAGTACCGACCAGCGTATGATCGTCGTTGATGGTTAACCACGAAGGAGCGTCATTACCTAAGCTAATGCGGTAACTATCATTGGCTAAACCGGGGGTGTAAAGAAATGCGGCCAGATCAATGGCTCCATAAGTTTGGCCATATTCCGCATCCGGTAACATATTTTCAGTCCATTTAGGATTACCGGGCTGAATATGTAGGGTAAATTGCTGAGTAGTGCTGATTTCAGAAGTGCTACTTTTCGCGGTGATAGAAAAGGTAACCACATTGCCTTGATTTTCCGGTATAGGGCCATTGCCAATCAAGGATTGCCCATCCGAACTTAATTCCAGCCAACTGGGTTGCCCGCTTAAGGTAAACGTATATTGGTCTGATGAAGCTCCCGGCGTAGTGACGTAGTTTTTCAAATCCACTGTGGGATAAACGATATCGTATTGCCCATCCGGCAAATTGCCATTCCAAACCGGTGCTCCCGCTTTTACTTGCACCTGGAAAACTTTCTCAGCGGACTGATGTAATGTTTGGCTAGTGACAGACAGTTTTACACTGACGCTGTTATTGGTTGTCACCGGTGTCGGGCCAGTGGCCACGAGTATATGCTGGTCCTTCACGGTAAGCCATGAAGGGCCATCCACTAAGCTAAAGGTGTAGGTGTCATTTGGCAAGTCTGCAGTGGTCACATAACCATTGTCAGTGCCACTGTTTTGCGCTAAATCCACTTCGGGGTAGTTCATGCCCACTGTGGTATCTGGCAGATTTTTATTTGACCAGACGGGACCTGTATAAAGAACGGTAAGACCAAAGGTTCGACTATCAACGAGCGGCTGATTCAAGCCTTTCTTCATGCCAGTGGCGGTAATCGTAATATTGTAATCCCCTTCCAGATCCTGGCCACCGGGAATAGGCTGCGCTGAGGAGACTAGCGCTTCATAAAGATTCGTCTGCGCCAGCACGATACCCAATTGACCTGCGAAATTGACTCCCGGTTTGCCACTGGGGGAGATAACCATAGTAAATTGAACCTGATCATATAACGTAGGATCGAACTGGAAATAATCCTTGGTATTAACACTATCAATCGATTGGGAAATGTATTTGGTTTGTGAGGGAATGGGTTGGGATGAGAGCGAGTATTTTTGCACTAATTCGTCTTTAACCGCTAACACTCGCGTGTAGTAGACCACCGGTTTTTCTATCCAGTTTTTTAATTCGGTCAAGCCACTGCTGAATTTATTCATGGCGTACGCTTTAGGCGCTGGATAAGTCACGCCCAGCATAACGCTACTGGCATTGGGCAGATTGCCTCTGCTGTTTTGGTGTTGACCCGATACAGAGACTTCAAAATTCTTTGGCAACAATTTGCTGACTTTGGCCGTGTAATTGGTATTGGAAGCGCTGTTGTTAACCGAGGTTGTCAATTTGAACGTGGGATGAAAAATATGCTCAATTTCTGTCACATAGGCGAACGCGGCATTATTTTGGTTATTCTCATAGCGGGTATTGTATTGAACTTGGCTATAACCACCTCCCAAAGTGACTGAGGTGTTAATAAATGGCAGTAAGTTTATTTTTGCTAAACCCGTGGCCTCTTGGCCTGGTGCAATTCGTCGCTTATTTAAATAAGGGTCATCGCCCTGGTAAAAAACAACCTCGTCTAAATTTTTTCCTTGTGCCTTGGCGTAAGAGCCCGATAGCTCCAGGCTATGAATCATTCCTTCGCGTAATAGGTATTGGTAAGCCCCGCCCAATGCATGCTGAGCAACCCAGCTGTTTACTGTGCCGCTGGCAAAATCAAAAGGTAGGTTCTGTGTTAAATATTCGTAGGTCAATTTAACTTGGTGTTTATCGTTGATAGCGTAGCCTGCGGTTAAATTACCCCGCCATTCGTTTTTTCCTATAGACCCTTTCATGGCTACACCGAATCGCTCATTGAGCATTTCGACATAGGATAATCCTAAAATCCAGCCGAGATCGTTGTCGTAAGTCATGGTGGCTGAGAATGGGCCGTATAGGCCTAATGATTGGGTATTCAATGGTAGGTTTTGAATACTACCCTGCTGCCAGTTGGTTTGGCTTTGCTGCCAAAAACAATCGCTTGGATTGGGTGTGAGGTTGCAGTCAACGGAGGATGTGTTGAGCGGCGCAGTTGTCGTATCAGGTTCACCCAGGCTGATTTGGCTTGGGATAATTACGCAAGCGGTTGAGATGAGGATGGTAAATAATAGACGTGCGATGTGCGTTCTCATTCCTTGGCCTTTTTATTGTTAAGTCCAAATCGGAAAGCGCCTACGTCCTTGGCTTGACTGTGAGTATGCAACAGCCATGGTGTGATGAAGCTATTTTAGGTAACCTATCTGTTTCTTATCCTAGAAACAGACTTTCGATTTAGAAAGCAGCTTGATTTAGAAGATTCTTTTATACTAATTAATGACATTTTAAAGAATAAAGGTGCTAATATCCAGGTTAACATCAATTAATCTTTGCTGCAACTGAAATGTGATGCTGGAGCCAACTCGCCGCGGAGCCAGTTCGCGCATGAAGAATCCCAGGGGCTGGCTGCAAACACGCATGAATACATCCGTGTAGCTCCCTAATTCCTCCCTGAATTAGAGGGTTTGCATCCAGCCCCTGGGATTCTTCATGCTTACTTGGGCAGTAAATCATAGACTCGTCGTCTCGTCGTGATCTTTTGCATTTATAGGTGGAAGTATTGACTCATTCCGCTTAAAAACATTTGGACTGCGACGGTTGTTAAAATTAAACCCATTAATCTTTCTAGGGCAATCAAACCTCGTTCACCTAACACTTTCATTAGAGATCGCGAACATAATAGGACGATGGTGAAGATTAATGCGGAGATCGTTAGGGCTGAAAACCAGACCATCATCTTTCGTGGTTCTTGGGAGGCGAATAATAAAACGGTGGCCAGTGCGGCTGGGCCTGCCGTTAATGGAATGGCCAATGGCACAATGAAGGGTTCGCCGTGATGTGATTCATGATTTGTCGAGGCATCGGGATGGGGGAAAATCATGCGCAGGGCGATGATGAATAGGATGATCCCGCCGCCGATGTTCAAGGCGGGAGCAGTGATGCTCAAGCCTTGCATAATATAACCGCCAAAGAATAAGAATAGCGTTAAAATGACGAAGGCGATTAGGCATTCGCGCAATATGATACGAATATAGCGGTTGGGGGGGATTTTTTTTAATACGGTTAAAAAAACCGGAATGTTACCGAGGGGGTCCATGACTAAAATGAGGGTAATAGTCGCTGTGTAAATATTCATGGTGTGCATGGTGAATATTCTACATGAGTTCCTAAACGGTGCACTGCCTCAACCAATACAGAGACATTCTCTACTGGTGTATCCTGTTGTATGCCATGACCTAGGTTGAAAATGTGACCACTACCCTTGCCATAGCTGGATAATATGGTGGCCACTTCTTGTTCAATGCGTGCGGGGTCAGCATAAAGTATAGCAGGGTCCATATTACCTTGTAATGCAACTTTGTGTCCAACTTTGGCTCTGGCCCAAGCGAGGTCTGTCATCCAATCAATGCCTAGTGCATCGCAGCCACTGTCTGCCATGGTGTCTAACCATTGGCCACCGTTTTTTGTAAAGAGAATAATCGGTGTTGGCTTAACAGCGGTTCTCTGGCGGAAACCTGTAATAATCTGTTTCATGTAACGTAACGAAAATTCTTCATAGTCCCTTGGTGTCAAAATCCCTCCCCAGGTGTCAAATATCATGACAGCCTGCGCGCCTGCTGCTACCTGGGCAACCAGATATTCTTCCACGGCCTTAGCTAATACGGTGAGCAGGTTGTGTAGTTGTTGAGGAGATGCGAATAACCATCGTTTTATCTGGCTGAATGTTTTGCTGGCGCCCCCTTCTACCATATAGGTGGCCAAAGTCCAGGGGCTGCCGGAAAAGCCAATTAAGGGTATTTCATCCGCTAGTTTTTCTCTTACTAAGCGCAGGGTATCCATGACATAACGTAATTCTTTATCCATATCGGGAACGGCTAAGCGGTGAATATCTGCAGCTGAACGTATGGGCTTAGCAAATTTGGGGCCTTCATTTTCGATGAAGTGCAAGCCCAGACCCATAGCATCAGGGATAGTTAAGATATCAGAAAAAACAATCGCGGCATCCAGATCAAACCGTCGTAGCGGCTGTAATGTCACTTCACAGGCCAGTTCCGGGGTTTTGCATAAAGTCAGAAAATCACCGGCATCGGCTCGCATTTGACGATATTCAGGCAGGTAACGACCGGCCTGGCGCATCAGCCAAATGGGGGTTTTATCCACGGGTTCGCGACGCAGTGCTCGCAGGAATCGAGAAGTCATAGCAGGATTTTTAATCATATTTCACAAAAAAACGCTTAAAGTTGGATTTTAATAAGGAAATATTAATGATGGTTCCTTATCATAGCATATGCAAAGAGACAAGTCTTGGCATCTGAGGGTGAAGCTGAAGCCACTTCACGCCTGAAGCAGCCCAGGGGCTGTTTCAGGGCTTAGTTTGGCAGGATCTGTGTATTTATTAATACAGCCGCTTGCTTTTATCCATTTTTATTTAAGAGGTCTGTCATGCCTGGCACCAAACGTAAAGAAATTTCTACTTCAGATGAAAAATCAATACCGCAAAAGCGTCCTAATTTCTTCATGGCAAGAAAATCAAAGACCATGCCTCTCGTCGATATTCATCAACAATTACTAGATGGCAAATTAAATTTAAAACGTTTGACAGACCTGGAAAAAATACAAAGAACACTGGAGTTTTATTTAAATCAATTACACGCCTCCAAAACAGAATTAACTGCAATGAATGTCTCATTTTGCCTTAACAAAATCGCAGATATTATTGCTTATAAAAAATTACAGAAAATTTTTAAAGATAGCCCGGACGATGTTGAACAATTTCAAACTGCCATTGATAAAAATATTGGCTTAGTTCAACACTTTTTTACAAAACATGATTGTGCCCAGGAATTATCCGATCGAGCGATGAAAAAAGCTGCGGAATCTATTTTACCTCCTGTTGAATACAAATATTTTCTTGAACTTTCAAATGAGAAGGCACACTTATTGAAAGGGAGTAATCATGATAGATTGGAGCGTCACAAAGCCCAGGATTACAGACAAATGCTGGACAGAGTACTCGACCACCAAGAAGAAACCGGAACTTTAAAATCAAGAAGCCTATTCCGAAGTACATGAATTCTCTGTGTTAACGCAATCAGTGCGCGCATCGTGCCATCTAGGGCAAGCAATTTTAATCGTCGACAAACTGCCGACAGTTCAGTCTTCACTCTTAACACTAATGTAAATAAGAGGTTACTAAGTTTCTTAGATTAGGGATCATAATTTTATCTAGAACTCATTCGGCTTTTTTTAAAAATAAAGAGGCTCGTAGTTGACTTTGGGCGCCATAAACAAATAACATTTTTTCTATGGGGTTGTTATTTAAGGCTGTCGCTATTTGACAAACTAAAGAAAATCTTTTATGAATGCACCCATTTTAATCTTAATATACTTTTCCGGGCACGCGGACGGCTGCGCGCATTTAAGCTATGACAAACGCATAACAAGTATGCACTTCCATGTTAAAGGTCGGTTAATACGTGCTGCAAGAATTGGCCGGTGAAGGAATTTTTTTCTTTGGCAACGGCTTCCGGTGTGCCCACTGCGATCACGTGACCACCTTTTTCGCCGCCTTCGGGGCCTAAGTCAATAATCCAGTCTGCCGTTTTGATGACATCCAAATTATGTTCAATCACTACTACCGTATTGCCACGATCACGCAGGTCGCGCAATACGTCTAATAATTGTTTGACATCGTGGAAATGTAATCCGGTGGTGGGTTCATCCAGGATATATAAGGTATTTCCAGTATCGCGGCGAGAGAGTTCTTTGGCTAACTTGACTCGTTGTGCTTCCCCGCCAGATAAAGTGGTGGCGCTTTGGCCTAGGCCGATGTAAGACAAACCGACTTCCATTAAGGTCTGTAATTTTCGAGCAACTTGCGGGATAGGGTCGAAAAATTCTCGGGCTTCTTCGATGGTCATCGCTAATATTTCGTGGATATTTTTTCCCTTGTATTTGACCTCTAAGGTTTCACGATTGTAACGTTGCCCTTTGCACACATCGCATTGCACGTAAACATCAGCTAAAAAATGCATTTCTACTTTGATTAAGCCATCGCCTTCGCAGGCTTCACAGCGGCCGCCCTTAACGTTAAAACTAAATCGACCCGGGGTATAGCCACGGGAACGTGCTTCTTGAGTGCCGGCAAATAATTCGCGGATGGGTGTGAATAATCCCGTGTAAGTCGCAGGGTTAGATCGCGGCGTACGGCCAATAGGGTCTTGATCGATGGCCACCACTTTATCTAAATGGCCTAAACCGGCAATCTGTTTGTAAGGCGCCGGTGTCAATTGTTCTACGCCGTTTAAACTCCGCGCCGCAATGGGATATAAGGTGTCATTGATAAGACTGGATTTTCCTGAACCGGAGACACCGGTGACACAGGTCATTAACCCGATGGGGATGGCGACTTCGATATCTTTTAAATTATTACACGTAGCGCCTATTAACCGCAGCATACGATTTCGATCGGGCACCAGCCGTTGTTTAGGCACCTCGATTTTCAATTTTCCTGCTAAATATTGCCCAGTCAAAGACTGCTTACACTTGATAATAGCTTCAGGAGGGCCTTGGGCAATAATCTGACCGCCATGCACCCCAGCACCCGGACCAATATCGACGACATGATCGGAGGCGCGAATCGCATCTTCATCGTGTTCGACCACGATAACGGTATTTCCTAAATCACGCAGGTGTTTTAATGTTTGCAGTAGGCGATCATTATCGCGCTGATGCAAGCCGATGGAAGGCTCATCCAATATATACATGACGCCGACTAAACCGGAACCTATCTGGCTAGCTAAACGAATGCGCTGTGCCTCACCACCGGATAGGGTATCGGCGCTGCGATGGATGGTTAGGTAATCTAAACCAACGCTGACTAGAAAACCTAATCGATCAGTAATTTCTTTGAGGATTCGTTCGGCAATTTTACCGCGCTGCCCAGACAACTTTAGCTGTTGAAAAAAGAGTAATGATTTACCCACTGGCATGGTGGCGATTTGCGGTAAATTGGTCTTATTAATGAAGACATTTCGTGCTTCTTCGCGTAACCGCGTGCCCTCACAGGAAGGGCAAGGGCGTATCGTTAAATAACGTGAAAGGTCTTGGCGCACGGTTTCGGATTCGGTTTCCAGATACCGGCGTTGCATATTGGGAATAATGCCTTCAAATGGGTAAACCCGGGTAGTTTTGCGACCATTTTCATTGACATAGGAAAACTGAATTTCTTCATCACCAGTGCCGTATAAAATTTTGTCTTGGATTTTTTTAGGTAATTCCGAAAATGGTTTATCCACACTGAATTTAAAATGCTTAGCTAATGAATTCAAAATTTGAAAATAATAGACATTGCGTCTATCCCAACCTCGGATAGCGCCACCGGCTAAACTGAGGTCGGGGTCTTGCAAGACTTTGCCGGGGTCAAAAAATTGTTTTACGCCCAACCCTTCACAATCGGGGCAAGCTCCTGATGGGTTATTAAATGAAAATAAACGGGGTTCCAATTCCGTTAAACTATAACCACATTGCGTGCAGGCATAGCGGGAGGAAAATACTTTATCCACTCCCCCGTTCTTTTCCATACTCGTTAACAGCGCAATGCCGTCACTGAGGCGCAGTGCGGTCTCAAATGATTCTGCTAAACGCTGCATTAACTCGGGACGAATTTTAAAGCGGTCAATAATTACTTCAATGGTATGTTTTTGACGGAGGCTCAGCTTGGGGGCTTCATCTAATTCAACAATCTCGCCATCAATGCGTGCTCGAATAAAACCTTGTCGACGCAGGGAATCCAATAATTGGACATGTTCTCCCTTGCGCTCTTTGACGACAGGAGCCAGAATCATCCAACGGCTATCTTCGGGCAAGGCCAGCACACTATCCACCATTTGGCTGATGGTTTGCGCTTCCAGCAAGGTATGGTGGTGAGGGCAGTAGGGTTGACCGACGCGGGCATAGAGTAACCGCAGGTAATCGTAGATCTCGGTGATGGTGCCTACGGTGGATCGTGGGTTGTGGGAAGTGGCTTTTTGTTCGATGGATATGGCCGGTGACAAACCTTCAATATGATCGACATCGGGTTTTTGCATCACGGATAGGAATTGCCGGGCATAGGCAGATAGTGATTCGACGTAACGCCGCTGTCCTTCTGCATAAAGTGTATCAAATGCTAATGAGGATTTACCGGAACCGGATAAGCCAGTGATGACTATGAATTTGTCGCGTGGTAAGTCCAGGTCGACGTTTTTTAAGTTGTGGGTACGAGCGCCACGAATTTGAATTGTTTTCATGCTGTACCCGTAATCGAAGCCACTCGGTGGTGAGAATTTTACAGTAAGCCATTATCGTAAGGATGTAACGGAATGCCTTGTCATAACCCTAATCATCGCACTAGAATATAGCAACCGTTTGCCTTGTCAAGTGAAGCTCAGTTTATGAATCTGCGTATGCCACCCCCTCGCTTTGAAACCCGCGCTGTGTTGTCGTTATCCGGTATTTTCTGTTTTCGGATGCTGGGCTTATTTATTATCTTACCTGTGTTTACTTTATCTGCTCCCCATTTCCGGGGTGCCACTCCCAGTTTGATCGGCATGGCGCTGGGTGTTTACGGGCTTACCCAAGCTATCTTACAAATTCCCTTGGCGATGTTATCGGATAAATGCGGCCGCAAAGTAGTTATCGTCGGTGGTTTGCTGATTTTCATAGCGGGGAGTGTCGTGGCCGCCTTATCGCAGTCCATTCAAGGTGTGATTATCGGCCGGGCGCTGCAAGGAGCCGGCGCGGTGGGCAGTACCGTGATTGCGCTGCTGGCCGATGTCACTCGCGTGGAAAATCGTACGAAAGCAATGGCTATTATTGGGATGACCATTGGCTTTTCTTTTGCATTGGCCATCGTGCTAGGCCCTGCTCTTAATAGCCTGATCGGTTTGTCAGGTATTTTTTGGTTTACCGGATTTTTAGGATTCGTCAGTATTTTAATGGCGTTGCTCGGTGTTCCTAAACCCCCTAGACAAATTTTTCATCGCGAGGCAGAAGCATTACCGGCACTCTTGAAGCGTACCTTATTTAATCTGGAGCTATTGCGTCTGGATTTTGGCATTATGGCGTTACATGTCGTACTGACTTCCAGCTTTATTGCGATTCCTTTATTATTATTGCAAAAAAGCCATCATGCGGAACAGATGGCCTGGCTGATTTATTTACCTGTCATGGTGATCGCTTTTCTTGCGGTCACTCCGCTTATTATTGTTGCTGAAAAATACCGGCGTTTAAAATTTTTCTTTATTGCTGCCATTGTGGTCTTAGTGATTTCTATGCTAATTTGGCAGATCAACTCCACGCTATGGGTGTTTGCCCTAGGGCTGGCCCTTTTCTTCACGGCTTTTACATTTTTAGAAGCGACCTTACCCTCACTGGTTTCCAAGGTAGCTCCGGTCGCCAGTAAAGGCACTGCGATTGGTGTCTATTCCAGTGCGCAATTTTTTGGAATTTTTCTGGGCGGTTCTTTGGGCGGTTGGGTTTATAGCCATTATCATTTCACCGGTATTTTTATCGGTAATTTGCTGTTGCTGGGGCTGTGGTTGCTGGTTGCCACGACCATGCGTCAGCCACCGTATTTGAGCACCTTCATGTTAGCTGTGGGTGATTTAAGCGATCACGAGGCTCAAAAACTGAGTAAGCGATTATTAGAATTAACCGGTGTCGGTGAGGCTATCGTGATGCCTGCCGAGAAGTTGGCGTGTTTAAAGATAGATAAACGACTTTTTAATATCGCCGAGTTGGATGATTTACAAATAAAAACTACTTTTTGATTGAATGCAAGTTTTCCCCAAGGTAATATAGTTTGTTTAAGATAAACTTAAGAGGGAATTATTTTAGAGATTCCTAACTGATAGCAAGTGACAGCTCAGCCCCAGGATGGAAACGTTCGTATTTTGCCGATTTTGGCGGGAAAATTTTTCTCACCCAACTCGTCTAAAATACTAGCGTTTGTGCCAAAGATATAGGGTGCCTGAGCTCACGATAGCAAAGCAAAATCAGATCAAGTTTTGGTTCAATGTCATATTTTTAAGGAGAGGCACATGGCTAGAGGTGTAAATAAAGTCATTCTAATCGGTAATTTGGGCAGCGACCCAGAAGTGCGATACACACCAAGCGGCAGCGCTGTTGCTAATGTTAATTTGGCAACCAGTGAAAGTTGGCGCGATAAAACCAGTGGTGAATTACAAGATCGCACAGAATGGCATAGGATTGTGTTTTTTAATCGATTGGCAGAAATTGTCGGCGAGTATTTACACAAGGGATCCAAAATTTACGTAGAAGGTAGTTTGCGTACACGTAAATGGCAAGATAAAAGTGGCATTGAACGTCACACGACGGAAATCATTGCGAATGAGATGCATATTTTGGATAGTCGCAGCGGTTCAGCTCATCAAGGGTTAGCGAATCTTCAAGAGAGTAAGATGGATGATTCCGGTAAAGCAATTAAGATTCATCCTCAGCCCATGCCTGCGGAAACTGCATCGGTTGATGAATTTGAGGACGATATTCCGTTTTAGGTTCTTTTTTCTTAGTTTTATAGAAAATATCTTATCAATATCCTTCTCCCCTTGTGGGAGAAGGTGCCCGTAAGGGCGGATGAGGGGTAAAAACAAGGTTAAATGCTGCTTCTAACTTTCCAGAAAAATGACAGCATAACCCATAGCTCTTTATTTTTTTGGAAAATTTTTAGCTTGATTTTGACTTCTTTATTTACCCCTCATCCGCCTTCGGCACCTTCTCCCACAAGGGGAGAAGGAGAGTATTTTTTTGGAAGAAGGAAAATATAGAGAGAATGATATTGGGTGGGGTTTACTCTTCCTCTGCGCTTTCTTCTACTACGCGATCCACTAGTTCAACATAGGCCATGGGGGCATTATCACCGGCACGGAAACCGCATTTCAAAATGCGCAGGTAACCGCCGGCTCTTTCTTTAAAGCGTGGGCCTAATTCGGCGAATAATTTACCGACTACCACTTTATCGCGAAGACGGTTAAAGGCTAAACGTCTATTGGCTACGCCATCGATTTTAGCCAAAGTAATTAGGGGTTCGGCAAAACCACGCAACTCTTTCGCTTTGGGTAATGTCGTTTTTATCAACTCATGATTAAAAAGCGAATTCACCATATTACGGAACATTGCTTGTCGATGGCTGCTGGTTCGATTTAAGTGTCGGCCACTTTTTCGGTGTCTCATCGCTGTTTTCCTATTCTTTTTCTAAATCCGATGGTGGTAAATCTTCCACCTTCATACCCAAATGCAAGTTACGTGCTGCCAGTACATTTTTGATTTCTGTCAGCGATTTCTTGCCTAAATTGGGGGTCTTTAATAAATCGGCTTCGGTGCGCTGTACCAAATCCGCAATGGAATTAATGCTCTCTGCTTTCAAGCAATTAGCTGCACGTACCGTTAATTCAAGATCTTCCACGGGCCGTAGTAACAGTGGATTAATCTTACGAGCTTTCTCTTTGGGAGAACTTAATGCCGCATGTTTTAATTCCACGAAAGAAGCTAATTGGCGCTGTAAAATAGTGGCAGAGATGCGAATTGCTTCTTCCGCTTCTAACGTACCATTGGTCTCAATTTCTAAAATTAACTTGTCTAAGTCGGTGCGTTTTTCGACGCGGGCATTTTCGACTTGATAAGCTACGCGAGTGACTGGGCTGAAAGACGCATCTAACGGTAATTTTCCGACCGGTTTACCCGAGCTTTCAGACCATGAGGTGGATGCCACATAGCCACGACCACGCATCACTTTCAGGTGCATTTTTAGTTTACCCGCCTTCGTCAAGTGAGCAATGACGTGATGTGGGTTCACTATCTCCACGTCATGTTCCGGTGTGATATCGCTAGCCAATACCGGACCGGGTGTTTTTTTCTCTAAAGTCAAGGTGACTTCTGAGCGACCCATTAATTTAATAGCAATACCTTTAAGGTTGAGAAGAATATCAATGACATCTTCGCGAACGCCTTCAATGGAGCTGTATTCATGCAATACATTCTCGATCTCAACTTCCACAATAGCTGCACCTGGCATAGAAGACAGCAATATGCGACGCAGGGCATTACCCAATGTGTGGCCGAAACCACGCTCTAGCGGTTCTAAAATGATTTTAGAAGACGTCGGAGTCAATGCTTGCACTTGTATGCTACGTGGAGTTAAAAAACTACTGTAAATGTCCTGCATATAATTACCTCTATTTCGAGAAAAGCTCGACCACGAGACTCACTTTGAACATGGCTGGAAAGTCTGTAGGCTCCGGGTAGGATTTAAACACTCCTCGCATTTCCTGGCTGTTTAAATCCAGCCATTGAACGGGAGCGCGTTGTTGCGCCAAATCCATAGCTGCAGAAATTCGTAGCTGTTTCTTTGCTTTGCCCCGTATTTCAATAATGTCATTAGGTTTGACTTGATAAGACGGGATATTGACCACGTGACCATTGACAAGAACAGCTCTATGGCTGACCAATTGTCTGGCTTCGGCTCGGGTACTGGCAAAGCCTAAGCGATAGACCACATTGTCTAATCGAGATTCCAATATTTTCAGCAAATTATCACCGGTGGAACCTTTTTGACGATCGGCCTCGACATAGCAATTCAAAAATTGGCGATGCAAAACTCCGTAATGACGCTTAATTAATTGCTGCATACGCAATTGCACACCGTAATCAGATAATCGGCCTCGTTTTTGAGCGTGTTGGCCAGGTTGATTATCTAATTTGCATTTGGTTTCTATCGCCCGAATGCCGCTTTTTAGCAATAAGTCCGTACCTTCGCGTCGAGATAATTTGCAGGTAGGGCCTAAGTATCTTGCCATTCAAACTCTCCTATTCTTCAATCTTCACCGATATCATGTTATACGCGGCGTTTTTTAGGGGGGCGACAGCCATTATGTGGTAACGGTGTCGCATCAATAATACTGGTTATCGAAAAGCCGTTGGAGTAAAAAGCACGTATGGCTGATTCGCGACCAGGGCCTGGGCCTTTTACGAAGACGGTCAATACCTTCATACCGAATTCCTTCACGATGCCAGCTACTTTTTCAACAGCTACTTGAGCTGCAAACGGAGTACCTTTACGTGAACCTCTAAAACCACTGCCTCCGGCAGTAGCCCATGCTAAGGCGTTACCTTGACGATCAGTGACTGTAATTAAGGTATTATTAAAAGAAGCATGGATATGAGCAATGCCTTCCTGCTCTTTCTTCTTTACTTTTTTTCGCCCACGTGTTGTTGTTTTTGGATCTGCCATATTCTCCGTCTCAACTTACTTGCGTATAGGTTTTGCCTTCCCCTTACGGGTACGAGCATTCGTTTTGGTTCGCTGACCACGTACCGGCAAACCGCGCCGATGGCGTAGACCACGATAACATCCTAGATCCATGAGACGCTTGATGTTCATGGAAATTTCTCTGCGTAAATCCCCCTCTAAAGGGAATTTACCGACCTCTCGACGCAGGGCCTCTACCTCAGACTCTGCTAATTCGCTTATTTTTCGGTCACCCGCTACGCCTGCAGACTTACAAATCTTGCGAGCACGGGAGTGCCCGATGCCATAAATTGTGGTCAATGCAATGCGTGCATGTTTACGTTCTGGAATATTCACTCCGGCGATACGAACAACCATTCAATACTCTCCTGGATGCTGGGAAACTGTCAGCTTGAACTGCTGAAAACTTGCTAGGATACCGGTAAAGGTAATAAAAAGCAATCTCTTAACCTTGTCTTTGTTTGTGTCTTGCATCAGTGCAAATAATGCGTACTACCCCTTTACGGCGTATGATTTTGCACGCACGGCACATTTTTTTTACTGAGACTCGAACCTTCATTTTAATCTCCACTTAATACTATGCTAAGAATCCAATCTAATCCGATGATATGTCGTATCCATATTCTGTCCACGACGCCTTCAGGACTACATCCCCATCCCGCGGCCTTTTAAATTGGCTTTTTTCATAATCGACTCATATTGATGAGAAACCAAATGGGCCTGTACCTGAGCCATAAAGTCCATTAATACCACAACGACAATTAATAACGATGTGCCACCAAAATAAAACGGAACTTTCCAGGTCAGGATAAAAAACTCAGGCAATAACGAAACTAGCGTCAGATAAATCGCCCCTACCAGGGTAAGCCTAGTCATCACTCGATCTATGTATTGCGCTGTTTGTTCACCTGGTCGTAATCCGGGAATAAATGCACCAGATTTCTTTAAATTTTCGGCGGTGTCCTTTGGATTAAATACCAGTGCCGTGTAGAAGAAACAGAAAAATATAATCGCAATTGCATCAAATAATAAATACAAAGGTTGACCTGGTTGCAGCATTAAACTGACCTGCGTCAGCCAACCCATACCGGCCACTCCTGAAAACCACTGGGCAATAGTGCCGGGGAATAAAATAATGCTGGAAGCAAAAATGGGCGGTATGACACCAGCCATATTAATCTTTAACGGCAAATGACTGCTCTGTGCCGCATACATTTTTCGACCTTGCTGCCGCTTCGCGTAATTGACGGTAATGCGGCGCTGACCGCGCTCCATAAACACCACGAAAGCCGTGACCAGCAACACCACGACAATCAGCAGTAACATGGAAATCACTTGTAGCTGACCCTCTCTCACCTGCCCCATGACTTGCGCAATAGCGGCCGGGAAGCGAGAGACAATACCGGCAAAAATAATTAACGAAATACCATTACCAATGCCACGTTCGGTCATCTGCTCACCAAGCCACATCAGGAACATCGTACCTGCCACTAAGGTAATCGTCGCCGTGAAATAAAAACTAAATCCCGGGTCAATTACGGTGCCGTTGCTGACTAACCATTTGGAGATACCAAATCCTTGAAAAGCGGCGATCAATAGTGTGCCGTAACGCGTATATTGGCTGAGTTTCCGACGTCCGGCTTCGCCTTCTTTTTTCAATTGCTCTAAGCGCGGCGATATCACTGAGAATAAATTAACAATGATAGAAGCCGAGATGTAAGGCATAACGTTTAACGCAAACACGGTGAAACGCTGCAAGGCACCACCGGAAAACATGTTAAATAATCCGAGGATGCCGCCTTGCTGGTGCTTGAATAATTCGGCTAATCGCTCCGGGTTGATACCTGGAACAGGTATATGGGCACCGACGCGATAAACAATGATACCAATCAATACAAAAAGGATTCGACGTTTGAGTTCGGTCAATCCACCTTGCGATAAGCCTAGTCCTAATGTTGGCTTTGCCATTTATTCTTCAACCTTACCGCCAGCTTCAATAATCGCTTTTTTTGCACCCGCTGTTGCTTGGATGCCTTTCAGCACGACGGATTTGCTCAGTTTGCCAGAGGCAATGACTTTTGCTTTTTCGATGTAGTGCGGGAGAACCCCGGCTTTTTTTAAAGAAGGCAGATCGATTTGTTCGCCTTCTACTTTCATCAATTCATGCAGGCGAACTTCGGCGGTTAGCCCTGCCGTCTGTGAGACAAAACCAAACTTAGGTAGTCTTCGTTGCAGAGGCATTTGACCACCTTCAAACCCGACTTTGTGATAACCACCGGCACGAGCATGTTGACCTTTATGGCCTCGGCCACAGGTTTTACCCAAGCCCGAGCCAATACCGCGGCCGACTCGTTTGGGGCTTTGCTTGGAGCCAGCTGCTGGCTTTATTGTGTTGAAACGCATAGTCATCATCCAGAGTTTTACATTCAGGGAAGTTTTTAAACTTCTAGTATCTTTACTAAGTGACTGATTTTATTAATCATGCCACGATTACAAGCCGTGTCTTCTATCGTTGAGATGGAGTTTAAGCCACGTAAACCCAGCCCAGTAGCGCAGGCTTTATGGTTTGGCAACTGCCCGGCCAGGCTGCGAATTAATTGTATTTTTACCTGCTTATGTGCCGATTTCATATGATACTCGCTTATTCAAAAATTTCTTCGACCGTTTTACCACGCTTTTCAGCAATGGCTAAGGGCGAAGTCATGGACTTCAAACCTTTGATAGTCGCTCTAACCACATTCATGGGATTAGAAGAACCGATCACTTTCGACAACACATTCGATACTCCGACGACTTCAAAGATCGCACGCATCGCGCTGCCAGCAATAATACCCGTACCTTCCGAGGCAGGTCGGATGATCACTTTCGAAGCACCGTGCCGGGCAATAATCGGGTGTTGCAAGGTATTGTTTTTCAGTTCAATTTCGATCAAGTTGCGTTTGGCACTTTCCATCGCTTTTTGTATGGCTGCCGGTACCTCACGGGCTTTACCGCGACCAAAGCCAACTTTGCCACGACCGTTACCGACTACGACCAGCGCAGAAAAACCAAAGATTCGACCGCCTTTGACCACTTTAGCGGTGCGATTAACGGCTATCATTTTTTCTTGAAAACCATCCGTTTTTTGTTCGACGGCGATACTGCTCATGAATGCCCCTTTAAATTAAGAAAACGTTGACGTGACCATTAAAAAACTAAACCCGCTTCACGGGCGCTATCGGCCAACGCTTTGATTTTACCATGATACTTGAAGCCACTGCGATCAAAAGCCACTTTTTCCACACCTTTCGCTTTGGCGCGATCTGCTATTAATTTACCAATTTCTGCTGCTGTCTTCTTATTGGCAGCCGACTTTTGATTGGATTTAAATTCTTTGTCCAAAGTCGATGCGCAAGTGATGACGGAACCATCGCTTCCAGAAATGATTTGCGCGTAGATATGCTGATTCGTTCTATGCACACTCAAACGCACAGCACCTAATTTCTTGATTAAACACCGGCCTCGTTTGGCTCGACGTAAACGTTGTGATTTCTTATCCATTATTTCTTCTTGCCTTCTTTCAGTTTAATTTTCTCATCTGAATAACGCACGCCTTTTCCTTTATAGGGTTCGGGCGGACGAAATGCACGGATATCTGCAGCCACTTGTCCAACGGCTTCTTTGCTGATTCCTTTGACCAAAATTTCGGTCTGGCTCGGAGTTTCTATGGTGATGCCCTGCGGTACTGTGTATTTGACCGGGTGGGAAAAGCCTAAACTCAATGACAATACATTCCCTTGCGCTTGTGCTCGATAACCCACACCCACTAAAACCAGCTTCCGTTCGAAACCTTGGGAAACACCGACGACCATATTTTGCAGTACAGCTCGCGTGGTTCCAGCAATGGCGTCAGCGGTCCTTAGTGCACTTTCCTGACGTGGCGATAATTTAATGACATTGCCTTCTTTTGATAATTCGACCGCAAAGTGAATTTGGTGTTGAGCGCTGCCTTTGCTGCCTTTCACAGTAATCAGCTGTCCGTTTAGATTCACTTCAACGCCGCTGGGGAGCGTAATCGGTTTTCTTGCTACTCTTGACATGGGGGTACTCTCCTGAGCGAACCAAATTTATCTACTTTAATATACATAACACAAAATTTCACCACCATGCCCTGCGGCTCTGGCAGCACGATCGGTCATCAAACCTTTGGATGTGGAAACAATGGCAACGCCCAAACCATTCTTCACTTTAGGTAAATCGTGTTGTCGCTTATATTGTCGCAACCCAGGGCGGCTAATGCGCCGAATTTCACTGATGACAGGCATGCCTAGGTGATATTTTAATACGATCTTTAAACGTGGTTTACCGTCAATTTCCATTTTTTCAAATTCATGGATATAACCTTCGTTCTTCAAAACATCGGCAATAGCCAGTTTTTGCTTTGAAAAGGGCATGACCACTTCTTTTTTGCCTACTGCTTGCGCATTACGCACATGAGTGAGCATATCAGCGATAGGATCTTGTAGCATTTAATTTTTAACCTCTACGGTATATTTACCAACTGGCCTTTGTTATTCCGGGAACATCGCCACGCATGACGGCCTGGCGCAGACAAATTCGGCACAGCGCAAAACGTCGATAGACGGCTCGTGGACGACCACATTGATCACAACGGTTTTTGACTCGGCATCTGCTTTCATCCCTAGCTCTTTTGTTTAAGCTAATGGTTGCCGCTAATTTTTCTTCATAAGAACTTCTGGGGCTGGCAATAATCGCGCTTAATTCTCGGCGTTTTGCTAAACCCGTGTTGCTGAGCTTTACTCGGCGATTTTCGCGAGCGATCATCGATTTTTTGGCCATTTGACTCTCTACCTCAATCCTTAAATGGAAAATTAAAAGCAGCTAATAATGCGCGCCCTTCGGCATCGGTTTTGGCTGTCATGGTAATGGTGACATTTAAGCCCCGGATTTTATCTATTTTATCGTAATCAATTTCGGGAAATACGATCTGCTCGCGGATACCCATGCTAAAATTGCCGGTACCATCGAATGCTTTCGCGCTAATGCCCCGAAAATCACGAATACGTGGCATGGCAATATTGACTAAACGATCGAGGAACTCATACATGCGATCGCCTCGCAACGTCACCTTACAACCGAGCGGCCAGCCTTCGCGGATTTTAAAGCCAGCGATGGATTGCTTAGCCTTGGTAACCAGCGGCTTTTGCCCGGAGATTTTGCTGAGATCGGTTGAGGCATGGTCGATTACTTTTTTATCAGCAATCGCCTCACCTACGCCCATGTTTAAGGTGATTTTTGTAATGCGCGGCGTTTGCATAATTGTTTTGTAATTAAATTTATTCATCAATTCTTTGATGACGACGTCGCGATAATGTTGTTTTAATCTGGCTGCCATGTCTTGGATACCTTATGCCTCAATTACTTCATTATTTGATTTAAAATAACGAACTTTACGTTGACCACCATTGGCGCCATCGGTCAGGTGTTTGAAGCCGACGCGATCCGCTTTTTTAGTCACTGGGTTATAAATCGCCACATTGGAAATATGAATCGACCTTTCCTCATCGACAATTCCACCTTGGGTATTTTTTTGTGGATTACCCTTACGATGTTTTCTGACGATATTAACACCGTCAACTAACAAGCGCGTTAGACCTATGCATCGGCGCACTTCGCCGCGACGGCCCTTATCTTTTCCAGAAATGACGATCACTTGATCGCCCTTTTTTATTTTAGATGCCATGATTCAATCACTATGAAAAATAAAATATAGCCACTAGCTACTATGGCTTCTCGTCATGTCAGCAAGAACTATAATACTTCCGGTGCTAATGAGATGATTTTCATAAAGTTCTCACCTCTGAGTTCACGCGTTACCGGCCCGAAAATTCGAGTGCCAATGGGTTGCAGTTGTGCATTGAGCAATACCACAGCATTGTTATCGAAACGTATTAATGATCCATCGGGACGACGCACACCTTTAGCGGTGCGCACGACCACGGCGTTTAATACTTCGCCTTTTTTTACTTTGCCACGTGGAATAGCTTCTTTGATGCTGACTTTAATCACATCGCCAATTCCGGCATAGCGGCGTTTTGATCCACCTAATACTTTGATACACATGACTCGACGTGCACCGCTATTATCGGCTACATCCAGTACGGACTGCATTTGTATCATTTAAACGTCTCCCATTGTGCATTGCTGGCAAAGGTCGAAAATTCTACCATGTTCTAAAAGAAATGCACTAAAATTATCAAGCTTATTGAGCTTTTTCTATGATATCGACTAATTGCCAATTTTTTGTTTTAGACAGCGGTCGACACTCTTGGATCGAGACATGATCACCTATTTGGCATTTATTGCCCTTATCGTTTACATGGAACTTGGTAGAACGGCTCATGTACTTGCCATAAAGGGGGTGTTTCTCGCTATACTCGACACGAACAACAATGGTATCTTGCATTTTATTGCTGGTCACTACGCCTTCCAGCGTGCGTTTATGCTTAGTAGTGGTTTGATCGCTCATCTGGCACCTGCTGATAGTTCATGGAGTATTGTTTTAATGCGGGCAATATCAACTCGGACTCGTTTGAAATTATTAAATTTCACGGTTCCTTGCTGTAAGGTTTTTTGCATGCGCAAATTAAACATTTCTCGACGCAGTTCACGAAGCTCTTCGTTGAGTTCATTTTTGGATTTTTTTCTTAGTTCAGCAGCAGTCATTTACATCACCGTTCTTGCAATGAAAATAGTGGCCATGGGCAATTTGGCAGCCGCCAAGGCAAAGGCCTCTTTTGCCAGTTCCTGAGGCACGCCTTCGATTTCAAATAACACACGGCCTGGTTGTATTTGTGCGACCCAATATTCCACGGGTCCTTTACCCTTACCTTGACGGACTTCCAAGGGTTTTTTGGTAATCGGTTTATCGGGAAAAATTCGAATCCAGATTTTGCCACCACGTTTGATATGGCGAGTGATCGCACGACGAGCTGCCTCAATTTGTCGGGCAGTGATTCGACCACGGCCAATGGCTTTTAAAGCAAACTCACCGAAGCTTACTTTGGAACCGCGAATCGCTAAACCGCGATTGCGATCCTTGAATTGCTTTCGGAATTTTGTTCGTTTTGGTTGTAACATTCCTTCCCCCTTACTATGCTTGTTCTTTTGTTACTTTATTCTCAACGGATTTATGGGTCTTGCCAAAAATTTCACCCTTGAATATCCACACCTTAATTCCGATAATGCCGTAGGTTGTACGAGCAACCGCAGTCGAGTAATCGATATCGGCACGGAAGGTATGTAAGGGTACACGACCTTCACGATACCATTCTGTTCTGGCGATATCTGTTCCGCCCAAACGTCCTGCGACGGTAATTTTTATACCTTGAGCTCCTTGCCGCATGGCGGTTTGTACCGCACGCTTCATGGCACGACGAAACATGACTCGTCGTTCAATTTGTTGAGCAACACCCTGGGCAACTAAAGCGGCATCTAATTCAGGTTTACGGATCTCTTCAATATTGATATGAACAGGGACCCCCATCATGCGGCCGACTTCGGCACGCAAATCATCCACGTCACCGCCTTTTTTACCAATAATAACGCCTGGTCTTGCGGTATGAATGGTGATGCGGGCATTTCTGGCCGGTCGTTCGATTTGAATACGGCTAACGGCAGCTGCCATTAATTTTTTTGCTAAATAGTTGCGCACTTTCAAATCGACATTTAAGTATGCGGAATATTGTTTTCCGGCATACCAGGTGGATGTCCAATCTTTAATAATGCCTAGGCGAATACCTACTGGATTAACTTTTTGTCCCATGCGGTTCTCTCTTTAACCTCTATTCATCGGATACTTTGATTGTGATATGACACGAGCGTTTTAAAATACGTGCTCCACGTCCTCTGGCTCTGGCATGCATGCGTTTCAATACCGGGCCTTCATCGACAAAAATGGTGGAGACCTTTAGTTCGTCAATATCCGCGCCATTATTGTGTTCTGCATTGGAAATAGCTGAGTCCAATGCTTTTTTGATTAATGCTGCCGCTTTTTTACTGCTAAAGGCCAATAGATCGGTTGCTTTCGATGCAGGTAGACCTCGTATTTGATCGGCAACCAAGCGCGCTTTCTGTGCTGAAATGCGAGCGTAGCGAAATTTTGCAGCGACCTCCATCTTAATCCCCTTCTTTCTTTGCTTTTTTATCACCTGAATGCCCGCGGAATGTGCGGGTATGCGCAAATTCACCCAGCTTATGACCTACCATATTCTCAGTGATGTAAATCGGAACGTGCTGACGACCATTATGAACAGCGATGGTCACACCTAGCATTTCTGGTAAAACCATGGACCGACGCGACCATGTTTTTATGGGTCGTTTGGTATCTTTGGTGGCAACTTCTTGCACTTTTTTCAGCAAGTGATGATCGACAAAAGGCCCTTTTTTAATTGAACGCGACACGATTTATAACCTCATAAATTGATACACCCGCCGTCCCGACAGAATGTCAGGGCGACGAACACGTACTACTCTCTATTTGCTTCTTCTATCTTTGATAATCATTTTAGAAGTGCGCTTATTCTTACGAGTCTTGTATCCCTTGGTTGGCACACCCCATGGCGACACAGGATGTCGGCCACCGGAAGTACGACCTTCACCACCACCATGTGGATGATCGATAGGATTCATCGCAACACCACGCACAGTGGGGCGAATGCCACGCCAGCGCGATGCACCTGCTTTGCCTAGAGAACGAAGATTATGTTCAGAGTTAGAGACTTCGCCAATGCATGCTGTACACGTAGACAGGATGCGGCGAATTTCTCCGGATCGGACACGTACTTGAGCGTAATTGCCTTCACGCGCCACTAATTGTGCCGAAGCCCCTGCGCTTCGTGCTAATTGGGCGCCTTTTCCAGGTTTAATTTCAATACAGTGAATAGTAGCGCCAATAGGTACGTTTTGTAAAGGCATGCAGTTGCCTGGTTTGATAGGCGCTCCTGCTCCTGACATAATTTCGGAACCGGCACTGACGCCTTTAGGGGCGATAATGTAACGGCGCTCACCGTCTTTATACAACAACAAGGCAATGTAAGCCGTGCGATTAGGATCATACTCTAATCGTTCTACGACAGCCGGAATTCCCTCTTTATCACGCCTGAAGTCAATCAGCCGATATTGTTTTTTGTGACCACCACCGCGACGACGAACCGTTTGGCGACCCTGATTGTTACGGGCACTAATGCGTTTCTTGTGCTTGGTTAACGGCTTGTAAGGCGTGCCTTTGTGCAATTCCGGGTTGACGACTTTGGTAACAAAACGTCTTCCGGGCGAGGTGGGTTTGGCCTTAATTAACATAATTCTTTACTCCTATCTCAGGCTTGTGTGAGTTCGATTGAATGGCCTTCAGCCAATTGAACATAGGCTTTTTTCCAGGCTTTCTGCTTTCCTTCGACTCGGCCAAAGCGTTTTGTTTTGCTCTTCATACGACTGACCTGAACACCCTTCACCTTCACGTTAAACAGCTGTTCTACTGCTCGTTTGATTTCTAATTTATTCGCGTTCATCATCACTTTAAATACATATTGGCGCAGCGCACCAATGCGCGCACCTTTTTCTGTCATACGCGGCTCTAACAAAACCTGCATTAAACGCTCATTATATGCTTGCGTCATTGCAGCCTCTCCTCTACTTGTTTTAAGGCATTTACCGTGATAACTACTTGTTCAAAAGCAATTAAGTTGGCCGGATTAATATGCGTGGGTAAACATAGCTGCACCTGGTATAAATTGCGCGCAGCCAACAATAAATTGTGGTCAATATCATCACTGATAATTAACGCTTTCTCGATTTTATACAAATTTAATTTAGCGATTAAGTCCCGAGTTTTGGGTTGGGTGACTGCAAATTCTTCCACCACCATTAGGCGATTTTGTCGCACCAGCTCGGAAAGAATCGAGCACATGGCGCTTTCGTACATCTTACGATTTACTTTTTGCGAATAATCACGTGGAGTGGCAGCAAATATTTTACCGCCTTTACGCCATAATGGGCTACGGATCGAACCAGCACGTGCTCTACCCGTTCCTTTTTGCCGCCAGGGTTTTGTACCACCACCGCTGACTTGGGCACGGGTCTTTTGCGCTTTAGTGCCTGCTCGTGCGCCTGCTAAATAAGCAGTGACGACTTGATGCACTAGCGGTTCATTAAATGCACGCCCAAAGGTCTCTTCGGATACTTTTAGCTTCTTACCCGTTGTTTGATCGGGAGCAATAATAGTTATTTCCACGTTATTTTCCCCTCTTGACGGACGGCCGAATGACCACAAAAGTACCTACAGCACCCGGTGCAGCGCCGCGAATAAACAGTAAGTTTCTTTCGGCATCTATGCGCACGACTTCTTGATTCAAATGGGTGCGGCGGACATTACCTAATTGACCTGCCATTTTCTTACCTGGGAATACTCGACCTGGGCTTTGGTTCATACCGACAGAACCAGGAACTCGGTGCGATAAGGAGTTACCATGAGTTGCATCTTGAGAACGGAAATGGTGACGTTTAATGGTGCCAGCAAAACCTTTACCTTTGGTTGTGCCGCAAATATCCACTTTCTGGCCAACCTCGAATAGATCGACTTTTAATTCTTGACCGGAAGTCAGTTCCTCACCTTCTTTTTCATGGAGGGGGAACTCCCATAGCCGATTACCAGCTTCCACACCCCACTTGGCGAAATGTCCCGCTGCTGCTTTATTGACACGCGAAGGGGCTTGATGACCTGCTGTCACCTGCAAAGCACGATAACCGTCTTGATCAATTGTTTTAATTTGCGCCACTCGATTGGCATCGATAAAGATGACGGTGACGGGCACGGAAACTCCTTCCTCGGTAAACACACGAGTCATGCCATATTTTATACCAACTAACCCTATGGGCATTTCTTTTACTCCGGTTATAACTATTCAGCATTCTATTTATTTTTCACATTTATTCAGCGAGTAGTGAGCATGCAATACGACGCAACTGCCTAATAAAATGAAATCGAATATCAATCCACGCTTATTTGTACGTCTACCCCTGCCGCCAAATCTAGTTTCATCAACGCATCCACTGTTTTGTCCGTGGGAGAAATGATGTCAACTAAACGTTTATGAGTACGTAACTCATATTGATCTTGAGCATCTTTATCCCCATTGGGCGAAACCAAAACCGAAAAACGCTCGATTCGAGTGGGCAAAGGAATAGGACCGCGTATTTGTGCACCGGTTCGTTTCGCTGTCTCAACAATTTCAAAGGTTGCGACATCAATCAACCGATGGTCAAACGCTTTTAAACGTATGCGTATTTTTTGATTTTTTTTAACAGTAGCGACCATTATTCAAGCACCTTTGAAACTACACCTGCACCCACGGTACGTCCACCTTCACGAATTGCAAATTTTAACCCTTTTTCCATTGCAATCGGAGCAATCAAGGTGATCGTCATTTGGATATTATCACCCGGCATCACCATCTCTACCCCTTCAGGCAACTGCACTTCCCCGGTTACGTCGGTTGTTCGGAAGTAAAATTGCGGGCGGTAGCCTTTGAAGAATGGAGTGTGTCGGCCACCTTCGTCTTTCGATAATACGTACACTTCTGCTTCAAACTTCGTGTGCGGGTGTATGGAACCGGGTTTGGCCAATACTTGACCTCGTTCCACGTCTTCTCGCTTCGTGCCACGCAATAAGACACCGACATTGTCGCCAGCTCGGCCTTCGTCCAGCAGTTTGCGGAACATTTCGACACCGGTACAGGTGGTTTTGGTGGTGGCGCGGATACCGACGATTTCCACTTCTTCTCCCACTTTGACGATGCCGCGTTCGACTCGACCGGTAACCACGGTACCGCGACCCGAGATCGAAAATACGTCTTCGATGGGCATCAGGAAGGGTTGGTCTATTTTTCGTTCCGGTACCGGGAAGTAATCGTCCATCACACCAACGAGTTTCAGGATGGAGGGTACGCCGATGTCGCTGGCATCCCCTTCTAATGCTTTTAATGCCGAACCGACCACGATCGGGGTATCGTCGCCTGGGAAATCGTATTTGCTCAGCAAATCGCGGATTTCCATTTCGACTAACTCCAATAATTCTGCGTCATCCACCATGTCGGCTTTGTTCAGGTAAACCACGATGTAAGGTACACCGACTTGGCGGGCCAAGAGGATGTGTTCGCGGGTTTGCGGCATGGGGCCGTCGGCAGCGGAGACCACTAATATGGCTCCGTCCATTTGGGCAGCGCCGGTGATCATGTTCTTCACGTAGTCGGCGTGGCCTGGGCAATCCACGTGCGCGTAATGACGGGTATCCGATTGGTATTCGACGTGCGCGGTCGCGATCGTGATACCGCGCGCTTTTTCTTCTGGCGCTTTATCGATTTGATCGTAGGCTAATGCGCTGCCGCCAAATTTCTCAGATAGCACTTTGGTCAGGGCTGCTGTGAGTGTCGTTTTACCATGGTCTACGTGACCTATGGTGCCCACGTTGATGTGCGGTTTCGTACGATCAAATTTTTCCTTTGACATGGATATTCACCTCTATAGTAAAATAATTAATACGTTCGTGATGTCACTAAGGCCGATATTCACCGACTCTATTTTTTCTTAATAATTGTTTCAGCCACGTTAGATGGCGCTTCTGTGTATTTTGAAAACTCCATCGTATAGTTGGCACGCCCTTGGGTTAATGACCGTAAATCGGTGGCATAACCAAACATACCTTCTAATGGAACTTCCGCATTGATGATTTTTCCGGTGGGATTTTCATCCATACCCAGTACGAGGCCACGGCGACGGTTTAAGTCACCGACCACATCACCCATGTAATCTTCTGGGGTGACGACTTCGACCTTCATGATGGGTTCTAACAGCACCGGACTGGCTTTACCACAACCTTCTTTGAAGCCCATGGAACCGGCGATTTTAAACGCCATTTCATTTGAATCCACGTCGTGATAGGAACCATCAAATAAAACGACTTTGACATCCACCACCGGATAGCCAGCTAATACACCACTTTTAAGTTGCTCTTTAATGCCTTTTTCCACAGCCGGAATATATTCTTTCGGTATCACACCACCGACAATGGCATTTTCAAACTCAAAACCTGTGCCAGCTTCTTTTGGTTCAATACGAAGCCAAACATGGCCGTATTGGCCACGGCCGCCTGTTTGACGAACGTATTTACCTTCTTGCTCAACCGTTTTACGGATGGTTTCTCGGTAAGCCACTCGTGGTTTACCGACGTTAGCTTCGACGTTAAATTCGCGACGCATCCGATCGACAATGATTTCCAAATGCAGTTCACCCATACCTTCGATGATGGTCTGTCCCGACTCTTCATCAGTATGGACGCGGAATGAGGGATCTTCTTGAGCTAATTTGCTTAAGGCAATACCCATTTTTTCCTGGTCTGCTTTACTCTTGGGCTCAACGGCTACGGAAATAACCGGTTCTGGGAATTCCATGCGCTCCAAGGTGATGATTTGGTTTTCATCGCATAAGGTATCACCAGTTACTGCTGTTTTAAGCCCAACGGCAGCACCAATATCACCGGCGCAGACTTCTTTAATTTCCTGACGGCTGTTGGCATGCATCTGTAATAAGCGGCCGATACGCTCTCTTTTTCGCTTAATTGGGTTGTAAACAGAGTCACCTGATTGGAGTACCCCGGAGTAAACACGGAAATACGTTAATGTGCCCACAAATGGATCGGTGGCAATTTTGAATGCCAGTGCCGCAAATGGTTCTTTATCCGAAGGACCTCGATGTGCTTCGGTACCATTGTCATCGTCTAACGTGCCTTTGATGGGAGGAACGTCGCTGGGGGATGGCATATATTCTATGACTGCATCTAATAAAGCTTGAACGCCTTTATTTTTAAAGGCCGTGCCACAGAGCATTGGCACAATTTCACTTTTAATCGTACGAGTTCGTATACCTTTTTTGATTTCTTCCACCGACAAACTGCCTGTTTCCAGGTATTTTTCCGTTAATTCTTCATTGGCTTCGGCAGCAGCTTCCACCATTTTTTCATGCCATGTTTTGCATTCTTCTTGAAGCTCAGCCGGAATGTCCAAGGCTTCATAAGTCATGCCTTTATCAGCCTCATTCCAGTAAATAGCCTTCATGCGGATCAAATCGACGATGCCTTTGAAATTTTCTTCTGCACCAATGGGTACCTGGATAGGCACTGGGTTGCCACCCAATCGCGTTTTGACTTGCTCAACGACTCGATAAAAATTAGCGCCGGGTCTGTCCATTTTATTGACAAAACCCATGCGGGGAACGCCGTATTTATTGGCCTGACGCCATACGGTTTCGGTTTGGGGCTCTACACCACCCACGGAACAGAATACCGCCACTGCGCTGTCTAGCACTCGCAGAGAACGTTCGACTTCAATGGTGAAATCCACGTGGCCGGGCGTATCAATGATATTGATGCGGTGTTGTGGGAATTGCTTATCCATGCCCTGCCAAAAGCAGGTGGTCGCAGCTGAGGTGATGGTAATGCCGCGCTCTTGTTCTTGCGCCATCCAGTCCATAACCGCCGTACCTTCGTGCACTTCGCCAATCTTGTGGGAAACGCCGGTATAATAGAGTACGCGCTCAGTGGTCGTGGTTTTACCGGCATCAATGTGAGCCATGATGCCAATATTGCGGTAATGTTCGATAGGGGTTGTGCGAGCCATGATAGTTTACCAACGATAATGTGCAAATGCTTGATTAGCTTTAGCCATGCGGTGTACATCTTCCCGTTTCTTCACTGCACCGCCACGTCCGTGGATCGCATCATGGATTTCATTCGCCAAACGCATCACCATCGTTTTTTCGCTTCTGCCTTTGGCAAAATCGACCAACCAACGCATGGCCAAGGCGACTCGGCGATCGGGACGAACCTCAACCGGTACCTGATAAGTAGAACCACCGACTCGGCGGGATTTCACTTCCACCGTCGGGCTGACGTTTTCTAGGGCCTTTTCAAATGATTTAATGGCGGTTTGTTTTGCTTGTTGGGTGAGATGTAAGCTCACTTTCTTATTGGCGCCGGCCTTGCCTTTACTAGAACCCGAGCCTGAACCACCTTCTTTACCACCCTCACCTTCTTCGCCACCTTCGCGCTGCAATACACGCATCAAAGCACCGTAGACAATTTTCTCCGCGACCGCTTTCTTGCCACTGCGCATGACGGAATTGATGAACTTGGAAATTAGTTCGCTGCCAAATAATGGGTCAGGCAAAATTTCTCTCTTGGGTGCTGCTTTTCTTCTTGACACGAGTATTCCTCACAAAATCTTCTATAAACGCGTTTGTTGGTTTAGATAAAGCCTATGCTTATGGGCTGGTTATCTGACAGGACCTATTTTTTAGGTCTTTTTTCACCATATTTCGATCGACCTTGACGACGACCTGAAACTCCGGCCGTATCGAGGCTACCGCGGACGATGTGGTAACGTACGCCAGGCAAGTCTTTGACACGACCACCTCTGATTAATACCACTGAGTGTTCTTGGAGGTTATGGCCTTCGCCACCAATGTAGGCGCTTACTTCATTGCCATTGGTAAGACGTACACGCGCTACTTTACGTAACGCTGAGTTGGGTTTTTTAGGCGTGGTTGTGTAGACGCGGGTACACACACCTCTTCGCTGCGGGCATTGCTGTAATGCCGGTACCGTACTCTTGGTCTTCTTGCGGCCACGCGGGTTTTGCACTAATTGGCTAATACTAGGCATTTTCTTAACATACTCCGGAAAACTATTTTTGCAGCAGCTTCTCAAGGCACTGCTGGCTATTTTTACTTATCCATGCAAGCTATAGGAGGAAAGTATTTAAACGAGGTCTAAGATCCAAGTTTCTGTGAAAACTGATAACCCACTCATATGGACGGAGGCGAGATTCTAAAAGAGGTAAAACAGCTATGTCAAGGAATGTTCGCAAATAATTGTAATTTTTTATATTTTCGCTTTCTCAGAGAGAAAAAAGCTCGCACTCAGCATATCCCTTGGGAGTATGGACGGCTGGCCCGCGCGCTCAGGGGAAAGTGCTGAATTCCGTACTGTGTCCTTGACAATTCCCCACTGCCTGAGGAAAACTTCCTTTATAAACGTCAAAATGATTGAGGGCGTTTATTGCAGCCCCGTTGGAACGAACGATAAAAATGCTTGGACGATGAAAATACTATGAACATACTGATTATTGGCAACGGTGGGCGGGAACATGCACTGGCTTGGAAAGTGCGGCAATCCCCCTTAGTACAGCGGGTATTTGTTGCGCCTGGTAATGCTGGCACTGCGCTGGAGCCAGGCGTTGAAAATGTGACCCTGGCGATTACAGATATTGACGCTTTGGTGGCGTTTGCCCACCAGCAAGCGATTGACTTGACGATTGTCGGCCCAGAGGCGCCGCTGGCCGCGGGGATTGTTGATACTTTTCAACGGCACCAATTAGCTTGTTTTGGACCGACCCAAGCCGCCGCACAGTTGGAATCTTCTAAGGCTTTCAGTAAAGCCTTTATGGCGGAACATGGCATTCCTACCGCACAATACCAGGTATTTACTGAGCTCGATGCTGCCAAGAAATACGTACAGCATCAATCTTTCCCTCTAGTGATTAAAGCCGATGGCCTGGCTGCGGGGAAAGGGGTGGTGATCGCCCAAGACCTACCCCAAGCTTTGGCAACCCTGGATGAGATGCTCTCAGGGCGAAGCCTGGGCAATGCCGGTCAACAAGTGGTGATTGAAGAGTTTTTATCGGGTGAAGAAGCCAGTTTTATGGTCGTGGCCGATGGTGAGTTTGCCCTGCCGCTGGTGACCACTCAAGATCATAAGGCAAGAGATGATGGGGATGTAGGCCCAAATACCGGTGGGATGGGTGCATACTCCCCTGCCCCGGTGGTGACCGCCGATATTCAACAACGGGTGATGGATACGGTTATATACCCGACGTTGCGAGCGATGGCGGCGCAAGGTTGCCCGTACACGGGTTTTCTCTACGCCGGGTTAATGATTACCCCGGAAAAAAAGATTAATGTGCTGGAATTCAATTGCCGTTTGGGAGACCCTGAAGCGCAAATTATTTTGATGCGACTGCAATCGGATTTGATTCCGGTTTGCCAGGCTGCCTTAACTAAACAACTGAGTGATCTTACCTTAGCCTGGGATCCACGACCTGCGCTCGGCGTGGTGCTGGCTGCACGGGGTTACCCATTAAGCTACCCGCAAGGCGAGGTGATTCACGGGTTATCTAACTTGGAAACTAAAGATACGAAAGTCTTTCACGCCGGAACTCTTTTAGACCATGACCAAGTCAAAACAGCCGGAGGACGGGTTTTATGTGCAACTGCTTTAGGCAATACTATACAAGACGCACAACACGCCGCTTATGCATTAGTTAAGCAGATTTCTTGGCCTAACCGCTATTTCCGTACTGATATTGGTCACCGCGCCATTCATCGTGCTCCTTATCATGAGACTATGTGAGACCTGCTATGGAAATAAAAACCTATCAAGCCACATGGATTGAAACGGTTGAGCCAAAAAAGACCGCTCTAGAACCCTTACCTACAGCGTCGTTGCAACGCACCCAGCCTTATTACCGCTCTAAAGCATTTATCAGCCAAAATGGCGTCAACCCTTTATTAGCCGCTGCTGCCCCTTTATTTTTTTTGGGAGAAAAACTGCATCACCTCGATATGTCAGTCGACGTCGCTAAGTTGCGTGACGATCTACGCCATGAATTAAATGCCTTTGAACAACAGGCGCAAGGTCATGGTTACCGAGTGAATATGATTGCCGCGACACGCTTTGTGATTTGCTTGTGGTTGGATGAAATGGTTCTACAGACAGAATGGGGAAGAAACAGCGATTGGCGAGAACAACCATTGGTAGAACATGCGGAACAGACTAAAAAAGAACATCAATCTTTTTTCTTAATACTGAATCACAGTTTACAAGATGTCTGCACTCATATTGATCTGTTGGAATTATCCTATTTATGCTTAAGCTTAGGTTTCGAAGGTGAATATCGTTATTTAGATCGTGGCTATATTCGTTTGGCAGAAATCAGAGACCATTTATTTCATGCCATTGAAAAGCAACGTGGTGAAGTCTACAAGCAATTACAAATCAGCAGCACCCACCCCGACGAACCCGAAAAAACAGCCCCACATTTGTGGCTGCGTGCATTATTTTTGTTATTGGTAACCGGTTCTTCGCTAGGGGGTTATTTTTTTCTGAACAGTGAACTGAATAAAGACTTTTTTTCTTCTCATTCCAGCATACAAAATGATATGTAGTGGCTGGCCCTGGAGCGAACGCAGATGAATGCTCGGCAATTTTTACAACGATGGCTTGAACCCGTTAATGAGGGCGAAGCCGATTGGCGCCAAGAACACGCCAAAGCTAAAGTCACTATTTTGGAACAAGGCATCAAAGATGCACTGCGTTTTTTACGTAAGAAACACCTGCGTAGTTTTTTTTATCGACATAAACTGCCTTGGTATTTGGTGCTAGGTAATGAGAATGCGGGCAAAAGTAGTTTATTGAAAAAAAGCGGCTTAGGCTTGCTTTCCATTGATAGTCAACCACCTCAACAAATTAATCCCACTGCTTATTGTGACTGGTGGTTCGGCAAGAACGCCGTATTTCATGATATTTCCGGCTCATTGATGTTGCCGGAAACGCCTAAAAATGACGCGTATTATATCTGGCGCAAATTTATTGCCTTATTGCATCGCTATCGGCACACGCGCCCCATTGATGGTTTGCTGCTTTGTGTGGATCTACACGATTTTTTCAGCAAGAACCGTAATCAACGGCAATTGCAAATCGATGTATTTCGTCACCGCATTCAGAGTTTAACAAAATACCTTTCTTCGCTTCCCGTATATTTAATTTTTACTAAATGCGATCGAATTGCTGGATTTGTCGACACCTTTAATGCCTTAAGCCCGGAAGATTGTGAGCAGGCATTTGGTGTTGCCCTGCCCTTTGGATTAGTACAGCAAAATGTTCCCCACCATTTAGAAGAACAATTTAATGCTTTTCTGTTTCGACTCAACACGCAGCTGATTCCTCGCTTGCATCGCGAACATAATATTGAAAAACGCGCACGTATTAAAAACTTTCCCTTACAATTAGAAGCGCAAAAACGTGACATCATTCATTTAGCGACGCAACTGCACAGTACACACACCAGTTTAGGCGGCATTTATTTCACCAGTAGTACCCAAGATGGCCAAGTGCGTGATGGCTTATTGCCACTTTTAGATAATTTTGGCTTAAAGAAGTTGCCAGAACCGGATTATGCGCCACAAGATAAAGGGTTTTTTATTCATCAGTTACTCCAGCGTATCATTCATGAAAAATTAAATGTCAAAAAGAAAATGCCTCGCTATTTTCGCTGGTCCAATGAACGTTTTTACAGCACTTTTGGCGGATTATTATTGCTGGCTACGCTGCTGATGATTCCTAGTTATTACCATAATAAAAATGCGTTAACGCATGTTCGCACGACTTTAACTAGCTACCCAGACACGGGCGATACCAATCCTGCGGCATTTTCTTCTTTAAATATTTTACGCCAAGCATTGGATCAAGCCGGGCGCCATAATAATCCCCTATTCAACCTGGCTTTTCACCAATCCAGTGATATTCATCATCACTTAGATGAAACTTATCAAGAAGCACTCAATGTTCAATTAGTACCGCAATTGAAACAAATTTTAGAAACACAATTACAGGCTGCCAATAATGTCAGACCTCAGGATTATTTTGACGCACTCAAGGTTTATTTAATGTTGAGCCATCCCACGCATCTCAATACTAATTTTGTCGAGCGATGGTTTCAACACTATTGGCGGCAGAGCCTCACCACAAATACCCGACTGCAAGCACAATTAAATCAACACTTAGCTTATTGGTTAACGCAAAAAACATTACACTTTTCGGAAGATGCCTCGATTACTCAATTAGCAAGGCAGCGTTTAAATAGTTTATCTTTAGCGGAACTGACTTATCTAGCTCTACTAGAAAAATCCTCTGTTCATTCGAAATCGGGTACAAAATTAGATGAGCTTTACCAGGCAAGGCATTTTAATTCTGTCTATTATCATCAAATTCCGGAACTGGCACAGCAAATGGCCACTGGCGATAACTGGGTTTTAAATTTACAGTTCCCTGCCAATTTAATGCAAAAAGTAACCGCCGAACTGGTAGAGAATGTTCGTCATCTGTATTTGCAACGTTATGCCACTTATTGGGGAGAGCGGGTGTTAGCTCTACCTGTGAGTGATTTGAGCAGTTTAAAAAAGATACATAAGACCGCTGCGACATTAACGACTACAGATTCACCCCTAGTGCCTTTGTTTGCAACGATCACGGCCGAATTGCAACCGATTGCCCATTTTCCTGAAGCGCAGGTAACGCTGACATTGTTGCAACAATTACAACATCAGGTATTTAATTCGAGTGCTAATAGTAATTTGGTCAAATCCTTAAATGATCTCACGACCTATCTTGATAAAATCCTCACCGCAAATGACCGTGGCGATGCAGCATTACAAGCAGCACAACATCGTATGCGTAATAGTACTGACGCAAACGATCCTATCAGCCAATTAGTTAACTTAGCGAAAACCACACCGGCGCCGCTTAATGGTTGGTTGAATGCACTTGCTATCAATAGTTGGCAAACCATACTACAAAACGCACGTAATCAATTAAATGTATTATGGATTACCGAAGTCCTGCCAGATTACGATGCGCATATCAATAACCGATTCCCCGTATTTAACAATAGTGGTGCTGATATCGCGATGGCTGACTTCAGTCGATTCTTTGGTCCTGACGGCACCTTGGATCGATTTTCTAAACATCATTTAGCCGCTTTTATTGATTCCAGCCAATTGTATTGGCGCTTTAAATCCGTCGATGGCCAGAATCTCAATATTCCGCAAAGCACTTTAGAGATGTTGGATCGCGGCAATATTATTCGCAAAATGTATTTTGCTGATAATCAGAAAACGCCGAGCGTCAGTTTCTTAATCATGCCAACCAATATGGATTTGATGTCACAAAACTACGTGCTGAATGTGGATGGGCAATTGGTTAATTATTTACAAGACCTCAGACATGCCAAGAAAATGTCATGGACTGGAATTACGAATGGTTACGCCAATTTAAGTTTGCAGTCGACCGATGCGGAGCAACCTCCCACTGTATTGTTACAAGAAACCGGCCCTTGGGCTTTGTTTAAACTATTGAACCGAAGTCACCTAACTCCTCATCAAAATACACAGCTCTTTGATTTCAGTTTTACTGCGCAAGGCGTCACCATCCCCTATGAGCTTTTTGCAGAAAAACCGCTTAATCCATTTATCTCAGGCCTTGTCTCGGCATTTCGGGCGCCTGATAAACTCTAATGAGTTTAAATCCACCCATTGTTCTGTTGAAAATTTCTCAAGCATAAGCTGAGCGTTAATGGCGCGGCACTGCCAAACAATCCTGTTGCGTAACATTAATTGATATAGCCAAGATAGATGCACCGATAAAACTTCAATATTTTGCTTTCTTGAAGCATTTTTTCTATAAAATATATCAATATTACCTGACATGAGAGTTTTCAATAGCAGGGCATTTGCTTTTATTTCTCCAATCTATTAATATAATTTAAAAAAAATAATAAGAAATTCGGGTGCATTATTTTATTAATATATTAAAAGGATGAAAATTATGCATTCAATAGAAAAAAACCAAGAACAAAAAATCCATTTGACGCGTCATAAAGTTCTTTTTTGTCGTGGTGATGGAGGTTTTACACAAGCAGGTCTTTCTTCCTTGGTTCATCGCTTAATAACCAAAAATGAACCTGAAAAACCAACCACAATAACAACTGCCATTGAGTTTGTCGGTTCAATAGAGATACCCTCATCGCCGTTAAAATTAGACTACCTTATAGCTGCGGCCAATGAGCGTTTTAAAAACACAATGCAAAAAACCACTCATCAGATTAAAATCAATTTACTGGTGTTTGGTATTAGTATTGAAGATTTACTAGAGAATTCAGTAGATACTATTTTGCAAATAATTAATAATAAGCTAGAAGAGCATGCATATAACAAGTTGTCTGATTGTAAATTTCTCCTGGCTATAACGAAAAGTGATTTAGTAGAAAATCATGAAAATGCATCGTTAATAGCAGATAACCTCATCAAAGCCAATCGTATCCGGGATTTTTCTTCTTATGTTATTTGTTCTGCTAAAACAGGTTATGGATGCGAGAAATTAGAGGGCGAAATCTTACGGATGGTTGGTTTAAACCATATACAGCTTGCGGAAGACTCTAAAAACAATACTTCAGATAAAGAGATGTTATTAAAAGATTCAAAACTAAAAAAAGGACTATCTTTGAATAAATTTGGGCTGAAAGAATTACATCACGGACCATCGGATTCAAAAAAACAAGCAAAAGATATTTGTGGAACTTTAGATAAGTTGTTTCCAACAGCCACCTGGACCTATGAAAATAATAAATTTATTGGTTATTTTAAAGAAAAAAAGGACGCTCAACAAGCTGCGCATCAAATAAAAGACGCAAATTGCGGCATACTCGAAACTCTTGAAACTTTAGTATCTTCATCAGATCTTTACACATTGCATCTAGAACAGGTTACTCAAAATGCAATAAATAGACTTGCTGAGTATTCAAAAAAAGATTTACTACCTGAAAAAACAAATTGTATTGTCGCTTAATGTGTATAAGTTCTGACGTCATCTAACAGTTACCCAGATGAATTGGTTATTTCGGCATTCCAATTTCTGAAATTATTTATCAGATTGCATAATAAGCGGAATTTCCAGGTAGAACTGAAGCCCGACTTTCTATACCCAATGCACTTTAATATGGAATTCGAATTTTTACTGTGCATTGGGTGTATTTATTCTTACTTATTCATTTACATGTATACTGCGGATGTTCTAAGAGACAGATAACAGAGCCTTTATTTAAAAATATCATCTAGAATTTGCGCGTCTAATAAACGTTCGCCCCATACTAATAAAGTTTCAGCGTCAGCGCGTTGAATCTTTTTCATACAATGTCTGGAAACCTGATGAAAGCGGCATTGTAATAAGCGAATAAAAATAGCTGCTTCTTTCAACAATACCGTAGTTCTGGCAGCCAATGATTAACTCATAGCTTTTTTACGGTATTTACAACATCAGATCCTGGTACTAGTATGGGTTTTAAAAAACTAGTTAAATCACCCTCGGAGAAAAAAATGGGCACATATTATTCATTAGGTGTTGTAAAAAACTTTACTGCAGAATCAAATGAAGTTCTTTCTTATCAAGAGTGGATCAATAATTTAAATCAGAGATTTGACACCTCTCTTTTTAATATCCAATCAAATAATGGGGGAATGCATATTGAGGGTACGCTGAAAAAAGATGTTTTTGAGGAGAATATTAGTGATTTTTATGAAAAATTAGAGAAAATAACCCACGATGATAGTATCGCAGATTATCTTGACGAGTATGGCGTAAAGATAGACGATTATTATGACGATTATACTTCCATTTTTTTTAATACAGCTACAAATCAGGAAATAACCGTCGATATCACTTATATCTCTATATTTTCTGAGGGAAAAGTATCGGCTGAAGAGTTTAGCATAGAGCCTATGTTGATGAATTGGTTATTTCGGCATTCCAATTTCGGAAATTGTTTATCCGGTTGCATAATCAGCGGAATTTCCGGGTAGAATAGAAGCCTGATTATTTATACCCAATGCACTTTAATATGAAATTCAAATTTTTCTGTGCATGGGGTATAGATCACTACGTGGCTTCTTGGTTTTGACTTGAAGTGATGCATCGATCGTCATTTACTTATTCTTATTCTTTTTACCATAAGGATTTACTACACGATTCCATGCACCAATACCGTAGTGGACCAATGGTTGGCCTATAGTTTTTTTACGGTATTTACAACATCACAGAACTAATATATACCTATTGCTTTTGCAAGTTTTGGTATATCACATTTATTTTTTACTTTTAACATGCGTCATTAATCGGCGGCGGCGTTCTACTTGTCTTGGTGTTAATTGATTTTTTTTATCTTTATAGGGATTATCGCCGCTTTTTAATTGAATGCGTAGAGGGGTTCCTACTAAGCGTAATTTATCGCGGAAGAAATTTGCTAAATAACGTATATAGGAATCAGGCAAGGCGTCGGTTTGGTTGCCGTGAATGACAATGACAGGGGGGTTGGAGCCACCGGGGTGGGCGTAGCGTAGTTTTATTCGGCGGCCTTGTACGGCGGGGGGTTGGTGGGCAGCTACTGCTTGTTCTAGTATTTCGGTTAATTGGCCGGTCACTAGTTTACGAGTGGCTGAGCGGTAAGCTTCATTAATGGCGGGGAATAAAGTTCCCACCGAAGAGCCGTGTAATGCAGAGATGTAGTGAATGCGCGCAAAGGTGACGAATTGCAAGCGTCGGTCTAAGCTTCTTTTTACCGCTTGGCGGTCTGTCTCGGGTAAACCATCCCACTTATTAACGGCGAGTACTAACGCTCTGCCGGCATCCAATACAAAGCCCAGCAAATGTAAATCCTGGTCTGCCAAGTTTTGTCGCGCATCGATTACAAACACCACCACGTTAGCGGCGGCAATGGCTTGTAAAGTTTTTACGACAGAAAATTTTTCTACTGTGTCTGAGATGCTGCGTCTTCGTCTAACACCTGCAGTGTCGATTAATACATAATTTTTATCATGCCGTTGAAAGGGGATGAACACACTGTCACGTGTGGTGCCCGGCGCATCATAAACCAACACACGTTCTTCACCTAAAATACGATTTACTAATGTGGATTTACCGACATTGGGTCGGCCAATGATCGCCACTTTTATCGCAGATTCTGCCGTCGTCGGTGTGACTTCTTCTGCATTTACCGGAAAATTAGCCAACGCCGCTTCTAATAGCGCACCCACACCCTGCCCTTGGTTAGCAGCGGTTGGAAATAAGTGCGTGAAGCCTAGAGAATAGAATTCCGCGCAGGCAATCTCAGGAGCCATGCCATCGGCTTTATTCACTACTAGGTAGATCGTTTTATTTAACGTTCTTAACTGTTCGGCAATGCGTTGATCGGAGGGAGTAGGGCCTGCTCGGGCATCGACCACCCAAAAAAGGATATCTGCTTCACGCACCGCGGCAGCCACTTGAGACCACATTAACGAGAACAAACTTTGGCTATGGAGTTCGACGGTAGAAGGAGCTGATGTTTGTGTTGCCGGATTAGCCAGATCATGGCCAGTGATAGCTGCGGCTTCAATACCGCCGGTATCAATGACAATAAAGGTCTGGTCGTGAAAATGCCCCTCGCCGTATTGCCGATCGCGAGTCACCCCTGGCTCGTCGGCAACCAACGCCGAACGAGAACGAGTCAGGTAATTAAATAATGTCGACTTACCGACATTTGGCCTACCAACAATCGCGATGACTGGGTACACTGCATTGCCCGCTTTTTAAACTTGGAATTTAGCTAATTTACCAGCATTAGAATATAAGTACACGGCATTACCTTCCACCTCGGCTGGTGCCACCAAACCGCTCTTATCGACTCGTGTTCTGGCCAGAAACCGCCCATCGCTGGTTGATAGCCAGTGCACATACCCTTTATTATCACCGATGACTAAAGCAGAACCGACAATCACGGGTCCAGTTAAACCACGGCCGGCTAATCGGTCTTGTTTCCAAACCACTTGACCATTACGACGATCAAAAGCCCATACGAAACTATTGGCATCGGTTAAATAGACATTATTCTCATCAACGGTTAACCCCGCATACGATGAAATGGATTGCTGCCAAATCGGATCGCCGGTTCGCAATGACACGGCAACTAAAGCACCCTGGTAAGTCGCTGCGTAAATTACACCGTCGCGTATCATCAACGAACTACTGACATCGACCATTTGCGCCACATCCGAAGTGCCTTTCGGTTCCGCGATCGCCCGTTTCCACACCAGCTGACCGGAATGGCGATTAAACGCAGCGACTTGGCCATCGGCAAAGCCGACTACCACCAAATCGCCTGCCAATTGCGGTGCTTTTCCGCCGCGCAGAATTAAATTAGGTGTCTCTTCTCGATAAGTCCACACCGGCTGACCGGTTTGTTTATCCAAGGCATAGACGTGATCGTCTAGACTTTTCACAAAAACATACGAATCATCGACGGCAGGACTAGCCAATACTTCATTACTTAGCGGAGTACGCCAGACAATTCGACCATTGGCTCGATTTAACGCTAATACTTCCGCTTTTTTAGTACCCACATACAGATTGTTCGCATCGGCAGTAATGCCGGTGGTCAGGGGTTGGTGGGTATAAATGATCGAAAGAATCCGACCATTACTGGCATTGACTGCCATCACTTTACCTGAATAGCTGGAAGTATAGATTTGGTTACCAATCACAGCGGGTTTAAGCCGCAAATATTCTTTTTTAGCACCATTACCTGCCGTAGTAATAAAAACAGTTTGCACTGGCAAGGTGGTCTGGAAGTTTGTCAACGGCATGGTTTCGCTGGGTTTGCGATGACAAGCGGCTAATAAAAAGAAACTACACACTACAAGCAGAAGAATCGTTTTTTTCATGGACTGTTTCACCGGGAAGTAGAAGAAGCGACAACTTCACCGGGTAACTGAGCTATCTGTTTTTGCAGATAATCATACATAGGTGAAGTCTCAGATAAGCTTTGCAATGCCGTCACATAGGATTGACGCGCTTTGGGCGCTTGTCCTTGCGCCAAATAAATATCCCCTTGCACTAATCGGATCGCTGGTAAATACGTGGCATCATCGATCGTTTGCAGAACAACTAGTGCTTGATCATTTTTTTGTGTTGCTAATAACACACGAGCCCATCGCAGCCTAGCTATTTGTCGTAATGTCGGCGTCTTGGAATGAGTCACTACCCATTGTAAGCGTTGCTCCGCCATCGCCAAATCATTTTTATTTACTTCGTTTTTGGCGGCGAAAAAAGCGGCTAAACTCGCGTAAGGTGTGTGCGCATAATTTTGGGTTAAGTCGTTAGCAATATCGTCAACCACTCGCCCGGAAGGATCTTGTTGAAGCCCTGCCTGCAATTGTTCGTAAAGTATGGCGGCATTACCGCGTTGTCGCAATTGGTAATGCTTCCAAGTGGAATAGCCCAAACTCAAGGCTAAAACAACCACGACTATGGTCAGGGTTGATTTACCATTGTCTTTCCACCAATTTTTTATGGCTTCCCATTGTTCATGTTCGTTTAAATAAACCATCCGTCTTCTCAATAAATTCTTTTATGGTGTGTTGTGAAATTGTTTCTTGTGGCCGCTCTGCTCGCAAATGTTTGATCGACACTTGCGCATTTTGCATTTCATCCGGCCCTAAAATAAAAGCCCAATCGGCGCCACTTTTATCGGCGCGTTTAAACTGACTTTTAAAGTTTCCACCACCACCGTTTACTTGCAAACGCAAGTTAGGTAACTGCCGTCGCCATTGTTCCGCCAATAATAAGCCATGCTGCTGGGCTTCATCCCCTACCAAAATCAGGTAAGCATCGATAGGTTCATTCAGCGTCAACCGCGTTTCCAGCAAAGCCACTACCCGCTCGATACCTAGGGCAAAACCAATCGCCGGAGTTGGGCTGCCTCCCAATTGCTCGACCAATACATCGTAACGACCGCCAGAACAAATGGCACTTTGCGCCCCGAGCTCGTCGGTCACCCACTCAAACACTGTGCCACTGTAGTAATCAAGGCCGCGCACCAACCGAGGATTAATCCGGTATGCGATGTTAGCGGCATCGAGCAAATGGCGCAATTGTTGAAAATGTCGCTGAGACTCCTCATCCAGGGAATCCGTTAATACCGGCGCCGAGGCGATTAACGATTGCAAGGCTGGATTCTTGCTATCGAGAATGCGCAAAGGGTTAGTATGCAAACGACGTCGGCTGTCTTCGTCTAGCTGATCGTGATGCGCTGTAAAATAAGCGACTAATCGCTCCCGGTATTGTGCTCGCGCCGCATTCGATCCTAACGAATTTAATTCCAATACCACCGTATCTTGCAGACCCAGCATTTCCCAAATACGGGCGGACAGAAAAATAATTTCCGCATCAATATCTGGGCCAGGCATACCATACGCTTCGATACCAAATTGGTGAAACTGCCGATAGCGACCCTTCTGCGGCCGCTCGTGCCGAAACATGGCGCCCAAATACCATAAGCGTTGCTGCTGATTGTAGAGCAAGCCGTGTTCAATAGCGGCGCGCACACAGCCAGCAGTGCCTTCGGGGCGTAGGGTTAAGCTGTCACCATTGCGATCCAGAAAGGTGTACATCTCTTTTTCGACAATATCCGTCGCCTCACCAATACTGCGGCTGAATAAAGCCGTTTGCTCTAGCAAGGGAAAACGAATCTCGCGGTATCCATAAGCGGCGGCTAATGTCGTTAAGCAGTTTTCCAAATAACGCCAATAAGCCGGTTGCGGGGGCAAAATATCCCTCATGCCCCGAATCGCTTGGATGGTTTGCGGCAAAATGCTTTACTCCCGAATGAGCTTGGCCCGCACTTCATTGCTTCCCGATCGGGCCGTTGTTTTGCTCGCATCCGTGGCGGCATTAGTGTTAGCTACCGGTGGTGTTGGCGCTTGAGTGGGCGCTGCAGCAACTGGTGTTGTTGTTTGTTGACCAGGAGCTACCACCGCCGACGGAGGTGCAGCAGACGTCGGTTGCGGCCCTGCTGTCAGCGTTTGTAAGTTGGCTTTATCGGCAGTGCTACTGACCCCAGCTGTTACCTGCTGCTCGGGGATAGTCGAGTTATTGTTGGCTTCGGAAACACCTGGCTTACCTTCTGCGATTTTGGCTTCAGAACTGCTATGGCTGTGCCACCAAAAACCAATGAAGACTAAAGCGATGATCACCACCAAATAACCCAAACGTCGAGTCGCCTTCGGGCTGGCATGCACGATTTTTTCATGAATCAATTGGGGCTTATTGTGACGAATTTTGTCTTGAAAATTCTGCGCATCGAATAATTTTAATAATTCGGCAATCTCGGCTTCCGACTTACCGAGCAGACGCCCGTAATTACGGAGATAACCATAGGCAAAGGTGCGAGAACCCATGGTGCGGTAATCATCATTTTCCAGTTGGATAAGCCGTTGCGGGGTAAAGCGCATCTGCTTGGCCATTTCTTCGAGACGAATATGCTTCTCTTCACGGTCTTGACGTAACCGCGCTCCTGGACCTTGTCCTACTGAAGATTGGCTTGCGAATAGCTCGCCGTTTAGTTGTTCTGTCATAATATTCCTTCCTCAACTCAAGTTTCATCTTGTACAACCGCTTCTGCCTGTTTATTCAAATCGAGCAGAAACACTTCCTTCTGTGAAGATACACTCGGATCGCTCGCCTGCTTTTTTAACCAACGCACGTTCCGCTGCGTACGATCCTTAAACTTACCTACCAATTGCCCACAAGCCGCATCAATATCATCGCCTCGGGTCTTTCGAATCGTCACATGGATACCGGCAGATTGCAACATTGCTTGAAAGCTTCGAATGACTTCCGGCAATGAACATTGGTATGACGTGAACGGAAATGGGTTAAATGGTATCAGATTCAACTTGCATGGTACCGTTTTTAATAACTGTATTAATTCCTTGGCGTGGGTCGTGGTGTCATTAACCCCTCGCAACATCACGTATTCAAAAGTCACCACTCGTTTCGGTTCTTGGTGAAAATAATCTCGACAAACGGCCATTAACTTTTGCAATGGGTATTTTTTATTTAACGGTACTAACTGATTGCGCAGCGTATCGTTAGGGGCGTGCAAGGAAACGGCCAAAGCGGCCTTACTCTCTTGCTTTAATTCCTCCATCGCCGGAATAACGCCAGAAGTGCTTAAGGTCACTCGGTATTTCGAGAGACCATAGGCCAGATCGTCCATCATCACATTCATCGCCGTGACTACGGGGCGGTAATTCAGTAATGGCTCGCCCATGCCCATTAGCACGACATTGGTAATGACCATCGTCTTATCGACTAACGCCAGATCAGCGATTCCTTGCCGGCTCCGAAAAGCGGCCAACCGCTGCACCGCCAACCACAATTGCCCAATAATTTCTGCCACCGTTAAATTACGGCTAAAGCCTTGTTTCCCTGTGGAGCAAAAGCTGCAATCCAGGGCACAACCGATTTGCGATGAGACACACAGGGTACCACGGCGCGCTTCTGGAATAAAAACAGTTTCGACTGAATTCCCATCGGCCAGGCGCAATAACCATTTGTGAGTCCCGTCGTCGGAGACACGCTCCCAACGAATTTCAGGTAAAGCGATATGAGCGCGCGCCTGTAACTGACTGCGCGCTGCCTTACTCAGGTTAGTCATCTGCGCAAAATCGGTGACCCCGGCGTGATGAATCCATTTGAAGACTTGGTCTCCCCGAAACGTTTTATCGCCCAATTCTTCGACAAAGAAGCGCTGCATTGCCGAACGATCCAAGTCCAGCAGATTAACTCCGATCGGCGTGGCAAGCCCAGGTGGCATTTCGCCGCCAGTAGCTATTAGCGGCACTAAGGGCGGTAAATCAACGGATTTGAGCATTAGCGGCTGAAAATCTCTTCCGGTTTGAAAAAGAAAGCGATTTCCACCGCCGCGGTTTCAGGGGCATCCGAACCGTGGACACAGTTCTCATCGATGGAATCAGCAAAATCAGCGCGAACGGATCCAGGCGCAGCGTCTTTGGGGTTGGTAGCACCCATAATCGTTCGGTTTTGGGCAATGGCATCCTCACCTTCTAGTACTTGCACCAGTACTGGCCCAGAACTGATAAAGCCTACCAGCCCTGAGAAAAAAGGCCGTTCACTATGAACAGCGTAAAATTGCTCGGCTTGCTGTTGGGTTAACCACATCATCTTAGCAGCCACGATTTTCAGTCCGCTCTGCTCGAAACGTCGGTTGATTTCACCGATGATGTTTTTGGCGACGGCATCTGGTTTTATAATGGATAAAGTGCGTTGTATCAAAGTCGTATTCTCCTATTTTTTCATGGGATTAAAGATAACAGAATTTTGCCCTCCCAGCAAAGGCATAGGCGCCAACTTAAGGAAAACATCTTAATAACTATCCTTCTCCCCTTGTGGGAGAAGGTGCCCGTAAGGGCGGATGAGGGGTGCTAAATAGCACAACTTAAAAAAAATAATGTATTTTTGTTTAATTTTAAACCCCTCATCCGCCTTCGGCACCTTCTCCCACAAGGGGAGAAGGAGAGTATTTTCTTAAGTTGACGGGCATGCCCCGCAAAGGTGAAGCTGCCCCTCCCTGGACTATTCCGGAATTGGTATCAGAATAGTCGAAATGGTGAGAGCTTAAACTCTTTGGTGGTAGGCTAGCCCGCAAAAAGCGAATGCCGACTCCATGGAGGGTAAGCCCCCCGTGTTCACAGGGGGTAATTTCTATCTATAATTTATGTCGATTTGGCAAAACAGTTACAGTGAAAAGATTACATCTTTGGGCAAGTCCCTATGATGTAATGCCTTCACCGACGTTCATGGCCAGAAGGATTTGTTACCGGAAGTAGGATAAAGGAGTTGTATTATTTTTAAGGAATGATCCAGGGACCAAAAGAGCGGGGGCATGATGCCCCCTTCTTTTTTACTGTTTAAGAAAGTGGCCTTTCATTTTACCTTTAAAGAAACAGACAATTCTTCAGATGACACTGGGTTTGTTTGACTTTTGGCGTATTTACTCTCCCTTCAAACTCGAAATTTCCCTTGATTATTTTTTTGATAAGCATTCTCTTCATCGGCTTCCGTACCTCTCTGGTAGAAAGGATTGCCTTCATTGGTTTTCATACCTCCCTGAAAAAATGGATATTTATTATCGGACTTTAACAAGGGGTATTTATCATTTGACTTTGACAAAGCCAAGCAAACATCACCTTTCTTAAGTAATCTGTTTCTCTCCTCTCTCTTCTTTGCAAAACGAGAATAATGATAATAACAGCGGCCCAAGGCTAAATTGCCTGTTCTAGTACGTTCCTTTTCTGGGGTTAATTCAAGCCAATAGCGGACTTTTTTCCAGTCTTTTTTCACTCCAATACCTTCGTAGTAGCAAATACCTAATCTGTTTCGTGCCCCAAAATGACCTTGTTCGGCAGATAATGTATACAAACGCACAGCTTCTTTCGCATCCTTTTCTATACCCTTACCATTTAATAAACAATGAGCTAGATTATGTTGGCCGTTTGAGTCACCCTGCGCTGCAAGCCGTATTAGCCAATGCACAGCTTTTGGGAAACTCTTTTCTACACCATCCCCCATAAAATAAATATCAGACAAGTTATGCTGCGCACCCACATCTCCCTGCTCTGCAGCTAAAGTATACCAACGGATGGCTTCTTGGATATTTTTTTCTACACCCTGACCAAAATGATAATGTCTACCCAGGTATTTTTGCGATTGTGTATCTCCCTGCTCTGCAGCCAACCTATACCAACGTACGGACTCTAGGAAATTCTTTTCTACGCCATTACCATGGTAATAACATTCAGCCAAAGCATTTTGCGCATCTACAACTCCCTGCTCTGCCGCCAATGTAAACCAATGTATAGCTTCTTTGAAATTCTTTTCTACGCCTATACCATGGCAATAACATCTAGCTAAGGCATCTTGCGCTTCAGCATTTCCTTGCTTCACCGCTAACTTAAAATAATAAACGGCTTCTGATGGATTCTTCTCTACACCATCGCCATTATAATAGGCCAATCCTAAAGCGTGTTGGGCTTCTGGACGTTCCTGCTCAGCAGCTAAACTAAAATAATAAAATGCTGCTTCTAAATCTTTTTCTAAGTAATCACCCTTCCCATAGTGATACGCCATTTTCAGAAGAGCTGGTGCATATGCCTGTTCAGCAGCCTGACTATATAAATGGACCGCCTTTGCCATACTAGTTTCTATACCATCTCCATAATGATAACACTCTCCCAGCTCGTATTGAGCCTGAGCGTGACCTTGGCTCGCTGCTTTCTTAAAATATTCAACCGCCCTTGTTAAGTATTCATTTTTTTGTAAATTAGATAAGTTTTCTTTTTTATCTGCTGCAAAAGCTTGGCTAAGATAAGCTTTGCCTTTTTCGTAATTTTCTTCAGTAGTCGGTAAATTGGATTGATTTAAAGAATCTGTTTTTGGGGCTTTTTTCTTATCGTCTTTCCCTATAGCACCCATTTCAATCCCCCAAGCAGCCGGCAAGGAATCAAGTAAAGGGCGAGGCTCTTTATATAAAAAGCTCTGATCCCGGTTTTTTGGGAACTCGGGAAGTTCCATGCTTCCGGAGGGTAGCTGACCTTTCTGATCTTCACTCATATGCTATACCTCTTTTTGTAATTGCTCACCCCCAACTCCGTCGTCCCGCGGCTTGTCCGCGGGACGACGTGCGAGTAGTTACCTCTTTTTTAATATTTAACGCGCGCAGAGGGTTAGTTGATTAACCACGAGGTGGATTATTTGGTGGCCCATAAGTGAACTTAAATGGGTCCTCCTCCTGATTTACTGTCATTGGCCGAGAATGGAATCCAGGAGAATGCTTTGGTCTGACTTTCGCTTCTTTCTCATCAGGTATAATAAATTTCCCAGCCTTGTCTTGAAATACCACGAGGTCATAACCTTTGTTTTTCGCCAAGAGTAGGCAAATTCTACCTTTTTCAGCCAATGTCTCTCGTTGTATACCTTCACTCGCATTTGCCAAATGGTAATAGCATATCCCCAATGCAGCCTGAACTTCTCTACTGTAACCATGTTTGCCGGTTAATTCGAACCAATATTTGGCCCTTTCAAAGTTTTTTTCGGCACCAATACCTCGGTAGTGACAGAAACCTAAACCACACTGCGCCTCGGCATTACCTTGCGCCGCAGATAATGTATACAAACGGAATGCTTTTTTAGGATCCGCTTCGACACCATAGCCTTCCGCATAGCAAACGGCTAGTTTAAATTGGGCCATAGGATCGCTTGTTTCCGCAGCTAACGCGTACCAACGCACCGCTTCTTTATAATCCCTTTCTACACCCGTACCATTTAAATAATGATCACCCAATCTACTTTGTGCTTTTGTAAATTGTTGTTTTGCAGCAGATCTAAACCAACGCACGGCTTCTTTATCGTCCCTTTTTATCCCCACACCATCTAAATAATGCTCAGCCAATTTATATTGTGCCTCTGCAAGTCCTTGTTCTGCAGCAGCTAAGCACCAGCGTACAGCCTGTGAAGAGCTTTCTTTCACTCCCTCACCTTGATAGTAACAACAGCTTAATTGATATTGTGCATCTGGATTACCTTGCTCAGCTGCCAATTCATAATAATAGGCTGCTTCTTCTAGATCTTTCTTCACTCCTCTTCCTATTCGATAGCGGATACCTAAATCATATTGTATGTGAGTTAATTTGCTTTTCGCGTTTGGATAGTCTTGCTCGGCAGCTAAACCGAAATAATAGGCCGCTGCTTTTAAATCTTTCGGTAAGTAATTACCCTGCCAGTAGCATTCTCCCATTTTGTTAAGAGCAGCTGGATACCCCTGTTCAGCCGCTTTATTATAAAAATGCACTGCCAACTTCATATCCTTTCCCTCGTCAATTCCATTTTGATATAACCTACCTAGTTGGTAAAGCTCTTGGGCGGTCGGTAAGCGTAACTGCGTTGAAAGCTCCTTTTTTTTAGAAGGCACATTCTCTCGAAACAAAACACTCGGATCCCGTTCAAAGCCTTGAGGTCGAGGATTTACGACGCTTTCATTTTTTTTATAATCCATCTCAATTTCCAAACCAGATGGCGGCACACCTCCCAAAGTCGAATCTTTCCAATTCAAATCGCTCCGGTCCCGTCCAAATCCTGGGGTTCGTTTCTTTCTATCTTGACTCATAAATGATACCTTTTTCCACAATAGTTAAAACGCGTAATTAAGGCGATCTGCTCACCTGTCGTGGCGAGCGAGCAGTTACGATTTAAGTTATTATGCCCAAGAATGATTAAGGAAAGCTGAGTGAAGTGGGGATGAGGCAATGCGAGGAGAGGATTTTAGCTTAGGATTGGGTATGTCGCGCTTACGCACCGGCAATCATCATAGAATCTAGCCAAATAGAGCCGGTGCAGACATTACCGCGATGGTCGAGGTCATCGCCCACGGCTACTAGATTTAAAAACATATCTTTCAAATTACCGGCGATGGTGATTTCTTGCACGGGGTATTGAATCTCCCCCTTTTCCACCCAAAAACCGAAGGCGCCGCGGGAGTAATCGCCGGTGACGATATTTACGCCCTGCCCCATCAAATCGGTCACTAATAGCCCGGTATCCATGGCTTTTAGTAAATCGGGTAGGCTTTGGGCGCTGGGTTGTACGAAGACATTATGGGAGCCGCCGGCATTTGCCGTCGTTTGCATACCCAGTTTACGGGCGGAATAACTGCTTAACAGGTAGCTGGCCAACACACCGTCTTGAATTAGGCTATGGCGTTCTTGGGTGGCTACCCCTTCACTGTCAAAAGGGGTGCTGCCAATACCTTTGCGCAAGTGCGGCCGCTCCTCAATTTGAATATGCGCTGGGAACACCGGTTGGTGCAGGGCGTTGAGTAAAAAAGAGGATTTACGGAATAAATTGCCGCCACTGATAGCCGCTAAAAAATGACCGATTAGGGCGCGGGCTATATCGGCATGGAAAATAACCGGTGCGTGCCGGGTCGATAACCGCTGCGCATCCAAACGTTGCACCGTGCGCTGGGCGGCACTTTTGGCCAAGGCAGGAATGGTATTTAATTGGGTAGGGTCACGAGCACAAGTGTAATCGCTGTCGCACTGCATTTCCGCGCCGTGCTGGGCGACTAGGGTACAGCTGATGGTGTGGTAAGTGCTTGAGGAATCGCCGATAAAACCATGGCTATTGCCATAGAGCTCGTAATGGGCATGGGTGTTGACGGTAGCGCCTTCGGAATTGGTAATCCGTTTATCGTAATCTCGGGCGAGGGCCTCACATTCGCGGGCAATTTCAATCCCCTGGACAGGGTTGATTTGCCATGGGTGGTAAAGGTCTAAATCCGGGTAGTGGTGGGCCATCAATTCGGCATCTGCCAACCCATTGCAGAGGTCTTCGCCGGTGAATCGGGCAATGCTGCAGGCTTTTTCCAGAGCAGCGCTGATGGCTTTGGGGGTCAGGTCGGAGGTCACGGCCGAGCCCGCATGATGGCCAAAGTAAACGGTCAGGCTTAGTCCCTTGCTGTGATGGTGTTCAACGGTTTCCACCTCGCCTTGGCGAACGGTCACCGCAAAACCGGCATCGTTGTTGAGATGGGCTTCGGCTTGCGTGGCTCCTGCGGTTCGGGCCTCGTCTAAGACATGACGCAACAAATTTTTTAATTTGTTGTGATCGGTGTGATCGGTCGCCGATATTAATTGCATTAATGCGTACTCATTTCTGACGATGGTTGAGATGGGTGCCATTTTTGATTACGCACGATAACCACATCCGCAGCTAATGTCTCGGTAGCCGGCTCAGGCATTCGCTGCAGGGCAATGGCCAGCACCTGATCTATCCAGCGTACTGGTTGGATATCCATACCTTCTGTAATCGTTTTCGGTATCTCCTTGAGATCTTTCTGATTTTCCATGGGAATGATAACGGTTTTAATGCCGCCACCCAGGGCGGCCAATAATTTTTCTTTTAAACCACCAATAGGTAATACTTCACCGCGTAAGGTAATTTCTCCAGTCATTGCCACATCACCTTTCACAGGAATTTCTGTTAACGCCGAAACTAATGCCGTACACATACCAATACCCGCACTAGGACCATCTTTGGGTGTTGCACCTTCTGGCACATGCACATGGATATCATTTTTTTCATAAAAATCTTCGGGAATACCTAAAACTGCACGGTTACGAACCACTGTCATTGCAGCTTGAATGGATTCTTGCATCACTTCACCTAGATGACCGGTATAAGTGGATTTACCTTTGCCTGGCATGACGACGACTTCAATGGTTAATAATTCCCCACCAACTTCAGTCCAAGCTAAACCAGTGACTTGCCTACTTGATCATGTTCTTCAGCCACCATAACGGAAACTTCTCACACCTAAATATTTTTCAAGATTTCGCGCGGTAATCAATCGTATTTTTTCGACCGGTTTTATCAATATTTCTTTGACTACTTTTCGACAAATTTTTGCAATTTCTCGTTCTAAGTTTCGTACACCGGCTTCACGTGTGTAATAACGAATAATATCGCGAATTGCGCCTTGAGTAATATTAATTTCACTGTTTCTTTAAGCCATTTGCTTCAATTTGTTTCGGGATAAGATAGCTGTAAGGCAATATGCATTTTTTCATCTTCGGTATAACCGGGAATACGAATGACTTCCATACGATCTAATAATGCCGGTGGAATATTTAATGAATTGGCCGTCGCAATAAACATCACTTCGGATAAATCGTAATCCACTTCCAAATAATGATCATTAAATGCATGATTTTGCTCCGGATCTAATACTTCTAACAAAGCAGAAGCAGGATCACCACGAAAATCCATCGCCATTTTATCCACTTCATCCAACATAAATAGTGGATTGCGCACTTTTACTTTCGCTAATTTTTGCATGATTTTACCTGGCATTGAGCCAATATAAGTGCGTCGATGGCCTCGAATTTCTGCCTCATCACGTATACCACCTAAGAAATACGAATAAATTCTCGACCTGTCGCATTTGCAATCGATTGACCCAAGGATGTTTTACCAACGCCAGGTGGACCAACTAAACATAAAATAGGGCCTTTAAATTTTTTCACACGTTGTTTGCACTGCTAAATATTCAATAATTCGTTCTTTAACTTTTTCTAAACCATAGTGATCTTGGTCCAGAATTTTTTCGGCTTTGACTAAATTGCGGATCATCTTGCTGTATTGTTTCCAAGGAACTGATAACAACCAATCTAGATAATTTCGACACACCGTCGCTTCAGCAGACATGGGTGACATCATCTTTAATTTATTTAATTCCGCCAATGTTTTTTCTTTTGCTTCTTTCGGCATACCGGCTTTTTCAATTTTATCTTGTTAATTGTTCATTCATTCGGTCCGCTTCTTCCAATTCACCTAATTCTTTTTGAATCGCTTTAATTTGTTCATTGAAATAATATTCACGCTGGCTTTTTTCCATTTGGCGTTTTACACGACCACGAATTTTTTTCTCAACTTGGAATAAATCAATCTCCGTTTCCATCAGCGTCAACAGCCGTTTCCATAAGCGCTAGCCATCGTCTTTATCGAGAATTTTTTGTTTTTCTTCTATTTTTAATGTTATATGGGCGGCAATCGTGTCGGCTCAGTCGTCCTAGATCTTCGATGCCGGCTAAGAGTGGTTAAAATTTCCGGAGGAATTTTTTTATTTAATTTAATATATTGTTCAAATTGATTGACAGCATCGTGCGGGCGATAACCGTCGCTTCTGCGTCTGGGTATCACCTTCATCTTCAGCAATTTGACATCGGCAAGGTAATATTCATCGACTGGGATGATATTCGTTGACTTGGCCGCGGTTATGCCCTCTACTAATACTTTGACGGTACCATCAGGGAATTTCAATAATTGCAAAATAGTGGCGATGGTGCCGACTGTAATAAAGATCTTTCAGGTTCAGGATCATCTATCGCGGATCTTTTTGGGCGATGAGCAATACTTGCTTATTCTCATCCATGGCTGCACTTCTAAGCGCTTTAATAGATTTTTCTCGACCAACAAATAACGGAATAACCATGTGTGGATAAACGACCACATCACGTAAGGGCAAAACGGGTAATAACAGTTTATTGGCGTCGGTTAAGGCGGTAGAGTTCGTGTTATTCTCATCTGTCATGATGGCTCTGTTCCAGAAGGTTTGTGGTACTAGCGTTTGTGCAAAGATATAGGGTGCCTGAGCTATTACCATTCGGGCTGTATTTTCCATACTCAAAAGATGCTTACAGCGTCATCACTTAAGCCGCTTCTCGATAGATTAATAAAGGTTCGGCTTGACCGTTTATCACTTGTTCATCAACAACCACTTTACAACATCTTTTAAGAAGGTAGTTCATACATAATATCTAAAATACATTTTCTAAAATAGAACGCAATCCTCTAGCCCCTGTTTTTCTACCATGGCTTTTTTAGCAATGGCACTTAAAGCGCCGTTCAGTAAACTCTAAGTCCACATTTTCCATTTTAAATAATTTGGCGTATTGTTTTGTTAACGCATTTTTAGGATCAGTTAAAATACGAATGAGGTGATTTTCATCCAATTCTTCTAAAGTTGCTACTACCGGCAAACGACCAACAAATTCAGGAATTAAACCATATTTAATTAAATCTTCTGGTTCTACTTGTCGTAATAATTCAGTTACTGCCTTTTTATCATTTTTACTGACCACTTCTGCGGAAAAACCAATACCGATTTTTCTGTACGATCACGAATAATTTTTTCTAAATCCTGCAAAAGCACCACCACAAATAAATAAAATATTTGCTGTATTAACTTGTAAAAATTCTTGTTGTGGGTGTTTACGGCCACCTTGTGGTGGAACAGAGGCAATAGTTCCTTCAATTAATTTTAATAATGCTTGTTGTACGCCTTCACCAGAAACATCGCGAGTGATGGAAGGGCTTTCAGATTTACGCGAAATTTTATCAATTTCATCAATATAAACAATTCCCAGTTTGCGCTTTTTCTACATCGTAATCTCATTTTTGTAATAATTTTTGAATAATATTTTCTACATCTTCACCTACATATCCCGCTTCTGTTAATGTTGTGGCATCTGCAATTGCAAAAGGAACATTTAATAAATCTGCGAATGTTTGCGCAAGAATGTTTTACCGCTACCTGTTGGACCAATGAGTAAAATATTACTTTTGCCTAAGTTCTACATCATTATGTCGGTATGCTTGTATAAAGCGTTTATAATGGTTATAAACTGCAACGGACAACACTTTTTTAGCATCGGTTTGGCCAATCACATATTCATCTAAGAATTCTTTAATTTCATGGGGGTGGGTAATTTTGGCCGGAGTTTCAGCTTGAACCTGTGCCTGCTTTTCTTCACGAATGATATCATTACATAAGTTTGACGCATTCATCGCAAACAAACACCGAAGGTCCAGCAATGAATTTCTGGACTTCATGTTGGCTTTTCCACAAAACGAACAAACCGGCAATTTTTCTTTCGTATTTGACATAAGTGACCTCTAAGCACATGCACTGGCACTAGCGTCAATTCTTGACACTGATTGCCTAGTAACAGTATAGTATATACGGGAACTATTTGATTTTTCATCTAAATTTCGTTTATTTACGCTTTCAATTACTTCATCAACCAAGCCATATTTCAATGGCTTGGCGCGCATGCATAAATTATCACGTTCCGTATCTTTTTTATTTCTTCAGTGGTTTTACCTGTGTGTTTTGCCATAATTTGATTTAATAATGCACCCATTAAGCATGTTTCTCTGGCATGAATCTCGATATCCGTGCCTTGGCCTTGAAATCCACCCAAGACTTGGTGAATCATCACGGTGAATTCGGTAAGCAATAACGTTTTTTTTCTGCACCGGCATGATAGCAATAAAGCACCGACACTGGCCGCTTGACCGATACATAAACGTACTTATATCAGGCTTAATAAATTGCATGGTGTCATAAATAGCGAAGCGCCGCACTGACGGACGCCGCCAGGGGAATTAATATAAAGGGAAATATCTTTGTCCGGATTTTCAGATTCTAAAAATAATAATTGAGCGACGACCAAATTTGCCATATGGTCTTCAACTTCACCGACTAAAAATACCACTCGTTCTTTCAATAATCGGGAGTAAATATCGTATGCACGCTCACCGTGTGCTGTTTGCTCAACGACCACAGGTACGAGTTGTGCAGAAGTGGCTAGTGCTCCTTGCAATTTGTTGCTTGTCATATCATGTTCCTATAATGATGTATTGAATTAAGAGTATTACTCCGGTTTATGTAACCATTCATGAAAAGTCTGTTCACGTTCTATTTTACGAACTTGGTTTGCTAGCGCATCAAATACTTGCCCTTCCATCACGATTGCTTCTAATTGCTTTCGAGCTTCCGGGTTGTTGCGATAAACGTCTTTTATAGCTTGAGGATTATCATATGGAGCTGACATCTCGTCTAACAACGTATCGAAGCGTGCCGCATCCAATTTTAATCCATGAACTTTTATAAATTCACCAAACAATAAACCCAGCTTGACCCGGCGATGGGCCGCTTTTAATAATTCGGAACGATCTAACGCTTGGGGCTTTCGACCTTGTGCTTTTGATTGCTCTTCCACTTGTTTTTCCATACGCGCCGCTTCTTCTTCCACGAGCGCATTCGGCACATCGATGGGATTGGCTACTAGAAATTGCTCGGTCAGCTCATTATTTAATTGTTCTTTGATTTTTTTAGCTGCGTCTCTTTCCATCCCTTCACGTACTTCAACCCTTAGCTTTTCCATACCGCCTTCTTTCACTCCCAGCGTTGCAGCAAATTCTTCATCTAGTTTGGGTAGTTCGGAGGTCAGAATACGATGGACTAACACTTTTACTAATGCCGTTTTACCGGCTATTTCCTTATTATAATAGTCGGCTGGAAACTGCAGTGTTAATTCAAGGTGCTGATCTATGCTGGCGCCAATTAAACCTGTTTCAAAACCAGGAATGGCGGCGTTGCTGCCCAATTCCAATACGGCATTTTTACGGGTACCGCCAGGAAATTCTTCACCGTCTATTCGACTTTCAAAGTCAAGGTAAACTCGATCACCGAGCTGCGCCGGGCGATCAACCTCTTCCCATTTTGCGTATTGTTTTTGCAATTTTTCCAACATTTCTTCAAGGTCTTGCTCGGTGACTTTCACGACCTTGGTTTTTATTTCCACGTTATCTAAATTAGTTAATTGGATGGTGGGATATACTTCGAATTTGGCTTCGTATTCCAACTCTTTACCCACTGCGCTCTCAGTTAATGTTAAATGAGGCAAGCCCGCTGGAATAATATTTTCCTGTTTTAATGCTTCTTGATAACTGCTACCGATGACTTTTGAAATCACTTCGCCGCGAACCGAATCTTCGTATCTTTGTTTTATGATGTTAAACGGGACTTTGCCGGCACGAAAACCGGGGATTTTTGCATTAGGTGCAATTTCTCTCAGCCTTTTTTCAATTTTTTCTTCTAGATTCGCCGAGGGAAGCTTCACGGACATTTTACGTTCCAGCCCGTTTAATACTTGAATTGTCACCTGCATACAGAAACCTCTGGTTATGATTATTAGTCATCATGGTCTATGAAAGACCGTTTCTTCGGAAAATAATGGTGCGAAAGGAGAGACTCGAACTCTCACGGGTTACCCCACTGGAACCTAAATCCAGCGCGTCTACCAGTTCCGCCACTCTCGCAAACCTACGAACTCTACTTACTTGCAAACTTTAGATGTGGGGTTTAATTGGCTGTTTTGCAAGACACAAGGGCAGGCTTTATCAAAAAAAATGTGTTTTTTGTTATTTTTAACAATTTTTTATATATTTTTATGATGTTTGAGCCAATACCACATTAAGGGGGTTAATTTTGGTACGATTTACATAACCAGTCAAATGAAATATATTATTTTTGAAATGCCCCGGTGGCACAGAGGATAGCGCGATCCCCTCCTAAGGGATAGGTCGCAGGTTCGAGTCCTGCCCGGGGCGCCACTTACAGACTCTTCTCTCCGATTCCCTCTCCCGCAAGCGGGAGAGGGGATTCCACCCCTAGAGGATTTTGATTAGTAGGCTTTAATCCCCCATCGCCATCAACGATGCATTACCGCCCGCAGCAGTAGTGTTAACGGTTAACGTTCGCTCGTGGCACAACCTTAGCAAGGTATGCGGCCCCCCCGCCTTAGGCCCCGTCCCCGATAACCGCTCACCCCCAAACGGTTGCACGCCGACTACAGCGCCGATCATATTCCGATTTACATAGGTATTACCCACCTGGGTATGCCGCTGAATGTATTGTACCGTAGCATCGATACGGCTATGTATACCTAAGGTGAGGCCGTATCCTGTTGCGTTAATCGCAGCCAGAACCTGATCGAGATTACGTTGCTCATAGCGAATCACATGCAGCACCGGACCAAAGACTTCGCGTTGTAGCAAGTCTAAACTGGGAATCTCATACGCACACGGCGCAAAATAACTGCCGTATTGTACTCCTTTTGGCAATGGGACTGCATAAATCAATCGGCCGACGCGATTTAAATACTGAAGATGCTCTTCCAGACCTTCTTTCGCCTTATTATCAATCACGGGGCCAATATCCGTAGCTAACCAGGCCGGGTTACCCATGCGTAACTCCGCCATAGCGCCTTTTAACATGGCAATCACGCCATCGGCCATTTCGGATTGCAGAAATAACACCCGCAAGGCTGAACAACGCTGACCGGCGCTATTAAACGCGGAAGCCAGAACATCCATCACCAACTGCTCCGCCAAAGCCGTCGAATCCGCAATCATGGCATTTTGCCCACCGGTCTCGGCAATAAACGGCACCAACGGCCCTGAACGTTGCGCCAACGTTTGGTTAATGCCACGAGCCGTTTCAGTGGAACCTGTAAACATGACACCGGCAATGCGTTCATCCGCTACGGCTAAAGCACCGATCACCGAACCTTTACCGGGCAGTAATTGCACCACAGCTCGGGGAATACCTGCCTGGTGCATTAAATCCACCGCCCTGGCGCCAATCAGCGAGGTTTGTTCAGCCGGTTTGGCAATCACACAATTACCCGCTACTAACGCTGCCAATATTTGCCCGGTAAATATGGCCAATGGAAAATTCCAAGGGCTGATACATAAAAATACACCACGACCGTGCATGGTTAATTGATTCGATTCGCCAGTTGGCCCCGGTAAATCTTGCGGAGCTAACACCCGTCGTGCTTGAGCGGCATAATACCGACAATAATCCACGGCTTCTCTTACTTCTCCCAGGGCATCGGGCAAGGCTTTACCGGCTTCTCGTACCGCCAATGCCATCAGCTCCGCCTGATTTTCTTCAAATAAATCCGCCAATTTATCTAGGTAACTGGCCCGCTGGGCGACCGGTACTTGGTCCCATGCCTCTGCCGCCGCTGCCGCTTTTTGCAAAGCGACTTCGACATCTGCTTGGGTGGCCATCGTCACTTTGCCAACCACCTGAGTATGATCGCAGGGGCTGATTTCCGTTCGCACTTGCTCGGCCTTAGCTTGACTGAAAGTCGGCATGGCTTGCCATTCTTGCGTTACAAACGGTTGCATGGCATTCGCTAAAGCGGTTAATTGTTCGGTATTACTAAAATCAATACCGGCGGAATTTTTTCGTTCTTCGCCAAAGAGATCGGCGGGTAATGGAATACGCGGGTGGGATTTGCTCATCAGTTGTTCGCTTGCGCAACTGGGTGCGCAACTAGATCAGCCACTGCGGTCTGGTTATCCAGTAACCGATTCACAAACGAAGTGTTGGCGCCATTTTCTAAGAGACGACGTACGAAATACGGGAGCAAATCCTGATGACGGCCGACTGGCGCATAAACACGACATGCCGCTGACTTTGGTGCTGACGGCAGCAACTGGTCGTAAAGCGCAGTTCCCATCCCCTTTAAACATTGAAATTCAAAATCCCGTCTATCACCGACCATAGCTAAAATGGCAGCGATCGTATACGCATTATGGGTAGCGAATTGAGGGTAAAATAACGAGCCATAACCCAGTAATTTTTTCGCACAGGCAAGATAGGATACATCCGTATTCACTTTACGGGTAAAAACCGGGTAACCTGCCAGACCTTTGGTTTGACTGTCTTTGATTTCATAATCCCAGTAAGCACCTTTTACCAAACGTACCATCAAGCGACGGTGATG
>CAWCOU010000006.1:827500-1290392 GCA_963797335.1 uncultured Gammaproteobacteria bacterium | reverse complement strand
GTCCACCGTGCCCGGCCGTGGAAGTTGATCCAGCCGCTGCCGTTGCCCGGGAAGGGCATCGTGGTGGCCACCCCGAGCGGCCCGAACCAGTATGCGTTCACCCAGCGGCCGATCCGCCGGAAGCTGCACCCGGACCTGCCGCCCACCCCGCTGTGGGCCTACGACGACGGCTCCGGCCTGGCCGGCCAGGCGGGCTCGTTCGGCATGGTGCTGGCCGCGGAGAGCGGGGTCCCGATCCAATGTCAGCTTCACCAACCACCTGCCTGAGACGTATCCGGCCTGGCTCCCGGTGGACACCCGGCTGACCGACAAGAACGGCCGCCACGTACGGCCGATGACCCACCTGCACGGCGGGTTCGTCGCCGCCTACAGCGACGGCAACCCGGTCACGGACGGCGGCCGGGGCTATGCGCGCGTGGCCAGACGCAGCATGTCCACTACGGCAACCAGCTGCCGCAGATGCCTGCCTCGCTGCGCTGGTTCCACGACCACGGCATGGGCACCACCCGGCTGAACGTGTTCGCCGGGCTGGCCGCCGGCGACCCGATCCGGGATGCCTACGACACGGGCACCGAGCCGAACCCGGCCGGGGTGCCAGGCGGCGCCTACGAGATCCCGCTGGTGATCCAGGACCGCCAGTTCAACGCGGATGGCACCCTCCGGTACCCGGTCAGCTACATCCCGGGAGTCAAGTGGATCGGCGAGTATTTCGGCGACCACATGCTGGTCAACGGGAAAGTGTGGCCGTTCCTCGACGTGGAGCCGCGGATGTACCGGTTCCGGGTGCTGAACGGGTGCAACGCGCGGATCATGAGCCTGCGCTTCGGCGGGCTGCCCATGTCGCAGATTGGCGCCGAGGGCGGCCTGTGGGACGAGCCGGTCCCGGTCAGCGCGCTGGTGCTGGCCCCCGCCGAGCGGGCCGATGCGCTGGTTGACTTCCGTGGGCTGGCGGGCCGACCGTGCTGCTGCGCAACGAAACGCCCGCCGCGCCGGTATCCACCCCCGCGCCCCCGCTGGCCCCGGTCCTGCAGATCCGGGTCGGCACCTCGGTGACCCACCGGGGCCCGCGCTCGATCCCGGACCGCCCGCCCGGCCAGCGCGCCCGCCTGCATCACCCGTGCCGGACCCGTACATCACGCTGAACGAGATCGGCGCGGAGACCGCGGCCTGGAAACTGAACCTGAACGGGGCCGATTTCGACGCGACCCCTGGTGACCGAGACCCCGAAGGCGGGCACGGTGGAGGACTGGGTCTGGGTGAACATGACCCCCACACCCACCCCATGCACGTCCACCTGGTCACCTTCCAAGTGGTCGGGCGGACGCCGTATGACGTGGCCGCCTACCAGAAGAAGTACGGCGGGCCGGGCGTGCCCGGCGGGATCAGCCCGGAGCCGTACGCCACCGGCCCGATGCAGCCGCCCACCCCGGACGAGCGCGGCTTCAAGGACACCGTCAAGGCCAACCCCGGCTTCTTCACCACCATCCGGCCCGAGTGGGAGTCGCCCCGGGGAGTGACTGCGCCGCAGAAGTCGACGCGGCACCACTGCCACATCGTCGAGCACGAGGACAACGACCAGATGCGGCCGTTCACCGTGACGCCCTAGAGCGGGGCGGCCATGGGCCGCCCGATCACTACGGCGGGCAGCGGAATTGATTAGCGCTTGACAGATGCTCTCTCCAGCGGATTCTCACGGCGGCGTGACGGGTCAGGCTGGATGAGCGCACCGGTGCCACGGGTGCTGGCCGAGAGCGGCCGGGTTGAGGCGTTCAGTGATGGCGTGCTGGCCATCGCTATCACGCTCCTGGTGCTTGACCTGCATACCAGCAGTCATTACGGCATGGTCAAGCATCCTGAACTTGCTCGAGCAGTGGCCCAGCTACCTGGCTTATGTCGCATCGTTTCTCTACATCGGCGTGGTGCGCGTAACCACCATTCGCTGTTCACCCGGATCGCCAGCGTTCATGCTGGCGAAGGCCGTGGTGCAACCTGGCCCTGCTGCTGGCCGCGTCGGTGCTGCCGTTCCCCACTTCTGAACTGGCCTTCGCGATGGGACATGGCAGCCACGGCGACCAGGTCAGCGCGCTGGTGCTGGACGCACTGATCAGTGGCGGCATGGCCGTGAGCTGGCAGATCAGTTCACCTACCTGCAACGGCATCCCCGGCTGCTGCGCCCCGGCGCGGCCGCTGACTTCTTCCGGACCGAGCGGCTACGCGCGCTGGCCGGACTTCATCGCGCCGTTTGTCCCGGTGCTCATCGGGCTGTGGTCACCAGGCACCGCACTGATCGTGATGGTGGCTACGCCGGTGTTCTACGCCGCGACCGCCGAGGGACTCCAGGAGCCCGCCGCCCTGGCACCGGGTGTCTGACGGCTAGCACGGCGGGGTCGCGGAGGAGGTCAGCCCCGCGCCGCCGCCTGTGTCCTGGCGGCCGCCGCGCGGGCCTGCCCCGCGCCCGCCGCCCCGGCACCCGCCGGGCGGGCCCCCGGGGGCTCGCCGACCGTGGGCCCGGCTTCCGCGGGCTCCGTGGCCGGCCCGGCCAAACCCTCCACGCACGGACCCGGCGGCCGCGCAGCAGTGAGGCGACCGCGGCGATGAGGCACGCGGCGATGGCGAAGTCGAACGCCACGTCCAGGCCCGCGGAGAACGACGGGGAGATCAGCGCCGGGAAGAAGCTCCGCCCGGTCAGGTAGGCCGCGTGGCGGCCGGCAGGTGCGAGATGACCGGGCCGAGCAGCGTCTGCACCGGGTTGTACCCGAGCAGCGCGGCGAACAGCACCGATACCGGCGGCAGTGCCGCCACCCGGGCCGCGTCCGCGCGTGGCACGCCCTGGGCGACCAGGCCGTGGTTGAGCGCGGCCGGCAGCGACCCCGCCAGGCCTGCGATGATCAGGGTGAAGAAGATGCCGATGGACAGCACCATGGCCGAGTTCTGGAACGTGGCGCTCATCCCGGCACCCACCCCGCGACTCTCCCGTGGCAGGCTGTTCATGATCCCGGCCCGGTTGGGCGAGGCGAACAGCCCCATGCCGAGCCCGTTGAGCAGCAGGATCAGCGCGAACTGCCAGTACGTGAAGTCGATCGGCAGCGGTTCGAGGAGCAGGAACGAGGCGGCCGCCACGATCATGCCGCCGGTGGCGAAGGGGCGCGCCCCGTACGGTCGGACAGCCCGCCGGAGAGCGGGCCGGCGATCAGGAAGCCGATGGTCAGCGGCAGCATGAAGATCCCGGCCCACAGCGGGGTCTGGCTGAAGCTGTAGCCGTGCCGCGGCAGGTAGATGCCCTGCAGCCAGATGATCAGGACGAACATCAGGCCGCCCCGGCCCAGGCCGGACAGCAGGCTGGCCAGGTTCCCGGCGGTGAAGTTCCGGATTCGGAACAGGGGCAGCCGGAACATCGGCTGCTCGACCCTGGTCTCGACGAAGCCGAAAATCACCAGCATGACCAGCCCGCCGATGATGGCCGTGAGCACGAACGGGCTGGTCCAGCCCATGGTGTGGCCGTGGTATGGCTGGATGCCGTAGGTGATCCCCACCAGCACCGTGATCAGGCCGATGGCGAACGTGACGTTGCCCCACCAGTCGATCCGGGCCGGCCGGCGCTCGCTCAGCTCGCGGAGCTTCAGGTAGGCCCAGAACGTGCCGAACACGCCGAACGGGACAGAGACCAGGAAGACCAGCCGCCAGTCCACCGGGCCGAGCAGCCCGCCCAGGATCAGCCCGATGAACGAGCCCGCGATCGCGGCCACCTGGTTCAGCCCCAGGGCCAGGCCGCGCTGGTTGGCGGGGAACGCGTCGGTGAGCAGTGCGCTGGAGTTGGCCATCAGCATGGCCCCGCCGATGCCTTGCAGGACCCGCATGATGATGATCCACACCGCGGCGGGCGTCCCGTGCAGCCATGTCAGCGCCAGCAGTACCGAGAACACGCTGAACACGGCGAAGCCCAGGTTGTAGATCCGGACCCGGCCGACCATGTCGCCCAGCCGGCCGAAGCTCACCACCAGCACGGCGGTGACCACCAGGTATCCCATGATCATCCACAGCAGCAGGCTGGTGTTCCCCGGCTGCAGCGGGTTCACGCCGATGCCCCGGAAGATGTCCGGCAGAGCGATCAGCATGATCGAGGCGTTGATCGTCGCCATCAGCACGCCGAGCGTGGTGTTCGACAGCGCGATCCACTTGTAGCGGGGCCCGGCGGGGCCGGGCGGCCCGGCCGGACGGCGCCGCTTCATGGTGCGGGGGCTCGTGCTGCGCCTCGTGCTTGGCTGACACGGAGGAGGAGGCCCGCATACACACCCATCCCGAAGGTGGCCGCCGGGGCCGGGCGCCCAGGCGTCAGCCATCCATAATAGTTGCTAGATGAAACTAACTATGAGCGGGTAGCAGCGGGACATGGCCGGGTCATTCCCGGGCGGCGCGGCACCCGCCCGGTACTCCCGCCGCTACCCGCCTGGCCGCCGCTAACCCTGACCGCTAACCATGGCGGCCGCTACCCGCCTGGCCGCCGCTAACCCTGGCCGCTAACCCTGGCGGCCGCTAGCCAGGGCGGCCGCTAACCTGGCGGCCGGGTCAGCGGAGAGTTCCTCGAAGAGGCGGTCGAGCTCGGCGGCCGGGTCGGCGGTGAGGCCGCTGTGCACCGGGCTGGGCTGGACGATCGTGCTGCGCGGGGCGGTCAGCCAGCGAACCGCACGCCCAGCGGCTCCTCGGCCGGACGGCCGGCATGGCAGCCCTCGCCCAGGGCGCCCAGCGCCGCCAGCACCGCAGGCACGTCCGCGGCCGGATCCAGCGCCCGGAGCCGGTCCTCGTTCAGCAAGATCCGGCAGTCCAGGAAGCGATAGCGCTGGGCGTACAGGATCACCCCGGCGTTGATCGCCTCACCGCGCTCCACCCGCGGCACCACCCGGATCAGCGCATACTCGAACGGCTCCCGGCCCGCCGGCCCGGGCCGCCGCCCGGGCGGCCGGCGCTTACTGGATCACCTCCAGCACCCGGGGCGCGCGTTCCAGCAGGTGCGCGGCGTAGTCCCGGGGCCGCCCGTCGCCCAGCCACTCCCCCGGCACCAGGCCTAGCACCTCGTCGAGCAGCCCGGGCGTGATCCGCGCGCCAGCGCCTGGTGCGCCGCGGCCAGCCGGCTGCGGCGCCGCGCAGCACGTGGTCCCGCGCGTCGAAGGGCGCTAGCGGGCGGGCCGTGGCCCAGTTGTGCTGGAAGTACAGTGCCGACCCGTGATCGATGAGCCAGATGTCGCCGTGCCAGACCAGCAGGTTCGGGTTGCGCCAGGTCCGGTTGACGTTCTGGATCAGCGCGTCGAACCAGAGCAGCTGGCTGGCGAAATCCGGGTCGGCCCGCCAGCCGGCCGGTTCGTACCCGGCCGCCGACGGCAGGAAGTCCACCACCAGCTCGAGCCCGCTGCTGGCCCGCAGCAGATCCTGGATCTCAGGGTCCGGCTCGGCGGCGGCGATCCGCGGGTCCAGGCAGGCCAGCACCAGCTCCGGGGCGCGCAGCCCGAGCCGCCGGGCGAGCTCGCCGCCGACGATCTCCGCGACCAGCGCTTGGTACCTGTCCCGCGCCCCGGAATTTGAGCACGTAGGTACCCAGGTTGTCCGCCTCGACCAGCGCGGGCAGCCAGCCGCCCTCGCGCAGCGGGGTCACATAGCGGATCACCGTTACCTGTTCCAGCACGCCGGACAGGGTAACCCGCGGCCGGGGCGCGGACTGGGACCGCGGCCGGCCAGCAGCCCGGCGATCATGCCGTGACGCCCGCGGTGACCTAGCGGAGCAGGTAGGCCAGGACGTTGGCGGCGGTGAAATCCGTCCCGGCCACGGCCACCAGCCCGGGCAGGAAGCCGAGGTCCTGGCCGAGGGTCACGACCGGCGGCTGGTCCCGCCGCCGGGCAGCCGCTGGCCGAGCCCGATGGTGGCGAGCAGGCCGTTGCACAGGCACCGCCTGCCTGCCGTCTCCGCGACCTCGCCGCCCTTGCGCTGGTAGGCGTCGGGTGGTCGGCCGGCAGCGATAGCCCACCCGGCCGCCGCCCGCAGGTAGGGCACCCGCAGGTAACCGAAAAGCCCCCCTCTGACATGAAACCCCATTAAACTATTTTCAGCGTAACACCTAATATAAAAGAAAAAAGATACTCTGCCCACCCCCCAACTCCGTCGTTCCGCGGCTTGCGAGCAGTCACGAAAAAAGCTCGACTCAACAACAGCCATAATGTACCTTTAGCGCAATTTGATTAAGAATTACTTTTTATTTGTATGCGCGCAAGGAGCAAAACAATAAAACTGCTATTTCTCAAGCACTACTACTTAAAAATAAGAATAATGGGTATAGAGAATGACCTCCGAAGCAAAATTAAAAATAACCGGTTTTTTTTGGTCCACGGTAGCCAAGATTGCGGATCTACCTGACAAAAGTCAGCGTTACCGTAAAGAAATGGCGAGATTTTCGTCAGAATCCAAAGAAACACCAAGCCCTGAGGCTCACTTACTTCAATTAATAAGAAATTACGAGCAAGCCCGCGATAAGGAAAAGAAGACTTTTTTTAAGTCAGACTCGCTTTCTAAATCACTAAGAAAGCATCTTCAGTTCTCTCAGTTATTTAAAGAACCACTAAACTTAATGTTTTTTTTTAAGCAATTGGATTCTTATTTATCCACACTTCCTGCTGACGCTTGTAGGGAAGATCCTTTCTTCGGCAGAATTCTCGCTTGGTGTGCTTTTTTTGAAGCTTATTTGGTGATAAATCGCATCCCCGTTCCTGCCATTCTCAAGCGAGTACTCATAGACTGCGACTTCCACTCTTTGCTCACCCATCTTGGTCGGTCACCTCTACAAAAGGCTGGCATGGCCGTAATTAAGTTGCTCCCACAATTCATGCTTGTTGCGGATTTAAGCGACGAGCAATATTCCACTCTTATTAAAACGTTGCTGTTATTACTTGACAAAAAAGAAGATCTCAACATTAACAGCCGTGACCTTATCATTAAAAAGCTGGCGGAATTAGCGGCTAGACCTACTATAGCCCATACACAGCGAGAACAAATCTGTAAGGTTTTATTGAGCCATTTACCACCTGGTCGTGAGTGGAGAGAGGGTGTGAAATTTGGAAAGTTATTAGGCCATATTCTACACTTCTATTCCGAGTCCGAAAAAAACGACATCATTGCTACTTTACAAAATAACTTAGATAACCATGAATTAATAAAAGCAACTTTAAATGTATTTGAAGGGGTATTAACCCATGTCGATATCGATGTGAGACAATATGAAGGGCTAGTTCAAACAGTGATACAAAAAAACTTAAATGTATGCCATTTACTACACCCATTGATAACTTCGACTCATATTCACCAAGGAATCAGAGAAAAAATTACGGAACTTTTATTGAAGCAGTTTGATTCTAAGCCATCTGGCAAGACACTCGAGCCCCTCTATAAACTCATCAAAAAGAACTCAGTTTCCTTGAATGAAGAGCGGCATAGTACGCTTATCTTAAAGCTAGCGGAATCGAAAGAAATGGGTAACCCTGATCTTCAAGTCTTCTATATAAAGATATTCCGTCATCTAATACAAAACTCGTGGGTCACCGAAAAACTTTGGGAAAGCCTATTAGCCTCTTTATCAAAATCGTTGTGCGAGCCTCAGAAAGCTATTCAGGCTCTTCCTATTAATATACTCAGCTTATTAAGATTATACCCCAAAATAACTAAAACACAGTCTGATAAGGTCTTTGAAGTTTTGATGAGAACCTTAGATTCAGCAGTTCTGCGTCTTCCATACACCACTATTCAACAACTCACCTGCTTTTCTCACCTAAGCGATGAGCAATGGCAACGTATTTTTGATAGCTTCATGATGATTTTAAAAAAAGACTGCAACTTTTTACCAATCCTTGAAGGTTCATTTTTTCACCAGAAAGCAATTCAAAAATTGACGGATCAACAGTTTAACACACTATTCCGTTTTTTAATGACTCATATAGATCATACTAGCTCAAAAATTCAAGAGTCTGTTCTTGGTGCATTTAGAGAACTCACCCTGAATTCATATATGAATGATAAGCATTGGCGACTTCTATTTGAACCTTTACAAAAAAAATTAACTTTCCCTAACTTATTAAATAAATCTAGATTGGCTACAAAGCTGACTAGTGACATGTTTTTTTTATTATGGAACAATCCGCTTAAAACTGACTCAGGTTGTCCGGAATTGACCCCGGCTTTAATGACAAATTTAATAACTGCCGAAGACTTTTTGTCTTATTGGAAAAAGTTAGAGCCCAAACCTCAGAAGGAAGCCCTTGACGATTTGTTACAGCAATCGGCCTCTCGCCTGGACATCAGGGTTGTTTTAAGAAGGATTTTGGAGTCGGACATACCCATCAGCATCCAGCAATTTCAAAAAAGTATCCAATTTTTTCTCAAGCATGTCGATAAATATTTTTTTCCTTTAGAAGCCTGCATTGCCAAGGCTTTGCAGGATAAATCAAGATCACCCGCATTCATCTGTTCTCTATGCGAGTCCATGATCGCTTATACCGGTGCCCTACCATTACAACTTCACATGCGATATGCTATCAAAAAAGAATTGCACCTAACCGAAATGGACGAAACACTAAATGACTTTTTAGCCCATGACCCTCCCAGTATCGTCAAGGGTTATTATAATTGACTGAATAAAAATAATAAAAATGGGTACACATAATGACAAAGTCTGGCCAAGCTGCAATCCTATCGCTCCCACAGTTCATGCTAGTCGCAGATTTAAGCGGCAAACAATATTCCACCATCGTTAATAGATTGCTGTCACTCCTTGACAAAAAAGAAGATCGTGGCGTTGTCAGCCGTCATCTTCTAATTAAAACGCTTGGGGAATTTGCGACGAGAGGCATTACGGATCATACCCAGCGACAACAAATCTATCAGGTTTTGTTAAGCCATTTAAGTCCAAACCTTGGGCGTAAGGAAAATATAATCCTTGGAAAATTATTAGGCTCTATTCTTCACTTCTATGACGTGCTCACGAAAAATGCCCTCATTGATACCTTGCTTAAAAACCTAAATAATTCCGATTCTGAATTAGCACCTGCAATCCTATGCGCATTTGAAGGGTTATTAACGAGCATCGATATAGGAGAGGGGCAATATAAACAGCTTGTTCAAATCGTAGTACAAAAAAACTTATGCATAGACAGTCTATTACAACCATTGACAGCTCCATCTCAAATACACCAAAAAATCAGAGGTGAAATTGCTGAATTTTTATTGGAACATTTTTATTCTCAGCCATCAAATAAGATCCTTCAACCCTTGTGTAAACTCGTAGAAAATAATTCCATTTTCTTAACTGAAGAACAGCACCAAACGCTTATCTTGAAGTTGACTGAACCAGTGAATACCAACCATTCTCTGGAAAGCACTTATATAAATCTATTCCGCCAATTGATACAAGATCCTCGGGTCACGGAAAAACTTTGGGAAAGGCTACTTACCTCTTTGTCTAAATCGTTTAGCGAGTCTCCAGAGGATGCTGGAGAACTTACCATTCACTTGCTCGCCCTATTAAAATTATATCCCAAAATAACTAAACAACAGTCGGACAAGGTCTTCGATATTTTGATGAGAAATTTGCATCCGGAAGCTCTTTGCCATCCATTCACCACCCTTCAAGAGCTGACCCGCTTCCTCCCCTACCTAAGCGATGGACAATGGCAACGTGTTTTTGATACGGTAACGATGAGTCTAAACAAAGACAGTGACTTTCTCCAAGTCCTAGAATATTCGTTTTTCGACCCGAAAACCATTGAGAAATTGACTCGCGAACAGTTTAAAACATTATTCGATTTTTTAATTATTCATATGAATCATAGTAACCCAAAAACTCTGGGCTCTGTTATTGGTGCATTTGAGAAGCTCTTCATATGTTCCTATATGAATGACGATCAACGGCAGCTCCTATTTAAATTTTTAATGGGCAAATTAAATGTCCCTATCTTCGAAGTTGAACGCAATTTAATGGCGGTATTTAACCTACTAGCAACTTCGAGAGGAATCTGTGACTACTGCCCCGAGCTTGTACCTGCTTTAATTGCAAAAATACATCCGTCAAATCCCTTTGTAGCTAAATCAATTGATATACTTTCTGTTTTAATTAGAAATCCTCGGCTCGGCTTACCTGAGCGAGAAAAGATTAAATTAGCTTTTGTGGATGCATTAAAAAAACGTGAGTTTGGAAAGCTGCGTGGTAAATTGTTTTCCGTATTATGGACCAGCCCGCTTAAAACTACCTCGGACTGTCCGGAATTGACGTTAGCTTATATGAGCGATTTAATAACTGCTAAATATTTTTTAGTTTATTTGAAGAAGATGAGGCCTAAACAACAGAAAGAAGTGCTGGACGATTTGTTAAAGAAATCACCTTCCATGTCCCCTGCTTTAACAGGTATTTTGGAATCGGACATTCCCATCAGCATCGAGCAATTTCAAAAAATCATCCAACTTTTTCTGAAGCAAATAGATATCCATGATTTTTCACTAGAAGTCTGCGTAGCCAAAGCTTTGCGAGACAAATCAACATCACCCGCATTCATCTCTTCTTTATGCGAGACCATGATTGCTTACACCGGTTTTCTGCCATTACAACTAAGTATGAGATATGCTGTCAAAAAGAAATTGTACTCAAGCGAAATAGATGAAACCCTAATAGGTTTTTTAGCCCCCCCACCCGCCAAGTATCGTCATGGGTTATTTATATTAGCGTAGAGGGTTTTATGCCGTTTGCAAAATGAGTCTGTTGATTTTAATGGTGGCTATGGGTGGACTCGAACCACCGACCTCAGCATTATGAGTGCCGCGCTCTAACCAGCTGAGCTACATAGCCTAAAAGAAAAAAATGTAGAAGTGACAAATCTTGTTTATCGAAGCGCGGGTTCGCGTTCTGAATTAACTGCGCTTACCTTGACTGCCTGAGCAACCATGTTCAAAAAATAACGGTGTATGCTACGATCGCTTGTTAGCTCCGGGTGAAACGTCGCTAAAAGAAATTGCCTATCTTGCACTGAAACGACTTCGTCCCCGTAAGTCGCGATAATTTTTATTTCCGAAGACAGGGTGCTAAATCGCGGAGCACGGATAAACACCATTTCCAAGGGTTTATCGCTCAACACACAATTGCCATAAACGACTTGACTGGCCAACTGTCGACCATAGCTATTTCGCTGCACTGTCACATTTGCCAGTTCCAAACTGGCCTGCACCGGTGATAATACGTATTTAGCCAATAAAATGGCGCCAGCGCAAGTACCAAACATCGGCATACCTTGCAAGCCGGCTTCTTTGATGGCTTGGAACAATCCCGATTCGTGCAATAATTTTAAAGCGGCAGAACTTTCGCCACCTGGAAGAATCAGTGCATCAGATGCGTGAAGTTCAGAAACATTTCTTACGTAATGCCAAGAGCAACCCAGTTGGGTCAATACCTGGCCATGTGCTTCATATCCTCCCTGCAAAGCGAGTATACCAATATTCATATTTTTTAACTCTACCGTTATCTACTCTCTCTCAACATGATAAATGGTGGAGGACCATCCTCTGAGGTGAGAAGAGAACTGTTCTCAGCGGCGTTTACTCACTACGGGCTTGCAATAATTCATGCTCGGCTAACAAGCGAATGTCCAAGCCAGGCATGGCATCACCCAAGTCATTACTGACTTCCAATACGCGTTGGGGGTTATCGTAGTGGGTTGTGGCAACGACGATAGCTCTGGCACGTGCTTCAGGGTCACTGGATTTAAAGATGCCTGAGCCGACAAAAACCGCTTCGGCGCCTAATTGGCGCATAAGCGATGCATCGGCAGGGGTGGCAATGCCGCCTGCTGAGAAGTTCGGCACGGGTAATTTCCCATGCTCAGCTACCCATTGTACCATTTCTAGGGGTGCGTTTAAACCTTTGGCAGCCGTTACCCATTGTTCGGGTTCCAGCACCGTTAAGCGTCGAATCTCATTATTCAGGGTGCGCATATGGCGGACTGCTTCGACGATATTCCCAGAACCAGCCTCGCCTTTGGTGCGAATCATGGCCGCTCCCTCGGCTATACGCCGCAGGGCCTCGCCCAAGTTTCGGCAACCACAGACGAAAGGAATCCGGAAATTATGCTTGTAAATATGGTGTTCATCGTCGGCCGGGGTCAATACTTCGCTTTCGTCGATAAAATCCACCTCTAACGCTTGCAATACCTGCGCTTCCGCAAAGTGGCCAATGCGAGCCTTGGCCATCACGGGGATAGAAACGGCTTCCATGATTTCTCGCATAATGCGAGGCGAGGCCATTCGAGCTACCCCGCCTTCCCTGCGAATATCGGAGGGCACTCGTTCCAAGGCCATTACTGCACAGGCACCCGCCTGTTCGGCAATCACGGCTTGTTCCGCATTTGTCACGTCCATGATGACCCCGCCTTTTAACATCTCAGCCAAACCAACCTTTACTTTCCAGGTTTCATCGTTTAAAAACTTCATGGGTCACCTCTGGGATTTTCGAAAAATTTTTGCTGACGCGTCGGGGTTTCAGTCACAGAATTACGGACAGCCTGACCTGGTCAGGGGCAGAACCTGAATCCCACCCACTTAACCTGTCAAAATTAAATACAAACCATAGGACGCATCTTAGCTAGATGTCTTTTTTTTCGCAACTCTGAATCAATGAAATTTTTCATACAGCAGACTGGATAATGAGCCGCCAGCAATATAAAATACTCGCTACAAATCCCACCCTGTGTTCACAAGATAACCATGAACGCCACGTTCGTTTGTCATCCTGGCATAAGATTCTGTAAGGGATAACGGCCGAATTTACCCCAAAACTATCGCTGAAGAGTATTACCCGTGGAAGCAGTTGCGCTCTGGCAAAAGTGTATGGACCGCCTAGAAGGCGAAGTGACATCGGATGAGTTTAATATCTGGCTCCGACCACTCCAAGCAAAGCTTGTGCAAGATAAATTATTATTGCTGGCGCCCAACCGATTCGTACTCGACCATATTCATGAAAAATTTATCAACCGTATTGCCCAGCAATTGACGGAGCTTTACCAAGGTAACCCTCCGGAAATCACGCTGGAAATTGGCAGTAATCTGGCCGTGCCGGCTCAGATACTCCCAGTAAAAGCCCCCATAGCAGCCACCAATACTCATTTTAGCGAAGGGACTTCGAACAAACCTAATCCGCAATTTAACTTTACTAACTTTGTCGAAGGCAAATCCAATCAGTTAGCGCGCGCAGCCGCGATACAAGTTGCTGAGCACCCAGGTGTTGCTTATAACCCTCTGTTCATTTACGGCGGCGTCGGCCTTGGCAAAACCCATTTGATGCAAGCGGTCGGTAACTTTATATTGGCCAAAAAACCAACTGCACAAGTCCTTTATTTGCATTCGGAACGATTTGTCGCCGATATGGTCAAGGCCTTACAGCGCAATGCCATGAACGATTTTAAACGTTATTATCGTTCCGCAGATGCGTTACTCATTGATGATATTCAATTTTTTGCCGGCAAAGATCGTTCTCAAGAGGAATTTTTCCATACCTTTAATTCACTGCTAGACGCCCAGCAACAAATTATTTTGACGTGTGATCGCTACCCGAAAGAAATTAATGGCTTAGAAGAACGTTTAAAGTCACGTTTTGGTTGGGGGTTAACCGTGGCGGTTGAACCACCAGAATTAGAAACACGAGTGGCTATTTTAATGAGCAAGGCGGAACAATCGCACGTGAATTTGCCGCCCGATGTCGCCTTCTTTATTGCCAAACGCGTACAATCCAATGTGCGAGAATTAGAGGGCGCACTCAAACGCGTTATCGCCAACGCGCATTTTACCGGTCAACCGATCACTCTGGATTTTACTCGCGAGGCACTCAAAGATTTGTTAGCTGTGCAGGCTAAACTCGTGTCTATCGAAAACATCCAGAAAACAGTGGCAGAATATTATAAGATTAAGGTCGCAGAACTATTATCGAAGCGACGTAACCACTTTTTAGCCAGGGCCCGCCAAGTGGCTATGGCGTTAGCCAAAGAGTTGACTAATCATAGCCTGCCCGAGATTGGCAAAGCGTTTGGCGGCCGCGACCACACCACCGTATTGCATGCTTGCCGCAAGATAAAAGAATTAATGATTGAAGAGATTGCCGTGAAAGAAGATTATATGAGCTTATTGCGCATATTATCCACTTAGAGCGTAACAGTACATTTTACCGAAGGTGCCTTATGAATTTGACTTTACCTCGCGAAACATTATTGGAACCGCTACAGCTGGTCATCGGCGTTGTTGAGCGTCGCCAAACCATGCCTATACTCGCTAACGTGCTGCTGACGGCTAAAGAGGACACGTTGTCACTCACCGCAACGGATACGGAAATTGAACTGATTGGTAGAGCTTTTTTGCCAGCTCCCACAACTCAACCGCTGCAAATGACTGTATCCGGCCGCAAACTGCTAGACATCTGCCGCAGCCTGCCAGAAAAAGCAGAGGTGCATTTGCAATTGGAGCGGGATCGCTTGTTGTTAAAGTCAGGGCGCAGCCGTTTTCAGCTGGCGACCTTACCTGTGGAAAATTTCCCCGCGTTTGATGAAGGGCAAATTCATTTGGAGTTCCCTATCACTCAGACCATTTTGAATACCTTGTTGCAACGCACACATTTTGCTATGGCGCAACAAGACGTGCGCTATTATCTCAATGGTATGTTATTGGAAGTAAAGGAAAATCATGTGCGAACGGTCGCTTCTGACGGTCATCGATTTGCTTTACATAGCGTCACTACACCGTTGAGCAGCCCGCCCCTCTCGCAAATTATTTTGCCACGCAAAGGGGTGCTGGAATTGCTGCGACTGTTAAAAAACGATATTGGCGAAGCCGCCGCGACGATTGGCGAGAGCCACGTCCGCATCCATACCGATACTTTTACGTTTACCTCCAAGCTGATTGATGCTCGCTTCCCGGATTACGAACGCGTGCTCCCCCGCGCCACAGGCCAATCGATTATACTTAATCGCGACGAGTTGCGAGAAGCGCTGACGCGCGCCACTATCCTTTCCAATGAAAAGTTGCGGGTGGCGCAGCTTCGATTAAACAATAATTTACTGCATATCGTTGCCAGCAACGCTGAACAAGAAGAGGCCGAAGAAGTGCTCTCCATCGATTACGCGGGCGCACCGTTGGAAGTGGCGTTTAACGCCTCTTATTTGTTGGATGTCCTCAACACCATCGCCCCCGGCGAGGTCAAGTTAACGTTTGTGGATGGCGGCAGCCGCATGTTTATGGAAGAAGTGGGTAATGACCATAGCTTATTTCTAATCATGCCGCTGCAAATATAAGCCCTAGGGCGCGCAGGCACTGTTCCTGCGCGCCTAACTTAAGCGGAAGTATGGTTTCCTCTCCTTTGTAGAACCTTTACTCTTATGCACCTGGCTCAATTAACTATCCATAACCTACGAAACCTGGTCGACACCTCAACGAAACTATCCTCTCAATTTAATCTATTTTATGGAGCCAATGGCAGCGGCAAAACCACGTTCTTGGAAGCCATTTACTACTTAGGCCTAGGTCGATCCTTTCGAACCCGTCTACCCAGCCGACTCATTAATCACCACGCACAGTGCTTCGATATTTTCGGGGTATTGCAGCAAGATTACCCTACCCCGATTGGCATTGAGCGTCATTTAAATGGCGACAGTCGAATACGGATGGCTCAAACAACTCTAAAGTCGGTCCTCCCCATTACCCAAATAATGCCACTACAGCTGCTCAATCCGGATAGCCGTCATTTATTCTTTGGTCATAGCAAAGTACGCCGCCAATTTATTGACTGGGGTGTGTTCCACGTGGAACAAAACTTTTTGAGCCAATGGCAACAAGCCCAGCGCATTCTTAAACAACGTAATGCTGCTTTAAAGTCACGTGCCAACAAAGATATGGTCTCGCTTTGGGATCAAGAACTCATCCCTGTCGCTCAAAACCTGCATTTGTTACGGGCATGCTATTTAGATCAGCTCAATCAGGTCTTCGCTGAACTGGTTGGACAATTGTTGCGGGGTGGCAGGACTATTTCACTGAAATACAAGCCTGGGTGGGATGTGGATATCGATCTGGGCTCGCTGCTGGCTCAATCATTACCACGGGACATGCAACTAGGTTATACCCAATACGGCCCACATCGTGCTGACGTTCAGATTCGTTTAGATCGAACTATTCCCGCGCAAGATATTTTGTCGCAAGGTCAACAGAAATTGGTGGTCTACGCACTGTATCTGGCGCAGGGTATTTTATTACGGCAACAGGCCCAAAAACGCTGCATCTACTTGCTCGATGACTTACCCGCTGAGTTAGACACCACCAGCCAGCATCGAGTGGCTTCTGTTCTGCAACAAATGGATGCGCAGGTATTCATCACTGGCGTAGATGCGAATGCCTTACAAAAGCTAGCACCTGCCAATAGCAAAATGTTTCACGTGGAACCTGAGGCACCTTTTATTCATGACACCTCGCTTTGCTTAACCGCCACTGTTTAGGCGACTCTGGATGGCGTCCTAAATATGGTACAATTGGGCATTGATTCATTAACTCAAGGAGCTCCTATGATAATAGTCACCGGTGGCGCCGGTTTTATCGGCAGCAATATTGTGAAAGGTTTAAATCAGCGTGGGTATAACGATATTCTCGTCGTTGATGATCTCACGGATGGCCACAAATACACGAATCTCGTCGATTGCGATATTTCCGATTACCTGGATAAAGACGAGTTTTTGCGCAGGATCGAAACAGGCAAAGAATTTGAAAACCCTATCCAGGCTATATTCCATGAGGGTGCTTGCTCCACCACCACTGAATGGAACGGTAAACTCATGATGCAAGTCAATTACGAATACAGCAAAAAGCTGCTGCATTATTGCCTAGAGCGTCAAATCGCATTTTTATATGCCTCCAGCGCGGCAGTGTATGGCAATGGGCAAGTGTTTAAGGAACAATTTGAGTTTGAAAAACCCATGAATGTCTACGGGTATTCCAAGTTTTTATTTGACCAATACTTGCGTCGCCGCCTACCGAAAATCACCAGCCAAGTGGTAGGCTTACGCTACTTTAATGTCTACGGCCCACGCGAACAACATAAAGCCAGTATGGCCAGCGTCGCTTTTCATTTGCATCAACAACTCAAGAAAGAGAATACGGTTCGCTTATTTGAAGGGTCTGATCAATATGGGCCTGGTGAGCAGCGCCGCGATTTTGTTTTTATTGATGATGTGGTGAATGTCAATTTGTGGTTCTTGGATCACCCCAATGTCTCCGGCATTTTTAATGTCGGCACCGGTCGTAGTCAAACATTTAATGAAGTGGCACGCGCGGTGATCGACTGGCATCAGCAAGGCCATATTGAGTACATCGCTTTTCCGGAACATTTACGCAAACACTACCAAAGCTTTACGGAAGCAGATATTTCCAATCTACGTTACGCGGGGTATGAGGCCCCTTTTCATTCTGTAGAATCTGGAGTGAAAAAATACCTAGATTGGCTTGAAAATCAATGACTTGATGAAATTGGATATGGGTCCTTCCCCCATAAGGGCTTTTTCAGCAGTGGATGTTGGGAACACTTGCATGAATGCCCATATAGTATATACATTTACTAAGATAACCTATATGCAAACAACTAAAGTCTACAACTGCAAGAAAGAGCTCTCTTTCTATGGATTAATTTCCATTAACAGCCTGCGCAGTTCCGGTCGGAACCGGGAGAAAAAGGGAAAGCTGGCGGGTCGGCTGTTGAATACTACGGCGATGGTCGTGTCGTCTGGTTTGGTGATAATCAAGGCATTAGTGCCTGTAAAGCTGCCGGTTTGTATCCAATAAGTCTGCTTACCCACTTTTGAAATAATACCGCCAATGGTGTAATACATGACACGTTTAGAGTCTACGAACGCTGGTTTTTGTTGCATGAAGGCCAGGTAATTGGCATCCAATATCTGCAAATGTTTCACGGCTTGGATGAATGTCGCCAAATCAATGGCTGAGGCCACCCAGCCGCCATTGGCAAAATTCTTTTTCAATAGTTCCGTCGTGCTATACGGTAGATAAAACGAGTTCGCCAATTCTTGGGCCCCAGCTGCACGCGAATTCTGATAATAACGCACCTCATTGGGTAATCGATACTTCAATTGCGTACTGCCTGTCATCATGTCTTGAATACCGACCGGCGCTAAAATATGTGCGCGCACAAAATTCTGATAACCAAAATAACCGTAAGGCGAACCACTGACTTTATTAATCACCAATCCCAGAATGCAATAATCCAGATTGGAATAAACATAGGTAGTGCCCGGCTTGTGTCGCAAGGGTTGCGACATCATATAACGTGTGGTTGTTTCACAGCTGGCGGGTAATTCGGGGCTTAACACTTCTTCCACGCTCTTCGGCCAGGGTCCAAATAAAGGATCAAAATGTCCAGCACCGGGATTAAACCAACCCGATGACATTTGTAATAAATTTTGTACGGTGATCTGGTAAATTTGCGGATTGACCACTCGGCCATTTAAGGGTTGCAAATCATTGAGAATCGAAAATACCCTATCATTCAGATGCAGCCGACCTTCTTGAACCAGCTTTAAAATGGTGACTGCCGTAAATGTTTTAGATGAGCTGGCGATGCGAAACAACGAATACGGTTGCACTGGAATGCGATTTTCCATATCGGCCCAACCATAGCCCCGCTCTAGAACAATCTTACCATCACGCATCACTACTAACGCGGCGCCCGGTATATCCCAACGTTTCATAAACGGCACGAATTTTTTATCGAATGTTTCTAACTGCGCGTTTCCCTGAGTACCCGTCACTGGGTAATTAGTTGGTACTTGCGCCATCGCACCACTGAAAAATAAAAAACCGCAACCAATCCATAAAATTCGTGATAATTTCATAAAATATCCTTCTAATATCCTTTAGAAATGTCGACTACGTTTAACAACGGTTTCCCTGTCAACGCACGCTTGTAATTCTCAATGATTTGAGGGGCAACAGAACGCGCGTTGGTGACACTGGCAATATGTGGGGTGATGGTGATTTTGGGCTGTTGCCACAACGGGTGATCTTTAGGCAATGGTTCTTGACTAAATACATCCAGGCAGGCTCCGGAAAGTTGCCCATCTTGCACCGCCATTAGCAAATCCTTTTCAACCACATGATCTCCCCGAGCGCCATTAATCAAATACGCACCTCGCGGCAATTGGGCAAAGGTTTTGGCGTTCAAAATATGGCGCGTCTTAGGGGTTAGTGGCAATAGACAAATCAGAATATCGGTTTGGTTAAGGAATGGAGCCAATTGCTCCGAGCCATAAAAATGTTCAATGCCAGTTAAGGATTTAGGCGATTGACTATAGGAACAAACCCTAAATCCTAAATCACGCAATCGGATGGCGGCATCACTACCCAATTGTCCCAACCCCATCACACCGACGGTTGGCGAATTGGGCAATGAGCGCGGAGTCCACAAATGCCGAGTCTGTGATTGCTTATAAAAATCAAACTGTCGAAAATGATTGAGCACCGCCCAAACAACATATTGCGTCATGTCGCGCACCAAGCATGGGTCAACCACGCGCACAATCGGCACTTGTTTTGGCAACAAGGGGTCGTCTAATAATTGATTGACTCCCGCACCCATCGACGAAATACATTTTAATCGCGGGTACTTTTGTAGTTCTCCCGGCGGGTATGTCCATACTAACGCAAATTCAACTTGCTCCGGATTTTTTACTTCCGGCCAAATATCAATTTTTAAATCCAAACCAGGGTCAATCTGTTGTAATGCCGGAACCCACGTGTCGACACTAAATTTACCCGGAATAAAAAGTAGCGTCATTTAAGCGATATCCGTATGACTAAAGGATTACGTATCTGCTCACCTGTCCTACGCGCGCAATCCGAGAAGTTTCAGCCTCACTTGGATTGCTGGTCTGCGCTAGCGAGGACGAAAACTAGTCTTTTTATTTTTTATGAGGGGTGAGTAGTTACAGGAATACTTTGCTATGATTGAATAACGATGAGACGATGTCAATCATTTTTCAGCAAATCTCGCCGCTCACGCAGCACGTGCCCGTCATTTTTCTACTTCAGGAAATAACGCCTGAACAAAGGTGTTGGCATCAAATGTTTGCAAATCCTCGATTCCTTCACCCACGCCGACAAAACGGATCGGTAAGCGCAAGCTATCCGCTAGGGCAAATATCACACCGCCCTTAGCAGTGCCATCTAATTTAGTGAGGGTCAGGCTGGTCAGCTTCACTGCCTCATCAAATAAAGTGGCCTGGCGAAGGGCATTTTGACCAATCCCTGCATCCAACACCAACATGGTTTCATGGGGGGCTTCTTTATCCAGCTTCATCATCACCCGCTTTACTTTTTTCAACTCCTCCATCAAATGCGATTGGGTATGCAAACGACCGGCGGTATCCGCAATCAGTACGTCTATTTTTCGTGCGCGCGCAGCGGCTAGGGCATCAAAAATGACGGAAGCGCTATCAGCGCCACTGTGTTGGGCGATCACGGGCGTGCGGTTACGATCCCCCCAGGCTTGTAATTGTTCAATGGCTGCAGCACGGAACGTATCCCCGGCGGCTAACATAACGGATTTACCTTGCTGTTGTAGATGGTGGGCGAGCTTGCCGATGGTTGTGGTTTTACCTGCACCATTGATGCCGACCATCAAAATCACATAAGGGGAATCGGAAGCAGGGATCTGCCACGGCACGCTGCACGGGGTTAAAATGTCTAATAATTCCTGCCGTAACGCATTGAATAGTGCACTGGGCACAATCAGCTCACGACGTTTGACGCGATCCAGCATATCTTCGACGATGCGACGAGTTGCCTGGGTACCGACATCGGCGACTAATAACTGCGTTTCGATGTTTTGCAATAATTCCGAATCGATTTCTTTTTTACCGAACAGCAGATTGGCCATCCCGTCGGTAATCTGCTGCCGAGTGCGTTGTAAGCCTCGGGTTAATGCCCCAAAAAGTCCGCTTTTATTCTGGGCCCCCTGTTCCTCAGGCGCATCCGCCGATGGGGCTGGTTTTGTTTTTTTGAAGCCAAACATGTACTACTCCTCTTAGAAGTTCGTTATACTTTGTCTCTTTAAAACTAAAGGAAATCTGTTGTGCGACGTCTCCTTTTTCTGGTTAGCTTCCTTTTTATAACCTACGCAGCTTACGCTGGCCGTGATGTTACCTCGTATACCTTACCCAATGGCCTGAAACTTTTTGTCAAAGAAGATCATCGCTCGCCTGCGGCCATCCTGCAAGTCTGGTATAAGGTGGGCTCTAGTTATGAATCCACGGGGATTACCGGAATCTCCCACGCCCTCGAACATTTAATGTTTCAAGGCACGCCACAATATGGTCCCGGTAAATTAGCGCAAATTATCGCGGCCAATGGTGGTCAGAATAACGCCATGACTACCCAAGACTATACCACTTATTATGAAACACTTGCTGCCGATAAACTAGCCATCGCGTTCGCATTAGAAGCCGATCGCATGCGCCATTTATCGTTAGATCCCACTCGCTTTACACACGAAATGCAAGTGGTGATGGAAGAGCGACGCATGCGCACCGATGACTCCCCGCAAATGCTGGCTTATGAGCGCTTCTTAGCCGCCGCCAATATCGCCACTGGTTATCATCACCTTCCCATCGGCTGGATGAGCGACTTACAACATTTAAATGTCAACGATGCCCGTGCGTATTACCAGAAGTGGTATGCGCCTAACAATGCCATTTTGGTTGTTGCCGGGGATGTCAAGCCAGAAGCCATGTATCAATTGGCGTTGACCTATTTTGGGCCATTAAAGCCCTCTACCTTGCCGGAGATGAAACCTCAACCGGAAATTCCTTCTTTAGGTGAGCGCAACGTTATCGTCAAAGTCCCTGCACAATTGCCCTTTCTTTTTATGGGTTATAATGTGCCGGTGTTAAAAACAGCCGCTGATCGCAAAGACGCTTATGCATTAGCCGTCGTTGCTGCCATTTTAGATGGCGACGGCGGTCGATTAACCCAAGCCTTGGTGCGTGGTAAACAAATTGCTGCCAGCGTTGATGTCGACTATGATCCATTTCAACGCTTTGATACCGTTTTTATGCTGGCAGGCACACCCAGTCAAGGACACACGCTTGCCGAATTAAAAGCAGGCTTGTTAGCAGAAATCCAAAAATTACAAACAGCTCCCGTCAGTGCCGATGAATTAACCCGAGTCAAAGCCAGCGTCATCGCCGATCGAGTCTATGCGCAAGATTCCATTGAAGACCAGGCCACTCGCATCGGCCGACTGGAAGTCGTGGATCTTCCCTGGCAGCTGAACGATGAGTTTCTAAAAAATGTGGAAGCCGTGTCCGCCCAACAAATTCAAGCGGTAGCTAAACATTATTTTACCACCGATAACTTAACCACGACCGAGCTTCAACCCTTACCGATCGATCAAAAATCAGTCGCCCCCACTGCACTGCCCTTGGGAGGTGAACATGTGCATTAAACGTTTCTTTTCTTCACTGTTCCTGTCGATCAGCTTAATTTTATTCGTCAACACCAGTATGGCTCAACAAACCACCGGCCCAGTCACAACAAAACCGGTGTTAGCTATTACGCATTGGCAAACCGCTTCCGGTATCCCAGTCTATTTTGTGCAAGCCTCGCAATTGCCTATGCTTGATCTGCAAGTCATCTTCACGGCCGGTTCCGGGCAAGACGGTAAAAATGGCGGGTTAGCGCAACTCACTAATAATTTACTTAACGAAGGTGCGGGTGCTTTTTCCGCTGAACAAATTGCCCAGCAATTTGATCGCGTCGGCGCCATTTTTAGCGCCAGCATTAATCGCGACCTGGCAACTGTCGGCTTGCGTAGCTTAACCGATCCCAATTTTTTAAATCCGGCATTAACGACTTTCACTCGTGTCTTAACCTCACCCTCTTTTTCCGACACGAGTTTCAATCTCGTCAAAAAACAAATTCTGATCCAGTTGGAACAAGATCGCCAAGACCCGAGCACGATTGCTAAGAAAGCATTTATGAAGGCTTTGTATGGCAACCATCCTTATAGCCATGCTCTTTCCGGTGATACCGCGAGCATAAATGCCATTAATCTCACGGACGTCAAACAGTTTTATCAGCAATTTTACGTACAAAAGAATGCGTTGATTGCGATGGTGGGTGATCTCACGCCAGCTCAGGCGCACACGATTGCCGAACAAGTGACCAAAGCGTTACCGATGGGCAATGCAGCTGCACCCTTATCACCAGCCGCCGCTGCTACCAAAGCGCTGACTCAACATATCGAATTTCCTTCGCAGCAAACCTCTATTTTAGTCGGTCAAGTCAGCATCGCTCCTCAAGATCCAGATCTTTTTCCGTTGATGGTTGGTAATTACACCTTAGGTGGGGCACCCCTCGTTTCCATCTTATTTAACCAGGTGCGAGAAGCGCGTGGTTTGGCTTACCAGGCGGTCAGTCAATTCGCGCCATTAGCGGCAAACGGACCTTTTCTCATGTTATTACAGACTCGCAATGAGCAGGCGACGAATGCACTGAACTTGAGTCAACAATTGTTGCGTAATTTTGTCAGCCAAGGGCCAACTGCTGAGCAATTGTCCGCTGCCAAACAAAATTTAATCGGTAGTTTCCCGCTGAGTTTTACCAGCAATCAAGATATTCTCAATCAGTTGGCTTTCTTAGCTTTTTATCATTTACCGCTAGATTATTTTGATACTTACCGTCAGAAACTTAACAACGTGACGGCTGAACAAGTACAAAAAGCCTTCGCAAAACACATCGATTTAAACGCGTTGACAACCATCACCGTGGGAAAAACCTCGGCAGCGAGCAACGCACCGGAACCTCATGTCGCGCAGCAATAGTCGTTCCACTGGCACCAGTCAAGTCCGCATCATCGGCGGCCAGTTCCGCGGTCGTAAGCTTAGCTTTCCTACGATAGAAGGGTTGCGGCCCACACCCGATCGGGTCCGCGAGACTCTTTTTAATTGGCTTTCCGGTCGAGTTGCTTCGACTCGATGTCTGGATTTATTTGCCGGTAGTGGCGCATTGGGGTTTGAAGCCTTGTCTCGCGGGGCCTCTTCCGTGGTCATGGTAGAACAATCGCCTATGGTCTTGTCATATTTACAGAAAAATGCCGATACACTCGGGGTTAATTCTCAAGTAGAGCTAGTCAATACCCACTTATTTGAAGGTAAGCTAGCCCATTCCACGCCACCCTTTGACCTTATCTTTTTAGACCCACCGTTTCGACAAGGCTGGCTAGCGCAGAGCTGGCCCTGGTTGGAAACAAACCATTACCTAAAACCCGGCAGCTTCATTTATGTGGAGGCCGAATCGGAATTGTCGCCATTGCCCCTACCCGCCGGTTATTCGCTCTGGCGTGAACAAAAAGCCGGACAAGTCCAGTACGCTTTGGTCGTGTACCAACCATGACTACCCACGGAACCTTGTTCGTCGTTGCCACCCCTCTTGGTAATTTAGAAGATATTACGCTGCGTGCGTTGCGAATTTTGAAAGAAGTTGATTTGATCGCCGCCGAAGACACGCGTCATAGTCGCCATCTATTACAGCATTTCCATATCGATAAAATGATGATTTCTCTGCATGATTTTAATGAGAAGGCGCGAATCCATTCCTTGCTAGAAAAATTATCCGCTGGAAAAAATGTCGCCCTCATCAGCGACGCCGGCACCCCGTTAATCAGCGATCCGGGTTATTTATTGGTACAAGCCTGCCACCACGCACATGTCCCAGTAGTGCCCATTCCAGGGGCCTGCGCCGCCATAGCCGCTTTATGCGTCAGCGGTTTACCCACGGATCAATTTGTTTTTGAAGGATTCTTACCCGCGAAAAGCGCCGATCGCCGACGCTATTTACAGTCGCTGCTGAAGGAAACCCGTACCCTGGTTTTCTACGAAGCCCCGCATCGAATTTTAAAAATGGTGGCTGATTTAATAGCCATTTTCGGCGAAGACCGACCCATGACCCTAGCCAAAGAATTGACTAAAACCTTTGAAACCGTGTTTATGGGTAATACAAAAGCTGTTTATACGTGGCTACAGCAGGATAAACACCACCAGCAGGGGGAGTTTGTCGTTATGGTTCAGGGGGCAACCCCGCCAGCCGCAGATGAACTATCGGCGGAAGCTATAGCCATGCTCCAGGCATTAGCTGCTCATTTACCCTGGAAAAAGGCAGTCGAACTGACGGCTCAATTAACTGGGGCACGGAAAAATGCCTTATACGGGCTAGTGGGCACGCTTCATTTTGGTCATATCCCTGAGTAATTCCAAAAATTATCAAATTTCGACCCTTTAATATCATATTAAGAAAAATAGAGTAAAGTTTATTAAATATTCAACACTCTAGGGGTATTAATGATGGAAGGCTCTCTTGAAACGTCAACCAGTACTAGCGACTCAAAAAAAATCTCTTCTCCCTCTAGCAATGAGGTATCAGAAGAAACTCGTCACAATTCGTGGTTAACTCTCTTAAAAAGCTTTTGTGAAGCTTCCCACAACGACACGTCAATTAATCAGGAAATGCCCGGTTACGGCTCATTTTTACGTCTCGCCATTTCTCTTCGGGATTACGATAGTGTTACTTCCTTACTACAAAAAAATATTAGCCTCAATGATTCTCAGGCCTCAACGCAGGGTGATATCATGTGGAAGGCTTTATCCTCAGGGGATGCAAGAATAGCCCAAGCGCTATTAGATGAAAACTACGCTCGGTTGACCCGAGGTTTATCACCTGATAGCACTGACACCACAGTGCGTCAACAATTGCAGAACGCTGAAAAGTCACATCAGTTTTTATTAGCACAGCTTTTGGCGAGCGCATTGAATTTTTATCATGACGATTCGAGCTTACCCACTTTGAGAGATAAATCAAAATTAAATAGAACTATTAGCTTCTTAATTCGAAATAATGCCAATGTAACAGCGGCACTTGAAATCCAGAAAAGCTATTCCCCCATGTCTCCCGATAAAGTAGCGGAAATGAGTAGGGCATGGAAAAATACGGTTCATCAGCATGAAAGAAATAAGGTCGTAGATCATAAAAAATATGGGGAAGGTCGTTTAAAACATTTTTGGCATGATGATTTAAAGAAATCAAAACTCGCCTTCTCCAGCATTACAGAAGTAGATGAGGTCGAGGATCTAAAAAAATCCAGTTTGCCACAAACCCCACTTACGGAAGCAAAAAAAACCTCCTCAACAACTTCCTCTATTGCGCCACCTACCGCTCAAGAAATTCACAAAGCGCTTGCGTTATTTTCTCTAGAGGAAGGGGATCCTGGTTATCTGGATGATCTACTAGGTTTAGCCCATAAATATATGGATCATGATAGGTTCACAAAACACCTTTCCATATGTTTTATAGAAGCCATGACAATTTATGCCGAAAAAGAATTACTGAACGAAGAAGGAGAAGAAAATTTACTTGCCATCATAGAAACATTGGAAAACCATGGGGTTTCTGTAGCAGAAACAAAAAAAATGGTACATGACTCGTCCATAGCGGGAGCAATGGATCTTGATCAGATCGCCATTTTTAATACAGGTTTAATGGCTTACGATAAGGATATGCAAAAAGCTCAACAAACCTATGCTCGTTTTTTTCAATCCGGTGCAAGTCATTCCTCTTCATCTTCACAGACGTTGTCTTCCTCCTCTACTCCTTCCAGTTCCAGCAGCAGCTCTAGTTCTAGCAGCAGCTCCTCGGAAAGTGAACATTCGCATAGCTATAAATAAAATGGGTTAACTTCACCCCCACTCCGTCGTCCCGCGGCTTGTCCGCGGGATCCAGAAAAAAGCCTATAGAAACCTCCTATCCGATTTAAATTTGCCGCCATTCCTTTAACAATGCTATATTTATTCTTAGTCGGAATTTTTCTATCTCACATCAAGGGGTGAATCATGGGTAAGGGGTTGATTTTTATCATCATTGTTGTTTTATTAATCATCGGTTTTATTGTCGCCACCTATAACCGGCTCATTGCCCTCATCGAAGCGGTTAAAAATAATCAAAAACAAATAGACATCCAATTGGATCGACGCTTCAAAGTATTTGAATCGCTAGTCAACGTGCTGAAAAACTATATGGATTATGAACGCAGCACCTTGAAAGACATTATCGGGCTGCGTACCAAAGCTCAACAAGCCCATGCCCAAGGGGATGAGCAGACTCGAATCGGCGCAGAAAATCAGATTTCCCAGGCTCTTGGCGGCTTAAACGTCGTGTTCGAGCAATACCCAACCTTGAAAGCCAATGAAAACGCTCGGCAATTACAGGAAGAAATCGTCAACACTGAAAACAAACTGGCTTATTCTAAACAAGCATTGAACGATAGCATTGAACGTTATAATGCCGATAAAAAATCGTTTTTTGCTTCGATGGTCGTCTCTTTATTCCGCGGTAAACTTGACTTCGATTTCCCGTATTGGCAATTAACTGCACCCTTAGTCACCGAGCGTGAAAATTACACCGTGAAGTTGGAAGGACAGCCCAAAACAGACCAGACCGACAGCGACACCAAGCAATAGTAAGGGATGGGAGCTCATGACCACACCTGAAGGTAAACCCGCCGACCCCTATTGTGCCGCTGCTGCCGATTGGCGGGGATTGATACGCAAGAACAAGCGTCGAACGCGTTTTGTGATCGCCTGCTTTATCTTGATCTATTTGCTGATTGGCCTATTAGTTGATATGTATCTATACGCCGGTGTTTATCCGCAGGCCACCGCTTCCCAACTGTTTAATGCGCTGATCACTTTTCAGTTATTTCCCAAAATAACCCTGCTGACGACGTTCATCGCACTCATCTCGCTATGGATCACCTTTACCTTCCATAATAAATTGATGCTGCTTGGCACCGAGTATACGGAAATTACCCCAGAAACGGCAAAAACCGAACAAGAAACCCAGTTATATAATGTCGTGGAAGAAATGAAAGTCGCCGCTGGTTTAAGTTACATGCCGAAAGTTTTTTTAATTGAAGCGCCGTATATGAATGCCTTCGCCAGTGGTTACAGCGAAAAATCGGCCATGGTGGCCATTACCCGCGGCCTGTTGGAGAAGCTGGATCGCAGTGAGTTACAAGCGGTCATGGCACATGAAGTCAGCCATATTCGTCATATGGATATCAAGCTGACGTTGATGGCCTCTGTGCTCACCAATTTAATTCTCATCATGCTGGATGTTCTTTTTTACAATGCCTTATTCAGCAATCGCCGTTCCGATGAGGAAGGCCGTGGCCGTAATCAATTTTGGATCATCATTCTATTATTGCGCTGGTTTTTACCGCTGATTACCGTGATTCTTACTCTGTATCTAAGCCGCACCCGTGAATTTATGGCCGATGCTGGCTGCGTAGAATTGACTAGAGATAACGAACCGTTGGCTCGCGCCTTATTAAAAATTCAGGGCGATTACCAGCAAAACGCCGATGCCTACAACGCCATTTCGCAACAAACCAGCCATGAATCGGTGCGTAGACAAGCCTATCTGTTTGATCCCTTGCAAGCTGGCATCTCGATTCCTCATTCGCTAGCCGACATGTTTTCTACACATCCCAGCATTGAAAAACGTCTAGCCGCTCTGGGCTTTCGCGAGAAACAGCCTTGACTATTCCATTCAACAAACCCTTCGTCGTCGGTCGCGAGCTTCAATATATCAATGAAGCGCTCACGCTAGGCAAGCTGGCTGGGAATGGTCCATTTACCAAAAAATGCCAACAGTGGTTGGAAAATAATATTGGCTGTAAGAAAGCATTGCTCACCCACTCCTGCACCGCTGCCTTGGAGATGGCCGCTATTCTGCTCGATATTCAACCGGGCGATGAAATTATCATGCCCTCGTATACTTTTGTATCTACAGCCAATGCGTTTGTGTTACGCGGCGGCATTCCTGTATTTGTGGATATTCGTTCAGATACGTTAAATATCGATGAGACGAAAATTGAAGCCGCTATCACCGCTAAGACCAAGGCCATCGTTCCCGTGCATTACGCAGGCGTCGGGTGTGAGATGCAAACCATCATGGCGATTGCCAAAAAACATAATTTATTCGTGATGGAAGATGCCGCTCAAGCCATACATTCTTCTTATCAAGGGCAGCCATTAGGCAGTTTTGGACACTTAGCGGCATTGAGTTTTCATGAAACTAAAAGTGTGATCTCCGGTGAAGGCGGAGCGTTATTAATTAATGATTCGCAATTTCTGGAACGTGCCGAAATTATCCGAGAAAAAGGCACCGATCGCAGCCGATTTTTCAAGGGCGAAGTAGATAAATACACTTGGCAGGATATTGGCTCTTCCTTTTTACCAGGGGAAATTATTGCCGCATTTTTATGGGCGCAACTGGAAGAATCCGACACAATCACTCAGCAAAGATTAGCGCTTTGGGATCATTATCACAGTGGCTTAGCTGATTTAGAAGTAGCTGGTTTATTGCGAAGACCCATGGTGCCGAAAGAATGTCAGCATAATGCCCATATGTATTACCTATTATTACCTGATGTTGCTCAACGCGAAATATTCCAGCAAAAATTACAAAGTCAGGACATACATTCCGCCGCCCATTATTTATCCTTACACAACTCCCCAGCCGGAGAAAAATTTGCGCGAACGCACGGCTCCATGGCGATGGCAAATACCTTACCTGAATGTTTAATTCGATTACCTTTATGGCTGGGATTAAACAGTAGCCAATCCACTATCCTCGAAAAAATCCATTCGGTGTTATCTCACAACCCGTTACTCTCCATTTGTGAAGAATGACTGTAACTGCTCACCCCTGACTCCGTGAACAAAATTTGGCTTCTGCTCATTTTTCGCTAAGAAGCAAAATAAAGAGGCTTGCTTAACTGGATTAAAAACTTTATGATTTTAAAGCTATTTTCGGGCTTTAAAGCCCGAAAAGCCCCCTGTCCGCAGGGGTTCCTGGGTACTTTAGGAAAGCTTATGTCCAAGCAACAACACGATTGTGATGTCATTATTGTAGGCGGGGGTATTGTCGGTTTAACCTTGGCAGCCATACTGGCACAAGTACCCCATTTGGGGATTAAGGTATTCGATCAACACCCCATCCAGCGGCAAGAATCCCTCAAAAAACCTTACGATCTGAGAGTGAGCGCTATCAATCATGCTTCTCGGGCTATTTTCCAATCATTGGGTCTTTGGCAGGACATGGTCGCATTACGGATCAGTCCTTATCAAAAAATACAGGTATGGGATGCGAATAGCTCGGCGAGTATCCACTTTGATTGCACGGAGGTTGGTCAAGCCGATTTAGGCCATATCATTGAACATAGCGTCATGCAACAAGTGCTACACCTATACTTACGCCAGCAATCGCAGGTTCAGTTGTTCGAATCAGCTTCGGTAACGGAATTGCAGATGGGCCGTGAACAGGTCACCCTGTGCGCAAACGATGGTTATCATCGCGCCAAACTATTGATAGGTGCCGATGGCAGCCATTCCTGGGTTGCTCAACAAGCGCAGTTAGCTATTAAAACGCAGCCTTATTCACTGAGCGCCGTGGTCACGACCGTTCAATTATCTAAGCCCCATGACTATACCGCTTGGCAACGTTTTTTATCTACCGGTCCTCTGGCTTTTTTACCATTAGCTGACCCCTTCCTAGCTTCTATTGTTTGGTCGACGACGACGGAACAGGCCAATCTTTTATGCCAGGAAGAAGAAAATGCATTTAACCAGGCTCTGAACACCGCGATCGATCATCAATTCGGTACTGTCCAAGCCATCGATCAACGACTGAGCTTTCCTTTACTGCAACGACACGCCCAGCAATACGTGAAACCACGCATCGCTTTAGTAGGCGATGCTGCACATACCATACATCCTCTGGCTGGTCAGGGGGTTAACTTAGGTTTGATGGACGCCGCTTGCCTGGCTGAAATTATACAAAATACCTTAGCCGTACAACGCGATATCGGTGGCTTAATGCCTTTACGGCGTTATGAGCGGTCGCGCAAGGGTGATAACCTCATGATGTTGACTGCAACTGCCGGCTTTAATCAAATATTCAGTCGTCAACAGTTAATACCCCGCCAACTGCGTCAACTGGGATTCACGATGACAGAAAAACTACCGTGGTTAAAAACCTATTTTATGAAAAAAGCGATGGGGTTGGCTGGGGAATTGCCCACGCGCGCTATTACTCATTGGTCGATTTAGTGTAACTGCTCACCCCCAACTCCGTCGTCCCCCGGACAAGCCGCGGGACGACGTGCGAGTGCGAGTAGTTAAATTCGTTTAAAAAAAGCTAGTAGGTGTCATTTCATTTTCTTCGTCTGCTTTTTCTAATATATTTTCTATGATGGGCGTCGGTGGTGTCTCTTGCCTACATATCTTGGGAGGTGGCGACTCTTGAGTTAATGAGATTGATGTTTTGCGTTTTTGAGAGACTTTCTGAAGTTCAAAAGATTTCAATGCTGTTAATTCCTCAACTAACGCTATTACTTCTTTTATTTCTTCGAAATCCAGTTTTTTTAATATCCTTGGTTGTGACCCTTTCATTTTTCTTATCAGGGCATTATAACCAGCTAATAGCTCAATAAACTTTGGTTTTTCCTTTAAATCGAATACCTCAGCTGTGCTTGGTATTAGTTTAATTTTTCTCTTTTTGTTATGGGGAGCTTTTTGTTCCGTTGCCCTATCTGTTAATGATACAGAACTGTCATGTTGTTTTGTTAAATACTTTCTTAAATGTCCAATTTGATAGCTTAAAAAAGCATTTATTTCTGACGAATCGCGGGGATCTTCTTTTCCAAGAAAAATCCAGCCATTAGCCACAAATGTCATGATGGGTTGCCACTCCTTGTTATACTTGTTTAATATCTGCCTCAGTGCATTTGCTTTTACTATACCCAATGATACTCTATTTTCTTCTGCCATGTTCTCTCTTTTATATCAGAGCAAATAAAGATTTTCCCGTCATTTCCGTTGGTTTATTTAGTCCTAATAAATACAGCAGCGTCGGTGCAATATCGGATAAGGCACCTTCTTTCGTGGTAGGATGCGCCGAACGACCGACATAAATCACTGGCACTAAATTCGTGGTGTGTGCTGTATGCGGTTGATCGGTATTGGGATCAAACATGCATTCGGCGTTGCCATGGTCTGCGGTGATTACCAGCTCCCCACCTTCGGTCTTTAAGGCGCTGACTATTTTTTCCAAGCAACTATCAATGGTTTCAATTGCTTTGACCGTTGCGTTAAAATCACCGGTATGCCCCACCATATCTGGATTAGCAAAGTTACAAATAATCAAGGCGTATTCTTTGCTGCGAATGGCCTTAATCAAACTTTCTGTCAGCGGATGCGCGCTCATTTCCGGTTGCAAATCATAGGTGGCCACCCGAGGTGAAGGTACTAGCACACGGTCTTCCCCTGGATAGGGTTTTTCTTCCCCACCATTGAAGAAAAAGGTGACGTGCGCGTATTTTTCAGTTTCTGCAATTCGTAACTGTTTTAATCCCTGCGCAGCCACAAACTCCCCTAAATTATTTTTCAGTGAAGTCGGTGGGAATGCCACTTCGGCCTGGATATCAGCAGCATATTCCGTCAAGGTGACAAAATGGGATAATACTGGTCTGACCTTGCGGGTAAAACCGTCAAAATGGGGATCAGTAAATGCTCGCGTCAATTGCCTGGCCCGATCGGAACGAAAATTCATAAAAATAACGGCATCGCCATCTTGCACGGTGATAGGTGCTTGATTTTCCGCATGGATAGCGGTGGGCACCACAAATTCGTCTTTTTCTCCGCGCTCATAAGCTTGGTGTAAAGCTGTTATCGCCGATGGTGCGTGAAATTTACAGAGTCCTTGTGTCAATAAATCATACGCTTGTTCTGTGCGCTCCCAACGCTTGTCCCTATCCATGGCAAAATAACGCCCCGTGATGGAGGCTATGCCACTGCCATTATTGATAGTCTGGAATAATTCTTCCATTTTACGCAGTGAGGCCTCTGCCGATTGCGGCGGTGTGTCGCGACCGTCTAGAAATGCATGTAAATAAATGGATTTTATACCTCGACGCGCCGCTAATCTGATCATGGCCTGGATATGGTTTTCATGGCTGTGAACCCCGCCAGGTGAAACCAAACCCATGATATGGAGCCGTTGCCGTGACTTTAATAAGGAGTCTAGGGTATAATTTAGTACAGGGTTTTCATCGAATTCCCCGGATTCAAGGGCTAGATCAATTTTTGTCAGATCTTGTGGTACTAGACGACCAGCCCCCATGTGGAGATGGCCTACTTCGGAATTGCCCATCTGGCCGCGTGGCAACCCGACTGCCAACCCCGAGGCATCGGCCAGGGTATGCGGGTATTGTTGCCATAGGTGTTGCCAAAATGGTGCATGTGCTGCTGCGATAGCATTGAATTCGGATTTTTCACTATAACCCCAACCATCGAGAACAATAAGAACCAATGGCTGATGCGCTGATAACTTAGTCATGATGAGTTCACAAGTATTTAAGAGTTAAAACACGTAGCCTAGCATATGCTATAGTCGCGAGCAATGAATGACAAAAAAATCATATGTCCGTAACCTTGAGATAAAAAACGAATGACGGTCGATCTAAACGAACTTAATTTTCTTCCTTATTTTAGCGAAAAAATCCGCCAAGATCGTGAGCTGGACATAATCACTAAAGACGTGCAGAGAAGCAACCTGTTAACTATAGATCAAGCAAAGCAATTAACTGACGCTCTGGTCCTTTTGCCCTCTTTTCAAGTGGACTACTCTCATGAAGTATTGAGAGACTTACAAACAGCCGGCATCTTAAACGCAAAAAATATTGATACATTCTTCTCTTTATTACCACAATCCGCATTTCTAAGTCACATGGCTCTTATCTTAACCGTCAAAAAAGTGATGAGTCCGACTGAGCAAGCACAGAGAAATTTTGACCTTCTCAGTGAGTATGCAAGAACAAGGCTTAAGGGGACTGACAAACATATTGAGGAGAGGAAAAGAAATATAGAGAACGTTTTCAACTTAGTCATCAATATTCAAATGTCTGCTGAACAATTTCAAGAAACGTTTCAAATCATCATGAAGTTTGCTCAGGCGCCCGAATTAATTAAAAAAATGGCGGTTCAGTTGGCAGAGATATATCAACAAAATTTTGCCAATTATCTCCGCGATCAACAACACATGACTGAGTTAAGTATTAAGCATAAGACGAGAGACGTATTTTCGAAACAGTTTGTCATGGGATCACCCCGGAAGCTCAAAAATTACTCGGGTTGGGAAAAAACAAAAGCATTGACGTTTGATGATTTAACATCCGTAATACAATCGATCAATGATTCTATTCAAAAACAAAAAATAGCCTTTTTAGGCGGTATTCGAAAAGATTCTGAAATAAAAAAATTTAATGATTCCGAGATCTGTGATTTTAATCATTTAACCCGTTTGATCTTTGATTTTTTTACTCCGGAACTTAAAACAAAGAAAAAGCAATTGAGCTCGACTGAACCTCCACCTTCGGACCCCAAAGCGTATTCACCTTCCCCCAAATAAATGAGGACTCAACGTTGTCCCCGCATTTAGTAATTTAACTTATTTAGGATTGATGATCCCAATCACCCCACAAGCAATGCGTGCACCCGAGCTGCCAGCAGGTTGTGAATGCAAATTATCAGGCTTAGCGTGAACAATGACGCTACGGCCAATAATAGAGGTGGGACCACTCAGCGCCAACACCGGATCTAAATACTCATAATGCGCACTACCCGATGCATCTGCGGTCACATTACCCAAATCGCCTGCATGGCGTAAATTGGTCTCTGGACCACCATGAGGCAAACCATAAGGATTAAAATGATTGCCTGCAGACAGTGCATCGGCTTCTCGACAATCGCCAAACTCATGGATATGAAACCCATGCTCACCTGGGGTAAGCCCGGTGAGATCAGCTACTATCATCACCCCGTCCGACATTTGAGTAAAGCCAACTACTCCAGAAACACGATTACCGGAGGTAGGTGATATCACAGCTACCGCTTTAGTAATCGGCGATACTTTCGCAACGGGTTCTTTATTAGCAGCTAGGGCAGTAACAGACATCGCGAGTGTGAGTATGACTGATAAACATATTCTTTTTTTCATGGCCCAAAATATCCTTATGATTGAACGTTAGGAATGTAATTTTTGAATGGCTTTTTGTAAGTGACCAGCCATTAATTCCGGCAAAATAGTTTCTGCCTGGGTAATGGCTTGAAGAATGGCGTTCTTATCCTCAGCCGAAGGTCTGCTTAACACATAACCATGCACGGCACTGCGCTGACCTGGATGACCTATACCAATGCGCAATCGATTAAAATTATCCGTCTGGAGCTGCTGAATAATATCCCGTAAGCCATTGTGCCCACCATGCCCACCGCTTTGCTTTAAACGGATCGTGCCCACTTCAAAATCCAACTCATCGTGAGCGACTAGAATCGCTTCGGGGGGAATTTGGTAATATTGGCTGACTGCCCGAACGGATTTACCACTGACATTCATAAAGGTCAGTGGTAATAACAACCAACAGCTTTGCCCATGGATGTCGATGGTCGTTAAACGGCCAAACATTTTATTTTCGGTGCGAAAATGGGCATTGGCTGCTGCTGCCAATTGCTCGACAAACCAGGCTCCAACGTTATGCCGCGTGGCGGCATATTCTTCACCTGGATTGCCAAGCCCTACGATTAACTTAATCGAGGACAAAACTTATTCTTCACCTTCTTTAGGTTCTTCGGCTGCTTCGCCTTCTTCACCCACTAAAGGAACCTCTGCCGAGGCTTCGGCCACGGGTTCTTCGACCTCTTCCACGTGCGGTTTGTGGATGCTAGCCACAGGACGGTCGTCTTCATGCAATAATGCCATGATTTCGACACCGTGAGGAACTTTGAGTTGCGATAAATGCAATGATTCATCGATGCCTAATTCGCTGAGATCCACTTCAATGAACTCGGGAAGATCGCTGGGTAAGCAGCGAATTTCCACATCATTCATTAAGCGGGATACCATGCCATGATCCTCTTTCACTCCCGGAGCCACATCTTCGTTGGTAAAACGCAATGGCACATTCATATGCAATTTTTCAGTGGCGCTAATCCGGAGAAAATCGGCATGTAAAATTTGCGGCCGGCTGGGGTGGCGCTGTAATGCCTTTAATACGACTTTTTCTTCGGTGTGACCTACCCGCACGGTTAAGATATGCGAATAAAATGCGTCGTTTTTTAGCGCATTGTTCATTTGGTGATGATTGATCAGAATCGGCGTCGGTGTTTTACCAGCACCATAGATAATAGCGGGTATTTTGTTGTCGACTCGTCGCATGCGTCGGCTGTCGGCCTTGCCAACCTCTTTTCGCGTTTCGGCTGAAAGTTCGTACTTATCGGCCATAAATTTCTCCTCAAAACGTTCTTATAAGAAAACAAGGCGGCATTTTACCTATGTTTTGCATAAAAAAGATACTATTTTTTACAATTGCGCAGGATCTGCCTCTTTTTTTCGAAGACCACTTGCAATCCATCCAGAAACCTGATTAGAATAGCGCAGTTGTAAAAACCATCAAAACTATCATTTTTTGTAGCCACCCCTCTTACATTTTAGTTTTTCTCGCTCACGGGTTGATTTTGCGCTGTTTTGCATGCAACGCCAAGAGCAAGGAACTTTGCAATGGAAGAATAGACTACCAGACTTTCCTCTGAATTACTTGGAATTTTCACAAAACCCCATTTTAAACCTCCTTAAATCCCAACTAACCATCCTTGAAGAAGCCACCTATGAATTTAACTGAACTGAAACAAAAATCACCCTCGGAACTCATTCACTTAGCCCAAGAAATGGGCATTGAAAACATGGCGCGCACGCGCAAACAAGACATTATCTTTGCTTTACTCAAAGCACATGCTTTCAGTGGCGAAGATATTTTTGGTGATGGCGTGCTGGAAATTCTACAAGATGGTTTTGGTTTTCTACGCTCAGACGACAGTTCTTATCTAGCTGGCCCAGACGATATTTATGTCTCCCCCAGCCAAATTCGCCGCTTTAATCTGCGCACCGGTGACACCGTTTCTGGAAAAATTCGTCCCCCCAAAGAAGGCGAGCGCTATTTTGCTTTATTACAAGTCAACGACATCAATTTCGACAAACCCGAATTAGCCAAGAATAAAATCCTCTTTGAAAATCTTACTCCGCTATTTCCCAATGTTCGGCTCAAAATGGAGCGTGGTAATGGCAGCTCAGAAGACATTACGGCTCGTATTATTGATCTGGTGGCACCGATCGGTAAAGGCCAACGCGGCTTAATTGTGTCGCCGCCCAAAGCGGGTAAGACCATGATGTTGCAAAACATTGCCACTTCTATTTCTCACAACCATCCCGAATGCTATTTGATGGTTTTATTAATCGACGAACGCCCCGAAGAAGTCACGGAAATGGCTCGTTCTGTTAAAGGGGAAGTCATTGCCAGTACGTTCGATGAACCAGCTACTCGCCATGTTCAAGTGGCTGAGATGGTCATCGAAAAAGCCAAACGTTTAGTGGAGCATAAACGTGACGTTATTATTTTATTGGATTCCATGACTCGTTTAGCGCGCGCTTATAATACGGTTGTTCCTGCTTCTGGAAAAGTATTGACCGGTGGTGTTGATGCAAATGCATTACAGCGTCCCAAACGGTTTTTTGGTGCGGCACGAAATATCGAAGGCGGCGGTAGTTTGACTATTATTGCCACCACCCTGGTTGAAACCGGTTCTAAAATGGATGAAGTTATTTATGAAGAATTCAAAGGTACCGGTAATATGGAAATTCACCTAGACAGACGTATCGCTGAAAAACGCGTCTTCCCCGCCATAAATATCAATCGTTCCGGTACTCGTCGAGAAGAGTTGATTACCAAGCCGGATGAGTTACAAAAAATGTGGATACTGCGCAAAATCCTACATCCGATGGATGATTTGGCCGCCAATGAGTTCTTGATCGATCGCCTCAAAGTCACCAAGAGCAACGATGAGTTTTTTGAGGCTATGAAGCGTTGATTTATAGCGATTTACGCAGCTTTCTGACGCTTCTGGAAAAAAACGGTGAGCTCAAAGAGGTGACGGTTCCTGTTGATCCTTACCTGGAAATCACCGAAATTTGCGATCGAACGCTGCGCCGCGGTGGCCCGGCCCTGTTATTTACTCACCCTAAACATTCCCAGATTCCTTTGTTGGGCAATTTATTTGGCACCACACAACGTGTTGCGCTCGGTTTAGGCCAACAAGATTTAACGCAGGTGCGAGAGTTAGGAAAACTACTGGCCTTTCTCTCGGCACCTGAACCACCTCAAAATCTAAGGGAAGCCTGGAAATCGTTACCGCTGCTGCGGAAGATAACGCAAATGGCTCCCAAGGTAGTCAAGACCGCTGCCTGCCAACAACAGGTATTAGCAGGGCACCAGGTCGATTTAGCCATGTTGCCTGCCCAGACGTGCTGGCCAGAAGATGCCGGTCGTTTGCTGACCTGGGGGCTGGTCATTACAAAAGGGCCTCATAAAAAACGCCAGAACCTGGGTATTTATCGCCAACAAATTATTGGGGATAATAAGGTGATCATGCGTTGGTTGGCCCATCGTGGCGGCGCGCTCGATTATAAAGACTGGCAACAAACCCACCCTAATGAGCCTTTTCCTGTCACAGTTGCCTTAGGCACCGATCCTGCTACCCTACTCGCAGCCGTTACTCCGATACCCGATAATCTCTCGGAGTATGCTTTTGCTGGCTTATTACGTGGCTGCAAGACGGAGTTAGTGGCTTGCCAGACCTCTTCTTTACAAGTGCCTGCTCAAGCGGAAATCATCCTGGAAGGACGAATCTACCCCGGGGAAACTGCGGTCGAAGGGCCCTTCGGCGATCATACCGGGTATTACAATGAAACCGAGTCGTTTCCGGTGCTGACGGTGGAACGCATCACCCATAGGCAACAGCCTATTTACCATAGCACCTATACCGGTCGACCCCCGGATGAGCCCGCTATTTTAGGGGTCGCCCTCAACGAGCTGTTCATCCCCATCTTGCAGAAACAGTTTCCAGAAATTGTTGATTTCTACTTACCTCCCGAAGGGTGTTCCTACCGATTGGCTGTCGTTACAATGAAAAAGCAATACCCTGGTCATGCGAAGCGGGTGATGATGGGTATCTGGTCTTTTCTAAAGCAGTTTATGTATACCAAGTATATTATCGTGACCGACGACGATATTGATGCCCGTAATTGGCAGGATGTTATCTGGGCATTAACCACACGCATGGATCCAGCCCGCGACACCGTGATTATTGAAAATACCCCCATTGACTATTTGGATTTCGCCTCTCCTGTTTCCGGCCTTGGCTCCAAAATGGCTTTCGATGCCACCCATAAATGGCCCGGGGAAACCCATCGCCCCTGGGGTAAGGCAATTACGATGGATGAACATGTAAAACAGCGGGTGGATGCTATTTGGGATGAGTTAGGGATTGTGTGAAAGCATACCCGTCATCCCGAGCGCAGCGAGGGACCCCCTGAATATGGCTCACTCTAAGCGCATGATGTAACCTTGTGGATAATGATATGTGAAGGGGTGATCTGCCCCACCCTTTCAACTAATGAATCGTCTCATGCCTTAGCAGAAATTTGGTCAGTACTTTACTGGTCACGTTATGCCCCAGCTCATAGCCATAAAGGCTGCGGAAATAGTTTTGCAGTTCCACAATCCACTCTGGTGTTTTGAGCTCCATCTTCTTTTTTTTCCCTTTATATACAATGAGTTCAATAAATCCCAGGGGCTCACCCTCACTCATTTCCGTGTATTTTTTTATGATGAAGGAGGCCGCTTCCATATCTTCTTTCTGGGTCGGCCATTGTAATTGCGGCTGTGGTTCATTTTGGTTCTGATCGGTTGACAATAATGGCTGTTCAACCCCTAAATTAGTAGATGATGTTTGTATATTATCTGAATTTTTAGTCATAAACGTCGCTCATTTCTGACAAAATACGTCCGGAGTCTTTAATTTTAATTGTGGAGACTCCCCAAACCTTTATTCTACTCGATTTAAATTAAATACGCCTTATTTCAGTGCTGTGAAACGCAAATTTCTGTACTAGGGCGCGAGCCTCAGCACACTGCGGGGGCGACTGTAGACAAAATAAATCAATAGACCGATCGCTGTCCAAATAAAGAAGCTCTTCCAGGTAGTGGCGGAAAGATTCAGCATGAGATATACGCAGAATATAATCCCTAAAAACGGCATGAACGGTGATAAGGGCGTTTTAAACGGTCTAATCAAGTCGGGCTTAGTTCTTCGTAGCACAATAACGCCTGCACAGACGACCGTAAAGGCCGCTAGCGTGCCGATATTGGTTAACTCGGCCACTTCATTGATGGGCGTTACGCCGGCCACAATCGCGATGATGATGCCGGCAACCAGGATAATCCGGACTGGAGTTTTAGAAGTGGGGTGAATTTGAGCGAGTGACGAGGGTAATAACCCATCCCGAGACATCGCTAAGAAAATTCGGGTCAGTCCGTAATACATCACCAAAATAACAGTGCTCAAACCAGCAATAGCACCCAAGGCAACCACAGCACCGCCAAACCGATACCCCATCATCAATAATGCTTCTGCAATAGGAGAACTGACATTTAATTTCGTATAAGGCACGGCAGCGGTTAATACACCGGCAACCAAAATATAGAGCACCGTGCAAACCACTAAGGACGCAATAATGCCCCTGGGTACGTCACGTTGAGGATCTTTTGCTTCTTCTGCCGCAGTGGATACGGCATCAAAACCAATATAGGCAAAGAACACTAACGCCGCACCGCTGGCGATGCCAGGCCAACCAAAAGGCGCGAACGGATGCCAATTTACTCCCGGATTAAAATGTGGCAAGGCTAATAAGATAAATAATAAAATCACGGCCAGCTTGATAAAGACAATGACTTTATTGACTCGGACACTTTCTTTTATCCCGATACAAAGTAAAGCCATAATCACTAGGATAATAAAAACAGCAGGCAAATTGACAATACCACCTTGGAAAGGGTTCATCGTTAAGGCGTGGGGTAAATGAATGCCCATTGCCATAAAAATATTATTCACATAACCTGACCAACCAATCGAAACAGCAGCACAGGCCACGCTGTATTCTAATAACAAATCCCAACCAATAATCCAGGCGATGAGTTCCCCCAAACCCGCTAGTGAGTAACCATATGCGCTACCACAGCCGCCGATAGAAGAAGATAATTCTGCATAAGCAAATGCGGTGAACCCGCAAGCAAGCGCAGAGAGAATATAGGACAAAATTACGGCAGGGCCTGCTCTGGTCGCTGCAGCAATACCCGTTAACACGAAGACCCCTGCTCCGACAATGGCACCCACTCCGAGCAATGTGAGATCAAACGAGGATAAACAGCGGCGTAAGCTATTGTCGCGCAAATCAAAAGAATCTAACGGTTTGGTTCGAAATAAGGACTTAACAAAGCTCATGCCAAGACTCCAGGGGTGGAACAAGGTTTCAGAACGGGAAGGGTTTGTAAAAAATCCATAAAAAGTAACTAAGTGTAGCAAAATTTACTTTTCCACGATAGCTGTTTTTCCGAGTTCTCAGCTACATAATCATAATAAAATATATATTTAAAGATTATTGTTGCTATTGTGTCCCTTTTTTTGTGTGGATAAGTGACTTTAGTTCTTTTTATCCAAACGTTTAGTTTCTTAATTTTCCTATCCTCTAATCGGTTTCTTGCTTGTGGATAACATGTGTGAAAAATCAAGCTCGTTTTTTGTGTTCAGGTTATCCTTAGGTTATACAGCTGTTATTCACCAGTACCTGTGGATAAGAAACGTGGGACTTCTGTTGAAACTGCTACAGATTACCTGTTATGATCAATAATACGGATATCACTGTTGGCGTTAGTGTTTATCAGAGGATCAAATTCTAGATTTTACTTGAGGAGAATAACCGCCATGGCCTACAACCACATCTTAGTTGCTGTCGAATTAGATTCAACCTGTGATGATTTACCCACCAGAAAAGCGATTGAGTTAGCGAAACAATTCGGCGCTAAACTCACCTTAATTCACGCTGTGGAACATATGAGCAGTTATGGTGCAGCTTACGGAATTGCCGCCGGTGCCGATATCGAAGAAATGTTACTAGAGAATGCAAAAGAAGCCATGGCACAGCTTGGTACCAAATTAAACGTGATGGCCAGTAATCAAATTATAAAGATAGGTCCTGCTAAACTGGTCATTATTGAAGAAGCAGAATCGATTGGCGCGGACCTCATTTTATTGGGCAGCCATGGTCGACACGGGGTTCGTCTATTACTGGGTTCAACGGCTAATGCGGTGCTGCACGGCGCTAAATGCGATGTGTTAGCGGTTCGTATTAAAGAAAAATAATTCGGGTTTCGGGGAATAGTGGGTAGGGCTTTCCTCTCTTCGAAGCCTTCTGGTGGGCACGCTTTGCTTTGCCCACCCTCCTGCCCACCATAAAGCTCGAACAGAGACAAAGCACACCCACCAATCCATGGCATCCCTTTACTAGGGTCTGTCGTCACACGCTCCCCTACGTCGTCCCCTAGGACTTTTTGATCAATCGCGCATAATAAAACCCATCCATCCCAAGCGAACCCGGTAATATTTGCCTGCCAATAGTTCTAGCTATTCCCCAATCCGCCGCAATTACCTGCTCTTGTGCATCCAGATGATTTTTTAAAAAAAGTTGCAACACTTCCTCATTTTCTTGAGGCAATATAGAACAAGTAGCATACACTAACAGCCCCCCTTTTTTTAATAAGGGCCATAACGCTGTCAATATCTGCTGTTGCAGTGTTACCAACGAAGCAATATCCGTTTCTTGACGAAGAATTTTGATATCCGGGTGACGTCTAATAACACCGGTCGCTGAACAAGGAGCATCCAAAAGAATTCGGTCAAAAGATTGGCCATCCCACCAACTAGCAGGAGTACTTGCATCACCGACCAGCCAATGAATATCCGGTAATGTCAGTCGTTGCCAGGTTTCTTTGCCGCGAGCTAATCGAGAAGAATCCATATCTAGCGCCGTGAGTTCTATGTTGTTAACCCGCTCACAGATATGTGCGGACTTACTTCCGGGAGCTGCGCAAGCATCCAACACCGATTGACCAGGGGCTAAAGCCAATAAATCGGCGGCGAGCTGCGCAGCAGCGTCTTGTATAGAGCATAACCCTTGTTTGAAGCCAGGAATATGCTCAACATCTTTAGGTGTGGTCAACTCTATGGCCTGAGCGGCAATGGCAGAAAGCTTGGCATCTAAACTGTGCTGGTGAAGTAGAGTTAAATAATCCTCACGAGTGGTTTTGAGTGTATTGACGCGTAGCCACAAGGGTGGATGTGTGTTGTTTGCTGCCAGAATTTCTTGCCAATGATGGGGATAAGCAGAACGCAGAAGGTTGATTAACCAAAGTGGGTGAGCGAAGTGAGTGACGGGGTCATTGTCCACAGTGGTCAAAAGGGTTTGTTTCTTTCGTAGAAATTGTCGCAATACCCCATTAATCAGTTGAGTCGCCCATGCCTTTTTGAGATTCCTGGCTGCCTCCACGGTGACGGAGACGGCGGCGTGATCAGGAATCCGTAAATACAGAAGCTGATAAAGCCCAATCAATAAGAGCATTTGCACATCGGCATCCTTGGCTTTCAACGGTTGATTTAGCAGTTGCTTTAAAATGCCGTCGAGACGAAAATACCAACGTATGACTCCAAAACACAGCTCTTTGACCAAGCCAGGCTCCTTCAGTTGTGGTGATAGAGTTCCTGCACTGAGACTGGGTGTTAAAGAGTGGTGGTGATGAATCACTTCTACTAGTATTTTAGCGGCGGTAACGCGTGGATTCATAAAAATTCTCAGTCAATCGGTGTCTCATTCTTCGGAAGGTTCGCAATGAAGGTATTTTGGCAGTATTTAATACCGCAGCATGTATTATCCCGCATCGTGGGCTATCTTGCCCAGAGTCGCTGGCCATGGTTAAAAAATCAATTGATTCGGCTATTTATTGCTCGTTATGCTGTGAAAATGAGTGAGGCCATATCATCAGACCCATTCAGCTATCCAACATTCAATGATTTTTTTACTCGGGCGCTCAAACCAGAACTACGTCCCATCGCCTCGGATAAAAACGTCATAATCTCCCCCGTCGATGGTTGTATCAGTCAAAGCGGTAGTATCTTACAGGGAAGCATTTTTCAAGCCAAAGGATTTGATTTTAGTGTGGAAGAGCTAATAGCGGATAATGAACGGGCAGCCGCTTTTACCCAGGGTAGCTTCATGACCTTATATCTAGCGCCAGCGGATTATCACCGAGTGCATATGCCGTTTAATGGCAGGTTAACAGCGATGACTTATATACCTGGGCAATTGTTTTCAGTCAATCAAGAGTCCGTTCGACAGATACCCCGATTATTTGCTAGGAATGAACGACTGGTTACGTTTTTTGATACCGAGATGGGCAAGATGGCGGTGGTTTTAGTCGGCGCCATGATTGTTGCCGGCATTGAAACCGTGTGGTCAGGTCTGGTGACGCCCGGTGGCAATAGGGAGATTGTTCATTCTTCTTATGAAAACTCGCCTCTTGCCATGTCTAAAGGAGATGAGATGGGACGATTTCGACTCGGGTCGACCGTGCTCGTTTTATTTGCTAATCCAAAGGTGCAATGGTTAGAAAAAGCAATTGCCGATGAGAAAGTGAACATGGGCCAAGCGATGGGATTATTTTCTTGAGTCGCTGTAAGGATATTTTTGTAGTAAATCGTAGTTTAGGTATAATCTAATCAGCTTTTCAATATCAGGATGAGTGGCCAGACATGAAGCGCATCTATCAAAGCAAAGTTTTACTGTGGGCATTGTGTCTATTGTCCTTTTCCATTTGGGCGCAGGATGAGAGTCGTTATGATCTGCCCTATTACAGCGAGCCAGGTATTCTGCCAGCGCCAGCTTCAAGCGCAACTCACACGCCCTCAGTAAATAACAAACCAGCCAACAATAAAACCGTCCAAACCACTACCGCTAAAACAGTGGCTATACATCATCAAACCACTCAATTACTCTCTCAAAAACGGTATCTTTCTCATTTTGCGGCATTAGATATTGACGGACCTTTTCGGGTGACGGTTGCAGGTGGTAGTCGATCGAAGCCAAGCGTCGATCTTAATGGCGACCCGCGAGCCATGGCTAGGGTCTCATCGGTCGTGGTGAATGGCGCCTTGGTTTTGCGCATGCGACCAGCGCCACCAGAAGAGGCCTCACAGAAAATTTTTTACAACCCGTGGATCATCGTGAAAATAAACAGTAATGGCCCATTATCAAGTGTGCGCTTAGGGGGGCCGAGTCGTCTTTCGGGGTATGGTGTTACTAGTTCAGGACTTACACTAATCACTCAGGATCAAGCCAGCGTTAATCTGGAAGGGAATTTGCATATCGATAGCATTTTGGACAACAGCAGCGGCAGTATTTCGCTGTCACAGGTATCCGGTGATCACCTATCTATCAACGGCTTTGGTGCTAATCGGTTATTCTTAGCAGGGCGGGTGGATATACTGGACGCTCATCTGGGTGGTGCTATTCGTTTAGCAGCTATGCAGTTACCAGCAAGGCTAGTGTATGTCCAGACTCAAGACAATGCCAGCGCCGAAGTTTGGCCAGTGCGCGTTCTTTACGCCTTTGCTTCAGGAAACAGCAACATCTTCTACACCCATGTCCCCGCCATCACCGCCGGTCATAGCCAGAATTCCGGGAATATTTTACGATTGAGATAGCACGTCGTCCCGCGGACAAGTAGGAAACTCCTTCTCCCCATTGTGGGAGAAGGAGTTTCCTACTTGTGTAGATACTAATGGGACAAGAAGGACTCGAATTAGCCGACCCGAATTTCTATTCGGCGATTCGCGGTGCTTCCGGCCGGTATTTTATTACTCGACACCGGGCGGGTATCACCGCAGCCCACGGCTTCCATATTTTCAAGGGGAACGCCCTGTGACCACAAATAGGCGACTATGGTTTTAGCCTGTTGGAGCGAGCGTGCGAATTTAACTGCATCTGGGCCGACGTTATCGGTGTGACCTTCGACGACGATGGAGGAATTGCCAAAGGAGCGTAAAAGTTGAGCTATGCAATTTAAAGTAGGTATCTCTGCCGAGTTAATACGGGTTGCGCTTTGGTGTTTAAAAAAGCAATCAACACCCATGATGATTCTGAGTTGATTACCTACTTGAACAATTTCCACCCCTTTAGCATGACGTAATTGCGCTAAAAGGGGACTGTAGTTAGGGACGACCACGGGGCCTGGGGTATACACCAGCGGTGGTGGGACAATGGCGTAGTGGCCATATCCGGAACTACTTAAACCGAATAGTAAACAAGGAAAAAAAAGCAACTTAACTAGACGAAAGGAAAGAAAATGGTTCATGGTAGGGCCGCTTTTCCATAAGTTGGGATAGGATAAGGCGAGAATAACATACTCACAAAAAAGGCGCTATTAAAGCGCCTTTTTTGGTAAAAAGAAAAGACTTTTGGTTATTCGTCCACAACCACATCTTCTGCTTGAAATCCTTTTGCTCCTTTAGTGACCGTGAATTTTACACGTTGGCCATCATTCAGGGAGCGATGTCCGTCCCCACGGATAGCGCTAAAATGCACAAATACATCTTCGCCACCCTGACGCTCAATAAAGCCAAAACCTTTCGCATTATTGAACCATTTAACGGTACCAACTTCACGATTATCTGCTGCCATAAAAAAACCTCTTGCAATTAAAAAATAAACTACGCAAACGACTGGTTTGTTAAAGTCACTCAAGGGGGAGTGTGTTCTAAAGAGCCAGAAGATGCAGGATGTAAGAATAGTTTTCCCACATCATAACAACGGGGTACGGGGCCTTAAGACCTTACTTGTTCTCACTTTAAGCATTATCCTATAAATTAGCTCGGTATGTCTAGCTAAATATATATATTTATACTTAAAATAGTAGAATAAACATAGTTTATACCCACTTTAAGGTTTCCAACCAAGGGAAAAGATGCAAAAAAAAGATTATGATTTATTATTATTAAATAAGGACAGCCGGGAGTCGATGAGGAAAATGCAAAATTTTAGCAAAAAAAGATTACCTATTGGGGTTTTTGACTCTGGTATCGGTGGGTTAACGGCCTTGCGAAAGTTGGCCGAGCTATTACCCAATGAAGACTTGATTTATTTAGGGGATACGGCTCGTGTGCCTTATGGCAATCGGTCCCCTCAAACGATTAATCTGTATGCCCAGCAAAGCGTTGAATTTTTACTGGAACGATCGGTGAAATTCATCCTGGTGGCCTGTAATACCATTTCCGCCGTGGCCATGGCAGCCATCGAGCAGATCTCCCCCGTCCCCGTCATTGGGGTCATCAAACCGGCAGTCGTTGCCTCCCTCGCCGACCCCAGGGCCTGCCGAATAGGCATTATTGGCACCCGTACTACGATCCAGAGCCAAGCCTATGAACGTGAGATCAGGGCCGCTTATAGTGACCGAGGGGTTGAAGTTTACACCTCCGCCTGCCCCCTATTCGTACCTTTAGTCGAAGAGGGGTTACACGAGCACGAAGCAACCTATGCGATAGCCCGTGAATACCTGCAACCCTTAGTAACCGCGAAAATACAGAGTTTGATTTTAGGGTGTACCCATTACCCTTTGCTAAAAAAAGTGATCCAAGATATCATGCCGGAAGTACGATTAATTGATTCCGGGGAAGAAGCGGCTGTTTTGGTGGCCGAACGATTATCACTTATTGGCAAAGAAGAAACGTTCTTGCCGCGCACCATCGACTGTTATGTCACGGATTTAACCGCCACCTCCATTCATTTGGCGCAGCAGTTTTTGGGCTTGCCCAAAGAGGCTGTGCATCAAGTCAATATTGGTACTGTTTTCCCTGAAGATTTAGAAGCCGTTTAATCCCACTGAATTATCTCGCCCAGAAGAACCGCCATGGAAAAATACCAGATTGAATTCATTGAGTTCGCCTTGCACCAAAAAGCCCTATTGTTTGGAGACTTTGTTTTAAAATCCGGTCGAAAAAGTCCGTACTTCTTTAATATGGGCTGTTTTGATACGGGTGCTGCTTTAGCAAAGATTGGTCGATTTTATGCAGAGGCCATTTTGCATTCGGGAATAGATTTTGACCTACTCTTCGGCGCTGCCTATAAAGGTATTTTTTTGGTTACCGCGGTGGTGATGGCTTTAGCTGAACATTACGGGGTTAACAAACCGTATTGCTTTAATCGCAAAGAAACAAAAGATCATGGTGAGGGCGGTTTATTTGTAGGTGCCCCTTTAAAAGGTCGGGTATTAATGATTGATGATGTCATTACTGCAGGTGTAACCACTCATCAGGTGGTCGATCTGATCCGATCAACAGAGGCGACGTTATCAGGCGCTGTCATTGCCATTGATCGACAAGAATGCGTGGAGGGGAAGCTCTCCGCCGTGCAGACCTTAGAACAAAAATATGGATTCCCCATTATTTCCATTATTCGCATGGAACATTTATTGGAATATTTAAAACAAGAAGGTGAGCATCAACAATTGCAACGTATGATGGAATACCGCCAACATTATTCATTGTAGCAGTGGCCCAACTAGACCGGTTACTTTTCTCTCAAGAATAATTCCTAACCATGTAGCCATAATACATAGAAGGGGATTAAGAATGATATTTGAAGCTGCTTTGAGAAAATACCCTGCTTCAATCAAATTAATAGTTTCGAAAGAAAAAGAAGAAAACGTAGTGTAACCGCCCAAAAAACCAATTAAAAGAAAGGCCCGTAGCGGCGTCTCTAGAGATGAGAATTTCTTAAAAATTAGCATTGATAAAATTCCCATTAAGAAGGAACCAATGATATTTACTATTAAAGTTCCATAAGGAAATCCCCGGTCAAAAAACAAATCCACCATACTATATGTGCAATAGCGAAATAGTCCTCCGAAACCACATCCAGCGAATATAAAAAAATAGTGTTCATTCAAAAGAGTCCTATATCATGAGCCGTAGGGTGGGCAAAGCGCAGCATGCCCACCTTAGCTTCTACAGATCAAATCACTCGCTTCCAGATGCGTTCTCCAGCGGATCATGACGCCGATGCCAAATAACTGGAGCAGCGCTATGCAATTCCACATCATATAATGTCGGACTCTTTAAATTCGTATCCGGATTAGTGCACATCAACATATAAACACCCGCGCGCGAACCGGCCTTGATACGTCGCAACAAAATTTCGTTGTTAGACGTTTCGACAATACAATCAATGCCAATGAGTCGAGTCATTTCATCACCCATCCGTCGCTTGCCCCCCACGTAATCATTCATATCGTATTGTGGCGCCATGCCATCATCGGCAACGACGAGATCGATAAAACCAGGATTCAGATTCCGGAAGGTTAACAGCTCTTGAATAATGGCCTTATCTTCAGGCAAGACATGGTTATTCGTTGTGGGTGGTTCAGCAGCTTGGGTAAAGTGCAAATTGGTTGGTTGTGGTGGGGTTCCCACACCATACAATAACCAATCCGAGGTGCAAAAAATGCCTTCTTGACGCAGTACAGGAATGACACGTTTAACCCCGCGCTCGGTTAAACCACCGGCTTTAGCCGCTTCCCAAGACTGAATGGTGCTGGCGCTGATGCCATACTTTTCTTCAAGTCCGTTACGAGTGAGGCCCGACATCATTCTTGCTGCCTTTAAACGTCGACCTCGTGCGATGGGGCTGGACTTTGGATCATTGATTTGACTTTTTTTTGGCATGGTAAACTCACATTAGTGAAAAGAACCCTTTGGGGCAAAATTGTATTTTTAGCAGGAATGGCAAATTCCTAAAATTAACCTAAGTTTTGTAAAGAGCGAATGGCTGAATAACTAAAGAAACCACCAAAGCAAGACAAAAATAATCCAATATTTTCATGAGATTACCAGGCTTTTTGACCAAACCGAATCCCTCCATTAAACTCGCCTTAAATAAACTATTTTACAAAAAATAACTGTGTTATACTAGCCTTCATTACAAATAATGTGATGAATTAAGGACCCCCTTTAACCCAAGTTCCCGCCCATTCTATTTCCATGCGTTTTACTCGTTATATAGTTAAAAATGCCTTTACGGCGCTACTTAGCCTACTCATCAGTGCGCTCATTCTGGCAGGATGTGTGTATTTTTACATGTTCCTTAAACTACCCAATGTGGATACATTAAACGATACTCGTCTACAAGTTCCTTTACGTATTTATACCAGCGATGGTCAACTCATTGGCGAATATGGCGCCATGCGTCGTGACCCAGTGGCGCTGAATCAGATCCCGAAGCAATTGGTTGAAGCGGTCATTGCCACCGAAGACCAACGCTTTTTTGAACATCCCGGCGTTGACTTTATTGGCATCGTGCGCGCAGCGAAAGAATTACTGATCACAGGCCAAAAAAGCCAGGGCGCCAGTACCATTACCATGCAAGTAGCCCGCAACTTCTTTCTAACGCCAGAAAAAACCTTCAGCCGCAAGATCAACGAAATTTTATTGGCCTTAAAAATCAACAGCACGTTTAGTAAAGAAAGAATATTGGAACTGTATTTGAACAAAATCTACCTAGGCCAACACGCCTATGGGGTGTCGGCAGCGGCGGAGATTTACTACGGCAAACCGCTCAGCGAGCTGACGTTGGCGCAAATGGCAACCATTGCCGGTCTTCCACAAGCACCGTCAAAAGAAAACCCCATCACCGATCCACAGGCGGCCAAAGAACGGCGTGACCATGTGTTGGCGCGTATGCTGGAATTAGGTTATATCGACCAACATGCGTATCAACAAGCCACCAATGCACCGATCAAAACGTATTACCACGGTTCAAAAATAACGGTCAATGCGCCCCATATCGCCGAAATGGTACGAAATGTCATTTACCAGGAATACGGTGAGGCGGGCTATACCAGTGGTTTACAAGTATACACGACGTTGGATTCCCACCTTCAAGCAGAGGCCAATGCGGCCTTACAAAACGGTCTGGTTGACTATGATAGGCGTCATCGAAATTACCACGGCCCGGTCATGAATTTGCAACAAACCAAGCGGTCGGAATGGCAGGATGCTTTGGCTGGCATGACTAGCGCCATGGACTTTATTCCGGTGGCGGTGACGGAAGTACAGCCGCGAGCGCTAAAAGGGATATTGGCCAACGGCATGACTATCACCATCCCCTGGCCAGGTTTAGCGTGGACTCGTCAGCCCGATGCCCACCGCATTGCTAGAGTGGGTGACGTGATTTGGGTGCTACAACAAAACGGTCAATGGCAGTTGAGTCAGGAGCCATCGGTTGAAGGCGCGTTGGTCGCGCTTAACCCAGATAATGGTGCTATTTTGGCGTTAAACGGTGGCTTGAAAGCAGCAGAGACAGGATTAAATCGAGCGATTCAAGCGAAACGACAACCGGGTTCCAGCTTTAAGCCATTTATTTATGCGGCTGCTTTGGCAAAAGGTTTGACACTAGCCACGGTTATCGATGACGAGCCCATCGCCATCAATGATACCGGGGACCCGAATAATTTGTGGCGGCCGGAAAACGACGATGGTATTTTCCATGGGCCGACACGACTCCGTTTAGGATTAGTCAAATCGATTAACGTATTGACGGTGCGCGTCTTACAAATGATTGGCATTCCTTACGCATTGGATTACGTATCGCAATTCGGTTTTGATAAAAAAGCCCTGCCCCCTTCCCTATCCCTGGCCCTTGGTACCGCCTTAGTGACTCCTCTGCAATTAGCTCAGGGTTATGCGGTGTTGGCCAATGGCGGTTATCGCGTCAATCCATATTTTATTCAAAAAATAATGTCAGCGAATAACCAGGTGATTTACCAAGCACAAGTTCCGGTTGTGCCGCCAGACGATGGCTCTCCGGCCACAAAACCTGCACCACCCCGAGCCATTGATGCGGATATTGCCTATCTAGTCACCAGTGCGATGCAAGATGTGGTTCGTTACGGCACTGGCGCGGCAGCGGCTGTGCTTAATCGCCAGGACATTGCGGGTAAAACGGGGACCACGCAACGACAAGTCGATGCCTGGTTTTCTGGATTTAATCGTCGCATCGTCACCACGGTCTGGGTAGGTTACGATCAACCCAAACAGCTCTATGAACATGGCTCCAAAGCCGCATTACCGATCTGGATTGATTTTATGCGCGCGGCATTAGCGGGCAAACCAGAAGAAAGTTTGAAGCCACCCGCAGATATTGTCGCGGCTCGCATTGACCCGAACTCGGGGCTACTGGTGACGGACCCCAACCAACCCAATGCCATTTACGAAGTATTTAAATCCGATAATGTTCCCTCAGAAACGGCCAATGAAGACGATCAGACCGGTGGTAATCGGGATGCTCAATTGTTTAATTAGTCCTGGGCGTGAGTAAAACTTAGCCGCCATGGGCTATAATTGTATATAGCTATGTATACTTTATTGAAAGGGGGAAATATGAAAAAAATCAAAAAAATCATTAGCTTGGGAGCCTTTTTAATGGCTGCTAGTTTTAGCGGTTATGCTCAACAACAAGGGGTGAATGGGTCGGTTTTAACCAGTGGCGATGACTGTGATGCAGGTACATTGGTTTGTATATGGATAGATACTTCTGGAATTAGTGGTACGGTAAACCCTTCATACCATTTACAAGGCGGTATCAAATTGGATCCTTATACTCCTGGCATCCCCCAACATTATGTTAGTAACTGGGGCGGCAGTGGGACAAACCCACATTCGCTGATATCAATCGATAACTCCCAGTTGGGTTTAAACTCCATTGCTTTGTCGATGACAGAGTTCACCATCAACAATCAGGAAGTTGCTCTTGATCCATCATGCACCACTTATTCTCAAGTGGGACCATCACCACTTACCAATGGTAGTTATACAGTTAAGATGTCTGGAACAACAACCCTAGTTTCATGCTCTTGGCCCCAACAGTAAGCCATTCACAATCGAGCATTCTCAGTAGGTAACAGCTTAGCCCCAAACTGAGCTGTTACCTTTTTTTGTGCAAACAGCTCGTCGTTAATCGTTGGATGAAAGAGGGGCCTTGGTAAATCAGCGCGGTATAGACTTGCACTATTTTTGCCCCAGCTTCCAGCATTCGCTCCATATCATCCACACTGGCGATACCACCACAACCAATGATGGGAATTCGCTCTTGCAAAATCGCATGTAGCTGACGTACGACTGACAACGATTTTTCAAACAGTGGGCGCCCGCTTAATCCCCCGGTTTCATCACCGTGCGCTAAATGAGAAACCCCTTCCCGTGCCAAGGTTGTATTGGTTGCGATAACCCCATCCATTCCTTGTGATAATAAAGCATTGGCTAACTCAGTTATTTGTTCAGGTGTTAAATCAGGTGCGATCTTGATAACCAAGGGCACATACTTCCCCAGTGTTTTTGCTAAATTCATTTGACTCTTTTTCAATTCGCCCAGCAAATCCATTAACTCATTACCGTAATGCAATTGCCGCAATCCGGGCGTATTTGGAGAAGAAATATTAATGACGACATAACTGGCGTAGGGATACACTTTATTGAGTGCGATCACATAATCATTTTTGGCGTGCTCCAGCGGAGTATCAAAATTCTTGCCGATATTAATTCCTAAAATACCTCGGAACTGAATCTGTTGCAGCTGCTGACAAAGATAATCGACGCCATGATTGTTAAACCCCAAGCGATTAATCAATGCGTCGGCTTGCGGTAAACGAAATAATCGCGGCTTTGGATTACCCGGTTGTGCCCTCGGCGTAACCGTGCCAATTTCAATAGCGCCAAAACCCAGTGCGGCCAAAGCATCCACGTATTCGCCATTTTTATCTAAACCGGCAGCCAGCCCGACGCGATTGGGAAAAACTAGATCCATTATTTTCACTTCGGCCACTTTGGGTGGACAAGGCTTAAGAAATCCCCATTGATGCGCCCATTTCAGCCCATTAAGAGAGAAACGATGCGCGACCTCAGGTGGCAAAGCAAATAACAGTGTGCGTAGCAAAGAATAAAACATAAGCTTATCCGTCGAGTTATATTTTTTCATGGCGTTGAATAAATCGAAAAAACTCCTTCTCCCACAGGGGGAGAAGAAAAATATTTAGAATCATTTAACAACGCCCTTTTTCATAGAGAGTTTATCTAAATGGCTGATTTTAGCCCAGCGATTTTAGTGGAATTGCTGTAAAACGTCAGATTGCTGTGGTTAAATAACACACTATCCCTTTTCAGGAATCCCCCATGTCATTAGGTCTTCATTGTGACTTAGGCGACACAGCCAACTTACTCCGAGACAGTGTTCGCGCCTTTGCGGAACAAGCGATCATTCCCCGAGCCGCCTCGATTGATGAGACAAATACCTTCCCACGCGATTTATGGCCAGAAATGGGCGCCCTGGGTTTGCTCGGTATCACCGTCGCAGAAGAATACGGTGGTGCGGGCATGGGTTATCTGGAGCACAGCATCGCCATGGAAGAAATCAGCCGTGCCTCAGGTTCGGTGGGTTTGAGTTATGGCGCGCACTCCAATTTGTGCGTCAATCAAATCCATCGCTTTGGCACCCACGAACAAAAAATAAATTATTTGCCAAAACTCATCAGTGGTGAGCACGTCGGTGCATTGGCGATGAGCGAAGCCAATGCCGGCTCTGATGTCATGGGTATGCAGCTTCACGCCGAAAAGAAAGACGACCACTACGTATTAAACGGAACGAAAATGTGGATTACCAACGGCCCAGACGCTGATGTGGTGATCGTCTATGCAAAAACAGATAAACAGGCCAAGTCTCGCGGCATCACCGCATTCATCGTTGAGAAAAAATGTTCCGGATTCTCAACCGCTCAAAAACTCGATAAATTAGGGATGCGTGGTTCCAGTACCTGCGAACTGGTTTTTGAAAACTGCCTGGTGCCAGCAGAAAATGTGTTGTACCAAGAAAACCACGGCGTGCAAGTGCTGATGAGTGGTTTAGATTATGAACGGGTGATCTTAGCCGCAGGGCCAGTCGGCTTAATGCAAGCCTGTATTGATGTCGTGCTACCTTATGTAGGTGTACGTAAACAATTTGGCGCAGTCAATCGGCCACTTTGAACTGATTCAAGGTAAATTAGCGGATATGTACACGGGGTTGAGTGTTTGTCGAGCCTATTTGTACCAAGTGGCGAGAAATTGCGATCAGGGCCATATCTCCCGTAAAGATGCTGCCGGTGTTATTCTTTATTGCTCTGAAAAAGCCACGCAAATGGCATTGCAAGCCATTCAATGTTTGGGGGGCAACGGTTATATCAATGAATATCCGGTCGGTCGAATTTTGCGCGACGCCAAGCTCTATGAAATTGGCGCCGGCACTCAATGAAATCCGACGGATGTTAATTGGTCGAGAGTTAGTTGAGGAATACCATTATGGCTGATTCGGTCGTTATCGTCAGTGCCGCACGCACCCCTATTGGAAATTTCCAAGGCGTATTCAAAGATATCAGCGCAACGCAACTCGGTGCAATCGCAATTAAGGCTGCGTATGAACGTGCACAGCTAACACCGACGGAAGTGTCGGAAGTGCTAATGGGTTGTGTGTTGCCGGCAGGACTAGGTCAAGCTCCTGCTCGCCAGGCAACAATATTAGCGGGATTATCTGCCAATACCGGCAGCACGACCATTAATAAAGTCTGTGGTTCGGGAATGAAGGCAGTGATGATCGCCAGGGATATTCTACTCACCGAAAAACCACCGGTTATCATTGCCGGCGGCATGGAAAGCATGACCAATGCGCCGTATTTAATGCCAAAAGCCCGGGCAGGTTATCGCTTGGGTCATCAAAGAATACTCGATCATATGTTGTACGATGGTTTGGAAGATGCGTATCAACCCGGCTGTGCGATGGGAGTGTTTGCCGAAGAGTGCGCGCAACAATACCATTACAGTCGAGAAGCACAAGATCAATTTGCCATTCGCTCCGTGCAACGAGCGCAAGAAGCGACTCGACAAAGCTTTTTCCGTGAGGAAATAACGCCGGTTACAGTGCACACCAAACAAGGTTCACTCGATGTGTATGAGGATGAAGGCCCCACCACCGCAAACATTGAAAAAATACCATTATTAAAACCGGCGTTTCGTAGCGACGGCACCATAACCGCTGCCAATGCTTCCTCCATCTCCGACGGCGCAGCTGCGCTAGTGCTGATGCAAACACAAGAAGCCTTGCGACGTGGCCTGACACCGCTGGCAACGCTTGTCGGCCAAGCCACCCATTCCCAGGAACCGGCGTTGTTCACCACAGCACCGATTGGCGCTATACAAAAATTATTGAAAAGCCTGCATTGGTCGATAGAGGATGTGGATTTATTCGAAATTAACGAAGCCTTTGCGGTAGTGACCATGGCCGCGATGCAGGAATTAACTATTCCTGCAGAAAAAATCAATGTCCACGGGGGTGCTTGTGTGCTGGGTCATCCCATTGGCGCTTCAGGGGCAAGAATTTTAGTGACGCTGCTTTACGCACTCAAGCGTTTAGGTTTAAAACGTGGAATTGCCGCACTTTGCATTGGTGGCGGTGAAGCCACTGCGATTGCTGTCGAGGTTTGAATATGACTATCCTGACCACCCATATCAACCCCCAAAGCCAGTTATTTAAAGAGAACGCCAACCAAATGACGACCCAGGTTGCGGACTTGAGTGAAAAGGTTCAGGAGATTGCCAAGGGGAATGTGCAAGCGCAGCAGCGCCATCGTGAACAAGGGAAATTATTACCGCGAGAGCGCATTGCCCATTTGCTAGACCCTGGCTCTCCGTTTCTTGAGCTATCGCAACTGGCAGGATTGGATCTTTACGGAGAACCGGTTCCTGCTGGCGGCATCATCACCGGCATTGGCCAAGTGATGGGGCAAGAATGCATGATAGTGGCAAACGATGCCACGGTGAAAGGCGGAACGTATTACCCGATCACCGTTAAAAAACACCTACGAGCACAAGAAATTGCCCAAGCCAATCGCCTGCCCTGCATTTATCTGGTCGATTCCGGAGGCGCTTTTTTACCGAAGCAAGATGAAGTTTTTCCAGATAAAGAGCATTTTGGTCGAATTTTTTATAACCAGGCGAATTTGTCGGCGGAAGGCATCACACAAATTGCAGTGGTCATGGGTTCTTGTACGGCAGGCGGTGCTTATGTGCCGGCGATGGCGGATGTTTCGATTATGGTCAAAAACCAGGCCACTATTTTTTTAGGCGGCCCGCCATTAGTCAAAGCCGCGACTGGCGAAGTGGTCAGCGCAGAAGAATTAGGCGGCGCCGATGTGCATTGTCGAACCTCTGGAGTGGCTGATTATTATGCTCAGAATGATGCCCATGCCTTGCAACAGGCCCGAGAAGTCGTCGCCAGTTTGAATTATCGAAAACAAGTCCCTTTAAAAACGATCCCGGTTCGCGAGCCCTTATACGCGACAGAGGAATTATACGGCGTGATTAATTACGATGCTCGAAAGCCGTACGACGTGCATGAAGTGATTGCCCGGTTAGTGGATGGTTCCGAATTTAATGAATTCAAAGCATTGTATGGCACGACCTTGGTCTGCGGTTTTGCGCATTTATACGGTTACCCCGTTGGAATTATTGCCAACAATGGGATTTTATTTTCCGAGTCGGCGTTGAAGGGCGCGCATTTTATCGAGTTATGCACGCAGCAACAAATTCCGTTGGTGTTTTTACAAAACATTACCGGGTTTATGGTAGGAAAAAAATACGAGACACGCGGTATCGCCAAGGACGGCGCTAAATTAGTCACGGCGGTTGCCTGCAGTGCCGTCCCTAAATTTACGGTGATTATTGGCGGTAGTTTTGGTGCGGGCAATTACGCCATGTGTGGCCGTGCCTATGATCCCCGTTTTTTATGGATGTGGCCCAACGCTCGCATCTCGGTGATGGGCGGCGAGCAGGCCGCGAATGTATTAGCTCAAGTCAATCAAGAAAAAAAGGCACGCTTGGGTGAGCCCTACGATCCGGCGGCAGATGAAAAATTTAAAAGCCACATTCGACAGCAATACGAAACGCAAGGTCACCCCTATTATGCCAGCGCCAGACTTTGGGATGATGGCATTATTGACCCCGCCGATACTCGCCGAGTGCTGGGGTTAGCTATCTCCGCCGCGTTAAATGCCCCTATATCCAAAACCCAATGGGGCGTATTTCGAATGTAGAGCAGATTGGTGGGGACGCTTCGCTTTGCCCACCAGAAGGCTTCGAGGAGGCAAAGCATGCCGCCAATTTGAGATATTCTTTACTGGAAATTCATCATGACACTAAACCTAATCGCCATTGGCGGACTGGGCAACATGCTAGGTCCATCAGCGAAACATTTACACAATAGCAACATCGCCCGTTACCTCCGTGTGTTGGACCGCGGTGGCCCAGGCGAGAAACGCGACACATTACGAAAAAACTGGCAGGCGCACGGCGCTCAATTAGTGAGCAACCTGGAAGAACTAATCCACCTCACCGATTTCGATGGCATCGTCATATGCGCCGGCAAGAACGGCGATGATTACCCCATCTTCCAACAACTCATACCGATGCTTCAGCAAAAACAGCATCGATGCTTTATTTTACACCTATCCACCGTCAGCGCCGATTTCGTCCAAGCCACGGCGCAATACTGTGCCCAGCATGATGTGCAATACGCCAACTACCCATTAACCGGTGGCGTAAAGGGCGCAGAAGCCGCGACCATGCTGATTTTGGCCAGCGGTGATAACGCCTTATACACGCGCGTTGAACCCTTATTGCAACAAATGGGTCATCCCAAATACTTGGGTGAAGCGGTGGATCTCGGCGCTTGTGTTAAATTAATCGGCCACGTCTTGGTATTTCATGGCTTGCTGGGGGTGTCTTTAGCTGTCAGCTTACAACAGCATATCGCAGCCGACTCACCGATGACCTTAAGCACCACCGACTTTTTTGATTTTCTAAATAAGGGCGCGGGCGGTACTAATCAGTGGGAATTTGCCGTAAAATCAGGGGTGGCGCTGGGTAATTGGTCGCGAGGCTTTTTAATCAAACACGCTATCATTGATGCACTTTACACCATTCAGTTAATGCAACAACGAAGATTACCAAAAACTGTTATTTTACCCCTGATGGAAATTGCTTTATTATTAGCATGGGTTTTAAGGCAAAATCCGGATCAGGGGTTAGCCACGCAAGCGGTGACGCAATTAATGGCCAATCACACTAGCGAAGAAATTGATCAATTTTTAAAGGATAACCTTTCACTGGACTTGAATAGTTGTTTTCAACGCTGCCTTTCGATATTACCGCAAGACAGCCAGCGCAGCTTAATGCTGCAAGTGACCTATCCTCAAACTTGACATAACCGTATGCTAAGAAACCGAAAAAACCGCCGCGCTCCATTAGCTGAGATCAATGTCGTTCCTTACATTGATGTGATGTTAGTCTTGCTGGTTATTTTTATGATAACAACCCCGTTGCTATCCCAGGGCGTTAATGTGGACTTACCCCAGGCCAGCGCTCAACCAATAACCGCTAAGCAGCAAGAACCGATTATCGTCAGCATTGATGCCAGTGGCAGTTATTATTTAAACATCTCCCCCACCCCCGATCAGCCACTCGATGCCAGCGCATTAATGGGGCAAGTTTCTACGGAGCTGCAAGCAAGCCCCAAAGAGGGGCCGCCACGCCAGGTATTAGTGAAAGGCGATGAAAATGTCGATTACGGAAAAGTAGTACAGGCGATGGTGTTGTTACAACAAGCCGGTGCTGCCAGCGTTGGTTTAGTTACCCATCCGCAAGATGTTAAATAACCCGGTCACTACCATGTGGAAAGATTCGTCTTACCGACTAGCGGTTGTGTTTGCAGTTATTTTGCATATACTACTGATTAGCGCTTTTTTTCTGCACATCCATGCCAATGATTTGCATCAGGTGTCTGTGCAACCCGATGTCGATATTATTAAAGCCGTTGCCGTTAGCCAGAGTGAGTTGACGAGAATGGCGCAACTGAAAGCAGAACAGGCCCGTCAGGAACAAGAGGCAAAAGCGGTTGCAGAACAACAGCGGCTTAAACAGCAAGCGGAGCAAAAAGCCCGTCTTGACGCCATCAAAGAACAGCAACATCAACAACAATTACAAGCACAACATCAGCGTGAAATGAAAGAGCAAGCGGAGCAGTTGGCTGCTAAACAAAAAGCAGAACAGCAGGCGAAGCAGAAAGCCATTCAACAACAAGAGGCTGTGCAACAACAGCAAGCGCAACAGGCCAAACAAGCGGCTTTAGAAAAGGCGCAAAAAGCGCAAAAAGATAAATTGCAAAAACAGCAGCAGGAAAAGCAACAAGCTCAGCAACTAAAGGTAGCCGAACAAAAAGCCGTAGATTCGCAACTGGCAACCGAGCAAAAAGCCTTGGCTGCCGCGAGAACCAATGAGCAACAAAGCGAATTGCAAAAATACAAGGCGTTAATTGAGGCAGCCATTCAACAGAATTGGGTCGTTCCAGGGGGGTCTAATCCAGACTTGACCTGCGAATTAACCATTAAACTGGGGCCCGGTGGCACCGTGTTAAGCGTGCAAGTGTCGCGTAGTAGCGGGGATTCTGGCTTAGATAACTCGGCGCGGGCAGCTGTTTTTAAAGCGTCGCCGTTGCCAGTACCAACCGATGCCGAGTTAGCTAGCCAATTTCAAGAGTTGCGATTAACAGCTAGTCCAAAAAATATCGCGGAACAGTAAGGCCTGGGAGCACTCACCCGCTCTCAGCAAAGAATAAAGAGATTTCATGGGAGGTAAGTATGCGTCATCTAACAAAATGGTTATTTTTTCTCGGATTATTTATCAGCGGGTCTGCTTGCGCCATCGTCGATATTGAATTAACACAAGGCGTTCAAGGCGCTATTCCGATTGCGGTCGTGCCTTTTTCAGGACAAAGTGATGCGGATTCAGCGAATAACATCAGCAACATCATCACCCAGGATCTTCAAAACAGTGGCCGATTTCGTTTAATGAATAAAAGCGAGATGCAACAGCTACCCAACAGTGCCGATAAAGTAGATTTCTCGTATTGGCAAAAACAAAATTTAAATAATTTGGTGGTGGGTAGTGTCGAATCGGTAGGCGGCGATCAATATCGTGTCCAGTTCCAATTATTGAATGCCTATGCCAACAAACAAAATCGTAAAGATAATGCGGCACCCGGATGGCAGAGCAGTGTCATATTAAGCAATTCATTTACGGTAAACGGCAGCCAATTGCGAGCGGTGGCTCATCATATCAGCGATTTGATCTACCAAAGCCTCACCGGCGATCGCGGCGTTTTTTCCACGCGTATCGCTTATGTGGTTGCTCAACAATCTCCGCAGGGTTCGCAGTATACCTTGGAAGTTTCCGATATGGATGGCTATAACCCTAAGCCTTTGCTGACTTCGAGCCAGTCAATCCTATCGCCAGCTTGGTCACCCGATGGTCGACGCATTGCGTATGTGTCGTTTGAAAGTGGGCGAGCCGCCATTTATGTGCAAGATGTTACTAGTGGCAGCCGTCAATTAGTCAGCAACTTTGCGGGACTCAATAATGCGCCAGCGTGGTCACCCGATGGTCGTCGACTAGCCATTGTGTTAACGCGCACCGGTTACCCCAAGATTTTCATTATGGATGTGAACTCGCGCCAAGTAACGCAAGCGACGCAAGGCGATTCGATAGATACCGAGCCGAACTGGTCTGAAGATGGTCGTGTGCTTTATTTTACGTCCAGTCGTGGCGGTGGACCGCAGATTTATCGTCAGGCAGTGGCTGGCGGTAGCCCCACGCGAGTGACATTTAATGGGGATTATAATGCCAGCGGTTCTCTATCTCCCGATGGAAAAACATTGGCTGTGTTGAATGGTAGTAATAATCGGTTTAACATTGGGGTCCAGGATATTGCTTCCGGGCGTTACACTATACTGACTCGTTCTGGAAATGATCAATCGCCCAGCATTGCGCCGAATGGCAAAATGATTATTTATGCTACCCAATCGGGAGGGCGCGGTGTACTTGGCATGGTTTCAACAGACGGGCGAGTCAAAATAATATTGCCCGCACGGCAAGGCGATGTCAGGGAACCGGCATGGGGGCCTTTTTTAACGAATTAAAACATTGTTTCTTATGAGTGAGGAAATATGAAAATAGCAATCGGGTTTAAACGAGTTGTCGTTGTCGCAGGAATCTTGGGTTTGGCAGCTTGCTCTTCCACTCGCCATGGCACAGGTTCACCCATTTCCGAAGGGGGTGCCGGTGGTGAAGGCGGTGCGTATGCGCAAGGGTTAGGCGGTAATGGAGCTGCTGGTGGCTTCTCACCTTCTGCCAGTTGTAATGTGCCGCAATTAGCAGGCTATAACACCCAGGCCTATTATTTCGATTTTAATAGCAACGATGTGCACTCCGAAGATTTAAATCGTCTGCAGTCTTTAGGGCAGTCGATAGCGGCGCGTCACAGCACGGTACGTGTCGTTGGCAACACCGACTCCCGCGGTAGCCGTGAATACAACGCGGCCCTTGGTTGGCGACGAGCCAATGCCGTAGCCACCTCGTTGGAGCAATACGGCATTAACAAGCAACAAGTCACTACCGACAGTAATGGTGCGGAAAAACCGATTTCATTTGGTTCGTCCGATGATGATTACCAGTGTAATCGTCGAGTGGATGTCTCAGCTAAGGATTGATGATGATATTTCGGCAGATTTGGTTAGTCTGCATGGCTTTTGTCGCCATGCAGACCTGTTTGGCAGCAGCCCCGGTCGTTGATCTGAATCAAGATCAAAACCAGCCACAGGAAGATGAAGCAGCTTCAGCCGCTTCGGCCGATATCGCTCCCACTGCCATGCCGTCCTCGTCGCGGGAGAATCTTCCTGTAGAAGAACGACTCCGATTACTAGAACAACAAATCAGCAATCTGACGCAACTGAATATCTCGAATCGGTTGGATAATTTGCAGCAACAAATTCAGCAACTCAATGGTCAATTAGAATTGCAAGCTCATATGCTGCAGCAAATGTCCGCACAAAAGAATAGTCCGCAAGCGGCCAATGCCCCAGCCAATGTGCCAACAACCAATGGCGATACGACGAATCATGCGCCGATTGATTTGAGTAAAGTGGCAACCACTACTAATTTGGCTTCCTCAACCCCGCAAACATCAACCGCAGGAACTTCAGAGACTGCAGAATTTGTGAACACCGCTTCCGATTCCATCATTAAAGCAGAAACTAATGTCACGCAAAACCTGCCTTCTGCCCAAAAAGCCTCGGCAGCGGCTGAAGTCGCGACGGCAGGCTCGGAAGATCACGCTTATAAAATAGCCCTGGATTTACAAGCTAAAAAACAAAATGACGACGCGATTACCGCTTTTCAAGCCTTTTTACAAACTTACCCGAATGGGACTTATGCTCCCAGCGCTCATTACTGGCTGGGGGAGCTTTATGGCAGTGAAGGAAAAAATGAGTTAGCCGTCAAAGAGTTCAGTGCGCTGATAAAAAAATACCCGAACAATGGCAAGGTTCCTGATGCACTACTCAGTCTAGCCACCATTCATTTTACAAATGGTAAAACCACCCAGGCAAAACAGGAATTTAAGCGAATTGTGGCACAATTCCCCGGCACACCCACCGCGAAATTAGCGGCCACTCAGCTTCAGCAAATGGAACCGACTGGGCAGACACCGTAACCAACGCTACCCTTTTGTTTTCCAAGCCATGACAAACACATTACGCATCACTGAAATCTTTGTTTCCCTACAAGGCGAGACCCGAACAACGGGGTTACTCACCACCTTTATTCGCCTAACCGGCTGCCCTCTACGCTGTGGTTATTGCGACTCCGCCTATGCCTTCCAAGGCGGCCAATTACTCGCCCTTGACGCTATTTTAAAACAAACCGCCGAGCTGGGCGCACATTACGTGACCGTCACTGGCGGCGAACCTCTGGCCCAGAAAAACTGCTTAGAGTTACTGACGCGTCTGTGCGATTCGGGTTACGAGGTTTCTTTAGAGACCAGTGGCGCCCTGGATGTGAGCGGCGTCGATTCGCGCGTCATCAAGATAATGGATATCAAAACGCCAGCTTCTGGAGAGGTAGAGAAAAACCATTGGCAAAACATCGACCATTTATCCGCTCAGGATCAGGTCAAATTTGTTATCTGCAGCCGTTCCGATTACGAGTGGACCAAAAACATAATAAAACAACACCAGTTAACTCAAAAATGCGAAGTCCTGCTATCCCCAAGCCATGCCCAACTAAGTAACCGTGATTTAGCCGACTGGATAGTAGCCGATAGACTCAACGTGTGTTTTCAACTCCAGCTTCATAAATACATTTGGGGAGACATACCCGGACACTAGCCGCGGTTTAGAAAAAGCCAATAAAAATCCTTCAAGACGCTTGTCATTTTCATACAAATCGGTATCATTTCACTTCCTAATCTCGAAGGTACCTTCGCTGTTCGAAGGAAACTACCTACCCCCATGGGCCGTTAGCTCAGCTGGTAGAGCAGCGGACTTTTAATCCGTTGGTCCCGCGTTCGAATCGCGGACGGCCCACCAGTAAAATCAAGTAGTTAGAAGAGTTCCCGATCAATGCAGCATCTCACTGGTGCTACCGTGGTGCTACTGAGCCAAACAAGTCACCCTCATCAAACCTGGTAAATATTCATAAAACATCATAAGATCATCCAAGAAGTTGAATTGCCTATTTAGAGATTTTTTGGATGGATTGCCCCCCTTCTACACCACCACCACCAACAACAAGCCAAAGAAATACCGTTCTGAGTATCCAAGAGTTACCGAATTGGTTCAATCTGGAAAACTATGACCGCGCAAATCAATTGGACTTGGAAGGATGGATCGTACAGCTGTACTTGCGCCAGATGATTCAAGGCTTTTTGTTGCAGGTCGGCCTGACCGGCATCGTTGACGATTACCAACTTCCAGATGAGCCTAATGTATTAGAACCCATCACGCCCATTTCTATACAAGACGGTCTTTTAATCACCGAAGGATTGAAGAACACCGTCGGCAGCATACCACCGGAATTATGGCAAGCCCCCTCGCACTTTGATTTCTTTGAGCAATCAGTTGATATTGCTGAAACTGAGAGTATTTTATCGTGGTTTCACAACACCGATATCAATAAACCGGCACAAGATGCCTATTTAGCTGAACAAAATAATAACCACTTGCTTCGCCCTTTTCTGAGAATCGACTTAACTGCACCAGACAGCATCTTATTAGCTTCATTTAAACGCTGGTTGGCGAAAGAGCGTAAACTTCTGGCTCGACAGCGGGTTCAGAAATTTACCAAAGCGACTTTGCGACGCTGGGCAGCAAATCAGGTATTACCTTATATTGATTTAAACTATTGGGCTGATCGTAACGACAAACAAATCCCACACTGGTTGATGGGAAAAATATTATTTTCAGGCCACAACCAAGGCGATACAACAGATCGTGTTCGCCAGACAACAGAAAAAACCGCTCAAGAAATCATGACGGATACTTGCTTGCAAGCAATGGTCGTTCAATTGGCAGAACAAACCGGCAAAAAATTGAATCTGAATACTTTCTCTGAAGAATTAGAGAATTTACCTACACAATATAAAATTCTTTTCTAACGATACTAACCCCTGTCCCAACTCTCCCAGTGCTGAATTCCTTCATCAATCCAATTCACTCTATTCAAGAACATAATTTGCTTTTCACGTCAAGGGAACAAAAATCCCTGTTTTTCCTACCGGTAGAAAATTTCGCAAAAACGTCTCCCAGGATTAACCTTCTTCGTTCCGTTATGGTTGCGTCTCCATTCATTTTTAATCAGGAGATATCACCATGTCTAATTCTTCCATATACCAAACTCTGTTCTCAGAAAAACCTACCAGCGATCTGCTAACCCGGAAACAGGCGGCTGCTTATCTGGGTGTTTGCGAAAATACCTTGGCCATTTGGGCTTGCAAGAAACGTCATGCCCTGAAATACATCAAGGTGGGTCGCTTGACTAAATATCGGAAAGCGCATTTGGACGAGTTTCTTGAACGTCAAACCGTTGAACGTCAATACGATTGAGGAGATGCCCATGTTAAAAGATGCTTATTTTAGGCTTGGCAATCGTATGATTTATATGCACCAATTACCCACGCCGGTAATTTATTATCAACAACAATTTCCCACTATAAGACAGACTGACCAGCATTGGATTAGCGTTCAATGCTGTTTCCATGAAGATCGACAGCCCAGTTTGCGCCTGAATCTCAAAAACGGCAGCTTTCGTTGTTTTGGGTGTGGTGTGCGCGGCGGCAATGTCCTGTCCTTTCATTGTCAACGTTATCAACTGAGTTTTTCTGAAACTTTACTCGCGTTGGGAGGGTCAATATGAGTTCCCTGAACCCTAATGCTCCCGAACAAATAGCGGCGCAACGTTTTACTAAAAAACTAGTTAATGATGGCTATGAGAAACAGGCACTCCATGTGTATCAAGATGCACAGGGGGAACCGATCTATTGGCGGATCCGTCTAAAGCATCCGGTCACCGGAGAAAAATGGCTGCGTCCACTTAGCAAAGATAAACAAGGCCGCTTTGTATTGAAGGAGCCAGAGTTTTCTAAAGGCAAACCTCTTTATCAACTGCCTCGATTATTACATCAGATTGAAGAAACTGTCTGGGTTGTCGAAGGGGAGCTATGTGTGGATATGCTAACGAAAGCAGGTATCCTGGGCACTACCTCCGGTAGTATGGATAGCGTCCTGGTTACTGACTGGCAACCCTTGGCAAAGCGTAAAGTGGTGATCTGGCCGGATAATGACGAATCGGGCTTGAAGTATGCCCATCAGGTAACGGAAAAACTACGATCGCTCGGGTGTGAAGTATTCTGGATTGATATCGCACCGTTGCAACTGCCGGTTAAGGGGGATTGTGTGGATTGGCTTAAGGAACATCCTCAAGCATCTGTTGAGGATATTCTATCGCTGCCTAAAATTCAGCCTCCTGAAAACAAAAAACATTCATCAGCCTTCATCCAAACATCTGATGAGCCGCTCACCGAACCTAAAAAGAAGCAGCGTTATTCAGCTTATACCAATTTATTCAAAGTGAGCGACCAGGGCGTGTTTTACTTGGCTGAAGAAGAAACCTTATGGATTTGCTCTCGCTTGGAAGTCAAAGCGCTTATCCGTGATAAACATTCCGAAAATTGGGGTAGATTATTAGAATTTTACGATGCCGACGGTCAACTGCATACTTGGGCTATGCCAATGGAGATGCTCAAAGGCAGCGGTGAAGAGATCAAAGGAGAACTGTTGCGCTTAGGTTTGGAAATAGCCGCCGGCAATAAGGTGCGCAATTTACTGATGGCCTATATATTGAGCAGTAATCCTGATGCGCGAGCGCGATGCATTAACCGTACCGGATGGCATGAAGGGGTATTTGTATTCCCCCATCAAACCATAGGCGACCAAAACGAGTATGTTTTCTTTCAATCGGAGGTTCAATCCAAGGATTATCAGCAATGTGGCAGCTTAGAAGATTGGCGAGAACAGGTTGCCACCTTGTGTTGCGGTAATTCACGATTGGTATTGGCGATTTCCTGCGCTTTTGCCGCCATGTTGTTGCATCACTCCGGCATCGAGTCAGGCGGCATCCATTTTGTAGGCGAGTCCAGCAGTGGAAAAACCACCGTATTGCGTGTGGCAGCTTCGGTGTTTGGTGGTAGCAATTATTTAAACCGATGGCGTGGGACAATTAATGGGCTGGAAGCCTTGGCGTCATTGCGTTCCGATACTTTGCTGATTTTGGATGAACTGGCTCAGATTGATGCGAAAGAAGCCGGTGAGATAGCCTACATGCTAGCGAACGGGAGTGGCAAAATCAGAGCTGGAAAAAGCGGCGGCTCACAGCAACGACAGGATTGGCGATTGTTATTTTTATCCGCTGGCGAAGTCGGCCTGGCGCAGCACATGCTGGAAGCTGATAAGAAAATTCGTGCCGGTCAAGAGGTACGCCTGTTGGATCTTCCTGGCGATGCAGGCAAGAGCTTAGGTATTTTTGAGAATCTGCATTCCTATAAATCCGCTGCCGCTCTGAGCAATGCGCTCATTAAGCTCAGCGCCACTTATTACGGTTCGGCAGCCATCAGTTTTCTAAAACGCATCACGCAATCGGAATGCCTGACCAGGCTGCCGACACTGATAAAGATAGTGTGTGATAGTTTCTTGAATAAACACTTGCCTAAAGACTCCAGCGGCCAGGTCTATCGCGTGTGTGAACGGTTCGGACTGATTGCAGCAGCGGGAGAGCTGGCCACGGATTTGAGCATCACAGGATGGCCATCCGGTGAAGCGGAAAAAGCAGCCTCGAATTGCTTCGCGGTTTGGCTGGAATGTCGCGGCGGCACCGGCAATCAAGAGAATGTCCGTATACTGTCTCAAGTAAAAGCATTTTTTGAGGCCCATGCCGAATCCAGGTTCAGTCATTGGCAGGCTGAAATTTCACATACGATAAATCGTGCCGGATTCCGAAGGAACCTTAATCAGGAAACGCAATTTTATGTATTGCCTGAAGTATTTCGTCAAGAAATTTGCAAAGGATGGGATCTTCATACAGTTAGCAAGCTTTTACTAGTTGAAGGATGGATTGAGGCGGATAGTCAAGGCAAGGCGTATCGGCGAGAGTATTTGCCGGGGATAGGTCGCTCTCGTTGCTATGTATTCACTAATAAAGTCTGGGAATGATTTAGGATTGCCGGCTAATAAATGCAGTCCACTTATAATAGTTATGTTTTTAATCTCGGAAATAAGATTTCCATGTTTTTATATTTAATCAATTCTAATTCTTCACTTGAGAAATAAGGATATTGCTCTAGTGAAGTCAAGATTTGATCTATCCCATTCTCAGAAACAAACGGATAATCTGTACCTATTAAAATTTTATCGGCAGAAACAAACTCTTTTAAACAGCGTAAGGTCGGTAATGATGTTGACATTGCAACATCATAATACAGATTTTTTAAATAATAGAGCGCTCCTTTGGGAATATTTTCCTTAAGTCTTGGCATCATTGATGGATATAAATCAATTCTTCCTGCTAAATATGGAATAACACCCCCTGCATGAGGGACAATAAACTTTATTTGGTTGTATGTTTCAAAAATTCCTGAAAAAAGCATATTTACAATAGTCCTTGAGCTATCACACACGAACTCATACATTGATGCCGGTAAAAAGCTCATATCAGAACAGCAAGGTGATGGAATCGTAGGGTGAATAAAGACCATAGCACTTCTGTCATTTAACTCTCTAAAAACCGGCGCAAAAATCTCATTCCCTAACAATTTTCCATCATAATTGGATAATAATGTTACTCCGTCCATTTTTAAATCGTCTAAAGCATATTTAATTTCATCTACTGTTTCATTAATAAGTGGTAATGGCAATGTGGCAAACCCACCGTACATCTTAGGATATTTTTCTGACAATTCCGCCGCATACTCATTACATCTTCTAGCTAAATTTTTTGAAAGACTCATGTCTCCAATGCAAACTCCTGGGGTGGAGATAGAAGTAATTGCAGATTTTATATTATATTTTTCTAATATCTCCTTTGAAGAGTCAAGTGTCCATTCCGGCAAGGTAATGCCAAATTTCTTCGGGATACCTGCTTCATTTAACGCGTTTCGATAAAATGGCGGAAGGATATGATGATGAACATCAATATATTTACTCATATTTTAAAGTCCTAATTAGTTGGATTCAGGGTTTCTGAAAATTTGTAACCGGTTCACATTAAATAATTATAGCTAAAAAACCTTGTCCCATTTGTCCCGCTTGTCCTATCGTTCAATTCTATATTAAAATCAATATGTTATAATTGCGCAGCCTGGGACAAGCAGTTAATAGGCATTTGTCCCGCTTGTCCCTTTAGTTTCAGCAGATATGATGCGTTTTTCGTAAAAAACATTCACAGTGCATAAAAACGAGAGTAACCCGTAATGGCAGATTTTGTAGATACTGTAACACGAAGTCGGATTATGTCGAGAGTAAAGAGCAAGAACACCGGGCTTGAAGTCTTAATTCGCAGTTTACTGCATAAACAAGGATTTCGTTTCCGATTGCATGTACGTCAACTCCCAGGAAAGCCGGATATAGTATTGCCGCGTTATCATGCAGTAATTTTCATTAATGGATGCTTTTGGCATGGTCATAACTGTCCGCGTTTCAAACTTCCTGCCACCAATGAAGGTTTCTAGAGTCAGAAAATTGAACGGAATAAAACTAATGATCGAAAAGCCATTAATAAACTTTTACATGCTGATTGGCGTGTTGCAATAGTCTGGGAGTGTGCTCTCAGAGGGCGATCAAAAAAAATTAACGAAGTTGTATCCAGCCTGAGCGCTTGGATACAAAATATTGAAAATATGCGTAGCCGGTTTTTACAGATATCGCATACGAATTGTGAAGAAGATATGAAATAATTTTCAATAACGTGAATAATTATTTGGGTCTAACTCTTTGTCCAAACTCTTTAAGAATCTGCTTTATTTTTTCTAATTCGTCATTTTTTTCTTTATTTTCAAGTAATTTTATCTTAGCAAAATCGTTAATTTCTTTAGAGGTTGGCTCGTGTTCATATAGCTCCTTGGCAATTTGCAGAAGAGCTTCTTTTGTCTCATTTGAATCTTTGAAGCCTTCAGAAGATATCTCGGGAAATGCCGCTTTTAACACTATTTCTTCCGGTGATTTTAATGGAAGATATTTTAAATTAGTATAAACGTAACTTAAATATTTTCGATATAAAGAAATTTTCTGATCTTCATTCCCTTTCCCATGACCGTCAGGCGTAATGAAAGGCTCTACACCAACAGTATCCTTAATAATTTGCAATAAATTACAATCATCACTTGCAGGTATCGTGGTTGGATCAATCAAATCTTCTTGCCTTTTGTCCCCATCCATCAAAAACAATATATTGCTGCCATTATCCATCGCAACGGGAACTCGATGTCTTAAAATCGCATCACTGCCACCCGCCGAATAAAGAACGTTAAAAATTTTTTGTTCTTGTTCATCTAACTTCAATAATGCTTGATCCACAACATATTTAGCCAATTCATCTTCTACTATTACATATATTTTTTCAGGAACTTGAACTCCTAAATAGCCAAAAGCCGCATAAGGATGGCTGTTTGGTATGACGGTGAATGCACCATTTTGATCTTGCATAAAAACTTTTATTGCATTTTCCGGCAAAAATGCAACCATGTCCGGCGAGTGAGTTGAATATACAGTTTGCACTTTCTTTTCAATAGACATTATAAGTAGAAACTGAACCAACCTTTCCTGCGCTCCAGGGTGTAGCGAAACTTCCGGTTCGTCCAGCAAAATAAGATCACCTTTTTTTGCTGCCAAGACCTGAACTACAAGACTGACAATTGAAACTTCACCGCTCCCGGCAAAAGCTTCACTGTAGGTACCAAAATTTGTCTTGAATTGAACACTTAATCCATTATTTCCTTTAAATAAATTATGGCGAATGTAACGAGCATATTTGTAATCTCTCCCTAGAATGTACTTAATCCATCCTAATTCCGTTTCATTCAATTCACGATTTATTAAAGCTATTTTTTTATTACGTAATGTGACTGATAAATCTCCGGCATCAATTATTTTTTTTAAATTTTTGGAATCTCTTCTGATGACATCCTGCCTATGCTTCAATATTTTTGAATTTGGGTCACTGCCAAAAAAGAAATATTTATCAAATGAACTTAATTCCCTTCGAAAATTCAAGTAAATTACATTTCTTCTCACAGGAATCCAACGATCGGCATTTCCAGTTAAACCTGGTATGCGCTGTCCAGCTTCCAGTTCAGGAAAAGCCTCTATATCATCATCTAAAGAAGCTCTTACCGGTTCCCAGTAGTCTATTCTTCTTGTTCCTTCAGATCCTTTGCCTCTTTTTCGACCTCTACGAGCTTTTATAGTTTCAACTATTGTTTTCAAATGACTATTATAATGGCCATATATGAATCGATTTGGACTACCGTCACCTTCCTTAATGGGATCAACACTAGTGCTAAACCAATACTCACCAGTGGACTTTCCAAAAGGCGCTCCATAAAGAGCATTTAACACCGATGTTTTCCCCGATCCATTTTGACCGACAAGAGCGGTTACGGGAAAATCAAAATTAATACACGTATGTGCAGCAAGATTTTTAAATCGCGGAAATCTAATATGGTAAATATAACCGGGAAAGAGTTTAGATATTTTTTCACTCATTTCTTCAAGTGTTTGTACATATTCCGTTATTTTCTTTATTTCCATACTATACACCCATACTAAGGCTAATTTTCATTGCTTTTGCATGGGCTGTAATAAAAGGTGGCGGCAGGGCATTGCCGATCATTACGGCAAGGCTTTCTTTTCCATGCGCTATGTCGAATTTGTAATTGCTGGGAAAACCTTGAAGAAGCGACGCTTCTCTCAAAGTAATAGCTCTATCATGATCTGGATGTAAAAATCTTCCTTTCGAAGGGTTGCAACAACCACCTGTAATTGTTGGCGCTATATCGTCCCATTTCATACGGCCATAGACATCGTTGAAACCTTTCATCTTCCGATGGCAATTGAGAATAAACTTATCGGGGAGAGCGGATCGGCTTCCTCCATTCTTAGGGATGGCTTTAATAAGCGCTTGAATATGCTCAGAACGTATTTGAGGTAGATCGTGCAACAAATCATTACTAGAGCCAACAGGAGGCAATCCCTCTATAGCTTCTCTTACAGTAACTTTATTGTTATTTGGTGCTGCCAGTCTCGGTTGACCAATTTTGCTTGCCGAGACAATAAGTCGTTTACGTCTTTGAGGGACACCGTAATCTGCTACATTAAGAATTTCATAACAAACTTGATATCCAATTCTCTTTAGCACATCAACAAATTCTTTAAATCGATGGTAATCGGCTAATCCAGGAACATTCTCCAACATAATTAATTTTGGCTGCATAACAAGCACAAAATTTGCAAAATTATCAATTAATTTATTACGGTCATCTGAAATTGCGTTATTTTTATTTCGTTTCCGAATTCGCGAGAAACCCTGACACGGGGGACAACCCGCCAATAAATCTAACTCTCCTGGCTTTAAACCCAGATCGTTCATAAGCTTGCATGGATCGGTGTCTCGTATGTCTTTACCCGCTAGCCACACATCGGGGTGATTTAGCGTAAAAGTTTGTCTTGCTTTTTCATCGAGTTCGATCGCGGCTATTACTTTGAATTCAGCCATCTTAAGCCCCGTGGTCAAGCCGCCACAGCCGCTGAATAAATCAATAGCGGTGAAATCGCCCTCCCTTTTATCCTTTTGAAGAAAATTCATAGCCAGCTTCCAGAAAGTATAGATTTCGATACATTGGCACGATTAGACAGATTTTAACAAGCTTAAGATAACAAACCAAGATATCAGCTTCTATTATGATGGGCTTCTAGTAGAAGCCTGTTTTGGAGCTGAGCTTACATCCTTACCCTTATTGGATTGAAGAGATTTCCACGGCAAGTAAGCTAATAACAAAGAATATAGAGCCAAACAACTAGAATTTACATAGATTAAACAAAGCTTAAACCAGTTGCTTTCAAAAATCATTAAGCTGATAATAGGCGCACCGGCCAGGTGCTGATACACCTGAACCGGCACTTCCAAACAACCTTACCGATAGCGAGGTCATCTGGCAATGTCAGTTTACACCAACGCGCTTACGCGCAAAAACCCTTTTTGTACTTTCTACGATTCTTCCCGCTGTGGGCTTATGCCTGTAGTACTTCACGGGTCAAAGCCGAGTACCGTCTTGTATCACCCCTCTAACCACGATGTGTTTTGGAACCAGGGCGGTGTTTTAGCTTGCGGGGAAGCCGTTCAAGGAGCAATGGGCGGGGCAGACTAGCAGAGGGGGGATTGATAGCGGAGTGTATTCGCCCCACGGTCGTGCGCTCCGCTGTTGGTCTTAATTTGCTGGTCTACCCGCCTAACTGTCGTTATACAGTTAGGGTTGGGTATTATGGATAAAAAATTATCTGGAATTCTTACAGTTATTCAGCCGTTGGCAGCTGCGGTTAATCAACACCCTGTATTTGCTGCAATTAACTCTATTCCCCGACTGTGTCGATTTGCGCAGATCCACGTATACGCAGTGTGGGATTTTATGTGCCTTCTCAAGGCTCTTCAGCGCCAACTCAGCAGCCCGGCATTGCTCTGGACACCGCCGTCAAATCATCTAGGTTGCCATCTGGTCAACACGTTATTAGCAGAAGAAGAAAGCGATGTTTTCCAAGAAAAACAGTACTTAAGCCATTTCGAACTTTATTTGCGCGCCATGCAGGAATGCGGAGCCGATATAGGATCGATCAGCACCTTTATTACTCATATCCGTCAACAACAGTCTTTACACACTGCATTTTCATACAGCGGTGTTCCGCTTCCGGCGCAACATTTTGTTACCGATACCTTTGCCATTATCGCTAAAAACAGCCATCACATGGCAGCTTCTTTGGCTTTTGCCCGAGAACACATCACTTCCGGCATGTTTTCCAATTTATTACATCACCTGAATCCGGCGGATCGGCCTTCCCTAAACAGTTTCATTCAGTATTTTCAGCGTCATATCGAATTGGATGGGGGTAAGCATAGCCACCAATCTCAATTACTGGTGGCCGATCTGTGTGGAGACGATGAAAACAAGTGGCGGGAAGTCACCGAAACAGCCGTTTTTTCCCTGCAAAGCCGTCTTCGTTTGTTAAACGAGGTTCACACCAATTTATTGCTTTAAAGGAGGAGCAATTCATGGATGTTTACCAAAAAATATTAATCGAAACTATTTTTCAGCAAATACCTCAGTATATTTTTTGGAAAAACACCGACTCCATCTACTTAGGCTGTAATGAGCAATATGCCAAACTTCTGGGCTTAAAAAGTCCACAAAACATTATCGGCAAAACCGATTATGAAATCGGCTGGTTGCCGGACGGCGATACCGCTGAGCAGTTCCGCCTGGGCGACCAGGAAACCTTAGCCGGTCGCCATATCACCAACCAGGAAGAATGGTTGTCTTTACCCGGCGGTAAGAAAATTCTTACGCTGATAAACAAAGTGCCTTTGACCGATAAAGAAGGTTGTATTTTGGGTGTTCTAGGGGTTGCAACCGATATCACTGAAAAAAAGCGTATGGCGGAACACCTGGCTAAAACCGATCATCAGCTACAAGGCATGACCATCATCAGTGCAAGTATTGCTCACGAGCTACGCACCCCATTGGGCTTCTTAAAAAGCGCAGCAGAAGGCATTTGCTCATTGCTGCCTTCGCTTATAGAGACTTATCAAATGGCTTCTATAAATCAATTGCCGATTCCGTCCATTTCTCCCAGAAAGCTAAAATTACTCGGTGCAGTAGTAGACAGCTTGGAGCGTAAAGTGGATGAGTCCAACCGGGTATTGGAAATGATCTTAATCAATAGCCGTTATAACCGCGCTCAACCGATCACTATGAAAAAATGTTCAGCCCGACAATGTATTGATGAAGCCTTAGTACAATATAGCTTTCCCAAGCACTGCCCGGAAGTTCGCTGGGAGGATAAGAGTGATTTTACATTTTATGGGCAGGAAATTTTGTTGGTGCATGTGTTATTTAATTTGCTGAAAAATAGCATCTATTTCATACATAAAGCCCGCAAGGGTCATATCGAGATATGGCTGGAATCCACCCCTCAAGAAAATATCTTGCATTTCAAGGACACCGGTTTGGGCATCGCAGCAGAAAACTTGCCCAAGATCTTTGATTTATTTTTTACGGTCGGGACTAATAAAGGTACTGGTATCGGTCTGGCATTTTGCAAGATGACTCTCCAAACCTTGGGCGGCTCTATCGATTGCCGATCTGAATGGCAACATTTTACAGAATTTTTACTGCATTTCCCCCATCCATCCTCTTTTCAGGGAAAACTCCATGTATAGGATACCGGCCTTTTACCATCCCACCACCTTAACATTGGTCGATGACGATCATGATTTTTTAATGGGCTTGGCATTAGCCCTGGGTGATTACTTTCGCTGTCACACTTTCACGGAGGCAGATGAGGCTGAGTATTTTCTACATCGAATGTATGCCAAACAAACGCTAGGGGATGCCGATTGTTTGAGTATCGCCGATGCGACCTGGTCGGACTTGCAGGTTGATATTCATATCAAATCTATTTATCGTCGAATCTTTAATCCCGAGCGTTTTAATGTCAATTGCATTTTAATTATTGACTACGATATGCCAAACCGTAATGGCTTAGAATTGGCGCGCGCACTTAAGGCAGTATTGCCGATAAAGATTATCCTGCTGACGGGCGAAGCCGATCGCGAAACCGCCATTAATGCTTTTAATGCCAAAGAAATCGATCGCTTTGTTTCTAAAGGTGAGACCAATTACCGCCGTAAACTGATTCATTATGTTCAAGAACTACAGCGAGACTATTTCCTTGAACAATCTATGGCGGTATTGAAGACGCTAGGCAGTCAGAAAGATTCTGTGTTGGAAAAACCTGCCTTTATCGAATTGTTCGAGTCCATTTGCGAACAATCCCGATGCGTAGAATATTATTTATTGGATGAAGCCTGTAGTTTCTTACTGTTGGATTCTTTGGGTCAGGAAACCTGGTTGATTTTGCAGTCTTCCCTAGATGCCCAAAGTTGTTATGAACTGGCTGATGATGAAGAACTAGCCGAGGATATTCTGAGCGCACTCCGTAATAAAGAGCGGCTGGTTTTTTTTAGGAAAGGGTTAGAAGACATCCCTCCAATAGATCAATGGTTATTTCCCGAAGCAAAGCTTTTGTCAGGAACAAACATTTATTATGCTTTATTACATGGAAAGCAAGGTTATACACAATGTGAAGAAATTCACAATTATACGGATTTTTTAAATAAAAATTGAAATCAAATGGCGAAAAAAGGATCAATGCTCATTTTTGCTAATCGAAGAATTTGGTAGAACAAGAGCTTGCTCCACTAATTTCGGCAATTGTTCACAGAAAAAATCAGACGCACTTTTTCTAGCTACCTTATCATATTGGCAAATGCCGCATATAGTCTTTGCTGCAATGTGCAATACTATACTATATAGAGTACCAACAGTCATTTGGTCTGGCATGAGAGACTCAATGGAGTCATTAATAAAATTAATCCCTCCATCGCTGATTGTGTTCAAGAATGCACGATATTCTTCTGGAGAAATAGTCTTCGATTTCTGAAAATGCTTCATATTGATTGTCCCTAATCTTGTGCTGATTAATGAGTAAATTCTTTGCCTGTTTGAGTACAAGCTAAAGTTACTTTTTGTTTCTCAATTGATAACTACAATCCTTATAGTGATCTCTTGTCAGGTAGAAATTTTAAAAAGCGATATGTGCAAAATTTGGTTTTATGGTCTGTGATGAAAGGTTATAAACCACTCATGTATTCATCAAAAGAGACAAAATTCTTGGTTTCAAGGGGGAATCCGGGGAGTTCATCAAGCAAAGCATAACAATAAGTTTTTTTGCCACGTAATTTTTCAGCTTTATGTAAGGATTTTCTTAATTTTTCCTCATCTTCATAGCATTCTATTTCCTTTTCTAAACTGCCAAAATATGGAATAAACTCACCTTTCCCAATAGAAGCAATAAGATCTTCAGAGATATCGGCCTCAATTTGCTCCGATATCTCCTTTAATTCATCGAGCGTTCTAACGAGCAGCCATTTGGGTTTGCCAGCATTGTTAAAAAAGATAAAACTACCGGAAGTTTCTATAAGATAATAACTGGAAGCTGAAACTTGTTGGCAAATTTTATTAAAAAATTCTCTAAAAGCTGGGTCGCCTAAAGCGGAATCTTTATCTGAAATAATGCCTCGAATAATTGGATAGGTTAAATCTTGAAAATAACGGCGTTGCATTTCAATAATGCAGTTTTTTAATTCTTCGTCTACTCCAGGTCGAGCTTTTCTTAAAAATCTATCAATCAGTCCCTCATTAAACAATCTAACAGCCATTGGTTCATCAATTTCACCAGTTAGCATAATAATCTTCACTGGGTTTCCCTTTGCTCTTTTTAAAGCTCTACAAAGCTCTTCACCATTCATGCCGGGCATAGCATAATCAATGACAAGCACTGATATTTGTTGAAATCGCTGTTTATCAGACGCATGTTGGAAGATTTTTTTAAGATCATACTGAATTGGGAAACGATTTGATTCGTGGCTGTAATCCACAGAGCTTTCATTAACTCCTATAATATCTGACAGAATGTCTGCTTTTTTGAGTGTTTTTTTAATATAGGCCAATCCTTCTTTGGGATCGGAAAATATCTTACAAGGAATATTCTTACCAACTTTAAGTAAGATATTTTCCAAGACGGATTCATTATCATCGACTACAACAACCGTAGTTGGGTAATAAATGCAGGATATTTCGTATTCATCCATGTCCACTCTCCGTTAATCTAAGTTGAGGAAGATAAATTTTAATTTATCTGAAATAGGTAAATGTTAGCAAAATTATACTTTATCCGAGGGTGATTCGTCGAGTTATTCATGCAATCACATGATTTTATGGAATTTTTTCAATAATTCCACAAAAAATGATTGATGCTCCATTTGAGATACATGCCCACCTGGCAAAATACTCAATTCTGCTCTTGGAATTAGCTTAGCAAGTCTTATAGATTCCTCCGGTGGAGCAATTCTATCTTGTTCTGAACCCAATACTAATGTAGGTATTGAAATGGAACTTACCCAATCGCTGGAATCAAAAGCACTCATAGCATTAAGTTGGCGGGTATAGTCTTCTTTGGATTGTGGATAGGGGTGAGTGTCACTTAATCTTCTTATAGAATCAATAACTTCGGGCGTGAGAAATTCATCAGAGAAGCCCCAAGGTATGACGGCATTATAGATGCTGCTCGGCGGATCACATAATTCATGGAGTTTAGAAATATAAGAAAATAAGATGCTTGAAGATGAGCTTACTCTGGGAAATGTATTGGATAAAGTTAGTGTTTTTATATATTTTCCATGTTTTTTTGCTAGCATTTGGGCAATCATGCCGCCAAAGGAGCTACCTACAATATGGGGATGCTTAAAGTTTAAAGTTTCGCAGATTGCGAAAACATCATCGGCCATAGTTTCGACTGTGAAATCTTCACCATCATCCCTTGTTTGTCCAACTCCCCGATTATCAAAAATGAGTACTTGATAATCTTTTACCAATTCATCCAGTATCGGTTCCCAAACGGTATGATCGCCCATAATGCCTGATATAAGCACTAGAGGTTGACCGGAACCTTGTAATTCATAATAAATTTCAGCGTTATTGATATTTAATATTGGCATTCTGATTTTCTTCCCCACGAAGTCCGATTTTTTATTACAAAAATAGAATAATTTGCAATTAATTATTTTCTATTTTCGGGAAAGTTAATGTAAATTGTGTGAATTCTCCGTAAGTTGATTGACAAGTTATCGTGCCGCCAAAACTGGTCATAATCATTTTGCAATACGAAAGTCCTAAGCCAGTACCATGTCGAGTAGTCGAATAAAATTTTTCAAATAATTTCGGTAACACATCCTCTAGGATACCTTTTGCAGTATCTTTAAAGTAAAGAATGTTATCATACTCATCTGAATCAAACCATATTTGAATTTTCCCCTTGTTCTCTGCTTCTATATAGTAAAAAGAATTTTTCATTAAGTTAAACAACACATGTACCATAAGCAGTTGCTCACCCATAAACGAAAAATCACCCTCACTTGACCATTCAATAAGATCACGTTGTTCTTTTTTAAATGGATAACGTCGTATGGCTTCTTCAACGCAAGAACTTATGGAGAGTATTTTTAAATTTACATCTGGAATATCGGTATGCTTAAGATTCATCAATATCATATTGATAATAGTATCTGCATATATCACTTCAGACTCAAGAGTATCAAAGACGCCTGAAAGAATTTTGAGATGCTGACTCTGGATATTGTCTACTTTGAGTTGATGTTTTTTAGCTGTGTTATATGCTTTTACAAGGGAGGGAAGGTACTCTTTTACGCCGCTAACACCAAATTGAATGGCTGTAATGGGAGTGCGCAATTCATGAGCAATTGAAGCACTGAGTGATAACATACCGGCCAGTCTATCTTCAACATTTCGTAATTTGTCTTGCGTTGTTTTTAATTCGGTAATATCAACTGTATTGCCAACAATTCCAATAACTTTACCATTGGTGTCATGTAGCGGCCTTTTCCTTGACAATTGAAAAATTTCTCTACCATCAGAAAGAGTGGTAGTCTCTTCTCGTGATATTTCACTATTATTATCAATGACTTCTAAATCATTTTTTCTAAACTCTTCGGCAACTTCTTTAGCAAATAAGTCGTAATCTGTTTTTCCAATGACAGACTCGGCCAAATCTAAACCAACCATTTTATCGCGAGCAAATTTATTATTTCCTAAATATTTTCCATCTATATCCTTCCAATAGATACTCCCGGGAAGGTTATCAATAACACTTTTCAATCTAACTATTTCTAGCTCTTGTTGCTCAATAATGTGTTTTAATCTTTCAAGCTCATTATGGAGCTCATCATTAGTAATTGCCATAAGGTATCCAATTCCATATAAGTTTTAAATTCATCTATAAATGAAACGGGCAGGGTAATAATTCTTCAATAGTTAAAGTTTTTTTTAATTGACCGTTCCCATATAAATGAATTAAAGTGTCCTTTTGTGAAAATTCAAAAATTTGCTGCCTACACCCACCGCATGGAGAGCATAACTCTGCTTCATTATTCATAATAAGTATGGCACGTATGCTTCTTGATCCTGAGCTTATCATATTGGCAATAGCGGAGGTTTCAGCGCACACACTTAGTGGGAAACTGGCATTCTCAAAATTACATCCAACAAATATTCGATTGTGTTCTGTTAGAATGCAAGCACTCACTCGAAAATTAGACACGGGAACGTAACAAAAGTCCAGTGCTTGAGCCGCCTTGTTTATCATCTCATTTAAATAATAATGTGTCATCATTTGCCTTTTATTTATATTTTTGACGCAAGACTAGTATCATTATTGCTTTTGTCCAATACCTCATCTTTTTCTTGTGGTGCCGTACCCACTGATCTAGGTATAACCACCCCTATAGTTTGTCTTGCCATGCCGGCAACATCCAGTATAGCTTCCTTCTTATGCCAAAAAACATCATGACATCCCTGAATATTAGTTGAGGAAACCATAGTTTTCGCTTTAAGCTTATTTTTATAAGCTTCTGTATCAGATGCCAATCGATCGTGATGACCTCGGGTAAAGTGAGTAGGAGGGTGATTTTCTTTAATTTCTTGGAGATACGGTGAAAGCTTGGAATCAGATAGATTTGATATGCCATGCAGATAGTACTCCTTCATTCCTTCAATAAAGTGTTGGCTAACTATATGGTCTTGAATCTCTGACTCCTGCGCTATACGCGGCATCAGACCGGATAGATCCACCAAAGGACTAATCAAGAATAGATGCTTAATATTGCTTAAATGTCCACTTTGTGAACAATCACCCTCTTGATTTGCCACCCAAGCTGCATAAGTCCCGCCAGAACTGTATCCAGAAAGAGCCACTTTGCAAAGATCAATTTTTAAAAATATAGAATTGTCCATTAAAGTGCAAAATACCTCCATGCTGTCATCCTGCCCTGCGGGAAATGGATGCTCTGGAACAAGTCGATGATTAATGACAATAACCTGACAGCCTGAATGTTCTGCAAGCTGGCTACAAGTAACAAAAGCAAAGTACGGATTTAAAGTGTTAAACCCAGATCCTGGGATATGGAAAATAGTTGGATAAAATTCCAAAGTGCTATTGATCGGACGAAAAACTTCCACAGGCAGTTGGGTTCCATTTCTAAGCTCAAGAGTGAAAGAAATATTTTCAGCAATACCTGGTCTATCCATAGTGCTTGTCAACGGCGCAATTTTTTCATTTCTATGTACAACAATTTTTTGTAGTAATTCTTTGTAATCTTTTGTTTTTTTAACGCTAGGATCTTTATCGGACATTTATATCATCTACCTAAAATAATAACTCCAAATAGGCTATCTTTTTCTAACAGCTCTAATAATAAAATAATCTAGCAATCCTTTTTGATATGCAGGAAGCCAATTGGTATCCCAAATGCCCGGTTCATTTTGCTTAACCCACTTATCATAACCGTACCAAACATGATCGCCAATTGGCACTACCTCTACATCATGAAACCCTGATACTTTAAGAGCTTCTATTACTTCGGGTAAGGCAGAATTTTTTTCATCAGATTCATCTGACAAAACAGCAGGTCTAGGAAGAAGTTGTAATATTTCTTTGAAAAATTCCTTTTTTAGCGCAAAAAATGTGGATATACCTAAAACTCCTTTGTCTACTAAAATTCGTCCGAATTCTCGAATGGCTTTTACAGGGTCAAAATGTTGAAAAGCTTCCAAAGTCACAAGCTTATCTATGGATTGATCCGGGATAGGTAAGCTTTCCGCTTTACCTTGAAGAAAAGATATTCTTTTTTGGGATACTAATTCCTGATGAAGTTTGGTGGCATGTTCCACATGCGAGTTAAAATAATCAATGCCAGTTATAGAATTTGGTGTGTACAGTTTCGATATCAATGCACAACCAGCTCCGAAGCCTGAACCAACCTCTAACACACGATCTGTCTTTCCGATAGAAATTAAGTCAACAAGTTTTTGATATAGAGCTTTATTTGCGTTAATAACTTGGTCATATGTGATTTTATTTTCTTGAGCAATTGAATCATCCCAATAACCAAAATTAATAAATCCACCTTTAAATAAAACTGGTAAATCTTCACCAGAATATAATTCCACAATATTTTTTGGGTTGTGCATACGTATAATCCTTATTTTTTTAATTTTTAAAAATAGAAATACCCTATTTCAATCATGATTTTTATCCATTGTGGTCATGATGACATTTGATATTGTTATTATGTGAAATAATGATTTCTGCGATCACTTCAGATACAACAGTTGCATCCTGAAAACTGTTTGAGGGAAATAATAACCATTATTGAGAATGATTAGCATTTTAAGAGCGATTGAATGTTTGTTTATTTGTATTTTAAACCATATTTCCACAAAAATAAATGGAAAACGAGGAATTATTTTTTCTTGCTATTCTTAAGGCTAGCTTAAAATAAAGATTAATTTTTTTAAAAACCTCTGTAGGGTACGAAAATTCATAGCACCTCCAGCGTATGAGTGAATATTGAGCTAGAAGTTATTAGTTTTAAGCAGGCTTTCCATTGTTTTTTGGTTTGTTGATACCCTTTAAAAACAAGCTCTTGTAACAAATCCAAACCATATCGAAAATAACTAAATTGTGGTCTTTGACTATCGCGGTAACGATTGATGGGAATAGGTTTTTGTATGGCTCGCCATTCGCCCACTTTATGGGCCCAACACAAAGTCAATGCGAGCAAGACCATGACTTTCTCTAAGCGATCCAGGGCAGTGATATGGGTTTGCTCAAAATTAAAACCTCGTCCCTTTAAATTTTGAAACAATGATTCAATTTCCCAGCGTCTCAGATAGATGGCAATAGCATTTTTAGGATTTTGGTTGGTAGCTACTATCATCAATTCTCCGCGTTCTGAACGAGAGCCTGCTAAAAACACAGAAGTGTCATCCCAAAGAGTAATTTTCATCATATACATCGACTTTTCTTTAAGATTTAAATGATTGAAAATTTTTTTGGCTTTTATCCACTTTTTCCCTTTGATATTGACTTGACTGCCTTCTTTGATGCGAATATAAAAAGCAATTTTTTTCTTATTTAACCATTTGAAAAAGGCTTTGCTGGCAAATTCTCTATCACCCAAAATACCTAAAATACATTCACTTCCAAACACAGAAACGAAACGTTCTACTAAATCCATATGCTCTTTAGCTGAAGCGTTACCCGCTTTCGGTAGTAATTTCCAAAATAATGGGATTGCTATTCCTTCGTACGCTACTCCCAGAGTAAATACATTTATCTTTGACTTACCTAAAAACCAATTTGTCCTATCTATCGTCAAATATAACTTTTTCTCAGTAAATCCAAACCATTTAAATATCAAACGCGCTATCGTCGTCGTATCAATACTAAACTCTCGGAAAAAGCATTTTAATCGTTTATAGCGCGATGATTGCTCTGCCGGACTATCCATCACCACAGCCATTTTGAACAGACTGATTGTTCTGGCCGCTAATAGCGCTAATATCATTAGACTAAAACAAGTTAATCTTGCCTTGTTCCATTTTAATTCTTGCCCTAAAATGCCTACTAACTCGCTGGTTTTATTTTTATCCATATAACCTCCTTTTCTTCGTCGAAAATGATTATATGGTTTTTGTTTAAAATCAGCGAGTTATCTTTTTCTCTCCCTTAATTCCTCTCTTTCTTCAATTTTCGTACCCTACAGAGTTTAAAAACAATAGCAATAAATAATTAATATTTATGTTTAAAGGTATGCGTAACCAAGTTGAATACCATTCTTTACTTTAAAAAAATCCAACAATCATTCCTGTTAGTTATTGATTGGCTTTAATGCAAGGTGAACACTCGGGAAAACTGATCAGATGTATCCATCGACAAGCATCAAGAGAACAGTTTGCTTTTCTTTTTTACAGGAAGCTGTTTATTGGAGCAAAGCTTTTGTCTATCACTCATATGTATTATGTGATATTATACGGAAAGCAAAGTTGCGCGCATCCTGAAGAAATTCCAACTATACAGAGTTATTGAAAATATAATTAATACTATTAGACAGTAGTTGATTTGATAATTACTAAAAAATTTCAATGCGATGTAATTGTCTTACATATTTTTTTCTGGATTAATTGACGGAAAACTAAGAATAAATTCAATATATTCCCCATAAACGGAATTACAACTTATGCTTCCACCAAAGCTTTCCATAGTGATTTTACAAAAAGCCAGACCAACCCCAGTTCCTTTTTCTTTCGTAGTGCGATAACCAGAAAATAAGTTATTGATTATTTCGGGAGCCGCTCCGCCAGCAGTGTCTTTAAACCGTATGATATTTTCATTATCACCAACCTCAGTGCTTATAGAAATTTCGCCACGATTATTCTTTTCAATTTGCTCAAGTGAATTTTTTATTAGATTAAAAAATACCCTAATCATCAGTAATTCATTTCCCATAAAATTGAAATCGTTCTGATCCCATTTTATAAGTTCCCGCTGCTGACCAGTAAAAGGATATCGATATAAAGTATTATGGATACAGTGCCACATGGAGCAAACAACCATGTCTTCTCGTGTAAGATTACTGCTTAATGCTTTGCTTAAAGTTTGAAGGGTGATATCAATAAAATCGTGCATTTCTTTGGTAGTCTCGCATATTTTATGTCCTATTACTGCAAGATGATCTTTCATGCGATCGGGAATGTTTTCATCATCTTCTGTAGTAAGTTGAGAAGCCACAGCTTTGTCATATCCGCTTATTAGGATAGGAAGATATGTTTCCAAGAAACCACCTTTCATTGCTAAAACGCTAATAGGTGAGCGTAAATCATGAGCAATACTACCCGTCAAGATCATCACCACTTGTCTTAGCTGCTCTTCTGACTCAGCTTTTGCTCTAGCTTGGGATGATTCCAAAAGAGCGGTTTTTTCTCGTTCTTCTGCAAGCTTTCTATCTGTAATATCTAAAGAAATACCTAAAACACCAATGATTTTATTTTTTTTATTATACAGGGGGACTTTATTGGACATGTAATATCTGGTTTCATCGTTTATAACCACGGGTGGTTCTTCTACGTTAAAGCGAGGCATTCCCGATGCCATAACTTCTAACTCTGCATTTTTAAATGATTCTCCTTGTCCTTCTGTCCATTGAGCAAGTTCAGCCATTTGATCGTAGGTTAAACCCACCAATTCGGTACGAGATTTTAATCCGAACATCTTGGCTAAATTATCGTTACCACCCAAGAGGGTACATTCTCTGTTTAACCAATACACGTTCCCGGGCATAGCAGCTATAATATTTTCTAAATGATGCCTAATTTCATCCGTATACTCCTCAATGGACATATCACGATGTTCTTGACCGGTAACTTCTTTATTTATATCGGCAATATAGGACTTTTGAATAGAAGCGGCCTGCTCCAGAGAAACACTCAATTTTTCTTGATAAGTAATATCACTAATAACACCAATTATTCCACTAATATGCTTGTTTTTATCAAAAACAAATTTCTTTTCAATTAAAAAATGCCGACTCTCACCTTGAAAGTCGAGATCAACTTTTTTAACAAAAATGGGTTTTCCAGAGCTTATAAATTGTAAATCTTCGGCATGGGATGTCAGGTGTTTCACAAAAGGTAAGGTATCTTCTGTTAGGCCAATAATTTTACTTGGGGAGTCCAGGCTCAGAAGGGTTGCAAAATTATGATTGCAACCTTTAAAGATACCGCGATTATCTTGCCAAAAGACATAATTGGGTAGATTAAGAATAATTTGCTCAATCAACTCTGAATCATCATATAGCATTAAAACAACTCCATTGTGCTTTAGAAAAGCTCTGCTCGGACAGGCTTTAAAATGCTAAAAATAACAGCAAATGATTAACAATTGGTATTTTATGGCAATCCCTAGCCTCGTTAATTGCTGTAAAAATATTCAATAAGTATATTACTTTCCTTTTCTAAATGCCAAGGATAGAAGTGTCTTAGTAGCCTTGGTTAATTTCGAGGACAATGGTTGTTTTGGCAAAGGTTGCTGAAAAATTGAGTACGCAAATGATCTCTTCGGAACTTCTGACGAAAGAATTTTGGGGGATTTTTTTGCGGGGTGAAGCAATATAGGGGAAAAAATACCCATAAAATACGATGAGGTATATTTTGCCTGTTTTGCATCTCTAAAAGCGAATGCTGACGCAGGGTTATGCAATCGTTGAGCTGGAATGAGCTGTTGATTTTCTATATGTTTTGCCAAATCCTCTATGGTCTCAACGTCAATGGTATATGATATACTTAAATTGAATTTTTTATTAACATCGCTGAGCATAGCTACAAATAAGAGAGAGGAACCGCCAAGATTATGAAAACTACTCTTTGTGCCCACTTCCTCTAATTCCAGTCTTTTCTTCCATAAATCAACTAAGTACCTTTGCAGCTCGTTCGTAGGAGCATGAATCTGTGGTCGAAGTTCTTTAACAACCTTCTGAGCTGAAACGCGTTTATCAATTTTACCATTTAAAGACAAAGGTATTGACTCAACTTGATAAAATTCCCTGGGGACATAGTAGCACGGTAGTTCTCTCCTAATATGATTAGCAAGCTCTTCAAAAGTGAGAGAACTATCTTTGAGCGTAAAAAAGCATTTTAAAATAACTTGATCGGAATCAGCTTTAAATATTGGAGTCACTATACTAAATTTTATTTTATTATACTGATTAATCACAGATTCCAACGAAGGCAGATCAACTCTTTTGCCATGAATTTTTATGTGTTCCTGGTTTCTGCCTAAAAATAAAAAATTTCCATCATCTAACAATCTCCCTTGATCTCCAGTTCTATATAATCTCTCACCAACGTCACCTGTAAAAGTTCTCAAAACAAATTTATCTGCGGTTAATTTTGGTTGGTTTAAATATCCCAAACCAACGCCAGAGCCTCCGATATAAATTTCACCTATTTCTCCACGAGGCACTAATTTTTCATCTTCAGCCAAATAGAAATTAACATGATTAAATGGCTTGCCAATAGGAACAGGCGACCTATCATCTAAAAGAGGAACTTCTGAGTCTTCTTCGTAAAAACTACTATCGATAGTCGTTTCAGTTAACCCATAAGAGCTTATGACTTGCGATTCCTTTCCACACAGTTTTTTTACCGCCCGATATTCACCCATAACCCATTGATCTGAGCCACACACCAATAAGCGAAATTGAGCCAGATCATATTGATTTCTTTCAACGAAGTTAATTAATTGCCTTAAAACAGCAGGAACAAACTCAGCACAATTTATTTTCTCTTTTTGGATCAATAAATATAGTTGCCGTGAATCTACTAAAATGTTTTTTGGACATAAGACAAGCTTTGCTCCAGAACATAATGCTCTAATCCAATCCCCGGCAAATACATCAAAGCCTACAGGAGCCATTTGGAGATGAATGTCAGATGAGGTTAATTGATAAGATTTTTTCCAAGAAAGATAAGTTGGCAATAAATTAGCATGGGCAATCATTCCTCCTTTAGGATTTCCGGTTGTTCCAGAAGTATAAATAACATAAGCTAAATCGGATTCTGTTTGCGCACCATCATCTACTTCATCATCACCATAAGAACCAATTTTTTTCTGTAAATCGTCAGCTTCAATGACCAAAACATCCTCATCAAGCGAAAATCGGTTAGCCAAATTGGATTCTATACATATAAATTTTGCTCGGGTTTCTTTAACAACAGCTTCAATATGTTTAATGGGGCTATCCACATTTAATGGGGAATAAGCAGCGCCTGATTTTAATATCCCCAATATCATTACAAATAATGCAGGGGATTTATTGGATATGATCGGTACTATATCGCCAGGCTTGACACCTTGATGAACCAGGTACTTTGCAAACTGATTTGCTCTCGAATTTAATTCTCCATAGCTTAACGTTTCATTAAAAAAAACAATTGCAGTTTCTGTCGGCCTTACTGCTGCTTGAATTTCAACAAGATGATGTATTTTGCGAGGCTTATACTGTTGTTTTTGATTCGACATTTACTTTATCTCCTATTTATCCTACCATGCACCAAATTAATCGAATTATTATTTTGTTATTTTTTTGAACCTATTGTATCAGATTTAAGAAATGATTAAGAATAGATAGTCAGGTTTTTGGGCAACTTGGAATTCAACTGATTAATAATAAAACGGTAAATAATAATTATAATAAATTAGCGAGTTATTATTACGAGAAAGATATCATGTACAAAATACTTTTTTTTAGAAATGTTACCCGCTTAGGACAGCTACCCTATCAGAATTTGTTATCTGCACCAAAGCACCTGCGCTCAATATCATCGATCAAAGTTATTCCACCTTATACCCCTTTAATACTGAAACAAGATATCTCAATCCGCAACATGACTCCAAAAGATTTACAGCTAGTTTTTAAGTGGGCAGAAGATGAAGGCTGGAATCCTGGGAAACACGAAACAGAATCACTCTATGCGGCAGACCCTAAAGGCTATTATATCTTGGAAGTAGACGGAGAGCCTACAGCATCATTGGCTGCTGTAAAATACTCTCAGAAATTAGCATTTTTAGGTCTCTTCATCGTTACTCCAAGCAAAAGAGGACAAGGATTTGGGTCTATGTTATGGGATGCAGTAACTTCTAAATTAGAGATTTGCTCTAGCATCGGCTTAAACGCTGTCATGGAGCAAATAGAACGATATGGCAGATCAGGTTTTTATCCCAGCTTTTTAAACACCCGTTGGAAAGGAAAACCAGATAAAATTCCAAGCGATAGAGGAATAAAGAAAGAAGGTCTTATCCTAACCGATAAGTTTTTGACAAAAGATATCGTAGAATATGATAAAAAAATATTTTCTTCCCCTAGGGAAGCTTTCTTAACGCACTGGCTTAAAATGCCTGATTCACACGCTTTGGCTGCTTTAGATAGAGAAGGAAATATAATTGGTTATGGCGTAATTAGCCGCACTGTGGAGCCAAATAATTATAAAATAGCCCCTCTATTTGCTAATAGCGAAACAGTAGCCGATCAACTTTACCGCAGTTTATGCAGCTTCGCAGGGAAAGATGCTACTGTTTCAATCGATATTTCAGAAACTAGCCCGTATGCTTCTGCGATGGTAGAACATTTTAAACTAGAAAAGATATTTGACACTATGCGAATGTATAAAGGTGAAATTCCAGCAATAGACAAAGACAAAATAGTAGGATTAACATCCCTGGAAATTGGCAAATAGATTCAACCAGTTTATCCTGTATGTATGCCTCAAGGCTGGACAGATTTCTGTAAGCTTTAATGATGAGCTTTAAATAAACGATGAAACTCCCGTTTAAATTTATTTATGCTCAAATTTTAAATTGCCCCTTACTTAAAAAATCAGAATGATAAATTCTAATGTCAAAGCATTTTTTGGCCTCCTCTGTAAGCCTTCCATTCTCGATCCATTCTTAATAAATATTTTGCTGCCTCAATTAGGAAAAATTCTTTATTTGTAACTCCCGCCCATTGAATGTATTGCTCCATCTCTGCATCCAGGGATTTAGGAAATTGGGCTCTGATTTTGACTGTTTCCAAATTAAGGGGTTTGATAATTGGCATAAATGGCTCCTTGTAGCAGTGAATTTCATAATTGAAAACAGAATAAATACCTTGAATTAGTTTGTCTATACACAAACGTTCTGGATTTTGAAAGCTGGTTTTATTTTCCATCTTAAAGCAAATCAAAAATTCAGAACAAAATGGTAGCTCTTTTTAAGATAAAATCTTGCTAAAATAATCATAAAATTTGCAGCATCGTGAGGGTACCCTGACGGGCTGCGCCCGTCAGGGTACCCCTTTTATATGGCATTACCTATCTTAATGATTTATAAGGGAAATAATGTTAATTTTTCTGAAAAAAAGCGACAGGCATTATGAGACAAGCATTTGAGACGGAAAACTCGGATAAAAATCACCTGGAAATAGATGCTATTGGCGACATTTATACCTGCTTAAAACAAGTAATAATGGCCATGCCAAACAACCGGAATGGGCAGGTGTGTAAACGGCTTTTAGAGGCAACAAGTTCCGCTTTGCTTCGGGGCGAACACCCGGAAAAGCTTATTAGGCGTATCGGTCGGAAGCGCAATCTAAAGACCGTTTGTTTGGCTCCCTTAACTGCTGAGGAAGCTCAAATGGATACCTTGGAAATCAAACAACTGCGCAGGTTGGCGAATGCCCGCCCCTTGGTGCCAGGCTCCCGTAAATTGGAACGCTATCACTCGGAAATCATGTCTTTATCTGCGGCAAAAGCCTCTTGCCGCGATATAAAATTATGGCTGTTTATGAAGAAAGGATTGACTATATCCCACCACAGTATTCAACGATATTTAAACGCCATTTCAAACATAACATGAGTAAAACCGGTTAATGGAAAAGACGAAAACTCAAGTGCAAGGACATGCCAAATTCTCCATGCGAGAACAGGCGGCAAAATTTATCGATGCCCGCGCCAACCGTGGAAAAAGCAAGGCCAGCGGAGCCGTCCTCCGCAGCGATCGTACCGTAATGCGTTACCAAGGTGACCTTGGTCGTGCGGCAGAAACCATACAAAAAGTACATGGTATCCAGCGTCTAAAAGATATAACCCGACAACAGGCACAAGCTTATATTAATGCTCGGCTGCACGAAAATATCCGAGTCCGTACTGTACAAGGATATGCGAAAGCCTTGGAGTTATTGCCTTTGGTCGGACAGCTAAATGTTCCTTCCAGGGCTACCGATAAACGGGATAAACCGCAGCAGGTACGTGCTTATACTCCATTACAAATTAACGCCATTAAACAAAAAATTCATACCGCCAATGGCAACCTGGCCGTCCAGATTCTCCTAGAATCCGGCTGCCGCGCTAAGGACTTGGCTTCTTTATGTTTAGCGGCGGAACGACCTGCTAAAAATGCCAGATTAAATAAGCTGCATATAGACCGATTTCTAGGGAGAGAACACTGGGTTCAAGTGACATTCACTGGCAAGGGCGGACATGAATATACCTCTACTATATCTCCCGAAACGGCAGCCAAATTAGAGGAATTTCGTTTGCCAATACCCAAGGATTTTAGAGAGCGCGGACAGGCAAATGTGGTTGCCCATCAGTATTATGATTTACCGGCGGGATTTAAATTTTCCAAGCTTTGGAGTGAGGCATCTATGCAGGCTCTTTTTAACTCAAGAGGATTACACGGTCTGCGGCACACGTTTGCGCAGCAGCGTTTGAGAGAGATGTTACAGGCCGGAATGACATGGGATAAAGCACGTGAATGTGTCAGTCAGCAGATGGGGCATTATCGGGCTTCAGAAATTAAAACCTACCTGCGCTAGGATGTGTTTTTCAACTGAAATTTTCCTTCAAAGGATATACGGTAGAAATAGAATGCGTATAGATCATTTGAACAGTGGTGTCATTCTTTAGGAGTATTACATCGGGGTCAAAGTTCTCTATGTAACCTTGCAACTTGATGCCTTTCACCAAGTAAATCGCCACCGGTGTTTTTTCTTTAAGTAATGTGTCTAGAAAACGGTTTTGCAATGGAATCTCTTGCTTCATCTCTATGTATTTATCCCTTGCCAATAAAAATAAACAAACGCGTTTTTATATTATCCTGATACTTCTTGGACACTGTACCTTTGCAACAAGGTTTTTGTCAAGGCTGGTGGAATTTGAGCATATAAATATCAAATGTCAGCATAAATAAAATAATGCTCTCAATCAGCGTTTGTAAGGATGTTGATGGCAGTGTTAGAATCAAACAATATGTCCTACTGATAACATATTTAACTTGAGGAATAATCCGATGGAAGAGCTGATTGAAGCGATAGAAATTGATGATGTGGCAGTAACAGAGGAGCTGTTGCAAACAGGAGTTGATCCCAACGGATACGAAGACTGGGTTGGTTTAACTCCGCTGCATTTTGCCGCACAAGCCAATGCGCTACAAAGCGCACAATTGCTATTGCAGGCAGGAGCAGATCCCTTGTCTAAAACTGCCGATGGAATGACGCCTTTTGATGTCGCCCAAACACATTCCCACCCCGATATGATGCTGTTGCTATCAGGTAATATACAAAGACATTAAAATGATTGTTGAAAGCTCTTTTTAATCATTTCTCTCTTGCGGCAATTTTGGCAGAGGCATCCAGTAATCAACTTCTTCTTTAGGAAGTGGTTCATCATCGAGAAATAGATATGAAGTAAAAGGCGTGTCCGATTCTTTGGTAAAATCTCCGAAATTCCACGAGCCATCATGAGCGTGATATAATATTTCTTGACCATCTTTCGGCAATTTTTTAATAGTCTTAAAAATGCCTGACTCAGTCTTCATGCAATCAGTCTCATCAACCGGTAACTTCGGCAAGGGCATCCAATAATCGACTTCTTGTTTAGGAAGTGGTTCATCATCGAGGAAAAGATATGAAGCAAAAGGTGTATCCGATTCTTTGGAAAAACTTCCGAAATTCCAAGCATTATGAGCATAAAATAATATTTCTTGACCATGTTTCGGCAGTTGTTTGCTAGTTTTGAAAATCTCTATTTCAATTTTCATGAATAATCCCCCCAGTAATGAAATTCAATTATCACGCTAATTACTAGTATTCCAACCTTAACAGTTAAGTGACATTTTCATATTGCTATGAAAACGACGCCTCCTGAGAGACGATTTCATAAGCTGCCGAAGCCGCTTACTTGGGTAACAGAGTCGCTGCAAATTACGATGAGGAAAGCCTTATCTACTGATTCTTCGCCGGTAAAGGTTCGGATTAGGTAGACTTGGGATTAATATGCTTGTGTCGAAAGCAAAAATAGCTGAACAGCTATCAAAGGTATGAGAAGAATCCCCGGAGAAAACGGGTACAGCTACGAAGCCTTAGAGCGGCAATCAGGGAGTTTCATCGTAGCTTCGCCTGATTTATCACTGCGGTTTAGAGTCTTGCAGTGTAGACATACTAGCTAGATCATATATCAGCCTTATGATATGTCAATAGGTCCGCAGTTAAGTCAGAACAACCTTGCGTTGTTTAGCCTGCTTTTCTTTAGGCATTTCACTTTTTTTCTGAGTATTAACCAGTTGCCTCTCCAATTCGGCATACCGAGCTTCGGCAATGGCGGCTTGTTTATCGGCGGTATGCTGAGCCTCTACCGTTTGTTCCAATTTCTTTTCTACCTGTTGCATTCTTTCCGATTGCTGATTCTGAACTTGAGTCATCACGGCGACTTGTTGATTAAGTTGGCCGATCTGTTGTTCGTATTCTTCTATTAACTTCTCCTGTTTGCTCAAAATCTCATGAGTTTCTTCTAGTTGTTCATTGGCCTGGGAGAGTTGCACCTCCAACGCAGCTTTGGCCTGTTCCTCGGCTTTGCCAATTTCTGCCAGTATGGCTTGTGTCAGATGCTGGGATATCTCCCGGCCTGTCTGAGATTGAGCATAGGCTTGCTCCGTTCTCCAGCGTTTCAGAAAGTCTGCTATCTTCGCAAAAGAGCCGCCGGTGTGGCTGAGTATGGTGCGCACAGACATTTTTTCGCCCTGTTCCTGCATTTTTTGGATGGCCTGGCAAAAAATATCGTAGGTGATGAGTTCTTGACGCATGTGAATCTCCTTTAAATATCATAAAATATCGATTTAATAATATATCGATATTTTATGATATTAAATACATGGGGTCAATCTTCAAAAAGGAAGACACGGGAAAGAGCAGTTAGAGCCGAACGGGTGCCAGTCAGCGCAGGAGCAATGGAGTAAGATAATTTCGAGGTAAATGAGGACTTATCTAAGCCAGAGAGAGAATTAAAATTCTCGGATATATTGGATATAATGGTGTCTATCTCAAAAACAAGGTTGTTGCGGGCTGGGCTGAGACTATTTCATTACACAGTTCGATATTTTTTAATGTTATGTTATTTTGCGTTATAACTGTATGTACGTATCTATCCCTATCAGGTTGGGTTATGCATCCGATCGAATATAAGGTTTCATAACGTTGAATAGCACCAGAAAAATAACTATGGCATATTGAAAAATTTTCTTGTGCTTCGTTGAGAAAACTATTATGCATCGCATGACATCCAAGATTAAAATAAATTAGCCCTGCTAAATGATATGCGTAAGCCAGGTATTTATTCCCGTGATTAATTTTATGATCTAGTAACGCTAAACTTTCAATGACAAGAGGTAAGGCCGCTGAGTATTGATGGTGTTCACAAAGCTCCTTAGCTTGAAAATAAAAATGGATTCCTGCATCGATTGGATTGATAGGATATGTCGGTTGGGAAAAGAAACCCATTGGAGGAGGATATATGGGTTTTCCTTCCGGAACGAATCCAGACCCTTTATGTACATGGGATGTTTCAGCAGCTGTTTCTAAAAATTGCTGTTGAATCTCATTAATTCCCATTGCATCTTGTGTTTCTAACTCTTTGCTTGGAAAATTTTCGGTTTCCTCTTGTGGCAATAAGTACTCATTATTCTCGGTTCCCCGTAAAGGCATTTGTGATTCTGGATCGATTTGCAATCCTGTCAAGCCGATTAGATTAAATGGGTCTTGATGGAATTCTGTTCCGCTTGGAGCGCCCGTCTGGGTTGAAGACTGAGAAACTCCATATTCCGTGGGGGGAACAAATTTTTCGCCAATTTTTTCTTTTTCAGTACCGTAAGTTTCTGCGCCAGTATCGGTGGGTTCTCCAAGAAATACCCCATCTTCTGATTCATTATCTTGAGTTTCTGTTTGGTCTTCTAGTGAGTCTACTGTTCCGGCCACAGGTGCTGGTTTTTTAAATTTTATTTCACCTTCTTTATTGACTTCGTAGTTTTCAGCATCTCTTTGTAGTTGTATTTCTTCGTTGCTAACCACGTTAGGCAAGGGTGAAGTCATTGAGCTGGTGAAATCTATAGAATTCTTTTTGGAAGATGATGTTGAGGTTGGATCATTGAAGGGTGTGTTAGGTCTGGTGCTTTGTTCATCATCTGCACTGCCTTTGTCATCGTCTAAATTTCCTTCTGAAAGGGTGCTTATAGCGCTCACACTAGGTCTTCTTTGCATCGCAGCCTGATTTTGGGCGCGCTGCGCCCTCATCAACGTTCGTCGGTTTCGATTATATTCCAGATTTAAAAAATAACATTGCTCTGCACCTCTAAAAGATTTAGTCTTTTTATTATAATATCCGAAGCCAAAATTTGCTAAACTTATAAAATCGTGACTAATTACGCTTAATTTTCTAAAATTACCCAAAGACATTTGCTGCATTATTGTAAGAGTTTCGAAAGATTCATTATATGGGCATTGTGACTGCAAGTTTCTCGGAATTGTTGCTGACGCAGCTGCAAAGAATTTATGGGGTATATTTTGAATATCCGAAAGAGTATGCTCGGGTAGAAAATCATTTGCATGGTTAAGGTGTAGATTGATGCAAATTGATTCTTTTGGATCTTTTAAGCTATATTTCAGAACTATGTTGCTATCGCCTTTATGATTTATAATAGATATGCCAACTGAGTCAAATTTATAAGGCAAAATCATAGCTTCTATTTCTCTGATAACCGCAGCAAATGCGGGTGTAAATCCCTTCACAGTTTCAGAGTGTAAATATACTACTGCTTCAGTCTCCACCCATACCTTTTGATGACGCTTCCAAACCCAACGTCGAACTGGATGTGATCTTGGGAATTCATTTGATGGATTTACTGGATGATCAATTGGATTGATCAGCAATTTCATAAGGTCATCAAAATTGGATCTCTTTGTGCGACTGATTCTAATAAATGTGTTGAAGAAAATGTTTTGATAATCTACATCATCATGATTTGAATTAAGCTGAAAATGCTTCTCGAAATGAGACATACTTGTCCCAACTCTTATTAGATGACGAAAAACAGTTTTGTAGCCTAAATTGTTTCCCAGTAAACTCATGTCTTCATGCGCTACTGTTTTATTTCCTTTTTTTTCTGGTGTTTTATCTTCTTCTGACATATCTTCCCTTAAAAAACAAAGTTATTATTTTAGGCGCGGGGTTGGAATAATTTTATACTTGATTAAAAACGATAAAAGATATCAATTCTATTTAAATTTTCACTACAAAATAGTCTGATAAAATTAATTCTCATTGGCTTAATTGTATAAGATGCGCTTGTAAGGTTAGATTCATATCTAGAATAGGATTAATTTGAGGTATTATTTTTTAGAAAGCGCAATTTTTATGGCATTTTATGGTGAGTGTAGCTCATTTATATCGGCTTGTAAATTCATTAAATTTGAAATTAAATTTGAAATTAATCATTTAGACTAGTTCACTTGCGTGACTAAAACAGGCGTATGCGTGATGTTAAGCGGTTTACCAAGTGACCTCCTTGATCAAAATACACATGCTTCTTAAAGTGTTCTGACTGTTGGGATACGGACCACTTCAGCAATGAGATAGATCTGACCGATTACACCGATATTTTGGCAAAAGCAGCGGCGGATAGAAGCATCCAAATCCAACAGAAAACATATTTTTTCAGGAAGCGCATGGTGATTTTTCAAAAGAGATGAATTCAAAAATTACGAATTAGAATACCTGCTGAAGTTAGAGCCATTCTCCAAACTAAACCGCGTCAGCAGCTTCGAGCATAAGGGTTTGGCAGGGATGGGTTCAGGGACATAAAGAAGCTTCTCGCTAAACCCCGGATTCATTGCCAACATTGCCTCCAGAAACGCCGGCCCTTGCAAGCAAGGGGTCACGCGCCTGCAACTCAGACAGATTTGCATGGTGGCTTTGTGCAGGCGCTTGTATGGACTGCATCCGCAGTCCATACAAGGTGTTTGCAACAAGTTATGATGGATTTTTTGGATTGCTTTTCACCCATTAAAATCTAAAGCCAAGACCTCATAAAATCATTAAGAAGATTCTATATTAGTCCTATTGGATATCTGGCTGTTCATTAAATAATTTGTTTAGTTCGTAAATGTTATATGGCTGTCTACCAGTAATTATATTACCAACACCTATCCAATATTCGGCTTTGCCATTTGGCAATAGCTTATATGGTATTCTTGCGTATTTATCTTTTGTAAAATTCCAAATTTTTCCACAGTAAAAACTATCTGAATTATTGTCATACATGATGTCTTTTGTGCCTGTGAATTGTGAACAATAGCTTGCTGGTGTAGCATTTTTTGGGACACGTAGGGGAGAATATTTAGCTTGCACATCTCCAGCTGCGTCAAATTGAAAAAACATTTTATTTAATGTGACATAAAATTCATTGGAAAACTGATAAATAAAAAATAAAGATAGCAAAACAATAATAGATGCTGTCACCTTAGAATCTATTCTATGAAGTACTTTATAGATAATATTCCATGCAGCAATTGCGATAATAATGGTAATAATAAACGGAACGATACTCGAGAACATTTTTTTCCTTTCAGGAGACAACATTTAAAAATACTAAGCGCAGAATAATAAATACCCCATCAACTAAATTGTCAATGGGGTATTTATATTAACTACTCTTCAAGCAACTGCTTAGCCAACGCCACTTCAACACTCTCAGCCTCCATGTTCAACACATCAAGGCCGGTTTCGGGCATTGTCCCTGCGGTGGATTGACTCACCGCAATCTTCTTGGCCATCAGTGAAAGGCACTCTATTTGCGCCGTCCGTTCATAACCCAGAAAATGAACAGCCACCGGTTGAGTTTGACCGATGCGCCAACTGCGTCGTGTCGCTTGCAGCAAAGTATAAACATTATACCCAGACTGCATAAACACAATCGTCGGAAAGGATAAAAGATCAAGGCCGGTTTTTACCAATTCGGGATGACAAACCAAAACGTCAATCCCCTTGTCAACCTGTTCCATAATCCAATCTTCCCTTCGATCTGCCGCTACGGTGGAACGCAATACGGCTGTTTTCAGACCGGCTTGCTCCAACAACGTTTTCAGCCTCACGGTTGTGTCGCGAGTACCAGTGTAAATGGTATACACCAATGTCTTTCGACCTTCACGTTTGGCCTGCAAACACAGTTCCAACATCTGCCGTTCTTTCGGAGAAGGATCCTCGTCCAGGACAATCGGGACGTGGGCTAAAACCGTGTTTCGTCTGGGATGAACCACCGTTTCCTCACGAAAACAACAATCCGGCCAGGCTAACAGGCAGTTTAGCACCACACCTAACAGGGTATGGTCTCCTCTGCGTAAAGCACCACGCAGCTCGTTTTTCAGCGCACGTTCCAATTCCTCATAGCAAGCCGATTGCTCTGAAGTCATGGCCACGTTTACAAAATGTTCCCGATACTCCGGCAACACATTCTGCTCCAAATCCCGCAGCTTTAAAAATGCAGTATAAGGCAGCAGGTAACGCGCCACACCCAACGGACTGAAACCGGGGGCTTTGCTGGTCTGCACGTATTCACGCTTACCGCGAGCCGTCCGGTGATGGCCTTCCTCCGTCGTTTTATAGACTTCCTTCAGGATGCCATGCTTCTGCATAAACCCCATAGCGGCAGAACCCAGGGAGCCGCGGCAGTTGTAGCCATAACCATCTTCTATCATGCGGTGGGGTAAAATACGCCACAGCAAATAAAAGAGATCATCGGCATAACCGCCCATCAGCGTTCCCGTCAGCAATAAGACTTTATTGACCTGACCGGCCAATACACCCATTGCCTGGCCTTGCGCGCTGCTGGCGTTTTTAAACTCATGCGCTTCGTCCACAATGAGCAGTGAAAAAAAGCCTTTCGGGAGATAGCGTTTGATATACTCCGACGCTTGATATCCCGCCTGGCCGATGTTCACCTCAAAGCTTCCTAATGCACGCTCTATCCGTTTTGCCTGCCGATCGGAAAACACAAACTGACCGTTATCGTCCATCAGCTGCACCAGTTGGTAGAGGTTATCGCTTAAACTGCTCGCCAATAACCCTTCATCAAACTGATTGAGCAGCCGTTCGGCCATTTGCTTACCAATCCCCGGCAACTGGCACAGACCTTGACGAACCTGTTCCTTTAAAGGTGCAGGTTGACGAGGATGTACCAATGTCCATAAGGGCTCACGGCATTGCAGACAGTTCAGCTTATGATCGGAGGATATTTGCTCCATCCTCAGATATTTACCGGTTACCGTCGCGACAAAAGCACCGCAATGGCCGCAACTGGCCAACACGCTGTGTTTGTCCACCTGCTGAGTCACGCCGTCTTCTTCCTGAGCGTTTAACGCGTGGTAAACGCGCCGCGGCACTACTGAGAGCTTCCAGTGATGTCCCATACGCAGTCTTACCCGACCCATGACATAAAATACCGGCGTTGAATTGGGCAAGAATTTCTCTTGTCCGACCAAAGCCTGCAATTTCTTCAAAGTATCGGAGCCGTTTAAAATAACGACTTGCGCATCAGGAACAATCTCCAGAATTTCACGACGCCACTTGTAAACCAAATGCGGCGGGCAAAGCACCAAAGTACGATGATGACCTTCCGCATGAGCCACAGCGGCGATGGCAATACCCATCTGCGTTTTTCCCACGCCCATTTCTCCGTTCACAATTGCGGCTCGTTCATTTCGATCGAGCAGCAATTGCGATACGGCCTGCACCACTCGTGCTTGAGCGACAAACGGCTGACGTTTTAAACCGGCTAAAACTGCTGCACGTTTCTCGTTAACCAAGCCATTAAACAGCGGTGGATTTTGTCGTCGCACTGCTTGCAATAGTCCCGTCCCAAAATCATCGATGAATTGTGATAAAGGCAGAACTGTAGGTGGATTGGCATCGTCATCCGTTAATGATGCAACCTGATTGTCGTCAAACTCCTCCTCAACGATTGAAGTAACGGCCGGTATATTAAATCCGGTCGGTATTGAATTGATTTCCAGTGACATAGCTCTCTCCAGTCTAGTAAAAAGCAGAGGTCACGCAGCCCGTAGGGGTTGCCGACCCCTACGGGTAAAAAAATTGCCGGTCGATGATGGTGCTATCGACCGACGATAAAAATGACTTATTGTAGCGAAGGTAAAGTTAACGCCCCTGTCCGTACCTGATCCGAGATAAAAGCTTCTACCTCAGAGTCGGAAAAATTCAGACAACAAGCATCGACTTGAAACCCACGACAAAAAGTCACCCAATGATTTAAAACCAATTTATCCAATAAAAAGGGTTCCCAGCCAAAATGCAAAGGAACCGGACAAATCACTTGCACCGCCTCCCAAACACGCTTTTTAAACAGCTTTTCACTTTCGCTGTGTTGACGCAACAACACGGCCTGATGATTGCCGTTGTCCGGCGTGACTGCTAAACGATGATAAATCCACAACTGAGTCAGATGGGAAAATACCGTATTTCCCAACGGCCTGCCGGTGATGTCTTCCAGTACGTTACGATCTAAACGGACTGTATCCACACGTAAGCCCTTCGGATTTTGCAGTTGAAAATGACGCAATTGCCCTTCCCATACAGGCAGAGATAATTGCGCCCGTATGTGTTGCACCTGAGATTCATTCCCCCAGGCGGAAAGAAACAATAAATTGTCCTCCGAGTCAGTGACCAGACCGTCGATAAACAGACCCGACAATTCCTCTGATTGTAAAAATTCAGTTGTCATTGTGATGTCTCCTTAACGTATGGTTAGCACTTGACCGAAGGTATTACTCTTCGGCGTCATGTCTAAAGCGCGTAGGGTCGGCACAAATCGATCCAACCGCACACGCACCCAGGTTTCCTTGCCTTCCTCATCCAGTTCGCAGATGACACGCTCGGTTTGGGTTTTATAAGTACTGCCCCGAATCAGGTAAGTACGCCCATCCCGGCTGGTCACCGCTCCCGACATTTGTCCGGCAGCCAAAGCTAAGGCCAAATGCCACTGCGATAAATCCATCAGTGGTTGTTTCTGACCGGTTAAAGCTTGGCTGAAACGCAGCGTAAACTGCGACCATAAGCCTGGTGTGTTGTCCCGCATTTCCGCTAACTGCCGAGCATCCAGTCGGCTAATGCAGAAACGGGAAACAGCGGTTTTGACCGCAGGAACCGTATAAGACTCATCCAGCCAAATTTCCGGCAAGACGGGCGGTAATTCCCCCTGGCCTATACGCGCTAACCGCTGTCGTATAGCATGGCGATCACTGACGTTATCGACTTCCCGGCGGATCCCAAACAACACTACTTGCTTGTATTGTTGCTCAGGCGCCAGGTAAGTCTTAACGGCTGTGAAATGCCGCGATATCCAATCGGCAAAAGCACTGTCCAGTGAATAGTGCGGAACAATCATGACGATGACTCCACCCTTTTGCAGCAGACCCACCGTGCGCCGGTAAAACAATTTTTCCAGGCGCGCACGGCCTTCCATTGTGAAATGGCCGCCGCTTTGATCTTTACTCAAATCCCCGTAAGGCGGATTAAAGAAAACCAACCCAAAACTGTTCTTACTGATGATGCAATCCATCAAATCACCGTGAATGCAGTGATCCAATAGTGTTTTGGCGTGCCAGGCACGCTCTTCATCAATTTCGACACCGTAGGCGAGAATGCGATCTTGACCTAAATGATGTTTGCATTCGGCCAGGGCAACACCCTCACCGGCGGTGGGATCGAAAATAGCCATAGTGCCGCTTTCGCAGGGAGCTATGGCAGCAAGTACACGTTTCAGCGTTTCACTGTCGGTTGGAAAATACCCGAATTTGACAAAATTTCGGGCGAGTCGTTGAAATAACATAGCGTTTCTCCTAAAAGATAAAATATAGAGAGAAACGCCCCAGCAGGGAGAAGTTTCTCCCCATATGGGAAATAAAACGAAGGGTTTTCCAATAAAGAAAAACCCGGTCGTCTTGAACAAATGCCTATCGACGCGAAGCCTTGTAACCCAAATAATTGAGTTTCAAAACCCTTTCTTCCTCGTAATTGCGAGGACGAAGGCGTTTCCCGTCAACGGTAATGGTTGAGTTATCACTCAACTGCATTTTGTGGTCGGATATCCAATTCCCCCACAGACACTGCCCATCCAGCACAACAGCACCGTCTGGCTTAAAAGCACTGCGTTCCTTGGCACGATAAAATACACAAGGCTCATCACTTATGGATATGGCTGGTTTGACACACCATATAGTGTCACCGGTGCGCAATGTTTTACGTATCTCGTTAAATGGGATTTTCCCACGGATACTTCTGACATTACTTGCCGTGACTATGTGACACCAGTACACATCGTATTCCAATGTGCCGGAGGTCATATTCATTGCCATACCTTCTAATGCACCGACCATTAAGATATTGAGATTATCAATAGCAATTTGAATCCGGCGATAAAACCGCAACTTGAAACCCAACATAAAATTTTGTAAGGAATCCGGCAGTGTTTGTTTCGATAAAGTTTTCATACTATTCTCCTATGTTTAAATTAAAAGGAGAGACATCCCCTTGCGGGAGGATATTCTCTCCCGATTGGGGTTGATGAAAATTAATGCCATTAGGCAACTTTTAGCCAGAGTTGGCGACTTTTTTCAAATCGGTAGCCCTGGGACTGCAATTGTGCAACGGTTTTTCTCAGTTGTTCTCTTGATAACGTAGGGTCAAGCTCAACAACCTCTGGAAAAACCAGTTTTCCTTCCGTAGACGGCATTTCCGGTTCTACAGGAGATGTACTTGCTGTAGTTTCGGGAATAACCGCATCCAATTCAACGGATGAAGAAGGATTGCCAACACCCACAGGTACTTCTCTTTTGGAGTGGGACACTTGAGCTTCAGTGATCTCCTCATCAAAAAGTGAAAGCTGCGAATTTAGCAAAACCGTCTTTCCCTTCAGCGAAGGCTTGTGATTGATTGGCATGGTATTTAAGGAAAATTCCTTAACAACAGCCAACAAACTCACTTGCATTTGCCCTTGGGATTTTTGCAGAACGGTTGCTTCGATTTTTTGAATTTCAAAAAATCCGTTGTATTTACCGGTTGCAATGTTCTGAAAACGCAGATCGTTAACAACAAAGCGGCCTAAGCTGCAATGCAATAAACAATGTTGCGTACTGACCTGTAAAGTGCCAGTTAGAGTAATCATTGAATTTCCTCCTGGATAAAAGAGGAGGAAATGCCCTGCGCAGGGAGATTCCTCCCCGGTGGGAAAATTGAGAACGACGAAAAATAAATTTCCGTCGTTAATGGATATAAACGTTAGCCAGCGAATGCAACAGCACAACCAATGACGAGACGGTTGCCGACAAAACAACAAAGCCGACAATCCATCCCGCTTTAAAGCTGTAATCAAACATACGGGTACGAATTTCACCGCGAATTTGATTACGCTTACCCAAGGCCGTTTCAACAGAAGACAAGCGGCTTTCCACTTTGGAAAAACGCTCAATCATATCGTGTCTAAGATCGCCAATCTCATGTCTGAGATTGATGATCTGTTCAACTACTTGGGTAATGGCTTTGCTCACTGCAATCTCCACTTTGGCATCAGTCAACTCCGTCGTTAACTGGAATAACGTTTTAGCTTGATCTGGATAACCCATAGTATACCTCCGATAAGTTGATGATTAAATGTCTTTAGGTGATGAGGGAGCAGGCAATTCGCCGTCTCGCACCCAACCCTTAAATTCCATCAACTTACCCTTGAGCCGTACCATTTGGTCGGGATCTTGCTTCGTCCAGCCTGTATAACAATACGAAAGTTGCGAGTAATGAGCGATAAAATGTATCACCACATACTCTTTGTCGTAGCAGGACTGACTGAGCGTATCCAACCGATCAATTAAATCCGGCTGATCTACCAGGCATTCCAGTTCAATATCATCCGAGGACTTGGAAAGAACTTTGATCTTAATCATCATCCCTCTTGGTACTCGTTCGATACCGGTTATGTCGCCAAAACCGGATAAACAAAGTGCAAATTTACTCATATTTCCTCCTTATCAATAAAAAAATAAAGGGGAAATACCCATAGGGGTATTCCCCTATGGGTGATTTCACTACGCGGAAAACTGAAGCTAATTATTAGCTTCTGCATATTCCTCGTAGGCATTGAGTTCAGCTTCATCCGGTATTGACTCCTGTTCAGGCGACAACTCCTTAGAAGATGATTTGTTCATGGGCTTTTTATCCAAAAACTTTAATTCAGAGGCATAAACGGCGGTGTTGTACCGTTTTTGATTCTCTTTATCCTGCCATACTGTGGTGCGCAATTCGCCAGCAACATAAATATAGGAACCTTTGTTTAAATGCTCCTTAACTACGTTGCCAAGACGATTGTTGAAATACACAGTATGCCAATCAACCACTTCTTTACGTTCACCGGTTTCTGAAGTGTACGTTTTGGTGGTTGACAAAGAAACGCGAACAAAAGAGCCGTTTTTGCCTGATTTTAAGGCTTCGGGTTCTTTGCCGACGTGACCGATTAATTGAACGAGGTTCAATGAAGATGACATGATGTTTCTCCTTAAAAGTTATGAAAAACCTAAAAGAGAAACGCATCTTGCCCAACAGGGAAGAGTAGTTTCCCTGTCAGGAAGTGGAAAATCGCGATACATTGCGATGAGGAACGGGTATAACCCGCGAATCAGTAGAAAGAGCCTAAGCCCCAAAAAATACAGTAGAATCCCCAAAAATGGGTACAGCTACGAATCGGGAAAAATCCCGACGACCAAGGAAATTTCATCGTAGCACACCTGGTCTTCACTGTGATTTAAAGTCGCACAGTGAAACGACTTATAACATATCTATTTTAACTGAATTCTTTACCACAAATGTTCTTAACACATTAATCAACGGACTGTAATAGTTCATGTGCTTTTTCTATCGGATATTTCTTTTTATTCTTTTCTATTTTCTCCAGCGCCGCTTGCAGTAAATCGATATTAAGAACGTCAGCAAGGCGAACAAGATAAATAAGAACGTCACTAATTTCTTCTCGTGCATTTTGATAAAGATGTGGGTACTTTATTTTTAATAATTCAACTTGTTTCTCGTTCAACCACATAAAAACTTCCAATAACTCTCCAGCTTCGGCTGCGAGAGCCATACTTAGGTTTTTGGGGGATTGAAATTCTCCCCAATTTCTTTCCTCTATAAATTCTTTCTGATGTTGGCGAATTTTTTCTAACGAATCCATAAACAGTCCCCCTATAGTTATTATCAATGAACAACTCTCAGAACAATGGCTCTATTATATGGCGGCTAAGATACCAATGCCAGTTTCACCAGAAGAAAATTTGCGGAAATTTTATTAAAAACTCTACAATAAACTATATATTTAGTATTGTCGTAAATCTATAAAATAAATTGCAGAATAGTACCCGAGTAATCATTTAACACGAGTTCCGGCCATATTATCCAACAAAAATAAAAACTTAATCTCTTTGTTTAGGATTGCTGAAGGGATTTTGCCCATCTTACTTATGGCTTCTTGTGCAGCAGGCGTATTATCTAGGATGTCTTGCCGCGTCACTAATTTCCGCCAACCCATCGGGATTGAAAATAATTGGCGTATATTGGCGGCAATTTTGGAGGGCGATTTTTCCGGTTCTAATAATTGCCCCATGTGACGTAATGTATACGCTTGGCGTGATAGATAATCTAATTCGGGAAGTAAAGCCGCTCCCATATAGCTGAATGGGGTGACAAACTTAAGATCAAGCTGCATAGGACGAGGGTTTTCAAATACTTTAATGCTAAACCCGCGAAGTTGTGCCAGTCTTTGTTGGCAATAATTTTCCAGTTCATGGGCTTGTTCGCGAATGCGATGTATCTTCTCATCGATTTTCATAAAGAACCAATCTGCATAAGGGTCATCAGCCTGATGTGCTGTCCATAAGTCCCGTATTTTTAAGGCGAATTGCCACAGGCCGAGCTGACCATATTCCCAATTGCCCGCCAATAGCGATTGTGTCATTCGCGTATGTAAAATCAAATTAATTTCACCCTCCATATAAAAAGGCGAGCGTTTTTTCTTCGCTTGGGTTTCCGATGTAGTCTTCATAGTAAGCTCCTATAATAATGGGATTTCACTGACAAAACTGGATTGATAGGGCAGCGATTTCACGATGGGTGGTAAATAGTCTTCAGGTAGGATAACCCCATGCAAAAGCAAACGTTCTTCAAAACGAGCTGAACGGTAGCAGTGTACCGTGGAATCGTTCTCTTTTAGTAAATACCCTTTTAGAATGCGTACAAAATGCTCTGGAGAACCATATTGAGGATGACACCGTAGAAAATCGGCAACACGATGTAATTCAATAAAAAAACCTTCCGGGATACGCAGCAATAGATCGCGCTCAGAGTCGCAACCGTTCTCTTCGCATTGTTTTTTCAGCCATGCAATGAAGTCTTCTAACGCTGAATTCGCCGATGGAGAGGTATGTTCATTTTTTTTCTTAAACGTTTCTCCAAGGAATGAATAATCTATTTCTTCCGCTGCTTGCTTTATCAATAGTGATAATCCATCCTTTCTCTCTTCGCAGAGGTTTATGGTAATGGCTTCCCACCAATTAAAAAAAACTTCGTAGTCCGTCGTCAACCAGCGCAGAGCTTGAGCAGGAACAATTCTGCCGATCAGCAAAGCCAGATAACTGAAGTGATCCAGCCATGTTCGGGTCGGCCATCCGCTGACGGTATAAAATGTTTTCGGCTCAAATAGATTTCCGGCCAATACCGACCATTGACCGATTTTCTCATTCTCATTGAGGTACAATTCAACGATACGATCCTTTTGCAGGCGATTTAACCCGCTGAATAAGCAAGCTGTGAAAACAGCGTATGTCCACAAGGGTTCCTGCTCCGCGATCAACTCACTTTCAGAGTTTTGAGGCAACATGCGACCGCGACGCAATTTCAGCGCGGTTATGGCCAATTCCAATTGGCGTTGTAATAAGCTATAGGGTTGCGGTTGCTGCATATCAAAGGGCATGGCTTGACAGAACTCTGCAAATGCAGTGAAGGTAGCAAGGTATAATTCCCGGTAGATATCCGGCGGTGCGCTGACCAGGGACTTTAATTGCAACAGCAAGGGTCGAATCAATGGTTGCTGCGCAATGGTTTCTCCCGGTAAACAAGGCATCAACTCAGGGTGTGTGTGACTCATACTATTTTCCTCATTTATGCAGTTTTTAATAAACGGAATGCTTGTGTACGCATGACACGTAGGATGTTATCCAGATCCGCAGGGACATCCACCGCTTCTTGCTGAGGCAGCGGCATACGCAATTTATACAGCTTTCCCCCTTCCAGAAGCGCAAATGCTTGCCCCTTGGATAAGTTCAATACGTCATTTTGTTCAATCAAACGCTGTTCGCTGTGATTCAACCGATCTTCATTGCTGGAGCGAAAGAATATGCCTTCTTCGCCGTGCGCCGTATCGCTGCTGCTAGAGGCAGGAATCACACGTAAAATCGGCACTTTAGGCAATTGCTCCAACAACATCTCAACGGTACGTGCTTCTTTGCAACGGAACATAACCACCGTCCCAAAATTACCGGCCACTTGGCCAGCCTTGGCGGCAGCTTTCAGACGAGCTTCCACATCCGACCAGGTTTGTGTATAGGCAGTCACCGTGATACCTGCACCTCTGCCTTTATTCAGCAAAGGAATAAACTCATCACCGATGATTTCATTGAATTCATCGGAATGGATGCAAATACGCGGTAGGATTTTACTTTGCATAGCTGTTTTGTAAAAACCGTCGTATAGGCCGTGCTTGTATAAGCGTCCGGCAACAGCGACCAGGTCAGCGAATAAAGCGTTTCCTACGGCAGTCGATACCTCTCTATCCGTTAAGGCGTCTAAACCAACATACACAATTTGCCGATTTCGGATGACTTGTAACCAATCCAGGACGGGACGATTATCCTGAGTATCTTGATAATCTGGAGAGAGTAATTCAGCGACTTTGCCGGTGGTCAGTTTCTTAAGGAGGGGGCCTAAAGAGGCAGTAATTTTGCTGAAATATTCTTTGTCGTACTTACAAGCGTGGTGTAAATCGTCAAATACCGGATTATTAATCAGTTGATGTGCCTGTACGTAAGCAATTAATGCTTGGAGGCGAGAGATTTCCTTCTTATTGGTGCTATTATCTCGGATATAGGAAGCCAGCCAGGTTTCCAGTTGGTTATCCACTGACGGAAGCCAGAAATTAAGGTATTTCTCCAACAACAAATCCATCTTGGTGATGTAAAATTTCATCTTCTGGTAATCGGGTTTCTCACCCATTGAAACCAGAGCAAGTGCGATGGAATTAATAAACTGCCAGCCAAATTCGCGGAATGCGGCAGAATCACCGGAGCCGGGCAGTTGATTGGAAATGCGGTTTGCCACTTCAGTTACCCGAGTGAAATTTCCAACCGGATTGTAACGAGCAGATATATGGGGGAAGCCGAGATGTAAAATAAGCAAGTCCTCTTCTCTACCGGCTAATTTTGCTTCGGTATACACACGCTTGAGCAGATCGGAATCTCCTTTAGGGTCAATAACGATGACCACGTCGCCTCGACGGATATCCTGGCTGATAAGTATCTCCGCAAAACGGGTTTTACCCATTCCCGGTAAGCCGACCACCACCATGTGACTCGCTCGATCTGCTAAATTGATAGCAATATTCTCTTCTCGCTCGGAAACACCATGAATACAGGGCTGACCGCCAATATCTGGATACGGTCTAAAAGGATTCCAGATTGAGTTTTTTGATAAGTACTTGGTAAATCTCTTCAAAAAGGGATTACTTTCCCATCGGAGTTCTTTTTGTCTAGCCCAGCACTTTAAAAAAGAGGGATTTTTATAATGCAAGTTATAGGGTAAGTCCAAATCGCGCAGACGTTGAGTATGAGTCGTTGTCCATAAAAAACCTTTGCCTACAAAGAGTTTTCTACTGCCAGGTGGAATTTGTTTAGAAGTTATTTTATACGTCGGCATTCGTTTTAAATTCAGTTGATAACGGAATACTCTGTAGCCTTGCTTGAAGCGATACAAGCCCAGAATTAATAAACTAACGACGGCAATTTGCTCCAGTTTTGAAGGCATTAAAAATAAGTTGGATGCACTGTAAAGCAATAGGATGCCCGTTACAGCAACAACAGAGGTATACCACTCTAACGGAGGTCGCAGCAAAGCTTCCAAGGGTTTGTGCATGGACATCAGTGACCCTCCAGAAAACGGATCAACGTCAAGAGCAAGTTTTCGCAGATGAGAACTTCAAATATAATCAGCCAAAACGTTATTTTTAATCGTTGATTGAGCCAAAACATTGTTTTTTCGGGTTTCCAATAGCGATGCTTTGCTCGACGGCGAATGAAGCGCGGCCAAGCACTGAAAATAGCTAAAATGATGAGCCAACGTAAAGAGGTGAAAAATAGTTTATTTTGTGAGACAATATGCTCTAAATTTTGAATTTGATTAGGATTTTTAATACCTAACCAGACCAACGGAACAATGACAAGTAACATTAGTCCTGTCAGAAAAAATAGTTGTTTCGTAATTTTTTTTAGCTGCTTACTGTGAAGCATATCCTTTAATCCTAGGTGATTTTATGGAAGATAAAACTGTCACTAAAAATCGACATCCTGCTCTATTCATATTTAAAATTTTATGGAAAATAGTTGGTGTTATTCTTAATGCACTTTGTGAAGATGCAAAAAGAAGCGAAGCCAAAAATCTACAAACTACGCATGACATGCTTATGGAAATGGCAGATCAGGATCCGAGCTTACTGAATTCAAATCAACCTAAGAAAAATGAAATTTAATTTACTTTTTCTCTGGCTTAGTTAGAGTGTTATAAACAGCTTTAGCTCCAGATTTTATTAAATTAGCTCCCTTTGCTGCTGATTCCTCACCGGTCTTATTTAAAGTGCTAAATGCGGCTGTGACCAAATTACCAACAGCCACCCCCATACTCCCCATGAAACTGAACCAAAACAATGGTGCAACAATAATCAATGTACCGGTTATCATATCCACCAATGTGGCATTCGGAGATTGATGAGAAAACCAACTATTCCCATAAAGTGCATCCATCAAGGCAGTATCCGTCCAGCTCACTAAATGCCAAATGAAGTTCCAAAAGATCAGCGAAAAAATAATCACTGCCCCTGAGATGAAAGCAGCAGGCTTATACCCGGTAAATACTAAAGCCAATGGCAAAAAAGCATAGACCATCAGCAAGAGTAACGCCTGAATAATCGGAGCAGATTCTGCGGCAGCATACAATTTTGGATAAGCCTCTAATTGATGAAACCATTGACCCAATCCCGCAGCTAGGTGTGAATAACCTACATCGCCAATCATATTATTGGCCTTGTCATAACCGGTATTGTTAAAAAGAATTGATTTCAATAAATCATCCCTGGTTTTTTCATCACCCACCTTAGCTGCAAATTCATTCCAAAAATTAGTAGGCATGACATTTTCTAGCCGAGCTTTTAGGCCATTTTCAGAATCGTTCCACCATTCGTAGCAAGTGGGAGTTCCATAGGCAGGAGGGCTATCCTGATTCGTATCTGCGTTGATATCTTGATTGGGATCATAGAGAAATCCTTTGACCGGTTTGGAAGCTTTCTGAGTTTGATAGTACGTTTGATTAAATCCGCGAGAACCTGCCCATTCTGTATCGTCTTCCCCATATTCTGATATATCTGAGTTGATGACAAACAGCGTATTGGCATTAGTATGGAGATCTGCTTGATATTGAGTGCGTGCCGGTATGTAACAATCTTTTTCAAAATTCGCCACTTCTTGCTTCAATTCAGTGTCGGTAATCCTGGCCATGTCGGCTTGCGTTACCATACTTCTTAAATTCGGAACGCAGGCCACCATCGTGTTTGCAGCTGAGGTAATCCCTTCAGACATAGCCATAACGGCATACCACCAGATGGGTACTCGTGTTTCTGTTGTTGGTAGCGTGAATGCTGAATCGTATGTCGTGCCGGTATTGCCGGGATGCACCGTGTCGCTTTTCCCATCCACCGGGCACAACGGAGTGTATGAAACAAGGGAGGGGTCTAATACAAATGCTGGCGATACGCCAAAAAAGATAAATAACAATGTTCCGATAAAATCTATTTCCATGCGTCGTAGCGAAGTACTACCAGCATCTTTTGTTTCTTGAGAAGTATAAGGCTGGGCCATGTTTCTCAGGACTATGCCGATAAAAGGTAAATAAGCCAAACCGGATTGAGAGAGTAAATCCCATATCTGATCGTAGAGATTCCAGCCCAACAGCATGGTATATAGCTCAGGGTAGGATTGCACACCGATGCTCATTTATGCGCTCCGCTTGTACTTGGAATTGCACCGTTCTGAATGACAGGTTGTGATTGATTGACTTTACTGACATCGAAAGCTTGCTGTTGTTGTGAATTGGCATAATCAATGATGTTAGACAAGGTATCCGACATCATTTGCTTACGTATTTGAGAGGTAAATGCAATGGATTCTATATTTTTGTCCAGGTTGGCACGAGCTTGTTGCAGCAGTTTTTGTGCTGGGTCATTGGTAGCAACGACAGGGACTTGACTGCCCGTCTGTAGCAAATCACGTGCTGTCAATGCTTTATTCATTAAACGTTGGATTGCCACTTCCTGCGCCAATTTGTTGATAAATATTCCTTGCTGACTGGCATCCATACTCTGTAGCACATTGATGATCTGCGGACTGACAACCAAGTCATCTGCTGAAACGGCAGTTAAGTTATCTTTGCTTATAGGCGTACTACCTGAAACCAGTGCTTGTAATTTATTCCGCAAGGTATCCACACAATCATTATTATTTTGCGCATTACAGGACGTTGCCCACGGCAACAACCCTCTGCCTGCCGTTCCACCCTGTGCCTGTTTGCAACTACTGTCTTTGCAGGTCGTCACGACTTGATCGCCTAACACATTAGTAATCCAGTTAACCGCATCCTGGGGTGAAGCAAACTGACTCGACAATCCGCTATTAGTAGGTGCAGTTGCGTCGGAAGTGAGATCTCGGTTGAGCATGGCGTTATAACCAGCTTTTATCGTATCTCCCACCACATGGATAGGCGGTTGAGATTGTCCACCGGCTCGTAAAGTGCCGTCACTGCCAGCTTTTCCTTGCACCCATGCAACGCCATTGTCACCGGCGTTTTCTGTAATCTCCGAATTTGCAGTGTTGATATCTTCATCACCTGTAGCAGTAAGAGATAAATGCTGCTTCCAGAGGTCGCCAACAGAAATTGTTCCCCAATCTTGGTATGGGTTTTTCCCTTGAGCGATCTGGTCTTTGACTGTTTGGCAGGATTTCATGGAGGCGTCGATCTGAGCATGAGCACCTGCTAAGGCATTGTTCAGTAAGTTGTACAGGGTGGGATTGGCCTGAGCTAAGAAATACATTGGCATTTCGGCAATGCTGCCGGTGGCACTGGTAATAATGGTTTGCTCTAAATTATTCACACTGTCTTGCAGATGATTCAACGTATTTTGAATGGACACGGCGGGATTGAACATACCGCATTGATTGCCAAGACCTAGATCAGCTCCAGCCGCCAGATTGATGACAGCCGTATCCAGTACCGGTGGAAGTGCATAATCACTGGCTCCGCCAATTTTGTAATAAAGTGCATTATCATTATTGCCGGTGGGAATGATCGGAGAAGCTGAAACGTTAACATTAAAAGCGATTAATAATCCCGCTAATAAAAAGGGTGAAACTTTATATCGACATAATAGAATTGACATAATTTGGTTCACTATTTTGATAACATTTTTGTGCAATAAAATATTGCGCTAAAATAATCCGCAATAAATCGACGATAAATTCAGAAAAAGGATTTCGTGATATTCGTTGACGTTTATGATTCTCGTAATCATGAAAGCCAAAATCTATTGTAAAAATAGTTAAATTCAAATGTATCAATAATCTTCAGAACAAAAGTGGTGAATTTTATATGGGCAGGTATAAGCTTCTTGCCCTAATTTATTACTATTTTTCCAGTATAAATTCCTGAACCTTGAATACAGCCTTGATAATGCCGCCATAACACCCAGACATAGCTTCCTTGCGCATTTTGCTCAAAGTCCTCACCGTAACTGCTGATTTTTCCAAATACCTGGCAACTGGATTGTTGGATGGGATACACCAATTGAAATTGTGTATTTTCATTATCTTCTTGGATTACAGCGGCATCACACTCTTGCCCACATTTTGTGGATAAAGATTGATAAATATGCGCCCAGGAATTTTGAGCTGTCAGCAGAATACCGGCACGCTGTGCAATGACTGCTGCGGCTTTAGCATCGTTGGTAGTTTCGACCTTTCCTTCAAAAGGATAAGCACCACCCCAATTGACAGCTCCGCCGTTGCTGCCGATAAAATGGGTGATATCTGTCGTAAGTGCGGCTGCTTGTTCCGGTTCCGCCTGGGGAGGAAATCCACGCCACAAAGCACTATCAAGCATGGATTGAAAGTAAGGCTTGAGAGGATCTGCGGTTGAAGGTAATAATGCTGGTGTAGTGGGCAGAAGCAGCAGCGCGGAGTTGCCCACGATATCAACTTCTTTAAAGTACACATTTTGTTGTAACGGATTTTCAAACCCATGTTGACCGCCACCTGCCTTAACGTGTGCTAAAGCTGCGATAATTTCCTGCTCGGCAACTTTACCAGCCTGGTCGATGGTATCGTCCATTTCCAGCCAAGCATTTCCGCCATTTTTGTCAGTGAGCGGGTTGAAGACACTGACCACCACATCCGGCAAGTAATGGCTTACGTAAGGTGTTGTGATGGTTGCTCCGGTGTCAGTCAACCAGTAACACACGCCTTTTATCTGATAGTGTAGGCAATTTGGCAGCGCAGCCAATGTACTTTCGGTAATAAGAGCCGTATTGGTATTGTTGGCGGATGCACTGAGAGAGATACAGAAAAATAAAATGAAAAGCCGAAGTTTAGACATCGATATACTCTTCCGTTGGTCGTTGCATCATTTGTGCGGCTTGGTGTTTAAGTACTTCTAATTCAGTTAAGTGCAATTGCTGCATCAATTGGCGACGCGCATGTTTTTCATACTGCTCCGTAGCAGCCATCGCCAGATAAAGCCGGGGTGGGACGTTACGGAATAGTGCCTGTGTGCGAGGAGCTAATAGAACACCGTCGGTATATTTGCCTTTTTCTTTTCGAGCAGAAGAAAACAGAGCTTGTTCTTCACTGCTTAGCGGTTTAAAGCGCATGACCTGTTGGATTTCATCGGGTGAAACGGCAAGGCATATCCAGGTTTCCATCAGCGACAGCATTTTGCGGGCTTCTTCTGCGAAATCTCCAATATTTTGAGTGGCGACCCATAACCACCAACCCAGCTTTCTGCCCATTTTGGCACCGCGGGTTTCCATTGCTGCCAATAGCGGTAATTTGCTGAATATGTGGTTTTCATCTAACACGGATATCAATTGCCGATTGCCGTATTGACCGGCTTCAGCGAGTGTTTGGATTTTATTGAAGACACCGCAGAAGGCTATCGAACGTTGCGCTTCGTATCCTTCTTGGGCGAATAAACCAAAATCCACGACGGTGATGTCGCAGGTTGGCCAAGGATTACCGACTGTGTTAAAGAATTGGCTGCTAACCGGATCTCTAATAAAATAGCGTAAACTGTCTGCCATTTCACGGCCGCGTCGGATTTTATCGGCATCACGGTGAGGCTCCATCTTTAAGATTAACTCTTCAAAAGCAGCGACGATGTCGCTGGCAATCATTTGTGTTTTGCCTGCTTTTTTAACCATTTCAGCAGCCAGAATGATGGCATCCATAATCAACATACGATCACTGCGACGGATGCGTTCTTCTTCTTTTTTTTCACCGCCGGTAATCATCACTAATGCGGCCAACACCATATCGCCCAGGATGTCTCGACTCTCATCGTCGATTTCCGTTGCGGAATGATCTTTTAAACTTTGCGTCAACTCTTCTTCGATTTTTTGGTCTTCTTTTTGCAACCATTGTTGACGTTGAGAGATATCTAATGCAGCTAATTGATCTAATACTTTCAGGCCATCGGCAAAGGGATTTAAGGGAATGGGTTTTTTGGGATCGATTTTGACTTTGTTAATGCTTAAGCCCAAGCTGTGACAGTAATCCGCCAATAGATCAAATGAACCACCTGCGTCGATGATAAACAGGCGTGGGTTATACAAGGCCAAGGTGTGCATCAAAAGGAAGTTCAGCGTATTGGATTTGCCGGTTCCGGTTTCTCCCAACAGCAGCAAATGTGCGTTTTTGGTTCTGTCAGCAATGATGTCATAGAACCAGGGTTCACCGCCGCGATTAAACATCAACATGCCGGGATTTTCCGTACCTCGACTGCGGCCATAAACTGGTAACAGTTTGGCAATATCACTCAACAATACATAACGTGATCGATAGGTATTTTTCTTATCGAAATGAAAATCATAAGACATCGGCAGATAACGAAGGTAGGCATCAACGGGGTAGAGTTCGTCATCCGTTATCACTTTAAAACCATTGCTATTGAGTAATACTTCTACCTGAGCCTCATGAGCGCGCAGTTGCTCAAAGTTTTCACCTTTGATATACACGGCCATTACTACAGGTAGGAGATAATCGCCATCGGCAATAGCTTGCTGCGCAATTTCCACTTCGCCCTTAACTTTCATGGCTAGGGCATGTCTGCCCACCGCGCTGTCATGAATGATTTTCAGATGCAGATCGACTTCGCTTTGCGCTTGGAACACGATGCTCATGGAGAACACGCTGTCTTCTGGCAACTGATCGATTAAGCAAAATAATTTATCATCCGTACCTTTTTTACGCTCGGCAGTTATATGTCCGATAGCCGGTTGACTGGATAGGTTTTGAATAGTGATGACTTTATGGGGTTGGTCGTTAAACAGCCAGCCTTCTTCCACCGATTCAGGAGCAGAAAAAAACAATTGCTCTGATAAATCCCAGCCGAAGGGTTTTTCATCGTCTTTAGGAAAAATTACGTTGGACTGAGCTTGCGGATTAAACCAAGGCACCATCCAGCGGTAAAACATCTCGCCACTCATTCGCTTGACGCCCAAACCGCAGGCACGCCATTGATCGGCCAGTTTACGTGCAATATGCTGGATTTCTTCCAATCGGCTGCGGCGTGTTTGATGTTCTTTATTTTGAATCTCTCGCCGATACAGTACGGCATAGATGTGAATAACACCGCCACGGAATACTTGCTGCGTGACCTGGCGGTCGAAAAAAATACCGCCGGGACGTGTTACGTAATCCAAATGTTCTTGCATAGTCTGTAAATGTGCCTGTACCAATGGTTCAGAATGCCGCTCTTCCGGTATGGTTTGTTTGATTTTTTCCAATACACCGGATAAGTTTTGTTGCCGCTGCACAAAAAATTGCAGAATCCAGGGATTGCCTTTTTCACAGGGAACGGCATTTTGCAACGCATCCTGTAGTGATTTCGCAATGGCCTCCATCATCACTTCTGGGCGTGCTTCACAGGCAATTGGCGTTAGCTGAAAACCGACGGCCAGGCTTTGATTGTCTTCCAATAAAAACACTTTGTGTTCTTCATTATAATCACGCCACGGTAAATAACTGGCAAGTGAAGGTCGCTTTTGGTAGCCGCGCTGAATGTCACCGGTTTTAACGACCGGTGCAATAGCTGATTTCTTGTGTCGTCCTAATCCAAACATCATTTATCTCGCGTATCTCGTACTGTTTCCTGGGGTAACGCATAGTGGTCACGGTCATAGGCATTAAATACCGTTGCATAACCGGGAATTGGAACTTCCGCATTCCCTGCCAGGTGTGGATAGACAAATAGGGTTAATTCCGGGTTGGGTAATTTGCGAAACGTATTTGTTTCAACAGCAGTACTCGTCTTTCTTACACCCGAATTATTTACGGTATTGACGGTTTGTCTGATTGCGGCTATGTCCGCTTCTCCTCCCTGATCGGTAGAGTTATCACCGAGAGCTTGCGGTGAATTAGGCATTTTAGAAGGATTTGTTCCCGAGGAATCAACACCCATACCGTCATATACCTGCTCCATAGAGGGACCGGTTTGCGGCACGACATTGCCACGCATGGAACTACAGCCGATCAGACTAATCAAGGTGCATAGAAACACGAGAATCACTGGAATGCGCATAAACGATTTTCCTTCCGTTAGGGTCATAATCAATTTGGATTTGTTTGGCAAAGTTCACCACGATCATCTGTGGTTCGCCGTTTTCTTTAACAGTAGATACGAAAACGGCGTCAAAACTGTTTTCTTGGCGGTCGTGCCACCATTGCTGTACTTGACCGGCGGCATTGCCCATCGCTTGACCGGCGACATACGCACCTGGTGAGCCGGTGACGCTGGAAGTATTAGTACCGACTATCGTACTGCTGTTAGTAGTCTGAGATTGCGCGTAAGCATTGGCTGCTCCTTGTGCTGCACCCAAGGCAATATTGACGCCTAAATAAGTGGGTGCGTTCGTAATAAGTTTGCCACGAATAGCGGGATTGCCACGTTCATCAGATAGATATCCCAACGCATTGTCTTTGCTGTATTTTCCAATGTTGTTGTCATTCGATGAGGTAGTTGAGATTGTACCGTCGGCAAACACGAACGTTAATGAAGTGACCCAACCGCGGGTGCTAACTAGATTTAAGTCACCTTCGGTGTAGCCACTGACAATCATCTGTCGCAAATTAGGAACACGCCACCCATTGGCGGCAAGGGTGTTATCCGAAAAGACGATCTTGAATGGGTACGGATCGGTTACTACACCCTTCACTGGAATCCGACCGACTAGTGGTGTCATGAGCCTGTCTTCCACTGCCGTCGCATTGGCGGGGATAGTATAAAAAGGAATGGGTGTCGGTTTTTTCTCATCCGCCGTCACCTCTTTATCTTGTATATGCTTGGCGCGCTCTTTAGGGTCGCCTAACGTATCAGCTAATTCTGGCACTGAGGTAATCGGCTGTGAGACATTTTCCGTATTGACGGGTAGATGGTTGACATCGGTTTTATCAAGCGTTTGAACATGTGCTTTGAGTTCAGCCAACTGCTGCGATAGATCGCCGTTTTCTTTCTCCTTTTTGCTTTGCAGTTGTGCCAGTAATTGTTGATTCTGCTGTTGGAGGTCTGCATTGTTTTTCGCTACGGTATTGACTTGTTGTTGGGTGGCTGACAATTGTGCGGTCAGGGTATCTAGAGACTCTGCTGCACTATCCTTAGACGCCGTATTTTTGGCGTTTTTAGGGTTGGTATTGAGTGAGGCAGTGGCTTCTTTTCCTTTACCACCATGCGCCATTGATAAAACAACGACAATAACCAGAGCAATAACTGGAATCAGTACAAATTTAAGCAAGCCATTCGTTTTATGTGCCGCCATGACAGACCTCCATTGCCTGACCAAAGGGTTGGGTCGATATTAAAAATAAAGTGGTAGCATCCCCCGATTTTTCCCCCATTGGTTTTAAATGACGATTTGGATATAAGGTTGCGGCTTGCCAATTGCCACAAAGATCGTGCGATAGGCTCACCGTTGCCGTGTGCGAATATTTATTGCGTAATTCCACGGCTGTGACATACAGCCCGTCCAATTGCCAAGAGGCTTGTGGATGCGCTAAAACCTTATCGCCATAGACTAGTTCCGGCGTCCAAAATTCACTGCGCATGGGCGTTCGCGTGAATCCCGAATCTGAATTCAGTAAGCGTTGCGGAGCATATAGCTGTTGCCAGGCAAAACGGGTTGCAGTGACATACGCATCAGCCGACATTATTTTTTCTTCACTGCTGGAATCTGCCGAATTATTTTTAGCCTCTGCAATAGGTGGGCTTACTTTTTTGTCGGATATGACGATTTTCTGAGTGATGTTATTACCGACATCTGCCGTCAGTAAATCCAACAAAATAATTTGCTGCGACTTTTTTAATGTGACGTACACACGGGTTTTAGGAAAACCGGATTGTGCGGTGAGGTATAAGTTCTGATCGTTATTGATAATGCGCAATTGATCGGTGGTCAGCTTACCATTGATATCGACTTCTACAGGTTCGGGGAAAATCACTCTTTTTTCTTTCCCCAGCGGCAGAGCAATAGATAAGGGATCACCTCTCCAGGTTAGCTGTCCTTCGGTAATATCTTCAGTCTGTACGGCACGTAATGCGGCAATCTGCTCGGTAGATAACGGTAATGCGGATAGTGGCAACGGCTCAGCTTGGGCAGTCTGCGTCAGGGTTAATGGTAGAAGAAGTGCCAGATAAATAGGTTTCATGTCAGCATCTCCTTTAAATATAAGTCTTCAGGCGTTGCGGCGGCGTGATAAATCCTGCAATAGCTAATCCATAAGGGTTTAAACTATTGGAGACATCGTGGCGTGTGACCAGCAAGGGATAGAGGATCTCCGTATCTTTGACCAACTGATTGTTCTTGTATTCCATGAGTCGCACTTTCAAATCCACTTCCCATGTATTGCTGCTAAGCTTTTTAACATGGCTGGCATCATAAGCACTGCCTGCAATCCCTTGGATAAAGCGTTGCCGCTGAATTTGTCCCGCAGCCAGCAAATCGTTATATTCTTGATTCAATTGCGATTGAAACTCGGGCGTCACATAAGCAGAAAAAATACGTAGATTCTTCGTATAGTCTTTACTGCCATCTTCCGGCCAATAATTCAGCTCTTGCCATACTTCATAAGCAAAGCTGTAAATCAGCGGGTTGGGTATTTCATTGATTTTAAGGGTCGCACCATTGGAAATGTCGGGGGGAATATAAACACGTAATCGCGAAGGTGCTGTCATCCACCCAATGCAAAATAAAGCGCAGAGCAAAAACAACAGTCCAATAAAAACAGTCTGCGCTCGAATTACAGCATAATCACGATCTTGTTTTTTCCAGGCATTAAATAGAGCCATTTACATTCTCCTGATTGACCAGCGTCCAGTTCGAGTAATAAGCCGGGTTTTCCAAAGGGAACCAAGCCAGGAAGTCTGCATAACCTGTTTTAGAAAAAGCTGCTGGTAATATCCATACGGTTTTCCGTATTTCAATCGTTGCAGGCGACCAAGTAAGAAACGAGTGCTATGAACCAAGGTAATTAAGATCAACGCAAAGCCAATGGATGCAAAACCTGTCAACAGCCAACTGAGCAGAGATAAAGAAATGCCGCCTAGAATCAAATAGCCGCAACTCACAATCAGTAATTCAAACAGCGTACAATCTTTGTAAATCGGCATTTTGTGATTAATCAGATTGAGTAACATTCTGAAATTCCTATCTTAGCCGTCCACGTGTGGGATAATTGTATAACCGGCGAACAACAAACCCGCGCCGATCGCGGCAGCAGCAACCGAGACAGCCGAATGTTTGAAAAAATGCCCTAAATCCTGCTTTTCCTGAGCTGCATGATAGGCTTTAAAGATACCGAAGGCGCTGCCGGCAACAATCATTGCTCCTAAAGCAATTAACGCATAACTTAAAGTCTTATAGGTTAGATGGCCGCCCACATCAATCCAGTCGGTAGTGCCATCCTGAGTAATGTCGCTATCTGGAGGTTTAGGTAAATCAGCCCAGACCGGCGATGTCATCACATTAATCAATAAGAAATAAAATCCGTATTTGATTTTTTGTATATAGTGGCTAAACATAGTTTGACTCCCAAATAAATTAACTGATAAATACTAGAGCAACGGCAATAGCGACGATGAACAAAATTCGCAGCAATTGTCTGTGTGCATCAAACATATCCACATCGTGATGACGAAAGTGATGGATTTTGCTGTACACACAGGCAGCAGCCCATACGAAGATCAGAGTTAACAAAATAGTGCGTATGGTTAAACTCACTTTTCCCGGCGATACTCCGGCAGCAATTTGCAATGCTTCTAAAGCACTATTGGTTGTCATCATGGGTGGCCGATACCGATTTATTTTTATCCAGGTAATCGCCTAAAACAGGGTTGATTGCACGTGGCTCTATCGTGGTATCGTTGAGTTTCTGACGAATACCCGCTTTAATGTCATTAATATCTTCCAGCAAACCGTTATGCAGTTGCCCTTTATTGTCGCGCCAAGTGCTGTAATGAAACTGCACTCGCAAATTCTTCGGCTGTTCTCGCTCGGCCGCTAAAACCATAGGCGTCATGGCATCCAGCTGGTTCATTAATTGCACCAAATAAATGCGTTCTTGCTCTTGAGAAGCCAAACTGCTACCGGTTATGAAAAATAAAACTATCGGTAGAATCTTTTTTAATCTGCTCACGATGCGTTTCTCATACGTATTTTTTAAACGACCTGGTACTCAACTGAACCAAGACTCCTAAAGTAATAGCCATCGGCATTAAGAACCATTGCGGTGACAGCGGGTACGGCAACAGTAGATAAATAAACAGTGGTAGATAAAACCAGAAAGCACTGCTTCGTTTTAACTCGTGAAACAACAACGCGCTCTCACGTGCCACCTGAAATCTTCTGATGTCTCGCTGCACTAATCCATCCACAAAACCTAAAGCCACACACAACAAAAATAACGGGATAGACAGGCATAATGCTAAAATCCGTGTAACAACGATGGCAGTTACGCCAGTAATCAAAGGAAGCGTTTCTTGCTTTACTTTATTCCATTGATTCCCAATAATTTTTTGTAAATATGGAAACTTATATTTCATTTCTTTTATTTTCCCGCTCAATAGACTTGACTCTCCACTGGACTGTATTTGCCCATTTATGCCCTGAATCCAGCCTTGCCATCGCTGACTCTCGCGATGAAACAGTCGGCTTTGTTGTAAAAAAATGACATTAGGGCTTGCTATGGTTTTGAGATGCTCATATACATCCACAGCTGGATGAGTCAGGCGATAACACCCAAAACTGACTAATAATAAAAACCAAACTAGTAAACCCATTAATAAAGTATTGAAACTTAACGCGATCAACATACCTGGTATACCACGTCTTCTACGCGATACTTTTTCGGCAGGTTTCGCGGTCGCCATTTACAAATCCCAGACGGAAACCGGTTTGGCCTGTCCTTGTCTTATCAGCACTAAATAAGGCAGTTGAGGATTGGTGACAATTTTGGCTAAATGTCCCTTATCCAGATTTAAAGTAATGCGACCGGATTCCACTAATGGAGTGGGTATTTGATGTGTGCCAGCCCATTGGCGAATCACATTGTCATTCACGTTACCGATACAATAGATGTCAAGATTTACGCCCGGATTGGTTTGTAATAAACCTAACAGTTTCGGGAGAACGGCCACATCGGCGCGTGTTGTGTTTTCAAATAACGCTAAGCGATCGCCTGCTTGTAAGGAAACAGTCGTATTTTTTGCTTTCCCTGGATTAAACGGTGTTTTATCAAAGTCTTTAATCATCAGCTCATCGGGATACAACTCGCGCATTGCCAACCATACTGAATGATTAAAAGCTAATTCACGTGCGACTTTATCGTGTTCTTGTTTCGCTACTATTTGTGCAAAGTGCTGCCGTTCTTCAACAGTGTCCGCGCGCATTCCCAATACCGAGGGTGGTGAAAGATGTGCATACCACAAGCCATCCGCACCGTGCATTAGCTGCAAATAATGTTGCCACTCTGCATCGGATAACTGCCAATCCTGAGCTGTACCGTTTATCACGGTTTTATCCTGAGTAGTGGCGGTGGTGGTAGATTGCTCCTGAGTGTTTACTACATCATTTGCCCAGGCTGAAAAACTGCAAATCAAGCACAGTGTCAAGACGACTATGCGCGGCTTTGTACAATTTAATTGAATAGCGTTTTTCATAATCAGATTGCCAGATTAATTTTGACGTATTGACCTTGCGTATTGGAAAATTCTACGGCTTGGCCTGCATAATCTGCTGCGCTCAGTGTCCAGCCGTTGAGAGAGTCGCCAATGCCCAAGGGAGTGATGTGGTGGTCGTAATCGACCGAAACAAAAGGTTGGCCTGAAATCATATCCAGATGGTTCACTTGGAACGGTAATCCTTTGGCATCCATATATTTTTTTGTATTGAACTGAGTAGAAATAATTTTTTCCAAATCGGACAAATCTGATTGAACGGTCACCAATTGATCGCTGACTTTCTTTACATCAGAAGTTTTAGCGTTGTCAGAAACGGCTTTTTCAATTTTATCCAATTCACCTGTCAGAGAAGAAATTGTATTGCGAATAGTCGCTGGATTATTTGTGTTATCTGCTATTTGTTGTAATTGTCCGCGTAAGTCATGAAGCTGACTTAGCATGACCAAACTACGATGATCTACAGAATTTGCACTTTGTTCAGTTCTGTACAAATTATCGAAAAGGACAATGACACCGACCATCAATACAAAGATAGAAAACACAATATAGATCAAATATAGTTTTTGATTACTTCCGCACCAAAGGCGTTTAAAAAATTGCCATCGTGGCAATTTATCAGGCTCATCAGGTAGTGTTGTCATGTCTGTCTATCCTTTCTGCCAAACTACATTCGGCTTTAATTTGAAATTCACTTCACGATTGAGTGAGTCACTCATTAAGGTAAAGGCAGGCCCAGCCAGCGTGACTAAAGCATCTCGTAAACTCATGGGGCCGAAATTGCGATCAATGAGCGGCAATGGTTTAGTTAATGTATTTTTTAACGCATCTGTTTGATGCGCCTCATCGACCAGGCTGTAACCGCTGTAATGCAGCAGATAACGTATGGCATCGCCAACGGTTTGAACCTCCTTCGGAAAATGTACTTGATAGATTTGTGACAATAAGTCTTGTTGCTCATGCAATGGCTTGTTTGTAACACTAAGATACCTACCAGTCTGCATGTTGGCCTCAGAGGCCAATAAGTCAGTTGATACAAATAATGCCAACAAGAAAATAACTGTCTTTCTAATCATCATGTAGGAATCTCTCCTCATTTTTGCTCTGAATAATTACTTTGCTATACCTTCTGTGACCAATTGCCTTCTTAAGCCGGTTATCTTTTTGGCTATATCAAAAGGCTTTGGCATAAAATTTCCGTGTCGGCCGTAAACATGGTTCCTGCAAGCAAAGAGTATTTCTGCCAAGGTAAATTTTTCTAAAATACTCCAGTAATAAGTCATTATTTTATTTGTGATTCTTTGTCCATAAATGTCCGCTAATTTTGATATGACAGAGCAGAATTTATTTATATCATCTGGTTTCATAGACATTCTACTATAGTGAAAAATTACCAAATATCGCATTCATTGCGGCTCATTTCTTCTGGATGAATCATGAAAAAAATAAAACTGACTTTCTATTTTGCAATTTATTTCAAAGTTTTCTGGGGACAGCTCATTTAGAGAAATATTGCCATCAGTGATATAGAAAATGCTTATGGCATATCTATAGGGAATTCTTTTTTCACGGTTAAGCCAATTGCTAATCGACCGATCTGAAGCACCGATGGCATTAGCCAGTGCTTTTTGCGAGCCGAAATGCTTAATCGCTTTGAATAGCCCATTTTGGTGTTGCATGACAAATATCCCAAACGTGATCTCTTATTGGGAATCATAATTGGTATCGACAGAACAAAAGTTCTGACATTATTCTTTTAGGATTTATTGATAACTGGCGGTTCAGAAAAATCAATGTTCTTTACTTTGACAATCATTTCCAGATTTGTATTGCAGGACAGTTTTCTGCGCATGTTGTTTGCGTAAAATGAAACCGTTCCTATCGCTAGGCCGATAGATTTAGCTGCTTGTTTGTAAGTATATCCTTGCAAGAAACAGGTCATACAGCGAGCTTCCTGAGCCGTAAAATAAATGGAAAATCTTTCATCTATAAACTTCCGATAATGTGTGTTTTTCACTACACTCTCCTTGTAAAAAATTAAAGATAAATCCCATTAAATTGGTGATGTATGGACGAGAAAATCCATTACGAACCATGATGTTCATGATAATGATTTTTGCGAAATTGGATATGGGTATTAATTACCCATTAGCAGATGAGTCTAAAAACGATGTAATTAATAGTCGTCAATGAATATCAACAGAAGTAAATTTTTATAAATGGAATTGGCTTACTATGAACTGGGAGAAGGGAAGGACTAATGTATTGAAATAATCAAAAATTTATGGATAATGCCCGCGCTAACAATCGGGCATTAACGCCATAAGATAGGAAAATTGAAGTCAAACTCTACAATTTTCTGAAACGCTTCTGGTTTTGGTGATATATTGCGCCAAATTTTGAATGCAATGCTCTGTAAGTCTATCAACGGATTCTTTTGTGTGCCACAGGGTGTGAGGAGTAACAAAAACCTTTGGGTGACAAATTAAAGGGTTATCGGAAGCGGGAGGTTCCTGTTCTAAAACGTCAAGACTTGCATAAGCGACAGTTTCATTTTCAAGTGCTTTTAAAAGTGCAGATTCATCCACAACACCGCCTCGGGAAGCATTAATAAGATAAACGCCTTTTTTCATGATCTTAAATTCTTCACCACTTAACAGGTAGCGTGTTTTTTCATTCAGAGGGCAATGCAGCGTGATAAAATCGGCTTCTGAACACATATCTTTTAAGTTGTTTTTATCTGTTTTGGAGTTCGCAGCTAGTACTCTCATACCAAACGCCTGCGCTAATTCCACAACTCTAATTCCAATCCTTCCTGATCCTATAACGACCAATGTTTTATTTTTGAGTTCTACTCCCTGAAAACCTTGGTAATTCCAGTTACCTTTGAGTACGTCTTGGTTGGCCTCTCTTATTCTATTCGCTATAAACATCATTAACGCCATCGTCTTCTCAGCTACAGCCTCTACCGAAAAATCCGGTACATTTTTTACGATAATACCGGCGGCTTGTGCGGCAGCTATATCAATATTATCCATACCGGTTGACCAGGTCTGAATAAAGCGTAAATTTTTACACTTCTGTATGATATTTTCAGTAATATGAATTGATATATTGATAATAATGGCTTCTGCATCTCCGATCCGCCCCATTATTTCATTTTCATCTGAGCGAGACTTCGGATTGTCCGCAGCTATGTAGTCAACGCCTAAACTGGACAGAACGGTTAATTGCTGCTGTGACAGACAAATTTTTCCAATTATTTTTGCTATGGACATAATAATTCTCCTTATTTCATATAGACATTCACGCCATGAATGTTGATGCTGGGCGGTATTAGATCGATCAATCCGTCTTTGATGGATTTTTCAATCAATTCCGTTTTATAGGTGCATCCCATTTTATGTTTGATGCCCCAAATAAACTTTTCGACCGTTCTTGGCGATATTTTTAAAATGTCGGCTATCATTTTGCAAGTGTGTCCTCGCAGCGTATAAAAGAGGCATTCAAACTCTCTGGTTGTAAAATTGTATTTATCGGGATGTTTGATAGGATAATTTAAAGGTATTCGCCCTACATCTGATAGGATTTGAGCATCTTTGGCTTTTATGTTTTGCAAAAACTCGTTAATGGAAGCATCTTGGATTTCCGTCATACTTGCTACGATGCCAATAGGTTCCCCGGTATGAGGATCTTTTATTGCTTTTTTATTCTGGATGGCACAGATTTTTTCCCCAGACGCGACCCTAACCGCCATAAGTATTTTCATTTCATGACCATTTAAAACATCTTTATCGATTTTTCTATAAAATTCCGTATCCTCGGCCCAAGGTAAACCGTAATCTTCTTGGCCAATTATCCGCTTTTTATGATTTAACCTTGAAAAATCGACTAACTTTTTATTGCAATCGATATATCGGAAAAAGAGGTCTTTAATGAAAATGATTTGATTCATCTGCTCTAATAAATGCCGAGCATTATCAACGATTCTAATCAATGTTTGAGTGGGGTTGTTTGTAACTTTATCTACCATAGTTACTTCGAGATCGCACGGAAGAGCTAACATGGTCACCTCCTTGTTTTCTGATAGTCCTGATTAAGAACTTGCAAAAATCTAGTTTAAGATGTTGACAGTACACGTTAAGATTTCTTTCTGGCTAATTAAACGACTATGCGCGCCTGGTGGATTTTGAAAGGACATTTTTAGCAAAATAGTCGTTCAAGTCAGCATTATAATATAAATACTATTATACTATATATAATAGTATATTGGTATTATTCCAGAGTCAATACTTTATTTTTCAAATAATATGTTATAAAGTATTGTGAGGTTTACACTTAGGAATGAGCAATGACTGAAACGATTAACAAAACAGGGCTGCGTTTAAAACAAGCGAGGATCCAAGCAGGCTACCATACTGCCAAGGAATTCTATGAAAAATTCCAATTGACCCCTTCTACTTATACCGCTCACGAATCTGGACGAAACCCCCTTAATCAAAAAACAGCCAAAAGGTATGCTGAGTTGCTCGATGTATCGGATAGTTGGCTATTGGCTGGAGTTGAACACGAAGAAATCAATAAATACGTACTTCACTATGGAGAAGTCCCCAGAGACAATTTACTCAATAAGATGCTTAATGAAACGACCATACAGTATCTTAAAGCGGCGGGTATCCAAAAAGGTATGCATGTAGCTGAGTTTGCTTGTGGAACTGGCGCAATGTCGTGCTGGTTGGCGGAATTCGTAGGTGATAACGGTAAGGTTTACGCCATAGATAAAGGATACGAGCAGACATCATTGACTGAAAGGCGTGCTAGTGCGCTGAATATCAAGAACATCGAAATTATCAGAACTGAAATCAATTCCAGAGCAGCTCCCATTAACAAGCCGGTTGATCTGATATATATGCGCTGTTTTTTGCACCATCTTAAAAACCCGACGGGCGTATTAAAGATGGCTATCGATTTATTACCTGAAAACGGCATTATCGTATGTATGGAACCCATTCTAAGCTCATTTTTCGCTTATCCTGAGATAGCGGAAACCCAAAAAGCGATTGATCTGTATATTAAGCTGGGAGAAGGTCTGGGATTAGATTTTAATATAGGCCATAAGTTATATCATCATCTGTACAGCACAAATAAATTGACCGATTTTAAAGCGTTTATATATCATGGCATAGGTGTTTCAAAGCTGGAGAAATCCTGGCTCGAAATGATTACTTCTGAATGTGCCAGCAGATATATTGAAAAAAATCTTGCGACAGAAGACGAAATGGACAGTATCATTTCTAAAATCAGAGACCACATATCTCAAGAAAATAGCATTCAAACCTTGCCGGAGTTTGTATGTATTTCATCTAGGAAAAAATAAAATGGAGATTTTTTATGAAAAACTCAATGAACTTGATAGAAAGACATTTTTTAGCTACGCTTCTGATTTTTTCACTGATTGGTTTGTTTTTTTCTAAATACATCTATTGGACGAGCAGCATGGTTCATCCCATGTTGTCTCTGATCGCTTTTTGCGTTGGACTTACCTTAAAACCTCAGAATTACAAAAACGTTTTTTACAATAAAAAATTAATCTTTAGCACTCTAGCATTTAAATATGCCATTGCGCCGCTTTCCACGTTTCTTATCTGCTCTCTAGCCAAGTTGCCCACAGAATACATCGTAGGATTAGTAACTCTGACTTGCTGTCCTGCCGCTAATACCGGGAACATCATGTGCTACCTGGCAAGAGGCAATACGGCCATGATTATTACCACCACCATTACCGGGGCTTTATTATCTCCATTGGTCACACCCGTCATTATTTTTGTTCTGCTACACAAGATTGTGCATATTCAGTTCAGTGTCGTCATGTTAACTATCGTAAGCGGTATTGCCATCCCCATGCTGGTCGGCATGGCATTGGCTTACTTTTTCCCCCAAAAAATAGATAAGTTGAAACCCGTTATTCCTTCAATAGGAATTTTATCGGTTTCCATTATCATTGCAGCCATATTGTCACAACATGCCGATACCATACTGAGATTGAATATAGGCTTGCCTATTATCTGCGCCGGTTTAATTACTTTATTTCTGTCATTAGGCTTCTTGTTTTCAAGACTGATTAACTCCAGCTGGGAAAATTCTGTGGCGATGTCTTTTGAGGTCGGCACATTTGACGGCGTATTGGGCATTTTATTGACGATCCAGATTATTGGCATGATCGGCACCTTGCCGGTGGTTCTTTTTGCAGTATTGAACCTGATTATCGGCTCCATTGCCTCAAAGATATTCAACTCAACCAATTTAATGAGAATACCCGCATGAATAAACAGGAACGAATTGATATCCTTTCCATGAGTAATTTTTTTGATTCAACTATTGAGCCATTTGCAGATACTTTTAACTTTATCCCTGTAGACAGTCTTAATCAGCATGAACACTCCATCAAAGGTATTCTGGCTACTCCCTGGGTAAAGGTGGATGAAGCATTAATCTCGAAATTGCCGAATCTTCAAATTATTAGCTGTTTTGGCACAGGCATTGACTGCGTTGATCGGAAGGCTGCTGCAAAGAAAGGTGTTATCATAACCAATACCCCAGATGTGGTGACTGAAGATACTGCCGATACAGCTCTAATCTTATTGCTGATGCTGGCAAGAAATGTAGTTGGCAGCATTCAGCATATGAAGTCCGGCAACTGGAAGACCGTTCCAGCCCCTTTAGGCACATGCGTTTTCGGCAAAACATTAGGTATTCTAGGTCTTGGTAAAATAGGTACGCGCATAGCAGAAAGAGCAGCCGCTTTTGGGTTGAAGGTCATTTACCACAACCGAACCAAAAGGGATGTGCCTTATTCTTATTATGGCAGCCTGGAAGAAATGGCAAGAGCTTCTGATTTTCTGGTAGTTTCCTGTACCGGCGGACAAGAGACTAAACATATTATCGACATGAACATACTGAAAGCTTTAGACCAAAAAGGCTTTTTAATTAACGTGTCGAGAGGGATAACGGTTAATGAAGATGATTTAATAGCCTGTTTAAGAGACAAAACCATTGCCGGCGCAGGATTGGATGTATATCAAAATGAACCTCATATCCAAGAGGACTTTCTAAGATTGGACAACATTGTGACACTGCCGCACATCGGAACCGCTACGATCGAAACCCGAATTAAGATGCTGAATCTGGTTTTACAGAATGTTAAATCCTATTTCTACAGCGGCGCAGCCTTGACACCGGTATTAGCATAAGTCGTGGGACAAACGGGACAAGTACCTATAAGTCACTTGTCCCGGAACGCCTGAATGTAACCGACTGATTTTATGAAACTTTTAAGCTACGGGACACGTGGGACAAGCGGGACAAGGTTTTTTAGCTTATTTTATTTCACTCAATGAACTAGTCTCCGCTTTTTCTGCCTGCTTTAATCCAGCAGCCGTTAAAATAGCGTCAGTTGCTCTATCAACTGAAGCACGCACCGGATCAAGATCTAATCGCGCATAAATGGCTGTAGTCTGGGGCGACTTATGATTAAGAGATTTTCCAATAATAGTTAAAGATGCGCCTGTTTTTGCTTGCCAACTGCCCAGGGTGCGGCGTAAATCATGTATCCACAAGTTTTTAATCCCTGTGTTGTTGAGTATACGCCACCAACCTTTCTTAGGTTCCATTAAATGTCCAGTCCGACCATTGCCAGGAAACACATAAGGACTGTTGGCAGTTTCTTTGCGCCGTTTTAGAATGGTTATAGCCTCTTCCGATAATGTAACAATTTGCGGATCGCCGTTCTTCGTTACAGGGATGCGCCACTCGGCACGTTCCAAACTTATTTCCTCCCACTTCATGGCAAGCAAGTTGGAGCGACGCGCTCCAGTTAATATTGACAGCAAGATATAATCTCGAATAGTTTCATTAGGCTCTTTAGCTAATGCCTCAAAGAAGCGAGGCAACTCTTCAGACTGTAAAAAACGATCACGTGATGCTACCTTGAATTTTTTTATACCTAATACAGGATTAGGTTTATTCCATAAGCCAAATATAACAGCTTTGTTATACATAATGCTGAGCAATGCAAGCACATGATTCGCTGCAACTTTACGAGTTTTACCCATTTTGGCATGTAGTTCCTGAATATCAGCTTTTGTGATCTGGGATATTTTTTTGTCGTTCCAATGGAATAAATGTAATTTAAATCGATACTCATCTTCTTTCCACGTTTTTTTACAAAGCTTGGAATGACGTTCCATATATTCGTGGAATAAACCTCCTAAAGTTATCTCCGCTCGTTCTGAGCGCCGCTTGTCATTGGGGTTTTCGCCTTGTGCGATTGCTCCATTAATTTCCATAGCTTTGTTACGAGCCTGTTCAATAGAGAGATCAGGGTAGCGTCCTAAATTAATACGCTCTGGTTTGCCATTTACTTTGCGATAAACAACAAAAGTTTTATATCCAGTACTCGTGACTCTGATGCCGAGCCCATGTGTTTTAGAGTCATAGTAATAGCTCTTCTTATTATTATGTTCTGGCAGCGGCAGTGAATTTAAAACAGGTTTGGTGAAGTTCAGTTTATTGAGGCTAGAGGACATTGGCATCTCCATGATGGTGCTACTGGGTTGCTACTAAATAGGTCAAATTTGATCAAATTTCGTCTAAGTTGATGAGAGGCATATTACAGATAACATATTGAAAAATCAACATTAATTATAGATTACCAATATAGATAAAATGATGGGTTGCGAGACTTTTAATCCGTTGGTCCCGCGTTCGAGTCGCGGACGGCCCACCAGTAAAATCATAGACTTACATAAGTGCGATCTGAGCACTTTCTCAACTCAATGTTTTGTATAATTTCCGGGCTTTCCATCAAAAGGGAATAAATCCAGGTTTACCCCCCAGCCCATTGTGTTTGGGTGAAAGCCGGATCTTGTCGCCATTCCACTAATTATAAAGGTATATTTAGGTCTCAGTAGTCAGTGGCGCGAATTTTGGAATCTGTAAGTTTCCTTCAGCATCAAAGAATGTATTGCTTTCGAAGATAGACTTGGTAATGAAATTTATTAAATCTGTAAGTATTTTGTCAAGATATTTTACTTGATCTTCTCTTATTTCAGGTATTACGATCTGAACCTCTTCTCTAAATATTTCCCTCACTTCTTTATTTTCAGTTAAAAGTTGAATCTCAAGGTCACTGAGCTGACCTAATTTTTCTGTATCATAGGAATAGAACTCATGAACCAAATCATGCCTATAATTCATAGGAGTATTCTTTTTAAAAAATTTGTTAACTTTATTTCTAATATTTTTATCTACCTTGGCTTCGTAGATGGCAGTTTTTTTGTATATTTTGGCATATAATTCACTAAGTCGTTCTTCAACGGCATATAAGTTATGAAGAAAAAATTCGATATGATATTTAATGTATTCACTTTTTTCGACAAACTTACGGCCTGAAGGAAAATTTTTTAAAAATCTAATGGAAATCTGAAGCTTTTGCAAGAACCAAAAGAGATCGTGCATTTTCTTTCGAAAGTTAAAATGAAATATTTGCTCAATTGTCATGGGAATATGAATTTTTTTTTCTCCGGGTAAATCAAATAAACTATTTATGTAAGCTTGATTAGCAGCTCGTCTAATTGCACCATCCTCACACCATGAATACAGGTTTATTTTTTGACAATATCTAAAAAATAGTTCATATAACCGCGAAAAACTTTCCTCATGCTGTAGTTTTTTTCGCATATTTGGGCCAACCCCCTTTATTTTTACACCAACAATTAATTATCAAGTCATTCGGGGTCAAATCTGGATTCGTGCCATCAAAAGGAACAAATCCAGATGTGACCCCAGCCCACTTATTTACAGGGGTAAAGTCGAAAATATTATTCCAGGTTCACTTTCAATATGTTGACCTGTTTGATAATCGATGGGAAACATTTCTTGCACTTGCTGCGCTGAAAGTAGCCGGAAGCTATTATTACCTAGAAATAAACCATAAATTTTCTTAGCTGGAATCCAGATTAGCTTTCCGTTTTGAGTCTTATGCTCAAATTTTACATTTAGAAATTGTCGAATAATCAAGCCGCCACCTTCCCGTAAGGCATTTGTTAGCTTTACCTTAAAGTCCAACAAATGTTCTTTTGCGTATCCAAATTTCCCCGTCTCATCAACATCGATTTTGAAAATCGTTCTCCCAGCAAGAGTTAATATTTTATTACCAGGAATAGTTTGAATTAACTCAATTATTTTCAAAGTTTCTGATTTGATTTTACGCGAATTGACTTTCAAATGAGAGCCCTCCAGCTTTGAATCTTTCCTATTTTATGGGCAGCGGATATAGAGGTAACCTACAATTGGGCAATAATTGCTCTTAAATCTTCAAGCAACGGCTTTATTTGCGAATTATTGGCCTGAGTTTCTTGCTCATAAATAGTGTATTTCTTTTGTTGTAGTTTGCTCAGCGCCTGACCTTCATGATTAACAATAGAAGCAAGCGTATTGCCATCCTTAACATTTAAAACCATTTCACCTTTTGTCGCCGTAAAAACACTTGGATGATTACGCTTTACAGAGTCTGCTAACCCTCGAATTTTATCAACATGAGATTTAAATGCCTTGGCTGCATCCCTCACACTTGTTCTTGATCGGTTAAGCACAAAAAGCTGTACAAGTGGCAATAATAAAGCATTATCTTTACTATGTTCATTAAAAGCCATGAACAAATTGTCTTCTAATTTATTATTTTCTTCAACAGAGATTCCATAAATTAATTTAAAAAGGTTTATTATACCTCGCACGGAAGCAGCATCGGCGGTACATGGAACAATCACACGGTTTGATGCTAGAACAGCCATCTCAGTGTAATTGGCAAAACTTGGATTGCAATCAATGAAAAAAATTTGCTTTCTATTGTCCGCATCTTTTCTGGTTTCGAAAGACTCTACAAGGTCATTGAGTAGCAACCTGCTTTTTTTCCATGCTCCTCGCTCTGGCGCCGATCCCAAGTAGTTAATTATGGCAGAACAGATATCCAGATCAACATCACCCGGTAGAAGATATAAATTTTTTGGCATATTGCTGTTATAGCTAGACGTTTCAACAAAAAATCCGCTTTCATTACCCAATTTTGCCGAACGCGATCGTTCATAACGTTCTTTAACATATCCAGCAATTGTCCGGTTGGCTTCTCGCAATCGAGCCAGATTTTCTTCACCTCTGCCATTCCCACCAAGGATCATTTCTGACACATTGGATTGAGGGCAAACATCAAGGACAACAACATCAACCTCTGGGTGTGTTAATGCATATTCAACGGACAACATGTAGGTCAAAAATGTTTTCCCAACGCCACCTTTATTATTCCATATCAAATATTTTGAGTTCACGATTTTTGGTCTCCCGCAGTCTTTTATAAGGGAGTATTTTACACGGTTACTTTATTGGGTGCTACTGCCCTTCGAGCCTAATATAAATGCAGCACTTGGGCCTCGACTTGGGCCTCCACATGGGCCTCATCTATTAGAAATTCGAGGGCTAGTTCAAAATTAGCTACCATTCAAAAGCAAGGCAAGCATGTAGTAATTCAACCGAAGCTCCACAACAAGCCTAGGCTCATAATGAAAGAAGCAGGCTTGCTGAAGCTTTATGAAGCCAAGTAATCATATTTTTCTGCGAGCCAAGGTATCAACGATTGGTCTTCTTTTAAGCATTTAATGGCGCCTATGGACTTCTCTGCCCTATATCCAATAGTTAGGCATAGATAATGCCTAATAGACGTGGGTTCTAGTAAGCTCTTGAAAACTCATAGGGATTTTAGAGCCCAATGTTATTAAATCACTGTATTCTAGTTGACTAAGTCCTTGATGCTGTCCAGTGCTGGAAACACGAGATACAGCTCCAGTTTTTGGTGATAATCTTTTATGAGGAGGATCTAAATCGATTACTTCACTGGCAATAACCCTTTTTCGATTGCTAATTCCAGATTTCACCCCAGGTAGTGGAGTGGACGCCTGAGATAAACTTGATGATGGCAATGGTGAAAGGGGATTAATGTCAAATAGTGAGTCTTGATCAGCGAGCGGAGTGGAGGCCAGAGAGCAATCTGATTCTAACTCGAACAGTGGGTTCGGGGTTGAAATTATAGGCTCGAAACTCATCTCATCTAGGCTGTGGCTGGAATTTTCGACTGGCTTAGGAGGAGATGACCCTGGTATTTGAATTGACTTTTCGTCTGTACCCATCAGAATACTCAAATTAAATATCTAAAATGCATTCAGGGTATGACTTGGCAATAGATGTCCTGCAATGCGCCTAATATCAACATCCGAATAATAATTAATTAAAGTTAACTGAACATTAAATGTCCAGAGCCTGCGAATGCGCCTAGGTGATAATACTTCCGTCCTCATCATCGGGAAAATAGAACACATCAATTTGTGCATGCGGAAAAACTTGTCGGGTTCATCATTGAAGAACATTAGCCCAACATTTTTTTGGCTTAAGGTATTTATTTCCACCATCTACAATAGCCATTTGTCCACAAATATCAATCAATGGTTTAGAGCGAGATTCATAATCAAAAATCAATACCGTAAATTAGATATACGGGCATGGCTACTGGCAAAACTTGGAATATAATCAATGAAATCAGACCTGGTTATTATTAAGTGGTGTGTATCCAAACAAATTTGCTTAGCACAAAATTTTATTAAAAAATAGTAAATAATAATTCACCTCATGCAGCTATTCTCAAAGACATACGAGAAAACAAACGGGTAGGCTGAAATAAAGGCCTTGATTTTTGTCATTTTCTCACGCAAACTGTTAGTGCATTTTTCGCTTTACGTAGCAACTTATTGCCAGATCGTCTAGGCAAGACACAAGGTTTGGGCGCCTGGTACTAGGGTCGACTCCTAGTCCGGCAACATACTTGTAAAAATATCAAAAAGAAGCGAGATGATTACTGAGTTCATTAATCGGGAAAAAGTTACACGGTAATCCAGCATGGAAACTTCAACGTTTGGTTCACTTGTTCAATGGATTTTGACACACGGTTATTTTTTGTTTTTCCTCGCGACGTTTTTTGAAGGCCCTGTGGTTACGTCCGCAGCTGGCGTTGCAGCGTCGTTTGGCTATTTTTCACTTCCGCTGGTTATTCTAATTTCGATTGCAGGAGATGTTTCGGCTGATGTCGTGTGTTACGCGCTCGGTTATTATGGCGGGTCGCGCTTTGCCGATCGCTACGGGAAATCTATTGGCCTTACACGAGAACGTATCGAAAAGATTAAGAGGCTGCTGCTCAATCACACAGGCAAGGCGATGATTGTTATCAAGCTGTCGCCTCTGATTCCTGTTCCCGGATTAATCACGGTCGGCATGATGCGCGTGCCATTTATAAGATTCATTCAAGTATCACTTCTGATCACCATTCCCAAATTGGTCGTTTTTGCCCTTATTGGATTTTTCGCTGGCCGTGCTTATGAAAAATTTAGCGGAGCAATTTCAATGGGGCAGTATATTTTGTTTGCCGTCGTACCTTTGATTGCTATTCTTGTTTTTGCTTATCAAAGAATAACGGCATCCATTTCGCATAAGAATGGACTGGGATAACATGAAAAATAGACACGGATGGAAAGTATTATACTCGGCTGTTTACGTTATTGTTCGCGTGTTTCCTAAGCGGGGCGGAAAATTACTTGATGCGATTATTCTTGGGCTCGCAGAAAATTATATCGTTAGGTTTCTAGTGGAATTAAAGAGCAAAAGAGCATTAAAAAATTTTTCTTCCCCAAGCCGTGTTTGTATCATATCTGATGTAAATTTAGGCGATGCTATTTTCAATACTGCAACCGCATTGGGTGTAAGAAAACGATTTCCGGATGCACGCATCGATGTTATTGCTAGCGTACAATCTTCACGGCTGACCAAGGAAAATTTTTTCATTGATCACGTTTACGGTATTTTTACGACAGTCCCGTATCCAAGTGCGGAAGATTGCGAACGTGTGCGTGAGGTTATTCGGAGTGGAGATTACGATGTAATTGTGAATTTCTGCCCTTTTCTTTCCCGCAAGAAATTAGGTGTTTCAAAATCCGTTGCTGTCCTTGGGCCTTCGTGCCTTGCGATTTTACTTTTGGATCGATATAAAAAATCTTCGCCGAATATAGTGTCGGCAATGCACGATATTATTTTTGAGCTCTTTGGCCCTGGGGTAGATTCCAAGAGGGTTGCACTCGAAGGGGCAACAATTTTCCTCAATCCTTTCGCGGTTTCAGATGCACAGAAATTTTTTGAAGATCATCATTTAAATCCCTCGCGACCCAAAATTTTAATCAACCCAGACACCACCTCGCAGTTTACCCGCATGCCAATTGATCTACAAGTCGCCATTCTTAATTCACTTGCTCACGAAAGCGCTGACCTTTTGCTCGGTGCTGGGCACAGCGAGAAAGGAATCGAGGAAAAAATTCTTGCCTGTGTTTCCGACCATGCCCGCAAAAAAATTACCGTCGTCCCCAAAACCGTCGCTTTAGAAACTTACTGTGCGATTGTCGATGCTTGCGATGTTTTCATTACCGGGGATACGGGACCTTTGCATATTGCTGCGGCACGAAAATATACGCATGATGGGACACCGCTACGCAATAAAACATCAGTGATTGGCATTTTTGGAGCGACCCCTGCGCGCATTTACGGATATGATTCGAGTCAAAAAGGTTTTTCAGCGGCTAATCAAGACGCGCCTTCTCATACCTTTGTTGGACCATGTTCTTCACGCACGATCATGTATATGAACAAATTATTCATTCGAGAAACCAACCCCTCGATTTTTTTCCAAGGCCTCGATGTTGGGGAAATCACAAAAATACTCGCTCAAAATCTATGCCATAATTCCGCTGCATTGGTTACTCTGAGTAAGCCAGAAAAGATGATGGAAGAATACGTGCAACAGCTTGGTTAGCAAACACATACATGTGCTGATTAAATGATGTATGTGTTTGCTAGTTTGCTAATGTCCAGATTATTTGACGAATAAAGCTAAATCCTTCCCAGAAGCAGAAGAATAATTAATATAATAACAATTAAACCTAATCCACCGACGGGATAATATCCCCAGCCACGACTATACGGCCACGCAGGAAAAGCTCCGATAGCTAATATAATTAAAATGATTAATAATAAGGTTATCATTCCATTGTCCTTAAAATAGATTTTTGGAGATAGCGCCAGAAGTGCCATCGACATCGAGAGAAACCTTGTTACCGTCTTTATCTAAAGCTTTTACAACGTACTTGCTGTCATCAGCTTTGATATAATATATGGAATGATAACCTGCGGACTCGACCTTTTTGGCCGCTGCTTGTAAGGTTAAGGTGGTGTTATTTTTAGTCGTTTGATTAAGAGCGCCTGTTTCTGGATTGATTTCGACATCGACTTCTTTTCCCTGTTTATCTACGGCATCAATCTTATACATATTGTCATCGAATTTAATCTCCTTAGCCGTGTAACCTTTGGATTCTAAATTATGTATAATCTCCGTCATTGGTAAAGATTTAGCGGGCATATCATCCGCAAAAGCAGATAGACAGCCTAATCCAAAAATCATCATTACAAAAATTTTACAAATTTTCATGGAACATCTCCTTATGTAGTTGAAAAAATTATTTGGGTATGAAATCTCTCTCTTTTTCTTCTTTTAATCCAAAATAGCCACCAAAACAGGCAGATACTGCTCCAAGAAAAAAAAGAATAAAACTTAAATATAAAGATAGCCCCTCTTTTTCAATGGGTTTATTTCCAATCAAGTTAGAATTTGGTTTTTCTGTGCTCTGAGATGAGATAATTGCCGCAGTTTGAATGGTATTCATGCCTACGATAGATTCAGAGGGTCGCTCAGAATTATTTTGCGTTTCATTAGAAGAAAAGCTCATATGGTTCATAAAAAACAGGCTAATCAATAAGGTTAAGCACCAAACAAGTAAGCCATACAAAGCACCGATACGACGATCAAAAAAATAGGACCGTGACAAATAGCTTGCAATCCAACCTGAAAAGAACATAGAAGCAATTATTCCAACGATACTTCCTAAGAAACCACCAAGAACAATTGCCTCAGCACCGGATGTATTAACACTGAAGATAGTGATTCCAATCGCTTTATCAAACAGTTGTAATAAAAAAGTGAGTCCAAAGCCAACTAAAGCACCTGCAAAAATCGATTTCCAACAAATTTTTTTTGTGCAAAATTTACGAGAGTGGGGTGATTGAGTAATAACTTCTTCTTGAGCTAACATTTAATTCTCCTTAATTAAAAAGTAAAGACAAGTTAAGGTATTTTCAAATTTTATAATAAGTGTGCAAATAACCAAATCAAAAGAAGAATGCTGAGAGGAACACCCAGAATCCAGCCGATTAAGTATCCCATAATAACCTCCGTATTGTATAATAGAATTAACTTACCTATAATTTAATGCTACCAAAGATGAGTGTGCGCATATTTTATAAATTTGTCAAGATTACAGTGCATCTGAAGCTATTTTAAGGGGCTTTGCTCAATTTGTATACAGAAATAAAAATACAGAGGATAGCCGCTTCAAGGTGAAAAAAGCATCCTTCATTACAGGCAGATATCATAGTAATTTTTGAGGGTGCGTGTCTTCATGGCTTTCATGCCATAGATTTTTTTAAGAAATGGAATTTAAACAATAAAAGTAATCCATAAATAATCTATTAATTTGGACTTTTGTGGAATGCTAATGACAGTAACAGGAATGGTTATTACTTGATGAGTATCACGAATAATAATTGTAGGCCAAAATGAATCCTGACAATTAAATTAAGTCTAATTGCCAGGATTTTGTAGTACTCAATTTTTATCTTGCAGGCTTGATCACATAAAATTTAAATTCCCTCCAAGCCAGTAGATAAAAAAATGTAATGAATTTTTAAAATGGGCTTATCTATCATTATCTCTTGTGCGTCGCCTTAATTTAACATCTGCATCAATAGCATTTTTAGTTTGAGCATAATAGTTACGTTACTCCTTTTCGTCCCATTTATTCTTTTTAACAAATTCTTCAATTTGTTTATCAGTTTTGTCTTGTTCATATCCATATTTTTTTTGAATTAAACCATGTAATTCCTCATAAGATCCTTTTAATTTTGAAATATCATCGTCCGTTAATTTACCCCACTGTTGTTTAATTTGTCCTTTTATTTCTTTCCATTTCCCGTGAATAATATCTTTGTTCATAATGATTACTCCTATTATGAAATTGGGTTATAATAGACAATTTGTTCACAATAACACACAAGTCAATTATAGGATAAATCATTGAAATTTAAATGTAGGCAAATGCTTGAGTGCAGTTTGCCCGCGCAAAAAAGTTTGAACAACGCCTGAAAAATGCTTGGGATGATCATGGTGAATCCCATGACCAGCTTTGGTGATCTGCACAACCTCCAAGCGTTGATTGAGTTCAACAAGTTTTGCGGACAGTTCGGGGGAAACTACTGGGTCAGTATCACCGACAACGAGAAGACTTGGAATATTAGGAAAAAGAAGTTAGTTCATCATATCGTTCATTGACTACCCTTAGTACTCATTTCAGAGAAATGCAAACCAATCAGTAGCTTATGTGGCGCTTGACTATTTTAAGGCTAAATCAGAAGGATTGACGTTGTCGCTTATCTAATTACCGTTATATAATAGAAGAGTTCATTTAACCTTTAAAGTGATATTATGACTCAAGCTATTCGACAATATGCTTTTTTTACCAAAGCGAATATTTTTAACATGCATCGACCTGAATCAAAATGTTGAGGCTTTGCAGATAATCATTATGTTTGTATACACCCAACCACATATAATAAATGCCACTAAAATTGAAACTGCAAAGATTTACTGCGAGATAACAGATGCAGATAACTTAGATGATGGTAGGCCCATCCTGTTACTGTTACCAGGCGGCCCAGGTTTTGATCATGTTGGATACAAAGGACATTCTCGCGGTTTTGAGGAGTTCGCACATGTAGTGTATATCGATCCTCGTGGCTGCGGGAAAAGTAGTCCTTGCAGTCAAAATATCGAATACAGCATTCAAGTGTATATCGAAGATGTCGAAGCAGTGAGAAAGCATTTTGGATTTGAGAAAATTTTCCTATTAGGGACGTCTTATGGTTCTATGGTAGCGCAAGGCTATGCGATAAAATATCATCAATATCTGCAAGGACTCATTCTGATTGGCGGCGCGCCATCCTATGCATTTCTTTCAGTGGCGCAAGCAAACTTAAATACCCTTGGAACTACGGAACAAAAACAGATTTGTCGAGATCTTTTATGGCAAGGAAATTTTAAGAGTAAAGAAGATGTGGCAACTTTTTTTCGTATCATGACCCCTTTGTATTCCAAAAAAACAGAGTCGAAGATAGCGCCCTATTCAACCGTTAACTGCTCAATCGAGCATGTTAACCAGGCTTATCGCACGCATTTTTGGAGTTTTGATTTTACGGCTAGTTTAAAACACATATCATGCAAAACACTTATTTTGTTTGGCAAACATGATTGGGTAAATGATCCTCGCTTTGCCAAACTGATTGCAAGTCAGATACCTCGTTCCGAACTACATATTTTTCCCGATTGCGGTCATTCAGTTGCCATTGATCAGCCTGGTGCTTATTTATCTGCAGTAAGAAAATTCATTAGTAGCTGCTAACCTTCAATTCCTATATAAATATCAATCACTGCTTGATTTGGATTGGCAGCTCTTTGATCATAGACTTCAAAATCTGCAATATATTTTCGCTTACCACCCAAATTATCTGTTCGCATTACCCATATTTCCTTCCAGGCGGAAATAATAACCCCCGGAATCTGTCCGGATTCTGTTGTGAATTTTTGATATTGACTTTCAGGAATAGTGAGGCTCTTTAATTGGGATAAATTTTACCTACCCAAAGAATCTACTGCTTCACCGATAAAATAAATATAATCCCCATGCTCATCACTTTCATACTCAGTATATACCGCATAAGTAATGCCTGGGTGGGAGCGATGTTGAATTTGGTTGGCTATTTGTGTTTGCCAATATAAACCTGCAAGCTTGCCTATTTTTGCAGTATCAGGATTCATTTCGACTTTGTTGTTGGTTCTGATGGTTAAACCAACTAAATTCAACTTTGGTAAGTGAATGTTTTGTTTTTTCACTGTGCATACCTCCTAAGCTGGGAATGGCGCGAATACGCGTAGACGATGTTGATCAGGATCCAGCACCACAAAAGTGTAGCCAAAATCCATTGCCACGGGTTTTTGGGCAACAACTAAACCACGGTTTGTCCAGTCTTTGTATAATGCTTCCACGGCTGCTTGATCGGCCACTGTAAAAGCAATTTCTCCGCCACCGCCAGTACATACGGCAGTAGGTTGTGCAGTATGACGCGACCATAAACCCAGCATGATGCCACTATCTAAGGCAAACGAGACAAAGGTGGGATGTAAGTCAGTTGGTGTTTTTTGTAACAAATCGCCATACAATTTTGCGCTGCGCAGGGGATCATTGACGTACAAAATAATCATGTTTGGTTCTGACATAGGAAAGGCTCCATAAGGATTAAAAAGGGTTGCTTTAGAAGCCTATGGTAACCATACCTTATGTCAGTTTTTGTCAGCAGTCACTCGTAGCAATGATTTCATGTCGCCAGGCTTTTAATAAAGCTTGCCGCCTATGAGGATAAGATTCCTGGCTAGCAATAAATGGGTTGATACGATCAGCACGAAAATGTCGGAAGCCATTACGCAATTCACACCAAGCAATCAATACACGGACATGATCAAAATACCCAGTGGGTGAAATTACCTGAAACCAATAAAGCGAAAGAGGCATCATTGCGTGTACTCCACATTCTGCGGGATGTGGCATTATGTCGCATTTGCCCGAGACCAGCTTCCTTCCTTTGGCCGTCATGATTGTTTTATTAGTAATTATCATGATCTCGGCTTATTCTGTCATCAGACATCTTAATCGTAAAACTGGAGATATCGCATGAATAAAAATCGTATTGTGGAAACTGCTATTGATGATCGTGGCGAGTCTTATGCCAACGTGGATTCGACAGGTTGCTTTATGCTTAGTGATAAACTATAATGATCTGACTAGTCAGACCAGACGTAAGGGGTAAGTAAATGAAGAAAATGAAGACCTGGCAATTGCAGAATGCAAAATCCCATTTCAGTGAAATGGTGCGAGAGGCGACTCTTGATGGCCCACAGTACATATCCGTACGAAATGTGCCTACAGCAGTCATTATCTCTGTCGAGAAATATAAAGAGCTTACTCAGCCAACCAGCTCATTAGTACAATTTATGCGCAAATCTCCTTTGAGGGGTCTTGACCTTGATTTCACTCGTGATCAATCCTTACCACGCGATGTAGAAGATTTATGAGCTACTTGCTGGATACTAATATCCTTTCTGAATTGGTCAAACAGCAACCGAACAAAAAAGTTTTAACGTGGTTTGATTCTGTACCTAACACCAGCTTATATATCAGTGTACTTACAATCGGTGAAATACGTAAGGGTATTGAAAAAGTTCAATTATCAGACCGTAGACAAATTTTGCGAACCTGGTTAGAACATGCTTTGCCAGATCAATTTAAAGATCGAATATTATCTATTGATCAACCGGTCGCTGATAAGTGGGGGTGGTTACAAAATCAAATTAAATGCACAATCCCTGCCATTGATGGTTTAATCGCAGCAACAGCTTTACACCATGATCTTTGCTTAGTTACTCGTAATGAAAAAGATTTTGACTTTGAATTTTTAGAAATCATAAATCCTTTCAAATAGTCCTGGTAGCAAAGACCAAATTGAAAAAGAATTTTGTGTATCCCTTCATCGTGATGATATTCTTGACCAGGGCTGCCTGATTAATGATTAATGTCGTAAGTAGGGCACTGGCGCATCCGTCTCATCAATGGATTCACATAAATTATTAAAATTCATTGCATGGAGAATATTTAATGCTTCCTTTATAGGTTCAAGTAATTCATTATAGCTTATCTGCAATGTATGTGACCTTGATAATGTAGATTTTGAATCTCTTCCCCAAAATGAATTATAGTTCTTAGAAGCTTTGCTTCTTTTACTGTCTGTTTCTTCTACTTCTAAAGTTTGTAACATAGATAAAATATACTCACAGTAAAATCTAAATGCACTGTGAAATAAAGGCGTCAGTTTTTCAATAACCTCCGTATTGTTTTTAAGTATTTTTTCCCGATCTTCATCAAATGTATAGCGGTTGTCTTTTAGCTGTTCAGTTCTTTGAGGATTCTCCTCAATATACCCCTTTGCATGAGTAAGAAAGGTTTCAATCGCATCTAGTTCACCACAAAGTCGATCAAGGTAATTTTCGACGGGTAAAGACACAGGGACGAACAATAAATTCCGTTCTATCAAATAATCTCTATAGCAATAGGCTCTAATACCCGCCATTTCAAGTATTTTTTTTCTTAAATGCTCTAATTTATTAACGGAGTGTGGGTTAGGCTCAGTAATTTGCGGGAGAGTCTTTTGGGCTATTTTATACTCTTGTTCAGCCGCTATACGATTACAAGCCATTTCAAGCATTTTTTTTCTTAAGATTTCTACTTCATGAACAGAGTACGTGTTAGCACTCCTCATTCTAGCGAGGGCCATTTGAGCTGTTTCATATTCTTGTTGGGCAGCTAAACGATAATATTTAATAGCTTCAGGCTCATTCTTACTAACACCATCTCCATTTTCGTAACATTGACCTAATTTATATTGCGCTTCAGCATGCCCTCTTTTAGCAGCTGAATGCCATAGTCTTATCCATTCATCTTCATTCTTCTCTATACCTATGCCCAGTTGGTAACAACATCCTAATCTAAAGTCTCCTTCGACATCGCAAAATTCAACGGAGAGTTGATACCACCGAGCGGCTTCTAGTTCATTCTTCTCTACCCCAATTCCATGCTGATAACAATAGCCCAGTCTCGCCTGAACATATGGGTTATGTTTGGCAGCATATGTTTGATATAACTCGAAGGCTTTGTTTTCGTCCTTTTCTGTCCCTATACCATATTGATAGCAATAGGCCAATTCTGCTTGTGCATGCAAGTTTCCCTGTGCAGCAGATGATTCATAGCACCCAAACGCCAGGTCGAGATCTTTTTCCACGGTAATACCATGTTGAAGGCAATAACCTAAACCATATCGGTCATCGCCAGTTTCTTGCTCAGTAGTTAAAAAGGCATAAGCTGTAGTTAAATTTCTCTCTACTTCTATTCCTTTCGCATAGCAAATACCTAGTTTGAGTTTCGCCTGCAGGCTTCCTTTCTCAGCTGATATTTTATACTCTTCAACGGCCCTTTTTACATCCTGTCGATGCATTCCGCCGACTTCAAAGTCTAGGCCCCTTTTATATAACCCATCTGGGTTTCCATTATCAGCGGATAAGGAATAAAATTTATATGCCTCGTATCTGTCGCGGTTTACACCTATTCCATACTCATAACAGCACCCCAATTTGTATTGAGCATCAGCATGATTTTTATCGGCCGTTAATTGATATAAAGTGGCAGCTTTTTTTTCATCTTTTTCTACTCCTATACCCAATTGATAACACTCTCCCAAGTTGACCTGCCCTTCTAGGCTACCCCATTCGGCGGACATTTTATATAATCTAAATGCTTCTTTTTCATCCTTGTCTACCCCTATACCATGCTGCCAACAATAAGCGAATCTGCGCAGTGATTCTTCTGGATCTGCTCCATCTTTTCTTGATAAATAATGAAATGCTTTTTTATCATCTTTCTCTACCCCTTCTCCTTTGGCGTAAGATAGTCCACGCTGAAATGCAATATTTTTATCCATGCGTTCTTCAAAAGCGGATAAACTAAAATTCATCATTTTACAAGCTGCCTGCTCATCACCAAATTTTTCTAGAAATTCCATATTTCTCCTGAGAAATTTATTATATACATAAGGTATGCGCCTGTTTTGATCTTTTCCATTTATTTTTCGAAGATCTGTTTTACGACAGTCTTCTGCCATCATTTCTTTTTTATTAATAGCTAGATTATTTTCCTCGCGCCTATTGAGAATAGTTTCAACTAATCGTGATTGTCTTGAACGTTCAAAGGATAATGGAAGATGGCAAGGATACTGTTTCATTTCGATGCCAGCTAGGGTAATACGGTTGACTGGATAAGGCTGTGCCGCCAAATAATCGAAAATATTATTAGGTTTTATGTATTTTTCGACAGTGAACAAATGGCGCACGTCATCCATTGCATAAATAGAACAGCCTTTGGGTTGATACTGTCGTGGTTCAATATTACGATACCACTTTCCACGGGGAAACTCTTTAGCAAATGCTCTTATACAATAAGAATCTAACTCCATCCCCCTGGAATCTATTAATAACATGTTTATTTCATTTTTTTCAGCGACTTCAATAATGCCCGCAGTCCAATGAATGCCGGAAGAAAAATTAGGGTCGCCAACAATAAATATTTCACGAATAGGTAGTTTAGCGTTTTGCAGGCCTACTTTCAAAAATTTTAAATAATCTGAAAAGTTCTCTTGAGCAGATATTACTGTGGGGTTGAAATGACTCTTTCTGGAAGCTAATTGCGCCATAGTAAGTTTAATGCCCGCGTCGGTAATATTTCCATACGTTACAAATTCACCTAGAAGATTTTTTCTGAATTCAGTATTTATTTCTTTGAGTTCCAAAAGTTTTTTTAATGTTTCTTGTTGAGCATCGGTTAACAAGGAATAAAAATTCTCAAAGCGATCGGTAATATCCTTGTTTACTTTCAACAATGCTTCTAAAATATTGACATTATGGTGGTCAATACAAAATGGCAGCATTTGTTTAATGAAGTAGATCCTTTCCGCTTTAGAGATTTTTTCGCAAAAATCTCTCGCCAAGATATCATTTTTTCCATTTTGATACATAGCCAAAAAATCAAAGATACTGGTATCTTTACTTCTGTTCAAATATTGAGATGCCCTGTCGGGATCTTTCAACTTAAATTCAGAAAGGAGTTTATTTTTTAAACTTTCTTCGAATTCAGGTGAATAAAAGAAATCATAGATGGTTGGTGTATTTTTGGAATTAAACCAGATGGCCTCGTCTTTTTTTTCGCTAGTCAAGAATGAACCTATTTCATTGTGGTTATAAAGATATTTAAAAATAATACAACTGGCTAGTAGGCTGAATATTTACTTACCAAATCGATTGTTATTAACGATTGAAATTATAGAGCTGAATACTTAACAATGAATTAAAAAGTCATCCACAGAGACAAAAGCTTTGTAAGATACGAAATACATTTGTCCCTCGTCCCGCGGGTTTGAATTGATCGGGAGAATGAGGGAGGGGGCAACCCCTTTTTTTGCGAAGGTGGACGGCTGGGTAAACATATAATATACAAAATGATTTTGTTTCTGTAATAACCCCACTTTAAGGTATAGTATGAGGGCTTAATTAGACCCTATTCACGAGGTTGTACATACCATATGACGAGGGGGGGAATCTGGCTTAGAGCCTTGGATTACCAGCCCAAAGATCAAGGCGCATTTGACCCCTCTTCTTTCTTCACACTCACGCCGAGGTGCCCATGAAACTCCCCCGTCACGACCGCTATGATTACGTGCCAATCCACAAACGGCCGGTTTATGACTGGCCCGAGGGCAAGCGTCTAGCGGTCTTTTTTTGCAATAATATTGAGCTGTTCGCATTTCGCGTCGGGCTCGGCAGCGACCCGACTGGGGCGCTGAATGATCAAAGCCACCGAAATTATGCCTGGTGTGACTATGGTAATCGGGTTGGCATTTGGTACTATTTTGACTTGCTGGACGAATTTGGCCTACCGGGTGCGCATAACGTAAACTCGGCGGTGCTGGAGGAATGTCCAGCCATTGTCGAGCGCATGAATGCCCGCGGCGATGAGTATATCGGCCATGGGCGTACCAACTCCGAACGTCAGGACATGTTATGGGAGGACGACGAGGCTCGGCTTATCGCCGAGTGCACCGAAGTGGTGACCCGACTGTCTGGCAAACCGCCGACTGGCTGGCTTGGGCCGTATTTGGCGCAGACCGGGGTGACGCTAGATCTGCTTAAGGAGGCTGGCTATCATTATTGTATGGATTGGGCGCTGGACGACCAGCCGATTTGGATGACAACCCGATCAGGGCCGATCCTGTCAGTCCCTTACCCGACCGAACTCAACGACTTACCGAGCTTGGTCTCCCGCCGCCATACCGGACGGATGTTCGAAGAAAAGCTAATCGATCAATTCGACGAGATGCTCGAGCAGTCGCGCAAATTTCCTCTAGTTTATTCAGTGGCGCTGCACCCCTTCATCATCGGCCAACCGTTCCGACTGCGGGCGCTGCGACGGGCGATCCGCCACATCATGGAGCATAAAGACGAGTTATGGATCACCACGCCGGGGGAGATTGCACGCTATTGCGAGGGCCTGCCAAAAGGCATTGTTCCAGGTTCTTAGTAAGAAAAGAGAAGGATGGAACGCAAAGGGCGTATCAAACCAAATTAAAATGTCCCCTTAGTCTGCCATTACCTGAGAAGGTATATTTACGGCTATCCCCAATAATAAAATACAGCGCTGAGACATATGATTACACTTGCTCCTTATAATCCCGGCTGGCCACGATGGTTTCGAGAAGAGAAAAATCAGCTGCTAAAGGCATTGAAAAATAAGGTTGCCTTTATTGAACATATCGGCAGTACATCCATTCCAGGCATTTACGCCAAACCGGTCATTGATATCATGATAGGCGTTTATGACCTCAAACAGTTTACTGATTGGGACATCAAAAAAATAACGGCCTTTGGATATGAATATATCTCGGCGTATGAATCGCAATTACCCGATCGACGTTTTTTTCAAAAAGACGATGAGCAAGGTAGGCGTACACATCAGATTCATCTGGTCAATTACCCATCAGCCTGGTGGGAAAAGCATATCTTATTTAGGGATTATCTGAGAAATAATCCTGAAGCTGCGAAAGACTATGAGGCTCATAAACTGGAGTTGGCTGAACAATTTGATGACACCAACCAATACGCCCATGCCAAAACAGAATTCTGTCGAAAGATTGACCAATTAGCCTATTTTGATTTTGATCTACACCAGCCGTGGGCGGCAACTGAAAATCTCTACGGCTACATTCCACAGCTTGGGTGTCTACAGCTCTATCGTCAGATGTTCCAGGATCCTTTGTTTATTGATTGTTTTGGGGTGAGTCTGAGCAATGAAAAAATTGAGTATATTCTGCAACGGCAAATAAATTATTGGGATAAATACAGATTTGGTCCTTTAGTATGGTTTGATAAAAAGAATCACCATTTTGTCGGAGAAGGTGGCCTGAATCATACCACAGTAGAGGGCGCAGAAGTGATTGAGCTAACCTATTCGCTGTCTAAAGAGTATTGGGGCAATGGTTTTGCCGTGGAAATCGGGAAGTATGCTATTGAACAGGCATTCCAAAAATTGAAGCTTCCTCGCATTTTCTGCTTTACAATGCCAAGTAACCGCCGCTCCTTAAGGGTGATGCAGAAGTTGGGTTTTACTTATCAAAAAGACTTCATACATGCTAATCTACCACACCAATTATATTCATTAAAACCAACTTAAATTGATAAGATCAGCACCGAAAAAAATGACCCTGGATTCACAGATAATGTGAACACTTCACTATAGCGGAAAGAAAAATCGGCATTTTTAAAGATTCATAAGAGGAACAACGATGGAAACCCTAGCGCTTGATTTAGTCCAGCAATACATGAACGGTTGGAAACAAAATAATTTACCTCTAATTACTTCTTGTTTAACGAAAAACTGTATCGTCATTGAATCACACGGCCCGACTTATCATTGCATAGAAGCTATTGAACGTTGGTTTAAGCTCTGGATGGAAGCGAAAAGCGCAATAATTCATTGGGATCTGCATGGTTTTTATTACTGCGAAAATAAATCGACTGCGTTTGTTGAATGGGATTTTGCCTGCACTTCAAACGATACTAAATATTCGTTTTCAGGCTGCAGTATTTACAAAATCTTAAATCAAAAGATTGATTTTATTCAGGAGTACCGCATGACGCATCCTGCATATCCTTGGCGTGGTAATACGTTGGCTTCAGAATAAATAATTAGGGAAACAGTGTAAAATGAAATTTAAGCTCCGAAAATTTTATGTGTGTCTATCCTTCTTGTTCACTTTGACTGCGGGTCATGCTAATTGTAATACTATTGAACATCAGGCTGCCCAATTAATGCAGAAAAATAAAATTAATGGCATGGCAATAGCTATTATAAATCAGGGTAGTGCCCAATTTTGTAATTATGGCTATACCTCTGCTAGCCACGAAAATAAAATCAATGAGCACACATTATTTGAAATAGCGTCAATCAGTAAAACGTTTACAGCCACTCTGGCAGGAATTGCTGCTGCTCAGGGCGTGTTTGATCTACAAAAACCCATCAGCGATTATGTAAACGATATTAAAAGTAATGCCGCATACCAAAATGTAAATAACCAAGAATTACTGGCATTTGTTTCAGGGTTAGCATTTACACAGGAATCTAACTTTAAAGGATCTCAGACAGATTTTTTGAATATACTTGCTAAAGTCAAAGCACAATATCCACCACAAACGTACTATCGGTATGGTCAAGTTGGTGTTAGCCTAGTTGCGCTTGGATTAGAAAAAGTTTATCGATCGACATTTAACAATATCTTACAAAAGCAACTGCTCGATAAATTAAATATGCAAGAAACTTTTGTTGATGTCCCTCCAAATTATAAAAATAAAGCGACAGGATATGATCAAAATAACGAACCTATTCCCTATTTTAGCATAGGCAGCTTGACTCCTGCCGCTGGACTTAAGTCTTCAACCTATGATTTAACGAAATATCTTAAACTGCAATTAAATAGTAGCCATGATCCAGTTTTCTCTAAAGCCTTAAGTATAATCCATCAAAATTATTATTGTTTATACCCAGATGGTACTTACCAACAATTAGCTTGGGTATACCACCCTAAAAATGACCTCATGACAGAATTTAAACCAGGAACTCAAAATGCAGCACATTTTAAACCACAAAAATTAGCCCTACATTGCGCATATGACCCCAATGGGTTTATTGAAAAAACTGGAAACAGTTATGGCATGTCCTTATACGCTGTATATATGCCGAGCACAAATTCTGGGGTTATTGTATTGGCTAATAAAGCACGGGTTTCAGATACTGTTAATTTGGGAAGAAATATTTTGAAGCAAATATCCGTCCAAAATAGCAAACAAACGTAATATACAACTCACTGTAATGGAGTATAATTCATGACTAAAAAGATATTCTGGATAGATCCTTATCTTACTCAGCTAGAGACAAGTGTGCGGGGGGTAAATGGAAATAAAATCACGGTAAATGAAACCATCTTCTATGCTTTTTCAGGAGGACAGGAAAGTGATTACGGCAGTATTGGTGGCTATCCCGTACTGGAAGCCAGAAAGGAAGGTAAAGAAATTATTTATACCCTTCCGGAAGACCATGATTTGAAAATAGGTCAAAAGACCAACATGATGATTGACTGGGTGCGTAGATATTCTCTGATGCGTCTTCATTTTGCAGCTGAACTGGTTTTGGAGCTGGTATCTAGGCGATTTCCTGGCATTAATAAAGGAGGTGCTCATATTGGTCAAGAGAAGGCGCGTATTGATTTTCAGATAGAAGAACCTATATCACCCCACCTCCCGTTATTGCAAAAAGAAGCTCAAACTATTATCGACTCACATCAGCCGATTATCAGCGCCTTCAGCGATGAAGCCAATGAATTAAGATACTGGAAAATTAATGAATTCTCGCAAGTACCTTGTGGAGGCACGCATATAAAATCAACCGATGAAATAGGAACAGTTAATTTAAAACGAGTTAATCCAGGAAAAGGCAAAGAACGAATTGAAATTTATGTCTCTTAAATTTACAAAATATAACGTATTCGCTCCCCAAGGAATGACATAAAGTAATTGTATGAGAATATTAAAAAAATTGTTCGTTAAGGAAAAAATATAGTCATTTTATACGGCACTTGCCTTTCTGGACTCATCCATGTGAACTTTATGAAACGTTAAATCATATTATATGAATCGCCTATGTGATGCTTGATGCCATAGGATTGATTTGCTAAACATGCAAGGCTTTGAAGCAGCGAAAAGAGCAAGTATGGATTATTTAAACATCCATAATTTACCTGAACAAACCTCTGAGTAAAGTGTATCATAAATCACGAGGGATAAGGGTATGATGAAACAGTTGGTAAAATATAATCAGATGAACTTGCAAATTATTTTTAAGATTGGAATAATGCGCCTCATCTAAAAATTTCATTCACGCATTCCAGGAGGTTGCACCATGGCACAGAATAATTCCCCCCTATTTTTCACATTAAACTGCCAGAAATTAAGAAAAAGCGCTATGTTAGGTAGCTGTCTTTTTTTGGGCTGCCATGCGTTAGCAAACACCAATCCAAATACGACTAGCTTTCTTCCCTATACACCAGGTCTCTCGATCACTGGTCTGAGTGGGGATATTACCACGGGATTCGCCGATGCCTTAGTTCCGTTGGCGGGGCAGAGTACGAGCTTTTTCTACGTAGACCCTCAGGGGTTATATCATAATGGCAATGACTATTCTGGGGCAGTGGGTGTCGGTGGCCGTAAATTAACCGATCAATTTGGGCTGCTAGGTGCATATGTATTTGGGGATTATAACCATTCTCCGGCGGGTCATTCATTTTGGTTTGTTAGTCCTGGTGTGGAGCGCTTGGGCGATGTGGTGGATTTCAGTGCGAACGTATACATCCCCACCGGCTCCAACCGAGTATCCACGGGGAGTGCGTTTGGTAGCGAGTTGGATGATTTTGACTCCATCACCTTCGCAGGCCATACGGAATACGACCAATTGTTTGATACGTTTGAATCCGTCGGTGTAGGCGAAGATGCCCAAGTCGGTTTTCGTCTGCCGATAAAAGACAATCCCAAAATTTACTTTGGCGGTTACCACTTCAGCCCTAAAGATGCACAAGACATCACCGGTGGCGTGGCTAGACTGCAAGTGCCAGTCACCAGTCAATTGGATATCGATGTCAGCGAAGGTTACGACAATTTTTCACACAATACCGTGAGAGTTGGGCTCGCCTACCACTTCGGTGGTCGACACACGGCTAAGCAATTCGACGGAGCGCTCATCGAACGCATGGTGGATCCTATCCAGCGTAACCTAATTGCAGTGGGTGGCAGTTCTCATACTGCGCAACCCATTCTGAAGCAGACGGAGGCCACGGGAGATTATGGCGTCGTCATGGATCACATCTCTTTCTTCTTACCGGATTCGCCCATTCAGGATAGCACAGCATCCAACCCCGACGGTTCTTACGAACACCCGTACCTTGGCTTGAATCAAACCAATGTCGATGACGCCAATGCCCAAAAGAACATCAACTTCTTCTTCAATGGCGGTATAGGGCCGTACACCTCAGCCACCGAAATTGATCTAATGAATGATAATATCTTCGGTCGCCAGAGTTACGAGGGTAGATTATTCGTCAAACCGGCCACCGGCAATAATCGCCCGATCTTCGAGTTTACGAATTCCAGTGGTAATGGTTTAAATTGGAACGTAAATTTGGGGGATTCTGACATCCTCGTGACTTCTATCCAAATAGAAGGTGACACTAACAATGGCAGCAGCGCCCTCTTCGTGCAGAATAATGGCACTGGCCAAGTCAGCATGAAGCTTGATAATGTCAACATCAGCAATACTAAATTTAACAACGGGGTGTACGCAAATAATGACGGTGGTGGGGGATTAAATCTGGTGGTTAATAATTCCACTTTGAATGCAAATATTCAGGAGGGTATCCTGGCCAATAATTCCTTAGGCTCGTTTAATCTAAAAGTGAATAACTCTACTTTTAATGGCAACGGTGATGATGGTATTCAAGCCAACAATACCAACAATAGTTCTAATGATACATTCAATCTAATTGTTAATAACTCCACCTTAACCGACAATAGTCATGATGGTATTCTAGTTAACAATAACTCAGGCATATTCAACCTTATCACCAGACACTCCAACTTAAACGAGAATGGCCATGATGGTATTGAAGCCCACAATAATAATGCGGGGATACTCAACTTAATCGTCAAAGGTTCAAGCTTTAATGGGAATGGTCGTGATGGTATTGAAGCTCGCAGTGAGGGTACTACCACTGGCACATTCAACCTAACCGTGAATAACTCCAGTTTTAACAGGAATTCTCACGATGGTATTGAAGCAGATAATGTGACAAATGCGAATGCCATATTCAATCTAACCGTTCATAACTCCAGCTTTAACGGCAATGTCAATGATGGTATTGAAATCAACAATAATTCGGCGGGTATATTTAATTCAATCATCCGAAACGCCAGCTTTAACGGCAATCTTCATGATGGCCTTGAAGCCCACAATAATTCTAACGCCCTACTCAACCTAATTATCCATAACGCCAGCTTTAATGGCAATGGTAGGGATGGTATTGAGGCCTACAATGCTGATAATACCTTCAACTTAACCGTGGGTAACGCCAGCTTTAACGCCAATGGCCACGATGGTCTTGAAGCCAATAATTTTACAAGTGCGAGCGGCACATTCAACCTAACCGCGACTAACGCCAGCTTTAACGCGAATGCTAATGATGGTATTGAAGCCAACAATAGTTCGGCAGGTATATTCAATGCAATCATCCGAAACGCCAGCTTTAACGGCAATTTCCATGATGGTCTTGAAGCCCACAATAATTCGGATGCGACATTCGTCCTAAACGCTACGGGTTCGAGCTTTAATGGCAATCATAATGATGGTATTGAAGCCGACAATAACTCCACTAGTACCTTCGACCTAATTGCCAATGCCTCAACTTTTAATGGCAATATGGCTGATGGTATCCAAGCCTTCAGCTCTTCTGCTAATTTGTTTACCCTAACTGCTAATAACTCAACGTTTAATAACAACGGAAGGTACGGTATTGAAACACAGGGTATTAACCCTTCAAACGTCACTTATTTTGGCTCTACATTCTCTGAAAATATACTAGGCCCTGTGCATGTCGAACCTTGATCTTCTTTCCTGCGTTGACACCACGCTAAACCCCTCTTGAAAAAAGAGGGGTTAGTAACAGTTCACAATAACCCGAACGGCGCCCATGCCGCTGTGGAAAGGATAAAACTATGCAAACCACCTACGAAGAAATTAAAACAAAATCTCAGCAAGTCACTTTTCAAAACAAAGCGTTTATCAATGGGCGTTATGTCAACGCAGTATCGGGAGCAACATTTCCCTGCATAAATCCATCGACTGGGCAGGTCTTAACGCAGGTGGCTGCGTGTGATCAGGAAGATGTGGCTTTGGCGGTGAAAGCAGCACGGCATGTTTTTGAACAAGGCACTTGGTCGCAAACAGCGCCGGCATTTCGTAAGCGAGTCTTATTGGATTTTGCTCAGGCCATTGAACGGCATCAGTTTGAACTGGCGTTACTGGAAACACTGGATATGGGAAAACCCATTTCCGATAGCGACTCCGATGTCACTTCTGCTGTAAATCTGGTGCGCTGGTATGCGGAAATCATTGATAAAGTCTATGACCACGTGGCACCGACCTCACCGGATGTTTTGGCTTTAATCACACGTGAACCCTTGGGAGTTGTGGCGGCAGTCATACCTTGGAACTTTCCGCTATTTATTGCCTGCGCAAAAATCGCTCCGGCACTGGCCACCGGAAATTCTGTTATTCTCAAACCCGCCGAACAATCGCCGCTTACTGCGCTATTTATTGCGGAATTAGCAGCTCAAGCAGGCATTCCTGATGGTGTATTGAATGTGTTGCCGGGTTATGGAGAAACGGCGGGTAAAGCGCTAGGTCTACATCCGGATGTCGATGCCGTTAGTTTCACGGGCTCAACCGAAGTCGGTAAATTATTTTTAAAGTACAGTGCGGAATCAAACATGAAACGCATTGCCCTGGAATGCGGGGGTAAATCACCGAATATTGTCTTATCCGATTATCAAAATTTAGACGAAGTGGCGCAGCAGTCTGTGGGTCACGTGTTTCACAATCAGGGTCAAATTTGCTGCGCACCCACGCGACTACTGGTTGCCCGAGAAATTTACAAACCTTTAATCGATAAATTAAGACAATACAGCCAGAGTTTTCAGCCAGGTGATCCATTGAATCCCGAAACGACAATGGGCGCGTTGGTGGATCAAACGCAGTTACAACGGGTGCTGAAATACATCGATCTTGGCAAAACCGAAGGTGCGGAGTTGGTACTAGGCGGCAAGCAAACACGATTGGAAACCCAGGGCTGTTTTATTGAACCGACCATTTTTTCCCAGGTTAAAAATTCCATGACCATTGCCCGGGAAGAAATTTTTGGGCCGGTTCTGTCGGTGCTTAGCTTTGATAATGTCAATGAAGCCATAAAAATTGCTAACGATACGCATTATGGCCTGGCTGCTTCGGTGTGGACAGATAATATTAATCAGGCCCATAAAGTGGCAAAAGCGCTGCGCGCCGGTGTGGTTTCCGTGAATACGATTGAAGTCGGCGATGTGACCACTCCTTTTGGCGGTTACAAGCAGTCTGGGATTGGACGGGAATCTTCATTCTATGGTTTAGAACATTATCTGGAGATAAAAACGACTTGGATTAAGCTGACCTAAAAAACCTAAGGTTGGGAGGGTAGCTGTTCATTCAAGCCCATTGCGTAAGTATATTTAAAATTTTACTATATGCGAAACTTATGAATTTCACCCTCCCACATAGGATGCCATATGCGTTTTTCTCATTTTTTACTAGCTTTGCTAGTGGTGGCTATTTGGGGATTTAATTTTGTTGTCATCAAAATAGGGTTAAAAGAAATACCGCCGTTAACCCTTTGTTTCATGAGGTTCTTTCTTGCCAGCATCCCCGCCGTATTTTTTATAAAAAAACCAGCTACCCCAATAAAAATGATCGTTTGTTATGGCTTAGTGATGTTTGTCTGCCAGTTTTCTTTGTTGTTTACCGGAATGCGTTTAGGAGTCACAGCCGGAATGGCATCACTATTGCTCCAAGCTCAAGTATTCATCACCCTATTATTTGCCGTCGTTTTTATGGGTGAGAAACCAACCATTTGGCAACTGTCTGGAGCACTCATCTCTTTTATAGGAATACTCATTGTCGGTTTAAATATGGGCGGCAATTATTCTGTCCCCGGGTTTTTTCTAGTAATAGCGGCCGCAGTCTCATGGAGTGTGGGTAATATCATCACTAAAAAAATTGGCCAGGTGAATATGTTTTCTTTGGTCGTATGGGGAAGCTTAATTTCTTGGCCACCGTTATTACTTATAGCTTTCTTGTTGGAGGGTGGCGATAAAATAGCGTATGAATGGCAGCACGTATCCTGGTTATCATTAGCCTCTGTCGCGTATATCGTCTACTTATCCACCCTGTCGGGTTATGTCGGATGGAGTTGGCTAATTAGCCGCTATCCAATGACCACGGTTGCACCGTTCATGTTGCTAGTGCCTATTTTTGGTATGCTTAGCTCATTCTTGGTATTGGGCGAGGCTTTGCAATTTTGGAAAATACTCGCTGCCCTATTAGTTATATTTGGTCTGGGTGTCAATCTATTAGGGGCAAAACTAATGAGAAATAAGTTGCTAAAATTAAACGCTGAACAATCGACCCTGTAGATATACCGCTCGTACAGTAAAAATGCGATTCCCATGTTCACTGTGCATCACCCTAATTTTAAATTGTCCGTGCTGAGAAAGCTATCTAAGGAAATACTAGAAGAATTTTTCATTTCCAAATACCAGAAGACGACGATTTGCTCAGTAATTTATTTTAAAAGGATAGGAATTAGAACTATTATAGATTAAAATATAATTTTAGGAGGGATTTCGTATGTTAAAGTGGGCATTTATATTTCTAGTGATTTCTCTTGTCGCCGGCCTGTTGGGCTTCACAGGTGTTGCTGGGGTGGCGGTGGGAATTGCTAAAATTTTATTCGGGATATTCTTAGTATTGTTTTTAATTTTTATCATTGCCGCGGTGTTTATTATCAGGAAAATTTAACATATTGCGTTCCCAGGGGAAAAATCCAGTTGTAAAATGACAATATTCGTGCTTGAATTTAAGCAAAGGAATTACTAAAATCCTAAGTATTATTAAAATTGTCTCCCAATTCATTTAGGAACAGCAATATGAACACCCGCGTGATAAGTGGCTCATGGAATGCCATCTTCAAGAAAAAAATCCTCCGCAGAGGCTTGGTTCTTTTATTAGCCCTCTATCTTCTACCCAAGGTATTTTTATTTTTTCTGATTTGCGGTGTCATTGACATTGCCAGGAACATGCCTTTAGACAAAGAGATATTGAAAAAATACTTTCTAGGCAATGGCGATATTACTTGGCTACTCTCACCCCTAAACCTATTTACCGACTTGCTCAGCTGGCGCATGAAGCCTGTCTATCACGTGAACGATTTTCCAGAGGCCTGTCAGAAAGAGATTGAGTATCTGCTGAACCATACCCACAAAGAAGAATTGATCCAGGCATTGGATGCCAAAATGGCCGGCAAAGAGCGAGGGATGATTTTCTTTAAATGGTATGGAAAAAATATCCGAAACTCCATACAAATAGATGATTTTCACCAATCATTTAAATACATTAAAACGATTGGTGTGTCGGCGTTCAACAAACAACAATCGACTTCACGGCATTTTGGGCCGTTACGGATGACTTTGCGATTGCTTTATAATTTTAATCCGGTGCAAAACGAAGGGGTTTATATCCAAGTGGGTCATCATAAGCATATGTGGCAAGATAACCCATTGTTTATTTTTGACGACACTTATATCCATCAATCCTTTAATCAATCGGATCAAATTCGCTACTGCCTGTTCGTGGATATTGTAAGACCAAGTTTGTGTTTCTATTCGATCTTAAACGCAATGGTCACCTGTTTGCAATTCGCCATGATTAAGGTGAACCATATTTTTTACAACAAATGGAATTTCATCAAATAAAAAGGGATTCAAAGATGCGTAACCATCGTCATTTATCGGCGGGTCTACTCCCTCCCCTTTTTTTAATCAGTCTAGTGATGCCGTTGCTGAATGGTTGTTCTGGGTTATGGCCTGGCAAGGTTCCCCCACCCGGCGCCATACAAATGCAAGGCGTCAATGAATCGCCAGCTCGTCAACAGTATTTTGAACAATTAGCTATACCGATGACTACTGCCAATGAATAGGCTGCCCCATCAGTCAATCGCTAACGGTTGCGGATGCGTGGGTTGTAAATGTGCCTGTCGATAAAGAATATTGGAAAATTCTTCTTGGAAGGTATCGTAGGTGTTGGCCAAACGTTCCACCTCGTTGTTAAATCGATTATAAGCAATAACCGCAGGAATAGCGGCGAATAATCCCATGGCGGTGGCAACCAATGCTTCGGAAATACCGGGGGCCACCATGGCAATCGTCGATTGCTGAACGCCAATTAATCCTTGAAATGAAGTCATAATTCCCCAAACAGTGCCGAATAAACCGACGTAGGGGCTGGTTGAACCCACGGTCGCTAAAAAGGATAAGTGGCGTTCTAATTTGTCCATTTCCCTGGCATTAGCGATGCGCATGGCTCTCTCGACACCGGCCATGGTTGCTTGATTGTTGATGCCGGGACGTTGATGCAGACGGGTGTATTCTCGGAAGCCGGCATGAAAAATATGTTCCAAACCTTGTAATTCAATATTTCGCTTGGCTAAACCATCGTAGAGCTTACTTAAATCGGTGCCAGACCAAAAATGATCTTCAAATACAGCGACGGCACGTCGCGATGCTTTTAGAAAAACACTGCGCTGAAAAATAAACGTCCAGGACATAACAGAAGCCCCTGACAATAACAACATCACGCATTTCACGACCCAACTGGCATTAGCGATAAAACTCCATAGAGAAGGATTGGCAGTCATATAGTTACCTATAGTTGTGTTAACTTATTAAAGTGTAAGTAGGCTTGTTGAGTCGCCATGCGGCCACGAGGCGTACGCTGAATAAAACCTTGTTGAATGAGGTAAGGTTCTAAGACATCTTCAATGGTATCAGCGGGTTCACCAATCGCAGCGGATAGTGTATCAACTCCCACGGGTCCGCCGTCAAATTTTTCCATGATCGTCAATAATAAACGCCTGTCCATGGGATCAAAACCATGGTGATCGACATTCAATAAATTGAGTGCTTGTTCAGCGATTCTTTGTTCAATACGCCCATCGCCCTTCACTTCGGCATAATCGCGCACACGCCGCAGTAAGCGATTGGCAATTCGAGGGGTGCCACGAGAACGTCGGGCAATTTCATGCGCCCCAGGGTCATCGATTGGAACGCCGAGGATATGGGCACTGCGTTTAATAATAGTGACTAAGTCAGCGCTGTCATAAAACTCCAAGCGCTGGACAATGCCGAAACGATCGCGCAAGGGCGAAGTGAGTAAACCGGCTCGGGTGGTTGCCCCCACCAAGGTAAAAGGGGGTAAATCCAAACGAATGGAACGAGCTGCCGGACCTTCACCAATCACGATATCGAGTTGGTAATCTTCCAGTGCCGGATATAACACCTCCTCAATCACGGGACTGAGTCTATGTATTTCATCAATGAATAACACATCAAAGGGTTGCAAATTGGTGAGCAGAGCCGCTAAATCACCAGCTTTCTCTAGCACGGGTCCCGAGGTTTGTTTCACATTCACGCCCATTTCCGTGGCAATAATATTCGCCAAGGTCGTTTTACCTAAGCCGGGCGGACCAAAAATCAAGGTATGGTCCAGGGCTTCGGTGCGGCCGCGGGCAGCTTGAATAAAAATTTCCATCTGTTCCCGCACCGCCGCTTGACCGATGTAGTCACGCAAATGTTTGGGTCGTATCGCATGGTCTATCCGAGCCTCTTCCTGTAAAGGTTGGGCGCCGACCAGTCGGTCTGCTTCTATCACGCTCTTTCTCCTTTCACCATGCCTCGTAAGGCATGTCGGATAATTTCTTCACGGGATTGGTGTAGTCTAGCCGCTTGATTCACGGCTTGACGCGCTTCATTCTGTTTGTAACCCAACGCTAGTAACGCACTAATGGCTTCTTGGGTGTGGTTTTGACTGAGTGGAGGTACCACATCAGTCGAGGTAGAACCTTGCCAATCTTCCAGCCGATCGCGCATTTCCATGATTAAACGTTCAGCGGTTTTTTTACCGATGCCGGGAATACGCGTCAAGCTGGCCGTGTCTTGTAACATGACGCATTGCACAAACGTTTCCGGTGCAATGCCAGATAAAATAGCTAACGCTAATTTAGGACCGACGGCGGTGACTTTGATGAGGCTGCGAAATAAGGCGCGTTCTTGTTCTTCACAAAAGCCGTAAAGTAATTGCGCATCTTCGCGTACGATCAGATGCGTGTGCAATACCGTTTCGGTGCCGATTGCTGGTAGGCGATGAAAAGTGAAAGAAGATGCATCCAATTCATAACCAACGCCACCCACGTCGATTAATAATCGTGGCGGGGTTTTCTCCAATAAAATGCCTTTTAATCGACCTATCATGTCCGGATCTCGTTAAAATTGCCTGCGACTTTGCGCGTGACAAATAGCCACAGCCAACGCATCGGCCGCATCCACGGCCGGTGTGCCAGACAACTGTAACAATAATTTTACCATATGCTGCACTTGTTCTTTCCCCGCAGCGCCATAACCGACCAGACATTGTTTTATAGACCGTGCGGAATATTCGGCTACAGACAAACCTGCACCTGCCAGAGCAACGATGGCGGCACCGCGTGCGTGACCTAATTTTAATGCAGAATTCGCATTTTTTGCCATAAATACTTGTTCCACCGCAGACTCTAACGGTTGATACTCCCGAATAATACTCGAAATCGCCGTGTGAATTTGTGCCAATCTTTCAGGTAAAGAATCCGCTTGCAGTATTAACCGACCACTGGTGACGTAGAGATGTTTGTGCCCGTCACTACGAATAATGCCATAGCCCGTAATTCGTGAGCCTGGATCAATTCCTAATATCGTTTGCATCAGGTCGTTTCATTAATCAGGATAAAATTCATCAAGAATATCCGCATTCGTGTAAACGGTTTGAACATCGTCCAGATCTTCCAACATGTCTTGCAACGTTAACATTTTAACAGCATTTTCCTGATCTAAAGTCACTTGCGTGGCCGCAATTTGCGTGACTTCCGCATTCGCTGCTTCCAGATGCGCGGTGTGAAACGCATCTTTTATGACACTGAACTGCGCAGGTGCCGTATAAACATCGATGCTGCCGTCATCGTAAGACAGTACGTCTTCCGCTCCAGCCTCCAGTGCAACGGTCATCACCTGATCTTCGTTTGTGCCGGGGGCGAAACTGAACACACCCTTTTCGGAAAATAAATACGACACCGAGCCGTCGGTACCCAATTGACCCCCGCATTTAGTGAAGGCATGACGCACCTCAGAGACGGTGCGATTGCGGTTATCCGTTAAACAATCGACCATCACTGCGATTCCCCCAGGACCATACCCTTCGTAACGGATTTCCACCAATTCCTGGCCCTCAAGCGCACCCATGCCTTTTTTTCGTGCCCGATCGATGGTGTCTTTGGGCATGTTTTGAGCCAAAGCTTTATCAATGGCCAGCCGCAGCCGCGGATTAGCATTAGGATCACCACCTTGGAGACGAGCAGCGATGGTTATTTCGCGAATAAGCTTGGTAAATATTTTGCTGCGTTTAGCATCCTGACCTTTTTTTCGATGTTGAATGTTTGCCCATTTGCTATGTCCGGCCATGGTATTAATCTCGTATCAAAAATGGCACCTAAGTGGTGACGGTTGTTTTTTGCAGTACCCGCACCCCCACTTCGCGTAATTGCGCCTCACTGATGGGTGATGGTGCATGCGTTAATGGGCATTGCGCGGTCTGTGTTTTGGGGAAAGCAATGACGTCACGGATAGAGGTGCCGCCGGTCATCAACATAATTAATCGATCCATACCAAAAGCAACGCCGCCGTGTGGAGGGCAACCATAGCGGAATGCCGATAACAAATGACCGAATTTTTCTTCGGCTTCTTTTGCGTCGATGCCGAGTAATTTAAATACCACGCGCTGCAAATCGGCATTATGGATGCGGATGGAACCACCGCCTAGTTCCGTGCCGTTCAACACCAAATCATAAGCACGCGATAAAGCCGCGCCTGGGTGTGCTTCTAACGTTTGCGGGTCTTCTATGGTGGGTGCAGTAAAGGGATGGTGCAATGATTGCCAGCGCTGGATTTTTTCATCCCATTCGAACATGGGAAAATCAACAACCCATAACAATCGCCAGCCTTCTTCCATAAGGCCGCTGTCTTGGCCTAAACGAATACGCAAAGCCCCCAATGCTTCAGAAACAATCTGACTGCGATCAGCGCCAAAAAATAAAATATCGCCGGATTGGGCCTGAGCGCGAGTCAAGATTTGATACACGACGTCTTCTGGCAAAAATTTTAAAATGGGCGATTGTAAACCGGCAATGCCTTGGCTTAAATCGTTTACCTTGATATAAGCTAACCCTTTCGCACCATAAACCCCGACGAGATGGGTATAGTCATCGATTTCTTTACGGGATAACTGAGCGCCGCCGGGTAAACGTAAAACAGTGACGCGACACGCAGGATCATTGGCGGGTTGAGCAAATACTTTAAAATCGACGTCACGAACCAGATCGGCAATATCTACCAATTCCAAGGGAATCCGTAAGTCGGGTTTATCACTGCCGTAACGGCGCATGGCTTCGGCATAGGTCATGCGGGGAAAGCGTTCCGGTAAGTCGGTGTGTAGTAATTCTTTGAATAAATGCCGAATCATACCTTCGATCAAATGCTGGATATCAGCCTCGTTAATAAACGACATTTCCATATCCAACTGAGTGAACTCGGGTTGACGATCGGCGCGAAGGTCTTCATCGCGAAAGCAACGGACGATTTGGTAATAACGGTCCATGCCAGCCACCATCAGGATTTGTTTGAAGATTTGGGGTGACTGCGGTAAGGCGTAAAAACTACCCAGCTGGACTCGACTAGGCACTAAATAATCACGCGCGCCTTCGGGAGTTGCTTTGGTCAGCATGGGTGTTTCCACTTCCATGAACCCGTGGTTGCTTAAGTACTGGCGGATGTTTTGATTGACGCGGTCGCGGAATCGTAAACGTTCGGTCATTTCTGGGCGACGTAAATCCAGGTAACGGTACTGTAAGCGAGTTTCTTCGCTCACTTCGGTGTATTCGTCGACACGAAATGGCGGGGTATCGGCCGTATTTAAGATATCAATACTGTCGGCGAGCACTTCCACTTTTCCCGAAGGTAAGCGATCGTTTACGGTACCGACTGGGCGGTGTTGCACTTTCCCCCGTACTTTGATGACGTATTCGCCGCGCACGGTTTCAGCCAGTTTAAATGCATCGACTTGGCTGGGGTGGAATACGACCTGTACTAATCCTTCTCGATCGCGCAGGTCCAGGAATATCAGTCCCCCGTGATCGCGCCGTCGGTGCACCCAACCGCACAGGTGAATGGTTTGGTCGATCAATGATTCGTTGACGTTTCCGCAATAATGACTACGCATAAGTTCTATCTCGTTATAATGACATCTATTTGAAACATTTGGAGTCCCCGCGTTCCCAAAGGCAGTGCTTGCATTAGCGTCTAATCGTCGCTGGCTTTTTTCTCAGCGGGTTTATCGGCAGGCGGCGATTCTTTTTTAGTCTCTTCGGTCTTGGTTTCAGGAGCAGTAGGAGCCGAGGATTTCTTGTAATCAGTAGCATACCAGCCACCCCCCTTTAATTGAAAGCCGGCAGCAGATACTTTTTTAATCATCGTGTCGTGATGGCATTCCGGACAAGCAGGGGCAGCCTCATTAAGACTTTGCAAGACTTCCAGCTGATGGCCGCAGTTTGGACAATAGTATTCATAAATAGGCATAGAACAATCTCATCTAAATTTGTTTTCAACTTCTCTCCTCGCTTGTGGGAGAATAAGCTTGGTGGGGTTGCCCACTCGAACGTCCCTCACTTTCCCTCACCATGGCGACGGGGTATACGGCAAATTTGAGGTAAAATAATGACAGATTCAACAATAAAAAGCATATTAATCACAGGTTGTTCTTCCGGCATTGGTCTTTGTGCCGCTCAGACACTACACGCGAGAGGTTACCAAGTATTTGCTGCTGTGCGCAAACCGGAAGATAAGGCGCGGTTGCAACAAATGGGATTATACAGCTTATTATTGGATGTCAATGATTCTCAGTCAATCCAAATGGGGGTGGCGGAAGTGTTGACGCAAACAAAGGGCTCTATTGATGCTTTATTTAATAACGCCGGCTTTGGACAGCCTGGCGCCGTTGAGGATTTAAGTCGTGAGGCATTGCGAGCTCAGTTTGAAACGAATGTATTTGGGCTACAAGAGTTGACGAATCAGCTGATTCCCGTCATGCGTAAACAGGGGTATGGGCGTATCGTCAATGTCAGCTCGGTATTAGGCTTGGTGTCTATGGCGTATCGAGGTGCTTATTGCGCAACGAAGTATGCGGTGGAGGCATTGTCGGATGCGATGCGATTGGAGTTGCACAACACCGGCATTCACGTCGCGTTGATTGAACCCGGCCCAATTAGCAGCCGTTTCCGCTATAATGCCAGGCAGGCATATGGTCAACATGTGGATAGTGATAACAGCACCCATCGTGTTCCTTATGCTAACTTAGTACAGTATTTCGAAGAGATAAAGGATAACACGCCTTTTACTCTGCCACCGGATGCGGTGGTAAAAAAATTACGGCACGCATTGGAGAGTCGTCGACCTAAAATTCGCTATCCTGTCACGGTGCCCACGTATTTTTTTTCAGGCTGCAAACGCTTATTACCCAGTCGTTGGCTAGATGCGCTACTCCTAAAAGTAGCCCAACATGAGATAAAATCAAAAAATAAGTAACTACTCGCACGTCGTCCCGCGGACAAACCGCGGGGCGACGGAGGTGGGCTAGGGTATGCACACATCTTTTTTAGTCAACTGTGGGTGAGTATTAGATTATGGGTTAGCACTGTAAGCCCCCTCTCCCGCGCGAGGGGCTTGAATAAGGCTCTGAACTTGTTCGCGGGAGAGGGTTGGGGAGAGGGCGAATGGATAGCGCGAGACTTTACCCTCTCCCCTAACCCTCTCCCCTAACCCTCTCCCGCGAATAGGTTTGCAACTTTTGCCCAAACTCCTCGCGCGGGAGAGGGGGTTTACAGTGCTAATCGTTACGTTAATCCGACCCCGGCCATGATTCTCTTTCATTAAGGTAAGACCATGAACATCACTACCCTACTCTTAGCCGTCATAACCATTACCATGATTAGCCTGGTATTATTGACGTTCTTCGTCCTCCACCAGCAATCCCATTTGCGACGTCTTATTCATGAGCGTGCAAGCGGCCAGGATGATCACAATAAAACCCTGGACACTTGGCTAACGCGCTTAGATGAACGCACCCGCCACGCCAGCGAATTGGTCGATACCGTGTTGAGGTTATGCCACGAACAGCAACGCAGTCGGGAACAAGAACGGCTCCGATTCGACGAGCATCAAATCCAGAGTTTAAAAACACTGCAAGACAGTTTGCACGGCGGCATGAGCCAAGTTCGTCAGCAATTAACCGCGAGCTTGAGTCAACACACCGAATCGTTAAACAGCCGATTAGAAACGCTGGCCCAGGTCACCGATCAACGGTTGCGCGCCATTAGCACCGAGGTTGAACAACGATTAGCGCAAGGATTTGAAAAAACAACAACCACGTTTGCCGACGTCGTAAAACGTTTGGCATTAATCGATGAGGCGCAAAAGAAAATTACCGAATTGACCGGCAGCGTCGTCAGCCTGCAAGAAATCCTGGCCGATAAAAAATCACGAGGCGCTTTTGGAGAAGTACAATTAAATGCGCTGATCCGCAACGTCATGCCAGAGCAAACCTTCATCTTGCAGCACACCTTATCTAATAGCAATCGAGCCGATGTCTTATTATTATTACCAGAACCCACCGGTCGATTAGTAATTGATGCCAAATTTCCATTGGAAAATTATCGTCAACTCCACAATGGCCAAGTCGATCGAAAAACCGCTGAACAAGCATTTCGTAAAGATATCCGCACCCACATTGAACACATCGCCAAAAAATACATCATCCCCGGCGAAACCTCCGATGGCGCGATGATGTTTATTCCCGCAGAAGCCATCTTTGCGGAAATCCACGCGAATTACCCCGATTTAATTGAAATGGCGCACAAGGCGCGAGTATGGATGGTTTCCCCCACGACCATGATGGCCGTATTAACCACCGCTCGCGCCGTATTAAAAGACGCCGCCACCCGTCGGCAAGTGCACATCATCCAACAGCACCTGACCATGCTGAATAAAGACTTCCAACGCTTCCAACAGCGCATGGATAAATTAGCCAAACACATTAAACAAGCCCACGAAGACGCCGAAGACGTCCACACCTCTTCCCATAAAATCAGCCAGCGCTTTAACCGTATTGAGCAAGTGGATTTGGAACAAACCCCAAGCCTGCCTACCAAAGAAGTGGCGATAGCCATATCAGAACCCGTTTAGTTCCATCCACTTCCTAACATCTTCCGGGATGACAACTTGGCCCTTTGAGGCCCCCAAATCGAGAGACGATTTGGAACGTCATGTGAGCTTCTTAAAAACTCAAAGTAGTTTAAGTTAAAGTGGTTTAACTCAAAGTGCTTTCACTTAAACTACATTGAGTAATAATTATGAGTCAGCATTTTTTCACAAAGTCGTACGACTGACTCAGAGCGACCATTGTTGGCGCTTACTGACTTCATAAGCAAATACCGTAATTGATTCTTCAGATGATAAGTTTTACAAACAGAAAGGTTGCAAAGGACATACTTTGGTGATTCTATGTTATCTACACCAACATTGGTTTGATGAAAATAAACCAAAATATTAGAATATCCATAAAAAATAAGGATGAGACGAATAAACATGATTAGTGAAGAGAAAGAAAAAAAGGTTTACAGGCAAAATGTCGACAACATGGGGGCATTGCTAAAGGAGTTAGAAAAAGAATCAGAAAAGGCCCTAGAGGCGATTAAAAACATAGAAGCCATTGCCAGCAAATTTACTCGGTTGTTGGCCTATAAAAAAATCTCAGAGAAAGAGAAAATAGTGATAGGATCTTTATTTGGTCGTTTAGCGCTACTATCAAGTGCAGGGACAGTACAATGTAATCTTGGTTTGTGTTATCAACGAGGTATTGGTGTAGAAGAAAACGATCAACAGGCAGTTCGCTTGTATCGTCTAGCGGCTGCGCAAGGAAATCCTGCTGGGCAAACTTATTTGGGCCTGTGTTACGAAGAAGGATCTGGCGTAGAAAAAGACATTCAGGAGGCAATTCGTTTGTATTCTTTGGCTAGTATGCAAGGATATGCGGCTGCAACAACTTATTTATCTCAATGTTATGAACATGGCCGAGGTGTAAAAAAAGACCAGCAAGAGGCTGTTCGTTTATTCCATTTAGCGTCTAAGCAGGGATGTCCTGTCGCACACACTCTCTTAGGTATGATGTATGAAGAAGGATTTATCAGCTGTGGTGTAGAAAAAGACTTGCGAGAGGCAGTTCGTTTATATCGTTTAGCCGCTGAGCAAGGGGATCATGATGCGCAGGTTCTTTTGGGTCAGTGTTATGAAAATGGCAATGGTGTAAAAAAAGACGTTCAAGAGGCCGCTCGTTTTTATCATTTAGCTGCTAAGCAAGGAAATGTTATCGCAGAAAACTATTTGACAAGATGTTCTACGAATGCTGAAATTAAAAAGAAAAAAACCATATCGAATAAAAGAAAGTATTCAGTTGGGATTAAGAAAGGTCCGTTTTCTAATTTTTTTCAAACGAAACAGATGCCTGCGCCATCAAAGAAAAAAATTAAAATGCAATCCACAAAAGAGGAAGAAAATCCAACTTCAGTCCCATCGGTGTAAAGCAGGGCCATTAGCATCCATAGTGGTCTTAAATTCTAACACGCCTTTTCCCCAAAATGTGTCATTACTTTTCCCTATTTATTCGTAAAATTTGGACATGAAACGCGAAATCTATCCAAAACCTCAATGTTAGACCTTCCATTCAAAAAACTTTCGGGTGATAAGTTTCATTGCATTTCATCGGGGGGAACGAAAGCTCTTAATTTTTACTTAATTTTTATGAGATACGCTGATATTTTCTCACAAAAATTGAGGCTACCCGCATGTCTATTGATAAACCAACCCCCTCCTTACCACAAGAGGAAAATGTCAAAATTTCTTCAGATATTTCCCCTAGGACTGACGATAAGAGGACTCCTAGCACTCAAACCTCGGCTTCAAAATCTAAAATTTCGTTTACGGGAAGCTTTTTTCAAAATGAAGAAATTCCTAGTGTTCATCAACTAAGCTCTGGATTATCTAAGGCCTTAGAATTATTGGGTTTAACCAGCCATCTTAAAAGCAATTTAGGTTCGTATGATGAGATTGATAGGTTTTACAGAGAAACACGGGACCAAATTTTTGACCGTTTAAAGGAACTCAATTACGCGATGTTGGTAGGCAAAAATACCAGACCTGGCGTCTTTAAAGAAGCGAGTCAGGAGATAAAAATATTAGAGCATTGTTTAATTAGGCCTGGGATTGCTCATGAACCAGCAACAAAGACTGCAGATGAACCAGAAAAGCCAGCTTACCGTAGCTAAAGAAAATCACGAAGCCTTTGCTCAGAATAAGCTTTTAGTTACAATTTGGCTATCTTTTTGATAATGTCCGGATAGCCAAACTTAATTTTTGGGCTGAGTCATTGCAGCTTGGAATGTTCACATTCCAATAAATTGGCTAGGTCTTTCAGTGCTTGAGTGTCATTGATGGTTTGTAGAGTAACCCAGGCTGCGATAATTTTATTGTAAATATAAATTCGCTTTAATAGTTGTTTCTCTTTTTCTTTATCAGCAATCGCATCAGAAATTTGTTGAAAATTCTTCATATAGGCTGAAAAGATATCGATGGCATGGTAAATGCCTGGTAAATTCTTAGAGGTTGCCCATTTTTTCATTATGTCGTCGCGATGTTGGTGGTAATCAACCACGTCTTTATCGTTCTTTTGCATGGATAAATACTGTGCGTACAATGCATTAAATTGGTAGGGGAAATTAAACAGATGGTTTGTCATAATCGGCAGGTAAAAATCATTTTCCATTTGGTATTGTTTTTTGGTTAATGGCACTTGTTTGTTTTTTACCGCTTGCTGCCAGGTTGGATAGATGATGTTGCGATACAGGTTCATCATGCCATCCATTTGTTGTTGGAAGGTCTGGCCTTGTTCCGCAATTAGTTTTTCAAGATGATCCAGGTATTTCTTCTGTTGATCGAGTGGTAAATTAAAATACGATGACTCATTTGGGTATTTTTTCTTTATTTGGTCGCGATCAAGCGCCACTATTTTTTGGAATTGCTTAAAATCATCGTTGGTCATATTGCTTAGGTGATTTTGGTAATTTTTATAGATATCGCGGACTTTTTCAGCTGAAAAATTAGGTACTCTGGAAATAAAGTTGGAGTCTTCTATCAAATTTGCCCATTGCCATAAATAATAATCCGAGGTGGCGAGAGGAATATCCACTGTTAAATCTTCCAACAAAGCATTTTGATGCGCACTAAAAATGCTTTGTGCTGCCGGTCGGATTTGCTTTCCGGTCGGAATACTCACTCCCGTAAACCATTCCGTAAAAGAACGTTCGTAGCCTTGATAGGTTGGGCCGTTGGCATCTGTTGTGCACCCGCTGGCGTAATGGTCTGGAGGAGCAGAAGTAAATCCGCAGATCTTGCCATTGGCAGTCGGATAGCCGTTTTGTGTGGACACCGACATCTGGTGAAACCCGCCCGAGTAGCATTGTGACATTTCAAACACAACGTGTTTAGGCTGAACGACATTTAGCAACGTGGTCAGTTCATTTTTAGACAAGCAGATAGAATAAAAGTTGTCTTTGTCGAGGAAGTTATTGATTAATGTTCCATTATAATGCCATAAATCGATACAGTTATTCGAAAAAGGGTCCGCTTGTTTATCATTCAGGAATTCATCGGGTAGACCATGGTCGCTCACAAAAACAAATAAATTGCCTTGGCCAGTTAGACTTTGCGCCTTGGTATCAAAGAAATAATGAGATACCTTTTCTTTGGTGGCGGGGATGTTGTTGCTTATTCTCCCAGGCAGCATCATATCCGTTTTTAGATGATTGATGTCTTCGGTTTTATGCACATCGAAAAGAGGGTTTACTGTTTTGTCCGTATTACCAGCGCCAAAATAAAGGGTCAAATTATCTTTGTTCTTCTGTTGTAGGTAATCATACAAGGTTTTTGTTTGCAGGTATTGGGAGTAATTATTTAGGCCGGGATTATCACCGCCTGAAATAACCACGATTTGGTCACTGGCAAAACCAGTGGCGTAGAAAAAAATGCCAAAAAATAGGACAAGAAATTTCATCATAGTCCTCACAGAAGCGATCATCGCTGCTCATCGGCGGATTCATCAATGCCGGTATGAGTACCAAATTGAGAAAATAATCCTTCACTAATCCAATTCCGTAAATTTTCAGCAGCAAAGGCCACGACTTTATCTTCGCCCAGATATTCGCATAAATTCACGCAAATTTCGGAGAAAGGTTCGCCGGTTTGAATGGCTTGAATCAATGCCAATTGCTCTTTGTTCATAAAAAGATAATGTGCCGCTTGATTAAAGCGCCAGATCAACCAATGCGTGGTCTCTTCTTCTAGGGACAGCACAGGCTGCTCGGCATCCGATACCAGTGATTTCCAGAGTTTAGGTGTGGGGTAAGAAAGGGTAAGTAGACTTGTAGAAGGATGGGTTATTAAGATTAAATCTGCCCAGGCTTCGGGCGGTAATGCGGCTAAATCAGGGAGGGTTAATTGCGGGCCGTCAGCCGCATCGAGTGCAGAGGCTAAAGCCCATTCAAATTTTGCCAGCTCTACCATAATGGGTGTTATTTCAGGCTGTGTAGCCAAAAATTCGCTGAACTGTCGGCCAAAATAACGTATGGAAAAATGGTGGGATGGGTATTTTTCGATATAGAGGTAACCTAATTTATCGAATAATTCTTCGCCCATATATTTTTTGAGAGCCGGGTAAGCTCGCACCAGCGCTTCTAAGAGTCTAAGGCCGTATGCCGCATAATACACATCCAAACGTTCCAGGCGAAAATCCGCATTAGCGCCGACAATTTCGGCGTCAATATTATTGTGTTGGTCTAGAATGAAGTTTTGAAAATGTTCCAGGGTATGACGCAAATCGCTCATGCCATCGCCTCGCTGAGTACAATTTCATCGCCTAACGTCTGTTTGGCAATGGATCTGGCGTGTTGTAATTCCGAGAGTAATTCAGGAAGTGGCGGAATATTATCGTCGCGTTCGATTAATGTCGAAACGTGGCCAAATCGTCGCAGCGCGCTGGCATATAAATTCCAGACATCGGCAATAATGGGATGATCGTGGGTATCGACAATATGGGTTTCGCGATTTAAATGACCGGCCAGGTGAAATTGTTGCACTCGATTTTTGGCGATGCCGTTGATATAAGCCAAAGGGTCAAAGCTGTGGTTGAAAGAGCTGACAAAGATATTATTTACATCTAAAAGAATTAAACAATCGGCTTGTTCGGCCACGGCGTTTAAAAAATCCCATTCGGTGAGCGTAGAATGCTTGAAGGTGACGTAGCTAGAGACATTTTCCAACAAAATTTGCCGGCCGAGAAAATCTTGCACCTGCGAAATGCGGGTGACTAAATGCTTAACCGCTTCTTCGGTATAGGGGAGCGGCATAAGATCATGCAAATTGACGCCATTGGTGCCAGTCCAGCAGCAGTGATCGGAAACCCATTTGGGTTGGATGCGATCTGCCAAGTGCTTCACTTGTTGCAAATAATCCATGTCCAATGGATCAACACTACCAATGGATAAAGATACGCCGTGCATGACCACTGGGTAATTTGCGCGCACCTGATCCAGAAAATGTAAGGGGTTACCGCCAGGAACTAAATAATCTTCGGTGATGATTTCAAACCAATCAATCGTTGGTTTATCACTCAAAATGGCTTGATAATGGACAGGGCGTAAACCAATGCCAAAACCGAGGTAGGGGAGATTTTGCATGCGCACCATCTTAGTATTTCAATAATAAAAAGCCGGATACAAACAACGATATCCGGCTTTTTACTTTAGTCTAGTTAAGCTTAACTATCCAAACAACTGCTGATTACTGGGCAGTGGTGCTAGCAGCGCCGCCAGTGGATTCAGTAGTGGTAGTGGTTGTTGTTTGTACCATTTTGTGCTTGTGATGACGAACGACCTGAGCTTTACAAGAGCTGAGACCTTTGCAGCTTGCAGGAGCAGGTTGAGCGTAAACAGCACAGTTGTTTGGTAAGTTTTGTGGGGTTGCAGCACCGGATTGTTGGCTAGCGCAACCACCTAAAAGGGCGGCACCAACACCAGCGGCGATAGCAATACCCAATTTGGAAGACTTGAACATAATTTAATTCCCTCATTGTTGTTGATAGAAATCCGAAAGTAAGCGTACCAAACAGGTTCTATCATGTGCAATATCGCACAGACGTAGATCGTGTCCCTAAGCCTACTTCGGAAAAGAGTGCGTGACCACCCCTATTTCAGCAGCTTAGGGACACGACCTAATTCCTGCCTCCTGTTCGGCAGAGCATAATTTAGACTCATCTGGAGGATAAATGCAAGCTTCTAGTGATATAAAATCACATTTTTTTCGATTTAATGGTATTTTTATAAGTTTTATACGTCTAATTCATGAGAATCGTCCATTTACTGTCCATTAGAAATGGCGGATCGAATAGACATTTTCACTATAAAGTTTTACGATGACGATAACAACAGCCGCTAATTCCACGCAAGGACTTACGCTTTGAGCTCAAATCCCACATTTCAACGCATCGCACTGATGGGTCGCCAACGACAGAATGGCATTGAAGACACATTGTTTGCGCTCCACGATTACTTACAGAAAAATGGCTTTACAGTGGTTTTTGAACAACAAACCGCCGCCCATATTGATTTAGCCGTGACGCGAGTTCCCAGCGACGAGTTGCCACAGGCCTGCGACATTCTGTTAGTCGTCGGTGGTGATGGCAGCATGTTATACGCAGCCCAAATGGCAGCAAGCCACGATATTCCTGTGCTGGGCATCAATCGTGGTCGGCTCGGTTTTCTTACCGATATGTACCCTCAACACCTGGAAAAAATCAAAGAAGTTTTGCAGGGCCACTACTACGAAGAACACCGGTTTTTATTAAACGGTTGTATCGATCATCAATCGAAGCGGTTAACCGAATTTGCGGCATTGAATGAAATTGTGCTCTCGCCTGGCGAAACTGCCCACATGCTCGAGTTCGATGTGTTAATTAACGAACAGTTCATGTGCGAATTTAGCGCAGATGGTTTAATCGTGGCCACCCCTACCGGTTCCACTGCTTACGCACTGTCTGGTGGCGGTCCGATTCTACACCCGGGCTTAAACGCCTTCGTCTTAGTACCGATGTTTCCCCATACGCTGAGCAATCGCCCAATCGTCGTTGATGCCAATAGCAGTATCACGATTCAAATCAGTGCCAATAATTCCGCGGCACCTTTTGTCAGTGGCGACGGCCAAAAGCGCATGGCATTGCCTTTGGGTGCTAGCTTGACTCTTACCAAGAAAAAGGAACAATTGCGATTAATTCACCCGCTAGATTATCGTTATTTCGATACCTTACGGGCAAAACTAGGTTGGCAAAGCAGAAACCCGGCTTATAAAAATCGATGCTAAAACAGATACACATCAAAAATTTCGCGATCATCTCCGAACTGATACAGGAATTCCGGGAAGGTTTCACTGTCTTGACGGGAGAGACCGGCGCGGGAAAATCGATCGTCATCGACGCCTTAACCGTCGTTCTGGGTGAACGCGCCGATAGTCATCTTATTCCGGCGCATTGTGAGCGCGCAGAAGTGACGGCCGAGTTCGCGATGGCGACGATGCCCGCGGCGCGACAATGGCTAGAGGATAATGAGTTACTCGAAGGCGAAGCCTGTTTTATTCGCCGTATCCTCAATCGTGACGGCCGCTCTCGCAGCACCATTAATGGTCGCCCTTGTTCCGTGCAGCAAGTGCGCGAACTGGGTGGATTATTAGTGCATATCCACGGACAAAACCAGCACACCTTGTTATTTAAGAACGACCATCAACGCGCATTGCTGGACGGCTTTGCCGGCCATGAGTCACTATGTCAGCAAGTGCGCCACCACGCGCAGCAATACCAACAAGTGCAACACCGCTTGAATGCCATTGGCAATGGCGAAGAACACGAACGCCAAAAAGACTTCCTGCATTTTCAATGGCAGGAATTAGAAACATTGGCTTTAAGTGAAGGTGAGTTGACGGAATTGGTGCAGGAACAAGTTCGCTTAGCTCATACTGAACAGTGGGGTAGTATTTGTCAGGGGGTGAGTGATTTATTATCAGAAGCCGAACCCGTGAATGTTTTACAAGGCTTACATCTGGCCACTCAGCAATTAAAAAATTTGTCAGAAAAAAGCACACAGATGCAGCCAGTGGTAGCCATGTTGACTCAGGCTATTATCCAAGTCAAAGAAGCAGAGTTGGAAGTCAGGCATTATTTACAAACTTTGGAGCCCAACCCAGACCGTCTCGCTGCGGTGGATAAACGATTGGCACAGTTGCATGATATGGCGCGTCGCCACCGCATAACTCCAGAAGAGTTATGGCAGAAAAAGAACAGCTTGCATCAACAATGGTTAGAGCTATGTGCCGTTGACAGTGAAGTGGTCAACTACCGCCAACAACAGCAGCAACATCGACAAAATTACGATAAAGTAGCCGCACAATTGCGGCAAGGCCGAAAAAAAGCTGCACAACTGTTGGGTGAGCAAGTGACGCAACAGATGCGGTTGCTGGGCATGCAGCAAGGAGAGTTCGCTGTTCAGTTAATGCCGTATGACGACGAGGTGTTACGAGCGGATGGCCAAGAACGAGTGGAGTTTTTGGTGAGAACTAATCCCGGTCAACCCTTATTCCCATTGTCAAAAGTGGCTTCGGGTGGTGAAGTGTCACGAATTGCATTGGCGATTCAAGTGTTGACGGCGCAAACATCGCAATGCCCGACGTTAATTTTTGACGAAGTGGATGTGGGTATTGGCGGACGTACCGCAGAAATCGTGGGTCAACAATTGGCTCAATTGGGTCGAGATGCGCAAGTACTAGCCATTACGCATTTGCCGCAAGTGGCTGCACAAGGCGATCACCATTTGCAAATTGTTAAGCAGGAAAAAAACGGCACCGTGGAACCGCAGATCAATCCATTATCCACGGACGAAAGAATTGCGGAAATTGCTCGGATGTTAGGAGGAGTCACCATTACCGCAACGACGCTTGCTCATGCACGAGAAATGCTGCAAGTACTGTAAATCTTTTAGAAATACGATATGATGGCAATCCTTGCTCATCAGTGAGCAGATAAAGCCATCGAAAAATGACGATAAGGTAAACTATGAAAACAGGTATGATCATCGGCCTGCTGGCAGGCTGTTTATTGTTGGGAGGCTGTATACGACTTTACCAACCGGATATCCAGCAAGGTAATGTGGTGACGCCTGACATGCGCTCGCAGCTGCGTTTAGGAATGTCTAAAGACCAAGTCGTTGGTGTATTAGGTAACCCCGTGCTCACCAACCTTTTCAACGATAATCACTGGCCGTATGTTTACACGTTCCAGCACAGCGGCGGTAAAATCACCAAAAAGCAGCTGGACCTCTACTTTCAAAACGATCGCCTGATCCGCGTAGAAGGGAATTATTCGTAACCCCCACGTCATCCGAGCGCTCACGCCATCCCGAGCGCTCTATGTCATCACGCGCTCCACGCCATTCCGAGCGCTCCACATCATCCCAGCGCTCCACGTCATCCCAGCGCTCCACGTCATCCCGAGCGCAGCGAGGGACCTCCTGAACGTGGCACTATAGTCAGGAATACAATTCCCCCCAGCTTGGAGTCAATTCGTGCCACATTCAGGAGGTCCCTCACTGCGTTCGGGATGACGTGAGGTGTTTGGGATGACGTGAGGTGTTCGGGATGACGAGGTGGGCAGACGAGGTGATGCGAAGGCGCGGATGACGCGCCCGCTTTCGGATACCCTCATTCCACCGTGACGGACTTCGCCAAATTACGTGGCTGATCGACATCGGTCCCTTTCAGCACGGCCACATGATAGGCGAGTAACTGCAACGGAATGGTATAGACGATGGGGGCAATAGCCTCTCCCACTTGGGGGACAGGCACGAGCGTCACATCGGATAAATCATTAAAATTACTAGAGGCATTACCTAGAACGATCAATTGGCCGCCCCGGGCACGGACTTCGTGTAAATTCGATTTTAACTTCTCCAACAACGCATCCTGTGGCGCCACCGCAATCACCGGCATATTTTTATCGACCAGTGCCAGCGGGCCGTGTTTGAGTTCTCCGGCGGGATAAGCTTCTGCGTGAATATACGAAAGTTCCTTTAATTTTAAGGCGGCTTCCATGGCAATGGGATATTGCACGCCACGACCTAGGAACAAGGCATGTTGCTTATCGACAAAACGCTCCGCCAACGTTTTGATCGTTTGATCAGAAGTCAGTGCTTGTTCGATGTTCTTCGATAAGCCGCGTAATTGTTGCACGATGTCGGCTTCTACTTCCGCCGTCATTTGATGCCGTCGGCCCAAAACCACCGTGAGCATTAATAGCGCGATTAATTGCGTAGTAAAGGCTTTGGTCGAAGCAACACCAATTTCCGTGCCAGCACGGGTTAAGAAAGTGAAATCGGCTTCGCGCACCAAAGAACTATCGGGGACATTGCAAATGGCCAAGGTTTTAGCATAACCAGCTTCTTTGGCCAAGCGCAAAGCGGCTAAGGTATCCGCTGTTTCACCGGATTGAGACAACACGACGAATAAACTATTGGGGGGAACCACTGCTTTACGGTAACGCAACTCGCTGGCGATTTCCACTTGGCAGGGCAACCCGGCCAAACCTTCCATCCAATAACGCCCGACCATGCCGGCATGAAAACTCGTGCCACAGGCGGCGATTTGAACGTGTCGAATGCGATCAAAACAGGCGCCGACATCGCTGCCAAACGCCGGCTCCAATACGGAATTTTTGCTGATACGGCCTTCCAAGGTATTATCAATGGCCAGCGGTTGTTCAAAAATTTCCTTTAACATATAGTGGCGGTACGCGCCGCGATCGATGCTATTGGCATCTTGATTCGAGGTATGTATTTTTCGCTGTTGCACTTGCCCGTTACTGTCGTAGATGGTGACATTATCCTTGGTCACGTCAGCGACATCCCCGTCTTCCAAATAAATAAATTGGTTGGTCACTGGCAAAAGAGCAAAACTATCGGAAGCAATATAATTCGCCTTATGACCCAAGCCAATCACCAGAGGGGGCCCATTGCGAACCGCAATAATGCGACCGGGCTCTTGACGATTGATAATAGCTAGAGCGAATGCACCCTCCAATTTTCGCGCCACCTCCTGAACACTCTTCAGAAATTCATGCTGTCGGAGATGGTCGTGAATCAAATGGGCGGCGACTTCGGTATCAGTCTGTGAAGAGAATTGGTAGCCTTTTGCCAACAGATCAGCGCGGAAATTGTCGTGGTTTTCGATGATGCCATTATGGACGATGGCTAAATCGGCATGAGAAGTAATGGGGTGGGCATTTTGCTCAGAAGGTATGCCATGGGTAGCCCAGCGAGTGTGGGCGATGCCGGTTTGACCAGAAATAGGATGCTCTAGCAACGCCTCTTGCAAGCGGCTAACTTTGCCCTCTGTGCGCAAGCGTTGAATTTCCCCGGAACTAGGGTCGAGAATCGCCATGCCCGCCGAGTCATAGCCGCGATAGGCCAGGCGTTTTAAGCCTTCTAATAAGATAGGAGCTACATTTTGTGGCGCGGTGGCGCCCACGATGCCGCACATGGGTTACTTCCCCTAAGACGTTGATTTGAGCTGGATTCCGCGGGCTAGCTGCGGATATATGGGCAGGGTGACTACCGTACCGTAAATATACCTGAGAATGTCTTTTTTTGCCAGATTTATGGGGGGCATGAAGCTGTTGCTGTGGTTTTTCTGTGTAAATAAATTGGGGATAGGCGTTTTGTCACCCTGTGAAAAACGTAGCTGTACTCAGTCAAGCGTTCCTCCGACTGCATCGTTCGGGCAGAATACCAGGGTGATGCGAGTAGTTACTAAAAAAATCTAATTTTTTGCAAAAATATAAGTTTAAATTAAGCTTGCTGTTCTAGTATCTGGCTATTTTTTTAGACGGTCACTGGAGAATGAAATGTCTGTAAGCTTAGAGCAAGAGTTAAAGAGCAAAAACGCCCACTCCCCTAAAATAACCAAGGAGGATATGATTTCTTGGTTGAAAGACCCGCGAGGACGTAGTTACAGTGACTGGTTAAAGACGACACAAGAGCCCCTAAAATTACTGGAGAAAATTAGTGCAAGCTTAAAACAACTGATCGAAGCGGAATTTGATTTGAAAGAGTATTACCTCCGTACCCTGACCCCTTTCATCGTCCGAGCGCTAAACTTAGCGGCTGAAGCACTGGAAAACCAAGTGAACGCCCGTAACGGTATGTTGGCTTACACACTGACCCAAAGTATTCTATTATCATCGGAAAAGCTGCTTAAAAATAACCCTCCCAAAACGCTTAAATCTTATAAGACTGATTTGGGATTCTTAATTGCTGGTCTACAAGCGCAATTACCGCCAGACGCCGCCAAAAGCGCGCTGCCTATCAATACCACCGCTTTTTTCTCGCTTGTTCAGCACCTGCATCAATATCGGCTATTGCAGCTGCATGATATTCCCAAGCTGATGTTCGACTCCAGTAAACTCTTTAAAACAGTCAAATTTTCACCTGCCAAGATCCATAAACAAATAGAAAACTTAGTAGAAGACCCCGAGATGACCAGCCCGCAAGCGAGCGATTGGTTGAAGGCCTTGGCTAACTTTGCCGAAGGCCAGCTGCTGAAATTGCCGTTAAACCACCAACTGGTCACTTCCTTGATGTCGGTGTTACTGATGCCGGGAAGACAGAAAATTGACCCCGCCTGCGCTAAAACTCTTCTAAATTTACAAAAAATGGGGGCTATCGATCTCCATAAATGGGACTTTAGCCCATTTAATCACTATTTATGCGCCGCGCCCGAACAGCCATTGCGGGCTAGCACCAAGACATTATTAAATACGCTGATCATCGCCTCTAACTTCTGTCGTGAAATGAATCACCATAAGGTAGGTGGGGTCAAAAAAATAGACATGATTGGCATAGAGCGTGCCTGGGATAATTTCTTAGACAACCAGGATTATACCGCCATAGAGGCAGCACAATGGCTCATTTCAACTGGGCATATTATGCAAGTGGACCATCCAGAGGGCAGTAGTGCCAAGCTCAAAGATAAAACCGCCGAATTACTTCGAGCATTGAATAACCCTGCCACTGCTAAAAATTTGAGTTTGGCGCAAATTGCCCATATTTTTTATGGTTCTTTGCTGATCGGAGTTACCGATAAAGAGCTCACGCATCATCTGTATTCCGCTTTTCGCGAGAAATTAAAAATGGAGCTAGCGAAAAAATCGATGACTAAGGAGCAAATCGATAAGTTCGTTAATCAAGTGGCACAATACACCAGTGCCTGTGGTCAAGAAGCTTCCAAAGAAATGAAGGACAGTATCAAAAAACGAAAACCAGAGATTGATGAACATTCGTTTCAGCATAAATTGATTGCCCATGTGCGGACTTTAAATTGGTTCAAAAACTCTCAAGAAGTAGAGGAAGAGAAATTAAATCATAACCTGTGGGCCACCGATGGCTACGTGAAGTTAAAAGGCCGGCCACAAAGGTATATTGTTGAAGTCGATTCCAGATTAGTTCACGACGTTCGTAAATTTCAAGATGGTCGTCGCGATCAGTTTATCTTAAACCAGCCACCTGAGGAAGTTGGCACCGAAATGTTAGGCATCATCCGAATCCCCGTCGATAAAAATACCTCCATTAACGCTGCGGCAGCAGTGTGGAAAAAGAAGTATGAGGAGCTCATCAAGAACTGGGAATTAAACCAACATTCGAGACAATTATCTGAAAATGGTCCTCCTTTGGAAGAACAGAAAAAACAAACCATCAGAGAAGAACGCCAGGAGTCTTCCAGAACTCGGGAATTTTACGATAGACAAAAAACCTCACTCAAAACAGAACCGAAGGCTGCAGTTACGATCGCAAAAACGCCAGTAGTATCCGGCAGTGGTAAACAAAAACAGCGCAATGATTCAGCTTTACCGTTGACAGATGAAACAACCAAACTCGAAAAGAAGCCTGCTGCTAAAAGAGTCGACATTCAAGATGAAAATCAAAATCCCAACGTGCCTAGCACTAAGACGAAAAGCAATGAGTTAGATTACGCTTTTTCGGTGCTTGACAATCACGAATCGGTAAATAGGCTAGAACAAGAAAAAGCATTCAACATTTTAGCGAAAGCCTCTACCGCAAAATCCCCCGCTGTTTTAAATGCACTGGGCCAATGTTATGAAGAAGGAATAGGCATCACTCCAGACCATAAGTATGCTTTTCGTTGTTATCAATCCGCTGTGGATCAGCAATCAGAGGAGGGTTATTATCATCTTGGCCGATGCTATGAAGAGGGTATCGGGGTCAAAAAAGATCCTCAAATGAGTATGAGATTTTACGGCATAGCTGCGGAAAGCATTTCAGATGCGCAAAATAAAATGGGGGAATTCTATCAACAGGGTGTCCATATCCGAAAGGATATAGCAATAGCTTATGAACTGTTTCAAGAGGCGGCCAGCGCCAACAATCTTCCAGCACAATATAATTTAGCTAAATTATATCTTACCGGCGCTGAACCCGAGGTCATGCAAAACCAGACTATGGCCGCGACCATCTTACAAGAAATTGCCGCCGATTACCCCCCTGCCTATGTTGAACTTGGCCGTTGTTTTGAGGAAGGCTGGGGTGTTGAAAAAAACCCATCGACTGCCTTTGTGTGTTTTCAACAAGCCGTCACCGAATGTCAAAGTCCCGTAGCTCAATACGAATTAGGACGTTGTTATTTACAAGGTATTGGCCATAAGCATGACATGGTGAATAGTTTAGATAACCTCAGCAAAGCCGCCCAACGTGGATACTCCGTCGCGCAGATCAAGCTAGGACAGATATTGGATGATTTTCTGAACAAAAAACGAGGATTAGAACTGGTCGTACGTTTTGGGGACCCCGGCAGAGTAGAAAAAGCCAAACATTCCCTTCAACACCTCCAGGGTTACGACCAAAAAACCACCCTAAGCGGCATCATTGATCGCAGAAAAGAATCCCCCATGCTTTCACAAGTCACACGAGGTAAGCCGGCAGCCAAGCAAGAAGATCCCATAATACAGCGCAAGAAGATGAGCGATTTACGAACCATGAGATGAAGTCCATTGGCCATTGGCTAATCAACATAATAATGGCTGATGTTCGCTTTGTTGTTCGCATTTTCACTGTGCATTGGGTATATACGGAATTAGCGGTATTGACAAAACTGTTAGTAGGATTATGATGGGTTAACTTATCACATTACTCGAGTGATGCCATGGAAAGTCAAGAATTAAAGAATAAATTTTCTTCTGATGAAACTGATGTTACTTTAACTACTGCATTTAATGATTTAAAGTCTGACATTATACTATACAGGGGGGAAATCAACTCGGAAGGTGCGAATGAATTAATAAGAATTACCGACAGTGTGCAAAATAGAAGTGTACTATTAATTTTACATACACCAGGAGGAGACCCCCATGCTGCTTTTAAAATAGCAAGGCGTCTACAAGAAAAATATTCTAAATTTTACTTATATGTTTATGGCGAGTGTAAGAGTGCAGGCACCTTGATTGCTATTGGTTCTGACGAAATTATAATGGCAGATTATGCAGAATTTGGTCCTCTTGATATGCAACTTCGTGATAAAGAAGAGATTATGAAACAAAGTTCAGGTTTAAATATTAATGAATCTCTTTTAAGCCTAAAAAATGAAATGCAACATGTATTTTTTAACACTTTCCTGTGCTTAATAAGTGCAGGAATGTCTACTAAAATGGCTACAGAAGTCGCTTCAAATTTAGCAATAGGCTTTGTATCACCTATTTTGTCACAGATTGACCCTATTCGCATGGGTGAAATTTCAAGGGCAGTTAATATAGCTTTAGCTTATGGAGGTCGCCTAACAAAAGATGGTCGAGGAAATCTTAGGTCTGAAATGATACTAACAACTCTTGTTAAAGAGTATCCCGATCATGGATTTGTTATTGATTATTCGGAAGCGGAAAAAATATTCAAAACAATAAAAAAATCTACTCGCGCACAGAGTGAAGTATCGGATTATTTAAATGAAGGAATTGAAACTAGGCATGAATTTTCAATACGCAAAGTGGAGGTTAAATATGATCACAATAATTCGGAAGGAAATACTTATAGAAATGGAAAAAACTCAACGAAGGCTGGAGCGGAAATCATGGGAGCTATATAAAAAATTTAATCCAATAGTCCCTGTGTTCAGAAAATCAGATATTAATTATTATGTTAAAAAGATCAATCCTCAGAAGGTCAAATTTGAGGATTAAATATCCCAGAGATCCATCGGCCTTCTTCCCAGGTTGTAGGTGAAATAAATGCGTGAATTTATAGAGCGCCAATGCCAAATGCGAGAATACAAACTATTCCTTCAGCGGAAGGTAGAAGCTGGCCGTTCTTCAATGCGCGCGGGCTTGGGCCAGTCCAATGCTGAGGTAGAGGCCCGATTCGCTGCAAGGCGAGCCAGAGTAGCAAAACAGAAATGAAGGTTATCTGGACGCCGGAAGTCCAGCAAGATCGAGCCGAAATATGTGACTCTATTGTAGTCGGTAATCCCCATGCCCAAGCTGGGCGCCCCTGTTGTTCGTCACGTAAATATTGAGATTCTGCCGATTCCGGCACTATAATGACCCCTATTCCTTCTTCTGCTTAACCCACGCCGGGATTAGTGCCGTGAAATCATCTAGACCGATTTATCTCAATCTTCTGCGGATTCGTTTACCTTTGCCGGGTATAGTCTCCATTTTGCACCGTATGTCGGGCATTATTGTATTTTTACTATTGCCGTTGTTGCTGGCCTTATTATCACAATCCTTACACTCGCCAGACTCATTTCACAGCGTTCATCACACCCTCTCCCACCCGATACTACGGTTTCTGCTCTGGGTGGTTCTCAGTGCCCTACTCTACCATCTGATCGCCGGGATACGGCATTTATTCATGGACATAGGTATTGGCGAGTCATTGATGGGCGGCCGAATATCGGCCTATCTAGTTATGTTTCTATCGGCGATTGTGGTCATTATTCTAGGAATTTGGTTATGGTAACGAGTGTCACCAGTTTGACTGGCAATGGCTTGCGGGATTGGCTGCTACAACGGATCAGCGCCGTTATTCTGGGCCTGTATGTTTTGTTTCTGGTTGGGTATTTTATCTGCCATTCGCCGATGACGTACGCCCAGTGGCATGGCTTATTGTCTGGAAACGTGATGCGCATCTTCAGTTTCCTGGCGTTACTCAGCATGGTTTACCATACGTGGATTGGGCTATGGACGGTATTTACCGATTATATAAAATGTTATTGCCTGCGACTGATTTTGCAAGTACTAGTAGTTATCGCGCTGCTCAGTTATTTGGTTTGGGGCATTAGTATTTTCTGGGGACTATAAATGAGCGTGTCCGAATACGTTTTTGATGCAATTATCATCGGCGCTGGCGGTGCAGGTCAGCGCGCTTCACTGCAATTGGCCAAATCGGGCCGCAAAGTAGCACTGATTTCCAAAGTATTTCCAACCCGGTCGCATACAGTGGCAGCGCAAGGTGGCATTAACGCCGCCTTGGGTAATATGGGCGAAGATGACTGGCGTTGGCATATGTACGATACGGTCATGGGCTCGGATTTTCTCGGTGATCAAGATGCGATTGAATACATGTGCCGAGAAGCGCCTGCCACCATCATTGAGCTAGAGCACATGGGATTGCCGTTTTCTCGTACCGAAACCGGCCATATTTACCAGCGCTCTTTTGGTGGCCAAACCCTGCATTACGGCGGTGAGTTAGCTCGCCGCACCTGTTGCGCGGCCGACCGAACCGGCCATGCCATGCTACATACCTTATTCCAAAAAAACGTCGAAGCCAAAACGCATTTTTATAATGAATGGTACGCCGTCGACCTGGTGCGTGCCGATAAAAATACCATTGCTGGCGTTATCGCCATCTGCATTGAAACGGGTGAAGTGGCGTATCTACGCAGCCGTGCGACGATTTTAGCTACCGGGGGCGCCGGTCGAATTTTCCAGACCACGACTAATGCCTACTCATGTACCGGCGATGGTTTGGGATTGGCTCTCCGCGCCGGATTACCTTTGCAAGACATGGAAATGTGGCAATTCCACCCCACTGGCATTGCCGGAGTCGGGGTATTGGTGACCGAAGGAGCGCGCGGTGAAGGTGGTTATCTACTGAATAAGAATGGCGAACGATTCATGGAACGTTACGCTCCTCATCTCAAAGACCTTTCTTGTCGCGACATCGTCGCCCGTTCGGCGATGATTGAAATACGCGAAGGACGCGGGGCTGGTCCTAATGGTGACTATGTGTTACTGAAGCTAGACCACCTGGGCGCTGATGTTTTACAAGAACGTTTGCCTGGGATTACCACGTTGGCCATGACGTTTGCCGGAGTGGATGCGACGCGGGAACCGATTCCCGTGGTGCCGACATGCCATTATTTAATGGGTGGTATTCCAACCAATATTCACGGCCAAGTACTCACCGTCGATGAGAAAGGTCAAGATCAGGTCATTAACGGCCTTTACGCAGCCGGTGAATGCGCGTGCGTATCCGTTCACGGTGCTAATCGTTTAGGCGCCAATTCATTGCTGGATATTGTCGTTTTTGGTCGCGCTGCCGGTTTACATCTCCAAGAAGCCTTAGCCAGCGGTCTACCACTACCGTCGGTAAGCAAAGACGATATCGATCACGCCTTGCAACGCCTGCATCGCTGGGATCATTCCGAGCAAGGCGAAGACCTTAACGAACTTCGCAAAGCCATGCGAAAAGTCATGCAGGAAGATTTCGGGGTATTTCGCGATGGCGCGCCCATGAAAGACGGCCTGAAGAAACTGCAAGAATTACGTGAACGCCTGCCGCACGCCGTGTTGCGCGATAAAAGCCAAGTATTCAACACCGCACGTATCGAAGCGCTGGAATTAGATAATATGATGGAAGTGGCACTGGCCTCTGCCATATGTGCCGAAAACCGCACGGAAAGCCGCGGTGGTCATTCGCGCATGGATTACCCCGAACGCGACGATGCCCATTGGTTGAAACACTCCATTTATTTTGCGGATGGTCGACTGGGTGCGCGTCCGATTAATTGTACCCCGCACGAAGTTCCCCCGATTGCTTTACAGGAGCGAGAACACTGATGACTGACACCACTGTTGATAAAGTTAGCCCCGTGAAAAATCAGCGATTATCGGTATCCATTTATCGCTTTAACCCCGAAGTTGACGCAAAGCCGCATATGCAGGATTACGAAGTCAACAGCGTGGACTGCCATGGCGTGATGGTGCTGGATCTACTAGAAGCGTTAAAAGTGCAGGATCCTACACTGGGTTTTCGACGCTCGTGTAGCGAAGGGGTCTGCGGTTCCGATGGCATGAACATCAATGGTAAAAATGGTTTGGCCTGCGTCACCTCATTTTTACCGTTGGCCAAAAAACGCATCGTTTTGCGCCCATTGCCCGGATTTCCGGTGATTCGCGACTTAATTGTCGACATGACGCAATTTATTACCCAATACGAAAAAGCCCAGCCCTATCTACAAAACAGCGAGCAACCTCCTGAAAAAGAACGGCTGCAAAGTATCGCCCAACGCGACAAACTAGACGGCCTTTACGAATGTATCTTGTGTGCGTGCTGCTCCAGCTCCTGCCCCTCGTATTGGTGGAATCCCGATAAATTTTTAGGACCGGCTGCCTTACTCTGGGCGTATCGTTTTATTGCAGACAGCCGAGATAATTTTAAGAAGAAACGGTTGGCTAATTTAGAAGGTCCTTACAAAGCTTTTCGATGTCGCAGCATTATGAACTGTGTGGATGTCTGTCCGAAAAAGCTGAACCCCACGAAAGCAATTGGCCATATTCGTCAGGAAATGTTAAAAGAATCAGTATAAAACTTTCGATAGAGAAACTCATGTCCGAATCATCCATGCAAGATCAATTGGCAACCTCGTATTTGTCAGGCGGAAATGCCAGCTATCTGGAGGATCTTTACGAGCAATTTTTAAAAGATCCGCAGGCAGTTAACCCGGAATGGCGTTTGTATTTTCAACAATTAAACCGAGAAGCTGGCAAATCGACGGCCGATGTTTCTCACGCCGCTATCCGCCAACAACTCCAACAGCAGCATCAGAAAAAAACCCGAACGGTTACCTTATCTGGCGATGCGGGTCATGAACAACGACAGGCGGCGGTCAACAAATTAGTGTGTGCGTATCGTCGCTACGGGTATTTACTCGCCAACACCAATCCCTTGCCTGCGGAGGTAAATCCGTTTGCCGTGTCGGCCCCCCAACTCGACATCGCCAACTACCCCGAATTATCACTGACCGATAGCCAAACCTATAAAACAGATCTGGTCGCTGGCGGTCAGGCGACGGTACAAGACATTTTTGCAACGCTAAAAGCACGGTATTGCGGTACCTTGAGTATGGAGTGCGGTTTTATTCGAAATGCCGAAGAAAGGCAGTGGTTGCAACAGCATTTTGAAAATCCCCCGACCCTCACTTCCGAAGAAAAGCGCGCTATTCTGAAATCACTGGTGGCTGCTGATGGCCTCGAAAAATATTTGGCGGCTCGTTTCGTCGGGCAAAAACGATTTTCATTAGAAGGTGGCGATAGCTTCATTCCTTTTGTACATGCTTTGAACGAACAAGCTGCGGCAGATGGGGTCAAAGAAGTGGTCGTTGGGATGGCGCATCGCGGTCGATTAAATATTCTCATCAATGTTTTCGGTAAACCGTCTGCCGAATTATTCCAAGAGTTTGAAGGTCTCAAAGATTATGGCCTGACTTCAGGCGATGTGAAATACCACATAGGCACAGCGGCAGATATCAGCACAGCCGCCGGCGATTTACATATTTCATTGGCGTTTAATCCCTCCCATTTGGAATTTGTTTGTCCGGTACTCATGGGATCCGTATCTGCTCGTCAACAACGTCGTAACCCAGAGGATAAGAATGCCGTAATGGCTTTCATGGTGCACGGCGATGCTTCCGTTATCGGCCAAGGAGTGGTCATGGAAACCTTGAGCATGTCACAGACCAATGCCTATCAAATTGGCGGATCGGTGCACTTGATTATTAACAATCAGGTCGGCTTTACTGTAGCAAATCCCGCCGATGCCCGTTCCAGTCTCTATTGTTCTGATGTGGCACGCCTGATTGATGCACCTGTGTTTCACGTCAATGGCGATGATCCAGAAGCAGTGGTTAGGGCTGCTCGCCTGGCCGCAGAATATCGACACCAGTTTAAAAAAGATGTATTTGTGGATCTGATCTGTTATCGCCGCCTGGGCCATAACGAAGCAGATGAACCTGCGGCCACCCAACCCCTCATGTATCAATTCATTCGACAACACCCCACGCCTCGTGAAATCTATGCCGAACAATTGATCGCCGAAAAAGTCTGTACAGCGCAAGAAGTGGAAGAGTGGGTAAAATCATATTTTCAACAATTGGATGAAGGTAAGGCCGTCGTTAAAACCTTAGAGGATGGCTTGGCTCGTACGTATGCAGCCAATTGGAAGCCTTACTTGCACTCGTCTTGGGACGCCCCGGTCGATACCTCTGTCAGTGAACATACATTAATAGCTTTGGCGAAAAAACTGGAAGAACTGCCGGCAGGTTTTGAATTACAGCGGCAAGTGGCATTGGTATTGGCTGGCCGAGCAAAAATGACCGCGGGAGAATTGCCTTTAAATTGGGGCTATGCTGAGGTGCTCGCTTACGCGACGCTGCTGGATGAAGGTTATCCGGTGCGTATGTCGGGTGAAGATTGTGGACGTGGCACTTTTGCGCATCGTCACGCCGTGCTACACGATCAGAAAACGGGGGAATGTTATACTCCCTTACAACACATTAGCGACCATCAAGCGTCGTTTCAAATTTATGACTCCTTGTTATCAGAAACAGGCGCGATGGGATTTGAGTATGGCTATGCCAGCACCGACCCTAAAGCATTAGTGATATGGGAAGCTCAATACGGTGACTTTGCCAATGGTGCTCAGGTTATCATCGATCAATTTATCAGCTCCGCCTGGCAAAAATGGGGCACACTCTGTGGGCTGACCTTATTGTTGCCACACGGTTACGAAGGTGATGGTCCCGAACATACCTCTGCACGCTTAGAGCGTTTTTTGCAAATGTGCGCAGAAAAAAACATGCAAGTGTGCGTACCTAGCACACCGGCACAGATGTTTCATTTGTTACGTCGTCAGGTGAAACGTTTATATCGTGTGCCACTCATCGTCATGACGCCGAAAAGCTTATTACGCCATAAGCTGGCGGTTTCGACACTACGGGATTTGGAGGAACAAGAATTTCAGCTCGTGATTCCTGAGGTGGAGCTGACGAAGGAAAAAATAACTCGCTTAATTTTATGCAGCGGTAAAGTGTATTACGATTTGTTAAGTGAACGTGAGGCTAAACAGATCAAGCACATTGCGTTAGTGCGTATTGAGCAACTGTATCCATTTCCCCGTGCGCAAGTAAAAGAGCAACTGGAAGCCTATTCCCATGTCAAAGAAATTATTTGGTGCCAGGAAGAACCCCGTAATCAAGGCGCCTGGTTTACATTGCGGCATCGTCTGGAAGCTTGTTTAACCGATGGGCAATCCCTGCATTACGTGGGTAGAGCTTCATCTGCCTCACCAGCTGCCGGTTACAAGAAATTACACGTTAAGCAACAGCAAGAATTGGTTAACAAAGCGTTAGGTGTGGTTTAGGATACTACATACTTCGTATTATAGACCCGTCGTCCCGGCAGGATGCCGGGATCCAGGCCACAAGGACGTGAAAGTTTTGCATCTCTGCAGGCTGGATTCTGGCATCTCCGTCGGGGCGACATGCAAGTACACTTTAAATGTAAGGAAAATCCCATGAGTATTGAAGTTAAAGTTCCCGCCCTACCCGAATCTGTGGCTGATGCCACCATTGCCTTATGGCATAAAAACGAAGGAGACTCGGTGCTGCGTGGTGAAACATTACTGGAATTAGAAACCGACAAAGTGATGCTGGAGGTACCGGCCCCGCAAGATGGTATTCTAGAAAAAATACTCAAACCCGTGGGTTCAACCGTGACCGCCAGTGAGGTATTAGGAACACTGGGCGCAGCTTCAGGAGCTGGCAAGGCGACGGCTGAAAAAACAAAAGTGCCAGAGCAAAAGAAAGAAGCACCCGCGCAAAAATCGGCAGCGCATGAACCAAAGAAAGACGCGCCACTTAGCCCCAGCGTGCGCCGCGCGGCAGGTGAGCATGAAGTCGATGTCAGCCAGGTGAAAGGGACCGGTAAGGAAGGACGTATCACCCAGCAAGATGTTTTAGCACATGCGCAAAAACAACCCTCTGCTACGGCATCAACCGCCGAAACGAAAACCGTGACACTCGATGAAAATCGTTCAGATAAACGAGTTCCGATGTCACGCTTACGCGCTCGTATAGCCGAACGTTTGGTAGCGGCTCAACACGAGGCGGCGATGTTAACCACGTTTAATGAAGTCAATATGCAACCGGTGATGGACTTACGCGCCCGCTATAAAGATGTTTTCGAAAAAGCACACGGTGTGAAATTAGGCATGATGTCTTTTTTTGTCAAAGCAGCCATTGATGCCTTAAAACGGTTGCCGGTCGTCAATGCCTCCATTGATGGCCAAGACGTGGTTTATCACAATTATTACGATATCGGTATTGCTGTATCAACAGAACGTGGTTTAGTGGTACCTGTTTTACGTGACGCCGATAGTCTAACCATGGCCGACATCGAGAAACAAATCTCTGCTTATGCCGGTAAAGCGCGTGACGGTAAATTAACTCTGGAGGAAATGACCGGCGGCACCTTCACCATCACCAACGGCGGCATTTTCGGCTCCATGCTCTCCACTCCCATCCTCAATGCACCCCAATCCGCTATTTTAGGTATGCACAATATCGTCAAACGCGCCGTGGTAGAAAACGATCAAATCGTAATCCGCCCCATGATGTACTTAGCTCTTTCCTACGACCATCGTTTAATCGACGGCCGCGACTCCGTGACATTTTTATTAGCGATCAAACACGCCCTCGAAGACCCGGCACGATTGATTCTAAATATTTAGTACATATCCCTGGGAGTACGAGCCGCCTGCGCTCCCAGCTCCGAGGATTGCGGAACTACGGTATATACTATTTCAAAAAAGTTCTTTAGAATTGTTGACAATTTGTGAATCCTAATTTCTTTTGGCTAGATGAAAAATCATGACTCATATCTATCAAGAGAGAAAATGAATATCTCTGCCATATTTTAATGGGAGAACCTTATTATGTCTTATCCCGCTAAAGCAATTGCCAATTACTTTATCCATAAAGCGATCAAGGAAGGGGATAATAGCCTGACGTTAATGAAGTTGCTCAAGCTACTCTATATTTCTCAGGGTTGGTGTTTGGCTATTTTGAATAAACCCCTGTTCGATGAGGAAATTCAAGCATGGAAGTATGGCCCAGTCATTCCTTCTATTTATCAAGAGCTTAAACACCATAGCCTCAAACCAATTAATAGTGTTATTGAAGAATTTTCTTTTGATGAAATTGGGCGCGTCAAAATAAATCGTTTCGAAGCGCGTTATTCCAAAGAAATACGAGACTTATTGGATAGAATTTGGGAAACACATCGCCAGGTGACAGGCATTCAACTTTCAAATTGGAGCCACGATCCGGATGGGCCATGGTATGGTGCCAGAAAAAAGCATCACGGAAACTTGAGTTTCAATAATGTATGTATTCCGAATGAAAAGATTAAAGCGTATTTTATCAGGCAGGGAAGTAAAAATGGACGTAATGAACCAAGAAAAAATAACACTTAATCAAATCTCCAGTCCGCAAGCCTCGGCTTTACCAGAAGGGTTAACTCTAGAAGAACTGGATTATCAAAAAAAACAAGAACCAGAATATTTGGCTGCTGTATTAGAAGAGCAAAAAACCAAAATTAAAGAACTGACCATCAGAAATGACATACTTTCTCATTATCTAAACACATTAATAATAGATAAATGGATGCGCCTCATTTGTATTCCTTTGCTGTTTTTGGGGGTAGCTTATTTCGTATACATGGTATTTGATTTAGTAAAACACCAGCACTCCTACCCAATAAGTGATCAGGTGCTAATGGCCATTGTTGGATCAGTCTCCATCAACATTGTTGGATTATTGGCGATTGTTCTTAAATTTTTGTTTTCAAGTGCCCATCATAAGATTTTAGATGGCTATAATAAAATGTGAAGGTAATCCACCCATATTTTGTACTATTATTAGGGGTTGCATAAAATAAGTTTATTATTGGTATAAAATTAAACTTTTAAGGGGTCAAACTTGAAATCCTGTGTAGTAGAAGGGGCTTCAATCTCTTCATGAGGTACATTAATCGTATAAGCCTGATCGACTCGATTTGGTTTATCCGGGTAACGTAAACGAAGAAGTCCATGTCCTACCATAGGTGTTAAGAAGCGAGTCCTTAAACCATCGTGATGACGATCTAATAGGTCTGCTAATTGTCTTCTAGACAACCAACGTCCTGTACAAAGATCCAGTATAATCTTTTCCATTGCTTTAGGAACTAATCGTTTATTTTCTCTAGCAGGGGCGGCAATGCTATCTAATATTTTTTCCGCACTTTCAGTCGTTAAAGATCTTAAGCCAGCCTGCTCTATATGTACGGAGTCAATGCCCATATGTACGGAGTCAATGCCCATATGTACGGAGTCAATGCCCATATGTACGGAGTCCATGCCCATATGTACGGAGTCCTTTTCCGAGGTTGGCAATCGGTAACGACTCCAACGTGCCTGACCTTCTTGTACCAATACCCCCTTGGCAACTAACTTTTGCAGTGTACGGGTAATATCAGCTGCATGGCTGCCGGTGATTTGACGTATCCGAGCGTTATCCACGAATCCTTCCATGTCCGCTGTTACTAATATTTGTATCTCCTCTTGATCAAACTCATCAAATTTAATCCCAAACATAGATTTAAGTCTCTGCATAGATTCGGGAGGAATTAAACTAATCATAGGCAGTTGGCAGTAAACCCGATCAGGATGTGTTGTCTCATGAAACACAGGTAATTGCCAAGATTGAGAACGCCACCCCTTTCTCATTTTATCTATTCCCGATCCGGCCTTTTCGGCTGCTCCAATCAGCATAAACATATTTTGCAGGTATTTGTTGCGGCACTCACTGACATTACCTCGCAACAGTTGATCCAAAGAGATCAAGAAAGTACCTGGATTAGAAAAATTGAGTCTATCTGGACGTTTTTCTACCAGAATCCCACCAACGCCATAATAATCGCCATGAATAAGTGTATTTACTAATGCTTCACGTATTGCTTCATGGACAGGAGTTTCGCCTTTCCTCAGCAGGTTGGCATCCAGTTGAAACGGCAGTTTTAGATCAACAGATAATCGCTGAATTATACGGAAATAAAATTGAAAAAGATTGGCTACCCATGTGCCATCCGCTGTTATTCGATCTGTCCAACGAATCGAAGGGTCACTGGAAAAATTTTCTCTATAATCTATATGATAATTAGGAAGTGCTTCACGTATCGCTTCATCTTTTCCAAACATAAGTAAACCGGCGACAGTAAGCCCCTCCTTATCTGTTTTACGCTCACGGTGCCAACCACCTAATTTTATTAATAAACCTTTATCATCTTCACTCAACCAAGGATGGGTTGATCGATAAGAGGCAAGACGTTGTCGATATTGCTGGAGGCTATGTAGATCAACATCACTTAAATCAAAATTCTCTAACATCCGACTGTCTGCACTTTCTTCTGCACAATCTGCAAACATGCGGCGTATTTCTTTCTCATTGCAACGATAGTCACCTTCGTGATTGCGACGATACGTGCCTGTCCAAGGATGTTGATTTAGGTAAATGGGTCGTTGATAACGGGTGGCCTGTGGTACACGGATGGCAAGGATGCTGCGGTTGTGATAGGATAACTCGATAATATCTGCATCGGTAAGCAGGTTAGTGTTTACTTTGCTGGGATTGTTGATAGTATCCCAAAAAGTTTTTTTTAGGTTACTAACGTTTACAACGCCGCTGACTTCACCATTATCTTCGACCCCCAACAAGATAACTCCACCATGAGTATTTGCCATTGCACTATATGTTTCCCACAAACTTTTAGGTAATCCGCCTTTAGCAGATTTAAATTCTAGCTCGCCACTTTCTTCCCAATTTAAATTGACTATGAGCTCTAACGGATTAAACATAGGATCCTCAGGCCAGATCATTTTCAAAAGGGGAAAATTCAGTTTTTCTCTGCGAAATTTCCCACGGGGTAAGTTGCAAAATTACACATCAGATGTATTGGTAATGAAGTAAATATAGCTTAAGTAAAAAATAAAAATATAAAAGTGCTTAGGTGTGCCTCGATACTACCAGGTCCGAGTTCATTTTCCAATACAGAAACTGCTAAAAATTTTCCCTAATAACTCATCTGGTAGTACTTGTCCGGTGATTTCTGCTAACGCATTTTGCGCTAAACGTAATTCTTCGGCTAATAACTCACCGGCGCGATAACGTTGCAATTGTTGTTGGCCGTTCTCCAAATGCTGTTTAGACATAGCTAAGGCTTGTACGTGTCGGCGTCTGGCGCTAAAAGTGTCTTCACCGCTGGCGGTAAATCCGAGGGAGTTTTTTAGATGATCGGTTAAGTAGTTAATTCCTGATCCGGTTTTTGCCGATAACTTGATAACTGTTAAGACAGTTGAATGTTTTTCTATGCAGGCTTTTTCGGTCAACAAATCTACTTTATTGTAAATAACCGTGATAGGAAGGGTAGAGGATAGTTGAGGAAAAAATTCTGTCAGCAGTTGAGGGATGTCGTCAGGCGGACTGATGGCATCGACTACTAATAAAACAAGATCAGCTTTTGCTATTTCTTGATGCGCGCGGCGTATGCCTTCCTGTTCTATGGGATCGGTACTTTGACGTAGACCGGCCGTGTCGATTATCTGCACCGCCAGACCATCGATTTGTATACGAGTGCGCAGCACATCTCGCGTAGTGCCAGCAATGTCGGTGACAATCGCTGTCTCTTCACCGCTTAATCGGTTCAATAAACTGGATTTACCGACATTGGGTAATCCGGCAATCACCACGGTCATGCCATCGCGCAGCAAGGCGCCTTGTTGAGCAGTGGCTTGAATCTGAGTTAGATCGGTGAGAAGTTGTGCTAATTCTTCTTCAATATAACCGTCGGCTAAAAAATCAATTTCTTCTTCTGGAAAATCAATGGCGGCTTCTACGTACACCCGCAATTGCGTTAATTTGGCGACCTGTTGTTTGATTTGTCGTGAAAACTCGCCTTGCAGCGAGCGAACAGCCGCGCGGGCGGCTTGTTGCGAGGCTGCATCAATGAGATCGGCGACGGCTTCGGCTTGAGTGAGATCCATTTTGCCATTTAAAAAAGCCCGCTCGGAAAACTCACCCGGCCGTGCTAAATCAACGCCCAAAGCCAATAAACGTTTTAACAATAAATCTAAAATGACCGGGCCACCATGGCCGTGGAGTTCCAATACATGCTCACCGGTAAAAGAATGAGGCGCAGAAAAATAGAATGCCAGGCCGGCATCAATGGCGGTGCCGTCTTCGGCTTGAAAAGTTGAAAAATGCGCGTAACGAGGCGTTGGTAATACGCCGAGTATGGAGGTGGCGATGGCAGGAACTTTTGGCCCAGAAATTCGAATAATGCCAATGCCACCTCTACCAGGAGGGGTGGCAATGGCAGCGATAGTAGAATTAGTCATCGGAAACAACCAAACTCACTATTTAGCTTTCTCATATTTGCGCATGATATACCATTGTTGCAGAACCGATAGGCAACTATTCACTAGCCAATACAATACTAAACCCGCCGGGAAAGAGAGGAAAAATAACGTGAATACAACGGGCATCAACATCATCACTTTGGCCTGCATGGGATCGGGAGGTGCTGGGTTTAAACGTTGTTGCACCCACATGCTAATACCCATGAGTATCGGTAATACATAATAAGGATCATGCACAGAGAGGTCACGAATCCAAAGAATAAACGGTGCTTGTCGTAACTCCACACTCTCGATCAATACATAATAAAGCGCAATAAAAAAGGGAATCTGCACAATCATGGGCAAACAACCGCTGACAGGGTTTACTTTTTCTTTGCGGTACAACTCCATGGTGGCCTGACTTAATTTTTGTCGATCATCCCCGTAGCGGTCTTTAATGGCTTGCATGCGCGGCGCCAATTTGCGCATTTTAGCCATCGATCGATAACTGGTTTCAGAGAGTTTGTAAAATAACAATTTAATGATAAGCGTCACTAAAACAATCGCCCAGCCCCAGTTGCCTATCAAATTGTAAAGATGTTTCATGAGCCAGAAAATGCCCTGGGAAATCGGGGATAACAGGCCGTAGTCGATGGTCAAATCCAGATAAGGGGCTAGTGATTTTAAGTGGCTGGTGATTTGGGGGCCGGCATACAACGTGGTTGATACAGTGCCCGTGCCGCCAGCTGGGATATTCACGGCAGGATTTACGTAACCAAGCGCATAGACTTTGTCAGCATCCACTCGGCTATAGTAATGATTTGTCTGATTTTGGGGCGGGATAAACGCGGAAAGAAAATAGCGTTGTTGCATCGCTAACCAACCACCGGGTACCGAACGATCAATATTTTCTTTGTCTAATTTACCAAATGAAAACTTCTCGTAATGTTCGCTAGGGCTAGAAAGCGCTGCTCCCGAATAAGTATGCAAGCTAAATAAACCGCCGTGGGCCACAGGTGGTTTTTGTTTGAGTTGCGCATACATTTGCCCCGACCAAGGTTGGGAGCTTTGATTATCGATATGGTAATCGATTTTGATGGTGTATTGACCGCGCGTAAAGGTATAAGTTTTAGTAATAGTCAAACCTTGGTTATTACGCCAAGATAGGTTAACGGCCAAGGTTTGTTGTTGCGGCCCGAGCTGATAGCTCATATGTTCCGGTGTAAAAGTGGCTTGGCCGTTTTGAGTATCCGGGCCAAGATCACCGATTAAACCGCTTTGGGCAATGTAGAGGGTATTTGGGTTGCTATTCAGCAGTGTGACCGGTGTATTTGGGGTATCTACGGATTCTGGATATTTTGGAAGGCTTAAATCAATTAGGTTACCGCCTTGTGGGTCAATGCCAATATCAAGTACATCGGTGGTGACGCGAATAAGCGGACGAGGAGTCGTTGCTGGAGTCGCAGTGGTGGTGGGGATGTTAGTTGCATTCGTGGTTTGTTGGGCGAAAGCAGGCGGTAAATTGCTATTGGTAGCAGTCGGGACGCTAGTGGTTGCTTGGCTTGGCGCAGGTGTAGCCGTAGTTGGGTAATCTTTCTGCCAGGCTTGCCATAAAAAGAAAGCGATAACCGCGAGTAAGATGTAAATGATAAGACGTCGATGTTCCATAAAAGATTCTTTCTAAGGGTTAACGGTTTTTTTCGATTTCGGTACAGGATCGTACCCGCCGGGGTGTAGTGGGTGGCAACACAGTAATCGCCGTATGCACAGGCCAATACCACGAAGAACACCATATTCCAGTAGTGCTTGTTGTGTATACGCTGAACAGCTGGGGTAAAACCGACAATGATTGCCCAGCCAAGGGCTAATACATCGACGATACAACTGTAAAAGCAGTAGTAATAACAGGAGCAACGGTTTGGTCAGGAGGCTTTTATTCATGTTTTTTTGAAGTGCCTTGGCGTAGCTCCGGTTGGGAGGCGAGGCGCTGCCATAAATGACTAAAGCGTTGGTATTGCTCCGCATGACTTAATGCTTCAGCGCCTTTGTAGGCAACAACAACCAAGTCTTTGCTGCCGAGTTTGTTCTGGTTTAATCGAAATGTTTCGCGCGCGACTCGCTTGAGGCGATTGCGGTCGCAGGCGCGGCGAATATTTTTTTTAGAAAAGCTCAAGCCGATGCGAGGGTACCCAAGTGTGTTTTGGCAGCTGAATATAGTGATAAACTGTGTAGTACAGCGTTTTGCTTTTTGCCATACCTGTTTAAATTCGGCTGGGTTACGTAGTCGATGGGCTTTCGTGAAATTGTTCATGCGCTATTGAGCTAGGCGTTTGCGTCCCTTGGCTCGGCGATTGTTTATTATTCGGCGCCCACCTTTGGTGGCCATGCGGGCACGGAATCCGTGGGTGCGTTTGCGCTTTAAATTGCTCGGTTGGAATGTTCTTTTCATAATATTTCTCTATTAAGCGAAGGTGAAAAAAGGGGTTTATCGTATGTTAATCTACTATGAGATGTCAATTAGAACACAACTTCTGCCTGTCTAGGTGGCGGTAGCTTAGGGATTCTGCTAGGTGTTCGGTGCGGATATGGTCTTGGTTGGAGAGGTCGGCGATGGTGCGGGCGACTTTTAGAATGCGGTGATAGGCGCGTGCGGAGAGGCCGAAGTGGTTCATGGCTTGTTCTAGTAAGGCGGATTCTTCTGGGCCGAGGTGGCAATCTCGGGTGATTTCGGCTGGGGTCATTCTGGCATTGGTGTTGTTGGTGCGTTGTTGTTGGCGTTGTCGTGCTTGGAGTACGCGTGCTCGGACGGTGTCGCTGGATTCGGCGGTGGTGGTCGCTGTTGAGGTTAATGTGCCTTTGGGCAGGGCGGGGACGATTAAGTGCATGTCGATACGGTCCAGTAATGGTCCTGAGATGCGTGCTTGATAACGTTGGACTTGATCCACCGTGCAGCGACAGCGGTCGTTGTGGCTGCTGTTTAGGTAACCACATGGGCAGGGGTTCATGGCGGCGATTAATTGGAACTGGGCGGGAAATTGCGCTTGATGCGAGGCGCGGGAGATGGTGACGTGTCCAGACTCCAAGGGTTCTCGCAAGGCTTCGAGTACGACGCGGTTAAATTCGGGTAATTCATCCAGAAATAAGACGCCGTGATGCGCTAGTGAGATTTCGCCTGGTTTTGGTGTGCTGCCGCCGCCGACTAAAGCGACGCTGGAGGCAGTGTGGTGTGGAGCTCGGAAGGGGCGCATTCGCCAATGTTGTTCAATAAACGGTTTGTCAGCAATGGAGAGGATGGCGGCAGATTCTAAGGCTTCTGCTTCACAGAGCGGCGGTAAGATGCTATTTAATCGACTGGCTAGCATGGTTTTACCCGTTCCGGGTGGGCCGATCAGTAAGAGGCTGTGTTGTCCGGCGGCGGCGATCTCTAATGCTCTTTTGGCTTGGGTTTGACCACGGACATCGGCAAGGTCAAGAGCAGGTGCAGGTGAATCGTGAATAGGAGTGGGAGAATACGGCGTTAAGCAATTTTTACCTTGCAAGTGGGCGCAGACTTCTAATAAATGATGTGCAGGAAAGAGAGTAAGGCCGCCGGGTAACCCAGCTTCTACGGCATTTTGTGCGGGTAATACGAGTTGGCGATGGGCATTTCGAGTGGCCAATGCCAGGGGTAAGGCGCCGTGTATCGGGCGCAGTTCCCCCGACAACGCCAACTCACCGCTGAATTCAAATTCCGCCAAAGACACTTGAGGAATTTGTCGTGTGGCGGCTAGAATCCCCAAAGCAATAGGCAGGTCAAATCGGCCACCCTCTTTCGGAAGATCAGCGGGGGCGAGGTTAATGGTGATTCGCCGCGCCGGAAAATCAAAATGGCTATTTATGATAGCGCTGCGGACACGGTCTTTACTCTCTTTCACGACTGTTTCGGGAAGCCCAACAATAGAAAAGCGAGGCAATCCATTCGATATATGCGCTTCAACCGTGACCTGCGGTGCCTCAATACCATGACAAGCGCGACTATAAACAACCGCCAGCGACATAGCTAACTATTATCTTGTCTTTGTTTCTCTAATTGTTCGATGGTTTTTTCCAAGGCCTCCACTTTTTCACGCGTGCGCTTAAGCACCCCGGCTTGTGCATCGAATTCCTCGCGAGTCACCAAATCAAGTTTAGAAAAAGCCCCCTGCAAAACAGATTTGAAATTTTTTTCAATATCGCTGGGTATTTCGCGTAAACCGGCGGGAATCACCTCGCGAAGCTGCTTGACCAGATCGTCCAGATGCTTGGAATTTAACATGAGAATTCTCCTTGAAAAACCACGGAAACATAGCCTAGATGACAAATATCCAATATCTAGCCGATGAAAGTCAATACAGTAATTGAAGATCGTTCCAATGATTATGTTTACAGTGCTGTCCCATTAAGAAAGGCTAATTATGAATAGATGTACTCCCAAGTAAGCATGAAGTATCCCAGGAGCTGGCTGCAAACCCCACTCACGTCATCCAGAGCGTAGCGAAGGATCTCCTGAATGTGGCACTAATTGAACTCAGGCTGGGGGATTTCAATTTCAGTCTATGTTCACTATGGTGCCACATTCAGGGAGATCCCTCACTGCGTTCGGGATGACGTGATGCGTGAAATGGCTCTTCTCTCAGCACGCGCTGTATTTGAGGGCACCCCTGTATTTTTACCACACAATTGCTGATTTTTTTCATAACTCGCGCTATTATATAAAGAAACCTAACGACAAGAGCCAGTGTATGTCCACATCTGAATATCAGTTATTTACATCTGAATCGGTATCTGAAGGTCACCCCGACAAGGTAGCGGATCAAATATCAGACCAAATCGTCGATGCCATCATCGCCCAGGACCCCCTCGGCCGTGTCGCCTGTGAAACCGTGGTAAAAACCGGCTTAGTTTTGGTCGCGGGTGAAGTCACCACCGAAGCATGGGTGGATATCGAACAACTGGCACGACAAACCATCAATAACATTGGCTACAACAATGCCGAAATGGGATTCGACGGCGATTCGTGTGCCGTACTAACCGCCATTGGCAAACAATCATTAGACATCGCCCAAGGCGTTGATAAAAAAGAAAAAGAAGAAGAACAAGGCGCTGGCGACCAAGGCATGATGTTTGGCTATGCCAGCAACGAGACCGAAGTGCTAATGCCAGCACCCATCGTATACGCCCATCGCCTCATGCGCCGCCAAGCCCTATTACGAAAAAACGGCATGCTCACCTGGTTGCGCCCAGACGCAAAAAGCCAAGTGACGATTCGCTACGAAAACGGTAAACCAGTCGCCGTGGAAGCCGTGGTATTATCAACCCAACACAACCCAGAAATCACCCAAGAATCGCTGCGTGAAGCCGTCATAGAAGAAATTATAAAACCCGTATTACCAGCGCATTGGATCACCCGAGACACCCGCTTCTATATCAACCCCACCGGTCGCTTTGTGGTCGGCGGCCCCCTAGGTGACTGTGGATTGACCGGCCGCAAAATTATCGTCGATACCTACGGCGGCATGGCACGCCACGGCGGCGGTTGTTTTTCCGGCAAAGACCCTTCCAAAGTCGATCGCTCCGGTGCCTACGCAGGCCGTTACGTCGCCAAAAACATAGTGGCCGCCGGCTTAGCCGACCGCTGCGAAGTGCAAATCGCCTACGCTATCGGCGTCGCAGAACCCGTATCCATCAGCGTCAACACCTTCGGAACCGGTAAAATATCAGATGACCGAATCATCTCCCTCATTCGCGCTCACTTCGACTTACGCCCCCGCGGCATCATCCGCGAATTAGACCTGCTGCGCCCCATCTACCGTCCCACCGCCGCCTACGGCCATTTCGGTCGAGAAGAACCCGAGTTCACCTGGGAACGAACCGATAAAGCCGACACATTGCGAGCCGCCTGTTAAAAACACCCCTGCTCACTCTGATCTACCACCTGCCATGGTTGCGTAGATTTTAAAATACCTCTATACTTTTGCAAATTATTTAGAGGGTATTTGCGAGGTTTACGGTGTCAAAAGCCGCATTAAAAACAACACGAGCCACAGTTTACCGCTGGCTTGTGGGGCAAAGTATCGCTTTAATCGTAGCGGCGTTGGTATTTTGGCAGCTAATAGGTCAATTTTTTGCAGTCTCAGTCATATGGGGAGGAATAATTTGCATTATCCCCACCGCCATCTTTGCGCGAAGCTGGCTGAGCTATTATCGAGTGAGTGCAGCACCTCGACTAGTAAAAGTCTTTTACATAGGCAGCATGGTCAAGCTGTTTGTAATCGGTTTACTATTTTTACTCGCTCAACGGTATTTACAAATCAATATGCTAGGATGTTTGATAGGGTTTATAACCACTCAAATGGCCTTATGGATAACGCCGTTGATTTCATCTTTAATATCTAGGTCTGTTACTAGTTCCACCAAACAAAACTGTTTCTGATGGCCGGTGGCGAATATAACAAACACTAGAGAAAAAATATAAATTTGGTATCTATGCAGCAATTACTCAGTCCTGGAGACTATATTCAGCACCATCTCCAGCAGCTTTCATTCAATTTAAATAATTTAAGCATGCACAAACAGGGTTTTTGGACCCTGCACCTAGACACGCTCGGTGTTTCTATTGTTCTCGGTACCCTCTTTCTTTGGGTATTTCGAAGAGTCGCGCGCCGTGCGGTTCCTGGCGTGCCAGGGCGATTGCAAAATTTAGTTGAAATACTGGTTGAGTTCGTCCAAGGGTTAGTAAAAGAATCGTTTCATGGCCGCAGCCAGCTCATCGCGCCACTGGCATTGACGATTTTCGTCTGGGTATTTTTAATGAATTTTATGGATCTACTGCCGGTGGATTTATTACCACGGATAGCCAGTCTATTGGGGTTGCATTATTTTCGTGCGGTACCGACCGCCGATTTAAACATGACATTTGCCCTAGGCATCACCGTCTTCCTATTGATTATTTTCTATAACTTCAAAATCAAAGGCCCTATCGGTTTATCCAAAGAAGTATTATGCAAACCCTTCGGCATTTACCTAATGCCATTGAACATATTATTTCGAATCATAGAAGAAGTTGTCAAACCCATCTCACTGGCACTCCGTCTATTTGGCAACCTGTTTGCTGGTGAACTGATTTTTATATTAATTGCCCTCATGCCGTGGTGGATTCAGTGGACAGTCGGTGGGGTGTGGGCTATTTTCCATATTTTAATTATTGCCATTCAGGCATTTATCTTTATGATGTTAACGATCGTTTACTTGAGTATGGCTCACGAGTCACATTAATTAAGTAGTTCCATTTAATTTAAAAAGAGGAGATACCATGGAAATTGCACAATCAATTGCGACAGTACAGGGCTTCGCTGCGATAGCAGCGGGTTTATTTATTGGACTTGCGGCTTTAGGCACGGCTGTTGGTTTTGGTATCTTAGGCGGTAAATTTTTAGAAGGGGTAGCCCGCCAACCTGAATTAGGTCCCATGCTGATGCTGCGCATGTTTTTAATGGCAGGCTTGGTGGATGCGTTTGCTGCTATTTCCATTGTGCTTGGATTGCTATTGTTCTTTGCAAAAAATCCGTTTCTCGGCGAAGTCTTTAAAGCTGTTGGTCAACAGGTAAGCTAAGATGGATATCAATGCCACTTTAATAGGCCAGATGATCACCTTTGCGGTGTTCGTTGTCTTCACCATGAAATTCATTTGGCCGCCCATTACGAAAGCCTTGGCAGATCGCGAAAAAAAAATCGCTGATGGCTTAGCTGCGGCCGAAAAAGGTGAGCACAGTTTAGTTTTGGCCCAAAATGAATCCGTTAAAATCCTCAAAGAAGCAAAAAACACAGCTCTAGGTATTGTTGACCAGGCCAACAGTCGAGCGGCGCGCATTCTTGAAGAAGCAAAAGAGCAGGCCCGTGTTGAAGGTGAACGGCTGATTGCGCAAGCCTATGTTGAAATCGATCAACACACGATTCTGGCAAAACGACAATTACAACAGCAAGTGGCCGGCTTAGCAGTACAGATGGCAGAGAAGATCGTGCAACACGACATTGATTCGCAGGTGCATCAGAAATTACTGGATAATATGGCCACTGAAATAGCGGAAGCAAAAGCATGAAGGATTTGGCAAAAATCGCCCGTCCTTATGCGTTAGCGGCTTTTGAGTATGCTAACAAGCATCAGCAAATAGAGTCGTGGTCCAATTTCTTGAATGCGTATGCTGCGTTTCTACGACAACCTGAGTTGTTACAGTTATTAAAAAATCCAGCGTATAGCATACAGCAGCAAACAGAACTTTTATTGCAGTTAAAGCCAGATTTACTCGATGCCTCTAGACAAAACTTCATCAAACTATTGGTTGAAAACCGGCGCTTAGCCGTGTTACCGATGATCGCAGAAATATTTGCGCAATTAAGGGCTGAAAGCGAAAAAACGCAAGAGGTATTGCTGAAATCGGCAGTTCCTTTGCAAGAATCGTATTTACAAAAAATAGAAGCTTTGTTGGAGAAAAAGTTTCAACGAAAAGTGGAATTGCGGTGTAAAGTCGATCCTGACTTGATAGGTGGGTTGTACATACAAGCAGGTGATTATGTAATGGATGGCTCCGTCAAAGGCCAATTATCAAGAATGCAAGAAGCAATTACGCGGTAAAAATTTGCGAGAAGTATTCAAGTTTCTAAACAGAGGTAAGTCCTATGCAACTGACGTCCGCTGAAATCAGCGAGATTATAAAAAATCGAATTGAGCAATTTGATATCGCCCCCGAGGTTAGAACCGAAGGTACGATTGTCAGCATTAAAGACGGCATTGTACGTATTTACGGCCTGCGTGACGTCATGTTGGGAGAAATGATCGCCTTCCCAGGCGGTGTGTTTGGTTTGGCTTTAAATCTAGAACGAGATTCAGTGGGTGCGGTGGTGTTAGGCCCGTACGAGCACCTGGAAGAAGGCATGGTCGTCAAATGTACCGGTCGTATTCTAGAAGTTCCCGTCGGGGAATGCTTGCTGGGCCGAGTGGTCGATGCCTTAGGAAACCCAGTGGATGGTAAAGATCCCCTGCCCGCTCACGAAACCTCTCCCATTGAAAAAGTAGCACCGGGCGTGATTACTCGCCAATCGGTGAGCCAACCGGTTCATACCGGATTAAAAGCGATCGACGCCATGGTGCCTATCGGTTGCGGCCAGCGAGAATTAATTATCGGTGATCGCCAAACCGGCAAAACAGCCATTGCGATTGATACCATCATCAATCAAAAAAATACCGGTGTGAAATGTATTTATGTAGCCATTGGTCAAAAGGCTTCCTCGGTTGCGGCATTAGTGCGTAATCTGGAAGAACACGATGCCATGGCCCACACCATCATCGTCACTGCCACTGCCGCCGAGCCTGCAGCGCTACAATTTATTGCTCCGTACGCGGGCTGCGCAATGGGTGAGTACTTCCGTGACCGTGGTCAAGATGCCTTAATTATCTACGATGATTTGACCAAACAAGCCTGGGCTTATCGCCAGATTTCATTGCTGTTGCGCCGACCCCCTGGCCGAGAAGCATTTCCGGGCGATATTTTCTACCTACATTCTCGATTATTAGAGCGAGCAGCTCGAGTTAGCGTCGATTACGTGGAGAAATTTACCAACGGTCAAGTCAAAGGCCGAACGGGATCTTTAACCGCTTTACCGATCATTGAAACCCAAGCCGGAGACGTATCCGCATTTGTGCCAACCAATGTGATTTCCATCACAGATGGTCAAATTTTCTTACAGACGGATTTATTTAATGCCGGTATTCGTCCAGCGATTAATCCCGGACTGTCTGTTTCACGCGTAGGGGGTGCAGCCCAAACGAAACTGATTCGTAAATTAGTGGGTAGTATACGTATTACCTTAGCGCAATTCCGCGAATTAGAAGCGTTTTCTCAATTTGCCTCCGATTTGGATGAGGCAACGCGTAAACAATTAGAGCGAGGCCAACGCGTCACTGAAATTCTAAAACAAAAACAATACCAGCCATTAAGTGTCGCCGAAATTGCCTTGAGCTTATATTGCGTGAACCAGGGTTATTTAGATGATATCGAATTGAAAAAAGTGCGTGATTTTGAGCAAGTGCTGCATAGCTATGCGCGCGATAAATACAGTGATTTTATGCGCAGCGTGAACGAAAACCCCGTTTTTTCTGACCAGGTGGAGCAGCAGTTCAAACACATCCTGGAAGAATGTAAAAAAACACAAAGCTGGTAGCTACTATGTCGACTGGCCGAGAAATTCGCAGCAAAATAGCGAGCATAAAAAATACCCAAAAAATTACCCGTGCGATGGAGCTCGTGGCTGCCAGCAAAATGCGTAAAGCCCAACAGCGAATGAGTACCACGCGGCCGTATTCAGAGAAAATGCGGCAAGTGTTAGGACATGTGGCGGCCAGTCACTGCGAATACCATCATCCGTATTTGACGCCTAGACCGACGGTTAAACGAGTTGGCTTCATCATTATTTCCAGTGATCGTGGTTTGGCGGGTAGTTTAAATATCAATTTATTTAAAAGCGCTGTTTTAGCCATGCGAAATTGGCAGCAGCAAGGGGTGCCATCGGATTTATGTTTAATTGGCGGTAAGGCAGAGAGTTTTTTTCGTCGGTTTAATGCCAATATTCTAGCAAAAGCCAGTCATTTAGGTGATGCACCACAGATAGCAGACCTGATCGGCATCGTCAAAGTAATGCTGGATGCGTATAACAACCAGCAATTGGACGCGATTTATATTGCCTATAATCGCTTTGTAAACTCCATGACGCAGACTCCAGTGATCGAGCAATTATTACCTTTGCAAGTCAGCACCGAAGGAGACCGTGTCGGTTATTGGGATTATATTTACGAACCGGATGCCAAAGCGTTACTAAATGTATTACTGGTGCGCTACATCGAGACCCAGGTTTACCAAGCGGTGGTTGAAAACCTAGCTTGTGAGCAAGCCGCCCGGATGGTCGCGATGAAAAACGCCACGGATAACGCTGGCCAGCTGATTGGTGAATTACAATTGATTTATAATAAAGCACGGCAAGCAGCCATTACCCGGGAAATTGCTGAAATTACGGCAGGCGCCGAAGCATTAAATTAAAACTTTGCCCTCTCCCGCTGGCGAGGAGAGGAAGTTTCTTTTTTTATAATACAAACAGGTACTCCTCATGTCTGGAAAAATAGTGGAAATCATTGGCGCGGTCGTCGACGTGGAATTCCCGCGTCAATCCGTACCAAAAGTCTACGATGCTTTATGCGTAACAGAAAATAAGCTGATACTGGAAACGCAACAACAACTGGGTGATGGCGTGGTGCGCACCATTGCCATGGGCTCGACAGAAGGAGTTCGACGTGGCTTGCAAGTGGAAAACCTGGGCAAACCCATTACGGTTCCCGTCGGAAAAAATACCTTAGGTCGTATCATGAACGTATTGGGAGAACCCATCGATGACGCTGGCCCTATCGGCAGTGACATGACCCTCCCTATCCATCGTCCTGCACCGACATTAGTCGAGCAATCGATGAATACCGAGATACTGCAAACCGGCATCAAAGTGATTGATTTGCTATGCCCGTTTGCGAAAGGTGGCAAAGTAGGTTTATTTGGTGGTGCGGGTGTAGGCAAGACCGTCAACATCATGGAATTAATTCGTAACATCGCCATTGAGCATAGCGGCTATTCCGTGTTTGCCGGTGTCGGTGAACGTACTCGTGAAGGTAATGATTTCTATCACGAAATGAAAGAATCGAACGTGTTGGATAAGGTGGCACTGGTTTACGGGCAGATGAATGAGCCACCAGGAAATCGTCTCCGTGTGGCATTAACTGCTTTGACTGTTGCTGAAAGTTTTCGAGACGAGGGGCGGGATGTATTGTTGTTTATCGATAATATTTTCCGTTATACCCTGGCAGGAACCGAAGTCTCGGCATTATTAGGGCGTATGCCTTCAGCCGTAGGTTACCAACCCACGCTGGCGGAAGAAATGGGCGCTTTACAAGAACGCATAACTTCCACTAAAAAAGGCTCCATTACGTCGATTCAAGCCGTTTACGTTCCAGCCGATGACTTAACCGATCCATCACCAGCGACGACATTTGCTCACTTAGACGCCTCCGTGGTGTTATCGCGGCAAATTGCGGAAGTTGGTATTTATCCGGCTATTGACCCATTGGATTCCAACAGCCGACAATTAGATCCGCTGTTGATTGGTCAAGAACATTACGACGTAGCCCGCAGAGTGCAAGGCACCCTACAGCGCTACAAGGAACTCAAAGACATTATCGCCATTTTAGGTATGGATGAGTTATCGGAGGAAGATAAACTGGCGGTACGCCGTGCCCGAAAAATTCAACGGTTCTTATCCCAGCCATTTTTCGTCGCCGAAGTATTCACCGGTCAGCCAGGTAAATACGTGTCGCTAGATGAAACCATACGTGGCTTTAAAGCCATTGTCGATGGGGAAGTGGACCACTTACCCGAACAAGCTTTTTATATGGTAGGCACCTTGCAGGAAGCCAAAAACAAAGCCGAAAGTTTAGCTGCTTAGAAGAGAGTGACCGAACATGGCTATGACTTTTCACTTAGACATCGTCAGTGCAGAAGCCAACATTTTTTCCGGATTGGTGGAAATGATTGTGGCCACCGGCGCTTTGGGTGAACTCGGCATTTACCCGGGGCATACACCCTTGCTGACCTCGTTAAAACCGGGTTTTATTCGTGCGCGCAAACAAGACGGCGAGGAAGAAGTATTTTATATTTCCGGGGGCATGTTGGAAGTGCAGAACTCGATAGTGACCGTATTGGCCGACACCGCAATTCGCGCCGATCACCTCGATGAAGCAGCGGCATTAGCTGCCAAGGAAAGCGCTGAAAAAGCGCTTACCGAGAAGAAAGCAGAATTTGCTTATAGCCGCGCCATGGGTGAACTGGCTGAGGCTGCTGCGCAATTGCGCGCCATTTCTGAACTGCGTAAAAAGGTCAGGAAAAACTGATGGGATTTTATTTCTATGTCACTTAGTATCGTTGTTTTAGCAGCGGGCAAAGGTAAACGGATGCGCACGGGATTGCCGAAAGTGTTGCATACCTTAGCCGGTGTTACCTTACTGGAACATGTGGTTACCACGGCGGCGAGTTTAAATCCTAAGAACATTTATGTGGTCTATGGTAATGGTGGCCAACGTGTCCGTAGTGAAATGGCCCATCTCCCCGTGGAATGGGTAGAACAAACGGAAGCATTAGGCACCGGTCATGCCGTTCAACAAGTATTACCCCATTTGCAACCGCAAGAACAAGTATTGGTGCTCTACGGTGACGTCCCTTTAATTTCCAAAGAAACGTTACAACGTCTCTTAAAAAATACCCCCAAAAATGCCTTAGGTTTAGTCGTTACAGAAGTGGATAACCCCACCGGTTTTGGGCGCATTCTGCGCAATGATGTCGGTAATATTATCGCTATTGTCGAACAAAAGGACGCCAATGCCCATCAACAACAAATTCGTGAAATCAATACCGGTATTTTGACGACTTCTGCACAACACTTAAAAGATTGGTTGCCGCAATTAACCCCACATAATGCTCAAAAAGAATATTATTTGACGGATATAGTGGCTATGGCAGTTACTCATGGCTATTCCGTAGGCGGTATTATTGCCCATGGCCAAGAAGAAGTGCGGGGCGTTAATAATTTATTAGAATTGTCTAATCTGGAACGTTATTATCAGCGCGAACGGGCGCATGAATTGATGAGGGAGGGCGTGACCATTTTGGATCCGCACCGGTTTGATGTCAGAGGTGAATTGAATGCGGCCCCCGATGTGGTGATCGATGTCAATGTCGTGCTAGAAGGTAAAGTGACCATTGGCGCTAATTCCGTGATTGGTCCGAATTGTGTTTTACGGCAAGTCACCATCGGCGAAAATGTCCGCATTGAGGCCAATTGTGTCATTGAGCAGGCAGAAATAGAAGATTACGCGACGGTGGGTCCTTTTGCGCGTATTCGACCCGGCACCCATATTGCCGCCCATGCCCGAGTCGGTAATTTTGTTGAAATGAAAAACAGCCATGTCGGTGAAGGCAGTAAAATTCCACACCTAAGTTACGTCGGCGATGCGGTTATCGGTAAAGAAGTGAATCTAGGCGCCGGTGTCATCACCGTCAACTATAATGGCGTCACTAAAGAAAAAACGGTGATAGAAGATCGTGCCTTTGTCGGCTGTGACAGCCAATTAATTGCCCCCGTCACCATTGGTGAAGGTGCCTATATCGCTGCGGGATCTACCATCACTACGAATGCACCGCCACAGCAATTAACCATTGCCCGCTCCCGCCAACGCTCTATTTCGGGGTGGAAGCCTCAAGTGAAGAAAGTAAACGTTCAGGAATCATGATGACCTATGTCATTATTTAAATTATTAGGATTTCAATGGGACCGTCAGGCTATACCCTTGGCAGAGTCCACCCACGATTTTAAAAAAATAAGCTTTCATTTTCTGAGAATGCTCCCGGAATACGTATGGGATGCCGGCGTTCTTGAAGGTAATCCGTTTACTTTTCCTGAGGTAAAAACGGTATTAGAAGGCATTACCGTTGGTGGCCGTAAACTATCGGATCAGGAACAAATAATCAATCTTTACGATAGCGCAAAACGATTACTGCAACTGGTGCAGGAACAGACATTCGCCCTCGAAAAAGGTATTTTTTGTGAACTGAATGGTATAGTGGCTAGAAAAGAAGCGTTGGAATGGGGGCATTTTCGGGGTGAAGGTGCAGAGCAACAGTATACACCGCAAGTAGCATTGGGTTCGCAAGGACGTTATAAACCTGCAGCGACTCAGTCAGAAGCTGCTAACTTGATCGATATTTTTAATGCCGGTGTGGAAGTGCTTTTGGCTGAGAGCCGATCTCCCTGGGAACAGGCTTTCGCCTTCTTTTTATTTGCAGCACTGCAACAATTTTTCTTTGACGGCAATAAGCGCACGGGTCGACTCATGATGAATGGAATTTTAATGACGCACGGTCTATTTGCCATTAGTGTACCTGCGAGTAAAGCACAAGAATTCAATGAAAAGATGGTGAATTTTTTCGTTAATCGCGAAGGCACGGAAATGATGACATTTCTACACCAATGTTATTTGCCGGGAGAGACGTCTTGACAGCTATCGATGATTCATTAGCACTGATTAAACGCGGAGCAGTAGAGATACTGCTGGAAGACGAGTTACGGCAGCGTTTGCAGCGTGGCAAACCATTGCGAGTGAAATTAGGCATGGACCCTACCGCGCCTGACTTGCATCTGGGCCATACGGTCGTGATTAATAAGTTGCGCCAATTTCAGGATTTGGGTCATGAAGTCTTATTTTTAATTGGTGATTTTACCGGACGTATTGGTGATCCCACCGGCAAGGATCAAACGCGCAAACCACAAACAGCAGAAGAAGTGGTGGCCAATGCCAAGACCTATGAAAAACAAATTTTTAAAATACTCGACCCAGCTAAAACGCAGCTGATGTTCAATTCAACCTGGATGAAAGAACAATCGGCCGCCGATTTAGTGCAATTAGCAGCAACGCATACCGTAGCACGCATGTTGGAACGCGACGATTTTAGCAAACGTTTTGCGGCGCATCAGCCTATCGCCATCCACGAGTTTTTGTATCCCTTATTACAAGGCTACGATTCGGTCGCCATGCATGCCGATGTGGAGTTGGGCGGTACCGATCAAAAATTCAATCTACTCATGGGTCGAGAATTACAAAAACATTTTGGTCAGGAACCGCAAATCGTGCTAACCATGCCCTTATTGGAAGGCCTGGACGGTGTGCACAAGATGTCAAAATCCCTAGGCAATTACATTGGTATCGATGAAGCACCCGACACCATATTCGGTAAGCTCATGTCTATTTCCGACGAACTCATGTGGCGTTATTTGGAATTATTAAGTGCGCAACCCATGTCGGTTATTGCGAAATGGCGCGAATCCGTTACGGAAGGCGCCAACCCTCGTGATATTAAAATTGAATTCGCCAAGGAAATCGTGACTCGGTTTCATAGCAGTCAGGAAGCGGAAAAAGCCCACGAAAGCTTTGTTAAACGGTTTCAGCGTGGTGAAATGCCGGAAGAAATCGACGAGATAACCTTGACTACGACAACGGGTGAGTTACGTGTGACGCAGTTGTTGAAACAAGCCAACCTCGTTGCCAGCACGTCGGAAGCTCAACGCCTAATTCAACAAGGCGGTGTTAAAATCGACGGGGAACGCGTGGAAGACAGCACGCATGCGATTAAAACGAACACCGTTCATGTGTATCAAGTTGGCAAGAGACGTTTTGCCAAAGTGACACTAGCACCCGGCTAAGCCGTCATCGTGCTACCAGGAGGCTCGCTACGCTGCAAGGTGATACTATGTTTTTTTATCGAGTTGTAAAATCATCGGTATTATTGTTTAGTGTAGCAATGATATCAGCACACGCACAAAAAATATCACCCATCCATTCCTCGTTGCAACAATTGAATCAATTCTTTCAATGTCAGGGTTGTGAATTGGCAAAAGCAAATCTGGAAAATTACGATTTAACACAACAAGCCTCCCCAAAGATCAAAATAGATTGCTCTCTGACATTCAACCTGAGTTATGCCAATTTACAACAAGCGCAAATACGCCATTCGTCATTCACGGCGTGTCAAGGGGGTAATATCACCCCGTTTGCAAGCATTGATTTTAGTCATGCGAATATGAGTCAAAGCGATGTATCGTTTAGTCGATTCAATAATGTCAATTTTAGTTACGCTGACTTGACGAAAGGTCAGTGGTCTCATGTCGAGGCCAGTTTGTGTGATTTTAGTTATGCCGATTTTTCGGGGGCCGGTTTGCAATACCTGGTTTCGCCCCGCGAGGCTATGCACGGTTTTGGCAGCAATTTTTACCGTGCCAATTTTTCCAATGCCGATTTAAGTCATGCTAGACTATACGGGTTCTTTCAGTCGGCGAATTTTTCACATGCCGTTTTGCGTGGTGCCGAGTTATCAACGGCTGTAGATACCGTAGATGTCCGCTTACCGAATTGGCAGCGCATGGATGCCGGTGCATTATGGACAGATGTTAATTTTACGGATGCCGATTTAACCGGCGCTGTTTTGTTAAATACAGATCAGCCAACGTCAACGGCCTGGCAACACGCTATTTTTTGCCATACGAAGATGCCGGATGGCTCTATTAATAATCGTGATTGCCATCAATCACCTTGAGGGAAAGTGTCCATGCCGCACTTAGAAAACCACATCACCTCTTCGGACACGCTAAGAGATATTGTTATCGGCATGTCCGATGGTTTAACGGTTCCATTTGCATTGGCTGCTGGCTTGAGCGGTGCGGTCAGTACGACCGTCATCATTGTCACTGCGGGTGTGGCCGAAATAGTCGCGGGAGCTATAGCCATGGCTCTAGGCGGTTATTTGGCCGCGAAAACAGCAGCGGAACATTACCAATCGGAATACGATAGGGAAACGAAAGAAGTAGAACAAGTGCCTCATATTGAAGCCGAAGAAGTGGCGGATATCTTGCGGGAGTTTGGTGTGGCAGATGAGCAAGTACCTATTGTTTCATCGGCAATCCAGACCAATCCCAAAAAATGGGTGGATTTTATGATGCGTTTTGAATTGGGTTTGGAAAAGCCCAATCCCCGACGCTTAATTTACAGCCCGTTGACCATTGGCCTGGCCTATGTATTTGGCGGTTTAATTCCCTTATTTCCTTATATGTTGCTGCAAAGCATTCCCCGTGCGTTGGCGTTTTCAATCCTAATGACTTTGGCTGCCTTATTTATTTTTGGCGGCATCAAAGGTTATTTTACGGGTAGGAAGATATGGCGATCAGGATTCCAAACCATGATTATTGGCGCAGTAGCTGCGGCCGCCGCGTTTGGCATCGCTAAATTAATCAGTGCTTGAAATGAATAGTGCAGGTGTCTTTATTCTATGCAGTCTGATCAAACTCGATATGAACAATGGATATTGTTAGTCACTATTCTAGGGTCAGGCATCGCTTTTCTTGACGGCACCATCGTCAATGTCGCGTTAGCTGCGATTCAGGATGCGTTACACGCTTCCATTAACCAACTACAATGGGTTGTTGAAGCATATGCATTAACCAGCGCTACCTTGCTGATTATAGGCGGCTCCTTGGGTGATCGATATGGCCGACGCCTCATTTTTTTAATTGGCACCTTCCTATTTACACTGGCTTCAATTGCCTGCGGATTTGCAGCAACGATGCTAGAACTCGTGATCTCACGTGCGATTCAAGGTGTGGGCGCCGCCTTGCTTATTCCCGGCAGCCTGGCCATCATCAGTGCTTCATTTCCAGAAGATAGACGAGGAGCGGCCATTGGCACCTGGGCGGCATGTACTTCCATTATGATAGCTGCCGGTCCAATTGTGGGTGGCTGGTTAGTACAACATATCTCGTGGCGATGGATATTTTTTCTTAATGTACCCATCGCTATCGTTGTCATTGCTGTTTGCATCGCTAAGGTTCAGGAAAGTCGAGATGAACAACAGACTGGAAAACTGGATATTCTAGGATCTTGTTTACTGATTCTTGGCTTATGCGGCATTATTTTCGGGCTAATTGAATGGCAAAATAAACGCAGTATCATTCTTGTCGCTGAAATTGTTGGCATCAGCGCGCTTCTCGCCTTATTTTGGGTCGAAAGGCGGGCCACTTCGCCCATGTTACCACTCACCATCTTTCGCTCACGCAATTTCAGTGCCGCCAACCTACTGACCTTCTTTCTCTACTTTCCTTTATATGGCGTACTTTTCTTTTTACCATTAGATTTAATTCAGGTACATGGCTATACAGCAACACAAGCAGGTGCAGCATTACTACCCTTAGTATTACTAATATTTTTGCTGTCCCGATGGTCTGGCGGGTTAGTGAAAAAGATCGGAGCCAAATGGCCATTGATGATCGGCCCCACCCTCGCGGCCGTTGGTTACGCATTACTTATTCTAGTAAATGGCAGTTATTCTTCCTATTGGTTCACTTTTTTCCCTGCCATAACCTGTCTAGGATTAGGTATGGCAATCAGTGTGGCACCCCTGACTACCCTGGTGATGAGCTCCATTTCGAAAAATTATGTCGGCGCTGCTTCAGGGATAAACAATGCCATCTCTCGAATTTCCGGCCTATTGGCAGTTGCCATTCTTGGACTGATGATGACTCTGATCTTTAACCAACAACTAGCAGAAAAACTGCAAATCTCGCCGTTGCCTACCCCTATAAAGCAAGAGATTTTTGCTCAAAAAGACAAGTTGGCAGATATTAAAAGCAGTAACGAATTAGCCCAACAAATTGTCCACGAATCTTTTACCAAAAGCTATGAAATGATCCTATGGGTTGCTGTGGCTGCTTGCTTAATGAGCGCATTAACGGCAGGTATTTTTATTACACACAGAAGAGAGGGTTGAAACAGAAAACCCCAGTTATTGCACTCCATGACATCCTCACCGACCTAAAGACCGCCGATTAAGTACAGGTAATATTATGAATATCGCCACCATTTCTTCAAAGTTTCAAATCTCCATCCCTAAAAGGATCAGGGAAGAATTACACATCAAATCAGGGCAGCAATTTATTTTTATAGCGAAGGGCAACTGTCTAGAATTGGTGCCAAAACGAAATATTAAAGATTTAAAAGGAAGTCTCGCAGATGCTAACACAGATAATATTCGCGATAGGGTTGATCGTATAGTAAAGTTTTTCAAAAAATAGAATTATATTCTCAAATATAGATTTGCCTAATTTGGACACGTTAAAAAAAGAATTTGATAGGGGTATAAATACAATGTCAGAAACATCACATACGAAAGAAATTAAAGATTCACCTACGGAATCTCACATAAGAAGCATCTACGAATTTGTAAGTCAAAATTTTTTAATAAACGGGACTTCGGGGCTTAAACTTTGGTTAGATATGCACACAAAACCTTTTGAACAAGCCGGGGAATATTCACGGCGTTGATTTTTTTATACAACATTTCGATAGATCGCCATCTGGTTACAGATCGCTTTTTGTTTCTCCCCCTCCATTAGAAATGCCTCCGCCATTTAAAGCGTCTGCTAGTAATCAACAGTCTTTAGTGTCCTCAAGTTCAGGTAGCTTTGGATAGATCTAGTAAACCGCGCATCAACACGACTAACATCGAATATTCAAAGGTGGCGCTGGCCTTCATTTCCGTGAACAGCCCTTGCCAGCGCGTCACCAAATCGTGGTGTTTTTCAAGCCAGCTATCGACGCACACATAGGATTCTTTCGGCCGATTTTTACATTTTAAAACAGCCAAAGTAATAGCCCGTTGCTGCCAATCCAGATCACCTTTCACAGCAGAGCGGGCTAGAATCATCCATCGGGTTTCGACAGGATAATGGTTAATCAACTCGTGGAACTCATCCAGACTCAAGCGATCGGCAAGGGCAAAATAAACTTCAGCAACTTTTAACAAATCGCCACTGTATTCGGTCGCAGCTTCAATGATATTTAATGTCGAGTACAACGCGCGAGTACTGGCAATTTGAGCGGCGATGTTTTTAGTCACGCCTGCCGTCACCCATTGTTCATTCTTTTCTTCAAAATAAGTTTTTTCAGCGCCCTTCAGCAAATAAGGCAATTCGCTGCTCAGTTTTTTCACTCCGCGTAAGAATAGATCAGTCGTCGCTTTGACATCCAGACCAAAGCGTTGATTGCGCAAGAACCAACGCACGGAACGACGAATCAGCGCCACTACTTCCAGTGTCATTTCCGATTGTAAGGCCACTGGCACATCCAAGGAATCAATCGACTCCCAATAATCGGATAAATTAAAAATTTCTCGACAAATCACGTAGGCTCGAACGATGGTCTGAACGGAAGCTCGCGTTTCTTCCTGCATTTGATAAACAAAGGTGATACCCATATCGGTAATTAAAAAATTACTCAGTTGGGTGGCGATAATTTCTTTGCGTAAACGATGGTGTTCCATGAAGGCATAATAGCGACGATTTAACTGAGCTGGGAATGCGTATTGAATGTACCGGCTCAGATAGGCATCATTGGTTAACTCTGTTTTAAGAATTTCTGCTTTTAAAATAATCTTGCTATAGGCCAAAAGAACGGCGATTTCTGGGCGAGTTAAGCCTCGGCCGGCCGCTTTTCGGGATATGAAGACGCTGTCATCGGGTAGAAATTCTAATTTGGGATCCAGTTTACCTTCACGCGCATAATCTTTTATAAGGCGCTCGTATAGATCAATGTAAATCAAAGATTGATCGACGGCCAAACTAATCGCTCGTACCTGTCGATAATTATTGTGCAACACTAATTCGGCGACTTCGTCCGTCATTTTTGCCAATAGGGTGTTACGGCTTTTTTCAGTGAGTTCGCCGCGATCAACCACCGCGTCTAAAAGAATTTTGATATTCACTTCATGGTCGGAACAATCGACGCCACCGGAATTGTCGATGAAATCGGTATTAATATGGCCGCCTCTTAATTCATACTCGATGCGCCCTAATTGCGTAAAACCTAAATTACCACCCTCGGCCACGACTCGACAGGATAAATCATTACCGTTAATGCGAATCGCATCATTGGCACGATCACCGACTTCTTGATCCGTTTCGTTGCTGGCTTTGACGTAAGTACCAATACCGCCATTCCATAATAAATCCACCGGCATTTTCAGCATGGCTTGAATCAGGTCATTCGGTGATAACTGCTCTTTCTTAATGCCAAGGATGCGTTTGACTTCCGGTGAAATTCGAATCGATTTCAGTGAGCGGCGAAATACCCCGCCGCCTTTGGAAATTAGATTACTGTCGTAATCTTCCCAGGTGGAACGGGGTAGGTGAAATAAACGCTCGCGTTCTTGATAGCTCAGTTCAGGATCTGGATTGGGATCAAGAAAAATATGGGTACCATTAAAGGCGGCTAACAATTTAATTTGCCGTGACTGCAGCATACCATTACCAAATACGTCGCCGCTCATGTCGCCAATGCCTAATACCGTGAACGGATGGGTGACAATATTCTTGGCTAGTTCTTGAAAATGACGCTTGACAGACTCCCAGGCGCCGCGTGCTGTGATACCGATTTTCTTATGATCGTAACCGGCTGAACCACCGGAGGCAAATGCATCACCCAACCAGAAGTGATAATCTTTGGCAATGCGGTTGGCAATATCCGAAAAAGTGGCGGTGCCTTTGTCGGCGGCAACTACTAAATAAGGATCGTGGCTGTCGTAACATACCGTGGCGATCGGTGCGACGATGGTATGCCCTTTCAGGTTATCGGTAATATCCAGTAATCCTCGAATAAAGTCCTGATAACAACGCACGCCTTCTTGTAACACCTGTTCGCGCGATGCATCGGCAGCCATAAATTTTACAACAAAACCACCCTTGGCACCGGCTGGCACGATCACGGCATTTTTGACTTGTTGTGCTTTCATTAGGCCGAGTACTTCGCGACGAAAATCTTCACGCCGATCGGACCAGCGAATGCCGCCGCGCGCCACTTTACCAGCGCGCAAATGTATGCCTTCAAATCGCGGTGAATACACAAAGATTTCATGCTCAGGCCGTGGTAAAGGCAGTTGATGCACTTCGGAGGGGTTAAATTTAAATGACAAATAGGGTTTGTGTTGACCATCCGCCATTTGTTGAAAAAAGTTGGTTCGAACGGTCGCTTGAATTAAATTCCAGAACATGCGCAGAATGCGGTCTTCATCTAAATTGGCGACATTTTCTAAGGCGTTTTTAATTTGTTCTTCCAGGGTTTTGATCGCCGGTTTATTTCTATCGTGTTCGGCATTCTGTATGGGGTCAAAACAGGCAATAAATAATTGAACTAATAAACGCGTGACCCCAGGGTTTCTGGTCAGTGTTTCTTCCATATAATCTTGGCTAAAAGTAAAACCAATTTGCTTTAAATATTTTGCATAGGCACGAACAATGGTGATTTCCCGCCAGTTTAAATTGGCGCCGAATACTAATGCGTTGAAGCCATCGTGTTCTGCTTGTTTAGTCCAGATGTTATAAAAAGCCTCTTGAAAAACTTCACCATTGCCTTCAATCGTTAAAACGCCAGCAAGGTAATACATATTAAAATCATTAATCCATGCCGAGTGTTTTTTCCCCAGCTGAATTTGATAAGGTTGCTCGCCGATCACGCGTAAACCCATTTTTTCCAGAATAGGAATCGCATCAGATAAAGGTATGGTTTCATCGCGATGGAAAAGCTTGAAACGTATGGTGTTCTCGGCGGCATGCGCAGGGCGGTAAAGCCTCATCGCTAAATCATCGATGGTATTTAATGTCTCTATGCGAGCAATGTCCTCCACCGCGGTTCGAGGGCTAAAAGCTTCGGTGTAATTACTAGGGAAGGCTCGACCATAATGCAAATTTAGGGCGTTACCTTTTTCTTCACCAAAATGACTGACTAATTGTTCATGAAGACCGTCTCGCCAGGAACGGCTGGCGGCAATTAACCGTTGCTCAATTTTACTTAAATCATATTTGCGAGGTTGTTTGGGATCGATGCGAATGGTGAAATGAATGTGTGCTAAAATAGAATCTGAAAATAATGTTTCATAGGAAATTTCCAATCCGTGAAACGCTTCTTGCAGAATATCTTGCATGCGGTTGCATAATTCCACGTTAAAATCATCGCGAGGCAGATACACTAAGCAAGAAATGAATCGCCCATAAATATCTTTGCGAGTAAACATGCGAATGCAGCGACGGTCTTGTAATTCAAGAACACCCATGCCCATGTCGTATAACTCATCGACGGTGGCATGAAATAAATCATCGCGCGGAAACGTTTCTAAAATATGTGCTAATGCTTTATAAGCGTGCCCCGATTGCGGTAAATCCGAACGTTTTAAAACTTCAGCGACTTTTAAGCGCACCACGGGAATGGTGCGTGGATTATCGATGTAGACAGGACTGGTATATAAGCCGATAAACCAGCGTTCACCAACGATATTTCCTTTGGCGTCAAACCGCTTCACGCTGACAAAATCGGTATAACGTCGGCCATGCACTGATGAGCGAGTATTGGTTTTCGCCAGTAATAAGATTTGTTTCGAAAGCCCCTGTTGTCGAGCTGCTTCTGGTAATTCCGAATAATAGCGAGTTAATTTACTTTGGCTGGTATCCCGCAATACGCCCAACCCGCTATCAGGAATGAGCTGCAAAGCCATGGATTCGTCTTGACCGATTAAGTCATAGTTACGATAGCCCATAAATGTAAAATGATTGTCCAAAAGCCAGTGTAGAAAAGCTTTTGTTTCCATTAATTCCGCTTTATCAACCGGAGGCTGAAATTGCTCCATTTCATCCAAGGCTTGCTGAACTTCTTTTTGCATCAGTTGCCAATCAGCGACCACGATACGAGCATCGGCAATGACGCGCTCCAAGCCTTTATGTAAAGTGGCTAATACTTCCTCGTTGGTTTGACGGTCAATTTCAATATAAATCGGTGCCTCACGCAAGGCATTCGCAGGGCTGGCATCATAGGGTAATACTTGTTCGATCTCGCTGCTTTTGGACCGTATGACACGAGTGCCGCCCAGATGCACCATAAAGTGTATGGTGTAACCCTGTCGATTGATTTCTTTGCACAAGGTATCGACTAAAAAGGGCTGGTCTTCAAAAATAAATTCGAGAACAGTATGGCTGGACTCCCAGCCATCGCTTGACAATTGTGGGTTTAAAATCCGCCATTTATATTCCCCTTTGCGGCGTTGCCGCATTAATTCCCAATGGGAAAGAAAAGCGCCGTAAAGGTCTCGAATCGGCCTGGCCTGTAAATCTTGGACTGAAGAATAGCTGTAGTATTGTTCAAGAAACCCCAGCATAGGTTTAAGTTGTTCGGCAGAGAGTTGTTTTTTAGCGTAAACTAGCAATTGGCGAATGATTTTTGAACGCTCTTTTTCGATATCAAGCATGGCTTTGTTCCGGGGAAAATGAGGTGACAAAAGAATAGCGCATATTACTGCTATGTGCATTATAATTATGCCATTAACGGTAATTTCTGTGCAGAAATGCGATAAAATGAGATCCATTGAAAAGCAGATCATTACCCGCGAATGATAGCTTGTCTCGAAGGATGTCGGGACGAAGCAAGAGGAAGAGGACCGCTCCATGCCAACAGCTCAGACAAACCGCCTAGTCGTCGCAATTTCTTCCCGCGCGCTGTTCAATTTGGATGAAAGTAATGCCGTATTCGAGCAGCAAGGGATGCAAGCCTATGCCCAATACCAGATTGAACACGAAAATGAGGTATTGACCCCGGGAGTGGCTTTTCCATTGGTGAAAAAACTCCTAAGTCTTAACCAACAAACGCATGTGGTGGAGGTTATTTTACTGTCTAGAAACAGTACCGACACTGGGCTGCGAATCTTTAACAGTATTCAGCATTTTCAGTTAGACATTACCAGGGCAGCCTTTACCAACGGTCAAAGCCCGTATCGGTATGTGTCCGCCTTTGGGGCGCATTTGTTTCTGTCAGCCAATCCCATGGATGTTCGCCAGGCCCTCCACGCAGGCTGTGCCGCGGCGACCATTCTACCTTCAGCCGCAGGCGCCAATGAAGGTGTGCAATCCGATAACTTGTGCATCGCTTTTGACGGTGATGCCGTGCTCTTTTCCGACGATTCGGAACGCATTTTTCAAGAGCAAGGGTTAGAAAAATTTGCTGATAGTGAGAAGAATGCCGCCCACCAACCCTTGCCAGGCGGACCTTTTAAGGGTTTCCTAGCCGCTCTGCACGACTTGCAACGACACTGCCCATCGGGGGATAGTAAAATCCGCACTGCTTTAGTAACCGCGCGCTCCGCCCCTGCCCATGAACGGGTAATTCGCACGCTGCGTGCCTGGAATATTCGCATTGATGAAGTGCTCTTTCTGGGTGGATTAGCGAAGGGGGAGTTTCTGCATGCCTTTGGCGCGGACATTTTCTTCGATGACCAAATAGGGCATTGTGACTCTGCCCGTGAGCATGTGGCGACTGGTCACGTGCCCCATGGTCTGCGGAATGAGACCATACCCTAGTCAACACCGTTTGTATTCTTCTTTAGCCTTCTTGCTTTCTGCTGAGTGTTCTACGATAGGTCGGGGATAACTGGTAATGACCTGGTTTTCGGGTAAATACCACTGATGAATGAGCTTCGCGGGCAGTTCTTTTAGCTCAATCACCCATCGTTTAATGTACGCAGCGTTGGGGTCAAATTTCTTCTGCTGTAACCAGGGGTTAAAAATACGAAAATAAGGTTGTGGATCGCACCCCGTTGAAGCGCTCCATTGCCAGTTGCCATTGTTCACGGCAGGGTCGTAATCGATTAATTTTTGGGCAAAATAACGCTCCCCCCAAAGCCAATGGATATGTAGGTCTTTGGTTAAAAAGGAAGCGACAATCATGCGCACTCGATTATGCATCCACCCGGTGCTATTGAGTTGACGCATGCCGGCATCGACGATGGGAAAACCAGTTTTACCCTCACACCAAGCAGCAAACGCTTTTTTATTCTGGCTCCATTTCAATGCTTCAAATTTTTTCTGATAGGGATGCCCAAACACAAAAGGGGCATGGAAAGCAATTTGCGTATAAAAATCCCGCCAATACAATTGACGTATCAGACTATGCTCGGCCCCTAGCTTGCTGACCATGCTGTGATAGGTTTCGCGGATGGATAAAGTCCCAAATTTTAAATGCGCCGATAATAAGGTCGTGGGCAAAGTAGGAATATCATGGGTATTTTTATAATCCTGAAACTCCCCCACTTTTTTTAAAATCCGTAACCCCGAGCTGCGCCCCCCTTCGGTAGCAATATCAGAAAAAGATTGGTCTTCGATAAAATCAGCAAGCACGACGGTCTTAGGTAACTTCTTAGCGGCAAGCGCATGTGTCCGCAATGATTGAGCGCTAGCTATGGGGTGGGTTTGAGCCGCCTTCCAGTATGGCGTGAACACGCTGTAATGATGACCATCGGCCTTACGGACAGCAAACGGGGGATTTAACAAGACATCGTCATGAATATGTACGGCGATTTGGTATTGTTCACACAAGTGGGTAATGGCACCATCCCGGTTTAAGCTGAAAGGGGTATAGTCGGCATTAAAGAACATGGCATCGATTGAATGCTGCTTCAACAGATCCGCGACCACCCTCTCCGCCTCCCCCTTGAAGATGGACAGCGTGCCTCCCTGGCTCAGCAGTTGTCGCTCCAGATCAAGCAAAGACTCCAACATAAATTGCAGGGCCTTATCGCTTTTATAGTCATTTTGTTCACTTATTTGCCGAGGGTCCAAGATAAAACAGGGAATAACCTGGCCAGAGAGTTGGCAAGCTTGAATTAACGCCGTGTTATCATGCAGGCGCAGATCACGCCGAAAGATAAATAACGATTTGGCATATAATATAGCCATTACAAAAGTTCCTTCTAAAGACACTAACGTGTCTTTTTCTAATATTTCCCCACATTTTTCTGTGGGGTGGGGCACTTATAATGAGGCCATCCAGCTTGTTTAAAATCCCCCCTAACCCTCCTTGGTGCATGACCTAAGCTGCTTAACTATTGTAACAGCACAAGATGCAAGAGTTAATGCCCTGCTGTCCCCTTGAGGAAAGCTAATCATCCATAAATAGATTGCTAGATATACTGCCCAAGTAAGCATGAAGTATCCCAGGGGCTGGCTGCAGACCCTCTAATTCATGGACGACACGGGAGCTACAAGGATGTATTCATGCGTGTCTGCAGCCAGCCCCTGGGATACTTCATGCGCCAAGTGGCTCCCCCCTCAGAACGCACTATTATTCCTCCTTGATCTAGGCCCGTATTTTTGATATAAGGTAACCCTTTTTGCATCTAGAGGTGGCACATGTCTAAAGTATGTCAAATAACCGGCAAGGGACCCATGGTTGGTAACAACGTCTCCCATGCCAATAACAAAACCAAACGTCGATTTTTACCCAATTTACAAAGACATCGCTTTTGGGTAGAAAGCCTCGGCTGTTTCGTCAAATTGCGAGTATCCGCCAAAGGTATGCGGACCATTGACAAGCTGGGAATTGAAGCCATTTTAAAACGGCTGCATTTGTTGGACGGAATTGAGAAAGGATAAAGCTACGAAGGCTTTTTAGGTCCTGCCGCTAGGGCGGGTGTTTTAAAGTGAAGTCAATGAGAAAAGACTCATGCTTGATATTATTAAACTGGTTTCCCAGGCTGGAACAGGAACTTTTTATACGACCACTAAGAATAAAAAAACCTGCCCCGAGAAATTATTGAGAAAGAAATACGACCGAAAAGCACTCAATGAGAAAACTGGCCGTCTTGGTGCTCATGTTTTGTTTAAAGAGGAAAAGGCTTAATTCCGGTTAGTGTAGGGTGATGGTGTGAGCGAAATGGTGGGCACACTTCGCTTTGCCCACCATCCTGCTCACCCACCCCTAACCTCTTTACTTCCTAGCCTGAGAAATCAAGCTTTGCAAATTAGCAGCGCTGGTAACACCGGGAATAAAAGCGGCCTGTTTCACCGAGTTTCCACTACCACCGACCTGCCATTTACTGATAACAAAGGTTGGCGTACCCATTAAGCCTAGAGATTGAGCCAATTTGAAGTTATCTTCAATTTGTTTTTTCACGGCATCGCTATTCATGTCTTTATTCAGTTGGTCAATATTGAGGCCAACGGATTTCGCAATGGTCATTACTTTATCAGTGGTCAACGGATTGCTGGCATCCATCAAAGCATTATGAAATTGTAGGTATTTGTCAGGACCTTGTTGATACGCAGCTAAAGCAGCAGCGGCTGCAGTGCGGGAACTATTGCCAAAGATGGGTAATTCTTTAAAGACAATACGTAAATTCGGATCGTTTTTACGCAGTGTTTCTAAAATCGGCTTCATGTCTTTGCAGTGAGGGCATTGAGCATCAAAAAACTCGACTATGGTCACATCGCCCTTGGCATTGCCAGCCACTGGGCTAGCAGGGTCGGCAAAAATCACGTTAGCATTTTCACCAATAGCCGATTGTGCTTTTTGTTCCACTTGCTGGGCTTCTTGCTTTTGCAACGCTTGCGAAGCCTCAACTAAAACTTGTGGGTTGCTAACTAAATAATCATGGATAACTTGTTTTACTTGAGTCACTTGGTCACCGGAGAGCGGTTCAGCAAATGCGGATGCATGAAAAGCGAAGGCAGTGCCAAGCGCCAATAGAGAAAGTGTTTGTATGGATTTCACGGTTTTATCCTGCAATGGGTCATGGGGTGGAGCAGTTTACAGCCCTGTTATGGCTGGTTTTTACATTGCCAGCTTTAGTAGATTAGGCTAACATGTTAAAGACTTAAGTCAAGTTTAGAATCACAGTGGGTGGTAATAATATGTCTGATGTCTATTTGCAAAATACGCTATTGGGTAAGGCAACGCCTCAGCCGAGTAGTTATCAACCCTCTCTCTTATTTCCGATTAGTCGACAGGTCAACCGAGTCGAGCTGGCATTTTTAGATGCTGAGTCATTACCTTTTGATGGGATCGATGTTTGGAATGCCTATGAAATCACTTGGCTGGAAGCGGCCACCGGAAAGCCGCGAGTGGCTATGGCGGAATTCTATGTTCCTTGCCGGTCGGAATATTTATTGGAATCAAAATCCGTAAAATTATATCTGAACAGCCTGAGCCAATCCGCATTTAAAAATGAGACAGAAGTAAAAATGACGTTGCAGCGGGATTTATCTGCCGCTGCCGGTGCAGCGGTAAAAGTGAATTTACTATTGCCGCCCTTCCACCTGGATTACAGCTTGCGAGATTTTTCGGGATTTTGTTTAGATGATTTGCCAGTGCAAGTGACTATGTATTCGCTGAATCCCGATTATTTACAGGCGGGCTCTCAATCAGTAGAGGAATCCTTGTATTCTAATTTATTCCGATGCAACTGCCCAGTAACAGGCCAGCCTGACTTAGCCAGTATATTTTTCCAATATCAAGGCAAGCAAGTCGATCATGCCGGATTATTAAAATACCTGATCTCGTTTCGCGAATGCACAGAGTTCCATGAACAATGCGTAGAACGCATTTTTAGAGACATGATGAGTCATTGTGCGCCGGAAAAGTTGACGGTATATGCACGCTTCCAACGGCGCGGCGGAATCGATATTAACCCGTTTCGTAGTAATTTCCAAGCCATGCCATCAAATCTACGAAATGTTCGGCAGTGAATTTTTACATTCGCTTGGGAACTTCATTGGATTTATGCAACAGTTCAGGCGTTAACTCATCATTATAAAGTGAAGCAATGCGTAAGTCTCAGCCTTGTTTGGGTGCTTCGTTTTTTCCTGGATCCCGCGGACAAGCCGCGGGACGATGTAAGGGCGGAGATCAGCCATCATACTGCTAAAAATAAACACCGATATTCAGATTCAGGTTCCGCTTAATTTGAAAGTTTCTGTTTCTACCGATTTTAGATCTAGCTTCTGGTTCTTCGTTGGTGGTGACGTATGAATGGGGGAAGAACTTCTCATCGCAGCTTGTAGGGTCTCCTTTAAGGGTATATCAGAAGCTTTTTGCTCTGCGTCTTCAGAATTCTTCGCGACTTGCCCCTTTTCTGTCCAACCATTCCTTGTCAATACCTCTGTCATAATGCCAAATTCTTCACCATCAAACGCAATCAGGTTCAACCCGTCTGAGAATTTTGTTAATTCATCTTCTAACCTCTTCAGATGCGCGGGTTCTTTCAATAAGCTTTGTAAATCAAAGACAATTTGCTCAGCCATGTGAAGAGGATTAAAAGTCTTCTCTACTATGTTTGGCTCCAGGTGATTTAAAATCCCATTAGATGAATGAATTATCTGGGCAAGCAGAGGAATGGTATCTGGAACCCCTGTCAACTCGGTTGTCCACTCCTGTAAAGTGTGTAGACTGCTGCTTATCGCTAATAATTTATCTCCGACTGTTGTTAATTGCTTCAACGATTCTGAGTAGAGTGAAGGTTTTTGAAGGCATTCGGTAAGTCTGTCTATTTCAAAATGAAAACCAATTCTACGTGTTTTGTGGGGTAATTCTGCTGTGCGAACTTTAAAATCTTGCTCTTCTGCAGGGCGATCTTCACTCATACCTAGGCTCCTATTATAATAACGTAAATTAGAAATAAACACCGAATTGAAGTAACAACTGGTTTTGTGTATGCGTTTGGGAGGGGACAGGGCAAAAGGTCGTTGTGCCCTCGCCAGTCGGGTCGCAAATGCCACCGCCTGTGTCTGAAGAAGGATAGTTAGTATCGTGACGAAATTCAAGCGTTTGGATGGTATTTTTCCAAATAGAGGTACCAAAGACCGCAAGATAACTACTTTGTGGTAAATTTAATGCCAGCGATTGCCAGGTATGTTCAAAGCCTATCGTGAAGGCGGAAGGTCTGCTCAGCACTTGGAATGTGTAGTTGGTTTCAATATGAAATGCCGCAGGCGTAGCGCCGTGACCGTTGAACTGTAAATCCTCATCGCCAAATTTCGTGAGTGCGGCGACGAATTCACTATACATACTTAATGGGCCGTAAACACCCGAAACGTGCCCGTCAATACCACCTACGGGGTGTTGGAGGAGTTCTGTGTCTAGGCGTTGCGCAAAACCTTGGAAGAATTCAGAGCCACCAATTCCATTCAATTGGTAACCTTGCGCTTCCGCGATATTGTTAACAAAACCAGCACCGATATTGCTTTTGAATTTGCCGCTCGGGGAAGTATATTTATAGCCGCCGTTGGTGCCAAATTCATAAATATTATTGGCATCGAAACCAGTCGCAGTATTGGCGGCGCCATTCAACGCATAGGCCGACACATAGACGCCGTCTTTATAATATCCCAATACCGCAGCACGGTTATTAATGCGCCCTTCCACCTTAGTCACAGGATTGGATAATTGGTAAGTGGTGTAATCACCAAACGGCACGAACATTTGTCCCATGGAGAAATAGATCGGGGACGTATCCAAATTACCAATGGTAAAGAAAGCGCGCTGTAAGAATAAACGCGAATTATTGATGGGGTTACCAGAGCCTAACGTCAGTGGGTTGCGCAGGGGAGCATTATCAAAATCAATGGACATGAAACCATAAGCCCAGGGACTGGCTTCTGCCAAGACATCTAATTCCACCCCGGTTAAATCAATACCGGTGCTTTCAGGACCGAGCAGTGGATTGAGGTAGAAGATCTGGGTTTCTACCTTACCGCTTAAAAATACCCGTGGTCGAGTGGCGGAAGGTAATGAAGATTCGCCGCCCAATAATTCTTCCAACGACTGCCGCTGCTGTAAGAAACGTAGGTCTTCATTCATAGTGGATTGATTGACGATTAAGTCCGAGGCATCGTAGGCCGAGTGAATATTAATAATAGGCGAACTGAGTACGGTTGAACCAATCAGGTAATTAATATCTTCTTCATGCTGCTTTTGTAGGTATTCTTGTTCAGAAAGAAGAGGCTTTCCGGAAGCAGTGGTACTAATGGGCGGCAGGACGTTATTGGTAGTTGAAGCATATGTATACTTTTCGGTGCTATTAGTTGGGTTTTGTGGGGGCGGAGTAGGTATCGTTCTTACCACGGATTTTTGTTGTTTAACTTTTTTTAGTTCGGCTTTAAGCGCAGTCACCTCTTTTTGCAAGGATTCCGTTTGCGCGCTCAATTTTTCGAGCGCGCTCTCCAGTTGCGTTTCTGACATACTCGAAGTGGTTGCAAAAATCGAAGGTGTTTCCAGTAGGCAAAGGCCTATAGCCAATGCTAGTATTTTATTATAGCGGATCAAATTTTACTGCTCCTTGAGAACTATTATTTTTAAACCTACTGTTCATGAGGTCCATCCCAGTCTGCTATCATATACCGTTTTTATTTGTAAGCGCAACAGCATGGTTTTTCTATATTTTATGGGATATGATGCAAAAATAAGCTAATTTTTGAGGTTCACTATGCAAACATTCACTCTTCCGCGACCGGATGATGCTCACCTTCATCTGCGTGATGGGGCGTACTTACCACGAACAGTCAGCGACAGCGCACAGCGATTTGCTCGAGCGATTGTCATGCCGAATTTGAAACCACCCATTACCACGCTGCCGCAACTGCAAAAATATCAACAACGCATATTACAGGCAGTGCCTGCACAGATATCTTTTCAGCCATTAATGACTTTATACATGCATGCGGATTTAAGTGAACAGACGATTGCAGCAGCCAAAGAAATGGGGGTGATTGGCGTCAAGCTTTATCCTGCGGGAGTTACTACCAATTCGGAAGCCGGAGTACAAAGTTTGCTTTCGATTTATCCGGTATTGGCAGCTATGCAAAAATACGATTTACCTTTACTGATTCATGGCGAAGTGAATGACCCCGAAGTCGACGTCTTCGATCGCGAACGTTTTTTTCTCGATGACCTGGCGCAGTTAATAAAAGATTTTCCCGGCTTGCGCATGGTTTTGGAGCACATCACCACCGCCGATGCCGTCCAGTTTGTAATACAAGCTAATCATCGATTGGCAGCAACCATTACCCCTCATCACTTATTATTGAATCGTAATCATTTACTTTCGGGTGGCATACGGCCACATTATTATTGTTTGCCTATACTTAAACGTCAGCGCCATCAAGAGGCGCTCATTCAAGCAGCCATCAGTGGCAATCCTAAATTCTTTTTGGGCACCGATAGCGCGCCGCATGCGAAGAATCAAAAAGAAAGTGCCTGCGGGTGCGCTGGCATTTACTCAGCTCATGCTGCCTTAGAGCTCTATGCTGAATTCTTTGAACAACAAAATGCCTTGCCTAAGCTGACTGCTTTTGCCAGCCATGCTATGGCGGATTTCTATCAATTGCCACGTAATCAGGAAACGATCACCTTAGTAAAAACCACCTGGCAAGTGCCGGAATTTTTGACTTTTGGCGCCGACCAATTGGTGCCCATGCGGGCGGGAGAAAAAATATCGTGGAGCTTAAATCCCCATTAGATTATTCAGCTGGCGTTGATTATCCAATTCGTCACCAAACTTAACCGAGTTTTTCAAGTTATGTTTTTTGTCTCGGTCCGAAGGCTCGTGTTTAAATAGTTTGGTGAAGCTCATTTCTATATCTAGTTCATTGCAAACAAACAAAATAGATTGCAGTTGAATTATGGCTATTCGAGTATCTTCATCCATTGCCCATGTTAACTTGTCGATTTCGCGTTCAATTTCCTCTTTACCCCTTTCTTTAGCATCATTTTCTAATTCGTCATCTTCATTCTCATCATGGCGATGAACTTCCGATGGTGTGCTTTTTGTGTTGAGTTCAGCTTGCAGTTTTTTGACGGCATCTCCTTGGAGTTTTAATTTTTTTTCATGATTCTCAATGCGCAATTTAACATCTGGTCGAATTTTCATTGTCAAACTACCCGATTTTTGTTTGAGGTCATCCAATTGCTGTTGTGTTTCCATTAATTCCTTGGTTAATGTTTTTGGATCCCTTGTTAAGTTCCATTCGGAACTAGACCTTGTTTGAGAGGATTCTGCGACAGGCAAGTGTTCTTCATCATTAAAAAAACCCAAACGTTGCCAAATGGATTTTGGTTTGCTTAGCTCCTGCAATCGATAACGAGTCTTTGATCGGATGAGCTTTAGAGATTTAGCGAGCGTAAGTGCGGTGAGCAAGTACATTTTTGTGAGATCATCTTTAATTTTTTGTAGACGGGTGAATACCTGTTGATGAATAGCTAATTCTTCGCGAAAACGAAGGAAGTCCGCGATAAGTGAAGTGTGTTTGTTAAGTTGATTGCCACAAGTTTTTCGCAAATAAATGAACATCTCTTCTTGATTAGAATTCCTGCCTAGTTTTATATTGAGTGCCTTTAGAGTGCCCAAAAGTGCGTTTTTTAATTCCCTGTTTTTTTCTTTATGAAAATAAATTCGTGAATCAAATAATTGAATTTTTTCTGATAAATGTGCAACGATAGATTGAAAATTATTAAGATCGTTTTTGGCAACACTATAACTCTTTGGAAAACGAGCTTGAAAATATATTTCAAAATCAATGCTATTAGCAAATAGGAGGGCTATGGAAAGCTCGGTGGGTAAAGTAAGCGATAAAGAAGTGAGTTTGCTTGATGGTGGCGTAATAGAGCAATAAGGGTCTGTTGAGTCGAGAGATTGGCTCTGAATTTTTTTAAATTCTTGAACACGAAATGCCAAACTATGCTCCGTTATCAGGGCTCTCAGAGTAAGGTAAGGGTCTTGCTCGATATCTTTTTTAACTAATTCCAGCAAGGATAACAAAGACTGCAGAATTGAATCTTTTCGATAGCCTTCATTTTTTTTAGACTCATAAAAAGAGGATTGGCTGCGATTCTCTGTCAAGGCGAAGGTTTCATGCCAACCCAAAAGAAAAGAAAAAATACTTTTTTTTATGGCCTGAGTTAGTCTATGATTGGGCACTAAATCAGTGTAAATTTCTTTCAGAATAGGGATTAAATTACCCCTGTGTTCTGAGTGTAGCATAGCATCTAGGCTAGAAATACGGCCTCCTGTTGGGTCATCAGTCCGCGGCATCTTCAACCAGTGTTCTATGGCTCTGTATGTATGTGTGGATAGGGCTGGAGATGTCTTCTGAATTTTATTGAGAAGATATTTGGAAAATAAAGAATAATCGTCTGCTGATATGTCTACCCCGGGTAGCTTCTTGTTAAATGGTTGAATTTTATTTAGGAGTTCTAAGCATATGATTAAAATACGATGGCTATTCATAGGATCACTAGGCTCTCCGATCTGGCCCTCGTTTCCTTCTTTTGGATAGCTAACTCTCAGATTATCATAATTACTTTGAAAATCAATCATGGATCCGGTTAGAATCGATATGGCTAGAAAGTGAATGTGAGTATATTCCATGCTTCTTATTCCAGCAATCTTTACCAGGTCGGAATTGTCTAGACTGGTTAAAAGCTTTGATTCGGGAAAAAATTGTACCAAATCCTTTGAGGACAATGGTAATTTCTTTAGAATGGCAAATAGCGTTTGGAACTCTTTTATTTTGAGTGAAATAAAAAGTTTTAACTGTTTAGGTTCCCGCTTTGGATCACTAGAGTCTTTCTTAAAAAAAGTAGTAAACTGGTGGTCATCAATTTTACCTTCTAGGGTGCGCATGATTTTAAACAATATAAGCATGTGGGTCAGATGAGTGTGCGTATTTTGATATTCTCGAGTCATGAGCGCAATGTAATAGGCCTCGGCAAATTTTTGCAAATTATTGTTTCCCGCATGAAGAATTAGATCGGAGTAAAAGGAGTATGAAATGGTTATTTCGGGGAAAAATGTTTTCATTACTACTAATGAAAGATTTTTTTGGTCGATCAATGCTTCCAGTTTAAGATAGTCCAGACGCTGCAATTTTCGGTCTTTACAGCGTTGGCTTTCTTTTACCGGATCTAGTAGTTTTTTTTCTTTTTCTATAAACTGCTGATATCTTTTATTAAATTCCACCCTATAAGTATTTAAAGCATTCAGCTGTTGACCTAGACTCGTGGATTGTACATAGGTTTTATAAAGTTCTTTAAATGCTGCGGGAGTAGTGGCAGTTAACAATAAATAAGCATCATTTTCATCCTCTTGAATAGGAGGCGTACTGGATTTAGTTAAGAACAAACCACTTTTATGACATAAAGATTGGAAGTCCGAAATAAGAGCTGTGCTAATGCCAGAAGTAGGAATTGATATGCAAACCTGTGAATAGATAAAGTCAAGGATCTCATCGTACGCTGCTATTTGGAGCTGGTAATCTTTAAAAATAGCTTTCGAGTCACCGCCACTGACAAATGTTGTCAAACTAAGCTCAAAAGATCGTAAATCATTAAAACACCACTCGTACTTATTTTTAAGTAAATTGGCGTGGAGCTCGCGGGTGTCGAATATTTTGCTGACGAATCCAAATAATTTATCAAAGGTTCCTTGCCTCGTTATTTGTATAGGCTTCTCTTCTGAAACATCCGAAAATGGAAAGAGTGAGAGTTGATGATTTTCCAAGTCTAAAGGTCTTTGATTTATTATGTAAGACTCAATATCAAGATGCCCTTTTTTTTCAGAAACTGTAGGTTTAGATGCTGTGTAATAAGAGCATAAAATTCCAGTTGGTTGTTGTTTTAAGAAAACAATTTCAGTTAAACTAGTGATTTGTTCTGTTTTTTCAATGGTCGTGGGAAGAAACTGAGTTAAAAAACTCTTCTGCTCGGCAATAGCTGATTCGGTTGTCGTGGATGCTGATTTTATATCGGAAGAAGAATCTCGGCTTAAATCGGAGTTTGTGTTCAGTGGGGTTGAAGTTGTGCCTGAAGAAACTTTTGATTCTTGGACTTGGTTTTTAGAGCCATCGAGCGATTCGGCAATGGTCGAGAGAGAGTGTGGGGAGGGTTTTTTATTCTCCTGATCTTCACGGAGTGTGTGTTCTGTTAAGTTTTTTTCAAATAGTACCCCTTCTGTTTTTGGGGCATCACTTAAAAAAAGTCCGTCGTATGGATTTTTTTTGGGCTTAGGTGTCTTTTCTAATTCAACAAAAAGTCCATCGATGCGAGCCTGGTTATTTGAAGTTTCTCCAAGACGGTAAGGACTAATTTTTTCAAGTAATCTATAATCAGTGGGCAGTAATACTAACTTAAACATTTTTGAATGCTGATAAGTGTGCCCTTGAAAAATCGCTAAAGCGTAATGACAGAGCTCGGTCATCTGTTGCTTGATTTCTAAAAAAGCACTACGTTGCGCGATAAGTTTTTTTAATGATCTTACATTTTCTTCGGATCTTTCTGTTGTGTTTACCCAAATATATTTTGGAGTAGAAAGGTCTTTTGCGTCCCATTTTGGGGTTTCTAATGGTGTCAGTGTCATTTTTTTCCTCTATGAAATGCAGTGATCTGATTTCTGTTATTTAAACTTTTGATGAAATGACTAAACGGAAAACCAAGCGTATGGACTGATCCGAGCTGAAAATTGTTGTGGTTAGAAGTTAAAGTTTCGCTTTCCTGCGGTCTGGATCCCGGCACCCATGCCGGGACGACGTACTTGGTGAAGGTATATGAAATTCAATGCGACTGCCATGGAGCTAAAGGGCAAAGGAGATATTTTCCTGGGGGTGGCCCACAGTCCCAGGAAGGCGCTGGAAAGCACCCAGACTTTACTCCTGAGAAAAATTTTATATTATATTTTCTTTTAAAGGAAGTCTTAAGGAATAGGAGGCAATTTTGAATTTAGGGGTGGATACTATAAGATGGAGGGAATATGAATGAAGTACCAACAGGGGGGGTGAGCAAGACAGTTTGCTCACCCTGCAATAGAATGCGCTTACAGTTCCTCTGCGTTCTGTGCTAAATACGCAGCAACTCCTTCGGCTGAGGCTTGGAAAGCTTTACGGCCTTTCTCCCATCCCGCCGGGCACACTTCACCGTGGTTTTCATGGAATTGCAAGGCGTCGACCAAACGCACTAATTCATCAATATTGCGACCAATCGGTTTATCATTAACGATCTGACTGCGAACAATCCCTTCGCGATCGATCAAGAATGTACCACGTAACGCCAAACCATCTTCGCCTTCAACGCCGTAGGCTTTAGCGATATCGTGCTTGATATCAGCAACCAAGGTATATTGCAAAGGACCCACTCCGCCCTTTTCGACAGGCGTATTGCGCCAGGCGATATGAGCAAATGCGGAATCGATGGAAATAGCAATCACTTCCACATTTCGGCTTTTAAAATCGTCAATGCGATTATTTAGCGCAATCAATTCGGTGGGGCAAACAAAGGTAAAATCCAAGGGGTAGAAGACAATCAGGCCATATTTATTGGCTATCGCTTTGTTCAGGTTATAGTTTGGCTCGATCTGACCATTCGCCAATACAGCTGTGGCTTGGAAATCGGGTGCTTTACGGCATACTAACATTTAGTTCTCCTAAAAAATAAATAAAAAGGGGGATCACACGGCCAAGAAAATGTGAATAAAGAAGTAAACTTTAAGATAGGATATTGTAGCAGAATTGTACAAGGGATTTCAAGGGGAAATCGCCGTTACTCACAGTTATTTCATAAAAAACAATAATTATTTACTAAAAATAATGATACTTGGCGTACGGACAGTTACCTCAATTTCCGGAATTCTAAGCACGAAGGCCACCACGCTTTTATGAAATAATGTACTACCCCCACTGAAATAGCTATGATTCAAAAATCACATCCTAATTTTTGGACAAGCGGGTTATGCCAAGTAGGACATTTATATCAGGAGATGCATATGTCAGCAACACGCACACCGTATAATTGGTCAGATCCCCTATTGCTCCGTGAGCAACTGACTAGCGAAGAACGCCTGATTCAAGATAGCGCTGCCGGATTTTGTCGCGAGCGATTAATGCCGCGTATCTTAAAAAATTATCGGGAGGACTATTTTGACCCCGAAATCATGCGCGAACTCGGTGAGGCTGGCTTACTAGGAGTCACCATCCATGGCTATGGTTGTGCCGGTGTGAATGATGTTAGCTATGGATTAATTGCACGCGAGGTGGAGCGAGTGGATTCGGCTTATCGTTCGGCGATGAGTGTGCAATCCAGTTTAGTGATGCACCCTATTGATGTCTACGGCTCCCCGGCTCAGAAAGAAAAATACTTACCAAAACTGGCCACAGGAGAATGGATTGGTTGTTTTGGTCTAACCGAGCCAAACCATGGTTCCGATCCTGCGGGTATGGAAACCAAAGCGAGAAAAACGGCCGGTGGTTATACCCTCACCGGTACAAAAATGTGGATCACTAATTCACCCATTGCCGATGTTTTTATTATCTGGGCCAAGAACGAGGCAGGCCGTGTTCGTGGTTTTATTTTAGAAAAAGGCATGAAAGGTTTATCAGCCCCTAAAATTGAAGGTAAATGTGCCTTGCGCGCGTCGATCACCGGCGAAATTGTCATGGGTGAGGTTTTTGTGCCGGAAGAGAATATGTTCCCAAATATCGAAGGTCTAAGCGGCCCGATTGGTTGCTTAGAAAATGCGCGCTTTGGTATTGCCTGGGGTGCGTTAGGAGCGGCAGAATTTTGCTGGGAATCAGCGCGCCAATACGTATTGGATCGACACCAATTTGGCAATCCATTAGCTGCCAATCAATTAATTCAATATAAATTGGCGGATATGCAAACCCAAATTGCCCTGGGCTTGCAAGCGTGTTTGCGCGTCGGTCGAATGCGTGAAAAAGGCAGGGTTGCCACCGAATGTATTTCCATGATTAAGCGCAACTCGACGTTAGTAGCTTTAGAAGTGGCTCGCCAGGCCAGAGATATGCTCGGCGGAAATGGCATCGTCGATGAGTTTCACGTCATGCGCCATATGGAGAACCTCGAAGCTGTCAAAACCTACGAAGGCACAGCCGATATTCACGCATTAATTCTAGGTAATGCTATTACCGGCATTCAAGCGTTCATGCCGCTGGGAAATAGAAGAAAGTAAAGAAAGAAAAAACCCCAGGAACGCGAGCGAGCCGCCTGCGTTCCTGGGGATGTGATTATTGTTGAACTTGATTTTTTTCTTGAATCTGTTTGACGCGATAATTATGAATGTTTTGACGATGCTGTAATTCATCAGACTTTAATCTGTCTTGTTCATCCGGAGTTAAATTCTTATAACCTTCTTTAGCGCGATTGTAATGTTCTTGCTTTTCAGTGGCATTGGTGCTTTTTAACTGATCTTGCACCGCTTGCGTTTGCAAAGCACTTTCCGCAGCAAACGCAGAAGAAGCGCAAAAAAGAGTGGCAGCTAACATTAAAACTGACTTACGAATAGTATTTTTCATAAAAACTCACATAGATAATAGGAAAGTTGCTCAATTTAGAGCAGAACGAATTCTATACCCCTGTCGAGATGTTGTCAATTTTGCCCTTGAGCGTCTCTCAAAAAAGTCCCTTTAAAATTTTTTTAATGTTTGTACCCTACAGAGTTACCACGCCGATTTACAACAGAGCCTAATTTTTTCTTAATAATTAGCGCCTATAGTGACCCACTAAATATCACGCAAACGGTGGGGTAAATATGTCTAGAGATCGGAAGGTAAGAAGAGATAAGGGAAATGTGCCTGGTTCACAAACAGTTCCAAATGAAACATCAACGAAAGACGCTAAGGTTGCCAGTGTATCGTATAGAAAATCAATGATCGTTTTTTGTCTAGCCATTTTGGGAGGGGTGGCGATAACACAACCCACATGGTTGATCAGTTTGGGCTTCCAGCCGACGAGAAAAACTCCATCCAAACCCACTTCCTATTCTACCATTTTTGATAATCTGCAATGTCAACAGGGAGGTTCCCTTGAGGCATGTGTGGAAAGCGTTTGCGATCAAGTAGCCATGGATCTATCGCCATTGAATAAGCCGAGAATAGGTGAGTACATGACACGTGGTGAGGATTTGGAAAACTTGAATCAGATCAGAGGCCAAACTTATAAAAATGCCTTGAAATCAGCGGCGGGTGTGAGAGATCGTTTTATCGCCCAGGGCATAAAAAACGAAAGGTTAATGAATTATTTACAATATCGAGGTTTTTTGTTGGAACAATCAATTACCCCTAATTGCGCAGGAGGGGCAGCCAAAGTCGCAGTGATATTATCTCAACAGCCGATTATACTCTCTCAGAACACGACATTGAATTATGATGAGGTAAAACACAAATCCCTGGAGACAAATAAAGAAAAATTCATACACACGATATTAAGGGTTAGTAGTGAGTCGTTTTCAATGATCTGTGATCCGTGGAACCTGTCAAACCTTTTTCAACGAGTGAACGAGCCTGTGGGTATATGTCGGTCGGAAGACATCAAAGAAGAAAAGAATAAAAAATGCAGTATGTATCAGGACAATTTCTGGACCAAGAACCCAGAAAAAAGTTATGTTTTAAAGGCGCCTGATATTAGCAAACTGTCCTCTCAAGAGATGATGCTTTATCTGCAAGAAATTTCAAGACAGGATAAGCGATTTGCTAAATTGCAAAACAAAAAAACGGCAAAAAAACAGAAGAAAAAAAAGAACCCTGACGATCCCTCGATTAAGGCTTCATTTTAGCTCATGAGGCAAAGAACAAATGAGCGATGAAATTTTTTTCTTAGGCTTGCTCATCCAATACCACAGGTTCTAACAACGGATCGTTGTGCTGAGGATTTCTTAAGCTAATAATCGGCCAATTTTTCAAGAGCGCGATGTGGTGTAATTTTTCATCGGGGTCAACCACGATGGGTTTTTTTACCAAGCTGAGTAATGGCAGATCATTGATAGAGTCGCTGTACAACACAGTTTGTAACGGTGTGATTTGATTTTTTTCCAACCATTGTTCGTAACGTTGCGCTTTGCCTGAGCCTAGGCTCGGTATGCCGGAAACGAACCCCGTGTATTCACCGTTGATGATTTCAGGTTGAGTGGCAATAAGATCATCCACTTGCGTGTAGTCGGCCACATGTCTAGCGATAAACGCCAAAGTGGCTGTGATTAAAATAACTAATGTATTGGGTTGGCGTTTATACGCCTCAATCAAACGTAAGCCAGCGCGGGAAATTTTCGGTAGAATATGTTCTTGAAAAAGCTCTTGCAGCCACGGTTCTCGGCGGTCTATCGGTATTTTTTTGAAAATGCTAAGTTCAAAACAAAAACTGGCGTTGACATCTAAACAGCCGCGGACGTAATCTTCATGAAATTTATCCCATTTCGCGAGTTCATCGGCATCGAGCAGACCCTTATGTTTCAAAAAATCACTCCAAAGACCGACTGTATCCGCAGAAACTAAGGTATTGTCCATATCAAATAAAACAAGATGACGTTTTAGCATAACTGGCTCTCTCTTTTTTTAGCTTGACGACTATGGGTGAATACGCCTTCCGCAACCGTATCTGCGGCATGCGGCATCGCCAAACGGCGAGCGGCTTCTGCCATTGCCAATAAGCGGGAACGATCTTTCTGTAAACTCATTAATAAATTAGCCAATGATTGGGCTTGCAAATTATCTTGTCGGATGGCGAGGGCGGCTTGCCCATTCACCAACCAGGCTGCATTTTTACTTTGATGATCGCCAGCAGCGAATGGGTAAGGTATTAAAATACTGCCCACACCCGCAGCCGTTAATTCCGCTATCGTTAAAGCGCCCGCGCGGCAAATCACTAAATCCGCCCATGCGTAAGCACTGGCCATATCGTCGATAAACTCCACGACTCTGGATTTAATGCCGAGTTCTCGATAAGCCGCAGCAGTGGTAGCGGCCTGATTTTTACCAGCAGAATGCCACACTTCAGGGCATTGTTCCGCGCTGAACTGAGCTAAAGCCTCTGGCAAAATTCGGTTAAAAATGGCGGCGCCTTGGCTGCCCCCGCAAATCAATAAACGGAGTGGGCCTTGTCGATCTGCCAATCGCTGCATCGGTGGTGGAATTTGCACAATATCCATGCGAACGGGATTCCCGCTGGCCACGGCATGACGAAAAGTATGAGGGAAACCTTCGTAGATCTGTATTGCCAAAACAGCCAGTAATTTATTGGACCAGCCTGCGATGGCATTTTGTTCCTGAATGATTAACGGTATGCCAAGCCAGCGAGCGGCTAAGCCAGCTGGTAAAGTGACAAAGCCGCCAAAACCTACGACCACCGTGGGTCGTATTTGCTTTAAAATGCGTCGCGCCTGCCAAAAAGCACGCAACATACGAAGGGGCGCTACAGACCAGCCAAGTAATCCTTTGCCACGCACACCGTAAGCTTGAATCGCGTGCATGGTAATACGGTCTGTAGGTACTAATCGTTGTTCGAGGCCATGGCTTGTACCTAACCAGTGTAATTCGGTTGGTTTCGTTGCCAAGCACTGTGCTACCGCTAACGCGGGAATAATATGCCCACCTGTGCCACTGGCAATAATCAGGATTTTTTGGGGGATGTGCGCATGGGTTTCTGTGGTCATGAGGCGCGCTCTCGCAACAAATGACGATCGATACTAGGCATGTTGACGTTTTTGTACGGCGACTCGAAAGCGACTCGTAGCAATATCCCTACCATTAAACAGCTTACCCACAAGCTGGTGCCGCCGTAGCTCATCAGCGGTAAGGTTAACCCTTTGGTGGGCAGAATACCAAGATTCACTCCCATGTTAATCATGGTCTGTAGTCCCAGGCATAAGCTTAAACCGCATCCTAAGTACGCCGTAAAAAAATGGCCGTTTCGGTAAGCTCGGTAACTGACTAAGATGGCTCGGACGACTAAGGCACTAAATAAGGCCACCACCGCCAATTGACCGAGCAAGCCTAATTCTTCACCTAATACAGCGAAAAGAAAATCGGTGTGCGCTTCCGGCAGGTAAAATAATTTTTGCACACTGTTACCCAAGCCCACACCGAATACGCCGCCTCGACCAAACGCAATGAGCGATTGCGTCAGTTGGTAACCGGTATCGAAAGGGTTAGCCCATGGGTGCAAAAAAGTCGTTAAACGTAGTAATCGATAAGGTACCGAGATGGCCAGAATAGCCAACGACACCATAGCCATGATGAGCAGAAATGCAAATTGCCATAATCGCACACCGGCGATAAATAACATGCCCAGTGCCGTGCTAACGATGACCACGGTGGCGCCAAAATCCGGTTCTTGTAAGAGTAATAAGGCAATGCCGGCAATCAGTATGAGCGGTTTAATAAAACCGCGAATGCGCGTTTGTACTTCGTCTTGGCGTCGCACCAAATAACCAGCGAGGTAGATGATGACGCAGATTTTGACTAACTCGGAAACCTGCAATGAAAATGGCCCAAAAATAATCCAGCGCATGCTACCGTTCACTTCGCGGCCAACGCCGGGAACTAATACCAGCAACAGCAGAAAAAAGCCGGCTAAGATTAAATAGCCACTGATTTTTTGCCAATAGGCCATGGGCACGCGAACAACAAAGGCGATTAACAGCAATCCCAGCAGCAAATAAATGGTTTGACGAATTAAATAATAAAAAGGATATCCGAAAGCACGATCGGAAATCACGATGGAAGAAGAAGCGACCATCAATAACCCCAACCCCAGCAGAGCCAGCGAACAAAACAGCAGGCAAGGATCTAACTGGATAGATTTTTTGGAACGTCCGCTTACCATAAGGCTTTCACCGCTTGCATAAAGGCATTACCACGATGCTCAAAGTTATCAAACATATCCATGCTTGCGCAAGCCGGTGCTAAAAGAACCGCATCCTCTGCTCGAGCGGTATCGCGGGCTAAATGGATGGCGTGCTCCAGACTATCCGCGCGGCTAGTGGTAATGCAATGTTGCAAAGTGGCTTGCATTTGTGGGGCATCCTGGCCGATTAAAATAAGATGACGCCCGTAATTTTTTAACGGCGTGCATAGGGGAGAAAAATCCGCATGCTTGCCTATCCCTCCGGCAATAACCACTAGCTTGCCTTTAATATCGGCACCCAGCCCCATAATTGCTTGAACTGCAGCCCCGACATTGGTCGCCTTGGAATCGTTATACCAAGTGACGCCCTGATGGCAACCCACCCATTGACAACGATGAGGTAGGCCTGGGAAGTTTTGAAGTGCTGCCAGCATTCCGGCTTGCGATATCCCCGCTGTGTGAGCCAGTGCGAGTGCTGCTAAAGCATTTGCTATATTGTGATACCCTTTAATACGTAATTGCTCTGTGGCGAGTAAACATTGTTCCCCATAAGCCAGATAATAGCGCTCATTTTTTTCCCTGAGCCCAAATTGACCCGGTTGGGGTACAGACAGCCCAAAGGAAACCGTGCTTGATAAAGAGATATCTTGGCAAGTGATGGGATCATCGCGATTCACAATGGCCGTAGCACAATGCTGAAAAATCCGTTGTTTTGCCCGTAAATAAGCATCAAGATCGGGATAACGATCCATATGATCTTCGCTAAGATTTAAAATGGTGGCAGCAACCGTTTGTAAGGATGAAGTGGTTTCCAATTGAAAGCTGGATAACTCCAACACATACAAATCGGGTTCTGGAGAAGTTAAGAGCTCCAGTGCTGGCGTGCCAAAATTGCCACCTACGCGGACGTTCAGTTGTGCTGCCTCTGCCATTGCCGTCACTAATGCGGTTACCGTACTTTTACCATTAGAACCGGTAATACCAATAACCGGAGCTTTCGCTTTTTGAGCAAATAGTTCAATATCGCCGATGGCAGGTACGCCATTAGCGATGGCTGCAGCGATTGCCGGTTCCTGCAAAGACACGCCCGGGCTGATGATCAAGCGGCTGGCTTGGCTGCATAGCTCAGTATCAAACTGACCTAGGGCTAAGTGGATAGCGGGGAACTCTGCTAACAGTTCCGCCAACCCGGGTGGCTGTTCCCGACTATCGGTCACGGCCACAGGCAGCTGCTGGGCCGCTAAATAGCGAACGCAAGATAAGCCGGTTTTACCCAAACCGACGACAACTTGGAAATGAATTTTTTTCACGTCTTTCTGTGCCATACGCGGTATAATAACTGTCCTTAGCTTTTTTCACGAGGGCTATCATGAAAATTCGTTCATTTTTATTAGCTTGCTTGGCATTTGCCATCAGCAGCATCCACGCGCTCGGCCTCAATTGGCAAACTCTGGCGCCAGGCATGGAGTATGCCCATCTTACCGATTTCCCCGGATTTCCCGATGGTGGTTTGCAGGTTTTTCGTATTGATCCAGCGCACTACCGTTTTCAATCCGTCAATTTAAATTCCGGTAGCGATAATGCTGCTTCGGTGCAGGAAGCCATGCAAAAAAATAAGGCATTAATTGCGATTAATGGCGGTTTTTTCAGTCCCGACTACAAATCGTTGGGTTTACGCATCAGCGATGGTCAGCAGACGAATGCGTTTAAATCGACGAATTGGTGGGGAATTTTCTTAGTGCAGGGGGGCAAGCCGGAGATTATCGCGGCCAAAGCCTATCACGCCGATTTAAAAGCAGATTTTGCTATTCAAGCCGGCCCGCGTTTAGTGGTCAACGGCCACATCCCCAAATTGGCCCCCACCACTGATTTCCGCACGGCCTTGGGTATTACGAATAAGGGTAAAGTGGTGCTGGTGGCGACGGATGGATTATTGTTGTCGACCAGCGAATTAGCCACGAGGATGCAAAAGAGTGAGTCAGAAGGTGGTTTAGCTTGTACAGACGCCCTCAATTTAGACGGCGGCCATTCGACCCAGCTTTATGCCCATATTGCCGATTTTAATTTAGTCGTGAATAGTTATACACCAGTTGCCGATGCGGTGTTGGTGGTTGGTAAGTAAAGATCCGCTCTTTGTGGGGCTTTGAGCTTTTTGGGCTGAATCAAAATTCCCAGGCAGGCTCTAAGTCGTCATCATGAATTTGCGGGGCCAAGGTTTTATTTTCAAGCCAATCGACTTTGGAATGCGCTTTTATTTCTTTAATATGTTGGCACAGGCTCAAAACTTCTTGTGAAGTAACAAGTTATTTAATGGATTTTTAATCAGGAGTTCCCGTGCAAGAACACTCAGCTCGTCTATTCGAAAAAGGTGATACTTCTACCTTAACAACTTCAGTGGTTAATATAATTGAACACCCAGTTAAAGTTGTGCGTGATGGAAAGCCAGTAGTAGATAACCTATTAGGAATCGTTCTCCTGGAAACCATTTTCCATCCACAAGGTGGTGGACAACCATCGGATAAGGGGCAATTAAATGGTCTTGAAATAATGGCCGTACGTGAAAATAAGGATGAACTATCAAAACAAGGTCTGCCTACTATTTACCATTATATTGATCTCAAAACTGTACAGGGTTTTCAACCCATAATTCAACAAGATGTTACATTGACACTCGATGTTAAATTTCGAAAACAATGCGCTCGTTCACATACAGCAGGTCACTTGATCGCCGACGTCATAGAACGTGATCCTAAATTTAGCTCCCTACAAGCGCAATCGACACAAGGCCATCATTTTCCAGGTGGCGAATACATTAAAGTACTTGTTAATAATATGCCCTCCAGCCAAGAGGAGCTTTGTTATCAGTTAAACACCAGTATTGCTAATTTAATAACCACCCATAATTTACCCATTTCTATTTTTTATCAAGATGGTATCCGCCAGGTTAAAATAGGTGATTCTTCAAGAATGTGCGGTGGCACTCATGTCAAAGAAGTGCATCAGTTAGGGGAGATTAAGGTCACTAAGATCAAAGTTAAACCAGGAACGGAAGGGAAAATAGAATTAACTATTTTCTATAGTGTTTGATGCTAGGAATTTTTAGAGCCCACTGCTAGGGCCAGCGCGGTTTGTGTGAGCAAGAGTGGAAATTTATGAAAATTTTAAAAATCATGGCAGGTTTATTTTTAGTTTATAGCCTAACGAGTCTCGCTGAGGCGCCTCAATTATTTGCAATGAATACTTCTGGAAATGTTACTCCAATTGAGGAAAAATTACTTACGGATGCGTTTAATTATCTTAATAAATTTTGGGCAGATCAAGGAAAATCACTTGATAGGAATACAACTGCCAAATATTTTACTCCCGACACAACCCTTATAATAAATGGTAAAACCGTTTATAGTGGCTATAGCCAATTTGATTCTCATTTTACGGAAGTGGGTAAAAAAATTATCGGGAAAATACGCTTCCCTTTGCTTGAAGTGATAAGCGTTGATAATAAGTTAATTGCACATTTTGATGAGGATATTCGCGACAACAATGGAAATTCTTATCCAGCCCATGTGATCGCCATATTTACCTTAAAAAATAATAGAATTCAAAAATGGGAAGAAGTGGCAAACACGCAATACTTTTGTCAACCTGAATCAGCCAGTGTTGTTTTCTCTAAATGAGGTCGTGTTTAAATAACTGTGTCAGCTTTTGAATAGCCATTTTACACAGGCCTTAATATGGATCGCCTGCCACCATCTAGCCCCAATTTAGTAGCGATACGACCAAAAAAAGATTTAGATACTGAGAAAGAATTGCTAGAATTATACGATCTCTCCCCCCTACGACAGAATCTAGCATGACTACTCCAGACAACACCGATTTTGGTTACCAAACCGTGCCTACCGCTGAAAAAGTCCGTAAAGTTGCGGCCGTTTTCCATTCCGTGGCGGGGAAATACGATGTGATGAATGATCTCATGTCCCTGGGCATACACCGGCTATGGAAAAAATATGCCTTAGAAAGGGTCAATGTCAGGGCGGGGCATCAGGTGATGGACTTGGCGGCGGGGACGGGTGATTTAGCTATCGAACTGGCTCGCCGAGTCGGTTTAGCCGGTCGCGTCGTCTTGGTCGACATTAATGAATCCATGCTCACCCGGGGGCGTGATCGCTTGCTGGACTTGGGTATTGTCGATCAAGTGCAGTACACGCAGGCAGATGCCGAAAACTTACCCTTCCCTAATAACAGCTTTGATCGAGTGACCATGGCATTCGGCTTACGTAATGTCACCTGCAAAGAATCAGCCTTGCAGGAAATCACCCGTGTCTTAAAACCGGGGGGTAAGGTCGTCATTTTGGAATTTTCCAAAGTGACGGTGCCTGGTTTAGCTGCACTTTATGATGCATACTCCTTCCAGGTGCTGCCATTTTTGGGAAAAATAGTGGCTGATGATGAAGAAAGTTACCGTTATTTAGCCGAATCCATTCGACGACACCCTGACCAGCAAACATTAAAAACCATGATGGAAACAGCCGGTTTAGACCAGTGCCAATACCACAATTTATGCGGCGGTATGGTCGCCTTGCACCAAGGATATAAATACTAATGCTAACACCGATACTAACAGCACTGACAGCGGCGATTCGTCGTTACTTACAACTGGACCCTCACACGACCACGCGCCTGCGCACGCTGGCGGGTAAAGTGGTGAAAATGGAACTGATTGGCTGGAATATCCACTTTTATTTATTGCCGGATGAGACAGGGATTCGCCTCCTGCGGGATTATACGGGCGAAGTAGACGCTACTGTCCGCGGTTCCCCGCTCTCTCTGTTGCGAATGAGTTTTGCGCGAGATGAAAAAAAAGTGCAATTAGCCAATTCTCTGGAAATAACCGGCGATGTGGAATTGGCTCAGACCTTAAGTCATATTATTCAGCAATGCCAAGTGGACTGGGAAGAGCCATTATCACATGTCACCGGCGATGTGGTTGCGCATCAACTGGGCAATATCGTGCGTCGTGCCCGCCGTTGGTTTGGGGAGGTCACACCCAACCTGAGTCAAAATATGACCGAATACTTACAAGAAGAAATTCAGTTAGTGCCGCCTCGCCAAGAAGTGGAGGATTTTTTCAGCGGCGTGCATAGCTTGCGTGACCATGTTGAACGCTTAGCTGCCCGAGTCGAAAGAATCCAGTCGTTCTCCCCTGCTCCTCTGGATTAACCGAAATGTCCTCCGCAACCATCCTAAAACGACCCGCATTGTTGTGGCGATTATTTTTTATTTTTTACATCATCGCTAGGCATGGCATCGACCGAGTCATGTTTTTGACACCCGGCTTCACATCGTTGCGATTTCTCAGCTGGTTTAACCCCTGGAATTGGCTACGACCGAAAACACAAAGTCCTGCGCAATCCGTTCGATTAGCGCTGCAAGATTTAGGTCCTATTTTTGTAAAGTTTGGTCAGATATTATCGACGCGACCCGATTTATTACCCGAGGATTTCATTTCCGAATTACAAAAATTGCAAGATCAAGTGCCGCCCTTTTCCTCAGCACAGGTCATCCAAATTTTACAAAATGCTTATGGCCGACCGTTAGCCGAAGTTTTTAAAGAATTTGCTATCACACCACTGGCCTCTGCTTCTATCGCGCAAGTGCATGAAGCAGTACTACCCGATGGTCGACGGGTAGTGGTGAAAGTTCGCCGGCCGCAAATAGAAAAAATTATTCACCGCGATATCGGTTTACTGCACTTGATTGCCCGATTAACGGAACGATTTTGGTCGCATGGCAAACGATTACGAGCCGTGGAATTGGTCAAAGAATTTGAATCCAGTATCATTGATGAATTAGATTTTATGCGCGAAGCAGCCAACGCATCGCAGCTGCGTCGAAATTTTCGTCACTCCGCTTCTTTATATATACCGGAAATTTTTTGGGATTATTGTTTTGTCAACGTCATTGTCATGGAACAAGTGGAAGGTATTCCGATCAGTAATAAAATCGCCTTGACGGCAGCAGGGGTCGATTTGAAAAAATTAGCCCAATGCGGAGTTGATATTTTTTTCACCCAAGTTTTTCGTGACGGTTTTTTTCATGCCGATATGCATCCGGGTAATATTTTTGTCGCAAAACATCATCCCGAATCACCACAATACATTGCCGTTGATTTTGGCATTGTCGGTTCATTAAGCCCGGGCGATCAACACTACCTGGCTGAGAATATGGTGGCCTTTTTCAAGCGTGACTATCGACGGGTTGCACAGCTCCATGTCGAATCGGGTTGGGTGCCGCCGAATACCCGAGTGGAAGCCTTTGAAGCAGCCATACGCAGTGTCTGTGAGCCGGTGTTTGAAAAGCCCTTGCGTGATATTTCGTTTGCTCAACTATTACTCCGGTTATTTCAAACGGCCAGTCGGTTTAAGATGGAAGTACAACCGCAACTGTTTCTCTTACAAAAAACACTATTGAATGTGGAAGGTCTAGGACGAGAGCTTTATCCAGAGCTGGATTTGTGGGCAACCGGCAAACCTTTTCTTGAACGTTTTATCAAGCGTCGTTATAGTCCACGCCGCATACTAAGCCAGCTGTCGCAACAAGCGCCAGGAATGGTGATGGATGTGATGAGCTTGCCAAGTTTATGGCGTAATTTACTGGAACAACAGAAAAAAACCAATGCAGTAGCAGCATGGCAGGCACGTAACCCTGTGCTTACCCCCAAACGATCGCGTCGAGGTTATTTTTTTTGCGGAGTTGGTTGGGCGTTATTAGCAGTGGCGGCGTGCGGCTATGTTTTCTTGCCGCAACCTATGGCAGGGTCTACGAATTGGTCAGTAGTAACCGGTGGTATAGGGCTTATCGCTTTACTCGCAGGTGTATGTTCAAAAAGTCGTCAGCCGTTCGGTTGATGGGCAAATATCAATATTTGGGAGCAGGTAATGACGAATAAAATCAAAAAATTATTAATTGTGACTTCTGGGGGTGATGCTCCAGGTATGAACGCGGCCATCCGCGCGGTGCTGCGTACCGCTGTTTATCGTGGCATCGAAGTTTATGCATGTCGCGGTGGCTACCAGGGTTTGATTGATCGTAATGTCTTTCCTTTGGTGCCCAAAGATTCGGCGAATTCAATACAACGTGGCGGCACTTTTTTAAAAACAAATCGTTGTGAAGCTTTTTATAATCGTGGGGTTCGTGACGACTGCCGAGAATATTTGCAGTCATTAGGTATTGATGCCTTAGCGGTATTAGGCGGCGATGGCAGTTTTCGCGGTGCGGTTCTACTGGAAAACGAAGGTGGCCCACGTACCGTAGGTATTCCCTGCACCATTGATAATGACATTATCGGTACGGATTACACCATTGGTTTTGATACGGCCTGCAATACCGCACTACAAGCCATCGATAAAATCCGAGATACGGCGTTTAGTTTAAATCGTCATTTTCTAGTGGAAGTGATGGGCAGAGCTGCTGGATTTCTAGCAGTGGATGTCGGTATTGCCGGTGGCGCCGAATTTATTTTGATTCCGGAGTTGCCAATCACGACAGATGAGCTGGTTAATCATATCCAAAACCGCCGTCGTAAAAAACTAGCCTCTATTATTGTTGTCGCCGAGGCCGGCCAACCCGGTCGCACGTTCGGCTTAGCGGAAAGCATCAAAGAAAAAAGTGGTTTATCCTATAAAGTATGTATTTTAGGTCATATCCAACGTGGGGGTGCACCTACTGTCAAAGACCGCAAAATCGCATCGCTGATGGGTTTCCAAGCAGTGGAATGTTTATTGCAAGGAGAAACCCAAAAAATGGTCGCCCTTCACGAAGAAGAATTAAAATTCGTGCCCTTCCCCGACCCAGCCAAAGGCGCACGTTGCTTCAAAGAAGCGGAGTTGTTAAAAATAAATCAGATTATTTGTGGGATGTGATTTCAGCCAAGCCATTGGAAATCCTGGATTTTATCTACTAATATTAAATAAATCAGGAACCTATTTTCAGGAGAAATTTATGGCTAAGAAATTCATTTTGGTGGTTGCATTTACCTTGTTCTTATTAACAGCCGGCGGTTGCACTTATAGCCGAAGCGGCAACACCGTTGGCGTAGGCGGTGGCGTAGGCGTAGGCGGTGGCTTGATCGGTAGTGCTGCAGGCACTGGCGGCGGAACCGTAGGCGCTGGCCAAATCTATTTTTGCTAATTTATGGTGAATTTTAGCTGGATATCTTCGTCGTCGATTTAGACTATACTTATATAAGAAAATAATGAAAAAGATGAGCGTGAGTCAGTCGTTCCCGGCAGGTTTTCGCTAGAAACCGCTCCCTTCACCAGCTCTTCTCATGATATCAGTATGAAGAGGTGAGTTATGTGTAAAACTAAATGGCATTATTTAAAATTACATGTCTTAAGCTTTGGTTTTGCTTTTGGCATTATTGGCGCTATCTGGATGTTTATATTGGGTTTATTCTCTATGAAAGGCTATGGCGTTGCCTATGTAGCGTTGTTGTCTTCCGTATATCCCGGTTTTAGTCCTTCCTTCTTAGGAAGCGTCCTCGGCGCATTCTGGGGATTTATTGGCAGCTTTGTTTTTGCAGTCCTCGTCTCAGCCTTATATAACGGCTTCGTATGTAAGTGCGGAAGAAAAGGCGTATGCGGAACCTGCAACTGTGAGAAATGCAAAGGTAAGTGCAAATGTAACGTACCTGGCGAAGTATGCGAAGTACATACAGAACACAAACCAGTAAAACCCTTCTAACATAAGTAAGTTATGACAGCAACTCTAGGTTAATCATTAACTTAGAGTTGCTGTATGCATTTTATGATATCTTATATAAGATAAATCTTGTTTATGGAGCGCATTCCAAAAGAACCCTCTATATTTGGAGCATACTCCAAACATAAAGATCCCGCTTAGAATCTTCAAAAACCTTGATTTTCTCAAGCTTTTATCACATTCTCCCTATTATTTCTCTGATGGGTCTGTTATGGGGTGCATTCGTCCATTCGTTGTATGGCTTAGCTTTTTGCTATTGTGGGTGAGCACGGGTTGCTTTGCCCAACAGTCTCCCACGAATGATGCTCATGGCACACAGATAGTGGCCAGTCAGGCCAATAGTCCAGCCACGATGCCGGAAGGAATTAAAACCGCAACGGCGACCACCGCGACGAGGACTTCGTTTCTAGCCATTATCACCAACCCAAATATCGCCTATATCCTATTGCTGGTCGGTATTTGCGGCATACTGTTTGAACTCTTAAATCCTGGATTTATCTTACCCGGCGTAGTGGGTGTCGTTTCATTACTATTGGCGTTATATGCCTTTCAACTATTACCCATCAACTATGCGGGTTTAGCCCTTTTAGTGGCGGGTATCCTGTTCTTAATTGTGGAAGCTTTCTTTACCAGTGGCGTGTTGGCGGTAACCGGGATGGCGGCTTTCGTGGTAGGGTCCCTCTTTCTGTTACAAAAGGGGGTTCCTGGATTCCATATCGCCATAGAAGTCATTCTAGGTGTCAGCATCGTCGTCGCTCTATTTTTCCTAATCGTCATTCATATGGCCGTCCGGGCGCGCTTGCGACCAGTGGTTAGTGGGGCTGAACAATTATTGAATAGTGTCGGGGAAGTGGCCAGTATGGATGGCAATCAAACCCTGGTTAGGGTAAATGGTGAGTTATGGCAGGTGCGGTCGGAGCAAGCCCTGTACATAGGTCAAAAAGTAATCGTCAAGGGTCGTGAGGGCCTGGTATTATCTGTCCAACCAATTCAAAATGATTCTTAAAAACGCTCGATGCTGCGCAGCAATCCCTGGTCGCGCTTCCAGGAGTAAGTATGTGTCTAAAAAAAGTGATGTCGATTAACTGGATAATGAGCTATGAAAAAATTGATTCAGATGGGATTAGGGTTGCTACTATGGGTATGCAGTCAACCATTATGGGCCGCGATACCCACCACCCTACATTTTGCAACCGAAGCCACATTTCCACCGTTCGAGCAAATGGACGCCGCTGGAAATGTCATAGGGTTTGAAATTGACATGACCAATGCCCTGTGCAAACAAATGCAGGTCAAGTGCACTTATAGCAATCAACCTTGGGTCAGCTTGATACCCAGTTTAAAACTAGGTAAATTTGATGCCCTAATAAGCGCTTTATCGATCACAGAGGATCGTAAAAAACAAATTGACTTCACTCAGCCTTATTTTTATGCCACAGCCCACTTCGTTGCGCCCATGGGCAGCCATTTAGATACCAGTCCTCAAGGCCTGGTAGGTAAAACCATTGGCGTACAAATTGGCACCACTTCCGAGCGTTATTTGCAAGATATATACGGGAAAAAGATCCAACTGAAAACATACCCCAATCAGCAGGATGCCTTATTGGATTTGATGGCAGGTCGCGTTGACGCCGTTTTAGGCGAGACCCCGGTTACCTTATATTGGCTGCACCAACAGCAGATGCAGAACAAATTTACATTGATTGGCAAACCCATAACCGATGTCACGTATTTCGGTTCAGGTTATGGCATTGCCGTTCGCAAAGGAAATCAAGAGTTGCTGGACGCATTTAATAAGGCCTTAGTTGCCATTAAAGCCGATGGGTCTTATCAAAAAATCGTCGATACTTATTTTCCACGACAGTAAAATTTTTTTACAGAGATAGAGGCAAGCATGAGTATATTATTTGGTATAATCGCCATTCTTATCGTCTTGGTGCTTTTGGGCGCTTTTCGCGTGCTCAAAGAATATGAGCGAGGCGTCATCTTCACGCTAGGTCGTTTTTGGAAAGTCAAAGGTCCGGGACTCATTATTCTAGTCCCCATCCTCCAACAAATGGTACGCTTACAGTTGCGAACTGTGGTGATGGACATCCCGCCTCAGGATGTGATTTCGAAAGATAATGTGTCGGTACGAGTCAATGCCGTGGTTTATTTCCGCGTGGTTGACCCTGAGCGTGCCGTTATCCAGGTTGAAAATTTCTACGAAGCGACTAGCCAACTGGCTCAGACGACATTGCGCTCCGTATTAGGTATGCACGAATTGGATGAAATGCTCTCGCAGCGAGAAAAGCTCAATTCCGATATTCAAAAAATCTTAGACCAGCAAACGGATGCGTGGGGCATTAAAGTCAATGTCGTTGAAATTAAGCACGTGGACATTAATGAGAGTATGATTCGCGCCATTGCTCGCCAAGCCGAAGCCGAACGAGAACGCCGTGCGAAAGTCATCAATGCTGAAGGTGAATTGCAAGCCTCGGCCAAATTGTTAGAAGCAGCCAATGTCTTGGCACAACAGCCGCAAGCCATGCAGCTACGTTATTTGCAAACCTTGCTCGATTTAGCAGGAGATAAAACCAATACCGTAATCTTCCCCGTGCCTATGGATTTATTATCTTCTATTCAGGCCGGGTCCCATAAACCCACCCTATCCAGCAGCGAAAAATAGGAAAAAAAATGAATCTACACGAATACCAAGCAAAAAATTTATTTGCAAAATACCAATTACCCGTTCCTGTTCGTGAAATTGCCCATAGTGCGGAAGAAGCGGCAGAAGTAGCCAAAAAAGTGAATAAACATCGCTGGGTTGTTAAAGCGCAAGTCCATGCCGGCGGCCGAGGCAAAGCAGGAGGTGTTCGGTTAGTGAACAGCCTGGAGGAATTAACACAAGCAGCGCGCGATTTAATTGGATCGCGATTGGTGACTTACCAGACCACTCAAGACGGCCAGCCCATTCACCAAGTATTAATTGAAGAGCCTTGTCAAATTAAACGTGAACTGTATTTAGGTGCGGTAGTTGATCGCGCAAAACAGCGAATAGTCATCATGGCATCGACAGAAGGCGGCGTTGAGATTGAGAAAGTCGCTCACGACACGCCCGAGAAAATATTAACGGTGTTCATCGACCCCTTAGTAGGTTTACAGCCTTATCAATGTCGCGAACTAGGCTTCGGTTTAGCGTTACCCCAAGAACAAATTAAAAAACTAGAACCATTACTGCTGAATTTATACCGCATGTTTGTCGAGCGTGACTTAAGTTTGTTAGAAATTAACCCGCTCGTGGTCACTGAAAATGGCGATTTGGTGTGCCTGGATGGCAAAGTCAATGTCGATGACAATGCACTCTATCGTCAAGCTGAACTCCGAGAAATGCGAGATACCTCTCAAGAAGATGAAAGAGAGAACCGTGCGCAACAAGCGGAGCTTAATTATATCTCTTTGGATGGTGACATTGGCTGCATGGTCAATGGTGCCGGACTAGCCATGGCGACCATGGATTTAATCAAACTCAATGGTGGCAACCCCGCTAACTTTTTAGATGTCGGCGGTGGTGCAACCAAAGAACGCGTCACCGAAGCGTTTAAAATTATTCTTTCAGACCCACAAGTAAAAGCGATTTTAGTGAATATTTTTGGCGGTATTGTCCGTTGTGACCTCATTGCCGATGGTATCATGGCCGCCGTTGCAGAAGTGGGCACGAAATTACCCGTGGTAGTGCGTTTGGAAGGTAATAACGCCGAATTGGGCGCGCGTAAATTAAATAACAGCGGTTTAAACATTATCGCAGCCGACAGTTTCACTCATGCCGCACAACAAGTGGTGCAAGCGGCAAAAAAAGTAGCGTAAGGGGAAAGAATGAGCATTTTAATTGATAAAAACACAAGGGTCATTTGCCAAGGTTTCACCGGTAAACAAGGTACTTTTCATTCCGAACAAGCATTGGCTTATGGCACAAAAATGGTAGGCGGAGTGACACCCGGTCGAGGTGGTGAACGTCATTTGGATTTACCCGTATTTAATACCGTACATGAAGCAGTAGCAGCGACTCAGGCAGATGCCTCGGTGATCTACGTGCCAGCGCCTTTCTGTAAAGATTCGATTATCGAAGCCGTCGATGCCGGTATTCCGCTGATTATTTGTATCACCGAAGGTATCCCCGTGCTCGATATGTTAATGGTCAAAGCCTATCTCAAAGAGAAAAACGCACGATTGATTGGCCCAAATTGCCCAGGCATCATCACCCCAGGCCAGTGTAAAATTGGCATTATGCCAGGACATATCCATCAACCCGGCAAAGTAGGCATCGTTTCCCGCTCTGGAACACTAACCTATGAAGCCGTCAAACAAACAACCGATCTCGGCTACGGACAAAGCACCTGCGTAGGTATCGGTGGTGACCCCATTCCAGGCATGAGCTTCATCGACGTATTGGCGCTGTTTGAAGCGGACTCACAAACCCAAGCGATTATCATGGTGGGTGAAATCGGTGGCACGGCAGAAGAAGAAGCCGCCGAATTTATTAAAGATCACCTGACAAAACCAGTTATCTCCTACATCGCCGGTGTGACCGCCCCACCAGGCAAACGAATGGGCCATGCTGGCGCAATTATCTCCGGCGGCAAAGGCACCGCTGCAGAAAAATTTGCAGCACTAGCCGCTGCCGGTGTCCACACCGTGCAATCCCCCGCGGAAATCGGTAAACGCGTTGGCGAAGTCATGGGTTGGTAGATCTGTATTTCCATGCCAATTTTCTTGTGACTCCCTCGTAAAATAGGTAATATGCGAGCATTACTATAATTTCCAGGTAGGAATTCCCGAATTATGCCAAAAAAAACACCAAAGAATTTAATTGTGGGCTTAGACGTTGGTACGTCAAAGGTGGTGGCCCTCGTCGGAGAATTGAGTTCTGAAGGGCACATCGAAGTCATTGGCATAGGCTCACACCCCTCATTTGGCTTGAAACGTGGCGTTGTAGTTAACATCGAAGCGACGGTCCAGTCCATTCAGCACGCCATCGAAGAAGCAGAGTTAATGGCAGGCTGTGAAATTCATTCCGCGTATACAGGCATTGCGGGCAGCCATGTTCGTAGCCTGAACTCGCATGGCATGGTCGCGATACGAGATAAAGAAGTATTACCACTGGATGTAGAGCGCGTCATTGATGCAGCCAAAGCAGTGGCCATTCCCGCCGACCAACGGATTTTGCATGTATTGGCGCAAGAATACGCGATCGATAGTCAAGAGGGAGTTCGCGAACCCATTGGCATGTCCGGCGTACGTCTGGAAGCAAAAGTGCATATCGTCACTGGCGCGGTGAGCGCCGCTCAGAATTTAGTCAAATGTGTACAACGTTGCGGCTTACAAGTGGACGATATTATTCTCGAACAATTAGCATCCAGCTATTCCGTATTAACGGAAGACGAAAAAGAATTAGGCATTTGCATGGTGGATATCGGTGGCGGCACGACGGATATCGCTGTTTTTACCCATGGCGCCATTCGCCATACCGCGGTTATTCCCATCGCTGGCGATCAGGTGACCAATGATATTGCGGTCGCCTTACGGACACCGACCAAGTATGCCGAAGACATCAAAATTCACTACGGCTGCGTGCTAGCGCGAGACGTGCAAGGTGATGAAATGATTGAGGTGCCGAGTGTGAATCAACGCCCCCCTCGTCATTTATCGAAAAAAGTATTGGCAGAAGTAGTCGGGGCTCGTTACGAAGAATTATTTGCTTTGGTATTAACGGAATTACGTCGCAGCGGTTTAGAAGAAGCCATTTCTTCGGGTATTGTGATTACCGGGGGCGCCAGTCAAATTAAAGGGGCCGTGGAATTGGCCGAAGCAGTTTTTCAAATGCCGGTACGTTTAGGTATGCCGCAGCACGTGAAAGGTCTGACAGATGTGTTGGGTAGCCCATCTTATGCTACCAGCGTAGGTTTATTGTTATATGGATATCAGCAACAATACGAGGGACGTCCTGAGCTGATCGTGCGTCACGGCATGAAAGGTATTTGGGGGCGAGTTAAGAATTGGTTTCAAGGTAATTTTTAGGAGAATTTGGCGATGTTTGAACTTTCCGAAGGTGCTCCACACAGCGCCATTATCAAAGTCATTGGCGTTGGCGGCGGCGGTGGCAATGCTGTTGAGCATATGTTGCAGGAAAATATTGATGGGGTCGAATTCGTCTGTGCTAACACAGATGCCCAGGCATTAAAGAAATCCAACGCACCAATTACCTTGCAACTGGGTGATGAAATCACCAAAGGCCTAGGTGCGGGTGCCGATCCAGAAGTGGGTCGTAAAGCAGCCGAAGAAAATCGTGATCGTATTCATGAGTTGTTGGCAGGCGCCGATATGGTATTTATCACCGCCGGTATGGGCGGTGGCACGGGTACAGGTTCAGCACCCGTCATTGCGCAAATTGCCAAAGAGCTGGGGATTCTCACAGTTGCCGTCGTCACCAAACCATTTGTTTTCGAAGGGCGTAAACGATTACTGGTTGCCGAACAGGGCATCCAAAGTTTGACACAATACGTGGATTCATTGATTACGATTCCCAACAATAAATTACTCACCGTATTAGGTAAAAACATCACATTGCTCAATGCGTTTAAAGTAGCCAATAATGTGCTCTTAGGCGCAGTGCAAGGCATTGCCGAATTAATTACTCGTCCTGGTTTAATCAACGTCGACTTTGCCGACGTGCGTACGGTCATGTCGGAAATGGGCATGGCAATGATGGGTACCGGTGTTAGCGCTGGCGAGCATCGTGCCAAAGAAGCAGCGGAAGCCGCTATTTCCAGTCCATTGCTGGAAGATATTGACATCAGCGATGCCCGTGGTGTGTTAGTGAATATTACCGCCGGTCTTGATATGTCCATCGGTGAATTTGAGGCCGTGGGCGATGTGATTAAATCGTTTGCCTCTGAAAATGCCACCGTGGTAGTCGGTACAGTAATTGATCCGGAAATGGAAGATGAATTAAGGGTAACTGTCGTGGTCACAGGTCTTGGCAAGGGCACTTTAGGTGGGAGCCGAAGCCTCGTTGAACCGCAAATGAAGTCAGCCGATCCTAGTAAAAATGAAACGACCGGATTGGATTACCATCATTTAGAACGCCCTGCGGTGATTCGTAAGCAGCCTGCCGTCTCCAAAGTAGCTATGGAATTGAATAATAAAGGGATGGATTATCTCGATATCCCCGCCTTTTTGCGCCGACAAGAAGAAGATTAATTCAATATTCCATATGGTAAAACAGCGTACACTGAAGCGAACGGTACAAACGTCGGGCATAGGGTTACATACCGGAAAAAACATCGAGATCGCTTTTCATCCGGCGGCCATCAATACCGGTGTTGTTTTTCGTCGCGTCGATTTACAACCCGTGATTGAAATTCCGGCACGAACCGATTTTGTCGGCGACACTCGTTTAAATACCTGTTTAAAGAGTGGGGATGCCATGATCTCCACAGTAGAGCATGTATTGGCCGCATTTGCCGGATTAGGCATTGATAATGTTTACGTGGATTTACAAGCCCCGGAATTGCCAGTCATGGATGGCAGTGCTGAACCCTTTGTGGCTTTGATTCAATCGGCGGGCATAGTTGAACAAAATGCCGATAAGCAATTTCTGCGTATCAAACATAAAATCGAAGTAGTGGATGGTGATAAATGGGTTAAGCTAGAGCCTTTTGATGGCTTGCAATTTGCGATAGCGATTGATTTTGACCACCCGGCCATTCGTGCCACACCACAAATGCTCACGTTTGATTTTGGCAAAACCTCGTTTATTTCTGAATTGAGCCGAGCGCGCACCTTTGGATTCTTGGCCGATTACGATTATTTGCGTCAAAACAACCTGGGTTTAGGTGCTAGCTTAGAAAATACGATTGTGTTGGATCAGAAAGAAGTAGTGAATACGGGTGGTTTACGCTACCCGGATGAGTTTGTGAAGCACAAATTACTGGATGCCTTTGGGGATTTGCATTTATTGGGCCATAACTTAATGGGTGCATTTAGTGGCTATAAATCTGGCCATTTACTCAACCACCGATTACGTCAGGCATTATTAGCGGATAAAAATGCTACAGAAATCGTCACCTTAAATTCAACACAGTCATTACCATTGGCCATTTTGAAATAAACCATGACTACATCCATACCACGTTTAACCGTAGGGTTAGTACAACAATTTGGCGATAGCGATCGCCACACCAGTTTAGCGCGCAGCATCGAAGGAATTCGTGCGGCCAAAGCACAAGGCGCGCAATTGGTGCTATTGCAAGAATTACACGCCGGACTTTATTTTTGTCAAACAGAAGACCATCGGTGCTTTGATTTAGCAGAAACCATCCCCGGTGAAACCAGTGAGCAACTATCCGAAATCGCAAAAGAATTGGGAATTGTTTTAGTCGCCTCCCTTTTTGAGCGCCGCGCGCCCGGGCTTTATCATAATACCGCAGTGGTATTTGAAGCAGACGGTCGATTGTTAGCAAAATACCGAAAAATGCATATCCCCGACGACCCTGGATTTTATGAAAAATTCTATTTCACCCCTGGCGACTTAGGCTTTACTCCCATCGATACCTCCGTAGGCCGTTTAGGTGTACTGGTGTGCTGGGATCAATGGTACCCAGAAGCCGCACGCTTAATGGCACTTGCCGGCGCCGAATTATTACTATACCCCACCGCCATCGGCTGGGTTCCCGAAGACGATGCCGCCGAACAGGCCAGGCAGCGTGATGCCTGGATCACCATCCAACGCGCCCACGCAGTCGCCAACGGTTTACCCGTTGTCGTGTGCAATCGCGTTGGCCTGGAATTGCCCATCGATCAATCCCACAGCGGCATTCAATTTTGGGGCAGTAGTTTTGTTGCCGGCCCTCAAGGAGAAATACTCGCCCAGGCCCCCACCGATCAAAGCATGGTGCTGGTAGCAGAAATTGACAAAGCACGTACCGAGTCTGTTCGACGTCTTTGGCCATTCTTACGTGATCGCCGCATCGATGCTTATCAAGGCTTAACTTCTCGATACTTATCCTGAATGGCAGCTCAGCCCGGGATAGAAACGGTCCTAATGTTCACGACCCAATAAACGATGCTGAATACCACTATCACGAATGTAATAACGCGGGGATTTTACCGGGCGTTTTTTTACATTGTAAATCAAAAGTTTTCGGAAAATCCGCACCACTACTGCCAGCGCGACTGCCTATTGGGAAAAATTAATTTTTCCCAATAGGCACATATTTACAAGTAAACTCAAATGGGATTGTCTGTTGGCTTGGAACCAAATGAATAAAAAAATTCTGATCGGCTAAAAGAGTATCCACACTAACAATTTTTTCGACTTCAAATTGATAATCCTTATGAGGTACTTCCCAGCCGACGGCTTGGTTTAAGGCCTTTTTCTTGGCCTCAATCGCATTTTCAGCCACAACAAAAATATTTTTATGCAGTTCGGTAAATTGTTTATGATCGTAACCGCCCAAATTGAGAAAATATAATTGTTGCTGAGCATCAATTGCCGGTTGAGTTTTTAAATGAATATCATACCCGTCCACATGATGCAAAGCTCCCCATGCATCTAAATGCAAACTTTCCGGCGTACCCCACCAGCTTTTTTTTAATGCAGGGTAGGTGTTTTCTATGCTCTCTGCTACTACAAAGCGCATATCGTGAAGCTCGATCAGCGACTTTTCGTGCGCACCACCAATGTAAATGGCGAACAATTTGCTCATTTTTTACCTCTTAGAATCTTTCATGAGTTAATCATTTAGGGACATTGTATGCCAGCATTCTTATCTAAATAATATTCATTAAATCCAGCGTAAACAATTAAACTTCCTTGCGGCACAGAGTTAATCGTGGTTATTTTCTTATCGCTATCAACAATCATAATGATGCAGGTATGATCGATAGGAGAACAAGTCATCATGAAATCAGCGGGTAATATCAATGTTTCATTTTACACCAACCACAGGGTAAACTTCACGCTTTATCAATAATTTGTTATACTGCCGACACATGCGAATTCCAGAGCCCAATGTAATGTCTCCCATCACACCCTCTACCCCATTCCTAACCCCAGCAGAATTCTTCCGCAATCATTGGCAGCAAAAATCCCTATATATCCCAAAAGCTTTTCCGGAATTTAAATCCCTTCTATCCGAAGATGAATTGGCTGGGCTAGCCTGCGAAAAAATGGTTGAATCACGCTTGATTCTCGAACACGGAGCTACCCCCTGGGAACTGCGCCATGGTCCATTCAAAACGAAAGATTTTCAAAAGCTGCCAGAAACCCACTGGACGTTATTAGTGCAAGCTGTCAACCATTGGATACCTGCTGTCAGCGATCTGCTGAATCATTTTAATTTTCTGCCCGCACATTATTTAGACGACATCATGGTCAGTTATGCCGCAGAACACGGCAGTGTCGGCGCACATTTCGATTATTATGACGTGTTTATCTTGCAGGGGAGCGGTCGTCGTCACTGGAAACTCGGCGATTTTTGTTCCCCCCAGACCCTAACTCGCAAAGAAACGCCGCTAGGAATCTTACAAGAATTTAACACTGAAGAAGAATTCATCCTAGAAGCAGGTGACATCTTATATATACCGCAACAACAAGCGCATTGGTGCGTTGCCCTGGAAGCAGGCCTGAGCTACTCTATTGGTTTCCGCACCCCTTCTCACAGTGAATTACTGAGTGGCTTCTGTAACGAACTGCTGAGCCAGCTCGACGAATCACAACGTCTCCAAGCCATTTTTCACTCCTATGCCAACCATACTCCAGCACAATTACGTACTGAAAACCTGGCTGCAGTTCGCCAAACACTACAGAATTTGCTCGACAACCCCCAATTACTGTTGGATTGGTTTGGGCGCTTAGTCACCGAACCCAAATACCCGGAGCTAGAAAATCAAGCAGTGACTAGCAAACTCCCTAACCTGGATACCCAATTAGCGAAATATAAACGGATAAAACAGAACGAAAGTTCTCGGTTCGCCTATTATGATGAAGGAGCGCGCATTTATTTATTTATCGATGGAAACTGCGAGCAATATCCTGCCGCTATGCAAGACTTCATCGCATTACTCTGTAACCATCGTGAATTAAACTGTGTCGATTTAACAGAGGCCATGAAAGACAAATCTTGCAAACAGTTGCTTTCCTCACTAGTAAAACGAGGCGCAATTTATTTTTGTTCATGATTCGTTACGTCTTATTTAATGGACTACGATTTTTAGGAATAGAGTTGCTATACTGTTCTTAACAAACCATCTTACAAGGAGCTGGCCCTATGAGAGTAATTTTCATATATTAATTTAATCGACTAAGTTAACTATATCATTGATTCAAAATGATAAATAAAATGCCTTATAATAGTTTCAAACTACTGAAGATTTTAACAAGAAATCAATTAAATAACTTAAATGTTGAGCATCTGTTTCATCGAATCTGGAAAGCTTAGGACTATCAATATCGAATACACCTAGTAATTGCTGATTTTTTACCAAAGGTAAAACGATTTCAGAGCGACTATCGCTATCGCAGGCAATATGTCCGGGAAATACGTCCACATCGGGAACGATAATAATTTCTTGTTTAATAGCACCGGTACCGCAGACACCTTTCCCCATGGGAATGCGAACACAGGCAGGTTTCCCTTGAAAAGGGCCTAGAATCAATTGCTGTTCTTTTAAGAGGTAAAACCCAGCCCAGTTGACGTCACGCAGACTATGAAAGATCAAAGCAGCAAATTGCGCCATATTGGCTAGCCAATCTTGTTCTCCACTAAGCAAGGCCTGGGTTTGGGCAGTGAGCTCTTGGTAAAAGGTGTTTTTATCGGAATTATGGTTGCCTAGGTGAAACATGGCAGGTTCGCCTTATCAATAATATATCTTTTTCGCCAATTGAATTGAATATGCTCGATTTTAACAGACTCTATTCAGAGGCACTACAATTTAGGGGCCTGGCTTTGTTCAATTGATTTTTTTCGGTTCAATTGGCTGCTGTTCAAGAGAACAAAGCCAGACCCCTTCTACAATCCCACCCTCCTATCTATTTCAGGTAATACAATCTTTACACAAATTCGCCAAAGAGGTAGTTTATAATTTTTTGAAAAATATGAACTGTCATTCATCAGCTTACCCCTAACTTATCCTGGCAAGGATGACAAGTGACGAGCCTGAGTGGTGGTAGCAGTCAAGTTTGAGGACATGGTAATGAGTGAACATAAATCTGAGTGGAATGAACTAAACTATTATGCGAGATTTAAACTCGCTTTTAAATTTGACCTTGCTCTTCAGTATAGAGATGGCAGCTTTGCGGTTAAACAAGATTTAGAAGAAATGCTGCACCTACTTAAATCCTTGGCTGAAGAGGGATATCCGCCCGCGCTGAGTACGTTAGGAGAGTGTTACTACGATGGAACTGGGGTAGAAAAAGACCCCCGAGAAGCATTACGGTTATTCCGTTTAGCGGCTAAAAAAAAAGATGCCCATGCTCAATTTTATATCGGGTTTCTCTATATGACAGGAATAGTGGTGGGAAAAGATCGAGACAAAGCGATATACTGGTATCGTTTATCTGCGGCGCAAGGGCATGCAGAAGCCCAATATAGATTAGGACACCATGAATGCCGTGAAGGAAATTTCCAAGATGGGGCTCGTTTCTACCGTTTAGCATCTGAGCAAGGACACGCTGGGGCTCAATCTCAGTTAGGTCACCTTTATGAGTTAGGCCATGGTTTACAGATGAATATTGAAAAAGCCATATCCTTATACCAATCTGCAGCTAACAAGGGTGATCCCCATGCCCAATCCGATTTGGCCCGCCATCATCTACGGACGGGAGAAGATCTAAAAGAAGCTGCACGGTTGAACCGTTTGGCAATTGAGCACGGCAACGTTGATCAGGCTAAACTCAATTTATCTGTTCAGTATTTGCAGGGAATGGGGGTAGAAGTAAATAAAAAAGAAGCACTACGCTTAATTCATTCTGTCACTGATCAGGAAGATCCAGATGTGAAATTTGCATTAGGGGTGTGGCATAACACAGAGAAGGAATACTTATCAGCTGGTCAATTTTTCATGGCAGCCGCTGAGCAGAAGCATAAAAACGCAGAATCATGGATAGGGTCTTACCTATTCTTTAGAAATCTAAAAAAAGAACAATCGCGACATTCCATTCTGCATGATACGTTCACCACTCAGGAAAGTGCTGTATTTCTTAAGGAATTCAAATTATTTGAAGAGAAATTAAAATTATTTAACAAACAGGAGCTTGCCGCTAAAGATGTAGTACATTTAAGTCAAAGGTCTGAGTCCTTTAAAAATAGCATCCTCATCATGTTGGCATCCATCGAACACATGCCTAAAGTTTGTTTAGCTATTATTGCAAGCTATATGGCTATGGATTATGGTATTGCTGATGGGTCCGAACCTAAAAAAAATGAAGAACCTCCTAATGATAGCAGCTGCTTAATGATGTAAACAACCTAGGAAAGAAGGCTCCCGTTACTTTTTCATGATCCTCTGCTTCTCCCGCTGCCAGTCGCGTTGTTTCTCGGATTCGCGCTTATCATAGAGTTTTTTGCCTTTGGCTAAACCAAATGCTATTTTTGCGCGATTATGCTTCCAATAAAGCGACAGAGGTATGAGGGTATATCCCTCGCGATGAGTGGCGCCGATTAATAAATTCAGTTCTTTTTTGTGGAGCAATACTTTTCGGCTGCGTTCTGGGTTGGGGTCAATATGGGTAGAAACAGTGCTTAGGGGGGAGATGTGTGCGTTCAACAACCAGGCTTCGCCGCGGCTCAAAACGACGTAGCTGTCTTTTAATTGTACACGGCCGGCACGAAGGCTTTTCACTTCCCAACCTTCCAGCACCAAGCCGCCTTCGAAGCGTTGTTCGATGAAATAATCGTGTAGAGCTTTTCTGTTTAAAGTAATCGTCTGCTGAGCAGAGTTTTTGTCGGAAGTATTCATAACTAGATTATGTACGAAATCAGCGCAAATTGTAACCAGACCCGGGAAAACCTCCCCAAAAGAAATCCTTTAGAGGGTTTATTGACATAAGAGGCCAAAGTAAGGGAACATTACCGCTAGTGTTCATTTTTACTGAGTTTATTCATGACGATCATTAACCGAGACGCCACGGTACCCTATTCACCCAATCAGATGTTTGATTTGGTGAACCGCATTGAGGATTATCCAGAATTCGTGCCATGGTGTAAATCGGCGGAGATCTTGCATCGCGATGAGCATGAAATCCGAGCGCGATTACAATTCGCCAAAGGCAGTTTGCACAAATCATTCACCACTTGCAACCGATTACAACCCAGTAAAATCGTGGAAATACGATTGATTGATGGGCCTTTTCGCCAACTAGAAGGGTTTTGGCGCTTTGAGTCGGTGCCGGAAGGGTGTCAGATCCGCTTAGACCTTGAGTTTGAGTTCTCGAATAAAATTTTAGGCTTAATGTTTGCTCCGGTCTTTCATCCGGTCGCCAATACCCTAGTCGACGTTTTTTGCAAGCGCGCTCATGAAGTCTATGGTCCATGATAGCTGTGGAAGTGGTCTACGCCCTGCCCGAACAACAAACAGTGATCGCTGTCACCGTTCCTGAAGGTTGTACTGTTCAAACCGCTATTTGTCAATCCGGCATACTACAACGTTTCCCCAGCATCGACTTAGCTCAAAATTCAGTGGGTATTTTTGGTCATTGTGTGGCATTAACAGAGTTCGTAAAAGCAGGGGATAGAATAGAAATTTACCGACCATTACGGCTGGACCCTAAAGAAGCGCGTCGATTACGCCAAAAAAACCTACTTTAATCATTGGCGCAAAAAAACGCCTTAAATCCTAGAAAAATACACAAAGTATGCATGCCATGAATTTATTAGAACTCAATGCAGCTATCGATTGTTTGCACCAGGGCGGCATCATCGCCTACCCAACGGAAGCAGTATATGGCTTGGGCTGTGATCCCTTAAATGCTCAAGCGGTGACTCAGCTCCTGGCTTTGAAAGAACGTCATGTCAGTAAAGGCTTAATCTTGATTGCAGCGGAGATCGAGCAGCTATTCGACTATATTCAACCTGTTTCGGATACGCACTTTGCCAAAGCAAGGAGTACTTGGCCTGGCCCCGTCACCTGGCTCTTCCCCGTCGGTCCTAAAACCCCAACCTGGATTTGCGGTGAACACAAGACAGTAGCCGTACGCGTAATAGCACATCCGATAGCCAGTGCGCTGTGCCGCTCGTTTGGTCGGCCATTAGTCTCCACCAGTGCGAATCGCCAAGGCCAGCACCCCGCTCGAACGGCAATTGAAGCGCAACGCATTTTTTCAGATAGCGTAATGATTATCACCGGGGAAGTGGGTAATTTAGAAAAACCAACCGCGATTTACGATGTGATGACGGGAGAAAAGCTTCGTCAGTAGGGTGGGCAAAGCGAAGCGTGCCCACCATTGAAGATGCCGCACGACGTAACTCACCCCACGTCATCCAGAGCGCAGCGAAGGATCCCCACTTCTCACGTCATCCAGAGCGTAGCGAAGGATCCCCTGGATGTGGCACGAATTGAACCCAGGCTGGGAGGATTTGAATTTCAGTCTATGTTAAATGACGGTGCCACATTCAGGGGATCCTTCGCTACGCTCTGGATGACGGGGAGCGTTCGGGATGACGTGATGGGGAGGATGACGGAGCAAGAAGTTAAGTGCGGCTCAAAATTTGTTGAGCAATAAAGCGTAGGTAATCAGCTCTCTCTGCCCAGGAAGATAGTGTGGCGGTTGCTTCCGAAACTAGGGATTGTACTCGGGTTTTCGCGTTATTTAAGCCAAAAATGGCGGGATAAGTGGATTTCTGCTGACGCTGGTCACTGCCCGGTGCTTTACCTAACACAGACACATCACTTTCAATATCTAACACATCGTCATAAATTTGAAAAGCCAGGCCGAGGTGGCTGGCAAACTGCAATAAGGAGTTCTTCAGCGCGGGCTCGTCAGGCTGAGCAGCCAAAATGCCTAACTCGACACTGGCCGAAATTAACGCCCCGGTTTTTAACCGATACAGCGTCTCTATTTCTGTCGCGGTAACCGTTTTATTATCGTTCGCCATATCCAAGGCCTGACCGCCGGCCATGCCGCAAGAACCAGATGCTTTCGCTAATACGCTGACCATTTGCAACGCTTGACTGTCAGGAATAGTCCGCTGAGTAGTTAATATTTCAAATGCCAGGCTTTGTAAGGCATCACCCACTAAAATGGCAGTGGCTTCATCAAACGCTTTATGACACGTCGGTTTGCCGCGGCGTAAATCATCGTCATCCATGGCCGGTAAATCGTCGTGCACCAAGGAATAAGCATGAATTAATTCAATCGCACAGGCTGGCGCATCCAACTGCGACAACCCGACTCCCAGAAACTCACCGGTAGCATACACCAACAAAGGTCGTACGCGTTTACCACCATTACACACCGCGTAACGCATCGCTTCATGGAGACGAGCGGGTGATTGATGAGCTGGCGGAAGGTATCGATCCAAAGCGTCATTCACGCGTTCCGTGTATGTTTGAGTGCGGCTAGCTGAAAGACTCATTCGTCCTCCGCGTCAGGTGAGTGAAAAGTTTCCAATGCAGATTGCCCATTTTTTTCCAGCAAGATCTGCACCTTTTGTTCGGCACTTTGCAGAGCTTGCTGGCATTGCCGAGTAAGTGCCACTCCCTTCTCAAAACTTTTAAGTGAGTCTTCGAGGCTAAGCCCACCTAACTCCATTTTTTCCACTAATGCATTTAATTCTGCTAATGCAGTTTCAAAATTAAACGTGTCTACGGATTTTTTTGCCATGGTCATGTCTCATTCTTATCATTACCCATAAATAACGTCGTCTTGGCGTGGATGCCGGGACGAACGTACTTGTGGGTAATGATATGGTCTCATCTAAAAACGTTTAAACGCCGGCGTCAACGCATAACGGTGCTGATTTTTCATTAAAAATAAGGTGGGCATCATCCAACAAGGATGCCATGACCCCGTAAATTTTATCGATTTCAGCTGCAGTGGTGCAATAAGGAGGTATCGCATAAAGCACCGGCCCTAAAGGACGCAACAACACTTGGCGTGCCAATGTATACGCACGAATTTTCGGGCCAACATTGGCAAAATAATTAGGGAACCCATCAATTTCAATCGCACCAATAGTGCCCAGCGAATACGCTTTGCGACAGCGTGGATGCAAAGCCAATCGATTCACCCAATCTCTTGTTTGTGCACTGATTCGTTGAATTGCTTCTTGGGTTTCAGGTTGCTGTAAAATTTGCCAGGAAGCAAGCCCTGCCGCACAAGCGACGGGATTGGCAGTAAAGGAATGCCCGTGTAAGAACGCCTTGCGAATGTCTTGGCTGTGATAGGTAGTAAAAATCGCTTCAGTTGCTAACACAGCCGATAACGGTAAAAAACCACCGGTCAACCCCTTGCCCAGGCATAATAAATCAGGCTGTATACCCGCATATTCAAAAGCAAAACAGCGACCTGTGCGATAAAAATTTGTAAAGATTTCATCACAAATTAATAACAACCCATGCTTTTTACAAAGCGCGGCGACATTACGGACAAACTCCGCACTATGTATACGCATGCCGCCTACAGCTTGCACCATGGGTTCTAACACAAAACCAGCATATTGCTCCGCCTTTTCTTGCAGGCATTTTTCTAAAGCATGAGTATCATCCGGTTCAATAAAATCCACCGGGAAGAATAACTCTTGAAATGTTTCCGCAAACCCATGCTGGTCGCTGACCGACATAGCGCCAATGGTGTCGCCATGATAGGCATTTGCTAATGATAGAAAACGGGTGCGTGTCGTGTTACCGCGATTTTTGTGGTATTGAAATGCCATCTTCATGGCGATTTCCACTGCAGCAGCGCCATTGTCCGCGTAAAAGCATCGACTTAATGTCGTACCGCGATTTTGCACCGCCTCAATCAATGTTTCCGCTAAACGCACGGCGGGTTCATGAGTAAAACCGGCGAACATTACCTGATCTAAATGTTGCGCCTGCGTATAAATCGCTTGCGCAATAGCGGGATGAGCATGGCCGTGCAAGTTCACATACCAGGAAGAAATTGCATCTAAAATCCGTTGGCCATCCGCCAGCTCTAAATACGCGCCTTTAGCAGCCACTATGGCAGGAAACTCAGATTCCAAACCGTGTTGCGTAAAGGGATGCCAAATAACTTTCTGATCCCGTTCCTGTAAATAATTTTTAGTAGTCATTGTCAATTTCCATAAGTTGGGCTAGTCACTTTGCTCAGTAATCCGAATCATATTTTCTAATGCTAACCGAGCATTCCTAACTAATTCTTCTTGCTCTTCCAAAGACAAACGCTGTCGTGAGCCGGTGAACTCGTTAACGACATCACCTGGTTTCACTTCATTATACGGCAATGTTTTTCCTTGTCGTAGTAAATCCAACAATGCCACCAAATGTGGAGGATCATTACGCGACATCGTCGCGCAACCGCAGCCCATACCGGGTTGACCTGGCAAAGGCGCAGCACCCAAATTGACCACTTCAATACCTTTAGCAGCCGCACTAGTTTTTAAATTCTCCACCATATGGTTTTCAGTCCCTACCGCATATTTACCCATATTGGCACGATCATTCATCACTTGATCCCAAATAAAAGCAGTGGAACCAGCAGAGTTGGCAACATCCACGACCACTTTCCGACACTCAGGATGTACAGTGACATGATAATCTTTCTCCTGCCAATAACTCACCATCTCCGGTTGAAAATACGTATGCACCCCACACTGGCTGGAAAACAAAACTAATTGCGCTTGGTCAAACCGTTGCAAAGTAGCAGAATCTTGTGAATCTAAACGATAATTGGCCCCAGCTGTACCGCTAGGCCAGTACGCAATTTTTTCAGGAGGAATACCCAACCAACCGGCGACATTCTCCCCCATATGTTGATCTGGAATAAACAACACTTTTTTCTGCTGTTGCAAGGCCCAGGCCACGATTTTTTTCACATTACTACTAGTACATACGGCACCACCCTGGGCGCCGGTCATAGCTTTCACTCGGCCGGAAGTATTCATATAGCAGACAGGTAGTATGTGGTCAGCACCGTAGCGGTTATTTAATTCTAAAAAAGCTGGCTCAACCATAAAATCTTTGGCGAACATTTCCATGGTGCAGCCGGCCTTGGGGTTGGTGATATACACCTGCTGTTGAGGTGAAGCCAGCAGTGCCACCGCTTCCGCCATAAAATGCACGGCCGATTTTATAATCAACGATTTTTCCGGCATGCGAGCGGCAACGATGGATAATTGATAAGAATCACCGATATATCCACCTAAACGTTCAATCAACTTAACGATTTCCCCGCCCATGTAATAATGGGCCAGCAATAATAAGGACTCACCAAAATGATGTTTGGCTTTCTCTACATAGGGGTGCATCCAATTGAGAACGGTTTGGAATTGGCGATTAGGCAACGCTAAATATTCCTCCGCATAAGGAATAAATTCTTCTTGGTACCAATCTAAAGGATAGTCACTCTGACAAATCGGCATATCAGCAGGTAGATGCAGATGGGTGGGGTTTAATGTGAACGTGTCTGTAGTAGAAAAAGATGTCATCATTTTTTATCGATCATAGTAATTTTTCAAGTAACACCATGCCTATTCGCCAAAATCCCAAATCGCATCCGTGACAGGAAAAACACTGTCTTGGCTTTGCACTAACCGTTGCGGATAATCTTCTCGATAATGACCGCCGCGGCTTTCTCGTCGACGCAATGCCGAACGCACAATAAGTTCCGCATACTAAAATAATATTACGTAGCTCCAATAAGTCACGGGTCACAACGTGCTTCCAATAATATTCTTCAATCATTTGTCGACGCGTCATAATTAATTGCAATAAATCCTGTAAACCGGCTTGGGTACGAACAATACCCGCATAAGAATCATCTCACCGCGTAACCCATGCCAATGGGCATTGATTTGACTGGCGCGTCGCAAATCAGTGACCCCTTGCGAATCCCAATCTTGCGGCAAATTCTGCATGGTTAATGTCTGGGCCAGCCAGGGTAAGCAATCTTGGGCGGCGGATTGCGCAGTGACACCGGCTTCCAATAAAGAATTGCTGGCTAAACGATTAGCACCATGAAAGCCGGTGAATGCGACTTCGCCAATGGCATAAAGTCGTAGCCTTGTCAGTGCGGCCATGGGATTGGTTAATACGCCGCCGCATAGATAATGCGCGGCGGGAACCACCGGAATCAAATCTTGGCTCATATCTAATGCCTAAAGCATGATAGGGTGCTGGTAAATATTGGGGAAATGTTTTTCTAAAAATGCTCGCGGTCGGTGGGTAATATCCAGATGTACATAGTTGTAAGCACTGTTCTCAATTTCAGTAAAAATGGCCCGGGCGACCACATCTCGCGTCGCCAATTCCATGGCTTCTGGCGCATAGCGCGCATAAAACGTTCGCCATTATCAGCCAACCGTAAATAACCGCCCTCACCACGCACCGCTTCGGAAATCAAAAAATTGTGGACATGGCGATGATACAGTAACGTCGGATGAAATTGATAAAACTCCATATTGCCTACGCGCGCCCCGGCTCGATAGGCCATAGCAACACCATCACCTGTGGCCACATCGGGGTTGGTTGTGTAACGATAGGTTTTACCCGCACCACCAGTCGCCAATACCACAACATTGGCCAGGAAGGTGTGAATTTTACCGTTAGCCGTATCTAAAATATAAGCGCCCACCACTTCACCGCCATCGCCCGGCTGGTGTTTTTTGATGCGGGTGAGTAGTTTTACCCCCATGTGTTGCTCAAACATCGTCACATTGGGTTGTTCATGTAATCGCTGAGTCAAAACGTCGATCAGCGCTCGACCGGTTTGGTCGCCGCAGTGAAAAATTCGTCGTTCGGAATGCCCGCCTTCTCGGGCTAAATCAGGCTGGCCGGAAGTATTAGCATCAAACTGAATTCCTTGGGTTTTTAATTGTTGAATAAAGCGGGGGCCTTCACCGATGATTTTTTGCACGGCCGTGGCATGGCTTAGCCCATCACCGGCAGTTAGTGTATCGTTGATGTGTTGCTGTACTGAATCCCCAGGGGCATGAACAGCGGCTATGCCCCCTTGTGCGTAATAGCTATTGGATTCGTGTAAGCTGGTTTTACTGATGACAGCAATGCGGGTTTGCGGCCGAAGTTTCAATAGTTCAAGGCAAAAACTAAGGCCGGCTAAGCCACTGCCCAGGACTAATACATCAAAAACGACGCGCTCACCTCGTTGGCAAATAGAAGTCATAATAAATTCAAAACGTTCAAATGGTAATGCCGTACATGGATAGATCAACCTGACCGGCATTATACGTCAATTCCCCAACAGAAGCATAATTGACGCCTGTTTCGGCCACGGCGGCGATGGTATCTAGTCGCAAGTTCCCAGAGGCTTCTGTCATAAATAAGCCACGGCAATCGGCCACGCAGGCACGTAAAATATCGAGCGACATATTGTCTAAAAGAACCTGGGATACTTTGTCACGCCCGTATTCTAGCACAACGGCCAATTCTTGGGGAGAGCGAACTTCCACGATGACCGGCAATTCATGACTATTCAGCGGGGATAGTTGCGCTAGCGCAGCTTGCATGCCACCCAGCAGGTCCACGTGCGTGTCTTTAATCATGATGGCATCGTAAAGCCCCATCCGGTGATTGACGCCGCCGCCGCAGTATACGGCATATTTTTCTAAATGGCGCAAACCGGGGGTGGTTTTACGGGTATCCAAGATTTTCATGTCGGTATGCTTGACCCTATCGACGTATTTAGCGGTCAAAGTGGCGATAGCGCAGAGATGACGTAAGAAATTGAGGATAATTCGTTCGCTGGATAATATCGCATTCGCTGGGGCAGTGATGGTCAGCAAAGTTTGGCCGGGCTCCAAGCGGTCACCATCTTGGAATGCCGAGGTGATAGACGAATCGGCAGCGAACTTCTCACTTATTTGCTGAGCCCAACCGATGCCACAGATCACAATGGGCTCTGGGTGTTTAGAAATGATGCGAGCTTGGTATTTTTGGGAAGAGGCGGGAAATAGCAGATTTGTGGTGGCATCTTGACGGGAAAAGCCGAGATCTTCGTCTAACGCGATTTGCAGTAGGCGTTCATCGAGTTGTTCGTAGAATGACTGTTGAAGTTCACTATTCAGCGGGCGCATATCGATTATTCATACGTTCAAAGGTTTTTAGCACGCGCCTCACGGAAATAAGGTGCCGCCAATACCTGAGTTTTAATGGGGTGAATATTAAAGGGATGTTAGGAAACAGGACTTCCCCCTGGGTAAACGCTGGTCGCCAATAATTTCTGACGCTTTTCCGTGGCATAAGGGATAAGGTCGGTATGCCAAGATTGGATGCTAAATGGCCAATGCCGGAATCGTTACCAATAAACCAACCCGATTCATAGAGCCAGCTGGCCAAATCAATGATGGAGTGGGGTGTGAATAGGGGAAAGCCATGTTGTGCCACCCAAGGTACTTGTTCTATTTCATGGGGGGATACGACGAAAACAGGGTCAAAGCCTTTTTTACGTAAGTGTTGTGCCAATTCAATGAAGCGTTCCGGCAGCCAATATTTATTGACCGTCGAGGCAGTAGGGTGAACTGCCACGCGTCGATGATGGCGTTGAAAATGAAGACCGGTGGGCACGACTAAGCCATTGTCCCTTACTATTTTTTTCAACCCCAATAATTTTTTACAAGCAATGAGTTGTATATCGATCAAAGGTAGTTTTCGATTGTAAAATAGTTTTTCATAATCAAGCCGCCACAGGTTAAGGTCTTCATTTTCGGGGGTAAGTAACCAATCGGGTGCAAAATTATGCAATATGAGATCGAATTTCGCCAAGGTTGTGTGTACTTGGTCAATGGCTGGGTAAGGGTGTATATCCAACCCTGGAAACCAATCACGCAGTGTATATAAAAAATCGCTAAAAATTTGGATAGGAAAGCCATTAAGGTGCAAATTATTGGCTGTCACCATGAAAATTAGCGTATCACCTAAGCGAGGGGACATCACGTAAGCAATTTTATTGGGTAGGGGTAATCTAGTCACAGATGTGCCTATTCTCGGATGGCGGTATATAATCCAAATAATATACACCAGTTCATGTGCTTTTTGCATTGATAAATTAATAAGAGAAACGGTATGGCGCATTTTTCAAGAAATGCCTAATATCAAAATCCCTCAATAATCGAGGCTCAATATCAATGATTATTTCAGGCAAAATAATGGTGAAAGCCAAACGGCAATACGTTGAAGGTGAAGATGCAAGGGAAAACTTTAAACAAGAGGCGTTGGCGTCTTGGCAGCATTATCAAGAAACAGGGCAACATCTAACATGTCGAGAAGTAAAAGATTGGTTAAAAACATGGGGAAAAGTGATTAAGAATTAGGTGGGATCGCACTTGAAAATGCAGATTGTGCCATATTCAGGAGGTCCCTCGCTTCGCTCGGGATGACGTGGTGCTCTGGGGAGACGTGGAGTGCTGAGAAGGCGTGGAGTGCTGGGGAGATGTGAGTGCTCGGGGTGACGTGGGGAGTTATCCAGTTTAAATATAAAACTCGGCGTATAACGGTGCGTGGTCTGACAAGCGTCGCCAAGGTAATTCATTGAAACGTTGGCATTGCACGATCGTCACATGTCGGAAATAAATTCGATCGACTTGCAAAGTTGGCCGCCACACAGGAAACGAGCGCGCGTGTTTGCCGGTCAATTCTTTAAATGCTTCTCGCAACGATAAATGCGTTTCTAAATAATGCTGCGCCTGTCGTCGCCAATCGTTAAAATCACCGGCAATGATAAGTGGTTCATTGGCGGGCACGTGCGATTCGATGCGATCGCATAATTGTTTTAACTGTTTGGCGCGTTCTGCTTTAAATAACCCCAAATGAATACAGATGACATGAATAGGTGTTGGATTATTCGGCAATTGCAGTATGCCGTGCAATAAACTGCGGCTGGCTTTTGCCTGCAATGAGACATCAATATTCTCCCAGGCTGTGAAAGGGAATTTGCTTAAAATCGCATTGCCATGATGGCCGATATCATAAATGGCATTTTTACCATAGGCAACATGCGGCCATAAATGGGTTGCTAAGAATTCGCACTGAGTCTGTTTCGGCCAATTGTGAATGGTGGTTTCATAACCCGTATGTTCGCCCTGAATCTCCTGTAAAAAAACAATATCGGGATGGATGGCATCAATCGCCTCTTTAATTTGATGTAAAACAAAGCGCGATCGGGTCGTGCTAAATCCTTTATGAATATTGTAAGTCAGAATTTTAATTTTTTCCGGCATGTACTACATCCAGTATTTTAAATACAGTAACATTCGACCTAGAAATTTTTCATACCAGGGTCGTTTCCGTTTATAAGAGAGCTGAATTTCTTCAGCGTGACTCTGGTCGACAATAAATTGTTCTTCCAGTAATTTTTTGGCCTCAGGTGAAAAAATACTGACATCCACTTCCAGATCGTGTAATAAACTGCGATGATTTAAATTGCTGGAGCCCACCAGAAACCAATCATCCAAAATTAGTGATTTCGCATGTAACATACTGGGATAATAAACAAATATGCGTACCCCTTCCTTTAGTAAACTATCATAGAAAGTTGCCGATGCCCATGGCATCATCCGAATATCCGATTTCTTTGGCAACAAAATACGCACATCGACGTTTGCTCTGGCTAGCTCTTTCAGTTTACGCAACAAAAAATTATCGGGGATAAAATACGCATTGGTAATCCAAACGCGACGATGGCATAGGCTGAGACGCTTCAGTAAGTTTTTATACAGTAATCGGCGGCGATGTCGCGTATTGTTTAACCGAATAATGGGGTGTTTATTCACGGGTTGAAAAAGCAATCGCAATCGTTTTTGTAAGGGTGTTCGGTCCCAGGCAGAATTAAAGGCATCGGTGAGTTCAGTGGTGTCGACGTGCATGAGTTTGACAACCGTATCACGCCAATTTTCGCCGCCGTTTTCGCTGCTTAAATGACATGAGTTGATATTGGCACTACCGATGTAAACGATTTTTTGATCGATAACCCATACTTTTCGGTGATTTCTTTTATTAATGCTGGCGATAAAATAAAATAGTTTAAACATAAACGGGATATGGCTGATGCTATGCCGCCATTGCCAGATTCGCCAGGGAAATGGATTAAAAACCCGCGTTTTTATTCCGACCGAATGCAATAGCTTGTACAACTCTTCATTCCAACCGACGGTGCCAGCACCATCGACTAAGACGCGAATGACTACGCCTCGTTCGGCTGCTGCCACTAATAGTTGGGCAATTTTTCGACCCAATGAATCGTTGGCAAACATGTAACTCTCAAGGTCAATGGTTTGTTTGGCATTGGCGATATCTTCAAACAATGCTTCATAATAAAGATCACCATTAACAAACACGAGTTCCTTAATGTCATCTGACGTCATGGTGCTTACTTAAAGTTGACTAACAGCAACGATGTGCTTTAGCACTCCTTCCACCGAATCGGGGAGCAACCATCGTTCTAGGTCTCGCCGTGTGATGGTTTGATGAGGTAACAAGGTGTTTTCAAGAAATGCCATCAATGGCCTCCAAAAATCCCTCCCCATGAGCACTAACGGGGCCAATGGCGGGGCTATCATATGGCGAGAAGATTTGCTCATGGTCCATCCGAGATTGTATCATTATTAATTATTATAACAGAGCGTGAGAAACTATCCTATGGGAGGTACCATGATCGAAAAATCACCGCAACCCACACGGGGTAAGGGCATCTACCTATTACCCAACCTATTTACCCTGGCGGCGTTATTTGCCGGCTTTTACGCCATAGTGGCTGCCTTAAAGGGGCAATTTGATAATGCCGGCATCGCCACATTCATTGCGATGGTGATGGATACCCTAGATGGTCGGGTTGCGAGGCTAACCCACACTCAAACCAATTTTGGTGCTGAATTAGACAGTTTATCCGATATGGTTTCTTTCGGTGTTGCCCCGGCCTTGATCAGTTACACCTGGGGGTTGAATACCCTTGGAAAGCCGGGGTGGTTGGCAGCCTTTATCTACGCTGCGGCTGTGGCTTTGCGATTGGCGCGTTTTAATACCCAAATCGGCGTCACCGACAAGCGTTTTTTCAAAGGATTACCTTGTCCGGCAGGGGCGAGTTTGATAGTGAGCTTAATCTGGAGCATTGAGGAATTTGATTTAGGCGGCCCGTTCATGCATATCATCGTCATGATTGCCACGATTTTGACTGGGTTATTGATGGTCAGCAATTTACCTTATTACAGTTTTAAAGATTTAGATTTAAAGAACAAAGTGCCTTTCGTGGTCATTTTACTGGTGGTGTTATTATTTGTGCTCTCTTCTGTGGAGCCGCCGTTAGTGTGGTTTATTCTTTCGATAGTCTTCGTATTATCAGGGCCCGTGTATTGGCTATGGCGGAAAAAACGTCGATATCTGGCCAGGCATTCGACTAAAAAGGAAAAATGATCCTATCTCATCGCAAATGGTGGGCATGCTGCATTTTGCCCACCCTACCGGAAAATTGTTGGTAATAACAGGTAGGGTGGGCAAAGCGCAGCGTGCTCACCATGATGAGAAACAAAATCTACACCATAATCAAACAATTTAGAGTTGAAATAAAGTTGCTAAAGCAGAGGCAAGAAGGGACACAACGGGTATTAACACCGCGCTTAATAAACCAAATACCAACAACCCGATCAGAATAAAAAACCCAAAGGGTTCTATGCGATTATAAACCAGTGACGCTTTACGGGGTAACAAACTACTGACCACCCGGCTGCCATCCAGCGGCGGAATAGGGATCAAATTCAACACCATCAAGAGCAGATTGACTACCATCCCAATTTGACCCATCGTCAACAACGCTTTAACATTCCACACAGACCCAAGTTTCAATAATGCGACCCAGATCAACGCCATAATAAAATTCGACAAAGGCCCTGCTACCGCCACCAACGCCGCATCACGTCTAGGCTTACGCAAATTTTCCCACGTGATAGGCACGGGTTTCGCCCAGCCGAATAGAAAATTAGTTTTCATCAGCAATAACAGCAGAGGCACAAGAACAGTGCCGATGGGGTCGATGTGTTTGATGGGATTCAACGTTAGTCGGCCCATCATCTTCGCGGTGGGATCGCCCAACTTATTGGCCACCCAACCATGCGCCACCTCATGCAACGTGATAGCGAATAAAATCGGTATGGCATAGAACAGAATGGTTTGAATTAACTCAAGGCTATTATCCATAAACCACATTATACGGCCTATATGAACCTGAGGACAACGATGTTTAAAAAAATTCTCATTGCGAATCGAGGAGAAATTGCCTGCCGCATCATCCGCACAGCAAAAGAACTGGATATCGCCACAGTCGCCGTGTATTCCACGGCAGACGCCCACGCCTTACACGTTCAATTAGCAGAGGAGGCCTACTGCATAGGCCCTGCGCCCAGTAGCGAAAGTTACCTCAGGGGAGAAGCCATCCTGCAAGTGGCTAAAACCGCTCAGGCGGAAGCCATACACCCTGGGTACGGCTTTTTATCGGAAAATGCCGACTTTGTCGAACGTTGTGCCGAGGAAGGCATCGTTTTTATCGGCCCCCCGGCAGCCGCGATTCGTGCCATGGGCGAAAAAAACACCGCAAAACAATTGATGCAGAAGGCAGGGGTGCCAGTGATCCCCGGCTATCACGGCGAGGCCCAAGATCTGGCCAGCCTACAAAAAGCCGCCGATACCATGGGTTACCCAGTGCTCATTAAAGCGGTGGCCGGAGGTGGTGGCAAGGGAATGCGAGTGGTGACCCAAGCGGTTGATTTCCCAGAAGCCTTATCTGCAGCTCAGCAAGAAGCAAAAGCCAGCTTTGCCGATGATCGGGTATTATTAGAAAAATACTTGGCTCAAGCGCGCCATGTCGAAATGCAAGTGTTTGCCGATGCGCACGGCCATGCCCTCTATTTGTTCGAACGGGATTGTTCTTTACAACGCCGTCACCAGAAAATAATCGAAGAAGCGCCAGCCCCCCACCTATCGGCAGCAACTCGGCAAGCCATGGGTGAAGCCGCCGTTAATGCGATGCTAGCGATCGATTACCGAGGTGCTGGCACAATTGAATTCTTGTTAACGCCAGAAGACCAGTTTTACTTCATGGAAATGAATACTCGCTTGCAAGTGGAGCATCCGGTGACCGAAAAAATTACCGGGCTTGATCTGGTGGCCTGGCAATTGCAAGTAGCGGCGGGAGAAGTATTACCGATTACCGAGCAGGCCGATTTGCACATCCACGGTCACGCCGTCGAAGCTCGCATTTATGCCGAAGACCCACAAAAAGACTTTATGCCATCCGTGGGGTTGATAGCCCATTTACATATGCCAACCGAGAATGATCATATTCGCATCGACAGTGGAGTGCGGGCCGGTGACGCCATCTCCGTTTATTATGACCCCTTAATTGCCAAACTCATTGCCTGGGATGTGGACCGGCAACAAGCATTGACACGCCTAAGCCAAGCCCTAGTAGATTTTCATGTCGTGGGGGTTCAAACCAATATAGGATTATTGAAAACCATCGTCGATAACCCCTCTTTCTTGGCTGCGGAATTAGATACAAGCTTTATTGCCCGTCATGCCGATCAATTGCTCCAACCCGCTCCCCCCAGTGTGGTGATGCCTTTATTATTTGCTGCTTTAGCCATTATCCGCCACGACCAAGAGAATATAAGGCAGGTTGCGCAAGCGTCAGCGGATAGTTATTCACCGTGGTTTAAGGGTGATAATTGGCGTCTCAATGCCATGGCTGAGCGGGCTTTGTCTTTCCGTCAAGGCGAAAAAACCGAGCTAGTGACTGTCCAGCAAACGGGAGATTTAATTCAAGCCTTAGCCGTAGATGGCATTGTCTATGTGCTTGACCACTACGAAATCGATCATCACCAGATCCAGCTGCACATCCACGAGCAAACGATCAGTGGTGCGGTTTATTTCTCGGGCCGAGAGCTGCATGTTTTTCATCAAGGCCAACACAGCTGCTTCGTGATCGCCGACGATTTTTCGACTCCTAAAGAAGGTGAGGGTGCCCACACGGTAGTCGCCCCCATGCCTGGTGCACTCACTGAAATTTTTGTTTCACCAGGGCAAGCAGTCAAAAAAGGAGACCGACTGTTGACGGTGGAGGCTATGAAAATGCAGCACACCGTTTATGCCGCCGTGGATGGTGTCGTGGCGGAGATTTTTTATCAAAAAGGAGATGTTCTCGAAGAAGGCGTTCAGCTGATTTCATGGGCCAGCCCCTCCACTTAAGAATGCAATAATGATTCTCAATTATAATGGTTTTATTCCGTATGGAACCTGGAAGCGCGGCGGCTCCCAGGCCAAAATATGGCGGTGGCATATTGACGGCAGTTTGTATTACAATGACCCACCGACTTTCCTTAACAGAGAGTGAAAACCCTATGCCTGATCTTAGCCTGGAAGCGACCCATAGCTTTTGGCATGAATACGAAGATCCGATCATCTATCGAGTCGTTACCTTCATGGAAGGTGTTGAAGATTGGACATTAGATGGCGATCCGCAGCTAGAAAATGCCATGAAAGAGCTTGGCAATGCCCTGGACGATGTCGGTGGTGTGGATCTACAGAGAGAAGATGATTTCATTAAAATAGCGGCTTACATCAAAGCCAGCCGTAACCTGCGATTACTGCAGGCCTTGGACTCAGCTCACCCAGGTGCCGCTTCAAAACTGTTAATGCATGCCGAACGTGTCAGTTATTCAAGCGATGATGTAGCCGGATTATTTTTACGCCGTAATATTGTGTTTGAACGGTTACGTTTATTAACACGCGTTTTTTCACCCGATCGATTTGCCCTAATTACGAAAGTTTTGGAGGATAAAGAATGAAAGCCAAGTTATTGAGTTTAGCCCTATTATTAACCGTAACCGCCAGTTACGCCGATCTCGATTGCGAACAAGAACCCTATAAAAGCAATCCAGATTTTCAAAAAACCTGCCAAGAGCTCTTAGAATCCATCCAAGACGCTAAAAAAGAAAATCTACAACGTTTTTCCAAGCAACTTCAGGAAAAACGAGGCTTAGTAAGGGCTCAGCCCATTACTGGCAACTCCGCGAACGCTAACCCAGCGCAGCCTGCCCCTGCTCCTACGTATAGCCAACCCGCCAACCCTCCCACTTATAACCCACCGGCTCCAGTAGAAGAGCCTGCCGCACCATCGGCAGCAGCCCCTGCGCCGGCTAAACCCACCAACCGTATTTATTATTAGAGGTTAGTATAATGAGACGATGGCATATCGCTGCAAAAAAACTGCGGACTTCTTCATTGGTGGTATTATTGGCGATTTTGCCGCTATCCATCCAGGCTGCGACGCTGGAAGATCTCATTGAAGCAATTAATAATTTCCGGGACAACATCATCGATTGGGTGGATGCCGCCAAACAACTTTACCTGGAACAGATGTTTGAAGAAAACGCGACCTACCCCTACACGGTGGCAGGCAGTGAAGCATTGACCAAAGGTGAAACTAAGATTCAACCACAAGTCACTGAACTATCGATATCACAAATTAAGCAAGCCTTGACTCGGGAGAAACAATCGGACAAAACTTTGGTGCTCTCCGCGATGCCTGGCAGCGATAGTTATCAAAGACCGACTTCGACCACCGTAGCCAATATCACGGGCCGACAAGAGGAGGCGAAAACCGCTGCCCTAGACGCCAAATTTGATATCGCCTCACTGATTGCTCCAGCTGCGTACACTAGTGAAGATGATAAGAAGAACGCGACAAATTACATCGATTTCCTCATGCAGACCGTTGATCCTATTTCAACGGTTGATTTATCCACACTCTCGGCAGATCAACGGCAGCGATTTGAAAGTTCGCCAGCGGGCAGAGACTATCGGCTTTATTTGCGTTCACTAGTAGCAGCCCGCGCCATTGCGGAAAACAACCTGCTCAGGCTTTACGCCGAACGCCTACCCGCAGAAAATTTGGGTAAAGATGCCGGAATGAAGCAAAACGACGCTAGCCCGCTAGAGGTGCAAAAATACATAGCCACCCGTCGTACCGATAATATCCACGATTGGTACAAAAGCATGGTCGGGGCTTCTTTCCAAACAGTACAGAGAGAAAATCTCTTTATTCAGGCGGAAACACAACGACAAATTTATGAGTTGCATATGGATAATGAGCGGATACTTGCCACATTAAGCGCCATATTGTTAGAAAACATGAAGACCAATCAACTGTTGAATCGACAACAAGAAGCAGCAACCATAAGAGAATTATCGAAAAAATAGCGCTTTGCCCCAGGCACGCCCTTTATTGAGCACCCACGTGTTCATTCTGGTCAGCGCTGGGCAGCACAAAAAATACTAAAGGTGAATACTCATGAATAAAAGTCTGCAAAAAATGGACTTTGCCTTACCCATAGGCAGTTTGGATGCTTACATTGCCAGAGTGAATAGCATTCCCTTGTTGACCCTGGAAGAAGAGCAGGATCTCGCCGCCCGTTTTTATGACCACAAAGATTTAGAGGCAGCTAAACAGCTGGTTTTGTCGCACCTGCGTTTTGTCGTGCGGGTGGCTCGTGGCTACTTAGGTTACGGTTTAGCGTTGGGTGACCTGATCCAGGAAGGCAACGTTGGCCTAATGAAGGCCGTTAAGCGTTTTGATCCCAATGTCGGAGTTCGACTGGTTTCTTTTGCAGTGCATTGGATCAAGGCAGAAATCCACGAGTTTATTTTGCGCAATTGGCGTATCGTTAAAATTGCCACCACCAAGGCACAACGAAAACTGTTCTTTAATCTGCGCAAAGTAACCCGCCGATTAGGTTGGTTTACCGAGGATGAAATTAACTCTGTCGCCGACGATCTTAACGTCAGCCGTGAAGAAGTACGAACCATGGAGGAGCGCTTAAACGCGCACTACGAATCTTTTCACGCGACGGAAAGCGGCGATGCATCTGGCGAAGGCTTTGCCCCAGAACATTATTTGGAAGATCATCGTTACAACCCCGCATTACAATTGGAAAGCCGAGATTGGACCGAGAGCCGAGAACAAGGGCTTCACCAAGCGCTACTCTCTTTAGATGAGCGCAGTCAGGATATCTTACGCCGTCGCTGGTTGGCGGAAGAGAAAGCCACATTGCATGACCTTGCGGCACAATACCAAATCTCAGCTGAACGAGTGCGACAGATTGAGAAAATGGCGATGGACAAAATAAAAAAAGTGTTACAAGAATAGTGGAATTACGGGCCTCCCTCTTCCAAAGGGAAGTTTTTTTAGCTATGATTGCGCACCCTTGTCTAAAGGGATCACCGTATTCACTAAAATATTAGGAGATTTTGTCATGACTTTCGGTAAAAAATTATTAGTTTTATTAGCTGCTGGTGTAGTTTCTACCGCTGTTTTCGCTCAAGATGCTGGCACCGCTGCTGGTACTTCTGCTGCTGTAGATTCCAACGCAGCTGTTGCTACCTCTGCTGTTTCTGGCGCCGGTTCTGAAGCCAGCAACACGGGTTCTGAAGCTGCTAAGCCTGCTCACGGTAAAAAGCATCACCACCACCATGGCAAAGAAGCTGCTCCTGCCAGCGATGCCAGCAGCACCTCGACTGCACAATAAAAGTATTGTCTAGTCTTTAAAAAGGCGCTTATCAGCGCCTTTTTTTATTTCCCTTAAAACCTACTAGCGTCCATCCTATGTTCGTCGTCCCGCCATGAAAGAAGCTTTTACTGGATCCCGCGGACAAGCCGCGGGCCGACGTAAACGGGGTGACGACAGGCGCTAGTCTAGTTATCGTAATGAGCCTAAAAATCCCTGCTGTCGCCAAGCTTCGTACAAAATAACAGCAACCGCATTTGAAAGATTTAAGCTGCGGTTATTCGGCAGCATTGGAATATAAATAATATCCGCTGGCTCGAAGTTAGACAGAATCTCCATGGGGAGTCCGCGCGTTTCAGGACCAAACAAAAAAGTATCGTGCTCTTTAAATTCCACTTGATGATAACCCGTATGCCCTTTAGTGGAACAAGCAAACAAGCGACCTTGAGGACGCCGCGTTAAAAAATCCGAATAATGCGGATATTCATGAACATCCGCCCATTCATGGTAATCCAACCCGGCTCGGCGTAATTGCTTATCGTCCAGCGCGAAACCGAGTGGGTAAATAAGGTGTAGGCGAGCGCCGATATTGGCACTGAGGCGAATAATATTGCCGGTATTAGGCGGGATTTCAGGTTGAAAAAGTGCAATATGAAACATAGGTGTTATCGAAAGCAGGAACCTCAAAGATTACTTGGAACGAGAACGCTTCACAAAGTGCATCACCTGTGAATTAGCCGGCGCTGGCTGTTCCGTCGTCAAATCTGCTTTCCGTTGCAGCCAACCACAGTGCACGCAACTAATATGCTCCTCAGGCTCAAGTAATAACATAATGGTATCGATGCTATGGCAATGCGGACAAACAGCACCGGCGATAAACCGTTTATAAGCGGTCATAGTTTTAATGGCCGGGAAGAAATTTGGGTAGCGAAAGCCATCGCCATAAAATAAATATAAAAATGTCCTTCCATACTATCCATTAACCAAGAATTAGCCAAGCAACCAATAGTCAGCGCAATGACCAGACCGCGTGCAATATAGCGCATTTCTTGGGTTAGCAGCGAGCTGTCTCGCCACTGTAAATAAAAGGCGATTAAGAATACCGCTAACCCAACTATCCCCAGCTGTATGCTAATGTTGAGGTACTCATTATGTGGATTAACTGTTTTTTTGTCCATCATATACTGTACATGCATGGCATGGTAATCCCCAGCCGCACTGCCGGTTCCTGTACCGAAAAAGGGATGCTCTTTCATAATCATGAGCCCGTGCTGAACATAACTCGTTCGCAAGCCAACGGAAGTGTTAATATCGGTTCCTTGTCGATAATTTTGTATATCCTGTCCGATTTCCTGAATGCGTAATTTAAACGTCGATGAAAAGGTGTAAGCCGTCGTCACAATGAAAACACTGAGCAGGACATAACCGATAATGCCTTGCCAGCGCCAACGTTCCCAGAACAGTAAAAGCAATAATCCAAAGAAAATAAAATAACCGGATCTGCCGTCCATCGCGAATAGTGTAAATGTGATGATTATTCCGAGGACAAGGTAAAACCACCGCCATTTATTGGGCGTTTGCGTAAAAAACAAAACGCCGCAAAAAAAACTGCCCATGGCTAGAACAAATGAAGTGTGGATACGATCTTTGAAGACCAATAGCTCACCGAATCCTGGGGTATGGATGAAGCCCAGTTTTTTTATTAAAGCCGCACCTAAGGTGACCACGGTGGTGAGAAGAAAGGCGTGTATGGCCAACGAAGCCCATTTGTTGTTAATAAATATAGGGACGAACAAAACACCTAACAGCAGTTTATCGAATTTGAAAAGGTAGATGAATATGTATTTTGTGGGGGCGCTGGAATAAAAGGCGCCGAAAACAAATAGCGCGAATAGAACTAAGAAGATAAAAACGGCACGGCGTTCCCAGATAAGCCGCCATTTGTCCTGTAATTGACCGGCACATAGGCATAATATGGGGGCGGCCATAAAACAGAAATCACTGCAGGAAGTGGATAAGGGTAAAAAAAAGGCGGTTGCAACAGCAAACCAACCTGCTAAAATACCAAAATATTTCTTATTCTGCGCGTATGAAAGTTTCATCCACCCATTATAAACACGGTTGTTGGGCCCTGCAACATTAAAACCGCTTAGTCAGGAAAAACAATGGCTTACCTAGGTAATATCATTGGCATTATTGGTGTTATTTTAATCTTGCTGGCTTATTCGTTACTGCAATGCGGTAAATTACCCGCACTGAGCTTTTCATACCCCTTTCTGAATTTAGTAGGGGCCATCTTAATTCTGATCTCTTTAAGCTTCTCCTGGAATCTCCCTTCCGCTGTGATTGAAACGGCTTGGGTCATTATCAGCCTACTCGGCATCTTGCGCTGGTATCGCCATAAAAAATAATCGTTGGCGCACGGAGGTTAAGGCTAGATCTTTTTTAGTCAACTGTGAGTAGGCCCCGGATTAACGATTAGCACTGTAAACCCCCTCTCCCGCGCGAGGAGTTTGGGCAAAAGCTGCAAACCTATTCGCGGGAGAGGGTTAGGGGAGAGGGTAAAGTCTCGCGCTATCCCTTCGCCCTCTCCCCAACCCTCTCCCGCGAACAAGTTCAGAGCCTTTATTCAAGCCCCTCGCGCGGGAGAGGGGGCTTACAGTGCTAACCCTAATCTAATACTGACGCTCAGTTGATTGAAAAAGATATGTGCTACCCTAGGGGTTAAGGGGGAGAACCGTCATCCCTACTTCATATCCCCGAATAAGCATTGCAAAGCCGTGATAGCGGCCACTGCCGCTGTTTCCGTACGTAAAATTCGAGGGCCTAACCGTAATGCTAAAAAACCATGTTGTGGCGCTAAATCCCTCTCCCTCGGGCTAAATCCGCCCTCCGGTCCAGCCAATAAAGCAATAGTGCTGGCTGGTGGCGAGAGCTCCCCCAGACGCATACCAGCACTGGGTTCTAACATCAATTTTAAAGTTTCCTGGCATTGAGCCATCCAAACATCCATGGCCGTGGGTGTGTGTATGACCGGTAAATCATTACGCCCGCATTGCTCGCAGGCCCCAATCACCACGGCTCGCCAATGCGCTAAACGTTTCGCCATTCGCTCCCCGGTTAACTCAACGCCACTGAACTCGGTAAACAACGGGGTAATCATATGCACCCCCAGCTCAACGGCTTTTTGCAGGGTGTAATCCATTTTATCCCCCCTGGAAATGCCTTGGCCTAAATGGATTTGCAGTGGCGAAGGCATCATACCGACAACAGACTCTTGAATAGCCAGAACAGCAAGCTTGCCTTCACTTTCCAACAGAGTGGCTAAAAATGCCTGGCCATGTCCGTCGAAAATTTCAATAGAGGCCCCTGGGCGTAATCGTAATACCCGCAGTAAATGGAGGCTAGCATTTAAACTGGCAGTCACTTTATCGCCAATTTGTAGAGGCCCAGGACAGTAGATTCGAGTGCGACGCATAGCAAAGAAGGTTCTCAAGTAGGATGCACAAACACAGCTAAATCCAAGGCAAATAAAATCAACAATACCCCCAGACCTTTCGTGACCAAGGGTTGAATTTTAAAAATGCGCTGACGCACCACAGGGTGGGTGATTAATAAGCTGATGAACCCAAACCATAAAAAAGTGGCAAGTACCATCCAGGCGCCGTAAATACATTGCAACCAGATGGGGGTCGACGGCTTAATAGCAATGGTGAAGATCCCTAACAGAAACAAACTGGCTTTGGGATTCAACACATTGCATAAAAAACCTTGTTTCAAACTTTGCCAATCGGATAACGGTGCGTGAACGCTAGCCTCGTGGGTATTCGGTGCTGAAGTTCTGTTATCGGTTTTTGCCAAAAGGGCTTTGATGCCAATATAAAATAAATAGGCAGCGCCCAGATATTTTATGACGGTAAAAAGAGTAGGGGATTTTTCAATCAAGATAGCCAAACCCAGTAGGCAGTAACTTACGTGTACGACGATGCCAAGCGCTATGCCTAAAGAAGTAAAAATGGCGGTGCGAGTGGGGTAAAGAAACGCGTTCTTCATCACCAAAACAAAATCAGGGCCAGGGGAAACCAAGCCCAAGCAGTGTATACTGGCAATAGTAAAAAAACCGAATAAATAGGTTTGTATCATCAACCCTTAAACCCCTGAGAGACTTAACTATCAATTTTTCTTAGTTTTAAGTGAGCTCAAGCACCCCATATCTTTGACACAAACGCTCAGATTTTAGTCGAGTTGGTGAGAAAAGTTTTCGAAAAAGCGCAGCATACATAAGTGTGTGTGCATTTTGAGAAAAATTTTCTTGCCAAAATCAACAAAATACGAACCTCTCCATCCTGGGGCTAAGCTGTTACAGTTTTAACCCGTTTCGGGTTATACTTCGACTTAACGTATCAGACCTCGGTCTTGAGCAGAAATACTTTCCATACCGTGAGCAACTGCTAAATTTATCATGTTTATCGTCAACAATCATGTACAAACAGATTCCGGTGAGCATAGCTTACTAAAGACCATACGCAACCGGGTAGCGGGGGATTTTGCACAGGTCAACGACTTGATTCTGCAAAGCCTACAGACTGAAGTTCCGTTGATCGCGAAAATTGCCGAGCACATCCTGAACAGTGGCGGTAAACGATTGCGGCCACTACTCACCCTGCTGACGGCTAAACTTCTTCATTACCAAGGCAGTCAGCATATTGCTCTGGCCGCCATTATTGAATTTCTCCATACAGCCACCCTATTACACGATGATGTGGTCGATGTCTCTAGCTTACGTCGAGGCCAATCTACCGCTAATGCCATTTGGGGTAATCAATACAGTATATTAACCGGTGATTTTTTATATTCACGCGCCTTCCAATTGATGACCTCTCTGCAACACATGCCTATCCTGCAGATTTTGGCTGATGCCACTAATACCATTGCGGAAGGTGAGATGATTCAACTCATGAATCGTCATAATCCTGAGGTGACCGAAAGCCATTATATGCAAGTCATTAGCGCCAAAACGGCGACATTATTCGCAGCGGCTGTAGAAGTGGGGGCAGTAATTGCCTCGGCAACGCCCCAAGAGCAGAAATGGCTATCGCAATATGGCTTACATCTAGGTATGGCCTTTCAAATGATCGATGATTGGTTGGATTACGCCATCGCTCCGGAAAAAAGTGGCAAAAATATCGGGGATGATTTGGCGGAAGGAAAAGCGACACTACCACTGATTTACGCCCTTCAACATGCAACAGCCGCCGAAGCTGAGCTGATTCGCTCTGCCATACGACAAGGTGGATTGGATGATTTAGGTGCTATCATGACTATTTTAGAGAACACTCAGGCATTCGCCTATGTTCGGCAACAGGCTCAACACCAAGCAGACTTGGCCAAAAAAGCCTTACAATTTTTACCCCCCAGTCCCTATAAAGAAGCCTTACTGGGCCTGACTCAAGTCGCCATCGAAAGAAATCATTAACCTTAGGGCATCTTGAGAGATAGAGGCTCGGCGGGTACTTCAATAACCGGGGAAGCGCTGCCTTTATTTTTTGCCAAAGAAAACTCAGGGCTCAATTTAGGAACAGAAGTGCGGGTTTCCGAGACCGACACCTTCTGCCCTTCGGCTACTTTGGAATCCGGAGTAAAAGTGTTATTCATCAATGCATAGTAAGTATTATTTGCAGTGTGAGAGGCTTTTTTCCCTTGCGAGTGAGCGGGTAAATTTAGCCCAGTCCAATTAGTGGCCAGCTGGATTTCGGAAAGAGGAATCAATAAGGCTTGGCATTGTGGAGTCAAAAGTCGACCAAAGGTCGTTAGTTGCTGAAGAGCATGAGTAAACCCACCCACAAGTGTTGTAAAGAGGCTGACAATCTCAGCTGCGGGTTGATTCCATGGTGTGGTTGATTTTTTAATTGATCCAGAATTCATTTCAATAACGGCAAATCTTAATTCTGTGGTAACGCCATTTTTTATCGATTCAAGCGCGCTTCGCGCTTTTTCCGCCATCGATGAAATGGTTACGCACAAACGATGGATCTGACGTTGATCCTCTATCGCTATCGTATCCAAGTATTTACATAAAATACGTTGTGTCTGGAGAAAATTTTTCGATAATGTATTTAAACGCTCAATGAAATGACCAACCAGCTCGGTATTTGCTAATGCATCGAGAGAATTTACATTATTGTGATCTGTTGGCATGGAGCGGATTACCCATAAATAAAATGATTTATCGCTATCACCGTTCTGATAAAATAGGAAAATGTGGCTGCGACATAGTTTCGCGAGCGACAGGGCAGATTTTTTATTTGCGCGTGAAAAACGATACTACAAAGGCGGTTGTAAAATATGCGGAGGGGATAACTGTTCCAAAAAAGCATAAGGCAAATTAAATGAAAATAAAGTAATGTTAACTTGCCCTGACAATCTTGGAATACAAAAATAATCCTGCTGAATAGTCAACAAAATTATTTTATTTGAGTTATAAAAACCCCAACCTTCCAGGTCGTCCATGAACACAACCAACATTCCTTATTTTATTATTATTCGCCAGTGCTATTTTTCACAAAGCCATGATCAAAAGCTATTCTTAAACTAAATTCAATACCTAGCCCACTATTGGCTTACCCAAATCAACAGAGCCTTGGATTATACCGATGTCATGGATTGTGGTCAATTAGGGGGTGTTAAGTTACCACGTTCCAATGGTGGGCATGCTTCGCTTTGCCCACAAAAGACGCGTAGGGGCAGAACAAATGATCGACGTGGGCAAAGCGAAGCGTGCCCACCATTAAGCTACGGAGCGTGGATGGATGGGACTCCGAGGGCCAGCATAACCAGTCGATCAACCCCCAAAGCCACACCCGCACAACTCGGTAACCCTTTTTGTAAGGCCATTAATAACTCCGGGTCCGGGGCGATTTCCGGCAACTGAAGCTGGCAACGTTTGGCATTGTCAGCCACAAAGCGGAGTTCTTGTTCAACAACGTCCGTCAATTCATGATAACCATTAGCGAGCTCCACCCCCCGGAAATAAACCTCAAATCGTTGGGCAACCTGCGGATTATTAGGGCAAATTTTCGCCAAAGCCGCCATCGAGGCGGGGAAATCCAAAACAAAAGCCGGCTTACTTTGCCCCAAATGAGGCTCAATGCCATGAGAAAAAAGCAAATGCAGCCAAAAATCGCGGTCCGGATTCTCAGTGGCATTAAAAGAAGACAGGTGGTTAGCGATCGCACACCGGGATAATTCTGCAGCCGTGCTATCCAAAGGATTTATATTTAAATAACGCTGGAATAAGTCAGCATAGCTATAGCGATCCGCTGTCTCGGTTTTTAAGATGGCCTGTAGCAAGAAATCCACTTCCGCCATCAATTGATGATGGTCAAAATCGAGTCGATACCATTCTAACATGGTAAATTCAGGGTGATGATGATTGCCTTGTTCTTCGCATCGAAAGGCTTTGCAAATTTGGTAAATGGAACCGCTGCCGGCCGCTAATAGGCCTTTCATAGCAAATTCAGGGGAAGTCTGCAAATAGCCCGCGGGTTGACCGTTGGCTTGAAAAACGGAGAAACTACTGAGGTGAGGGTCGGTGACGGTTGACTGGCGGAGCAAAGGGGTTTCAACTTCCAAAACCCCTCGCTCAGCAAAAAAAGCCCGGATTTGCGCTAATACACTCGCGCGTCGCTCTAAATAAGATCGCCGGGCATCAGTCATCCCAGCCTTACTGATTAGCTGGTTGTTGTACTGCGTTCATCATTTTTTCTTTCATAGCAGGTGACATGGCTTGCCAACGTCTTTGTGCCATATCCATTAACTCTTGTTGTTGTACCGGATTTAAGCTTTCCCACATTTTCTTCATTTTTTCTTTCATCTCTTTCTTTTGTTCTGGGCTCATTTGTTCCCATTGTTGTTGGCGAAAAGCTTCAATTTTCTTTTTTAAAGCTTCGCGTTGCTCTGGGGTCATGCTTTCCCATTGCTTTTTGGCTTTTTCACGTAATTGCTCTTTTTGCTCTGGGGTCATGTTTTGCCATTGTTGCGGCGTAATGGGTTGCATTTCGTGACCAGCGCCGGAAACAGCTGCGTTGGCACTGCTGGCCATATCAGAAGCAGCCTGTGCATTTGCTGTGTGTGCGTATGAGAAAGCTGCAAGGCCCAATACTAGAACACCGCTTTTTAAACCGAGAATAAAGGTTTTTTTCATGGTAAATCTCCATATTTAAGTTGAAAAAAAGCCACTTCTTGGGCATGCACCCCAACAATGGGCACAAACCGCAGTTGTTGCTTAGGTTTGACTAGGGTCTAGCCACCAACCCTACTCTTTAGCGCGTGAAACGTAAGCGCCGTTGCGTGTATCTACTTTTAACAAATCACCGACATTAACGAAAAGAGGCACTCGAATGGTGGCGCCCGTTTCCAACGTGGCCGGTTTTGTTGCACCGCTGACCGTATCTCCCTTGATGCCTGGTTCCGTCTCAGTCACCTTCAAGATCGTAAAATTAGGCGGTGTGATCGACAGAGGCTGGCCATTCCATAACATTACCACACAAATATCTTGTGGCTTCAGCCATTGTGCTGCATCTTCGATCAAGGCATGAGCTATGGCGTGTTGCTCATAGCTCTCTGACACCATAAAGTGCCAAAGTTCGCCGTCATTGTAAAGATATTCCATCTCTACTTCGACAATATCGGCTCCAGGCAGAGTATCGCCTGATTTAAATGTTTTTTCCAGAACCCGTCCAGTTTTTAAATTTCGTAATTTGACGCGGTTAAACGCCTGGCCTTTGCCGGGTTTGACATAATCATTTTCCAGAATAGTGCAAGGGTCTGCGTCCAGCATGACTTTTAGCCCTGCTTTAAATTCATTAGTGCTATAAATTGCCATGAATGCCTCTGTTCTTAATGGGAGCTACTGTTCATTTTGTTGCTTTCTATAGCCACTGCCATGGTTTTATTGCTAGGCTGCCATTGAATGGCAAGGCCGTTTTCATAGCGTAAATCAATATTTTCTGGCACGGCGTCATGTACGGTCATGATTTTAGGGTAAACCTTAACAAAACGCTGTAAGCGAAGCAATGGATCTTTTCGCCCCAATATTATTTTAGCGCCATTGGCCAGGGTCAAGTTCAATGCTTGGCGGTCATTAGTATCCAGAGCCACGATATGCCAGCCCAAGGGGAGTAATATGGCTTGTAATTGTTGATAAGTTTGCAGCAAGGCTGACGCCTGCGGGGTTGCCGGGCTATTCAGTAGGGGTAGATTAGCAGCAAAAGAGGTAGTCGGCGGGGTAAACACTTGGCCTTTATCGTTAACCAGTTGTTGGCTACCCCAACGGGCGACGGGTTTCTGTTCGTCAATTTTAATAATGACGGTGTCGGGCCAAACGCGGTTGACGGTGGCGTTTGCTATCCAAGGATTAAGTAGTAATTGCTGTTTTAATTTATGAGCACTGAGATTAAAAAAACCATACTCCACAAAGGGCACGATGGTTGTTTCTAAGCCTTGTTTATCCAAGTGGGTATAGCTGGCCTGTATTTTTACGTCTCGGATTGGAAAACGATCCGAGTCATGTAAGACATGCCAGCCATAGAGAATGGCAAAGAGCACCGAGGCTGCGATCACCAGCTGTAGAAAGCGATATAGCCGCTGTTTCATTCCGGATGCCCTTTGCTGTGTTGCCACATCTATAGTAATTGGTTATTCTGACGAAACGCCTGTAGCATCGGCGTATTCCAGGCGCTGGCAATGCCCCAATAGTAAAAACCCAGGGCACAAATCGCCACTACGAATTGGTCGTACGGGCTGGTAATGATATTTTTGCCACCAAAATCCTGGCCACCCAGGAAGGATAAAAGCGCCATGGTCAACAGGTACATGACCATCCATAACCCGCTTTTTAAGTGCTGATGAATGTTCAACCAGCCATTTTTCTGTTGGTAATAAAAATAAATGACCAAGCCGGCAAAAATAACGAATAACACCTCGCCCGTCAAAGGCCAGCGCGACCAATACAGAATAAGCGAAATGATGATAAACGCCAAGGGCCCAATAATCCCCATGCACTTCACTCGACACGGACTATGCCAATCCGGTGCGATTCTTCGAAGTCCCAGCACCGCTAATGGTCCTGCCGCATACGAGAGGGTGTTCATAATGGAAATCACATTGGCTAAATGACCCCAGCCGCGAAATATCCAAAGAAAGATAAAACCAATGATGAGGTTGGCCCATAACGCATTGCGGGGAATAGCGTAACGAGGATGCAATTGACCAAATGCCTTGGGCATATAACCGCTGCGCTGCATGCCGAATAACATCCGCGCGGTAGAACCCATATAAGCAATCCCGGTGCCGGAAGGTGAGACCACGGCATCAATATAAAGAATCAAGGCCACTAAGTTTAAATTAAAGCTAATCGCCAGCTGAACAAACGGCGAACTAAAATCCAAACCTTGCCAGCCGTGCGCCAGATCGTGTGGGCTTAAAGCACCAATAAAGCCAACTTGTAGAATCAGGTAGAGCACCAAGCAAATCAAAATGGAAGAGATCAGCGCCGTTGGGATAGAGCGCTGTGGATTCTTCGCCTCCCCGGCAAAGTTAACAATGGTTTGGAAGCCGTTAAACGCGAAAATAATACCGCCGGCGGTTATGGCAATAAATACGGCATGCCAGCCATAAGGGAAGAAAGTGCCCGCATCATGGCCAAAATTAGCAGGCTGAAAACCAGCCCAGATGATGGACATGACCGAGACAAATGGCACGATGAGCTTAAAAATAGTGACGGCAGTCATGGAGCGCATAAATAGCTTTAGCGTCCAATAGTTTAGGAAAAAATAAGCAAACATCAAGACACTGGCAAAGACAAGCCCTAAAGAACTCATATTGCCACTGGCATGGTCATATAAGCCGCTAAAGCCTTGAATAGAGCTTAAATATTGTATCGAAGCGGCAGCTTCCGTCGGTAGCACCGCAACAATACCCAGCCAATTGATCCAGCCGCTCAAGAAACCCGACAAGGAGCCGTGCGTATATTCCAGGTAACGGGCAATACCCCCCGATTGAGGGAATACCGAACCGACCTCAGCAATGGTTAAGGCGACCAGCAACAAGGCAAAAGCCCCGATCACCCAAGCAATCAGCGAAGCCGGCCCCGCGATCTTGGCGCTGTGGAAAGCACCGAATAACCACCCGGAGCCAATGATGGAGGTAATACCGATTAAAGTCAGTCCCCATGTACCAATACTGCGTTTCATGAGGCTATCTGCTGTTGTATGGCTCCCTGCTCCAGTGGTGGTTTCATGCATATGTTTTTTCTCCCCTAAGGATTGACGAAGCCTGCTCACCTGGGAGCATGAGCAGCTCACTCGCACTCCCAGGTGAGATGGTGCCGTAGTGAACAAAATCAATCAAGTCACTACGGATAATTCGCGTGGTAAAAACAGCTGGTTAATAAAACCCTAATATTAGCACGATATGATTTATTTATTTAGCATATATTCACTCTGTACGGCGCCACGTCATCCCTCGCTTCGCTCGGGATGACGGGCTTTGCGGTATGGCGGGCTTTGGGGGTGACGAGCTTCGCGAGATGACGGGGCCGGCAGTTACGATTTCAGATTGATTTAGATTAGAGTTTATGACAGAGCAAAAACCGAGTGTAGATATAGAGCGCGGTTCTTCAAGCCTACCTTCCTCCCGCACCGAAGATACCTCCCCAGCCAGCCTATTGAACAAATTGGGTAAATTTTCCGTATTTAGCTATAGCTTTGCAAACACCTTACTTTACGCAAATAATATCATTAAATCATTAAAAGCACATGTGGGAATCGGCTGGGTGAATGGCGTTGGCACCGCGGTGGTAGGACTTGTAAGTACCGCGTTACTAGAAACGAATATCCGAAGTTCAAGGCAGGCAGTGGCTTCTTATCAGGCACAGGATGGGAGTGAACAAGAAAGGGATGAGGTGGAAAAAAAAATCAAATCCCAATATCCCATTAAAAAACCTAAAATTTTGACTGCTTCCTCCCTGGCTGGAGGAGTTGAAAAGACAGGCGGTGTGTTAACTTCTACCGAATTATTTTTAGATGACTACACCGGAAGCTACAGCGGACCATCTAAAATACTTATATTACCCCTGGTCGCCTATGCCAATTTAGTCGCAGCTGTTGCTATTTCTTCTCCCAAAAAAGATAACAACTCTTACCTGCCATTATCTTCATCAGATGTAGAAGAAACTTTCGCTCAAAAATTCTACTCTAAGATGAAAAAGACGCACTTGCTGCTAGTCAATGCTATTTATTCCTCATCCAACACATTTCTATATTTACCTGATACCCAAAAGCTATTGTCAGATATTGGAAAAAGTATACGTGATTGGAGCGGCGGCGACTCGGGGAAAAGGAACAGCAAAATTGGTGGATTGATGCGAGTGCCTGGCTAAGCGTAAGTATGTTAGCCCTTATCGCTTTGAAAGCTAACTATAGTAGTACCTCTGCTGCTTTGCATGATTTGCATGGTTTGGAAGATGAAGCGGGAAGTGATGAGAACCCTTCCTATAAAAAATTATCCCGCAGTTGTTTGGCTGTGCTCAAATCCTTGGGCTTAACAGCCTCCTTATGGGGATTTTTTGAATCAATAGATTCCGATATGCACCCCGGACTAAAAGCCTTTTTTTATTCGCTGACAACGCTCAATTTGATGGGAAATTTTTACGCAAATCGTGCGTTTGCTTCTCGCGAGCTTCATAAAGGTAGCGATGTACGAGATCAGCTGAATATGAACGATTATAGTTTTGAAGATGAAGCTGAAGAATCTGTCCTGTCAGAGGCGGAAAGTTATATTAATGTTCCGAATTCTTCAAGACCCCCGCGCGTTAGCAGTGGCCTGAAAAGCCCCAATACACTATGGCGAGATACAAGCAATATTCAGAGTTCCGCTTCTATTGATAGGATAATTTACTCAGGCGATAAAAACATCTATTCAGAAGAAGAGCTGGAGGATGTGGAGAATCCAAAAGATTTTCACAAAACCCGCTGTATTGTTTTATGATGGGAATTCACCTTCAACAATAACTATCCCCTCTGTCGTCACGCTTCCCCCCCCCCGTTGAACGCCCACTCATCTTCGTAAATATTCGAACCCACAGCTTTTATCTCAAAAATAGAAAAACACAACTAAAATTACGTTTTTAAATAGCTCGTAATTTTAACATTTGTATATTGTGATGACCTATCCGATAATTATGAACCAAATACGAAGCGAAAAAATTCTCATAAATAAATTAATACAACTACTACTATTTCCTTATTTGAGAAATGAGGGAATGATTATAAAAAAAGAATAAAGGAGAACACGATGGCTTCTGATAACAAGGAAACAGCTCAAGACGAACAAGGATTTTCATGGGGGCGATTGATCCGTTTAGGATTTAAAAATGTCATTGCTTTCACAGCCGCAGCCACGTCTACCAGCGGTTGTATGATCGGCAGTGTGAAATTAGCACAACTGCTGAGCAATGCATTATTAATAACTCTACCAAAATACTGGACGTATTCCCCCAGTTATACGGAAGAGGACGTTAATTTCTACACATTTTTAGCGATGTCTCCGTTGTTGCTATACGGAGGTGTGCAGGGAACAAGGGCGTATTATCAAAATTATCATGCACTTATTAATACCCTCGAGCCCTCACCCAGCATTTCGACTGCGGGAGAAAAAATAGGAGAACACGTCTCAGCCATAGTCAAAAGTCTGGCTAAGAGCCCAAACTTGCCCGTACTGTATTCCACCATTTGTGTGCAGTTGGCAAAATCAATCAAGCCACAAGACCCGTTGAACTCCTGGGTAGTTCTGGGATTAATGCTCACTTCTTTTAGCGCAAATTATTATTGCGAATTATCACTTTATCAGACTGTCAATAGAATGCATAGAACGAGCCAAATTGAAACATTAAGAGAGGCAAAACCTTGTCTCTCTGACCTCGATGCCAAACTGACAGGCATACTTGATGTTGCCATTGCTGCGGATATTATGACAGATGCCATGGATTACAGTGGCATACAAAACTCACAGACCCTAGAATATGCGAGTGAGTTAGCGGCCATCGGCGTTTTATCCGTTATTACAGCTTATCAAAACCAGAAAAAATTCAGGGAGTTCAAAAAAGCAGGGCAATTGAAGTTATCAACAGTCTTTACCGACGAAGCGGGAAACAGGGAGGAAAATAGCAAGTGCTTCAATAAAGAAGTAAATATCATTAGGGCAGCTGCGCAGTTGCGCGGTTTCGCCATAGGTGGTTCCGTTGCAGATACAGTGGTTCGTATCGGGAAGCAGGTTTCTGATAAGAATGAAACCGCATTGCCTGCACCCATCCTAGGAATATTAATTTGGCGCTTTAGTTCAGACGTACTGAAAAAATATTTTGCAGGTACCTATCCACAAACGTGCCACGAAGGACTGACAGAAGCTCTCATAAATCCAAGCCCTTATCCCGGAGACTCGCCTTTCTCACCGCAAAGATTAATTTCACCATCACCGAAGAAGCCGATATTAGGTCGCAATAAGATACGAACTTCCAGAAGTTTAGAGACTCAGTATAGACAATTAGGAGGAGCAAGAACTCCTGGGTTACCGGATGTGTTACCCGATATTCCTGCTAGCGGAAGTAGAGGGTCAATTAATTCAGGTTCGGATGATGAACTCGTGGCCGGAATTTCTAGAAAATAACCAAGGGTGAGAATGGAGCCAATAAAATGTTAAGTATCTTTACAGCAGCCAATCTGTTACTGTAATACAAAAAAAAGCGTATTTTTTAAATAAAGGAAGATAATAATGGCTGACGAAAAAAAAATGAGTGCTAGCGGACTCAGTACAGAAAGCTCTAATGTATCAAGTTTTGCAACAGAAGAATCTCAGATTCTATTAAGACCGACGGCTAAGCAGAAAGCGTTTGAGCAAGCGAAAAAATTGGCAGCTCTCTTCGGATCTGTTCCTGAAATTGCCGGCTCGATGGTGGGCGGTGCTAAGTTAGCGCAATTGATAACCAATACCGTATTTAGCTATCTCCCCCTAAATTCTACTACCAGCGAAGCAGCCGACGTCAGTTATTGGACTATGGTAGCCGTTTGCCCTTTCCTTTTATATACAGGCATGCAATCGGCACGAGTGCAATACAATTACTACCTGCAGTCACGAAAGGATCAAGAACGTGAAGAAAGACGCGAACTTGCAGAGGAGGTGAATCTAGAGGAAAACGATGATTTCGACACTACTATTCACAAAAAAAAGCTAAAGAATCATGCCGCGGCGGCCATCAAAAGTCTGGCTTCCAGCCATAATGTCATCATACTCTATACTCAGATCGTTGTACCGCTATTGGATCAGCAGACGTTCGATTTTCGGCTGATGATCGGTTTGGCATCCCTTTCTTTTGTAACAAATTATTATTGTCAATTATCTGTATTTGAAAATGCAGATTTGATGCTAAAAAATCGTCTACAAGATGAGGGAAGAGCACGTTATATAGGGCTCCCTGTTGGCGTAAAGTCTTGCTGGGATGATTTTGATGCCAAAAGAACTGGGGTGTTAGACACGGCTATTTCCGCTGACCTCTTAGCCGATGCCGTTAAAGCTTATGGTGATATTAAGTCGCGTCAAAATTTCTATGGCTTTGCGGGGGAAGTCGCCGCCATAGGCAGCTTGTGTTTATATTTGGCGACACAAAATAAAAAAAGTGTTGTGGAATCCAGGCATCAGGGTAAAAGGACTTTAGAAAAATTCGAACGTTATCCGCCGTTCAATGAAGAAAGAGCCTGTTATGCTAATAAAAAATTAAACATGATCACCGCTGCTGCGCATCTTCGAGCCTCCGCTATAGGTGGCACAACAGGAGATCTAATGATGCGCGCCAGTCAACAGTTCTCGCATAAAATGGCTATACCCGCCGCCCTTGCCGGTATTCTGATTTATCGTCTGAGTCTAGATGTATTAAAAAAATACTATGCTCGTGGCTACGTAAACCGGTTAGATGCTAAATTAAGTGAGACTGAACGAGCCTTTATGAAAGACCCACTGCTGGGACCGGGATCCCCGGGATCCCATGCATTAAACGATTTTGCAGAAGATATATCGAATCCAAATTTGCCGGGTGTTGGAGTTGTTAATTCAAATAGTGATACAGGATCAGTAATAAGTAGTTCCTCATCCTTCAAGAAATAGCCCCGCTTCCATTTGATGATGAGCCAAACCCTAGCACGTCGTCCTGGCAGCCAGCTGGGATGACGCAACTTGTCGGTAACGAGATGATTGGCCCTGGGTTTAGGTCATTGCTAAGAAGAAAATTGACTCCCGGCCTTCCGCGTAGAATAATCCCCCCAGCCATGACTTTAAAAAACCACGCCTCTTGGAACCAGGAGTTGTAAAACATGCCCACCCGTTTAGAGCTAGCTAACGCCATCCGTATGCTCAGCGTTGATGCCGTCCAAAAAGCCAACTCCGGTCACCCCGGAATGCCCATGGGCATGGCTGACATTGCCGAAGTCTTATGGAACGACTTCTTGCGTCATAACCCAGCTAACCCCCATTGGATCAACCGTGATCGCTTCATCGTCTCTAACGGTCATGGTTCCATGCTGCACTATTCTTTGCTACACCTCACCGGCTACAACCTCAATATCGACGACCTCAAGCGCTTCCGACAATTGCATTCCCGCACCCCCGGCCATCCGGAATTTGGTTACACCCCCGGTGTAGAAACCACCACCGGCCCCCTAGGCCAAGGTCTGGGCAATGCCGTAGGTATGGCCATTGCCGAGAAAGTATTGGCTGCGCAATTTAACCGCGGTGGCTTAGACATTGTCGATCACTTCACCTACGTCTTTGTCGGCGACGGTTGTTTGATGGAAGGTGTTTCCCATGAAGTGGCCTCATTAGCAGGCACCCTTGCTCTAGGTAAGCTGATTGTTTTCTACGATGATAACGGCATTTCCATCGACGGCGATATCCGTGGCTGGTTCACCGACGACACCAGCAAACGCTTCGAAGCCTATGGTTGGCACGTCGTGCCGCACGTCGACGGCCATAATTCTGACAGTATCTACAGTGCCATTGAAGAGGCGCGCTTCGTCACCGATCGCCCCAGCTTGATCTGCTGCAAAACGCAGATCGGCTTTGGCTCACCTAATCTGCGCGGCACCGCTAAAACCCACGGTTCACCCTTGGGCGAACCGGAAGTGGCTTTAGTGCGCGAACAACTGGGTTGGGAGCATCCTGCGTTTACCATTCCCCAAGACATTTACACCGAGTGGAATGCCAAAAAATTGGGTGCAGAGCTGGAAGAACAGTGGAAAGAGAAATTTAACGATTATCGTAAGGCCAACGCCATTCTTGCGGAAGAATTTCTGCGTCGGGTTAACCACCAGTTACCGAAAGAATGGGAAAGCCGAATGGAGGTATTTATCCGTGGCGCCAACGATAAACCGCAGGAAGTCGCCACCCGCAAAGCCTCCGAGCTTTGCTTAAACGCCATGGCACCCATGTTGCCGGAACTGATCGGGGGTTCTGCGGATCTGACCGGATCCAATAATACCTGGACCAGTATCTCCCGAGTGTTTAATCAACACGATCCCATGGGTAATTATATCCACTACGGTGTGCGTGAGTTTGGCATGTTTACCATTCTCAACGGGTTAGCCTTGCACGGTGGTTTCATTCCTTACGGCGGAACCTTCCTGACCTTTGTCGATTACGGGCGTAATGCCATCCGTTTAGCTGCCATGATGAAACAACGGGTTATTTACGTGTTGACCCATGATTCCATTGGTTTGGGGGAAGATGGCCCCACCCATCAACCCATCGAACACGCGGCTATTTTGCGACTGACCCCAAACGTCACTGTCTGGCGGCCGTGTGATTTAGTGGAAACGGCAGTGGCTTGGCAAGAAGCCATCGAGCATTTGCAAGGACCTTCCTGCTTGTTGCTGACGCGGCAAAATTTACCGGCCATGAGTCGCGATAAAAAAATGCTGCAGCAGATAAAACGAGGTGGCTACATTTTAGTCGATTGCAATGGTAGCCCAGAGGCGATTATCATCGCCACTGGCTCGGAAGTGCATTTGGCCGTGCAAGCCGCTCAGCAGTTGAGCAAACATGGTCACCGCATTCGGGTCGTCTCCATGCCTTCGACCACCGTGTTCGATCATCAGGAAACCAGTTACCAAGAATCGGTGTTACCGCGCAAAGTCAAGGCGCGAGTCGCGGTAGAAGCAGCCAGCGCCGATTTCTGGTACAAATACGTTGGCCAACAGGGCAAGATTATTGGTTTGAATCGTTATGGAGAATCAGCCCCTGCCCAAGAAATATTTACCGTTTTAGGAATTACCGTCGAACACATTGAAAAAGCAGTGAAGTCTTTATTGTAGATTCGGTTCAATCCCCGGTTAAGTTCCCAAGACCCATCCTGTGTCTATTGGAGAAAAAGAAATGACAATTAAAATAGCGATTAACGGCTATGGTCGTATCGGCAGAAATATCTTACGCGCTGTATATGAATCCGGTTACCGTCAGCAAGTACAGATTGTCGCCATCAACGATTTAGGCGATGCGAAAATTAATGCGTACTTAACCCGTCACGACACGGTGCACGGCCGCTTCCAAGGGGAAGTGACGGTGTCTGGCGATTCTTTAATCGTGAACGGCGATGCCATTCGCGTCGTCGCCGAACGTGACCCCGCTAAGTTACCCTGGCGAGAGTTGGGAGTCGATGTCGTGTTGGAATGCACGGGATTATTTACCAGCAAAAAACAAGCCGAACCGCATTTACAAGCTGGCGCGAAAAAGGTCATTATTTCTGCTCCCGCTGGCAACGACGTCGATGCCACGATTGTTTACGGCGTCAATCACCAAACACTAAAAGCCAGCGACTCGGTGATTTCCAATGCTTCTTGCACCACCAATTGCATAGCGCCCATGGCGAAAGCCTTGCACGAAAAAATTGGTATTGTCGAAGGCTTGATGACCACGGTGCATTCGTATACCAACGATCAAAAACTGATTGACGTCTACCACCCCGATATTCGTCGGGCACGTTCGGCTACCCACTCGATGATCCCGACTAAAACAGGTGCAGCCGCCGCAGTGGGATTAGTGATTCCCGAATTGGCGGGCAAGCTCGATGGTTTTGCCGTTCGCGTACCCACCATTAATGTTTCCCTCATTGACCTTACTTTTCGTTCTGCGCAAGAAAGTAATGTCAAAGAAGTCAATGCCATTATGAAAACGGCGTCGGAACACGAACTCAAGGGTATTATGGATTATTGTGACGAAGAATTGGTTTCCGTGGATTTCAACCACAACCCCGTGTCCTGTACCTTTGATGCTACGTTAACTAAAGTCATTGGCCATACGGTCAAAGTATTGGGTTGGTACGATAACGAATGGGGTTTTTCCAATCGTATGCTGGATACAACATTGGCATTGATGCGAGCGAAATAAACCCAAACCCGATAAATCAAAATGAATGAGCCTGTGCTTTGATGAGATACTTATGCCTCTGTTGAAATTATCCGATATTGATTTAGAAAATAAACGAGTGTTGATTCGCGAAGATTTAAACGTTCCTATGGCCAATGGCCGTATCACCAGCGACGCACGCATCTTAGCTGCGTTACCGACGATTGAATATTGCCTGCAAAAGAACGCCGGTGTGTTGGTGATGTCGCATTTAGGGCGTCCGGAAGAAGGGAACTACGATCCAGCCTATACCTTGGAACCGATCGCTGAACATTTAAAACATTTACTGGCTCATCCGGTTCGGTTTCAACGCGATTGGTTAACGCAAAATATCAACGTTGCTGCCGGTGAGGTAGTGGTGTTAGAAAATGTGCGTTTTAATCTCGGTGAGAAAAAAAATGATCCGGAATTAGCCAAAAAAATGGCGGCCATGTGCGATGTGTTTGTCATGGATGCCTTCGCGACCGCCCATCGTGCCGAAGCGTCGACGTGTGGCGTAATAGAGTTTGCGCCCATTGCCTGTGCCGGTCCGTTGCTGGTCAATGAATTAAATGCCCTGCAAAAAGCCATGGCTAACCCCAAACATCCGTTGATTGCGATTGTCGGTGGTTCTAAGGTATCGTCTAAACTACAGGTGCTGGAATCTTTACTCAAACTTGTCGACCAACTGATCGTCGGCGGCGGCATCGCCAATACCTTTATTGCCGCGGCGGGTTATTCGGTAGGCAAATCCTTATACGAGCCCGAATTAGTTTCCGAAGCCCAACGATTATTGCGTATCGCCAAAGATCGGGGCGTCACCATCCCCATACCGGTCGATGTGGTAGTGGCGAAAAATTTTTCTCCGGAAGCACCAGGCGTGGTCAAGAAAATCAGCGATGTCGCCGCCGACGAGATGATTTTGGATTTAGGTCCAGAGTCATCGCAACATTTAGCAGATCAAATTCTTCAAGCAAATTCCATTATTTGGAATGGCCCAGTCGGCGTATTTGAATGGCAGGCCTTCGGGGAAGGCACCCATACTTTGGCGAAAGCCATTGCCAAAAGCCATGCTTTTTCTATCGCGGGTGGCGGTGATACCCTGGCTGCCATTGAAAAATACGATATCGAAGACAAGCTATCATATGTTTCCACCGGCGGTGGCGCTTTCCTGGAATTTTTGGAAGGTAAAAAACTGCCGGCCATCGCTGCACTGGAGAAAGCAGCTCAATAATTTTACGGAATTCAACCCCAACCCATGAGTGGGTTCCACTTTTTTGTTATGTCGCATTCGGAGATTTTATGTCATTAAGAAGAACTAAAATTGTCGCCACCTTAGGCCCAGCCACTGATAGCCCCAAAGCATTGGAAGATTTACTTCGGGCGGGAACCAACATGGTGCGCATTAATTTTTCGCACGGTGCCGATATGGCGCAAACTCGCATCGATGCTGTTCGAGCCTGTGCTGCCAAACTGGGCTTAACCATAGGCATCATGGCCGATTTGCAAGGCCCTAAAATCCGCATCTCCCGTTTTCAAAAAGGCAAGGTGCAGTTACAAACCAATGCTCAATTTATTTTGGATGCGAGCTTATCCGTGACCTCAGGCAACGATGTCAGTGTCGGCATCGACTACAAACAACTCCCCGACGACGTCAAGGCTGGCGATACCTTATTATTGGATGATGGCCGCATTGTGTTATTAGTCAAGCAAGTGGAAGGTCCGCGCGTCATTTGCCAAGTTAAAGTCGGTGGCGAATTATCCAATAACAAAGGTATTAATCGCTTGGGCGGAGGCCTAACCGCAGCGGCTTTGACGGACAAAGACAAAGCGGATTTATTAGTAGCGGTTGCCGCGAACGTCGATTACATCGCCGTTTCTTTTCCACGCGATGCCAGCGATATCCACGCCGCCCGCGCCTTATTGAAAGCAGCCGGAAGTGAAGCCGGCATTATTGCCAAAATCGAACGTGCCGAAGCATTGGTCAATATTGACGAAATTATCATTGCCTCTGACGGCATCATGGTGGCACGAGGTGATTTAGCCATCGAAATCGGGGATGCCGAAGTACCAGGCGCGCAAAAACACATGATTCGACGCGCCCGCGCCTTAAATCGACCGGTTATTACCGCCACCCAAATGATGGAAAGCATGATTCAAAGCGCAGTGCCGACCCGCGCGGAAGTATCCGACGTTTCCAATGCTGTATTGGATCAAACCGATGCGGTCATGACGTCAGCGGAAACGGCAGTGGGTCAGCATCCTGGCAAAGTCATAGAAACCATGTCTCGTGTGTGTCTGGCCGCAGAAAAAGAGCGTCAAATGTTAGGCGGCATCAATCATCACACGGAAACGCATTTCAACCATATCGATGAAGCCATTGCCATGGCCACTATTTTTACGGCCAATCACCTAGCCATTAAAGCCATCATCGCGTTAACGGAATCAGGCAACACGCCATTAATGATGTCCCGCACCCGCACCGGCATCCCCATCTATGCCCTAAGCCGTAACCAACTGACCTTAGGAAAAATGACCGTTTACCGCGACGTTTTCCCACTCTCCTTCGATGTCACTCAAGTGGATAGCGATGAAATTAATGCCGCCTGTGTGAATCTGCTGAAAGAAAAAAATTATATCCAAGAAGGGGATTTAATTCTATTAACCCGCGGTGATAACATGGGCGTATTAGGCGGCACAAATACCTTAAAAGTCGTCCGTGTCGATGGAATAGCCTAGTGGACTGGGGTGCATTACTATTTCTGCTGGGTTGTTTATTATTAGGATTCTTGCTGTATCACCAAATAAAAAACAACCCCGCCGCTTTTTCTCGCGAAAACTTAGGAAAAAGTATTTACACCCTAGGCATTCTAGCTCTACTGCTCATCGCCTTCATTGGTTTGTTAGTCATGTTGTTGCGCTCTTAGTGCGCTGTCAAAAGTATGGCAGACCCGGGGTCCTGTCGCTGCGGCACCTCGTTTTGCTAAAGCAAAACAAGGGCTCCGCCTCCGCGCCACCCCTTCTGCAAGTGCAAGATAAGGTCAGCCTTTATTAAAACATATGGAACAACACATTAAATCGCTATAAAGTAGCAATTTATCGTCATCGTTTAGCTGCTGACCAAGTGGATCCCCATGCGCAAACACAATTAGGTCATCTTTCTACTTCCGAAGAGGGAGGTTCGACCGCGCCGATAAAAATCGCCAACAAATCATTCAAATAACATTTCCCCAACGCAGTCGTTTGCAGCGTATGTTCATCGTACTGCAACAAACCTTTAGCGGCTGCCATTTCTAATTGCGGTTTAATCACTGCCGGCTCCAATCCGCATCGTTCTCGAAACAATGACCAGGGAATGGGTTGGTAAAGACGTAGAGCATTCATCATAAATTCCAACGGTAATTCCGATGGAGCCATTGCACGTTGGCCAGCGATGAAAGGGGTAGTTGGATTTAAATAATTTTTAGGGTGCTTGGTTTTCCAACGACGATGAATCGTGACATCACCCGTATCGGAGATCGTCGTTAGCTTACCATGCGCACCGGCGCCAATACCCAGATAATCACCAAATAACCAATAGTTCACGTTATGCGCCGAAGGAAACTGCCGCGTGTAAGCGGAAATTTCATAAGGTAAAAACCCCTGTTCCTGGAGAAAACATTGGCCGGTCGTTTGTATTTCCCAGGCTGTCTCTTCATCGGGAAGCGGGGGTGGTCGTTGATAAAAAGCGGTGTGGGGTTCCAGAGTTAATTGATACCAGGAAATATGCGTGGCGCCGAATGAGACGGCCTGCTGGAGATCAAACAACGCATCTTGCACCGTTTGTTGTGGTAAGGCGTACATCAAATCCACATTGATATGGTTAAATCCGACTTGCTGCGCCGAATGAATCGCGGTTTGGGCTTGTCGGTCATCGTGGATGCGCCCCAAGGCTTTTAATTTATCGGGTTGAAAGCTTTGCACACCGATGGATAAACGGTTAATGCCTGCAGCGCGATAACCCAAAAATCGCGATTGCTCGACAGTACCTGGATTGGCTTCCAGGGTGATTTCGGCATGGGCTGCAAACGGGATTTCTTGCGCCACGGCAGTTAATAGCTGATAGATGGCTTCGGGTGACATTAAACTGGGGGTGCCGCCGCCCATAAAAACACTGTGGATTTCCCGACCCTGCAGCCCAAATTGTTGTACATCCTGTCTGAAATCCTCCAGCAATGCCGCCATATAATCTTGTTCCGGCAGAGTACCGGTGAGTGCGTGTGAATTAAAATCGCAATACGGGCATTTCTTCACACACCACGGGAAATGGATATAGAGGGCTAATGGTAAGGTCTTAGTCATAGTTTATAAGAAGTTATGTTACAATCCGGGCATGTCAGAGTGCTCACCGCTTCTTCATCCCACCATCGCTATTGCCAAAAAAGCCGCCGAGGCGATTTTAACCGTTTATCGTGCCCAGGAAATGTCTGTGCAACTAAAACCCGATCACTCGCCGCTAACCGAAGCCGACTTGCTCGCCAATACTATCATAGTCAATAGTTTGCGGGATTTAACTCCCCAGTTCCCTATTTTGTCAGAAGAAGGTCAGCAAGCCGACTGGCAGCAACGCCGTCAGTGGTCCAGCTATTGGCTGATTGACCCTTTGGATGGCACTCGGCAATTTATTTCTCATTCCGACGAATTTACGGTTAATATTGCCCTAATCGAAAACCATCAACCGGTGTTAGGAATAATCTATGTGCCGATCACGGGAGAGTGTTATTATGCGCAAAAAGGTGGGCTAGCGCAAAAAAGCACAGCGGATGGCAAGATCAGTCATTTGCACGTACGCACGTGGCGCCCGGATCAAACCGTGATTCTCGCCAGTCGCGGCGTCCATGAGGATAGGCTCAAGCAGCGCTTTAACGGCATTGGCCCGTATACGCTCATCAAAATGTCGAGCTCGTGGAAGTTTTGTTTATTAGCGGAAGGTAAAGCGGATATCTGCCCGCGTTTTGGCGATACCTATGAGTGGGATACCGCTGCAGGTCACTGCATTCTAGAACAAGCCGGGGGCGCCTTATTAAATTCGGATGGCGAGCCCATGCGTTATAATAGGGGAAATTCATTATTGAATCCCCACTTTATTGGATTAGGGGATGCGCAAGCATTAAAAGAAAAATTGCCTTGGGGCCATTGGCCATCTTAAAACTGGAGAGAGAAGACGTTCATGTCGAAAAAAAGAATCAAAGTTGCGGTTACAGGAGCTGCTGGCCAAATCGGTTATGCTTTATTATTTCGGATTGCTCGCGGGGATATGTTTGGACCAGAAACCGAAGTCGAATTACAGCTGTTAGAATTGCCGCCGGTATTGCCGTCGTTGCAAGGTGTGGCCATGGAATTGGCAGACTGTGCTTTCCCATTGTTACGTAAAGTCACCACGACCGATGATGTCGATGTCGTGATGGGTGATGTGAGTTGGGCCGTTTTGGTCGGCGCAGTGCCTCGTAAAGCCGGCATGGAGCGTTCGGATTTATTGAAAATTAACGGTGGTATTTTTGCCCCTCAGGGCCAGGCTATCAATCGCCATGCCGCCCGTGATGTCCGCGTATTTGTCGTCGGTAATCCCTGCAATACCAACTGTTTAATCACCATGCATAACGCGCCTGATATTCCACGCGATCGTTTTTATGCCATGACCCTACTCGACGAAAACCGCGCTCGCAGCGCCTTGGCGGTGAAAGCAGATGTTGGCGTCGATCACGTCGAAAACTTGGTTATCTGGGGTAACCATTCATTAACACAATACCCCGATTTTTATCACGCCCGCATAGATGGCCGCCCGGTGTTGGATGTTATCCGTGATGAAGAATGGCTGCAAAATGATTTTATTCCAGGCATTCAGAAACGAGGAGCAGAAGTGATCAAAGCCAGAGGCGCCTCCTCCGCAGCTTCTGCCGCTAACGCGGCTTTAGGCACAGTCTATCGCCTCACCCACGATACGGCTGCCAATGACGCTTACTCAGTTGCTTCTTGCTCGACAGGGGAATACGGCGTCGATGAAGGTTTGATATTCTCCTTCCCATCGGTGACCAAAAACGGCCAACATCAAATTATCACCGGTGTGGAGCATAACGAGTTTGGTCGTGAAAGAATAGCATTGACATTGCAAGAGCTACGCGAGGAACGTGACGCAGTTCGACAGTTAAAACTAATTTAGAAATCCCCTCTCCCGCTTGCGGGAGAGGGTTAGGGAGAGGGTTGTACGAGGTGGCTGCCAATTCAAACAGCCCTCTCCCTAACCCTCTCCCACACTGTGGGAGAGGGGAAATTGTTCAACAGATCCCCACAAGGGGAGAAGGGGTTATTTCCTTGGCTTGATGCTGTCATACAAGGTGGAAGGGAAAAACTTTTTATTTGGCGAGAATAACGGATGAATTTAAACTTTCTAGAATTTGAACGCCCGATTGCGGAACTTGAGGCCAAAATCGAAGAACTTCGACGCCTGGGCGTTGACAGCGAACTCAATATTTACGAAGAAATCACCAAACTCGAATCCAAAAGTCGTGACCTGACGAAATCGATCTTCGCCGCCCTCACCCCCGCGCAGATCGTTCAAATGGCCCGCCATCCGTTACGCCCCAATTTCTTAGACTACGTGCAAAAAATCTTCGATGACTTCGATGAGCTGCAAGGAGACCGGCATTTTTCCAGCGGCTACAGCATCCTGGGCGGAATCGCTAGACTCGATAATGAACCCGTGATGGTCATCGGCCATCAAAAAGGACGCACGACCAAAGAAAAAGTCGAACGAAACTTCGGCATGCCTAAGCCGGAAGACTATCGCAAAGCCTTACGACTCATGGAAATGGCCGAGCGTTTCAAACTACCGATCATCACCTTGATCGATACCCCCGGCGCTTACCCGGGCATTGACGCCGAAGAACGTAACCAAAGCGAAGCCATTGCCCGCAACCTGGCGGTGATGTCGCGATTGCGAACCCCCATCTTATGCATCATCACCGGTGAAGGCGGTTCCGGTGGCGCTTTAGCGATCGGCGTCGGCGATCGAGTCATGATGCTGCAATACAGCATTTATTCAGTGATCTCCCCCGAAGGCTGCGCCTCCATTTTATGGAAAAGCGCAGACAAAGCCGACGAAGCGGCGGCAGCCATGGGCGTCACAGCTGAGCGCCTACACCGACTGGGGCTGGCCGATAAGGTCATCACCGAACCCTTAGGCGGTGCACATCGTGCGCCGGATGACATGGCGCAAACCATCAAGAAAATCTTAGTAGCGACCCTGGCCGATTTAAAAAAACTCCCCGTGGATAAATTGCTTGAACTTCGCTATCACCGCCTAATGTCTTACGGCATTGCGGTACCACACCACGCCGGTATCCATTTACACTAGTGCCCTGAACTATGCCCGTTGATATTCCAGAATTTTCTCATTTAAAAATACTTGTGGTCGGCGATATCATGCTGGACCGTTACTGGCACGGCCAAGCCTCACGCATTTCTCCCGAAGCACCAGTACCGGTGGTGCACGTCACAGAATTAGAAGAAAGGCCCGGAGGCGCCGGCAACGTCGCCTTAAACTTAGCCAGCCTAGGTTGCCAAGTCACCCTGCTCTCCATTGTCGGAGAAGATAAAGAAGCCACCAAGCTACAGCACATCTTAGAAGAAGCCGGAATCCAGTGTATTTTTCACCGCTTGGAAGACTTCCCCACCATCACCAAACTGCGAGTCATCGGTCGCAACCAACAATTAATTCGACTCGATTTTGAAAAGACCCTAGACGCACTGAAGGCCCAAAATTTATTACCCGATTTTAATGAACACATCACCCAAAGCGATGTATTAGTATTATCCGATTATGCCAAAGGCGTTTTACATCACGCCCAAGCCTTCATCGCCGGCGCCCGCTTAAATAACGTGCCCGTGCTGATCGATCCTAAAAACGACGATTTCAATTTATACCGAGGCGCAACGCTAATCACCCCCAATCAAAAAGAATTTGAAGTAGCTGCCGGCCGCTGCGCCGACCAAGCAGAATTAATCACCAAAGGTTATGAACTGATGCGCGACTGCGACATCGGCGCATTACTAGTAACCCAAGGCGAAAATGGCATGACCTTGCTAGAAAAAGAAAATCCGCCCCTGCATTTACCGACCCGCGCCCGAGAAGTCTACGACGTCACCGGCGCCGGCGATACCGTTATCGCCGTACTAGCCGCCGCATTAGCCGCCGGCGAAGACCTTTCCAGCGCCGCGCGCCTGGCCAACGCCGCAGCCGGAATCGTCATTCGTAAACTAGGCGCAGCCACCGTATCCGTACCCGAACTCCGACGAGCCATGCAACGCCAACAAGGATCCGAATTCGGCGTACTCACCGAAGAAGAACTAATGGCCGTCATCGAAGACGCCCGCAGCAAAGGCGAAACCCTAGTAATGACCAATGGCTGCTTCGACATCCTCCACGCCGGCCACATCCAATATTTAGAAGCCGCCAAAGAACTAGGCCAACGCCTAATCGTAGCCGTCAACGACGACGACTCCGTTCGCCGATTAAAAGGATCCCCCCGCCCCATCAACCCCCTAGTCGAACGCATGTCCGTATTAGCCGCCCTACGCGTAGTAGACTGGGTAGTCGCCTTCAGCGAAGACACCCCCGAACGCTTAATCACCTCCGTCACCCCCGACGTCCTAGTAAAAGGCGGCGATTACCGCATCGAAGACATCGCCGGCGCCAAACACGTATTAGCTAAGCACGGCCAAGTAAAAATTCTCCCCTTCAAAACCGGCTGCTCCACCTCAAACATCATCCACAAAGCCACCCAGCAGCCCTCAGAAAAATAGCAAGACCGCCCTATCAAACTGCCCAAGTAAGCATGAAGTATCCCAGGGGCTGGATGCAAACCCTCTAATTCATGGATGACACGGGAGCTACGAAGGATGTATTCATGCGTGTTTGCATCCAACCCCTGGGATACTTCATGCGTGAAATAGCACCTCTTCCAGAACGCACTATTCTAATCTAATAGAACAGCACTGGTTAAAATAGCACTTGACCTAACAAGGTAGAGCCGTTATGTTATGTAGATGAACTCTCAGCATCGTTTAGGAAAAATAGGTGTGTGGGCGCTCGCTTTTTGGCTACTATTGCTAATAGCTGGATGTAGTTCTGTCGGAGGTAACCGCACATTGTACGGACCACAAAGTGCCAATGCTAATCCGAATACCGTGCCCAAAACCCAACCACTCAACAAATATAGGAACCCCTATTCCTATAAAGTAGGTGGACACCGCTATTATGTCATGAAAAGCGCCCAAGGTTACGACCAAACCGGCTACGCTTCCTGGTATGGCACGAAATTTCACGGCCATCACACCTCCAACCACGAACGCTACGACATGTACAGCATGACAGCGGCCAGCACCACCTTACCCATCCCCACTTACGTCCGCGTCACCAACCTACGCAACAACCGCACCGTCATCGTCAAAGTAAACGACAGAGGACCATTCCGCTCCAATCGCATAATTGATTTATCCTATGCAGCGGCAGTGAAACTCGGTTACGCCAGTAGCGGCACGGCATTAGTGCGGGTCACGGCAATTAATCCCGATCAGATCGGTAAAATGTACGCGGCTAACGACTTACCGCCGCCACAGCACTCTTTTTATGTACCACCCACTCAGCACCGGCAACGAAAATCATCTCACGACGTTGACCATCTGAGCTTAGCAACTAACGACGGCAGCGTTAAATACCGCGCTGGCAGGAAACCATTACCCATGAATGGGGATGGTTAAACTCAAACTCATCGAGCATACATCATGTTGACCCAATACGAATCGTCGTTGCGCAAATTTTCTTTGGCTTTGGTGACAGGCTTATGTTCAGCGACATTATTTGCCGCTGCAGCCAATACCCCGCCCAACTCAGTGCCATTACCACCGCCGCCTACTGCGGCTGCTACAGCGCCTGCACCATCGGCTAATGCTGGGCCGACAACCGCTACGGCTGCTGCTTCTGCGCAACCGACGCCGGGTTCGTTGTCCACACCGGTTCCTAAGCCGGCAGCCACGCCGACGATGAGCAAAGCTCAGGTCGCCAGCACGACGATTATTCCTACCCCACCACCGGTCAGTGCTAAAGCCTATCTTTTGATCGACGCCGATAGTGGTTACGTCATCGCTCAACAAAATGCCGACCAACGATTGGCTCCCGCCAGCTTGACGAAGCTGATGACCATGTACGTCGCTTCCGGTGCCTTAAAAAGTGGTCGTATCCATTTATCAGACCCCGTTATGATCAGTGATAACGCCTGGCGCACGGGCGGCTCTCGCATGTTTGTGCAAGTAGGGACACAAGTGCCGGTTAAAGACCTGGTCAATGGCATTATTGTTGCCTCTGGTAATGACGCTTGCGTGGCCATGGCCGAATTGATCGCGGGTAATGAAGCTTCGTTTGTCGATTTGATGAACAAAACTGCCAATGAACTCGGTATGAAAGGCACGCATTATGCGGATGCGACCGGTTTACCTAATCCTCAGAATTACACCACCCCTTACGATTTAGCGATTTTGTCTCGCTCCATCATCAATCACTACCCAGAAGATTACAAATGGTATAGCCAAAAATGGATGCTGTATAACAACATCCGCCAACCGAACCGTAATCTGCTGCTTTGGCGAGACGATACCGTGGATGGTTTAAAAACCGGTCATACCGATGACGCCGGCTATTGTTTAGTGGCCTCGGCCAAACGCCAGCAAATGCGCTTGATTGCCATTATTATGGGCGATACCAGCTCTCACCAACGCGCTACTGACGCAGAAGCCTTGCTTAATTACGGTTTTCATTTTTACGAAACTCATAAATTGTATGCAAAAGAGGAGTCGCGAGCTGATCCGCGTATCTGGTTTGGTAAATACAAAAAAACGTCACTAGGACTGGGTGATGATTTATTTGTCACTATTCCCATGGGGCAGTATAAACAGCTGCAAGCCACTATGATTGTGGATCCCAATTTGCATGCTCCTATTGTGAAAGGCCAAGCGTATGGAACGGTGCAAGTGAATTTAGGTAATCAGGTGGTGGCTAGCCAGCCGCTGGTTGCTTTGACCGATAATCCGACTGCTGGGCCGATTTCTCGGTTGATTGATCATGTTTCTATGTATGTTAGCGGTTGGTTTCATCGCTCATGAAGCCAGGCCGAATTGTTTATCTAAATAATGAGTTTTTGCCAGTTGAGCAAGCAAAAGTTTCTGTTTTAGATCGTGGTTTTTTGTTTGGTGATGGGATTTATGAAGTGGTTCCAGTTTTTGAGGGCCGGTTGTTTCTTCCTCACCAACACCTAACTCGGTTGGAAAAAAGTGCTGAGGGAATTCAGTTAGCTTTGCCGTTTACGGTGGAGGAGTTTCTGCCGATATGCCAGCAGTTATTGCAGCATAATGCCCATCAGGGTGATACTCAGATGGTGTATATTGAGGTTACCCGTGGTGCGGCTCCGGTGCGGGAGCATACTTTTCCAGCGGATGTGCCTCCTACGGTGTTTGCGCAATGTACGCCGGTTAAAGCGGCTTCTGTTGCTGAGTTGAGTAAGGGTAGTTCGGCGACGACGGTGCAGGATATTCGTTGGTCGTGGTGTTATATTAAGGCGATTACGTTGTTGCCGAATGTGATGTTTGCGGAGCGGGCTAAGGCGGCGGGTTCGCGTGAGGCTATTATTTTGCGGGATGGGATGGCGTTGGAGGGTGCTAGTAGTAATTTGTTTATTGTTGAGGATGGGGTGATTATTACGCCGCCGGTTAATCATCAGATTTTGCCTGGTATTACTCGAGATTTGGTGTTGCAATTGGCTGCTAAGCATCAGGTTCCTTATAAGGAGGAGGCGATTCCGGAGGTTCGGTTGCGTCATGCGGATGAGATTTGGATGACGGGTTCGATTAAGGAGATTCTTCCGGTGACTTATTTGGATGGGGAGCCGGTGGCCGATGGTAAGGTGGGTCCTATGTGGCGTAAGATGATCCGATGGTACCAAGATTGTAAAACTACCCTTCATAATTCTTGATTTTCTCTTTATGAATGATGATAGCTCTGATTCTTCTTCTCCTTTGGAATTCCCCTGTGATTTTCCTATTAAAATCGTTGGAAAAGCTGACCTGGACTTTCAGGCTGCTGCCCTGTCTATTATTCGCCGACATATTCCCAATTTAGGCGAAGCTGCGGTTGCCACTCGCTATAGTAAGGGGCATAAATACCTATCCCTAACCGTTATTGTCCATGCTACCAGTCGTGAGCAATTAGACACTATTTACCGTGAATTGACCGCAGATCCGCAGATTTTGATGGTGCTTTAGTCCGCTGGGGTGGGTAGTGGGCTTTGGTTGTAGGTTGTAGCCAAAAATGTAGATTGTAGCCAAAAATCGGTTATCGCCTTGGGGGGTTCTCCTGGGAACCGCTGTGAATACGTCCGTGTACGCTCGCCTGTTTCATCCATGAAACAAGCGTTCCCAGGAGAACCCCCCAAGGCGATAACCTTGCCTTACTGCCAAGGTCAGATTTAACCCGGCTTGGTGCCTTTATCTAAGGTATGCACACATCTTTTTTAGTCAACTGTGGGTAGGCACCGGATTAACGATTAGCACTGTAAACCCCCTCTCCCGCGCGAGGAGTTTGGCAAAAGCTGCAAACCTATTCGCGGGAGAGGGTTAGGGGAGAGGGTAAAGTCTCGCGCTATATCCATTCGCCCTCTCCCCAACCCTCTCCCGCGAACACGTTCAGAGCCTTTATTCAAGCCCCTCGCGCGGGAGAGGGGGCTTACAGTGCTAAACCCTAAACCCTAAACCCTAAACCCTAAACCCTAAACCCTAAACCCTAAACCCTAAACCCTAATCCCTAATCCAATACTCACTCATTGTTGACTGTAAAAGATGTGTGCATACCCTAGGGTGCCTTTAGGGGTGGGGATATGATTTATGGGAAGAGAGGCTCTAATTTCTTGCTGAATTTGCCATAGCTAGAAAAGCTTCTTTATTGGCAAAATGGTCATCCCAGGTAAGCGTATATAGGGCAGGGCCCTGCCGCCACTGTAAACTGGGTGAGAAGTAACTGCCCATTGCATGGCCTGGGGTGAAATAGGCTATTTGATTGCCGGGCAATTTTACTAACTGGGTAATGACCTTATTCTGCCTATCCCGCATCAACTCCGGTTTACCCTGATATTCCGCCCGCATTGACCCGACATTGCAATAATGCGCACCTTGGCAGGTTGCCGTAAAGTCGACATTTACCACATACCCCCCGCCCGCCGTAACCGGCAATTGCTCCGTACTCGCATAATAAACAACCCCTGGCCGATCCTGAGGAATAACCCTAGGAAACAGCACAGGCACTTTCGCTTTTTGCCTAATGGTGGTTAAAACTGGCTGTAAACCCTTTATCTGCTGGCTGGCCGTAACCATGCCCTCAGCGGCTGTCGCCTGGGCAGAAGCAGGTAAAAAAAACAATAAGTAACTAAAGACCAGAGCTGTTATGCCCAAGGTCTTCTTGCGTATTTTTCTCATTAAACCCCCTTAATATTGTTTTAATCAGCCAATGATAGCATTTAAAAATTACATGAGGCAAAAAAAGGGCGCAAGTTATTACCCGCTTAATTTTAAAAAAATTACATTTTTGATGAGTCAGTTTTAGGTAGTAAGGCATATGTTAGATAATAAAGAAAGAACAAGGGTGCAAGCGCAACCAATAGCCGAACTTTGCGGAGATAAAGTCTTTGGTGAGCTCTCAAAAAAAAATCAGGGAAAAGAACTAAGAAAATATTTTTTTAAAGCCTTGCTGAAAACGATAAATGCCTTGGAACGTTTAGATGAATCATCGATCAGTAGCATAAGGACTTTTATTCTAAAAGAAGATAATTTCCATAAAAATCCTCCCAGGCAATGGTTTGGATATGGTGAGCCAAGATATAGTGTCGATGGAAAGGCAACGAATAAAAGCACTAAACTTGCTATTGATTTTTTAGATGCATTATCAATATATGTTACTAAGTATGAGAAGTACTCTCAAGTTAAAACCTCATTTCAATTACTTAAAGATAATTACCCGGCTGACTTTATTCCTAATTTAGATGTAACAAATAAAATAAAATCTAAAATTCAAATGAAAGCTGAACCTGAAATTGGAATATCGAAAGTTATTGGTCAAACCTTTTCAGGCTCTCGGAAGAATAAAAAACTTGTTGAAGAATCGTGTAGAAAAGCGCTTTCACCGATCTTTGAGGAAGCTGGCCAAAATAAAGTTCCCGGAAAGTAAAAGGATAATATGGATTAAATTATGGGATAGGACAATATTAGTTGTTGCATTTTATTTTAAATAGGATAAGTGCCAATGCATAGGAATCCATGATCAATGGGGTCAAATCTTAGTCGATGACATCATCCAGTAAAACTATTTCTTATTCTCAGAAATTTTTAAAGAAAAATGTAATCGTGATTTTGCCAATTGGCTCTTATAGAGAATGAAATATCAAGTTTTTTGTTAGGGTATATGTATGTCAAGTGAGAAGATTAGTGATCTGAGGATTGAAGAATTACCTGAAGACTATCCACTATCGATTTATCATGCATTAAAACTAGAGGCCAAGTACCCATCCACTTTTTTTTCTCCACCCTATCGTAATCGCGTAGAGGTTCTTAAATCAATTATTAAGAACATTGAAAACATAGAAAGCTCTGCAGAGATGCTTAATTTTTTTGCCGAGTTGGATCGTGTAAGATTCATGAGTGCAACATCGTTTCTTGGGGAAAAGTTTCCTAAGTATAGGATTAATTATATTGATGATGATAAGACACGCCCCCATGCAATAGTGGAAGATGCGAAGGAAAAAACGAATAAAACTATGTATTTGATCGGGAAACTGTGCCAAATTAAAAAAAATATTTTATCTTATAAGGTTCCGGGCAGAATCATTTCAGTAAAAGAGGTTGATGAAGAAATTCTCCGTGGTGTTGAGAAAGAGCTTCAAGATCATCTGAAAAGAGAATACAACATTACAGAAGGAATGAGGAACAATAGCTCAACGAATCTTTCTTCACGGGGAAGCTTTCAATCTCGTGTAAGCACTCCATCGTTCCCTTCCTCCCCATCTGAAAGTGATCAAGAAGAAGGAGTTCGCAGCGACAGATCGAGCTAATAGATTCTTACCCATTCATTATTGCAAGTGATTTAACATGAAAAATGAAAACGAAATACTTACTGTAGACCAAAAACACAGGGCCTCTCATGGTGATGCGCTTCAACCACTAAGAAATTTTATCTTAGAGCGCACTGTGCAGGAAACCGATGATGTGACAGCGAGAAAATATTTTTTTCAAGAAATGATATATTGGTTTATGAAGTTGCAGAGGAAGGGAGAGTTAAATGAAAAGATAATACGTGCCTTGAGAAAGCTAATTCTAGACAATGAGCTGTTCCATGCAAACCCTCCTTGTAATTATACGCTTATTCCGCCCGCATCCGAACCAAAATATAAAATATCTATTGATCGGAGGGGGCAACCAAACGTCGCTACTAATAAAAGTACTTATTTGGCAATCGCTTTTTTAGATAAATCTCTAGAGTATTTGTCTTTTTTTGAGCCGAATCGAGTCTGGGAAGGTCAGCATTCTTCGGTGGAAAGAGAGTTGTATCAAGTTTTTAAAAATTTACAAGATAACTACCCAAAGGGCCATATTCCCAATGTTGTTTTTCGTGACATAGGCGAGCTGATCGAAGAATTTAAAGCTAGAGAAAGGCAGGAGCTTGAAAAAAATAAAAGTGGAGTAGTTGACGGTTATGAAAAGAAAAAAAACGAAATGAGATTTAATGAAATGGATGAACAATCCTTTCAATCGATTCCCTCAGAACCCTTCGCTGAAACCAAAGGTTCTATTGAATATATAAGCTTTAATAGAAGTCCAAGCACCTTGACCTCATCTTGGCAAGCCGCAGTAGTTAACTTTTTTTCCCCGACTAAACCCAAGTCAAATAATGCCCAACCGAAACCTAGTGATGATGATCCAGAATCTAGTGCAGAAATTTCAGTTACCAAACTAGAATCTTAAGGGACCTAGGAGTGTACGCAGCTCGCCTGCAACCTGAAATTCGATCCCCGCATTGCCTCATAAAAATGGCTCCTGTGGACAAATCGTCAGCGCCCACCAATCGCCCGCGTCCACCAAAGTCCAACCCATTAATATTATGATAATCTTAGAACATTATAATATCTTTTATAAATGAATCATTGCATATGTATTTGGAGGTATTTGTATGAAGCAGAAGCAGGCTATAGATCTAGATTCAAAAGATTCAAAAGGTTTTAAGTCATCAGGCAAGAGTCCACGAGTACCAGTATTCAGCCCATTCAGCACCTTTGGGATAATCGGTGGCCAAGCTGAAAAGCAGAGGATCAAAGATGCAGAGGCTGTTAAAAAAATAGCGATCAGAAACAGGCTAATTGAAAAAATAGTTGATGAGATAGAAGAGACGACGAAAGGTCCTGAGTTAACCATAAACCAATTTAATAAAAGACCACATCCGCTGCTCAAAAACGAAGCTAAGGTGTTATTTGATCTTTATTTTTCAGTTAAAGGATTTCACCACGGGTTTATTGACGTAGACGCAAAAAATGCTTTTTTAGAAAGAATTAAGGATTGGAAAGAAACGGGTGAGTTGAAGACAACCCAGGTTTACAGCGACCCACTGGATAAAGAAAGCGCAGACAAGCCTAGAGTGCCTTAACTGCCTGTACCAGTTTGTTCACCACATCCTGGCCGTCCCCATACAGCATATGGACATTATCCAAGGTGAATAAGCTGTTCTCGATGCCCGAAAACCCCTTACCCTGGCCGCGTTTTATTACCAGCACTTGCTTAGCGGCGGCTATGTCTAGGATGGGCATGCCGTAAATCGGGCTATTCACTTCATGGCGTGCGGCGGGGTTCACCACATCGTTGGCGCCAATGACCAAACCGACATCGGTATTCGCAAATTCCGGATTTACCTCATCCAAATCCAAAATCTTATCGTAGGGGATACCAGACTCTGCCAATAGCACATTCATATGGCCGGGCATACGACCGGCCACGGGGTGGATAGCGAATTTTACGGTAACGCCGCGCTCCTCTAATAACCGCGTCAGCTCCTGAATTTTATGCTGGGCCTGTGCCACCGCCATGCCATAACCTGGGGCAATAATGACCTTTTTCGCATAAGCCAACATCACCGCAGCATCGCTAATCTCAATGGGTTTTAAATCACCACCATGGGTCGCAGCGGTATCCACTTTGGTTTTGGTGGTGCCGGTGAATATGATCGATAACACTGATTTATTCATGGCTTTGGCCATCAACTGCGTCAGCATGGTACCGGAGGCACCGACGACGGTGCCGGCGATGATCAACGCTGAATTATTAAGAGCAAAGCCATTAAAAGCCACGGCTAAGCCGGTCATGGCGTTGAATAAGGAGATGACGACGGGCATATTGGCACCGCCGATGGGTAGGGTGAATACGACACCCAATAGCAGGATAAGAACAAAGAGTGGAATTAACAGCCAGGGGGTGATTGGCGTGGCCATGATAACGATAGCAACCACCCACATCAATACGAATAATACAGCAGTCACCAGGGTGTGCAGTGGCAGGGTATGTGGACGTTTTAACCACTCCTGCAATTTGACCACCGCGATTATACTACCGCTGAAAGAAAGGCCACCGATCATCGCCCCCAAAACGGCTAGAATGCGCACGGGTAACGGGTGCACGTACATCAATTCCAGCGCAGCAATGGCTCCGGCTGCGCCACCGCCCATGCCGTTGTACAAAGCAATCATCTGCGGGATGTGGATCATCTGCACTTTTTTCCCCGAAAACCAGGCGATGATACCGCCCAGCGCCATCGCGATAATCATCAGGATGAAATTATGGAAATGATCCATAGAGGGTAGGAAAAACGTCGCCAAGATAGCTGCCAACATAGCCCAACCGGCTAAAATAATGCCGTTTCTAGCTGTTTTGGGGGAAGACATGCGCTTGAGGCCGATTATCAGCGCAATGGAAACGAGGAAATAAATACAGGTAACAACTGTGAGCATCGTCAGGACTCCGGCCTAGGACTTATGGACTTGATGATCGGTTTTGAACATCGCCAGCATGCGTTCCGTGACCACATAACCACCGACGGCGTTGAGTGTCGCGATGAGTACCGCGAAAAAACCGATAATATAGCCTGTTATATCCGTAGCCTGGCCTAAAGCAATCATGGCGCCGATGAGAATAATGCCATGAATGAAATTAGTTCCTGACATCAGGGGCGTGTGAAGGATAACTGGCACCCGGCTGATGATTTCATAGCCGGTGAAAGCTGCTAGCATGAATATGTAAAGGTAAGTAAAAAAGTATTGGGTCATCGCATTATTCCTAAAAGATTTTGCCTCTGGCAGTGCGGTCGAGGTCATCCTGGCTCCCAGCGTATATCGCTCAACGAGATAAGCGGCTTTCCGCTAAAATGGCATCTTGCCAATCCATCGCTAATTCTCCGTCTTTCACGATCAATTTGACAAAATTGACCAGGTTGCGCGCATACATTTGACTGGCATCTTGGGCTAATTGGCTCGCCAAGTTGGTATAACCGTAGATGGTCACTCCGGCATGAGTCGTCACTTCCCCTGGCACTGTCAACTCGCAATTTCCGCCTGACTCCGCAGCGGCATCGACAATAATAGCCCCTCTGGGCATTTGCTCGACCATGGCTTGGGTAATAATCTTTGGCGCAGGTTTGCCAGGCACCGAAGCGGTGGCAATCACCGCATCCATTTTTTGCAACGCTGCGGTCAGTGCCATTTGTTGCTGTTCAAGTTCATCACTGCCCAACTCACGCGCGTAACCACCGCTGGCTTCGGCTTGAATAGCTAAAGCAATCATCTTAGCCCCTAGTGATTCCACCTGTTCTCTTGTCGCGCTGCGAATATCATATGCCGTCACCACTGCACCTAAGCGGCGGGCGGTGGCAATGGCTTGCAACCCTGCCACCCCGGCACCGATGACCAATACTTGGCTGGGGCGCAGGGTGCCGGCAGCGGTGGTCAGCATCGGGAAAAATCGTTTCGCCTGGGTAGCGGCGATTAAGGCCGCCTTATAACCGGCAACTGTGGCTTGAGATGACAACGCGTCCATACTCTGCGCCCGCGAAATACGGGGTAGGCGTTCGATCGCAAAACAGATAACCTTCTGGTATTGCAAGGAAGCAACGGTCTCTGGGTTACGATCGGGAAAGATAAAGCTGATGAGCACTGCGCCGTTTTTAAAATGCCTCACTTCGTCAGCATTGGGTGGTTGGACTTTTAGAATAATGTCGGCCTTCGCGTAGAGGGTGGCCGCATCTTCATAAAATTCGACTTGTTGATAGGCGTTATCGGGAAAATTAGCGGCCAAACCGGCGTTTTTCTCCATACCAACCGTACAGCCTAGTTTGACTAACTCAGGCACAAGGGAGGGGGTTAAAGCAACACGTTGTTCATGGGTGAGGATTTCTTTGGGTATGGCAATCAGCATGATAGCTCCAGTAGCTTTAATAAGCTCTGTTTAATTCCGTATAAAACTAGTCCAGATCCAGAGTAATCATCCGACAATTTAAAGAATATGACAAGCATCTCAATGACCCATAATCCCGGCTCGTCTCCAAAAAGTGAAAGCTGGCTCATTTTATGGACGAGTCGCCCGCGAGAGTGGCGGCTTGTTAGCAACAAGGACTCATTTGAGGTGTGATTTCGTACCAGAAACTAAATAATCGTTGACAACCATCAAAATGTAACTACAATTAAATATGAAAATTGAATTTGGTCCTAAAAAATCTGATAAAAATGATCATGATCGCTTTTTACCATTTGAGCGAGCCTGCGAATTTGATTGGGCAACAGCGCTCTATTTTGAGGATATTCGAAAACCTTATCCTGAAAAAAGGTTCGTAGCAATGGGCTATTTAGGCCTACGATTACACATACTATGTTTTACACCCATTGAAGGTGGGGTAAGAATTATCAGTTTTCGAAAAGCCAATTCACGAGAGGTGCAACACTATGAGAAAGAAAAAATTGATCAATAAAGGGGGTCAGGTGCGAGAGCTTACACGGGAAGATATTCGCGCCATGCGTCCAGCCAACGAGGTATTACCAGAAGAGTTACTCAAAGTACTACCTAAACGGAAGGTAGGACAACGGGGGCTACAAAGACAACCAATCAAAGTTTCTGTCACCCTACGTTATAGTCCAGAAGTAGTAGCGTATTTTAAAGCGACGGGTAAAGGTTGGCAAGCACGTATGGATGAGGCTTTAAAGGAGTGGATTAAAAAGCATCCTCGAGCAGCATAGGGATGCAACTTTCTTCTACCTAATCTATTTGACACATCCAGCAAATCGCTATAAGTTCGCACATGACCATAAAAACAGACCGAATGAATGACAAACATCTTGCACATACGACGCTTCGACCGCTGCGATTACACCGAAACCTGGCAAAAAATGCAGGACTTTACCCAGCAACGGGATGAGCACACCGCCGATGAACTTTGGTTGTTGGAGCACCCACCAGTATTCACCCAGGGTCTAGCCGGCAAAGCAGAGCATGTATTGAATCCAGGCGATATTCCCATCGTGCATACCGATCGTGGCGGGCAAGTGACTTACCACGGCCCGGGGCAGCTGGTCGCTTACGTCTTATTCGACTTACGACGGCTCAACCTGGGGGTAAGGCAATTGGTGCGAACCTTGGAACAAACCGTGATTGATGTATTGGCAGAGCACGGCGTCAACGCCGCATCGCGTTGCGATGCGCCCGGTGTTTACGTTAATGGCGCCAAAATCTGCTCCATGGGTTTGCGTGTGCGCAGAGGCTGTTCTTACCACGGCATTGCGTTTAATATCGCGATGGATCTGGAGCCTTTCTCCCGCATTAATCCCTGCGGTTTTCAAAACCTGACCATGACCCAGGTACGAGATTTTGTTCCCGCCATCCAACGATCGCAAGTCGAAGAGCAGATAATCCACCAAGTTTTAAAGAATTTCAGGTATACTGCCCATTCGTATGGTGAGCTCAGGCACCCCCTATCTTTGGCACAAACGGTCGGATTTTAGTCGAGTTTGGTGAGAAAAATTTTCCCGCCAAAATCGGCAAAATACGAACGTTTCCATCCTGGGGCTGAGCTGTTACTTCGTTTGCTTAAGAAATAGATCTCCACTCTCACGAGCGTTACCCACTATGACTTCAGCTGATAATCAAATAACTTCAGTGAATAACAAACAACGTGCAGCCGAAAAACTAGCCCGTATTCCTATCCGTGTGGTAGCGGATGAAAATGCTCCTCATCTCCCCAAACCCGATTGGATTCGTATTAAATTGCCGATAGGCAATAAAATTACCGAACTCAAAAATTTACTGCGCAACCAGCGTTTGGTCACCGTTTGCGAAGAAGCCTCTTGCCCGAATTTACCGGAATGTTTTACCCACGGCACAGCGACTTTCATGATTATGGGTGATAAGTGCACCCGGCGCTGCAGCTTCTGTGATGTCGCCCACGGCCGACCGGACCCGCTCGATCCGGCCGAGCCTGGGAAATTGGCAGAGACCGTGCAAGCCATGGGTTTAAGCTATGTGGTCATCACCTCCGTGGATAGAGATGATTTGCGAGATGGTGGCGCCAGCCACTTTGTCGACTGCGTTCAAGCCGTGCGGCAACGTTGCCCAACCACTAAAATTGAAGTATTGGTCCCGGATTTTCGGGGTCGCATGGAAAAAGCATTAACCGCCCTGGCTGAAGCTCCGGTCGATGTGTTTAACCACAATGTCGAAACCGTACCCAGGTTGTATAAACAAGCCAGACCGGGTTCCGACTACCATTGGTCTTTGGCCCTGTTACGCGAATACAAAGCGCGATTCCCGCAAATTCCCACCAAATCGGGACTGATGCTGGGTTTAGGGGAAACCATAGACGAAATTAAACAGGTGTTGGTCGATATGAGAGCGCATCACATTGATATGCTGACCTTAGGTCAATACCTACAACCCAGCCGTCACCATTTACCGGTCAGTCGTTACGTCACACCGCAGGAATTTAACGACTTACGTGACTTTGCTCAAGGGTTGGGTTTTGTCAAAGTGGCCAGTGGTCCTTTAGTGCGTTCTTCATACCACGCCGATAAACAAGCCGCTGGCGAACAGGTTAGCTAAGTATGGGATTTCCTTACTTACATAACCTGGTTACCTTTCTTCATCTTCATCCCCATATTGGGGGGGTGATTACCTTTTTGATTGCCTTTACGGAATCCTTACCCTTGATCGGTGCCGTCATTCCTGGCTCCGTGACTATGACTGCCGTTGGCGCGCTCATTGGTTCGGGTGCAATGCCTATGGTGCCGACACTGGTTTGGGCTATCGTTGGCGCATTTTGCGGTGATTATTTAAGTTATTGGTTAGGCGCACATTACAACGAGCGTCTGCGCACCATCTGGCCATTCTCCAAAAAACAGCATTGGCTGCTCAAGGGCGAAAACTTTTTTCGAGCGCACGGGGTTAAAAGCGTGATCATCGGTCGTTTTTTTGGGCCGGTGCGCAGCGCTGTGCCCTTAATTGCTGGCTTGATGCACATGAGTCGGGTCCGATTTATTTTTGCGGCTTTTCCTTCCGCCGTGTTATGGTCATTGGTCTACATCGTGCCCGGTATCATCGTCGGTGCCTTATCGTTGGAATTACCACCGGCTACTGCCACCAAATTTATTCTCGCCATCTTGGCCATTGTGGCTTTTGGCTGGATTGTTTTAGTCGCGATCCATTTCTTCTTTAAAAAATTGGCGATTGCTATTGATACCGGTATGGCCCATGCCTGGAAATATCTAGAAAATCATAAAAGTTTACATTGGCTGACAACGTTACTAAGCCCTAGTGCCGCCATCCCTAAGAAACCGGTACGGTTTTCTTTGTTCCGAAAGTCCGCTGAATTATTGCAGGTGCCGTTCTGCTGGATTCCGCATCGACAATTAACCTTGGTTATCGCCACAGCGGTCATGGTGATTTTGTTCTTCGTCGTATTTGGTAGCGTGAATAGTGATGGCTGGCTTACTCATTGGAACGCCCCCTTCTTTCTATTATTACGCAGCCTGCGCGCGCCATTAGGCGATAATGTCATGATCGCCTGCACCTTATTGGGCGAGAAATACGTACTGATTCCTGCGGCGTTGCTGGTTTTTCTGTGGTTACTCTTCAAGCGTTATTTTTGGGTGGCTTGTCATTGGTTATTGGCCATTGTGCTGGCCAGCGGTGTCATTGAACTGTTTAAACATTTTTATTATTCCGCCCGGCCCTTAGGGTTGTTGAACTGGCAACCCAGTTCGTCTTTTCCCAGTGGTCATACGCTATTGGCAACCACTTTTTATGGTTTTGCCGCCTTACTGATTGCCCAGGGATTACCGCCAGGGCGACGGAAACTACCCTTGCTTATCGCCACTTTTTTAGTCATTTTGGTGGGACTATCGCGGTTATATCTGGGTATGCATTGGCTGACAGACGTATTGGGTAGTTTGACAATAGGTCTGGCTATTATTCTCTTTGTCTTCTTATTGTATCGACGTAGGCCAGCGCGCCCGGTGGTGCCTCGTTCCTTTGCGGTGGTGATGGTAGTCATTACTCTCGTCGTTTGGGCAGGTTACGGGCTGACGCACTTTTACAGCCAACGAGAACAATACGCGATGTATTGGCCGAGGATCACGCTGGATATCAATACCTGGTGGAACAATGAAGATAAGGATGTGCCGCAATTTTTAGTTTCTCGTCTCGGCAAGCCTCACGATGCTTTAAATGTGCAATGGTTGGGTGATTTAAATCATTTGCAGCAGATATTGGTGGCGCAAGGCTGGCAAGTTCATACCGCCGCCAGTTTAAACCTGAAAAACACGTTCCAAAGACTATCACCCCGAACAAATCCTCAGCATTTACCTTTGTTGCCGACATTATATCAAAACCAGTCTCCCCAGCTGTGGTTTACCAAGGGTGATGCGCAAAAACGGCAAATCAATTTGATTTTCTGGAAAGCCAATATCCATGTCACGGATAGCAATCAACTGCTGTGGTTGGGCAGTTTGCATTATGCAGTGGTTCACGCCAAGCAGCATAGCGTACAACCGGTGCCGGCGGTATCTCCTTTTCAGGTGTTGTCACTGAATTTACCAGGGCTAGAAACCAAAATAATCACCGTAGTGGGTAGTCGTCAGCAAAATTTAATGCGGCAACTGCATTGGGACGGCTTGTTGTTACTCGTTCACGATAAAACCCCATCTTCTTCACCACCGAACTGATTTATGTCGGCGCCTTATAAAAAACTGCGTAGCTCTCAATGGTTTGGCAAACTGGATAGGGATGGTTTTATCCATCGTTCTTGGATGAAAAGCCAGGGATTTCCCGATGATGTGTTTGATGGTAGACCGGTCATTGGTATTTGCAACAGCGCTTCGGAACTGAATCCATGCAACGTTCATCTGAAGCAGGTGGCAGAAGCGGTTAAGAAGGGGGTGTGGGAGGCAGGTGGTTTACCGCTGGAATTCCCTACCATGTCATTGGGCGAGACGCAAATGCGGCCCACGGCCATGTTGTTTCGTAATTTGATGAGCATGGATGTCGAAGAATCCATCCGCGCTAATCCCATTGATGGCGTTGTGTTGTTAGGTGGCTGCGATAAAACCACACCGGCGCAAATCATGGGTGCAGCCAGCGTGGGGTTGCCGACGATAGTGGTTAGTGGCGGTCCCATGTTGAATGGTAAATACCAAGGTCGGGATATAGGCTCGGGCACGGATGTTTGGCGATTAAGTGAAGCTGTGCGTGCTGGCGAAATAACTAAAGAACAATTTTTTGACGCTGAAAGCTGCATGTCGCGCAGCCATGGTCATTGCAACACCATGGGCACTGCTTCTAGCATGGCCAATATTTCCGAAGCATTGGGCTTGCAACTCACTGGCTCAGCGGCTATTCCGGCCGTAGACTCTAGACGTTACCAAAGTGCGCATTTAGCAGGGCGACGCATCGTGCAAATGGTGCAAGAGGATTTGCGCATCCAACAAATATTGACGCGGCCAGCGTTTGAAAATGCCATTCGCGTTAATGCGGCGTTAGGCGGTTCAACCAATGTGATCATCCATTTGCTTGCTATTGCTGGTCGTTTGGGAATCCCTCTGCAATTGCAGGATTTCGATACATTGACGCGGAATATTCCCTTGTTGGTGAATCTCAAACCATCGGGTGAATACTTGATGGAAGATTTTTATTACGCAGGTGGATTACCCGTGGTGATGAAAGAGCTGGGTGATTTGTTGCATGAGGATGTGTTAACGGTTACGGGGCTATCTATCCGAGAAAATATCGCAGCAGCAGAAAATTATAATTCCCAGGTTATTTATTCCCGCCAGCAACCTCTGCAATCGCATGCGGCGACGGTGGTGTTAACCGGTAATTTATGCCCTGATGGTGCAGTTATTAAATTGAGTGCCGCCTCGCCTTCGTTGTTAAATCATCGTGGCCCGGCTGTGGTGTTTGAAACTATTGAAGATTTCAAAGCCCGAATCGATGCTCCGGATTTGGATGTGGATGCGAATAGTATTTTAGTTCTAAAAAATTGCGGTCCCAAAGGTTACCCTGGTATGCCGGAAGTCGGCAATATGCCATTACCACAAAAATTGTTGCAACAAGGGGTGACGGATATGGTGCGTATCAGCGATGCTCGCATGAGTGGCACTGCCTACGGAACGGTAGTATTGGCCGTTTGTCCCGAATCTGCCATTGGCGGCCCATTGGCATTGGTGCAAACCGGCGACATCATTCACCTGGACGTAGCACAGCGCCAACTTACTTTGGAAGTAGACGCCAACGAATTACAACGCCGCCGTGCTAATTGGCAACCCTCCATCTCCGAATTTGCACGCGGTTACGCTAAGCTGTACATCGAACATGTCAACCAAGCCTGCCAAGGCGCTGATTTTGATTTTCTAGTCGGTAGCAGTGGTGATGATGTGAAGCGGGAATCGCATTAAGGCCTTTCTACTTTATTTGAGCCGGCAAAAGTTGGGAGCATTCGGGGTCCTGTCACTGCGGGTATCCTGCTGCTGTCGCAGCGGGAAGCCGGACCGAAGCGCCACCCCTTCTGAGGATATTTGCTTGAAAACCCGGGAAATGGCCTTATGTTTGTGTTAATCAGGTTTATTCTGGAGAATAACTTATGCCTCGCTTTGATAAATTCACTACTTCATTCCAAACGGCATTGGCTGATGCCAAATCACTTGCGGTGGGTCTGGATAATCAGTTTATAGAGCCTTTGCACCTCATGAAAGCTTTGTTGGAGCAAGAAGGGGGGACGGTGTTTCATTTGCTGACCCAGGCTGGGGTTCAGGTGGCGGGGTTGCGGGAGAAAATTAATTCGGCGTTGGAGCGCTTGCCTAAAGTAGAAGGGGCTGGGGGTGAGGTGTTGATTGCTAATGCGCTGGATCAACTGCTTAATATTACCGATAAGCTGGCGCAGGAGAAAGGGGATGCGTTTATTTCTTCGGAATTATTTGTATTGGCGGCGCTGAAAGATAAGGGGGAGTTGGGCAAAATTTTGCGCGAAACGGGGGCGCGGGAAGAGGCGATTGCTAAAGCAATTGCGGCGATTCGAGGTGGGGAGAAAGTGACTAATCCGGAGGCGGAGGGGCAGCGGCAGGCATTGGAAAAATACACCATTGATTTAACGCAACGGGCGGAACAAGGCAAATTAGATCCGGTGATTGGCCGAGACAGTGAAATTCGTCGGACTATTCAAGTATTGCAAAGACGCACGAAGAATAATCCGGTGTTAATTGGTGAGCCGGGGGTGGGAAAAACCGCCATTGTGGAAGGATTGGCTCAGCGTATCGTGAATGGTGAGGTGCCGGAGGCATTAAAAAGTAAACGCGTGTTGGCTTTGGATATGGGTGCCTTAATTGCCGGTGCTAAATACCGCGGTGAATTTGAGGAACGATTAAAAGCGGTGTTAAAAGATCTTGCTAAGCAAGAAGGCCAGATTATTTTATTTATTGATGAATTACACACCATGGTCGGGGCTGGGAAGGCAGAGGGTGCGATGGATGCGGGTAATATGTTGAAACCAGCTCTGGCCCGCGGTGAGTTGCATTGTGTGGGGGCTACTACGTTAGATGAGTATCGTAAATACATTGAGAAAGACGCCGCTTTAGAGCGACGTTTTCAAAAAGTATTGGTCGATGAACCCAGCGTCGAAGATTCTATTGCTATTTTACGTGGCTTAAAAGAACGTTACGAATTGCACCATGGCGTTGATATCACGGATCCGGCCATTGTCGCAGCGGTGACCTTATCGCACCGATATATTACGGATCGTAATTTACCCGATAAAGCCATCGATTTAATGGATGAAGCTGCCAGCCAGATTCGCATGGAAATTGATTCTAAACCTGAAGAAATGGATAGATTGGAGCGGCGGTTAATTCAATTAAAAATCGAGCGTGAGGCACTGAAAAAAGAAGCCGATGAGGCCAGTAAAAAAAGATTACAACAGTTACAGGAAGAAATTACTAAACTCGAAAAAAATTATTCCGATTTAGAAGAAGTCTGGAAAGCAGAAAAAGCGGCATTACAAGGTGCTCAGCAAATCAAAGAAGCGCTAGAGGGTGCGCGCCTGGAAATGGAAGCAGCGCGGCGCAGCGGTGATTTAGGGCGTATGTCGGAATTGCAATACGGCCGCATTCCGGAGTTGGAGAAAAAACTATCTGCTGCGGTAGAAATGGAGAAAAAAGAAACGCATTTGTTGCGTAATAAAGTCACGGCTGAAGAAATCGCCGAAGTGGTTTCCAAGTGGACGCATATTCCTGTCAGCAAGTTAATGGAAGGCGAGCGAGAAAAGCTATTGCAGATGGAGACCATGCTGCATCAACGCGTCATCGGTCAAGATGAAGCCATTCGGGTCGTTGCTAACGCGATTCGTCGTTCCCGCGCTGGTCTGGCTGATCCTAACCGCCCCATCGGTTCTTTCTTATTTTTAGGACCGACTGGCGTCGGAAAAACCGAATTATGCAAAGCCTTAGCCGGGTTTTTATTTGATACCACTGACGCCATGGTTCGCATCGATATGTCGGAATTTATGGAAAAACATTCGGTTGCCCGATTAATCGGCGCACCGCCTGGTTATGTGGGCTATGAAGAAGGTGGTTATTTAACGGAAGCGGTACGTCGTCGTCCCTATTCCGTGATTTTGTTGGATGAAATTGAAAAAGCTCATGCCGATGTGTTCAATATTTTATTACAAGTATTGGATGATGGTCGCTTGACCGATGGTCAAGGCCGCACCGTGGATTTTCGTAATACGGTGATTGTCATGACGTCTAATCTAGGGTCCCATTTAATTCAAGAATTGGCCGACAGTAGTTACGAAGATATGAAAAAAGCGGTGATGGAAACCGTGACTCAACATTTCCGACCAGAATTTATTAATCGGGTCGATGATATTGTGGTGTTCCATCCACTCAGCCAAGAGCAAATCCGCCGTATCACTGCGCTGCAAATCGAGCACCTAACGCAACGATTACGTGAAAAAGACTTGAGCTTAGTAGTTTCCGATCAGGCCTTGGATTACCTAGCCGAAGCCGGCTTCGATCCCGTCTACGGCGCTCGTCCCTTACGTCGTGCGGTGCAGGTTCACCTGGAAAACCCCTTAGCTCAAGATATTTTATCCGGCAAATTTTTACCCGGTGATAAAATACAGGTAGATAAAAATAAGGAAGGTTTGACTTTTAAAGCCAGCCCTTCTTAGGTGCCGTCATTGGAGCGAAGCGACGTGGCAATCTAGGAAGTTTTATCCTCGTGTGGATGGTCGTGCTGCGCTTGCAATGTCGAAACTACTCATAATATTCTAAATTTTATGTTACTGACGAAGATGACAGACCAAAAACCCGAAGAAAATAAACCCACAGAAAATAAACCCACAGAAAATAAACCCACAGAAAATAAACCTCATGGACCACCTCCCGTTATAATTTCTTTAGACATAGCTACTAGCTCGAAAGCATACATGCCCCTAATATTTGCTATGCTAGGAAATGCTCAAGCACAAAACGACGTAGGAGTCTTCTTTCAAGAAGGAGAACATCTCGATAAGGATGAAAAAAAGGCTACGGAATATTTTTCTGCCGCTGGTCTTCAAGGAAATTCGCAAGGATTCTTCAATTTAGCCCATTGTTATCGAGATGGAAAGGGTGTAAAAAAAGATGCGAAGGAAGCGGTACTTTTTTATCGCCTGGCAGCTGAACAAGGAAATTATGAGGCCCTCTCTTATTTAGCTTCTTGTTACCAGGAAGGGGAAGGCGTGGAGAAGGATGAAGAAAAAGCTGTTGGTTTGTTTCGCTTAGCTGCTGATCGGGGGGATAGCCGGGCATCCTTCCAGTTAGCCCGTTGTTATCACGAAGGACGAGGTGTACAGAAAGATACAAAGGAGGCTGTACGTCTCTATTACTTTTCGGCTGAGCAAGGAAACCATCAAGCCAAAAATAATTTAGGCTATTGTTATGCAGAAGGAATTGGCGTGTCTAAAGATATAAATAAAGCGGCTAGGTCTTTTTATTTATCTGCCGAAGGTGAATACGCTCCAGGTCAATTTAATTTAGGTATTTGTTATCAAGAAGGATGGGGTGTGCCAAAAGATGACAAGGAAGCCGTGCGTTTATTCTATTCGGCAGCAAAACAAGGGCATGAAAAAGCTCAAATCAATTTAGCCGAGCGGCAATTGAAGGGATTGTCGTTAGACTGTGATCCAGAGGATGCGCCTGTTAAAAAATACGACGATGCTTATTTATTGACCCCGCCGTTAAAACCCCTTCTTACGGAAGTAGTCACAAACTTTTTTAAATCACCGAGTATGCCGATTAAACCGAGTAGCATCCCAAGCACTCCAGATAGTGATATGGAGAATACTGGTAAACGTTTAACGTAACTACTCGCACGTCGTTCCGGCATGGATGCCCGGGATCCAGGTCACAAGGACGTGAAAGTTCCCATCTCGGCAGGCCTGAATCCTGGCATCCATGCCCGGACGACGTGTGAGTAGTGACGATTTAACTTTCACATAAAATATTTGCAGCAGCCCGACCATCCATAAAATCCACAAGCGTTTGTCGTACTGTTTTATCGGCTGAAAAAAGATAATCAGCCAATTCTCGTTTACGATGAGGTGGTAATGCCTTCACCCATCGTTCCATTTTTAATGCCTGCGAACGATGTTGACATGCGAGAACAGCTAATAACTTCTTAGGCGGATGCGATCGTGTATACCGAGCTGCTTTCCCACTTTGATGTTTGGCGTAACGCTTTGTGACATCCACCGTAATACCAGTGTAAATACTATTATCTTCGCATTCGATCAAGTAAAGAAACCAAGGTTTTTCTAGGGCATTAACAGGCATCAAAAAGCTCATCCAATGAATAGTGTTGCGTCTTTAATTCCTGATTCAGAAACGTGACATAAGTTAACTCAACAATTTCTTTATGTTCCCAACTAAATAAAGAGGACAATTTAAAAACATGCCCTCTTCTTCATCGTATTCCGAGGCAAAGGCTTTTAGATGTAAGTCTTGCCTACTTGCCTGGCGCCCTGTAAAATCAATGGCTTACGGGAGGCAGACTGCTTCCATTGTAGTAAATCTGCAAAAATTTGTCGTTACATACCTGAATACTAACAAAAAATGTAAAGGAACCACAAAGTTTCGTGCAAAAAAATGTGATATTCTGCACTTTTACGTACGTAAAAATGTGATATTCTGCATTTTTTCGCACGAATAAAAGGTTCTATGCCCCGGAATGGGTCTACTTCATAAAGGTTTGTGGGCTAGAGGCAATTCCTCTTCGGGTGCCAATGGCATAAAATAAGCCGTTACCATTTGTTCATCCACACCCTCCAATTGATCCGGGCACCAACGCGGCATCCTATCCTTATCAATCACCTGTGCACGGATGCCTTCAAAAAAATCATGCATTTGCAAAAAGCGGCGTGTCATACGAAATTCCATGCGCATGCACTCATCAAACGATAATTGCTCGCCTCGTTTAAGTTCTTCAAAAGTCACCTTCAAACTCGTCGGGGAACGACAATGCAATAATTCCAATGTTTCGGTGGCGAAAGAATGGTGTTCTTGACGAAGAGTAGATAAAACCATTTCCAGCGTAGCTGCAGAAAAACAACGATCGATGACTTCATGGTGTTGAGCAAGAATTGACGGGGCATTGATGGTATTCGCAAATTTGTCGAGAATGACTTGTACAGTTTGATGGGGGTCACGATCCCATGTAGCGTTCGTGAATGCAGCGAATAAGGCTGGAATCTGATCACTTGGTGTGGTCATGTCGATCAAACCAGCAAACTGAGCATCGGTTACACCGATAGTGGCGCCGGTTAAACCTAAATACCACCCGCTTTTGCCAGTGCAGCGCGGTAAAAAATAGCTCCCGCCGATGTCAGGAAAAAAACCGATAGCAGTTTCGGGCATGGCAAATTGGAATTTTTCGGTCGCAACTCGGTAGCTACCATGTAATGATACTCCAGCGCCACCACCCATAGTTAAGCCATTGAGCAAAGCAATATACGGCTTTGTCCAATGATAAATACAATGATTAAGGAGATATTCGGAAATAAAAAAATCCAAGGCGGAGGGTAATTGTTCTCGTAGATAATAAATAGCCCGAATATCACCACCTGCGCAAAACGCGCGCTCCCCAGCGCCGCAAATAATCGCGGCCTTGATCGCATCTTGTTGTTGCCACTCCTGCAATTTAAATGAAATCGCTTCGAACATCGCATGAGATAATGCATTTAGCTGCGCAGGGCGATTTAGAGTAATAACTCCGACTTTTCCCTGATGCCCCTTCAGTTCAGAAAATAAAACCTCGGTTTCATTCATCGTGCGTTCCTAGATGGGATTTTAGTTTATGGGCGGTTGTGGCACAGCAGCTAATAATTCGCGCGTGTACTCATGTTGTGGTTGCCATAATACCTTTTCCACCTCGCCTTGTTCCACTATTTTGCCATGCCTCATGACGGCGACCTGGTGTGCTAAGTAAGTCACGACTGAAAAATTATGCGTAATTAACAAATAAGTAAGCTGCATTTCCCGTTGTAGATCGCGTAATAATTTTAAAATATCCAGTTGGACTAATTCGTCTAACGCACTGGTCGGTTCGTCAAAAATAATTAACTTCGGTTGCATGGCCAATGCCCTGGCGATACAAATACGTTGCCGCTGGCCACCAGAAAATTCATGCGGATAACGATATTTACACTGCGTTGGTAAATCCACGCGCCTTAATAATTCATCAATAATAGGGTAACAATCGACCAGACGATTCACTTTTTTCTGTGCTAGCAGACCTTCGCCAATAATTTCCGCTACGGTTTGACGGGGGTCCATGGAAGCGTAAGGATCTTGAAACAACATTTGCAATTTACCGCGCCATTGTTTCTTGGGTAGTTGCAAGAGTGGTTGATCGGCAAAGAAAATACGACCCGCCGTTGGTTTAATGAGCTGTAAAATCCCCTTTGCGATACTGGTTTTTCCACAACCCGATTCCCCGACTAAGGCAAACGTATGCCCGCTTGGAATAGCAAAACTCACCCCATCCACGGCTTTCACTTGAGCGACGGTGCGGTGTAAAAGTCCCTTGCGTATGGGAAAATAAACTTTTAAATCGTCTACGGTTAATAGAGCAGGATTCGTGCTCGGCATTTTTATTTCTAAGGGTGACCGAGAAGTAAAGCGAGGTAAGGCGGATAGTAATTGTTGGCTGTAATGGGTTTGTGGGGCTAGAAAAAAGGAAGAGGTATAGGCCTGCTCGATGATTTTTCCTTTGGCGATGACGGCGACTTCATCTGCCAATTGATAGACAATGCCTAAATCATGGGTAATAAATAATAGACTCATCGCCGTTTGTTGCTGGATATCTCGAAGTAGCTCAATGATTTGTGCTTGCAAAGTCACGTCCAGCGCAGTGGTGGGTTCGTCCGCAATTAATATATCGGGCTCGCCCGCTAATGCCATGGCAATCATGGCACGTTGGCGCATACCGCCGGATAATTCGTGGCTATAGGCTTTGCTGCAGCGTATCGGATCGATAATACCGACTCGCTGCAATTGCTGTAACATACGTTCACGACGCTCGGCAGCATGCCAACGAAAATGGCGACGTTGTATTTCATCGATTTGTTTACCTATGGTAAGTACGGGATTAAAAGCCAGGCTCGCTTCTTGAAAAATCAAACCAATGCGGCGTCCACGCAACTGCCGCATGTGAATCTCAGCGATAGACAATAAATCAATCGCCGGATTTTTTGGTTCGGTGGGGTTATGCAAAAAAACATGGCTTTTAGGATCGACCACAGCCGCTGCAGGTAATAACCGCGTAATCGCCAGCGCAGTAAGCGATTTGCCACTGCCAGACTCTCCGACTAAAGCCAGGGTTTTACCGCGATAGAGTGAAAAATTGATTTGATTAAGCACCGAATAGGAAGGGTGATTACTATTTGAAAAACGTAACGTCAGATTTTGTACGTTCAATAGCAAGGGCGTGGTCGTTGTCGCCAAGCTAGTCATTTAGGTGAACTCTTAGTGACTACGGTGCGTGGGTCGAGTGCATCGCGCAGCGCGTCAGCAAATAAATTGGCCGACAAGACCAGGCAGAACATAAAGATAAACGCCGCGGTGAGGGGCCACCACACAATCGGTTCCCGCGCTAATTCTAAGCGCGCGCTATTAATCATATTTCCCCAGCTGAACGTGGTAGGGTCGACGCCAACGCCGACATACGATAAAACGGCTTCTGCCAATACTAATGCGCTAAAATCTAAGGCTACGGTGATAAGAATAATATGCATCACATTCGGTAAAATATGCTTTAAAATGATTTTGCCGGACGTAACCCCCATCATGTTTGCCGCTTGTGTATATTCCATTTCTCGTAATTTTAATGACTCCCCACGCAGCAACCGGCATAAGTCCGTCCAACTGGTGATGCCTAAGATTGCGCATAAAATTAATAAACGACAATCGGCGCGGACGAGCGTGTTGGGTAATAATTGCGGGTGATTTTTTATGAAAATCTGTAAGGATAAAATCGCAGCTGTAATCAATAATACAGCGGGTATTGAACTTAAGGTGATATAAATGTATTGAATAATATCGTCGACCCAGGAGCGAAAATAACCGGCCAACAATCCAAAAAAAATAGCCAGAGGCAACATAAATAAAGTGGTTAACGTGCCAATCAATAATCCTGTGCGAATACTTTTCACGGTTTGATAATAGACATCATTCCCCACTTTGTCTGTGCCCAATACGTGGTAGAGATTGGCTAACGCTAAACTACTAAAAATAACGCATAGAACTAATGCCAAAGCGGTAAGCATGCTGTAACTGGCGAGGGTCGATGATGGGGTGCGTTTTCTACCCAATTTGATACAGCCAAAAATAATCAGAAATAAACCGCCGGCTTTAATCATGGCCCATAGCAATTGTTGCCATAATACGGATTGAGTGGATAATCGAACAGCAAACGGTGCGGAGTAAGTAGTTTCGGTGTAATAACCCAGAGGATAGATTAAGACATCCAACACACTTTTGACTTGCGTGGAATAAAATACCGGTTGGTTAGGGTTGGTGCTTGGTAATGCTGGATGAAAATGTAAGGAATCTAAAAAAGCAATGATGACAAAAGTCATCAAAATGACAGCGGCAAACATCGCCACGGGTCTTCTCGCCACTTCCTGCTTGGCTCTGAGCAATAACAAATTATGTCTGGCCAAGATCAGCCATGCTATTGTCACGGCGATCAATAGAAAAAAACAAAAATCAGTCCATAGAATAACGGGTTGAAATAACATATCCCTGTCCTAGAAGCGGTTCATTCTTTTTGCAATCGCACGCGTGGATCAACCCACGTGTAGGAAATATCGGTTAGCACTAATCCAGCTACGTATAATACCGAACCGAGAAACACCATGCTACGTACGATGGCAAAATCCTGTTGAGCGATCGCATCAATGGTATAACTACCTAACCCTGGAATACCAAAAAAAGATTCCATGATTAAACTACCCATAAATAACGTGGGAATGATCACCACTACCCCGGTTAAAATAGGGATCAGTCCATTTCGTAGTACATGATTGAACAGTACCTGCACGTCGGACAACCCTTTTGCGCGAGCGGTGCGTACGTATTCTTTACCGGTTTCTTCTAAAAATAGCGTGCGATACCAACGCGAACCCGCACCTATGCCGCTAGCGACACCGATTAGTATGGGTAATATTAAAAATTTCGCAGCTGACCAGCCGGAAAGATAACCAGAAATAGGCGTGAGTCTAAGCATCTTGGCCAGTAGAAATTGGCCACCGATAATATAAAACAACCCGGAAATCGACATCAGAACCACGCAGCAACCCACTCCCCAGATGTCTAAATAAGTGCCACGAAAAAACGCCATGAATAAAGCGATGGTGATATTAATGAACAGCCCTAATGCCAACGTCGGCAATGCCAATGCAAGGCTGGGCCACATGCGCTGTTGAATATCCGCACCAATATCGCGGCCGCGCTGCGAAGCGCCAAAATCAAATACAAATAAAGACAGGGATTTTTTGAAAAATAGGGTTTCAGTGAATTGTTGTAAGCCGGTTTGCGCCGTATTAAAAAATAGCGGCTTGTCGTAACCATTGGTGTATTTCCAATGGGCAATATTCTCAGCAGTACTGTATTTCTGCCCCAATTGCGCGCGCGCCATATCATCGGGGCTGTTGACCAAAAAAAATAAAATAAACGTCAACATATTCACGCCGAGTAAAATCGGAATGGCGTAAAGCAAACGGCGAATAATATAAGCTAACATAGTTGCTCTATCCTTGTAACAGCTAGTCCCCAGCCTCCCTAAACCCTACCCCTTTTTCACAAGTAAGGGAAAGAGTGCCAACAACAGATTTGTGTCATTTACCGAGCCCTATGTTAGAATGAAACCAGCAGATTCTTCAAGGAGTGAAACATGAATTCCCCTCAAGCTACCACCCAGACCAGCCTTTTTACGTTAGCCCAGCCATTCTGGCCAGAATTGCCTTATGAAAAATTCCAGCCCACCGCCCATCTATTGCACATGGCGGCACAGCTCATTGGCAAGCTCAAGCTAGCAACCCCATTCGAGCCACACTGGGATAACGTGCCTCTATGGGTGACTAGTTACGGTCTATCTTCAGGGCTTATCCCTTACCAACACGCTGGATTTAGCATCGACATCGACATACTCGCCCACGCCATCATTATCACCACTACCTGGGGCCAACGTGCTAGTTTTACCTTGCAACCCATGTCAGTCGCGCAATTAACCGCAGCTTTGTTATCCAATCTGCATCAACTGGGCATTGGCATGACGGTAAATCCTTTACCGCAAGAAATTGCCGACTCTATCCCCTTCGATCAAGACAAGCAAATTCGCCCTTACGATCCCGCTTTAGCCCATGCCTGGTGGCAAATCCTGCTCAGCATCAGCCAAGTCATGCACCGTTATCATGCCAAATTCCTAGGCCGAACCGCCCCCATCGGTTTTATGTGGGGCACCTTCGACTTACGAGACGTGCGCTATAATGAGCAAATCGTCTTAGGCCCTCAACAAAAACTAGATTACATCCGCCGCAACGCCATGGACGTCGCCCAAATCGAAGTAGGTTGGTGGGCAGGAAACCCCGCCTACCCCCGCCCCGCCTTCTTCGCCTTCACCTTCCCCCAACCCGTTGACATCGAAAAAGCAGAAATCCTCCCCCCGCAAGCCAAATGGGAACCCACCCTAGGCGAATTCATCCTCGACTACGACGACGTACGCACGGCCCCAAACCCCGAACAAATGCTCTTAGACTTCTTCGAATCCACCTATCAAATAGGCGCCCAACTAGCTGGTTGGAACCCCAAATTACTAGGCTCAGGCAAACCCAAGTAGGGTGGGCAAAGCGCAGCGTGCCCACCATCAGGCACGAAGCAAAAATGCGCACCACCTAACAATGGCTAAGCCCCTGAACACCTCAAATGTAATCTTGTCGTAATGCAGCAGCCCTTGGTGGGCAGGATGCCTACCACTTTGTTAAATTAAGACGATAATAAAACAAGCCCATATTGACAAACTCCGTCACTATATTAAAAATGAGCATATATATGGAGGTACCCTTAAGAATTTCTTTGCAAAACGTCAAACAATAACTTGACCTTAAAAGGTCCAGGCAATTTTCATGGAAAAAAAGACAGAATCAACCAAGAAAATATTGGAAAATCTACGGGTCGATGCGCAATTTACCTTATTCAATTTTTGCTATTTTGCCAATCGCGTTCCGGCAGCACTTTCAAGAATTGCCTTTGTAAAAATATGGGCATATTATCCAAAAATTCTCATTTATTACAGAGATAAGACTAATCCAAAACAAATATATGGTGTAGAGTTAGAAAAATTCGAGGTCGATGAATTTTATAAAAAATGTCAAAAAGAATTTAAACAAAAAGAAGGATCAGCAGATCCGGATTATTTGCTTTCGGATCAAATATTAAAAGAAATCGGTGAGCAGAATAAAAAATTCTTCCAATTTCTGAAAAAAAATTCAGATCATATAAAATTATCGCAAGCTCATGGAAATAAACTATATGAAAAATACTATGATGTGATCCATTGGAAACTAAAAGAGGCAAGCAATAAGCCAGTTGTGATTTTGCTAGGTGAAGCTCATGAATGTTGCATGCTTCAAAACTTGATCGTGTTCGAAATTATAAAAGCAACGGGGAGATTCCATAATCTTTTTGTCGAGCTGGGATCAAAAGATTTAGATACTTACCTTGAAAATAAGAGAAAAGATGTGCATTTTGGTCGAAGTTCTTTCAATTATTTATGTCATCTTTCTAGATCATATGGCATAACTGTCACTCCTGTTGAAAATAACCTATTGCGTCGTTATCGCTTTATTGCCACGAGCAAAATAGGAATCTTCTTAAGGGACATGTTTATGACAAAAAATATGTTAGCTCCTTTAGCAGATTCGCCGCTTGGCAAGATAAATTTATTTTTGTGTGGGGCAGATCATATCCCGGGGCTCACACGTCGGTTGCAAGAAAATTCTGAGTTCTATGTTTTTTCGTTAGATTTCAGAGATTTTGATATTTTATCAGAGAATGAATGGAAGCGTCCCAAAGATTTAGGTTTTGAAGAACCTAGTATAGAGATTCACGCCAATGTGCTGAATGCCAAAATGGCTCATATGATTAAGCATGGAGCAGGCTTGTCCGAATTGCCGATTGAAACTATTTCAGAGGATGAGTTTAAAGAGATTGAAGAAAAAGACAAAAAGACAAGATTTATAGAAACAAATGCAACGCCAAACTTATTGGTTGAAAATTCATTTATGCTATTTTCTGACATTAGTTCTTTGCGGGAGCGAGAGCAAACTTCTGGGCATAAACCTACTATTTGTGAGATAAAAACTGATCTACAAAAGTACTTTGCAATCCTTGTCATAGAAAATAGATTATTTCTTAAAGATTATTTAAAAGATCGCTGTTCTGAATTAGCCAGTTTATCGACTCAAGTAGATATAAAAGAATGGTTGGTTGAGGTAATTCACGGGTTAAGGGGGCAGGTTAGCAATGGATTGTGGCTGGAGGGAGAAGTAACACCTGTTATAATGAAGTTAGCTGATATGGCAAAAAAATTGGAAAGCCTTGACAGCAGCAATGAGCTTGGGTTGAGGTAGAGTGGATGGTTATCATGTATTTGAATGATGAGGTGTTTTATATTGCTCGGAATGGTGGTGGGCACGCTGCGCTTTGCCCACCCTACGTAGGTTTGCCTGAGCCCAGTAGTTTGGCGTCCTATCCTGCAAGTTGTGCCTACCTGCTTGGATTTGAGCAACGTTCATAACATTGCGGCGGATGTGTGTGGGCAAAGCGAAGCGTGCCCAACACTGGGCTTAGGAAGGGCTCAGTAGGATAGGTGCGGCTATGGACTCGCTCGATATATCTTCAGATAGATCTGGTTTAAAGTAATTGGCTCTTAAAGTAGTGGGGACTTTGCCGTCAGAATATCTCGTGGTGCTGCCTTCTGCTTCAGCGACTAATTGAAACAATTCTCGGGCTTTATCTAGATCTTGGGGGACTCCGGTTCCTTCTTTATAGCAAATACCTAGATTAAAATAGGCATCTACATTTTTTTGCATTGCTGCTGCTCTAAAGTATTTAATGGCTTCTTCTGCGTCTTGATCTGCAACAATACCCTTTTTAAAACCTGGATGTTTCTATGTTGCGATCCGCCGATGAAAAAGAATCTATCTTACTTTTAAGGTTTTCTTCGGGGAGTTTTTTCATAAACAGACAATTGTATCTCAGTGGATGCGGGTTGCTAAAAACGAAACGACGCCAGAGATAGAAGCTAACATAACTAACCAACTGGTTTTGAATGTATACTCAATAAAATGACCACGGATTTGATGTAAAGTTTGGTCACGAATTCCTAATCTGGTTTTTACCGCTACCATATCTTTCTCTAAATTCGATATATCCTTACCTAAGTCACTCACTCCCACACGTAAGTCATTTATTTCCACACGTAAGGTACTTATTTCCATACGTAAGGTACTTATTTCCATGTGTATTTCCCTACGCAAACCACCTATTTCTTGATGCATTTCCCTGCGCAAACCCGCAATTTCTTGGTATATTTCTCTGCTTACTTGGTTTATTTCTCGGCTTATAATGCTCATGCCTTGACGAATTTCTTGCCGGAGCTCATTTACTTGATAAAAAATTTCTTTAAAGGATCTATCCACGGCCGTATCAACTTTTGCGTTAATCAATTCTGATTGTAAGGAAAAAAATAATTCTGCGGCTGACTGTGTCATTATACCTCCAATTCATTTTAAAAAATAGAGTAGGATGGGCAAAGTGCAGCTTGCCCACCCGACAAGACTATAAATTTTAGTAAAATTGGTCAATACCGTTATTTTACTATTCTGGAGGACCGGATGGCGCGCTCACTCACAATTATTTATTTTGACGAATGAACTGGCGATTTTATAAAGTTTTTACTTATTTAAGGTACTGTTCTAGTAAGGTTATCTCAGTGATGGGTGGCTGACATTGAAAGCCCAAACAAATATAAGCAACTGCTTTATTATCTACCGGTTTTTTTTCAGCGATGTTGGCAGGTAGTGCTGTTTCATCGCTAGGGATAGCGAATACCAAACGTGAAGGTGAATAATAGGAACGTACCATTTCTTGCCAGCGTGATAATTCAGGCTCCATCGCCCGAATAATCATTATTTCCGGTGGTTGTAAAAACTCACGTAATGCCTGAAGTAAAGTGCCGTAAGCGGAAGGGTTTTTCTCCAGCATCGGCCAACTCATTTTTATGGTTTTCTCTGCCACGGTTAAATAACGAAAATCACCCGCTAAGTACCCCAACCGCTGCAGCGCCAAACAGGCCACACCAATACCGGCGGGTTGCACATTGTCTTCCCATATTTTTGGGCGGTACGCCAGTGCTTCATGGTCGTCGGCAACAAAATAAAAACCGCCGCCATCGCTATCGACGAAGTGATTCACTAAAACGTCGGCAATGGCGCAGGCGAAAGTGAAAAAACGAGCATCCCAATGCCATTGCAGATAAGTGAGTAAGGCATCTAATAAAAAAGCATAATCGTCTAAATAACCAGCTAAATGGGCTAGGCCGTCTTTATAAACAGCGAATAACCGTTGATTTTGCCAGAGATGGTTGTAAATAAATTCAAGCGCGCAAGTGGCTGAAGTTAAATACGCAGGTTGTGAGGTCTGCACACCAGCAACTAACATCGCTTTAATCATTAACGCATTCCAAGCCGTGAGAATTTTTTCATCGCGGTGCACAGCGGGTCGTTGTTGGCGACTTTTCCATAAAGTGTGAATGGCTGCATTTAATTGTGTTTGCGTTGCCGTGACGGATTCAGAAAGTTGTTGAGCAATAACTGCGGGTGAGCTGACAACATGCAAGTGCCAATAGTTTTCAAAATTAGGCGCTTGCTGAAGATTGAAATACAATAATAATCTTCGGTATTGCTCTGCGCTGACGGCTTGTTCGACCTCCTGCGCTGTCCAAAGATAAAATAGACCTTCTTTCCCTTCCGAATCAGCATCTAGAGCCGCATAATAACCACCCTCCGGGGCTTGCATATCTCGAATAACCCAGTCCGCTGTTTCCTGCACTATTTTTTGCCGCAAAGGTTGAGGGCTAATGATGGCAGCTTGTACATAAAGTAATAATAATTGGGCATTATCATAAAGCATTTTTTCAAAATGCGGGATGTTCCATTGGCTATCCACCGAATAACGAAAAAACCCACCGCCTAATTGATCGTAAATTCCGCCATTGGCCATGTGTTGCAAGGTGTTGTCCAGCTGCGCACGCGAATTATGATTACCTAACAAACTGTCCTGAAAAAATAAATTCAAATAAGTGGAGTTAGGAAATTTAGGGGCATCGCCAAATCCGCCATAAACAGGGTCATAAAACTGGGTTAAATCCGATATCGCTTGCTCCCAGGGTTGCAAATTTAAAAGAGGTTCTCTTGCTGCTTCATGGTGCTGAGATTGTTTTAACACGCGTAATAATTCCCGCGATTGAATCGTGATATCTTGATGATGTGCTTGATAAAAATCAGCGACGCGTTGCAACAGATCCATAAATGCGGGTAATGGGTAACGAGCTTGTTTAGGAAAATAAGTACCCGTGAAAAAAGGCAAATGGTGTTCGGGATCGAGAAAAACGGTCAAAGGCCAACCGCCTGGATTTTCGGTGAGAACAAAATGCGCAGTCTGGTAAATTTTATCTAAGTCTGGGCGCTCCTCGCGATCCACTTTGACATTAACAAATAATCGATTCATGCGCTCGGCCGTTTCAGGGTCGGCAAACGATTCATGCGCCATAACATGGCACCAATGACAAGCGGAATAACCAATCGAAACCAATAGCGGTTTATTTTCTCGTTTTGCCTTATCTAAGGCTTCCTGACCCCAGGGGTACCAATCCACCGGATTCGTGGCATGCTGCTGCAAATAAGGGCTGGTTTCCGTTGCCAGGCGATTATGGAAAGTCATGAGCTGATCATCCGAGAAAAATGAATAAAAACCGCGAAGTTCCTGTGCCCCATGCAGTAATTCCTACCACAGGTTTCGGTTGGATTTGCTGTCATATGAACCTCGCGGAATAGGGTGGCTATCAATGCCGTTTTTCTTGCCGTGCGTATTTCCAGATTAACTGGTTTCTTAAATGCTCCGCATTTGCTCGTAACGTCTCCAGTGCTGTGGATGGTTGCGGGGTTAAATCATGATCTAATTTTTTTAATAAGTCAGCCCATAATTGTTTTTTATAACTCAGGCTATGGCTGATATCATGCAGTTTAAAGATAATATCACTGAGCTCATCTGGCCGATTTTCGTACAAAATCAACCAATCCACTCTGTCGTGCCAGTAATGCAATTCCTGCGACAGCGCTTCTATGTTTTCTTTAATTTCGAGTATAATCAAATCCAATGGTTTAACTTCATGCGCATGACGTGAAAGATCATTTTTTAACAGTAACATAGCCATAATTCTATACCTCAATCGATTTATTCGTAGGCTTCACCTCTATATGGTAAGTATAGCAAGGAAAGAAGGGTAGCGAAGCAAAGCGTTTCAAAATTTCACACGGAAGTATCAATAAAATCAAGGGATTACTATGGAATACAAAGATTATTACAAAACACTGGGAGTGGCAAAAGACGCGGATGCGGCAGCCATCAAAAAGCGTTATCGTATCTTGGCGCAAAAATACCACCCGGATATTAGTAAAGAGCCTAATGCCGAAGAGAAATTTAAGGAAGTCAAAGAAGCCTACGAAGTATTGAAAGACCCTGAGAAGCGAAAAGCCTACGATCAGATGGGCAGCGGCCAATGGCAGGGCAGCCCACCGCCAGGATGGGAATTTCGCTCCACTGCCACCGATGGTCAGGAAGAATTTAGCCCCGGTGCGTTCAGTGAATTCTTTGAAAACCTATTCGGTCAAAGAGCACGTCCTCAAGGTCGCCGTCATTTTAGCCAGCCCGGGCAAGATCAATTCAGTAAAATCCCCATCTTTTTAGAAGAAGCCTACCACGGTGCTGAGCGGTTACTCACCCTGCAAGAACCAGAAAGAGACGGTCAAACGGGGCAGGTTCGCCTCAAGACTCGCCAAATTAAAGTCAAAATACCTGCGGGTGTCACCGAAGGTCAACAAATTCGCCTGGCGCAGCAAGGCCATCCCGGCATCGGTGGCGGCGCCAATGGTGATCTGTATCTCGAAATTCAACTAGCGCCACACCCCATTTATACCGTCAAAGACCGCGACGTTTATTTAAGCTTGCCAGTCACACCCTGGGAGGCAGCGCTTGGAGCAAAAGTCATGGCCCCCACCTTGGGTGGCAAAGTGGAATTAAATATTCCACCCCAATCACAAACCGGCAAAAAATTGCGATTGCGTGGCCGGGGCTTAGGCGGTAAAACACCGGGCGATCAATATGTGTTACTCGTCATCCATATCCCTGAACCGAAAACACCGCAGCAACAACAGTTATATGAGAAAATGGCCGCAGAAATGCCGTTTAATCCCCGTCAGGAGTTGTTAAAAGAAGGGAGTTCCCATGACCGATAACCATGCACACCGAGCCGTGATTGTCGAAGCAGCGCAATCCTTAACCTTAAACGAATTTTGCCGCGCCATACGTGTCGATAAACAAGTGGTTATCGACATGGTGGAATACGAGCTCTTGCAACCGCAAGGCCACAATCCACAAGATTGGCGCTTTGATTCGTCATCACTGAAGCGGGGCAGGATGGCCACTAGTTTCCACCTGGAGTTAGAAATTAATTGGCCAGGCGTGAATATGGCGTTAAATTTATTGGATCAGATTTCGTCATTACAAGGTGAGCTGGAACGAATGCACAAAATGTTAAACCTATCACCTATGCATGACGCTAGCCATCATGAATAATCATGCCGTGACTATCAATCCTGCTGCGTCCGATTTTGAGCTGCAAAAGCAATTACTGGCGGGGGTCTCGCGTACGTTTGCGTTAACCATACCGCAATTGCCAGAACCCTTGTGCACGGTGGTCACCAATGCCTACCTCTTATGTCGAATCAATGACACGATTGAAGACGATACGCAATTAACTCTGTCGCAAAAAATGACTTACCATCAATTATTTCGTGAGTTGCTCGTCAGTGATGTATCCCCTCAGTCTTTTGTGCACGAACTGGATTCATCTTTGGCAGCCGACACCCCTATCGCAGAACGACAGCTTATTCAGCATATGCCGCTGGTGTTACGTTGCTTGCGCGCGTTTACACCGTTACAACAAAGCAGTTTACAGCGCTGTGTGTCCATTATGTCAGAAGGCATGCCCGAGTTTCAGCACAACGCGAGTATCGCCGGTTTAGAAAATATGGCCGCACTCGACCAATACTGTTTTTATGTCGCCGGTGTCGTCGGTGAAATGTTAACCGAATTATTCTGCGATTATGTTCCAGAAATGCGGTCCCATAAAAAAAGGCTCATGACGTTAGCGGTTTCCTTTGGTCAAGGATTACAGATGACCAATATTCTCAAAGATTTTTGGGAAGACCGTCACCGTGGCGTTTGCTGGTTGCCACGCGATCTATTTACACAGCACGGCGTCGATTTACCTACTTTTTCCGGCGATAGCCAGTCACCTGGATTTCAAGCGGCCTTACGTCAATTAGTGGTGATTGCCAAACAACACTTAACCCAGGCCCTAGAATATACAGCCATAATTCCTTATCGTGAAAAAGGCATACGTCGATTTGCTTTATGGGCCATTGGTTTGGCGATATTAACCCTGCGTAATATTTATCGACACCCGCAATTTACAAAGTCTAATCAAATTAAAGTCAGCCGCCGGATGTTACGAACCACTATCTTGGTGTGCAATCTCAGTCATCGCAGTAATTATTTATTAAAATACCTATTTGACAGGTTAGCGAGAACCATGACATGAAAGAAATACCGGTGAGTTTGGACAGCGCCCATAAAAACAACATTAGTGAAGCGAGTATACCCGCGGCCCGAGATGTTTTATTAGCCAATCAAAACGCAGACGGTCATTGGTGCTTCGAGTTGGAAGCGGATTGCACAATTCCCGCCGAATACGTATTGATGATGCACGCATTGGACGAAATAGACGTACACCTAGAGAATAAAATTGGCGTGTATCTTCGAGAACGACAAACCCACGAAGGGGGATGGTCTTTGTACACGGGGGGCAAAGTGAATTTGAGCTGCACGGTCCAAACGTATTATGCACTGAAATTAATTGGCGATTCACCCCAAGCTGCGCACATGTTGCGCGCTCGACAATGCATTCTTAATATGGGTGGTGCCGCGAAAGCCAATGTGTTTACCCGATTTACGCTTGCCTTGTTTGGTCAAGTGCCGTGGCGAGCAGTGCCGTTTATGGCGGTGGAATTAATGCTGTTTCCCCGGGTTTTTCCGATTCATCTCAGCAAAATGTCGTATTGGTCACGAGCGGTCATGGTGCCACTATTGATCTTATATAGTTTAAAAGCATCTGCCAAGAATCCGCGCCAAATACATATTCCCGAATTATTTATTTTACCTGCCGATCAAGAAACCCATTATTTTCAAACCCAATCATTCTTAGGTTGGTTGTTTTTAAAACTCGACCGATTCGGTCGACTTATTGAGCCACTCATTCCGAAAAAAATCCGTAAAAAAGCAATTGCGCGAGCCGAGCATTGGTGTGTGCAACGGCTAAACGGCGAAGGGGGTTTAGGCGCTATTTTCCCTGCCATGGCCAGTGTCTATCATGCCCTGCAGACATTGGGATATTCAAAAACCCACCCTCTTTGTCGACAAACACGAATCGCTTTCCAAAAATTACTGGTCATCCGATCGACAGAAGCTTACTGCCAACCCTGCGTATCGCCTGTGTGGGATACGGCAATTACTTCTTTAGTATTGCAACGAGAAAATTCGCTGGGTAGTCGCCAAGCCTGTCAGCGCAGTTTAGCGTGGTTGCAATCCCGACAAATTATTTCACCACCCGCCGATTGGTGTGATTACAACCCGGATTTAACGCCCGGGGGATGGGCTTTTGAATATAAAAATGATTATTATCCCGATTTAGATGATACAGCTATGGTTGCTATGGCCTTGCATCAACACCTAGTCGATAACCCCAATTCACCCGACCAACCCCATTTTCAACAAGCCATCACCTTAGCAGCCAATTGGTTGGTTGGCATGCAAAGTAAAAATGGCGGCTTCGCTGCGTTTGATAAAAATAATACCTATCATTATCTCAACGATATTCCATTTGCCGATCACGGTGCCTTATTAGACCCACCCACAGCCGATGTCACCGCGCGCTGCTTAATGCTACTAGCACGATTACAACGTCCAGAAGATCAAATCACTATTCAAAAAGCGCTTCAGTTTTTGTTACAGCAGCAGGAAAAAAACGGTGCCTGGTTTGGTCGCTGGGGCACTAATTATTTATACGGCACTTGGTCGGTGTTAATTGCCCTCCAAGCGGTCGGGTTATCAAAAGAACACCCCGCCGTGATAAAAGCCATACATTGGTTACGAGCTAAACAACATCAGGATGGTGGTTGGGGGGAGAGTAATGACAGTTATTGGGATGCGACTAAAGATCAACACCCCAGCACTTCCTTTCAAACCGCCTGGGCATTGTTGGGGTTAATGGCAGCTGGTGAAGCGCATAGCACGGCAGTGGCACAAGGAATTCAATATTTATTACGCACGCAAACGAAAGAGGGCAATTGGGCTGATCCGTATTTCAACGCTCCGGGATTTCCCCGCATGTTTTATTTGCGTTATTATGGCTATGCGACGTATTTCCCGCTATGGGCATTGGCCGAATATCGCCACTGCACCATTTCTGGAGCTTATGCAAAGGAACCTAACATATGAAAAAAAAGGCACAGTACCTGTTCCAAAACCAGAAAAATTCAAAACAATTATCACGAACCCCCGCTTGCTAGCGACTATTCTTTTAGCATTTTCTTCCGGATTACCATTAACCCTAACCGGCAGCACCTTGCAAGCTTGGTTTACCGTATCCGGCATCGCCATCACCACCATTGGCGCATTAAGCCTAATCGGCCAACCCTATGTCTATAAATTTTTATGGGCGCCATTATTAGATCGTTACTACCCCCGCTTCCTCGGCCACCGCCGCGGTTGGATTTTCATATTTCAAGGTTGCCTTGCTTTCAGCCTCACCGCCATGGCGTTCTGCAATCCCCGCGTGAACCCGGCTCTTTTAGGCGGATTAGCCTTACTAACGGCTTTCTTTTCGGCCTCCCAAGACGTCGCTATCGATGCTTACCGCACCGATTTATTGAAACCGGAAGAACGCGGCCTAGGTGCAACCATTACGGTTTTTGGCTACCGCATCGCCTTACTGGTATCAGGCGGTTTAGCCCTGGTGTTGGCCGATGAAATTGGTTGGCGTAACACCTATTTATTGATGGCAGGACTGATGGTAATCGAAATGATTATTTTATGCCGATTACCTGAACCCGCTAAACCAGCCCATCCCCCTAAAACATTACTAAGCTCAGTCGTAGAACCGTTTAAACAATTTTGGTCGCAAGAATATGGCTGGTTATTGCTGTTATTTATTTTGGTTTATAAATTAAGCGATGTGATTGCACTGTCATTAAGCACTGTTTTTCTGATCCGTGGCTTGGGATTCAGTTTAACCGCCGTCGGTTTACTTTATAAAAGCGTGGGTTTAGCAGCGTCATTAATAGGCTCGCTGGCAGGCGGCATTGCGGTGAGTATGATAGGGTTATACCGCTGTTTATTCTTCTTTGGTATTCTGCAAGGCGTATCCAATTTGTTATTCGCGATATTAGCCATCATGGGCAAAAGTTACGGCCTAATGGTTGGCGCTATTTTTGTCGAAAGTTTTTGCGGTAGCCTGAGCAGCGTGGCCATGGTTGCTTTTCTAATGAGCCTGTGCGACCCTCGTTACACAGCTACCCAGTACGCATTATTGACCGCATTCGGCGCCATTCCTCTGGTATTTATCGGCCCGTTTGCCGCCTGGATGGTGCAGCAGTTAGGGTGGGTAGATTTTTTCATCAGTTCGGTATTTTTTATGCTCCCTGGTTTAGGAATTTTACTCATATTAAGAAAACGCATCTACGCGGTTTCTGCAACCTGATATCCCTGGGCGCGACATCAAGCTGCTAACTCTTTAAAAAAGTTTTTGGTACATACGCATGAAGAATCATCCCAAACTATATTTGTATGGTATCCACGCCATTGAAGCATTGCTACCCGACCAGGCAGCCCGCATTCAACAACTATGGGTACAAACCGGCCGAGAGCAGGATACCCGCGTAGAAACCATCTTAGCGAAAGCACGACAATACACCATCCCCACCAAAACCCTGTCACGGGCTCAGTTAGACGATTTAACCGGCAACGCCGTTCACCAAGGCTTAGCAGCTGAAATCACGCCACCGCCGGTATACACTGAAATTGATTTAGATGCGTGGTTAGATCAATGGCAAGCACCGCTGCTATTAATCTTAGATAGCGTGCAAGACCCACACAACCTGGGTGCGTGCCTGCGCACAGCGAATGCCGCCGGTGCCCATGCCGTGGTTGTGCCAAAAGACAAATCCGCCACCTTGACCCCGACCGTGATCAAAGTAGCCAGCGGCGCCGCCTTAATCACGCCGTTGATACAAGTCACCAACTTGGCTAGAACCTTACGCGAGTTAAAACAAAGAGGAGTGTGGATTTACGGCACCTGCGATAGCGCCCCCGACCTCATTTACGCTGCCGATAGTCGGGGTGCAGTGGCTTGGGTGTTGGGTGCAGAAGGAACGGGAATGCGCCGCCTCACCCGAGAACAATGCGATCAACTCTACCAAATCCCTATGCAAGGCTCAGTGAGCAGCCTAAACGTCTCGGTGGCAACCGGCATTTGTTTATTTGAAACCGTACGGCAAAGGCAGTGTAACAGCTCAGCCCCAGGATAGAAACGTTCGTATTTTGCCGATTTTGGCGGGAAAATTTTTCTCAAAATGCTCACATACTTAGGTATGCTGCGCTTTTTCGAAAAATTTTCTCACCAAACTCGACTAAAATCCGAACGTTTGTGCCATAGATATGGGGTGCCTGAGCTCACAAACGTCGTCCCGGCAGGGATGCCGGGACGACGTAACTTAACGAGAGAAATTCGAGGGCACAGAGCGTTCCGTTGGTCCCACGTACAATTGCCGTGGTCTGACCAATTTAGCATTAGGGTCATTCATCATTTCCACCCAATGCGACAACCAGCCAATGGTTCGTGCCAAGGCAAAAATCACCGTAAACATATTGGTAGGAATACCCATCGCGTTTAAGGTAATGCCCGAATAAAAATCCACATTGGGATATAATTTCTTCTGCACAAAATAATCGTCTTCTAAGGCAATTTTTTCCAACTTCATCGCCAATTTAAACAACGGGCTTTCTTTGACGCCGAGCTCGTCCAGCACCTCATGACACGTCGCGCGCATAACCTTCGCGCGTGGATCGTAATTCTTGTAAACACGATGACCAAAACCCATCAACCGGAACGGATCGTTTTTATCCTTGGCACGATTAATAAAATGAGCAATCTTCGATTCATCGCCAATTTCCAATAACATATTCAATGCCGCTTCATTTGCGCCACCGTGTGCAGGTCCCCACAATGCCCCAATGCCGGCCGCCAAGCAGGCAAATGGATTCGCCCCAGTAGAGCCGGCAATGCGCACCGCCGATGTAGACGCATTTTGCTCATGATCGGCATGCAGAATCAGAATTTTATCCATTGCCTGGGCTAAGGAAGTGCTGACTTGGGCCTTGTTAGACGAATGCTCAAACAACATATGCATAAAATTCTGACTATAGCCCAATGAGGGATCAGGATTCACCCGCCCTTCACCACGTCCGTGTTGATAACACTGCGCCGCAATCGTGGGCATTTTGGCTAATAGCTGGTAGGTGGAAGTGAGGTATTGTGCATTTTTATCGTCACTGGCCGTCGGATGAAAGTAAGCGGATAATGCCCCGACGACGCTAAGCATCATGGCCATGGGGTGAGCGTCGGCTAAAAACCCGTCGAATAATTTGAATGCCGGCTCAGGAACTGCGGAGTGTTCCTTAATGTCATTTTCAAAACGGTGCTTTTCGGCGACATTTGGCAGTTCACCAAATAACAACAGATACGAGACATCCATAAAATCACAACGTTCGGCTAACTGATCGATAGGATAACCTCGATAAAGTAGAATACCTTGGTCACCGTCGATATACGTGATTTTGGATTGGCAAGAGGCAGTAGACATAAACCCAGGGTCAATGGTAAAAACATCCTTTTTACTAAGACCGCTGACATCAATAACGCTAGGTCCTAATGTACCGGAATAGACGGGTAGTTCGATATGCTGGTCATTATAGCTTAGCTGAGCGTTTGGATTATTCATGTAGTTTCCTCTTGGTGTTATCACTGTTTTGGGCATTCTAACACCCCGGGGGCCGATAATAGAATAAAATATTTCTTACCAGTAGGGGCAAAAGATGAGCGCAATGAACGACTACCTAGAACAGATCGGAATCACCCAGTGGCGGTCGATTTACACCCTCCCCGGCGCCCGTTGTATTTTGGAATTTGAGACTTATGCGTTGCGAAGAGTGGCGGATAATCAGCTACTCGGCCAGTTGGACCTGCAGGTGTTATCGACAACGGCCGCTTCTGAGCAAGCCATAAAAAACCTATTAACAGCAATGCTGGCAGCAGTGGGCTGCCAATATGAACCCATGCCACCCGCCCTACCTGAAGATTCCCTACGAGTGCTGATGGGTTTGCCATTAATTCAACGCACCCTCAATACCATAGAAGAAATAGACGCACTTCGCGCCAACAATCCCCACCCCAATAATCTATGGGTAACCTACCACCCCGCTGATCTTCTCACCAACCCCGCTAACAAACGAAAAGCCTGGAACGACCTCCAAGCCTGGTGTAAGACAAATCCTTCTCCCCTTGTGGGAGAAGGTGCCCGTTAGGGCGGATGAGGGGTAAAAACAAGGTTAAATGCTACTTCTAATTTTCCAGAAAAAAATGACAGGATAACCCATAGCTCTTTATTTTTTCTGGAAAATTTTTAGCCTGATTTTAACCTCTTTATTTACCCCTCATCCGCCTTCGGCACCTTCTCCCACAAGGGGAGAAGGAATTTTTCCAACTGCTCTGCCGTTAACACAAATACCCCATGGCCACCCCGCTGAAACTCACACCAAAAAAACGGCCAGTCTGAAAAACGCGCTTGCAGAGCCGCACCGCTATTCCCAACTTCCACCACCAAAATTCCCTGCGGCGTTAAATAATTCAAAGCCTTAGCCAAAATACGCATCACAATCGCCAGCCCATCCTGACCAGCAGCCAACGCCAACGTAGGCTCATGGTGAAACTCCGGCGGAAGCGCTGCCATATCCTGTGCATCCACATAAGGAGGGTTACTGATAATCAAATCGTAACGATCAACCGGCAGATTGTCCCACAAATCCGAGAGATGCAACTGCACCGAATCCGCCAACCCATGCCGCAGCACATTACTATTCGCCACCGCCAAGGCTGATTCTGAAATATCCACCGCATCCACAACCGCTTCTGGAAAAGCGTACGCACAAGCAATAGCAATACAGCCACTACCCGTGCATAAATCCAAAATTCGCGACACCGGAACATCATTCAACCAAGGTGAAAATTTTTCCTCAATCAACTCCGCTAACGGCGAACGGGGGATAATCACGCGCTCATCCACATAAAACGGCAGGCCAGCGAACCAGGCCTCGCCCGTGAGATAAGCGGCGGGTGTTCGCTCTAGGATACGACGTTGATACAACAAGGCAATTTGTTCCCGTTCCTGACGCAGCAACGCCGCATCAGCAGCGTGTGCCTCATCCTCCGGGTTAAGATGCAGGACATGACGAGCCAGAAAAACCGCCTCATCCCAGGCGTTATCCAGACCATGGCCAAAATATAATTTCGCGGCATTAAAGCAACTAGCCCCCCACCGCACCATATCGCGCAGGGTACGCAGCTCATTCACCGCTTGTTCTAAGTTATTCATTTGAGGAAGTTTCAAGAGATAAAGTTTCACTACCGGGGGCGTGGAGCTCATGCCCCCAGAAAAAGTTTATAAACTATACTATAACGCATGCCATAATTAAACGTATGAGCAAGAAACCCAAGCTGACCGAGGAAGAGCAAAACTTATTCAGAGCCGCCGTTGCCGGTATTACCCCCTTGCGCCAAGACAAACACCCTGTTACCCAGCCAAAAGAGAAGGTTTCCCCCATCACTCCTACCCATAACCCATCCGATCAGGAATGGTCGCTAATGGATTATTTCCCCATCGCAGACGACCCAGACAGCCAGCCAGTGAGCAGCGAAGAATTCTTATCCTTCGCCCGCACCGGCCTACAACCCCGCGCCAAACAGCAATTACGACGAGGCGATTTCCCCATTGAAGCCACCCTCGATTTGCACGGCATGAATATTAACCAAGCCCAACAAGCGATGATGGAGTTTTTTGCCCAAGCTATAGCGCATCATTGCCGTTGCGTGCTTGTTATCCACGGCAAAGGCAGCCGCATAGAAACCCATAAGCCAATACTGAAAAACAAGGTCAATCAATGGCTAAGAAAATTACCAAACATATTGGCTTTTTCCTCAGCAAAACAACAGCAAGGTGGGGTTGGGGCGGTATATGTATTGTTGAAGCGAGCCAATGCCTAACCATCTGGCGATAAAAAATAGAAATTCTGCTTTTTCGCTTACTGAAATACTTCTTCTAAAGAATTAGCATCAAGTATTCGCTTTCCCCAAATTAAAAGGGTGTCGGCGTTTGCTTGTTGAATTAGTTCCAGGTAGTTTGGAGGTATTAGGTGAAAACGATGTTCCAGTAGTAGAGTCAACATATTAATTTCGCCTTCCTTTATACCGATGCGTTGAGCAGTAGTAATATAAGTCATGCCTTTTCCCCTGCTGCGTTTATAAAAATTTCTTCTAAAGAGCCGGCATCAAGCACCCGTTTTCCCCATATTAAAATGGTATCGGCGTTTGCTTGTTGAATTAGTTCCAGGTAGTTTGTGGGTATTGGGCAAAAACGATGTTCCAGCAGGCGAGTTAACAACGTGGCTTCGCCTCTATGTTCGCACCCTTTAGGCCAATCGATTTGTTCTGCGATATGAGGCAGGCAGAACTCCATAAAATCGTCAAAATAATAAACAAAGCTGCGCTTCCAGGGGCCGTCAAAGTCACTGGGAGGGGTGTTGTTGGTGATGGGTGTTACTATATCAGTGGTCAAGGGCAGCCTTCCTCATGGTTATGAGAAAGGATTTTACTAGGAATCAAACCGCAGTAATACCGTAGTTCAAACCCCAATGTTCTAATAAAAGACCCGTGTAAACAAACGCGAATAATTGTGTTGAGTTAAAAAAAATCAGTGTAGGAGGGAAAAAAAGCAGTATTCAAATAATAGTAAGGTGAATAGGGGAGCGAATGTGTGTAGCAGGTACAATATGCCTATCGTATTTGTGATGCGACAGGCATATTTTTAAAAGATTATGATTCTCAGCGTGATACCAGAGAGGGTTCAATTTCTTGTTCTGGTTTAACGATTATTGAGTTTTCATTTGTTTTGCCAGAGGTTGAGTCAGGCTTTAAAGGGGTAAATAAAACACTAGAAGATGCAAAAACTGAATCAGTAGTGCTTGTCCGCCGCCCTGGAGCTTGTTCTCCAGCACTTAAAGCAAGGTCAACACCAATATCATTAGAACGAGTTTCACCCAATAGCACCTCTCTATCCTCTGTCTCCTCTTCATGAGTAGAGCTTTCTTTAATTGATGACAGGGCTGATCTTTGGCGATCCCATTTTGGCAGATCTCCAGATTGCGATTGATCTTCAGATTTCGGCTGGCCTTCAGAAGATTTTGACTTGTCTAGAATTTTTGTTATTTGTGAACTTCTTAATTGTTGACTTCTTCTAAAACTGGCTCTTGCTGCCTCATATTGCTGGTCAAGGTCAGCTAATTGCTCATCCAATTCTCTGAGCATAGGCTCTTTTAAATTATTTATTTGTCGTTTAGCAATCTGCGCGATAATAGCTTGAGTGCCAAATATCACCGATCCAGCACCTACCCAATTAGCGGCAAAAACCTTAGCAAAGTTCGCAGCAGTAGGGGCATAGCTTGAGGCTCGAACTGCTGTATGAACAGCTTTCAATGGACCAAGTGCTGAGAGAATGTGTCCTGGGCCGTATATTACACCGAAAACAAATAAAGCGAGTGCGGCTGGGGCTAATCGTTTAGAGGCTCTGTTGATAATTGCCCACTTCTCTAAACGTTCTTCCTCAGTTAATCCCTTATTTCTAATATCTAAAGCACTGGTCAATATTTGTGAACTATATTGTAAAATAGCAGTAGTAAAGTCAAAGCCTTGTTTGACTACCCCAGTAGTTGGCAATGAAGCAGCTAATATGAGAAAACCGCAAAGTTGCGATATACAGGGAAGATGTAATTTTTCCATCCCCTTACTATACGGGGTATATCCTGCTTCGCGATACTGCGATTCACAACAACTATAGAAAAGATAATGACCGATTCGATGGATTGTGCGAGCCAGATTACTCACTCTACCCGTAACTAAGGTGGCAACTCCCAGCCCCTGTTGAATATCTGCAGCCAATTCAGTTAACTCTGCAATCTTCTTTTTCCCTTCCTGTGCTTTTTGTATTTCTTCTTTAATAGCTCGAGCTATTTCATTTGGAGATTTTTCTGATAGTAGTATTTTATTGCAGCGAGCATGTAATTCTTCATTCACTCTAGTTTGAAGCATTGGAATACTATCTAAATATATCCAACGTAACTCTTCCATGTATGTATATGATTGGTTTAAGCTACTAAAAAAATTCTTTTTGCTGGGATCACTCGTGCCCTCCAAATCAACGGTTTGATCTTTCATGGCTTCCAACATGGCCAAATCTTTTCGTTCTTTATCGCCAATCCCACCAATTTGATTGTAAGAAACACCTACATTCTGGATGCCCTCATTGGTTAAATTATGGGGGTAACCAGACTTAAGAGCTGCGCGTCCTTTACTGCGACCACTCTGCTCCTTTACAATAGATCGTGAAGGCAACCAATCTTTTTTGCCAAGATTATCTACACGACGTTCCCATGTTTTTACTACAGTTCCAATAGTCATCCCGCCGTATATTGTATATTCAGCGGCATAACCTATGCCTTGCTTGCGCTTTACTTCTTCTTTTTCTTTCTTAGCATGCTTAATATCATCCTCTATAGCTGAAGTTGTGGCTTCATTATCAGAAAGTTTTATTATTTTACGGGCAACCATTTTTTGAAAAGTTTCTCTTTTTGCAAAGGTTGTTGCCTCTTCTTTTGTTTTTCCCTGATCTAATGCTGTAGACAGCTCTACACCATAGATCTCTTTGTATTTAGTAATGTTTTTCTCATTCGTTAATTGTTTTAGTGATTGATAAATTAAATGATCCTGTTCTTCATCACCAGATTGAAATATTTTAGCTAAGTCTTTTTTTGAGGTCGGAAGTTTTTTGCTAGAAATATCCATTTTAATTTCAGACGCTTCTCCTTTGAGGCGTTTATTTTCCAGCTCGGAGTGGGCTTGATATGTTTCTCTTAGGATGGCGTTTAAGTCAAGAAAACCACTGGTTTTTTTGCTCGCAGCTGACGTTTGCTCGTCGAATATACGTATATAGTCTGCATCATTCCTATGTAAGAGATGATATATTTGTGCATTATATGTACGGTTGGATGTTGCCTTCGGATCAACATCTTCTAAAATAGACTTTGGAGTTGCAGGACGAAATGGTCGCTTCGGTTCTTTGGTTTCTGGCGCCGATTTTACATCCCCCCCTAGGCCTTCTTCTAAATCTATGCTGAGATTTTTGTTAGGCTTTTGGTCAGAGTGAATGGGAGAACTGGATGCGGGTGACGAATATGTTATGGGGTTAAAGTGCAAGTAGGTGCCTATCCTTGCTTTCTCCTGATTGGAGACAGGATCAGTAGCATTGTCGTTGTTCAGTTCCTTAAGTATGCGATTATACTCCCTTTGATAGAGACCATTTCCTTTAAAGGCAGCATTGTATGCATTGGCGTTTTCATTTAATCTTTCTTGTTCTGGAGTAGGCTGATTCGTTTTAATCTTTTTTTCATCTTTCTCATCTTGAACTTCTTCTGTCATAACTGGAAGTAATTCAATTACCTCGTCTTTTGGCTCGTGTCTTAACTCACTCATAAAAAAATCTCTAAATATAAATTTGCGTAGGGTTTTCTAGCGCTTAAAAGAATCTGTAGAAATACAGTTTAAACAATGAATATTAACGCAACATTAAGCAATAAACATTAATTTTTAGCAAATTTAAGCTTTGGTCTATATGGCAAATTTGCCAGCATATAATTCCGAAGTCAGTCAGAAATGTGGTTCATGTTCCTCCGTTGGACTACTTTTATTTAAAAGGAAGTATGATCCAATATCCAGTAAAGCTAATGACAATGTTTTTCAATTTCTTAGATAAAAAATTTAAAACGGGGGTATGTGATGGAAGATAGTAAAACGATGTTGCATTTGAACCAAAGAAAAGACTTAACAGAGAAACTAGAGGTCAAGGTAGTAGTACCATTGTCGAAACCCACCGGAAGCCTGAGCAATTTACCCCACGAAGTTGTTGTCTCTTGCATCATTCCCTATTTAAAACCTGCCAGCCCTATAGAAGAAGAGAAGAACAGCCCTGTATTAGCACTGCGAGAAACGTGTCGGCAGTTTTCCGGCTTGGAAGGTCAAAAGATCATAGAACAGGTATCAGAACCCAAAACCTATAAATATCTGAAAATAACAACCCTGCCGATTATTAAGAAAAGTTTGGATTATTACGAAAGATTTGCCGGTGATGATTTCCCGGGGCCGTGTCTAGGTACTACCTTATTACTGGTCGGAGTATCTTGTGGTGCTGTGGTAGGAACTTTAACAGCACTGGTAGGTTTCATCCATGATGGATACTGTTACTATGAGCGATACCAGCACCAACTTCATAATCGGCCCAAAAACCCTCATTATATGGATTATCAATATTCTGAGGTCAGCTCATCTGATGTAGAACAGAACAATCAGGATATCCATCCTGTCAGTATTCACACGCCTTAAATTTTTAACCCTCTTCGACATGCAAAACTTTGCTTATCGAAGAAGGTTTTCCTGGCTATCAGGGCTTTAAGGGTTCTTTCTCAGCTTCTTTTACTGAAGAAGCAACCGTTGTCGTTGGAGTTGGTTGATCTTCTCCCTTACCCCCTTTCGCAGAGAAAAAAGCACTCGATGCTGCAGTGGAAGGAGCTGTCTCTGTAGCCCCTTTTTTACCAAATATTTTTGCTATTTCTTTATCTTGTGCTTCTTTGTTTTGAGCTTTAGATACTTTAGCAATGACTGCTTGTGTACCATACACCCCAGTGCCTTCCGCTATCCAACCTATCGGGATATTTCCGTGACCCAACCCGGTCAGTTTTGATACGGTGCCGATAGGGTCAAGGTATCGTAAATTTTCAGCTAATTGTGTTAATGGCGTGAAAGCCTCTAAAAGTCCTGGTAATAGCCTGCCCGCCGTTTGACTAATGACAAAAGCCATAAGTCCCACTCTGCTGGGTTTCAGCCGTTCTGAAGCCATTCGGAGGGTTTCTTCTTTTTGTTGCCTTTCTTCTTGGGTAAGAGGTAATTGTAATTCTAATCGAGATGTTTTCTCTACGGCATAATATTGGCAGAGTGAACTGATATAATCTGCATTTTGCTTTATGACACCGGTCGTTGGCACTGATAGGTATCCCACAAGTCCAATCAATTTAGCCAGAGTAGGCCCCATAGTATCAATTATGGAGTTTAAGTGGGGGGCCATAACATTTTTCTCGGGCTTCAAATACTCTGGATATTTCCCATGAAGCAGTAGCTCATGTGCAGTTCGATGTAAATACCTGCCAGGAGTGCTAAAAATACCCATGATACAAGATAGTTTTAGGTAAAACTTTTGAATCGACGCGGCCTCAAGCAATATCTTATCAATTTTTCTTTTTTCTGCTGCTTCGACAGCCCTTACAGCCGCGATTTCTCCCAGCAGAGGATCAGGCCCATTTTTCTTGTCCTGTGGATCACGGAGTTTTGATCTTAGCTCTTCAATTTTTTCCTTGGTTTGTTCATCCACGCGCTGATAAAGTTTTTCTTTTGTTGTCTTAGATGAATCGTCAACTACTTCATCTATATATTTAGGCAATTCATTGTAAAAGAAATTCCAGGTATCTTTGGTGTTAGGCCAGAAGTCGAAATTTTCTAATTTGTTGGTCATGTCTTCTTGTTTTTTCTTTATTTTCGGCTCTTCAATCTTATACCACTCATTTCTCTCATCCCTTTCCTGATGGTCAAGTTTTTCGATTTGATTATCTATATTATTTAAAATTTGCTCCAATCTCCGTTTTTCTTGGATTACATCAAGATCAGTAGTTTTTTTATGTTTTTTATTTAACTCATCTAACTGACTTTGGGGGCTTACCTTCTCTTTTTCAAGCAATTCTTTCCCAGGGGCATACTTTTTTGCAATTTCTGCCATTGCGGCTGTAGCCTCGGGTAAATCTTTGGTAGACCTTGCTTGTTCATGGGGTTTTTTTAAATTAAAGGTTCTTAGCTCAGTTCGGCTCTTCAAGTCAGGGTCTGGAAGTCCAATAGTGAGTGAACGAACAATTCCCGCAATTTGAATTCCTTTCGAATCAAGCTGATGTGGATATTGGTTAATTTGGTTTTCTTTTATCCCAGAAGTGATGCCAAGGAACACATTGTATTCGTTCATCAAAACTTTGGTTTTATTCCGGATGATATCTATTTTCTTCTGAAGTTGTTCCTCTGCTGCTTTAGAATCCATTGCTAAATCAGCCTTTCGGACAACTAATTTGTTGGTTTTTGGTTTTTTAATTTCAGTTGATGCAGGTTCTTCTTCTACTTTTTCCGGCGTATCTTGTGTTAAAATAGGTTGCAGTTCAATAGCTGGGGATGCTGGGCTGATTGTTGTAGTATTTTTTCGGGGAGTTGTCGCTGAATCCTGAATCTGTGTTGTGGGTTCCGCGGTGGGTGTGGCTTTTTCTGTTGAGTCAGCTTTTGCTTGGCTAGTTAATGGAGTGACCACTTCATTGTAATAAAAAGCCATTTTTTGAGCATGTTCCGCATCATTATCTGATCCAATTAATTCATTATATAGTTTCGTATAAGTTTTATTTTTTTCAAAATTCTTGCGATGATACTCGGGTACGAGGTTGGGCTCACTCTCCTTGATCGCATTTTCCCAGAAAAATATCATGGCTCTAACGTTTTCATTTTTCTGAATGGATTCGTTAAGTTCTTTAATTGTTTCCGAAGCTGGGAGTTCTACTACAACATCGGTTACAGGTTGTTCTTGTCTGCCATCTTCGGTTCCATCAGCTATGGTTCCTTTTTTATCTGCTACTTGAGGGTCGCGTTTGGTATACTCGATTACCATTTCTTTTTTTATTTGTTCTATACCTTCTTCTAATAAAGCATCCCCTGCTTCCTGGTCATGCTCTGTTGCGAGTTTATTTTGTCGCCGTTGAAAATCTGCGGCGTAATCCGTATTTTCGACTAGGAAATTATCATGCAAATAATTTATTTGCGTTGGATCAATGGTTCCGGATGTAGCAGCAGGTGTTTGGCGCGTTTTTAAATCTGTCATAAAACTCTCGTAGTGGGATCGCAGGGCATTCGTTGGGTTCATGGGTAATAAGAAAGAATAGTAGCGAAGAAAAATTAAAACAGAATTAACTTAAGATTTATTATTTTAAAAAATATTTTTTATTTTATACGTTTATCAAGGGGCGGTATTCGTATTCGAGGTTCTTGTGTCAAAATTAACATTAAGTATCTCTTAAGCCTGGTTGCTTATAATATCCCTCACGGGCTGCAGTCTATAGCCCTTAACTATTTGAATTAAAGAATATAAATACCGCGGAAAACTTCAAGCACGGAGGCTTTGCTAACCGAGAACCTCTGATCTTGACGACAATGACTGATAATAAACCCTTCTCCCCCATAGCCATTATTGGTGTCGGGGGTATTTTCCCAGGCGCTGCCAATCCAGTGCAGTTGTGGCGCAATATTCTCGAAAGCCGCGATTTAATTACGGAAGTACCGGCTGGTCATTGGTTGACTGAAGATTACTACGACCCTAATCCTGAGGCAGTCGATAAGATATATTGCAAACGCGGCGCGTTTCTGCCCACGGTGGATTTCGATCCTGTGGAATACGGCATGCCACCGAATGTGCTGCCAGTGATCGATAGCTCTCAGCTGTTAGCATTGTTAGTGGCCAAGCAAGTGCTGGATGATGCAACGAACGGTCGATACGCGGATATGGACCTAAGCCGAGTCAGTGTCATTTTAGGCAGCTCTACCTTAGAAGCGTATCAAAGCATCACCGCTCGATTACAACGGCCGGTCTGGGAGAAAGCCATGCGGCAGCAAGGCGTGCCGGAGGCGCAAATCGCTCAGATTTGTGACCGTATTGCTGCTTGCTACGTGCCTCTTCAAGAAAACACCTTCCCTGGTTTATTACAAAACGTCATCGCCGGTCGCATTGCCAACCGCTTCAATCTCGGCGGCACTAATTGCATTCTGGATGCGGCTTGCGCCAGCTCCTTAGCGGCATTGGCCATGGCGATCGGCGAATTACAAACCGGAGTTACCGATTTTGCCATCTCCGGCGGCATTGATACCTTAAACGATATCGTCTCTTTCATGTGCTTTGCCAAAACCAAGGCACTCTCAGTCAAGGGCGATTGCCGCCCTTTCTCCGATGATTCCGATGGCACCATTTTGGGCGAGGGCGTCGGTTTCTTCGCGCTTAAACGATTAGAAGATGCCGAGCAGCAAAACGATAAAATTTATGCCGTTATTCGCGGCCTGGGCACTGCTTCGGATGGCCGCAGCAAAAGTATTTACGCACCTTTATCGAAAGGGCAATCGAAAGCCGAGCAGCGTGCGTATGCGCAGGCTGGGTTTAATATCGGTACAGTAGAGTTGATCGAAGGGCATGGCACCGGCACTAAAGCGGGGGATTTGGCCGAGTTCCAAGGGCTGGAGATGACGTTTAAAGAATCCGGGCATACCCAGGTGGCGAGTTGTGCCTTGGGCTCCATTAAATCCCAAATCGGTCATACCAAAGCGGCGGCTGGTGCAGCCGGCTTATTTAAAGCTGTGATGGCGTTGCACCATAAAGTATTGCCGGCCACGATTAAACTCGGTCAACCGAATCGACAGTTTGAATTGGATAAATCCCCACTATATTTAAATACCCAATTACGGCCCTGGGTGCACCCACAAGCGGAGCCGCGTCGCGCTGGCGTGAGTGCGTTTGGTTTTGGTGGTAGTGATTTTCATGTGGCTTTAGAAGAATACACGGGCAGTGGCCGGAAAGCGGCGCGTCTGCGCACGTTTCCCAGCGAGTTGGTGCTCTTAGCAGCGGCGAATCCCACCGAACTGGTGGCAGCTGGTCAAGCCATGCTTCAGCAATTACCTTCTTATTCCTCTTTATCTGCCGTGGCTCAGCAAACGCAGTTGCAGTTGTCGGCGGAACACCGCTGTCGTTTAGCCATTGTCGCGAATGATATCCCCGGCTTCACCACGAAGTTGCAACAAGCCTTGGCTTCGATTCAAGAAGCGGGTGAGCAAGCGATTAGCTTAAAACAAGGTATTTATTACGCCAACCAGGCTAACCCCGGGCAAGTGATGTTTATGTTCCCCGGCCAAGGCAGCCAATACCTGGGTATGGGCGCGGATGTCGCCATGGCTTTTTCAGACAGTATGGCGGTCTGGGATCAAGCGGGGCGCTTATCTTTAGATGAACAATTCACCCTGCAAGATGTGGTGTTCCCTAAACACCGGCTCACCGAGGAGCAGCGCGACGCCAATGAGCAACGATTAAGGGCCACCGAATTCGCGCAACCGGCGCTGGCCGTGCACAGCCTGATGCACTTAGATTTATTAACCCAACTGGGTCTTAAACCCGACGCGGTTTGTGGCCATAGTTTTGGGGAATTAACGGCGCTTTATGCTGCCGGCGTGATGGATGCCGAGACATTAATTCGCTTAGCCCGCAAACGCGGCGAATTAATGCGGGATGCCGCCCAAACCCCGGGCGCGATGTTATCCGTGTTTTATCCTGCAGCGGATGTGTTGGCCATTCTAGAAAAACAACACCTAAAAGCCACGCCCGCCAATTTCAATGCGCCTAACCAATTAGTATTATCGGGCAGCGTCGCCGAAATCGAAGCAGCACAGGCCTATTTCACGCAAGAAAAAATCCGCTGCCAACGATTAACGGTGGCTACCGGGTTTCATTCCCATTTAGTGCAGCCCAGCTGCCAACCGCTGCGAGAGTTTTTAACCACGTTAACCTGGCAAGCGCCTAAGCTGCCAGTATGGGCTAATTTGACTGGAGAGATTTATCCTGACGACGTCAATGCGATGAAAGATCAATTGGCGCAACAATTGGCGAATCCCGTTCGCTTCCAAACCCAAATCGAAAATGCCTACGCGCAAGGTGTGCGCACGTTTATCGAAGTCGGCGCGCATAATGTCTTAACGGGGTTAGTTAATTACTGCTTAGAAAATCGGCCGTTTAAAGCCATTCATTTGGATAGACGCGGTGAACACGGCGTGACTTCACTTTGGCATGGTTTAGCACAGTTATTTTGCCAAGGGTTAAATCCGAATTTTCAAGTGCTTTGGCGAGAGTACGCCCCACAAGATAAATTACCGATAACAAAAAAACAGGGTTTTACCATTCAAATCAATGGCACAAATTACCACAAACCTTATCCACCTGGAAATTTCACGGAGCAGACACATGATCAGCGCAGCGAGCCTGCAACAGCAAGTAATGTCATCCCAGCGGATAACGCTCCCGCGACAAATAATGTCGCCCCGGTAAGTAATATCATTCATGCAAGTAAAGTCATTCCGGAAGCCCCGGCAAGTAACATCGTCCCAGCAAGTAACGACGCACCGACGCACCCCACTATTTCAGCAACCGAGGAAACGAATATGTCGCAAACAAACAACCCCTACCTAGTGCAAATGCAGCAGGCATTGCAGCTAGAGTTGGTTAATTCCCATAATATTTACCAGAAAGCCATGGCCGAAAGTCATATTGCTTTTCTAAATTCCATCAGTCGATTGGCCGATCATGCCGCCAGCGGTGTGAGTATGGAGTTACCTGCGAGTGCAGGCGACAGTAGTGTTTTAGCTCTGCCGAATGTGGTGACCTCGTTACCGCAACCCGTAGTTGTTGCACCACCCGTGACCGCACCCGCTCCTGTAGCCGCAGCCGTTGCGCCGGTAGCCGTGGTGTCAGCACCGGTGATTGCTGCTGCACCTGTGCAACCTCAAGTACAAGCGCCACCACCGCCATTACCCATCGCTATCACCGCGCCAGTGGTCGTAAATACACCGCCACCAGCTGCGGTTCCGCAGGCACCGGTTGCAGTCGCAGCACCAGTCCCTGCTGCCGATGATTTACAAACACAACTGCTTAATGTCGTGGTAGAAAAAACCGGTTACCCCGCCGAAATGCTCAATATGGACATGGCTATCGAAGCGGATTTAGGTATCGACTCCATCAAACGCGTGGAAATTTTATCGACCTTAGTGCAACGCATTCCCAATTTACCGGAAATTAATCCTAATGAATTAGGCAAGCTGCAAACCTTGGGCGATATTCTTCGTTACGTGAAGCAAGCCAAACGTTAAGCAAAGAAAATGACACGTTCGATACTCCACATACGCCCGGCGACGATCGCTTCTGCATCGCAGCCATGGCCTCTGCACTACCGAATCGCGATGACTCGCGACGGGTATGGTTTGGCCGAAGTGCTGGGGTTAAAGCTATCGCAATTAGGTTATAACGTTTGTATTGATGTGGAATTACCAGAGCAATGCGATGTCGCCATTTTATTGGATGCGCTGCAAACGTTTTCTGACGAAGCACAAGCGATCGCCGTGAATGAACGCTTATTTGCACATGCGAAAAAAATCGCGCCGCATTTTTCGGTGCACGGTGGCGTGTTGATCGGCGTGCAAAATTTAGCGGGACAATTTGGTTTAGCCGCCACCGAGCCATTTGCGGTTTGGGCAGGTGGTTTATCCGGATTGGTGAAAACTGCCGTGCAAGAATGGCCGGCAGCGACGTGTCGAGTGATCGATATAGAATACATCATTCCAATAGAACATATCGTCCCGGCAGAGATGCCGGGATCCAGTTTACAAGGATGTGAAAGTTTCCCGTCCCTGCAGACTGGGTCCCGGCATCCTTGCCGAGACGACAGACGACTTGCTTTGCCGAAAATGGCGGAGCGGTTACTTGCGGAATTTTTTACGGTCGATCCTACCATTGAAATAGGATTACTTGCCAATGGTCAACGAATAACTACGGCATTACGTACCGAAGCCGTCGATAAAAAAAAGAAGGCATTCTCCGATCACGCCGTCGTGCTGGTGACGGGTGGCGGTCGCGGTGTCACAGCGGCTTGTTTATTAGCATTAGCAAAAACACAGCCATTACGTTTTGTCTTATTCGGTCGCACCGCTCTGCAAAAAGAGCCGGAAATTTATCGTCAAGCAAGCACCACACCCGAATTAAAAAAAGTCATATTCGAGCAATTGGTTGCTAAGCAACTGCCGGCTACGCCTAAAGCCATTCAAGCCGAGGTGAATCGAATAGAAGCTAATCGAGAAATCGAAGCGACAATCAACTCACTCCAACAATTAGATAGTGCGGTTATTTATAAAGCGGTGGATGTTCAAAATGAAGAGGCATTGCAAACCGCTGTCTCTGAAGTTCGCACCCAATGGGGAAATATCGCAGGAATTATCCACGGCGCCGGTGTATTAGCCGATAAATTAATTCAAGAAAAAACACCAGAACAATTCACTCAAGTTTTTTCGACTAAAGTCATTGGCTTAAAAAATCTATTAGCGGTCACGCAGGCTGATTCGTTGCAAGCAGTGGTTCTATTTTCTTCCGTCGCTGGTCGTTTTGGTAATACCGGGCAATGCGATTACGCCATGGCCAATGAAGTACTAAATAAAGTGGCTCAAGAATACCAACGCCAACATCCCAACTGCGTGGTGAAGGCGATTAATTGGGGGCCGTGGCAGGGTGGCATGGTGACGCCGCAATTACAGCAATTATTTCAACAACGTGGAGTGGCGTTATTGCCGATTGCGGAAGGCGCGCAGCGATTGGTCGATGAAATTCAGGCTGGGCCTTCGACGGTGGAAGTGGTCATTGGTGAAACTTTACAACCCGAGCTCGCTACAGCAGAACCATCATTAACGGTGGATCAACTCACGTATCCATTTTTAGTCGATCACGTGGTGCAAGAAGTTCCGGTATTGCCGGTTTGTTTGGTGATGGAATGGTTTGTTGCCGCCGCTAAAAAACAAAATCCGCAAGCCAAATCATTTGTGGTGGAAAATTTTCGCATGATGCGAGGGGTGCAATTAAAAGAATTTTATCGAGCACCTCAAACATTCGTACTCAGCTGCGAACCAAAAGAAACACATTGGCGGTTGACCTTACGTAGTGATGCACAATCCCTGAGCTTAAATTACGCAGCCGATATTCATTTACTCGATGCGCCAGCCGAGCCGCCGGTGTTGCAATTACCGGATTTATCATCAGCGGCTGCCTGGCCTTACGATTTAGAAGAAGTGTACGACGACGCTTACCATCAACGCTTATTATTTCACGGCCCGCATTTTCAAGCCATTCACCGCCTTGATGGCATTGGCGATGATGTGGCGATAGCGCACGTATTTGGCGTGCAAGCCATGCATTGGCCTGGCCATTGGCACACCGACGCGGTAGCCATTGATGCCGTTTTTCAAATTGCGCGCTTGTGGGGTGATCGAATGCTCGGTAAACGCAGCTTACCGACCGCCGTCGGTCGCTTGCAATTATTTGATGATCGCCAAAGCTCTGGCAGTTTGCGTTGCGTGTTGAAAGGCCGAGTGAAAAGTAAATTTGCAATTGCCGTCGATGCTTGGTTATTTCACGACGACGGTCGACTGTATGCAGAGCTGTTAGAAGTAGAAGGGGTATGTTATGACATCTGATCTTAAAAATAAATTGACAGCGCAAGAACAGCATTGGCTGGAACTTGTAGAAGCCGTTCGCGAAAAATTGCATATTCTTCAACACAAAACCACCGCGCAGTGGCAAGTGGTTACAGACACTTCCTACCAGCAAATGATCGCGGAAAATAATACGGAGGAATGGATGCCTGTGGCTATCTTGCCCGCCATTTATCCTGAATGGTTGGGCTCGCAAGAATTTTTACGCACGCATCAATTGCGTTTTCCTTATATCGTCGGTGAAATGGCCAATGGCATTGCCACGGCGAAAATGGTGATTGCTGCCGCGCAAGCTGGCATGATGGGATTTTTTGGCGCCGGTGGTTTGCCGCCGTCGGTGATTGAAGAAAATATCGTCACGATTAAAAATCAATTACAAGATAAATTCGCCGGTTGGGGTGCTAATTTAATTCATTCGCCGCAAGAGCCGCGCTTAGAAGCGAGCATTGTCGATTTATATATTCGTCACGGCGTGCAACGCGTTTCCGCTTCGGCGTATATGTCGTTGAATCCGCATTTGGTGTATTACGCGTGCAAAGGGCTGAGTACGTCACCGGCCGGTGAAATTGTGCGACGCCACCACATCGTGGCGAAAATTTCTCGTCCGGAAGTCGCTCGCTTGTTTATATCGCCAGCGCCGCAGGATATTCTAGAATCACTGGTGCAATCGGGGCAGTTAACTGCTACCGAAGCGCAGTTAGCGGCGCACATACCCTTGGCCGAAGATATTACCGTGGAAGGAGACTCCGGTGGCCACACCGACAATCGCCCCCTCGTCGGTTTATTCCCCACGATTTATCAATTAGCGCAACAAATCACCGCCACTCATGACTACACCACACCATTACGCATCGGTGCTGCTGGCGGCTTAGGCACACCCACCGCCGTGGCTGCTGCGTTTACCATGGGTGCTGCCTATGTGTTAACGGGTTCCATTAATCAATCCGCCGTAGAATCTGGATTATCAGATGCAGGTAAAGCATTGCTCAGCCAAGCGGGCATTGCTGATGTGATGATGGCGCCGGCTTCGGATATGTTTGAATTAGGCGTGAAATTACAAATTTTGAAGCGCGGCTGTTTATTCGGATCACGCGCCAATAAACTCTACGATATTTACTCGCGCTTTGAAAGTTTAGAAGCCATTCCCGAAGCAGAAAAAACCGTACTAGAAACCCAAATTTTTATGAACTCCCTCTCCGCCATTTGGGATTTGACGAAAAACTTTTTTCAACAACGCGATCCTGAACAAGTGGTATTAGCAGAGCGAGATGCTAAGCATAAAATGGCCTTGGTATTTCGTTGGTATTTAGGCTTATCCAGCCGCTGGGCCATTCAAGGCAATGCCGAACGAAAAATGGATTACCAAATTTGGTGCGGTCCGGCAATGGGTGCATTTAATGCCTGGGTAGCCGATTCGTTTTTAGCCGACTTAGCCGCACGCAATGTCGCACAAATCGGCCGTAATTTATTAGAAGGTGCTGCGGTCACGTTGCGCGCTCAACAATTACGAAGCATAGGATTAGCGCTGCCCGCCATCGCCTTTCATTACCAACCGAGACTCTTGTTATGAAGCGGTTGTGGCAGTGGTTACATAAATGGTGGACGCTAACCGCCTGTGTCGGTGTGACGCTGTGGAATTGTTCGTGCATTTTATGGGATGCGAGATGGCATAAGCTAAAACGTGGCACCGTTAATCGACGCTTACAAATTGGGTCCAAGCACATTTTATCGTTGATTGATGCCAACTATCGCATCGAATTTGCCCCCGGTTTTCAAATGCAAAATAAAGTGCCGATTATTTTTATGGCCAATCATTTGAGCTTTTTTGATTTACCGTTGTTGTATGCGCTGTTGCCGGGTACGACTCGATTTTTGGTTAAACAATATTTATTTCATCTGCCCATCTTCGGCCCTGCCATTCAAGAAGCTGAGTTTTTAGCGGTTGATGCGCAGAACCCGCAGAGCATGGATCAACTATTTCAATCCGCTAAAGAGAAATTGGCGCAGGGGATACGGTTATTTATTTTTCCGGAAGGCAAACGTTCAAGCACAGGGCAATTATCCCCTCTAAAACCGGGCGGTTTTCGGTTTGCTCGGGAAGTGGGGGCGCAAATCATTCCTATTGGTATTGACGGTACGGATCGTGCGCTACCGCCTTTTACTTGGAACTTGCGGCGCCATCAATCGTTGACGGTGCGCGTGGGTATGCCCATCGATACCACGGCATTTAATGGTATCGACGGTCAAAAAACATTGATGCAAACAGTGGCGCAGTCGATTTCACGATTAGCGGCGGGTTGTACCAGCAATCATCCGGGTCCTGCGTTCTCGCGCAAAGATTTAGAAATAGTATCCTCTGGAAAAATTTCTTCGCGCTTCGGCGATTGGTTTAAACCATTGGATCAATACGCACGCGTGATACGGATGCCACAGCCGCCGTTGTTACTAACCGATCGTATTTTGGGTATCGATGCCGAACCTGGTTCGCTCGCCAATAAAGGTGTTATTTGGAGCGAAACAGATGTCTGCGAAGACTCCTGGTATTTGCACCAAGGCCATATGCCGTTTGGTATTAGCATTGAATCCGGCCAAGCTATTTTGTTACTGACTTCTTGGCTGGGTTTGGATTTTTACAACCGAGGCGAACGTGTTTATCGATTGTTGGGCAGTGAGTTTCAATATTTAGGTGGATTGCCAAAAATCGGCGATACCTTGCATTACGAAGTTCATTTGGAAGGCCATGCTAAGCAGGGTGATATCCGCATTGTTTTCTTTCGTTGCGAGTGTCGAATTAATGGTGAGCTGCGCATCAAAGGCACTGGTCAGGCTGGCTTTTTTTCCGATCAAGAATTAGCCGAATCGGGTGGTATTTTATGGGATGTCAACAATGAAAGTTGCGACACGAGCTTACCCCTAGCGCCACCCAAAATTCAGGCCCCATTCACTCCGATCAACCGTCAGCAATTAGAAGCGTTTGCTCAAGGCGATGTCGTGACTTGTTTTGGTCAGGCTTACAACCGCACCCAAACTCATACCCGTACGCCATGTATCGCTTCTGGGCGGATGTTATTTTTGCACGACATCACCCATTTCGATCCGCACGGCGGTCCGTGGCAGCGCGGTTACATGCGCGGTGTGCAAACAGTCACGCCGGATGATTGGTTTTTTAAAGCCCACTTTAAAAATAGCCCGTGTATGCCGGCGACCTTGATGTTGGAAACCGGATTACAATTGATGGCGTGCTATATGACGGCGCTAGGCTATACCGTTAATCGGGATGGCTGGCGTTTTGAACCGGTAACGGAGCAGACTTATAAATTACGCTGCCGCGGCCAAGTACAGCCAGACACCCAACAAGCTATTTATGAAATTTTTGTCACCAGCGTGATTGCGGAACCGATTCCCACGCTTTACGCCGATCTGTTGATTACCGTCGATGGTTTAAAATCGTTTCACGGCAAAGTGGGCCTGCGCCTGACGCCCGATTGGCCTTTGACAGACAAACACCCACTATTGCAGAATCATTCGGATAACCCACCGGCAGCGAGTATCGATGGCTTCACCTTCGATTTCCGCTCCTTATTGGCGGGCGCATTGGGCAAGCCGTCACAGCTGTTTGGAAAACTTTATCAGCCCTTCGACAACCATCGCCGCATCCCGCGTATTCCAGCGCCGCCTTATCATTTTATGTCGCGGGTGACGGATATTCAGGCGCAGATGGGCAAGATGGCCAGCGGCGGAGAAGTCACGTTTGCCTACGATGTGCCCGATGATGCCTGGTATTTTAGTAAAAATGGTTACGCTACCATGCCGTTTTGCGTTTATCTGGAATCGCTATTACAACCCTGCGGCTGGACGGCTTTTTTCATGGGCTGTGCTCTGCATTCCGAACAAGATTTACTGTTCCGCAATCTGGATGGTAGCCTCACCTGGCACCAAGAAGTATTACCCACCGCCGGTCAATTACGCACCCATGTCAAAGTGACCCAGGTTTCGCAATCCGCCGGTATGATCATCTGTGCTTTCCAAGTGCAAGGCTATATAAAAGATGCGCCTATCTGCACCATGAACACGGTATTCGGCTTTTTCCCACCGGAAGCGTTTATTGACCAAGTGGGCCTGCCCATACCCGAGCATGAAAAATCCTTGTTATCCCTGGCGGACTCCACCCTAGTCGACCTCACCCAAACTCCTGCTTCGGATAGCCATGATCTGGGAACTTGGGCAGTCCATCCCCCAAAAAATTCGTTTCCTGTGGACGAGTCGCTTGCGCCACTAGCTGGCTTACACCAACCCACGCTGTTAATGATCGACCGAGTGACTGGCTTTTGGCGCAACCAAGGTGGCTATCGTGCCCAATTAGTCGGCGAAAAAACCCTAGACCCCTCATTATGGTTTTTTAAAGCACATTTTTTCAATGACCCAGTCCAACCGGGCTCTTTAGGCTTAGAAGCCATGCTGCAATTACTGCAATTTTACATGCTATCGGAAAATCTCCATGCCGATATGGTCAACCCCCGTTTCCAACCCCTGGCCGTAAATACCACCCTGACCTGGAAATACCGCGGCCAGGTAGTGTCTGAAAACAAGCGAATGACCGTGATGATTCATGTCATCTCCGTACAAAAAGACGAAGAAGGCATCCTCGCCCTAGCCGAAGGCTCCTTATGGGTAGATGGCAAACGGATTTATGAAGCCCAGAACTTAGGAATGAGGCTAGTAGCGCAGTAAAACCACCAAAAGCATAGCCTATGTCTTGAATTTAATGTAAAATTCTACGTCATTATTTGCTCTTTACAGCGTCGTCCCGCGGCTTGTCCGCGGGACGACGTGATGAGGAAAAGCCACGGGACGATGTAATATGGGCCAGCCGCGGGACGACCGACAATGAATTTCGTATCCCACGAAGAAGTTGATAAATAAGGGATTTTTATACTTAATCTTCACTTAAGAATTTTTTGATAAAATATCTATCATCGAACTAAACTACAAAAATATGAACCTAATAAACTACCGAAGAGGTTGAATCCTATGTCCCTGACCACAGCTAGAGAACTTCAAACTAATCTTAAAAAAGAGCTTGCAGCGCTAGAGAAAGAGCGAGCAAAGGCAGAGAAAGCGTTGAGGGGGGATTCTCTCATCGGTTCTGGGCTTGAGATACAATTGGCAAAGGAAAGAACAAAACTTTCTAAGTACGCGGATTTCGGTCTGAAGGATGGTAAGATTGACAATCCTAAGGTACGTGAGCCCATGCTCCTATCTGATTACCGTGACCAATTAAGTAAGTGTCAAGAACTTGAGTCGCGCATATCTGTACAGAAAGAGTCAATAAGTGACTTAAATAGTGATATAAGAGCCAAGAGCCGTGAGTTAACAGATGCAACCCAAAGAGTTCAGAAATTAGAAGATACACAATCAGCTAGAAGTCATGACCTAATAAAACGGGAACAAGAGCTACCTGCTTGGAGCGCTAGCCGGAATTTAAAAAAACAGCAGGACTATGCAAATGAGTTAGACGAAAAAGGATTTAAAGAGGGAATGAAGAAAGATGTAGGGGCGCTTTTGATAGGTGGTGGTGTTGTTGGTCTTATGTTTGGCGTACCGCTCATCGCTATTGCATTATTGGTCATTATTGGTGGTGTCATGCTGAACAGCGGTCTGAAAGGTGAGAAGAAAGCAGAGAATCGCGAAGCATACTCTGCGAAGATGACAGGTCATATAATTGATGGGGAAGTCGAGAATAGAAGAGGGATGGCGTTAGGGGGATAATCCTAATTCTATGCGGTAATAATCTGAAAAATATCCCATAGCCTTGCGAGTGAAAATATGACAATCGCCGATTCCATGAAAAGTGCAGCCGTTACGGTCCTTAAAGTAGGTGTTGCTTCAGCCGGGACCAGTCTTCTTTTTAATGCTGCCAAATCTAATATAGCGGTGGACCCAATTATGCATGATATGGGTCTTTTGATGGGGATTGCATTGCTTTATTTAATCGCTAAGGCATTGTACGATTGGAAAACCTCGAAAAAAGACAATGAACCAGTGAAGAATCCTAAATGGTCGCAGCAAGGGGCTGGTAATATCCAGAATCCCTATGGGTTACCCAGCTTTCCTCCTATGGGATCGTCTCCTCACGGAGGCTAAAGGTTTAAAAACCATAAAAATCTCGCCATCTATTTGGCTTTCAGCTGGCCCCTATTCAAAACATTTCCCACGTCATCCGAGCGCCTCACGTCATCCTGGCGCAGCGAAGGATCTCCCGACTGTGGCACCCATTAAATAATTGTAAAAAAACACTTTAAAAATTAGCTGATCATGATCAAATACTGGTCATACTATGACCTGGTGAATGCATTGAATCCAAACTGGGATGATTTGTATTCCAGTCTATGTTGATGTGCCACATTCAGGAGATCCTTCGCTGCGTTCTGGATGACGTGGGGAAATGGAGATCCCTCGGCTGCGTCCGGGATGATTTTACTAAAGTCAGTTCGAGAGATGGGTAATAATGGCGATGAGTTCATACGAAAAACCGCTGGACGGCGATAAAATCGAACAATTTATTGAGTCAGGGCAGCAGGCAGTGGTGATAGACAAAGAAAGTCAGTTGCTCCTCGTTCGCGCTGATTTCGGCTCAACCAGTGGTCAACCCTCCATCTTTCTCTGCCGCTGTCATCGAGAGGAAGATCGGGTGGGCGTGGGTGCGTTTTCCGAGGTTTATCCTGCTCAAGCTGTTCAATACAATAAGAAAGATGGCAGCATTCGCATTAGCCAGTCCGATGAATTCGTCATCAAAATTTTCAAAAGCGATCCCGAAGAAACCAAGAAAAAAACAACCGACCATTCGGATTTTTCATTAACTGCTCGTCAACGCGAAGCCGGCAATTTTCGAACCGTGTATGGTGCTTGCAGCGATGTGGTGTCCATCAAATCCGATAAGGCTCAGGAAATTTCGTTTGTGGTTCAAAAGAGATTACCTGGGATACCACTCTTCGAAGTCGATTCATTATCCCCCCAAGAAAGAAATCAATTAGCACTGCAATTAACGCAAGAACTTAGCGATATCCACGCCAAAGGAATAGTTCACCTCGATTTAAAATTGGGTAATATTCTGTTGAGTCCCAGTGCCGAAGAATTCAGCGTCAAACTATGCGATTTTGGCCGGTCGATCCAGCTACCTAAGAATCATAAATCTCGGTTAATGATGGCGCACGACATACCTAAAGCTGACTTGGATCCTGCTCGTTACCCCAAAGAATGCCTCAGCGGCCAGGCTGGGTTTGCAACCGATATTTTTATGCTGGGAAAATTGCTCCAGCAAGAAGTTGTTCTGAAAAACGGCGATATATTCCCTCAATTGGCCGGTGATGCTGAAGGTGGTAAAAAAGTGCAGCAATTGTACGAGCATTTTTTGCAGCAAATGGCGCACGAAGAAGCCAGCAAAAGACCTTCTTTAGATGAGATTCAAAATTTTTTCTTGAAAATGGATTTTTTATTTCGACTAGAAGCCGCTTCTCCTCACGATTACGCCACAAAAAATGCCTTGTATGAAAAAATGTGCGAGTCCGTGTCTTTTACTCCAACAAAACGACAAGAAACCTTCTCCACTTATGATTTAATTTCAGCGAAGCTGGGTGGTTCCTCTAGTTACAAGCCTGAGGAGGTAAAAATAGCCAAATCATTAGACGAAAGCACGAGAAAATCGCCTTCATTTCCTGGGCCAGAAACGAGCGGGATAATGGTGACTGATTTACCGGTGCAGATATTAAAAGACCTTATTTCCCGACAAGGATGCCAGGATTTTAATGAGAAATGTGAGGAGTTAGGTGAGTTGTCAATTAGGGAATACCAAACCCTGGATAATTATTTGCAAGAAAAAATAGAAACGGCACAATTATCCGGAAAACAAAAAGAAAGCCTCATTTACGAAACCATGCAAGAATTCCTAAATCTCCACTGCACCCCAAAGAACAGCACCCCGATCCCACGCTGAGCAGCGACCAAGCTCATTGCCGGGATGATAACCATTCCACGTTAAGTTTTTTATGCTTTCGAGCACAATCCCGTAAATAAAGGTTAATCAAGGTTTGGTAGGGGATATCATTATTTTCCGATCTTCATCTTTTGAATTTTCAGGATCATGAACCACGATTGCATTTTCATCAAAAAATACAGTTTTAGCTTCATCGAAGCTAATTTTATGTTTTTTCTGGTTTGATGTCGCTTAGCAGCGTCCCACTCAAATTTAATATTTATAATTACATTATAATTATATTGTAGTTATAGTCAAGGGAGAGTGAGCCTATAAAAATGTTGATCGCGGCCTTGATTACCTGCTAAGCTAAAATTCCTAAAAAATAGACATGTGATAGGGTAGTTGAATGAAAAAAGCAGTGGTCCTACTTTCTGGTGGTTTAGATTCCACCACCTGCCTTGCAGTTGCTCGGGCGCAGGGTTTTGAGTGTTATGCATTAACTTTCCAATATGGGCAAAAACACAGCAGTGAATTGCAGGCTGCGGCTCGAATCGCGCGGAAATTTGCGGTGGCTGATCATCGGATTATTGATTTACCCGTTGCACAATTCGCTAGTTCTGCTTTAACCGACACCTGTGTCGAGGTCGCAGACTATCAGGGGGATCACGCTATTCCAGCCACTTATGTGCCGGCGCGTAATACGATTTTTTTATCTTTCGCATTGGGTTGGGCAGAGGTATTGGCAGCAAACGATATTTATATTGGGGTGAGTTCGGTGGATTATTCCGGATATCCGGATTGTCGACCGGAGTTTTTAGCGGCTTTTCAACAGATGGCAAATCTCGCCACCAAGGCTGGGGTTGAAGGTCATGGATGTCAAATCCATGCCCCGTTGGTGCATCTTTCAAAAGCCCAGACTCTCTTGTTAGGTAAGGATTTGTCGGTAGATTACAGCGAAACGGTTTCATGTTATCGGGCTGATGAGCAAGGACGTGCGTGTGGCACCTGCGATAGTTGTTTTCTGCGGAAAAAAGGGTTTCAAGAGGCGGGAGTTACAGACCCAACGCGTTATCAATAGATCCTAGGTGTTTTATACTTTCAAATACATATTCGCTCTACGTTCTACTGTTTTAAAAATTCCCACGATAAAGACGTTTAAAAATAAATAAATGATTCCCGCTAAACACAAATACTCTATCGTCGCATAAGTTCTAGCAATGATCTGATTGGTAATTCCCATTAAATCCAACAAGGTAATGGTGCTAGCTAACGAAGTTCCTTTTAATACCATAATCACTTCGTTCGAATAGGCCGGCAATGCAATGCGAAATGCCCGAGGCAAAATAATTCGGCGCAGCATTTGCAGGCGTGACATACCCAAGGCATGGCAAGCGGCAACCTCATTTTCTGGCACTGAAGCAATGGCGCCTTTTAACAATACCATGGTGTAAGCACTGGTATTCAATGCCAACGCAATCACTGCACAATTAAAGGGTTCGCGTAACAACCACCACAGCGGTGAATTCTTTATCCAATCAAATTGGCCGCTGCCAAAATAAATCAAGAAAATTTGCACCAGTAACGGTGTGCCGCGGATAAAGAACACAAAAACTTCCACCGGTGCCCGTAAATAAACACGTTTGGAAATGCTAGCCAAGGTGAGTAACAACGCTAAAATAAGCCCGAAAAATAATGCCAGAATCATCAATAAAATAGTGGTCAATACACCCTGAGCAATTTCAGGTAGGTAATGGGCTAGGTTCATGAGGAAATATGCTCAGCAGCTTTCGTCGATAATTTATTCATCGCGAGTTGAGATAGGGATGTAAATACTAAATAAATTAATGCGGCGGTGAGAAAGAAAACAAAAGGTCGATGCGTGGTGCTGGCGGCCACTTGGGATTTATTCATCAAATCAGCCAGACCAATTAATGACACTAATGCCGTATCTTTCAGTAACACCAGCCAGAGATTACTTAAGCCTGGCAAAGCATGGCGCCAGGCCTGCGGCAATTGGATGCGATGAAAAATCTGCCAGCGTTTTAAACCCAAGGCTTGTGCAGCTTCGATTTGGCTGAAAGGGATGGCTAAAAAAGAGCCGCGAAATACTTGTGATGCATACGATCCAAAAATAAGCGCCAGTGCAAATACGCCAGCAGCGAAGGAGGAAACATCCACGTAGTGATTGAACACGTGGGTCAGTAATAAAGTGCCGCCAAAATAAATAAAGAATAAAACCAATAACTCCGGCAAGCCGCGTATCACGGAAATAATTGCCACCGCCACGTAGCGCAGCCATCGCCATTTCGACGATTCTGCGCTCGCACCGATTAAGCCAAATACCAGGCCTAGGATCAGTGAACAGATGGCAACTTGAATGGTGACCCAGGCACCTTGTAATAACTGCGGGAGAAACCCATGAAACAGCGTCATTGCGCAGTATCAAAATAAGTGCGACTGATTTTTTGATAAGTCCCATTGGCGCGGATCGCTGCCAACGCAGTATTTAAAGCGTTAAGCAATTCGGCATTGCCTTTTTTAACAGCGATGGCGTAACCGGCGCCGAAATAAGTGGGATTGGAGATGGGTTTACCAACGGTGGTGAATTTTTTATTGTCGGCATGGGTTTTTAACCAATCCATCATCGACGGTGTATCGCCTAACACGATGTCAACACGACCTGCCGATAAATCCAATAAGGCATCTTGAATACTGGCATAGGTTTTAATTTTGCTATGGCTGTATTCATGATTAGCATATTCTTCATACGTAGAACCGCCTTGAACACCAATGGTTTTGCCTTGTAATCCGGTCGCGGATGAATCAAGGTGGCTGGCTGTTGGCGCGATAAATATCGCCGTGGCCGCTAAATAAGGCTGGGTAAAATCCACTTGTTGTTGGCGTGCAGCAGTAATGCCCAAGGCACCGATGAGCGCATCAAATTTACCTAATTTTAAGCTGGGAATCAGGCTGTCGAACGGTTGGTTGCTGAAAGCACAGGTAACTTTGAGTTGCTGACACAAGGCATTGGCGATATCGATATCATAGCCTTGAAAATGCCCACTCGCATCTAAAGATTCAAAAGGGGGATAGGTTGCTTCCGTCGCAAAGTGGAGGGTTGGCGGTAAAGCAGCTGCTGCGGCCAGGCTCATCAAGCCGGACAATAGCGAAAGAATTATTTTTTTCATGTTATACCCCTTGGTGGTTAATATTGAACTGCTTCTAAGAAGCGTTGAAAACGGCTGGTTTGCGGCTTGTTGAACATTTCCTTGGCCATGCCTTGTTCAATGATAATCCCTTGATCCAAAAAAATCGCCTGGGAAGCGACATTGCGTGCAAAACCCAGTTCGTGAGTAGCGACCAACATGGTCATTCCTTCTGCGGCTAAGGTTTGCATGACGTTGAGTACTTCGCCCACCATTTCTGGATCTAAAGCGGAGGTGGGTTCATCGAATAGCATGATCTCGGGTTTCATCATCAATGCGCGGGCAATGGCAGCACGTTGCTGTTGACCGCCCGATAATTGGATGGGGTAGTGGTCTTTTTTTTCGCTTAGGCCTACTTTGGCCAGTAGGTCTAGGGCTTGTTCTATGGCTAAGGCTTTGGGTTGTTTGAGCACGTGGATGGGTGCTTCCAGCAGGTTTTCTAGGACGGTGCGGTGGGCCCATAGATTAAATTGTTGAAAAACGATGCCGATTTTTACTCGCAGTTGCCTGATTTCTTTGTTGGAAAGTGGATGAGGCTGGGCGGGGTCGAATACCAATAATTGGTGATCGATTTGGAGTGTGCCGCTATCGGGGGTGGTTAGGAGGTTGATGCATCGTAGTAGTGTGCTTTTCCCTGAGCCGCTGCTGCCCATTAGGGCGACGACGTCTCCGGCGTTGGCGGTAAAAGCGACTCCCCGTAAAATATGGTTTCCACCAAAGGATTTGTTCAATCCTTGCACTTTGATTTTTTGTGGCATGGCGGTAATTCACCGTATTTTCGTTGTACTCATTATTAGTAAGTTTTGTTAAAAACCAGCCCTATAAAATCACATAAAAATAATACAGCTGTCAAGTATGTTTTCTTAAGGACTTAGGCGTTTTGAGCGTTCTGAGCGTTCTGAGAGAGGAGCCAGTTCGCGCATGAAGTATCCCAGGGGCTGGCTGCAGACACGCATAAATACGTCCATCGTAGCTCTCTGATTCCTCCCTGAATTAGAAGGTCTGCAGCCAGCCCCTGGGATACTTCATGCTTTGTTGGGCAGAACATCTCTCACTTTATCTCCTTCTCCCTGCATACCCTAGCCGCTTGGGGGAAAGGGGATTTGGAGGGGGGGCGAATTTTGGAATGTTTACTATAATTAAAATTAATACGCAAAATGAAGTTTGGTAAGAGAAAGTCTATGAAAAACATGATCTTGACGTTGCTAATTTCAGTTTCCAGTTTGATTGGATTGATCAGTTGCGGGCATAGTGTGGCTAAGCAAGATGTGGTTATAACGGACAGTGGGGTTGCTGGTAATGAGGGAAGTGGGGTACAGTAGTATTTGCTTGGTGTGAAAATTTGCTTCCTGAACCATTACTTAGAATGAAACCCGATGATCGATATGATCGCTTGTGCTTCTGCTGATATCCGTTCTACTTGCACTGGAGTGCTGCTCACTAATTTAGGCACGCCTGGCGCGCCTACTTCTAAAGCTGTACGTCGTTATTTACGAGAGTTTCTGAGCGATCCACGGGTCGTGGAGTTGCCGCGGTGGCTGTGGTTGCCGTTGCTCTACGCTGTGGTTCTGCCTTTTCGATCGGGGTATTCCGCTAAACTTTATCAAAAAGTATGGACAGAACAAGGTTCGCCCTTGCTTTATCACGCGCAGTTACAGCAAAAGGGTTTGCAAGACTTGTTCAATTCGCAATCGGATACTCGACATGTCAAAGTGGTTTTGGGTATGCGTTATGGGCAACCGAGCATTGCTGGTGCGCTGGCTGAATTACGAAGAGCGGGTGCTGAGAAGGTGATTGTTTTGCCGCTGTATCCGCAGTATGCGGCTGCGACGGTGGGTTCCACATTTGATGCGGTTGTTCAGGAATTGCGGGGTTGGCGCACTGTTCCTCAGTTGCACTTGGTCAATCATTACGCGGATAATCCCCTGTATATAAAAGCACTGGCTAGCCATATTCAGCGCTACTGGCAAACTACACCGCCGGGAGAAAAACTTTTATTCTCCTTTCATGGCTTGCCGCAACGCAGCGTAGCGGCGGGGGATCCTTATTTTTCATTATGCCATCAAACGGCGCGATTAGTGGCTGCTGAATTGGCATTACCGCCCGAGCGTTGGCAGGTGGTTTTTCAGTCGCGCTTTGGCAAAGCAAAGTGGCTGCAACCTTATTGTGATGATATTTTAAAATCGTTGGCGGTTAGTGGGGTGCGACAAGTCGATATTATTTGCCCAGGGTTTTCAGCGGATTGTTTAGAAACTTTAGAAGAGATCGCGATAAGAGGTCGAGCTTTGTTCTTGTCATCAGGGGGGGAGCGGTTTCATTATATTCCCGCCTTAAACGATCATCCTCACCATTTGGCGGCGTTGGCGAATATAATCACGCCATTATTGTAACTGAAGGCTTAGTAGGCACTACTTTCGCTTTTCAGTTCGCGAGTGAAGAGATCCGTAATGGCGGTATTCAATGGCAGCCCTTCATAGATGACTCGATAAATCTGGGTGATGATTGGGGTATCGACGTGGTGGCGTTGCGATAAAGTGTATACCCCTTTTAAATTGGTCATACCCTCAACTAGGCCAATCTCCTTAATGGCTTGCTGTGTCGTTTTGCCCGCCCCCAGCGCATAACCAAAGCGGCGATTGCGCGATTGATTATCGGTGCAGGTTAACACTAAATCTCCCAGGCCGGCCAAACCCATGAATGTGGCTGGTTTAGCGCCCATGGCTAAGCCCAGGCGCTGCATTTCCGCCAAGCTGCGAGTAATCAGTGCTGCTTGAGCGTTCGCTCCTAACGCTAAGGCATGTATGGCACCGGCGGCAATCGCTACGGTGTTTTTGACAATACCGCAGATTTCCACACCGACCATGTCTTCGCTGGTGTACACGCGAAAAGTCGTATTAGTAAATAACTGGGCAAGTTCTTGTGCAAATGATTTATCGGTACTGGCAATGGTCACCGCGGTCGGCTTGCCTAAAGCGACTTCGCGCGCAAAGCTGGGGCCTGACAAAATAGCCAATTGGTGATGGCCCACTAAAATAGTTTGAGCCAGGGAATGCAATAATTCACCGGTGTCGGAATCTAAGCCTTTAGTTCCCCATAACAAACGAACATGAGCAGATAACAAGGGTTTGAGTTGGGTGAGTAGGTCGTGAAAAGCATAACTGGGTACGACAATTAATATGGTATCGGTATCAGCTACCGCCTCACGAAGGTCAGTGAAAAGCTCAATATGGGGGGGGAATGGGATATCTGGCAAATGAATAGGATTGCAGCGGGCTTTCCGCATCTGCGCGATACTGGTGGGGGTATGCCCCCAAAGCCGAACTTGAACACCATTTTTAGCCAATAAAATAGCTAAAGCGGTGCCAAAAGAACCGGCGCCCAGTACCGCGACCGAAGCTGGGCTAGTGTTTGGTGGTGGTTTCTTCACCCTTGCCCTCGGCCTGCTGTTTTAGTTGCTGCTCGTAGAGGTGGTCGAAATTAATGGGCGCGAGGTAAAGGGGTGGAAAACCGCCGCGTATCACTAAATCCGATATAGTCTCTCGGGCGTAAGGGAAGAGAATATTAGGACAATAGCTGCCTAACATGCGATGTAATTGATCGCCACTCCAGCCAGTAATGGTGAAAATGCCGGCTTGCTGCACTTCGGCCAAAAACGCCACTTTATCCTCAGTTTTCACAGTAGTGGTGAGTGAAACCTTGACTTCATAGTTGTTCTCGCCCAGATTCTGGGTGTTGACATTCAATTCCACGTCCACCTGGGGCTGCCATTTTTCTCGGAAAACCTGCGGCGAATTGGGTGTTTCAAACGAGAGATCCTTGATGTAGATACGTTGGATGTTGAATTCCATCTTTTTGTCGGTGCCCGTGTTCTGGCTACTGGCTGCTTGATCTTGTTGCATAATTCTTTCCTATGAGTTTAATAAATCGGTTAATTTCCCTTGTTTTTCTAATGCCGCCATATCATCGAAACCGCCGATAGGTTGGTCATTAATGAAAATTTGTGGCACGGTCCGTCTGCCGCTTTTGGTCACCATTTCTTCCCGCAATTCGGGGTTTGTATCGACGCGAATTTCAGTAAAATCGACGTGCTTGGCCGTTAATAATTGCTTTGCCCGGTCGCAATACGGGCAGCTGGCGGTGCTGTAAATAACAACTTTAGCGGTCATAGCAAGTATCCAGTGAAAGCTCAAAGGGAAGGCGTGGTTACCATTTTGAATTAATTCTTTGTTAAGGGCAACCCGGCATTTTTCCAAGCCTGCAACCCACCTGCCAGCACATAAACCTGAGCAAAGCCCTGTTTTTGGAGGCGAGTAGCCAACAATTGGGCATTTTGACCGGTGTTACAAACCAGAATGGTCGGTTTACCTTGGTATTTTTTAAGTTTCTCGGGTTTATCGCGGATATCTGCCGACGCGATGTTCACTGAGTTGATAATGTGCGCCGTGTTGAAGACGTCGCGTTCTCTAACATCCAGCACAAACGCGTGTTCTCGATTGATCAATGTCGTCGCTTGCTGAGGTGACAAGCGGTTACTATTCCGTTGACGAAATAATTCATCCATGAGTAATAAGACCAGAATGACAAGTAGTGCGAGCACCAATGGCCAATGGCGGGTGATAAATTGAATTAGTTGCTGTGTAGTCATGGCTTTTGAGTTGGGTTATTATTTTGTCTATTTTGCTTGGTCTTAGCTCGCTTGTCTAGGGTAAATATAGATCCGTCGTCACGGCATCCGTGCCGGGACTACGTGCGAGAAGAGTTATGAAGTTTAGAAAGTTTCGAGGGGATCAACATCCATTGACCAACGCACCCGTGATTTGGATTTTAAGTTAGTCAAATGCGGTAATAGTGTGGTTAGCCATTGCTGTAATAACTGTCGACTCGGCGCTTGAAATAACAACATAGCGCGAAAACTACCCGCCTTGCGCTCCATTAACGCCGGAACCGGGCCCATTAGCAGACACTGTTGCTTAGGATTTAACCGTAATGCAATTGCCTTTACTTCTTGTAAAAAAGTGAGAGGAATTTTTGCACCGTGTGCTTCAGCTCGCAATAAAGCCAAATACGTGAACGGTGGCCAGCTGGCGTGGCGGCGTTCAGATAATAATTGTTCGGCGAAAACAATGTATCCTTTTTGCAATAAAGATTGTAATAATGGGTGTTCGGGATAATGGGTTTGCAAATAAACTTGGCCGGCTTTATCGGCCCTTCCAGCGCGACCGGCGACTTGTAAAATCAACTGCCCGGTGCGTTCTAAACCGCGGAAATCAGTGGTAAATAAACCACTATCCATTTCGATAATCCCCACCAACGTGACATTGGGAAAATGATGCCCTTTGGCCAGCATTTGCGTGCCCAGTAGAATTTGCTTATGGCCGTTATGGATATGCGCCAACGCTTCTTGCATGGCGTCTTTATGGCTCATGGTGTCTTTATCGATACGTAAAACAGGAGTCGTCGGGAAATGATGCAGTAAAGCATGCTCCAAACGTTCGGTACCGCAGCCCACATTTGCCCATTGAGTATTGCGGCAGTGTTCACAATAAGAGGGTAGTGGGTAATGCGTGGTGCAATGATGGCAGATGAGTCGATGGGGGTGTTGATGCAATGTCAGCCGGGCATCGCAGCGCCGGCATTGAGCCACCCATAAGCAGTGGCGGCACAATAGAACCGGAGCATAACCGCGGCGATTCAAAAACAGCAACACCTGATTCCCTGCCGCTAAATGAGTTGAAATAGCAGCCAGTAAGGGTCGTGATAGGCCATCTTCAGCAGGATGTAGGCGTAAATCTATTAGATGAAAGCTAGGAAGTGTGGCTTTACCTGCACGTTCCGGTAGTTCCAATCGATCAAATCGCTTCGCCTGGACGTTGTATAAACTTTCCAGCGAAGGTGTTGCTGAACCAAGCACGACAGGGATATCGTCCATTTGGCCACGCAGAATCGCCAGATCCCGCGCAGAATATCGAAAACCATGTTGCTGCTTAAACGAGGCATCGTGCTCTTCGTCTAAGATCAGAATGCCAGGTTGGGCTAAAGGAGTAAAAATAGCCGATCTCGTGCCAATCACAATACGCACATGCCCTTCTTTCGCTTGCAGCCAGGCATGGTATCGTTCCGTATCCGTTAATCCCGAATGGAAGGCAGCGATAGGTACATTAAAACGCTGAGCAAAGCGAGCGATATTTTGCGGTGTTAAGCCAATTTCCGGTATCAATACCAACGCCTGTTTATCTTGCTGTAAATAATGGGCGATGGCTTGCAAATACACCTCTGTCTTACCGCTGCCGGTAACACCAATCAGCAAATGGGTCCGAAATCCAGGACGAGCAATAATCTGCGAGACGGCAAGTTGTTGGTCTCGATTAAGCGTAGGTAGTGGATCAGCAGGTGCTTGGGGAGATGAGCTGGTCGCGAGCCGACGTTTTTTAAATGGTCTAGTCCGCACTTTTCTCAATGGCGGCGGCAATGCACCGAGTAATACCTCACCGATAGGGTGATGATAATATTGGGCACTCCAGGTTAACAATGCGAACAATGTCGCTGGAATGAGCGGGTCAGTATCGAGAATGGCAGTAGCTGGCTTTAATTTGTCAATAGATAGACAAGGTTTTTGATTGCACGCAAGTAATACGCCAATCAATTGCTTTTTCCCAAAGGGCACTTGCACCCGGATGCCAGGTTTTAGTAAAGAAGGGTCAATTTCCGGCGGTGGTAAATAATCGAAACAATGCCGCACCGGTTTATCGATAGCAATATGAAGAATATCAAGTAGTTGGCTCATAGGAGTAGGGGTCGTGTCCCAGATTAGAAATGGCATAGTAGCCAACTTAGGTGAGGATCACAATGAGATGTGCTGCCTAAATGAGCGACTATACTTGCAAAAAACAAAAGATAGGCTATACCTTAAATGAGAGTGTTGTTTAGATATTTGCCAGAACCGTTATTTTTTTAAATTAGGAATTTGATTCGAAATGCGGTGTGCAGGTCTACTTCGGTAGAAAGCCTAAAGTGTAGCGATCATCTTCCGCCCTAGTGAATTTGGGCTCTGAGCAAGTATCTAGTGATAGCACTCTTTTTTTGTGTCTGCTGTGCCACCCCCTTTAATTTTGACAGATTAGTTACAAGCATTCGGGGTCCTGTCACTGCGGGTATCCCGCTGCTGTCGCAGCGGGAGCCCTCCCTCCGTGCCACCCCTCCTGAGGGTCTTGGAGCTGTCAAAATTAAATATACTCTCTGCCCAAATTCCTAATCCAGATTGAAATTCCACGTTGGTCACGAGTGACTTGACCCTAGGGTAAAGCGAAGCGTGCTTACTATTCTTTTCTTTTATGTCTGCTGAGAGGCCATTTAATTTTGACAATCTAAATACTCTCAGAAGGGGTGGCACGGAGGGAGGGCTCCCGCTGCGCTAGCAGCGGGATACCCGCAGTGACAGGACCCCGAATGCTCATAATCTAGGAATGCTTACAAGCCAACGCAGGTAATTGCTAATAATAAATGAGAACTCCGAATTATTTCCACAATAAAGAGGTTTTATATGGTTGCGTTTCTTAAAGTAAACTATTATACTTTTGCGGATTTAGAGCGCCGGATTGATAGTGGCCGTTAGCGGGCGCCAAAATAAATATCAGCTAAGCGTCTGGAGTTTTTAATGAACCACACTACTTACCCATTCTCGTTTTCTCAGCGATCCCATTCTTTTTCCCATACCATCGCCTTAATTATTCATACATCTCCTATGAGTAACCTGCTTTAAAGCAAGGCGGAATAGTTTCATTCTGCAGCGTACTTCTTTAAAAGCAGGTTTTATAGACATTTGCCATGGATTAGTGATTTAGTAAGAAAGTTAACAACAAGATACGGAAAATTCTTAGCATAGGAATTCTCTAAAATAATCATCAGCAAGGTAAGAGTATGAATAATACAAATACGACTTCAATCGGTAAAGAAACACCAGCTATCGCCGAAATTACCATAAAAGCAGTGATTCTCGCCATCATCATAACGGCCATTTTAGCAGCAGCAAATGCGTATCTAGCTTTAAAATTAGGCCAGACAATTTCTGCCTCTATTCCTGCGGCTGTTATTGCGATGGCCGCTTTACGCTTATTTAAAAATCATACTATTTTGGAAAATAACATTGTCCAAACAGCTGCGTCCGGTGGAGAAGGGGTGGCCGCTGCCGTTTGTTTTGTGTTGCCAGCATTAGTGATCACCGGGTATTGGAAATATTTTCATTACTGGGAAACGGCATTGATGACGTTAGTCGGTGGGTTCTTGGGCGTGCTTTTTTCGATACCGTTGCGCCGAGTGATGTTGAACTACCCCACCTTACGATTCCCCGAAGGCACGGCTATTGGTAATGTCGTGAAAGCCAGTGCGAGTGGCACTGCCAAAATGCGTCATTTGTTACAAGGTAGTATCGTGGGCGCTGTCATCGGTCTTTTTCAGACCGGGTTTAAAGTTCTTTCTGATAGTTTATCGTTGTGGACAACCAGCGGTAAGGCATTGTATGGATTTACCGTTGGCTTTTCACCGGCATTATTAGGGGCGGGATTTATCGTCGGCATGGAAGCATGTATGGCTATGTTGGTAGGGTTAGTATTAGCCTGGGTTATTGGCGTGCCAGTTTATACCATGATTTACGGTCTCCCCCATGCCACGAATTACATGGACATGGTGATGGCCGTGCGCAGCGATCACCTGCGTTACATTGGTATTGGCACCATGTTATTTGGCGGCCTTTGGACCTTAATTACCCTAATAAAGCCGATTGCTCTGGGTGTTTATGCATCGTTTCAGTCACTGAGAACCACTAAACGGATGACAAAAGTGGCTCGGGTCGATCGGGATATTCCCATCATCTTCGTATTAATCGGCAGTATTGTTTTGGCGATTCTGACGTATTTCAGCTTTTTGCATTTTTTCCATTTCGACAAATTCCGGTTTTCAGGATTGTTGCATTATGGGTTGCCGTTCTTTTCCTTATGTTTTGTGATGATTATTGGTTTTTTGATGGCGGCCATTTGTGCTTATTTAAGCGGATTGGTGGGTATGACCAATAACCCATTATCGGGTTTATTGCTGGGCTCAGTACTATTGGCGTCGGTATTATTATTGCCGATGATCGGTCATATTCTTAGAGACAATCCGGAGGCTTTGAAGTCAGCTATCACGCTGGTACTTATTACCACTACGATGGTGGCGATCATCATCGCTATTTCCGGCGAGAATATGCAAGATTTAAAAGCAGGCCAGATGGTGGGTGCTACCCCTTGGAAACAACAGGTTATTTTAATGGTCGGGGTAGTGGTGGCTGCTTTTGTCGTAGGGCCGACATTAGAACTCTTGTTCCAAGCCTACGGTATTGGTGGTGTATTCCCACGGCCTGGTATGGACCCAACGCAAATGTTAGCAGCACCACAGGCTGGGTTAATGGAAACGGTGGCCAGCGGTACCTTTGGCGGTTCCTTGCCCCTACTGGATATTGGCATTGGCGTGCTGATCGCCATGATTGCGGCGGTGATCGACGGGCGTTTGAAGAAGAAAGGGCATCGGTTGGCGATCTTGGCAATTGGTATTGGTATTTATTTACCACCCGACATCACTTCCGCCGTTATCATTGGCGGTGCCTTAAACTATGTGTGCAAACGAGTGGTGTTAAGTCGAGAAAAATCGAAAACCGATACTTACGCGGTTCTGGAGCAGAAATTTGAAACACCGATTATGGTGTGCTGTGGTTTAGTCGCTGGCGCGGCGTTAATCGGGGTGATATTAGCTATTCCATTTGTTCTAAAAGGTAGTTCCGATGCGCTAAGCTTGGTGCCAGCTAGCTTCGCTCATACGGCGGATATTTTAGGATTAATCGGGACAGTGATTTTATGCGGTTGGATTTATCGAATTACGGTTCGTAAAACGCCAGCATAAATAATTAGCAAATTCCGGGGGCGCACGGCGCTCTCGGAATTTTAGGATATTGATTCATGGTATGAAACGGATTTTCCTTCCTCTGCTCGGGTTATTGTTACCCGGGTTTTGCCTGATGGGTTGCGGTGATGATTCTGTTTGGAACAATCCGCATCCGCTCGCCGACTATGGTAAAAACATCCGTTATGGTTCTTTTGATGAATCACCAAAAACCTTAGACCCTGCGCAATCGTTTAGTGCTGACGAAAACCTCTTTATTGCCCAAATCTACGAACCGCCGCTGCAATACCATTACCTGAAAAGACCGTATACACTCATGCCCTTGACCGCTGCCAGCATGCCAGTTGTTCGTTATTGGGATGCGCAGGGAAACCCGCTCACGGACCATGCCACTACGGCAATAGCCTATACCACTTACGACATCACCCTAAAACCAGGAATTTATTACCAGCCCCACCCTGCGTTTGCGAAAGACAGCTCTGGGGAATATCGATACTGGCATTTAACTCGACAACAATTGGCAAAGATCGGTTCGCTGCAAGATTTTCCTGACACGGGTACTCGTGAATTAGTGGCGGCAGATTATGTGTATGAAATAAAGCGTTTGGCCCATCCTGCGCTGAATTCACCTATTCTGGGCACGATGAGTGCGCACATACTCGGGATGAGTGATTACGCCAACCAATTGCGTCAACAGCTGAAAAAACCAGGTGATTTTCTCGATCTTCGCCAATTCCCTTTATCCGGTGCACAGGTAATCGATAAATATACGTATCGTATTACCTTGCTGGGACAATATCGGCAGTTTCATTATTGGTTAGCGATGCCATTTTTTGCCCCTATTCCTTGGGAAGTCGATTATTTTTATGCGCAACCGGGGCTACGACAGAAAAATATCACATTTGATTGGTATCCAATAGGAACGGGCGCTTATCAATTAACAGAGAACAATCCAAACCGGCAAATGGTTTTGACGCGTAATCCCTATTTTCATCCCGAATATTATCCTACCGAAGGTGAACCTGGCGATGCGGCGGCGGGTTATTTATTGCATAAAGGTGCGCGCTTGCCAATGGTGGATCAGTATGTATTTAGTTTAGAGAAAGAAGCGATTCCTCGCTGGAATAAATTCCTGCAAGGATATTACGATCAATCGGCGATCAGCTCTGATAATTACACCGCAGCTATCCAGACTCAGTCACAAGGTCAATTGCGTTTGTCGCCGTTATTGGCGCAAAAAAATATTCGATTAAGCACTAGTGTGCAGCCGGCTGTTTATTCTTACGCATTTAATATGCTCGACCCGGTGGTAGGTGGAAGCAGTGATCGCGCCCGAAAATTGCGACAAGCCATTAGTTTGGCTATTGATGAATCCGAATTCATTCAAATTTTTATGAATGGTCGAGGTGTTCCTGCACACGGTCCTATTCCACCCGGTATTTTTGGTTATGACTTGGAAATGGGCTCACGCGTCGTTCCGGCAAGCACACAGGGATCCAGCTCACAAGGGTGCGAAAGTTTCCCTGCCCTGGAGGCCGGATCTCGCCAATGCCAGGACGTCCCACGGATAGTGGTGGCAAAACAATTGCTGGCTCAGGCGGGCTATCCAGGTGGCAGGAATAGCCAAACCGGACAACCCCTGGTTTTGCACTACAACACCATGGCAACCTCGCCTGGAGATAAAGATCAATTAGATTGGCTTAGCAAGCAGTTTGCGAAATTAGGAATCGAATTAATGGTCGAGACGACCGATTACAACCGGTTTATGGATAAATTGCGCCAGGGTGATGTGCAAATATTTCCTGTCGGTTGGCAGGCAGACTATCCCGATCCAGAGAATTTTCTCATGTTATTTTACGGCCCCAATGGGGAAGTAAAATACGGCGGTGTCAATGCAGCCAATTATCAAAATGCCGCATATGATGCATTATTTCAAAAAATGAAGAACCTGCCGAATGAGGAGGAACGTTCAACCATTATGGCCAACATGTTGCAAATTCTACAAGAAGATAGCCCTTGGGTATGGGGTGTTTATTCGAAAGAATTTGTGTTAGCCCATGCCTGGTTATCTCCCATTAAACCCAGTTCGGTAATTACGAATAGCTTAAAATACCAGTATTTAGATCCGCAGATGCGAAAAGCGGCTATTATTGCTTGGAATCAGCCCATTCTATGGCCATTGGCGGTAATAGCCTTGGTTCTAATCTGCTTATTAATTCCGGTGATATGGGTGTACTGGCAAAAAGTACATCGCCCAGTGTAAAGTGCTTTATTCTTTTTCCAGATATGAAAACTCGTCATGCAATTGAGAGAGTAAATTCGTTTTCAAAACTCTGCTAATCAGTTCGGATTTGCTGTGACAATTTAACTTTGATTTCATATTCTTTAGATAAAACTCAATTGTGCGTCGAGAAAGGTCAAGAACTTCTGCTACCTCCGCAATCGTATTGCCACGCAGTAAAAAATAGATGGTCTGTGACTCGCGCAGCGTGAAATAAACGCCCGGGTAGCCACTGCCCAGAAAGTACCTTTGATGGCTGCGACGCGGTTTAACAGATTTTATATTTTTTATTTTTGAATTATCTTTATTCTCTTGCTTTTTCTTAGCCGATTCTCGGTAATCTTTTACATTAGTAAAAGAAACTTCGCACGTGGAATTTTCTTTATTCAATACTTCTTTTAGTATGGCATCCCAATACTTCATGCACGACACTCCTTATAATGGTTCTAAGAAGGAAAGAAACCCTCTCGAGATGTGCTTTTTTGTCATGTTAGTGTGGATGTTATTTTTGTGTCAATACCGTAGTTTTACTAAGCGGCAGAAATTCTTCTTCTTGACCAGATGAGGAAAATAAGCAGCGAACAAAAGGCAGGAACTGCGGTAGCAAGCAGCAAGGTGTTGGGATGTTTCGCCATCAAAAACCCGATGACTGCCGGGCCTAGTAAAGTGGCAATGGAGATTAACGATTGGGCTACACCAATCACCTTGCCCTGAATATGTTCAGCAGCGACTTCACCAAAAATCAAATTGAAATGTGCCCAGATAAGCACGCATGTAAATCCGACCAATGCGTAGGGAAGAAAAAGTTCTCCAGCATGGTCTATCAGTAAAAACATAAAAAAAGCAACGCAAATAATGACAGTACTGATGATGACAACTTGCTGCGAATTTATAAATTTTGCCAACTGACGATTAATAATGAATGAACTGATTGCCGAGCAGGCGGAGCCGAGCGCAAATAAATGCCCTAGCCAAAGGCTGCTGACTTGAAATTTTTGTACTGCGAAAATGGGGAGCCCTGCAAAAATAGATTCGGTGCTGAGTACAAAGAGAAAATAAGCGATTAGCAATAAAGAAAGTGCGGGGGATTGAAAGCATTCCACGATATTTTTAAACCCGATGAACACATGTAAGCCGCGGCGTTGATACTGGCCATCATCGCGGTAATACTTACGCAGCATCCATAGATTAATTGCAAAGGCAAAACTCATCATTAAAAATGGGCTGGCTAGGCTAGGCCAAGGTACTGCCGGCAGTGCTGCCAAGCTGGAGCCAACCACGGGTCCTAATACGGCGCCGATAGAACAAGCCCCGGCCAAATATCCCATTTGAAGACTGGCTTCTTTTCGATCGGAAGCCATGTGGTTAATCGCAGCAAAAATCACCGAGCCGTTACCGGAAGCAAAACCGGTGCCAAAACGGCAGAGAAATAATAAGATCAAACTATTCCAATAAAACGCCCATACGCCTAATAGATTGGCGATAATCAGGCAAACTAAACCTATGGATATTATTTTTTTTCTTCCATATTGATCGGACAATTCGCCTAATAAAGGCCCTCCCCACAATTGCCCAAAACCATAACTGGCAATTAATAAACCGACCAACGTTGTTCGTAACCAAAGCGGTGTCGAAGCAGCCACCATATGATTATGGGGATTTAATAACAATGGCGCGAACAGGGGAATCACCATAAATAAGCCAATAAAGTCGAGCAATAAAGTCAACATCATAGTGGGCAAGGCGGCGTTTTTTTGCATAGATGACATCCTTGAATTATTTTTTGAGTGATGGCTCATAACCTATCCAAGCAATTCCTAAGAGAACTGGCGGCTTGCTTGCATCCCTAGGGGGGGGCAGATTTGATGAACTATATATGTTTTTATTAAAAATTTCACGATTTTTGTTTCGTTTGGTTGTGGCGCTGAGGAGGTGGCTCTTGCTGCTCAGCGAAAATCTAAGTCAATGGAATTCTAAAATTACGGTATTGAGCTTTTTCTATTTTGGTGTAAATTAAATATTTAGCCAAACAATAGAAGATAGCTATGAAAAAAATAAACTGTCCGCATGATCGTTTTTTTAAGATAGCAATGACCCATCAACGGGTCGCCAAAAACTTCTTTGCACAACATTTGCCGGGGTTTATCTACCAAATAATTGATCTAAATACATTACAATTGGAGAAAGATAGTTTTATCACTCCTCAATTGCGATTGTTTATGTCTGATTTGCTATTCTCGGCTGATTTTTCAGGTAAGCCGGGATATCTATATCTGTTATTGGAACATAGGAGCACTCCCAGTCGATGGCAGCCCTTCACCATGTTGCAATATATAATGCAAATTATGGACGGCCATCTCAAGAAACTGGAAGAAAGTAAAATGATAAATGAAGGGCGCCTTCCTTTGGTGTATCCCATCGTTTTATATAATGGAGAAACCACTTACCCATACTCTACGGATTTGTTTGATCTTTTCGACCAACCGGCTGAGTTAGTGCAAAAAATATGGCTGCAACCCTTTCAATTAGTAGATGTAGGCGTAATTCCTGATGAAAATTTGAAAAAAGAGGTTTGGAGCAGTATAATGCAGATGGTAATGAAGCATGTTTATGATCGTGATGTTTTATCGCATATCAGAGGGTTGGGTAAAGCTCTCCAAGAAGTTTATGATAATCAGGGTGAAGACTATATTGAAGCAGTATTTAATTATCTTTTTGCAACAACAAACGTTGAGGATCCCGCCACTTTTGCGCGCATGATCCAAGAAGTTTTACCACTGCCATTACAGGAGAGAAACATGCGAATGACAGCTGCAGAATATTATGAATCACAAGGCTTGCAGAAAGGAATGGAGCAAGGAATCCAAACTGGCGCTAGAGATAAAGCGAAAACAATTGCCATCAAATTACTCCAGGAAAATAGGCCGCCCCAAGAAGTTGCCCAAATAACCGATTTACCTCTAAAAGTTATAAATGCGTTAAAAGAGAAAGAGAAAATCGAAGAATAGAGGGATCTAAGCTTGGTGGGCGATAGTGGGATCGAACCACTGACCCCTGCCGTGTGAAGGCAGTGCTCTCCCGCTGAGCTAATCGCCCGTTGAAAATGGAAACAATGATTTTGGTAAATACCATTAGGGGTATTCATTCTAAACAAGTATACAATCCATATCAAAGAGAATATTGGTGAAGAAAGCACTTATGAAAGTTCGTACACGTTTTGCCCCCAGCCCTACCGGATATCTTCACATTGGCGGTGCCCGCACCGCTCTTTTCTGTTGGTTATTTGCTAAGAAAAATCAAGGAACTTTTATATTACGAATCGAAGACACGGATCTGGAACGGTCTACTCCCGAATCCGTTGAGGCCATTCTAGAAGCGATGGATTGGCTGGACTTAGACTACCAAGAAGGCCCTTTTTACCAAACCCGACGGTTTACACGGTATGCGCAGGTCATCCAACAATTATTAGAAAAAGGTGATGCCTATCGCTGCTATTGCAGCAAAGAACGCCTGGAAACATTGCGAGAGCAACAACTTGCCCAAAAAGAAAAACCTCGCTACGACGGTCATTGCCGTCATTTATCAACACCACCTCAGGCGGAACAACCGTTTGTCGTGCGCTTTCGCAATCCTTTGGAAGGTGAAGTCACTTTTACTGATGCTATCCGCGGTCCTTTGAGTTTTAGTAACTCTGAACTGGACGATTTGATCATTGCCCGGACCGATGGTTCACCTACGTATAATTTTACAGTGGTGGTCGATGATTGGGATATGGGCATTACCCATGTGATCCGTGGTGATGATCACATCAATAACACCCCACGACAAATCAATATTTTGCAAGCTTTAGGTGCGCAACTGCCGATTTATGCGCATGTGCCGATGATATTAGGGGCAGATGGTAAACGGTTATCCAAACGTCATGGTGCTGTGAGTGTGATGCAATACCGTGAAGAAGGGTATTTACCGGAAGCCTTGTTAAATTATTTAGTACGCTTGGGCTGGTCGCACGGGGATCAAGAAATTTTCAGCCGTAAGGAGTTGGTTGAGCTATTTGATCTGCATGATATTAATCGAGCCCCGGCGGCATTAAATCCAGAAAAATTATTATGGTTGAATCAGCATTATTTAAAAACCTTAGACCCGACTTACCTCTCGATGCAACTCACCTGGTATATGGATCGTCTAAAAATTGATACTAAGCAAGGTCCATCCTTAGCTATGTTGCTCTCAGCGCAAGGCGAGCGCTGTAAAACTTTATTGGAAATAGCCGAAAAAAGCCGGTTTTTTTACGAAGACCCCGTATACGACGAGCAAGCGACGCAAAAAAATCTGACACGAGAAACAGCGCCGGTCTTGCAATTTTTGTTAGAAAAATTTCAGCAGCAAATCGATTGGCAAAAGGAAGCACTTCATGCGGCGGTGCAAGAAGCGGCAGAGGCTTTGCAATTAGGCTTAGGCAAAATCGCCCAGCCTTTACGCGTGGCAATAACCGGTGGCACCGTTTCCCCGCCCATCGACATCACATTGGAATTATTGGGGAAAGAAAAAGTATTAAAACGGTTGGCTAATGTACTACAAAAGATTATAATTTAAATAAATGTTAAGGATTTAAATTTTTATATTAATGTTTGTAAATGAGAATTAAGGAACCTGTCGCATATATGTGTGGCGTAAACAAAAATAAGAAGGGTATAGAATATGACAAACATGAGAGAAGAAGGGGTAATAGGTGGCGAGTTTTACAGTGAATTTTCCATACTTCTTCCCCAAGCAGACATTGTTGAGAAAGAATTAAAAGGGGTTATTCTTCGCCCTCAGTCCTTGTCTCGGCAGATTGCTCTATTGTTAGATAGGGCGTTAAAACTGCAGAAGCAAACAGAAACACATACTTTTCCAAGTATAGAAGAACAAGTAGAAACTACAGCAAGTGTCACTGATTTTGTCGCGCGATTGATCCAGTTCCAGAACAACAAAAAACTTAAAGGTGCGCTTGAAGTATTCGCAGAGAGTCCAAGGGCGTCTACGGTTAGTTTTTTCGAACCGGTGACAGGACAGCTCAAACAGCCCGATTCTTTGGTTAGTCTTTCCGAGCCGGTGTCTGAGCAGCCTAAGCGGCCTGATTCCTTATTAACTCGTTTTTTCAATGCGATAACGGCCCCCTTTGTTTGGTTGGCGAGCCCCTTTGTTTGGTTGTATAAAAAGGTGCAGGGTTGGGATGGAACCAGCACGACTCAAGAAGCCAGTCAACCGCCAGAAATAAAATTTTCCACTAGCTCGGATACTTTTTCCAAATTAGGGCAAGGGCGGGGGGAAAGTGTATCTGTCTCTTCTCCGGCAAGTTCTTCGGAAGTCAAATCATCGTCGCATTCTAAGTCACAGAGTATCCTATTTTTGGCGCCATCCCCTAAAGTGGGTGAAAAAGAAAAGACAACTCCTTCTGACGATACGGTTAAGCTGGTAAAATCTCATTCAACCAAGTGGTAATGGGAAGCCTTGATGGTGGGCACGCTTCGCTTTGACCACCCTTGAGGGTTGTGCATTTGATGGTGGGCACGCTTTGCCCGCCGTACCGTAATGGGGATTGTGGGTGTGCCTTGGTGGTGGGCATGCTTTGCCTTTGCCCATCCCGCCGTAAAAATCGCTTGTTTAATTATAGGATTGCATTAAATTTATTCGACATTCTGTACAGAAGTGGTACTATTCTGGCTAATCAATAGAAAAGGAATTTGATCGATTCATTCGCTTTGCAAAAACAGGAGCTTTTCGTGATTCGAGTATTGTTAGTGGATGACCATGAAATAGTCCGTACAGGGTTAAAACTTTTACTAAAAGCCGGTGAGATTGAAATCATTGCTGAAGCCAATAGCGGGGAAGAGGCAATTCGGCTGGCCAAACAAATCAAACCGGATGTGATATTAATGGACTTCAATATGCCAGGAATTGGCGGTTTTGAGGCCACCATACGCCTTTTGCGCAACGACCCCAATTCCCGCATACTCATCGTCAGCTGCCAAACAGACGATGTCATCCCCGTGCGAGTACTAAACAGTGGCGCTTCTGGATTTATCAGCAAAAAAGCAGATGAGAAAGAATTGATCAATGCCATTCACACCGTAGCCGAAGGCAAACGGTATTTTGATGCGGCCATGGCGGATCAATTGGCATTACAAAATGTCGTACCTAAGAAATCCTGCCAATTATTCGATTTGACCGATCGTGAGTTTCAAATCTTACTGATGGTTGCCCGTGGCATTTCCGTGGATGAAATAGCTAAAAAACTGTTCCTTAGCAATAAAACAGTCAATGGTTATCGAGGCACTATCTTTAGAAAACTAGGGGTAAAAACCGATGTTGAGGCCACCCGGGTGGCCATTGGCCACGGTTTGATTGATGTGGCAAGTCAATGGCATTAACATGTAGAACCCGTACCTAACAAAATGGAAAGTCTAGTGTTTAATAACAAAATCACCATAGCAAACTTTGACCCCGAACTCTGGCAGGCCATCCAAGCAGAACAGCACCGTCAAGAAGATCACATCGAATTAATCGCTTCCGAGAACTACGCCAGTCCTTGTGTACTGGCAGCGCAAGGATCGGTGTTGACCAACAAATATGCCGAGGGCTACCCGGGGAAACGCTATTACGGTGGATGCGAATACGTCGACATCGCCGAACAATTAGCCCTAGACCGAGTGAAAGAATTATTTAAGGCCGATTATGCCAATGTGCAACCGCACTCAGGTTCTCAGGCCAATGCCGCCGTTTATTTAGCATTATTAAACCCGGGTGATACGATTCTCGGTATGAGTTTAGCGCACGGCGGCCATTTAACTCACGGTGCCAGCGTTAATTTTTCCGGTAAAACCTACCACGCTATCCAATACGGCGTACGTGCCGACACCGGAGAAATTGATTACGACCAAGTGGCAGAATTAGCGCAACAACATAAACCGCGCTTAATCATGGCCGGCTTTTCTGCCTACTCTCGTATTGCCGATTGGCAGCGTTTTCGCCAGATCGCCGATTCTGTAGGCGCTTGGTTAGTCGTCGATATGGCCCACGTCGCCGGTTTGGTGGCGGCTGGTATTTACCCTTCTCCAGTTGCCATAGCGGATGTGACCACGTCCACTACCCACAAAACCCTGCGTGGTCCACGCAGTGGCTTTATTTTGGCTAAAGCCAATCCCGAAGTGGAAAAGAAGCTTAATTCCGCACTGTTCCCCGGTTTGCAGGGCGGTCCGCTGATGCATGTCATAGCCGCTAAAGCCGTGGCGTTTAAAGAAGCATTGCAGCCAGAATTTAAACGATACCAGCAACAAGTGGTCAATAATGCGCGCCGAATGGTGCAAGTTTTTCTGGAGCGTGGCTATAAAATTGTCTCAGGTGGCACAGATAATCATTTATTCTTAATTGACTTCACGGGTAAAGAAATGACCGGGAAAGACGCCGAAACAGCCTTAGGCCTGGCGAATATCACCGTAAACAAAAACGCAGTACCTTTTGATAGTCGATCGCCGTTTATCACTAGCGGTGTGCGTATTGGCACCCCCGCCATCACTACCCGTGGCTGCAAGGAGTCGGAAGTGGCCGAACTAGCCGGATGGGTTTGTGATGTATTGGATAATCATCAAAATTCGCAAACGATTGCCAGGGTAAAAGCGCAAGCCATTGCCTTGTGCCAACGATTTCCCGTTTACTCTGACAAGGCTTAAACTGTGCGCTGCCCTTTTTGCAATACCCCAGATACTCGCGTCATCGACTCACGGTTGGTAGAAGAAAATAACCAAGTGCGTCGTCGTCGCGAATGTGTGTCTTGCAACGAGCGCTATACTACGTACGAATACGCGGAACTTTTCATGCCGCAAGTCATCAAGCGAGATCAGCGACGAAGCCCGTTTAGTGTGGAAAAACTACGTAATGGTATGTTAAAAGCCTTGGAAAAACGGCCGGTCAGTACCGACCAAGTGGAAAAAGCGATTTCAGATATTGCCCGGAGCTTACGAGAAACAGCCGAACGAGAAGTCAGTTCGGTATTTATTGGTGAATTGGTCATGAATACTTTGCGTCAGCTCGATCCGGTTGCCTATGTGCGTTTTGCCTCTGTATATCGCAGTTTTCAAGACGTTCATGCGTTTAAAGATGAAATAAATCGCTTGCAAAAGACGGGCGTGGTTGAAAAATCATGACCGCTAAATCCACACCGACTACACGCCATAATGCGCGTCGTTTGGCATTACAAGCCATTTACCAATGGCAAGTAGCCCAAACGCCGATCAACGAAATCGAACAGCAGTTTTTAAGCGAAAGTCGTTTAGATAAAGTGGATGTGGATTATTTTTTACAATTACTCCGAGAAATTCCCCCCTGCTCTTCGCAATTAGATGAGTTAATGCAGCCCGTCCTCGATCGACCCATGGCCGATCTCAACCCGGTTGAACTCGCTGTGCTGCGCATTGCTATTTTTGAGTTATTGCACCGCATCGATATTCCTTACCGAGTGGTCATTGACGAAGCCTTACGTTTGGCAAAAACGTTTGGTGCCATCGAGGGATTTAAATACGTCAACGCGATTCTGGATCGAGTGGCTCGCCAAGTACGAAAAACCGAAATCGCAAACAAAAGGCAATAAAGAGCATCGCGGATGCATGAGTTTGATTTCATCAATCAATATATGAACACCCAACCTGGTCATCGTTCCGATGTTATTTTAGGAATCGGTGATGACTGCGCTTTAATTCACCCACCGGACAATCAAGAGCTTGCTTTTTCAACCGATACCTTAGTCGAAAATATCCATTTTTTACCGTCGGCCACTGCCAACAGTTTAGGTCATAAATGCCTGGCCGTTAGTTTAAGTGATTTAGCGGCCATGGGAGCTGAACCTGCATGGGTCATGCTTTCTATCACTCTACCGCAGTTAGAGCCTCTCTGGTGTGAAGAATTTAGTCACGGATTTTTTCAGTTACTAAAACAACACCAGATGCAATTAATAGGGGGAAATACCAGCCGCGGTCCATTAACACTCACCACCCAGGTATGTGGCACCGTGCCGTTGGGAAAAGCATTACGCCGCAACGGTGCGCAAGCAGGTGATGATGTCTATGTCACCGGTTTTTTAGGGGATGCGGCTTTAGCATTACGTTGTTTGCAAGGTGAGCTGACAATTGACGATGAGTTATTCCAGTTGGCACGCACACGGTTAGATTACCCGATTCCCCGGGTGGCTACAGGCATCGCCTTGCGTGACATCGCCACGGCAGTCATTGACGTATCCGATGGCTTGGCCGCTGATTTGCAGCATATCTTAACCCAAAGCCAAGTAGGTGCCGCTTTGGTGATAGAGCATTTACCACTTAGCCCAGCCCTGCAATCCATAGCACCTGAAGTAGCCTGGTCTCTGGCGCTGACCGGCGGTGATGACTATGAATTATGTTTTACCGCTCCCAAACACCAACGATCCCGAATTGAAGCATTATTCCCCCAGGAAATGGTTTGTCACCGCATTGGAGTAATTGAAACCCACCCTGGCCTACGAGTAAGATACGCCAACGGCACGTCTTTTCCGTTTGAGGGGAAAGGATTTACCCATTTTTAAGAATAAATTATTTCGCCTAAAGGTTAGTCATGAACAGTAAAGCTTTGTTACCCCCTGCCAGCAGTTTGCCCAGTATTTGGCGCAACCCGATTCATTTCATCGCCTTCGGGTTTGGCGTTGGCGTAATTCCATGGGCTCCTGGCACCTTCGGTACCTTACTGGCTATCCCATTTTATTTATTAATGGCCAATATGCCATTCGGTCTTTATGCCAGTTTAACTGGATTATTTATTTTGTTAGCGATTGTCATTTGTCACGTGGCCGCCCGCGAACTGAATGTCCACGATCATCCTGGCATGGTGTTAGATGAGGTAGTCGGTTATTTATTGACGATGTTGGGGGCACCACCTGGTTGGTTATGGGTCATTATTGGTTTTGTATTGTTCCGAATATTTGATATTTGGAAACCTTGGCCGATTGGTTGGATTGACCGAAAAGTCAGCGGCGGCTTCGGCATTGTTTTAGACGATTTACTAGCAGCGGTCTATTCCTTAGTGATATTACAAATCATAGCTGCCATTTTCTTTTATTACGAATAACGGCTACTTATTGCTAGCCTTGCTTATTTTGTCATTTGGTTTCCACTCGTGGGTAATTGCGATGTTGATTGAGTAGCGGAACTTGATTCAATCTCAACTTTTACAGCAACCCTTTTAATTATTTGCAATTCTTCTGGGCTCAGGTTGCGGGTTTGCCAAGATTTAGCTTGTTCCATAAAGTCAGAGTGGTATTTTTGGTTAGTGGGGTTTGTGAGCGGATAAAGCTTGGCAACCGCACCACGGAAATTGCTAAGGATTATATCTTTCTCGCTCCAATTAAAAACGGCTGGGTCTTTCTTATTTTTTTTCTCCTGTTTTAGATGGGTGGTTTCATCCTCCTGTGTTTTACGTTTTCTCAGATTTGTTGCTGGGGGGAAATTTTCTTTAATTTTGAGGTAGCCAGTTGGCGGTAACTGCTGAAGAGCTGAAGAAGTAGATTTGGCTTTTGAATCCACTGCCGGCTTGACATCGATAACACCCAGAAACTGTATATTTACCCCCTCTCGCTCCTTTTCAATTTCTTGCTCAGTCAACCCTGTACTGAATAGAATAGGTGTTAAATTTTTTTTACCAGAATCCCTCATTTCAGTTAACCTGAGCTGAAAAGCCTGGCGAGCGGATGCAGAGATATAACCATCCTCATCTTCCAAAGGTTTAAATAATTGCTCAATATCGTGGCAAGCTCTTGGAAAATCGCTTAAGTGTTCCTTAATGTCGCTCGCCGTAAAATCATTATACTTTAAGGCTTTAATTAGTTTATTCAACGCCCGTATTAAAACATCTCGCCCAGGGGTTTGTTTATCATTTAACTTTGCCATAGTTCGCTCTTGCAATGGAAACATAAGACAAATTAAATAACATTTATATTAATTTAGCATTAATACTTGCGATGTAGCAGACAAAAAAGATTGAAGCCACCAGGCAGGCATGGTTTTCAAGTTATTAAGAGATATCTGCATCCCCGGGGGCACGGGTGATTTGCCCCTCATACCTCAAAATTTACCTCCTCAAACATTTGTTGTTGTAAAGGGTCATGGTACAAAACTTGCTCTTGGAAGGGTGCTGGAAACATAATAGCAGGGTTATATGCCAGGCCCGTGACCAATGTATTATTTTTTATCGGGAAATTTCAAGATATCACGGATAATATAGGTAGGTCTATTTTTAGTTTCATTAAATATCATGGCAATATATTCACCCACGATACCAATGGAAATCAGTTGAATGCCGCTTAATAAACCAATCGCGGTCATGATGCTGGCGTAGCCGGGCATATCATCGCCGAATATCAGCGTTTTGATCAAAATATAGAGCGTTAAAATAAAAAAAACGCCGGCGATAAAAAACCCAATGAGTGCCCACACCCGTAAGGGAAAACTAGTGAATGAAAAAATACCGGTTAACGCCAGTTTCAGTAACTTGCGGTAATTCCAGGAACTTTCGCCCGAGAAACGTTTCTCGGCGATAAAAGGGACGCCCAGCGCCTTAAAACCTACCCACGCGTAAAGCCCTTTCATGTAACGATTTTTTTCTCGCAAGCCTTTCATTGCATCAACGACTTTGCGATCCATCAAGCGAAAATCACCGGCATTGGCCGGTAAGTTCACCTCAGAAAACTTCCCTAGGACTTTATAAAATAATTTACCAGCCGCTCTTCGCAACCAAGATTCGTGTTGACGGTCGGTTTGTATCCCATAAACCACTTCGTAGCCATTTTGCCATTCTTGTAGAAAGACATCGAGCATCGCGAAGGGATGCTGAAAATCCGCATCCATAATAATACACGCATCACCCTGGCAATGATCCAGCCCCGCCGTAATGGCTGCTTCTTTACCAAAATTACGAGAAAAGGAAAGCACGGTTAATTGTGGATATTGTTGAACAGCGGTTTGTAAAAAAACGTCGACACCATCCGTGCTGCCATCATCAATCACCAAGTAATTAAAATGATAGGGTAACGTTACCGTTTTTAAAGACAATTCGCGAAGAAATTCGGGCAGTGAGGCGCTTTCGTTATAAACGGGAATAATAAGCGTGATGGTTTTTAAATCACTCATGGCGTTTCCTCTGGGTAACAAAAGTGTGCGCTAGCCAATACAATAGAAAAACCAGCTCTCCCCAAAACAAATAAGTGCTAGCCAGCATAAAAAATACCAATACCGTTTGGAATGACAAGTAAAAAGACGACATGATAATACTGCTTTCGAGTAAATTGAGCAGGGCCAAGCAGGTAATCGCTAGCAATAAAAAAACCCGATCGCGATTGCCATTGACCTTCTGAAAAAGAAAATAAAAAATGAGAACAGCCATCACGCCATACAAGGTGAAACCCATCAATAATTGCCAAGGCATAAACCACACTTTCGGTGCAATCTTCCCAAATTGGGGCTTTATTTTATTGATAATACTGTTAATGGTATTTTGAGTGATAAACGAAAACTTGTGCTCATAGATCTTGAACATTTCTTGGCGATGCGTCTGCCATAATCGTTGATAATATTGAGTTAATGCCTGGTTATATTCCGGCGAATAAAGCGTATCTACTTTCGGATTGATACGTTTCGCTAATTTTAAACCGGTGTAATCATCCCATTTAATGCCTTCTTTTTTGGCCAAATCGTTCATGGGCGCGGCCAGAGACAATACAATAGGATGCATAAACGGATGAGTTTTCACCAATACGTCCGAATTTTTTCCAAACGTCATCGCGTAGTGAATAGCCGGGGTGATTAATGTAAATATAGCTAATACCGTCACGATGGCGATTAGATTCTTGCGTGCTCGTAATAAATACAATAAGTAAATCGCCAATATAGCCAGAATAGAAGGTAGGGTGGAGGAGCGCGTATGAAACCACCAGGCAGCAATCGCAGCGATCAATACAAATAATAAACAGTGCTTAAGCCAATGCCGATATAATTGGAACCGCAATGAAAAACCAAATAAAGCCACTAAGAGTAGTAAACAAGGCAGAGAAAAAGCGCTGCCGTTGAGGGGAATCACCATATGGTTAATATTGGTGATAACCGCAAAAAAAGTCATGACCCAGGCATGAGGCCAGCGACACCCTATGCTTAATAAATACCAACAAAAAACGCCGAAACACGCTATTTGAAGGAATCGATAGATAATTTGTAATTGCCAATAGGTAATGTTGCCGCTCAGGTGAATAATCGCTCGGTTCAACCAGAACAGTGTGATGCCTTCCCCTACCTCTAAGTTTTTTACGATATGACCGACAGTTTGGGAGTTTTTGATTTCTTTATGGCAGAAATTGGCGAGGGATAAGCCTTGAAAAGTGGTTAGATTAAATAAGGGAACTTCCGTATTGATGGTTCGTTTGCGAAAATAAGAAACGACTTTCGGGTCCATCTCGTATTGGCTGTGGCAAACTTCCGCATTGACGGCGGCGGAGAGCTGATAAGCATTGGAGCGGTATATTTGATCAGTCGGCACTGGCCGTATAATATAATAAAATAACACGGCGCAAACCGATAGCGTAATGGCTAACGCGAATAATAATGCATTGGATAAAGATTTCGGTTTACCGATAAACCATTGCCATGTCATTTAGCGATATCCATGGCTCATGGTTTTCGCGTGAGAACCGCCATCGTTAGGCGGTTAACAGAAATGAGTTGCTGCTGTTCGTTGACTATGTCAATACCCCAGACTTGTGTGGTTTTACCGAGATGAAATGGTTTAGCAGTGGCAACTACCCAGCCGGAACGGATGGAACGAATATGATTGGTATTAATATCCAGGCCAACACAATAAGCCTTGTCGAGGTCTACGCAGCAATTAGCCGCGGTGCTGCCGACAGTTTCCGCTAATACGCAAGAAGCTCCGCCGTGCATGATGCCTATGGGTTGACGCGTACGTTCATCCACTGGCATTCGGGCCACCAGATAGTTATCGGCGACTTCAACAAACGCTATCCCTAAAAATTCACTCATGGTATGTTGACCTCGAACATTCAGGTCATCCACCGTCATGGGTTTAAACCAGATAGTCATACAACTTCCTTTTGAAAAATAGTTAGGTAAAAAATGACCCATTTTATCTTAGCAATAGATCAAGGCACCACTAGCACCCGCGCCATGGTGTTTAATCGTGATCGTGCGGTGGTCGGTCAGCACCAATTGCCGTTGACGACTTATTTCCCCACACCCGGCTGGGTTGAGCAGGATGCAGAAGACATTTGGCAAACCACGTTAGATTGTTGTCGTACAGCGGTTAGCCAGGCACAACTCTCATTTGCTGACATTAAAGCAATCGGTATTACTAATCAACGAGAAACAACCGTCATTTGGAATCGGAAAACAGGCATTCCCATTCATCGCGCCATTGTTTGGCAAGACAGGCGCACCGCTGACGTTTGCCAACGCTTGCAGGCAGAGGGTTGTGAGTCTTCTATACAAGCAAAAACGGGACTCTTGCTGGACCCTTATTTTTCCGCGACTAAAATACACTGGCTGCTCGATCACGTCGGAGAGGCTAGGCAGCAGGCAGAACGAGGTGAATTAGCCTTTGGAACCATCGATAGTTTTTTATTGTGGCGTTTCACACAGGGCCAACAGCATAGCACCGATGCGACGAATGCCTCACGGACGCTGCTGTTTAATATCCATACCCAGCGCTGGGATAAGGATTTACTGCAATTATTTTGTATTCCTGAAAGTTTATTACCAAAAGTGGAGGATAACAACGCTTATTTTGGCACGACGCATGCAAGTTGGTTTGGTCAGGAAATCCCGATTACCGCGATGGCGGGGGATCAACAAGCGGCTTTAATAGGGCAATCGTGTTTTCAAGCCGGTATGTTGAAGTGCACTTACGGAACCGGCGCTTTTCTCATGCTAAATACGGGCCAAACAGCCCGAATGTCATCGGCCCGGTTGTTGACAACGGTGGCTTATCGCTTGAACGGTCAAACCAGTTATGCATTGGAAGGCAGTATTTTTGCAGCTGGCAGCATTATGCAATGGTTGCGTGACCAATTACATTTTATGAAAACCTCCGCGGAAAGCGAAGGTCTGGCTAATAGCGTGACTGATAATGGTGGCGTTTATTTAGTGCCAGCATTCACCGGTTTGGGTGCGCCTTATTGGCAGCCGGAAGTTCGCGCTGTTATCTCGGGTTTAAGCCGTGATAGCCAAATAGCGCATATTGTTCGTGCTGGTTTGGAGGCGGTGGCCTATCAAACCCGTGATTTGTTGACGGCTATGTTGTCCACGATCCCAGCGACAGGTGAGACAGTGGTTCAGGCCTCGTCTTTAACAGAAGTGCGGGTCGATGGCGGTATGGTGGTCAATAATTGGTTAATGCAGTTTTTGGCTGATCTATTGCAACTACCGGTTAGACGCCCACCCTGCCCGGAGACAACTGCCTTTGGGGTAGCAAGCTTGGCGGGTGCCACAGTGGGATGCTGGAATTTGTATTCCGAGCCGACGACAGAACATTGTCAGTGGTTTCAGCCGCACATCACCGCATCGGTAGCCAACGATTATTACCATCGATGGCAAACAGCAGTACAAATGCTGCTGAATTCAGCCTCGCATTGAGAACCCTCTGGGAGTACATCCTTTTGAATAGCAGCGACTCAGTTATCCACAGAATCTGTGGATAACTCTGTGGAAAGGATGTTCTTGAAGTGCCCCGTCCAGAGCTAAATGGGGTAGGTCCATCAGTTTGTTCAGTTATTAGGCAAAGATGAAACATGGTATAAAATCAATAACTTAGGTAACATATATGACAAAGTCCTTTCTTTCTTTTGACAACTCTTTCTAGAACAAGCGTTTGTGGTTGGCTTGTGTATATAGTCACTGAGCTTTGTGAAATAATCGATGGAAATTCTGCGAGGTTTGTTCGGCAATGAGCTTAACATCGACGCCACGCAACTCGGCAATCGCCTGCGCTACATAAGGCACATAAGCCGGTTCATTGGGCTTGCCGCGATACGGAACTGGTGCTAAATACGGGGAATCGGTTTCAATCAACATGCGCTCAAGCGGTACCCGCCTAGCCACCTCCTGCAAAGCCAGCGCATTTTTAAAGGTGACAATTCCGGAGAACGACACATAAAAGCCCAGAGCTAAGCCTTGCTCTGCCACTTCCCAACTTTCCGTAAAGCAATGAAAAACACCGCCGACTTCGCCCGCCTGCTCCTCGGCGAGGATACGCAACGTATCTTCGGGCGCTTGTCGAGTATGGATAATCAGCGGTTTGTTCACGGTTTTAGCTGCTTGAATATGATCCCGAAAACGTTGTCGCTGCCATTCCATATCCCCTTCACATCGATAATAATCTAAGCCAGTTTCACCAATGGCAACGATGCGAGGATGTTCGGCCATCGCCACTAATGTCTCCACTCCGGGATTTTGACCCGGGTTTTCGGTGGGATGCAAACCGATACTCACATCGACATCGTCGTGTTGGGCGGCAATGGCTAATAAATCAGGCATGTCGGTTAATTCGACAGCAACACTGAGAAAACGAGTCACTTGCCGATCGCGAGCGGCTTGCAGAGCAAGCGCTAATTGTCCTTGGTGAGCGGATAAATCCAAACGGTTGAGGTGGCAATGCGAATCAATGAACATGGGAATTATCTTTAGCCATGAGTTCGTCTAAGCTGTTCAAAATGACTTGGGGCGATAAATCTAACATACAACGCCAATGGCCCAATGGGCATACACGTTTATAACAAGGGGAGCATGGCAAATTGAGCGAAAGCACGATGGCCTGGTGAGACAAGGGTGGAGTAAAACCAGGGGTGGTTGACCCGTAAATGGCGATTAAGGGTTTGCGCAGAGCGGCAGCGATATGGGCCATACCCGAATCATTGCCGATTACAGCAGTGACTGAAGACAACAGATCAATGACTTCTGCCAAGTCGGTTTTTCCGGAGAGATTGACGATGGGGGCTTTGACTTGGTCCATGATTTCGTTAGCTACGGATTGATCATTTTTGGAGCCCAAAATCCAAACATCCCATCCCTGTTGCAATTTAGCATTCGCCACTTCCGCATAATACTGGGCTGGCCATCGTTTGCTAGGGCCAAATTCAGCACCTGGCCCTAAAGCCAATATAGGTCGTTGGGTTACAGTTAAACCAAACTTGTTCAGGGCCTTTTGGACATTTTCTGGGGAGACTTCGAGACTGGGCCAAGGCAGTTGTTTGGGTAGTTCCGCATCTTTGGGCAATGCCAGCTTGGCGAACCTTTCCACCATCAACGGGAATTCCTCACCCTTGAGGTGGCGAGCATCGTTTAGCAATAAAAACCGCGGCCATTCCCCATACCAGCCAGTGCGCTTGGGAATGTGACTCCAAAACGGAATAAGTGCAGATTTAAACGAATTACGGAGTACAATCACCTGACTATAAGCAGAGCTGCGAAGTTGCCGCGCCAAGCGATAATGCGCTCTTAGTTTCAGTTCTTTGTGTTTAAGCGGGGAGAGTAAGGCACGCCTAACCTCTGGCATCCGTTCCAGCAAACAAAAGCTCCAGGCGGGAGCAAGCACGTCAATATGGACAGTAGGGTCTTGTATTTTTAACAACTTGAACAATGACTGCGCCATGACCATGTCGCCAACCCAGGAAGGGCCAACTACCAGGATGTTATGCGCTTCTGTCTTCATCAATGGTCTCATTCACTGCGGTCATATTTTTTAGTATATATTCTGCATTGCAATAAGGGCAAACGACACGACCTGTGGCTTGAATCGGTAAATAAACACGGGGGTGAGCATCCCATAAACGGAATTTAGGCATGGGGCAAGAGAGGGGAAGATCGTCTGCTGTAACTTCGTAGCGCAAGTCAGCGCAGGCGCGTTTTTTTGACATACGTGTATTCTTCTCCAGTGACAATCGAGAGGTCGGACACTCAGTTATTGATATTCCTCACCAAACTGAGCTGTTATGGGATACAGCCGTTATTACTGGAGAGCATAACGGCTGGTAGATCCCAAGGTATTACGAAAAACTGGTCTGGAATTTATAAGACAGACCTAAAAACACAGCGTCCTGTTGCGGTATATAATTGGAGGTGCCTATTTTGCCATTACCGCTGTAACGCATCCAGTCCACGCCGAGCGCGAAATTGGGGGTAAGGTCATAGGAAGCGCCTACACCGTAAGCGGGACCAAAGTGTGAGGAACTATCTTCAGTACCAACGATGTCTGAGTCAATACTGGCATGGAGATAGCTGCCGCCGGCTTTAGCATGAACGCTGAAACCATTAACGACTGGTAAAGATAATTTACCGACTAAGTCAACGGCGTAATTATGGATGCTATTGCCAAAATCATCGGTAGCTTTGGGTAGGAAGGTGTAACCAGCTTCTAAGCCAAAGTATTTGCTAAAATCGTACCCTAAATACGGACGTGCGGCGAAACCAGTACCACTTAACCCGGGATCAAATACATCGAGGTTACTCCAGTGGGTATCGGCATAACCGCCTTGCACACCAATTACAAAGCCTTGCCCAGTTACGGGATAGTAAGCAGCTGTTGCAACTGGTACTGGAGCTGCGGTGTAGTATTTATTGTTGCCGCATTGGTCTCCGTAGCAATTGGTATAGCCACCAGCAAAACCGACTGTTGTTAAACTCAGAGCAGCAACGGCTACAGCCGCTTGCATCACAGGTTTAATTGTCATTTGAATTCTCCTAAGAGTGTGTTTTTGTTTACGTTGATCCTTATACAATGCACCTGGCAAAAGAACTGGCTCTGGTGAGAACCCTTTCCTTAACTTCCGACCTTGTTGTCAAAAATCTGCCACAAAATCAGGAAGATATTGCCAAACAAATACCTTTTAAATGCCCTATACCTATTTTTTTCTCATAAACACCCTTTTACTTGTCATCCATGACAAAAGCAAAGCGTTTAACCTGAATTTGACAGCGGCGGAATGCAGGAAACTCGTCTTTTTAATGCATTTCTACCGTTAAATTCAGAGTTAAATTGTAATCATCCAGCACGTAAAAAGCAATTCTTTTTCCGTAGTTCGATAATTTCCAGCGAAAAAAACCAAAAAAATCACTATAGTTAGTTCAATGCAAAATTAAACAACCTCATCGCCGCCAGCACCCTCATGCGCCAGGGCTGGATTCGGTAAGCGCTTAAAGGTATCCTGTATCACCTCATTCTTTTTTCATATACAGGAGTAATGCCATGCTGAGAAAAATGCTGTTCCCATTATTAGTAAGTGGCCTGATGGCCGTATCTATCGGTATTCGTGCCGATGTGCCCAGCGATAACTTATCGAATTTGCTCGGTAGTTTTAAATCGATGACAGCACAATTTCAGCAAGTGGTCTCAGGAGGCAAAGGCAAAGCAACGCAACATAACTCCGGGCAAATGGCCTTACAACGGCCCGGTAAATTCCGTTGGGAAGTGATGAGTCCCAATGCCCAACTACTGATTGCCGATGGCCGATACATCTGGATTTACGACAAAGATCTCCAGCAAGCCAGTCGTCAAAATCTCGATAGCAGTAATGCCAATAGCCCGGCGTCATTGTTAAGCGGCTCGGTGGAAGATTTGGAAAATCGTTTTAATGTTACGACCATGGACAAAGGCGCGGGCGAATGGTTTCAATTAACGCCAAAGAATAACAACGATTTATTTAAATCCATTCAACTACATTTCAGTAACGGCAAATTGGTGGATATGCAGTTACAGGATAACCTGGGTTCTCACACTAATTTTCATTTTCAAAATGTCGTTATTAATCCCAGCTTAAGCCCGTCGTTATTTAAATTTACCAAGCCCAAAGGGGTCGAAATTATAAAGAATGCCTAAAGCTCAAGCTCCCACTGCTGATCTGTTTCAACCGCTGGCCGCACGGATGCGGCCGCGATCTTTGTCGCAATTCATTGGCCAACAACATCTGCTAGGTAAAGCTAAACCGCTACGTGCGGCGATGGAAAGCAATACTTTGCATTCGATGATTCTGTGGGGACCTCCAGGTACCGGTAAAACAACGCTAGCCTATTTATTAGCAGAACACGCCAATGCCCATATCGAAAAAATTTCCGCTGTCTTAGCCGGTGTGAAAGACATTCGTGATATCGTCGCCCGTGCACAACAAACTCGCCAAACCTTGCACAAAAATACGATTCTTTTTGTCGATGAAGTGCATCGCTTTAATAAAATCCAGCAAGATGCATTCCTACCTTATGTGGAAGACGGTACGTTAATTTTCATTGGCGCAACCACGGAAAACCCGTCATTTGCGCTCAATAACGCCTTGCTTTCTCGCGCTCGCGTGTATGTGTTGAAACGCTTAGGAGCCGAGGAAATTTTGCAAGTGATAAATGCCGCTTTAACTGATCCCACGCACGGTTACGGAAACCGCCATTTGGATTTCCCTTTGGAACTCCGTCAACAATTAGCACAGTATGCGGATGGCGATGCCAGGCAGGCTTTGAATATGTTAGAAATTATCGCCGATTTTGCGGTGACACACGAAGGTCGAGAAGTCATCACTGCTGAGATAGTCAATGAAATATTGTCCGGCAGTGTTAGACGCTTTGATAAGCAAGACGATCTATTTTATGAGCAAATATCCGCGCTGCATAAATCGGTGCGCGGTAGCTCCCCCGATGCCGCGCTATATTGGTTGGCTCGAATGTTGGATGGTGGTTGCGATCCGCTCTATATCGCCAGAAGAATATTGCGCATGGCCAGTGAAGATATTGGCAATGCCGATCCACGCGCATTGCCTCTTGCCTTAGCTGCCTTCGATACCTATCAACGTCTAGGTAGTCCGGAAGGTGAATTGGCACTGGCTCACGCCGTTGTTTACCTGGCATGCGCCGCGAAAAGTAACGCCGTCTATGTAGCTATGAACGAAGCGATGCGAGATGCACAAGCCAATGGCAGTCAAGAAGTCCCTATGCATTTACGCAATGCCCCGACATCGTTAATGAAAAACATAGGCTATGGCGCAGGTTATCGCTATGCCCATGATGAGCCCAATGCCTACGCCGCTCACGAAACGTATTTCCCCCAAGAAATGGGTGAACGAATTTATTATCGACCAGCGCCCCGAGGTTTGGAAATTCAAATCGGCGAAAAATTAACGCAATTACGGAAACTAAATGAGAAAAAATAAAAACACGCTTAAGTAGAGCTTTTCCTCCAGATGGCGTAGATAGCTATGGGACAAGTCGCGGAACGACGTAATGGAGTGCGTGTGACGACAGGCCGTAGTTAAGAAAACTTCAGTTAAAGCTTTCATTAATAAAGGAAATGGCCAATTTATTTATTAAGAAGGCGTCTTTTATAGAACAGCTTGCTAATTAAGGAAACTTTAGTTACTCTTTCAATTAATAAAGAAAACTGACAATTTGTTTATTAAGGAGGCGTATGCGACATCCAGATCGAATTGGAAAATACCTAAGTTGCTCTGTGGCAGGGGAAACTTATCAAGCTTACGTACCTAACCTATTGCCTCCTAAGCCTCCCATTCGGTTAGAGAAACTAAACCAACTATTGGAGAAGGCGAACCTAGCAATAGGGCGTTTAGATGGGCTGTGTGCGACTTTACCAGACCACTCCTTGTTTTTATATATGTACGTAAGGAAAGAGGCAGTCTTATCTTCTCAAATTGAAGGTACGCAGTCTTCGTTATCGGATTTATTACAATTTGAAAACCAGGATACCTCTGAAGTCCCTAATCAAGATATTGCCGAAGTTTCAAATTACGTAGCGGCAATGGAGCATGGCTTGCTCCGTCTCCAAAATGGTTTTCCCCTCTCGCTGCGCCTGATTCGTGAGATGCACGAAGTTTTATTAAAAGATGGACGAGGGCGTGTTAAACAACCCGGAGAGTTTCGTCGCTCTCAAAATTGGATTGGTGGTACTCGTCCAGGAAATGCGCATTTCGTACCGCCGCCCCAGGAAGAGTTAGATGATTTATTAGGAAACTTAGAGAAATTTTTACACGATGAAACAGTGCAATTGCCTGTATTGATCAAGGCAGGTTTAGCCCATGTTCAATTTGAAACCATTCATCCTTTTTTAGATGGCAACGGCCGATTAGGTCGGTTACTTATTACGTTTATTTTATGCGTGAATGGCATTTTAGAAAAACCGCTGCTGTATCTTAGCTTGTATTTTAAAACGCATAGAACACAGTATTACGAACATTTACAATTAGTGCGAACGACTGGAGATTGGGAAGAATGGCTGCAATTTTTCCTGCAAGGTGTGGTGGAAACTGCCAATCAAGCGGTGACAGCTGCTCAGTCCATCTTAAAATTATTTTCTGCTCATCAGCAAAAACTGGCCAATGCTGCTACGTCTTCTACAGTGGCTATATACTATTATTTACAGAAGTTCCCCATTAGTAATGCCAAAAGAATAGCAGAGCAGTGTAAGATTTCTCTACCGACCGCCAATAAATCATTAAGCCATTTATTGGAATTAAATATCATCAAAGAAGTCACCGGGAAAACTCGAAATAAACGGTATGTTTATCAAGATTACCTAGATATTTTGAGCGAAGGGGCGATGCCAATTAAAGAATAAATAGCACGCCTGTTCTAGCGAATGCGGGCCAAGATACCGTCGAGTTCTTCTAGACTATGGTAACGAATGAGCAACTTTCCATGGCCTTTGGGAGCGTGTTGAATTTTCACGCCAGCGCCTAATTTATCGGATAATTCTGATTCTAAACGCAGCACATCCGGGCTGATTTTGGTTGCGGTGCGTATAGGAGTTGGAGATTGGGATTGCCAGCGTTGTACCAAGGCTTCTGTCTCGCGCACCGATAATGTTTTTGCAACAATTTGTTGAGCTAACAGCCATTGCTGTTCTTTTTCTAAAGACAACAAGGCTCGAGCATGGCCCATATCAATCGCGCCCTGTTCCAATAGGGCGCGTGCGCGTGATTCCAGTTGCAATAACCGCAGCATATTGCTGACTGTGGCGCGAGATTTACCAATGGCTGTGGCGATTTCATCGTGCGTGAGTTGGAATTCCTCACCGAGCCGGTGTAGGGCTACGGCTTGTTCGATGGCGTTTAAATCTTCACGTTGGATATTCTCGATTAAGCCCATGGCCATTGCCGTTTCATCGGTGATGGCGCGTAGAAAAACAGGTACTTCCGTTAAACCCGCTAATTGCGCCGCTCGCCATCGCCGTTCGCCGGCAATAATTTCATAACGGTCTGTACCCAGGTTGCGTACTAATAAAGGCTGTAAAATGCCCTGGGCGCGGATAGAGTCAGCCAATTCTTGCAAGGCTGCGGAGTTCATGTCTTTGCGTGGCTGGTATTTTCCGGGCTGCAAAAACTCAATAGGTAAATGGCGTGATTCATCTGATTTTGGCGAGGGCGCTACGTTACTGCTCATGCTGAGTAATTCGCTTAAACCACGACCTAGACTGCGCTTAGACTTCATGGACTTCTCCTAACGGCATTTTTTGTCGGCGCATCAACTCCCCGGCCAAGGCTAGATAAGCCACAGCGCCTGGCGAACGGCTATCGTATAATAAAGCGGGCAAACCAAAGCTAGGCGCTTCTGCCACGCGTACGTTACGAGGAATTACCGTAGTATAAAGTTGTGCACCAAAATGGGCTTTTAATTGTTCATTCACTTCGTGTGTTAACCGATTTCGGCCATCGTATAAGGTTCTTAATACACCCTCGATGCGTAAATTGGGATTGGCACTATTACGAATTTGTTGGATGGTTTGCAGTAAATTAGCCAGACCTTCTAACGCAAAATATTCGCAAGGCATAGGAATTAATACCGAGGTGGCACAAACTAATGCATTCACGGTCAAAATATTTAACGACGGTGGACAATCAATCAAGATGTAATCGTAATGCTCAGTTACCGATTGCAATTGCTTTCGTAAATTATATTCGCGTTGCTCTTGCTTCAACAGCTGGATTTCAGCCACCGTCAATTCACCATCTGCCGGCACTAGATCATAAAATCCCGCGGTATGAATGATCGCATCGGAAATGCTAGCTTCATCTAACAGAATTTCTTTGCTGGTCATTAACGCTTGTTCTTTAGTCACGCCGCTGCCCACCGAGGCATTGCCCTGCGGATCCAAGTCAATCAACAGTACGCGCTGTTTCGTAGCCGCCAATGAAGCCGCCAAGTTCACACAAGTGGTTGTTTTACCGACGCCGCCTTTTTGGTTGGCCACCGCAATGATGTTAGGCATGAACAGGTTCCAGAGGAGTTAGGCACAATAAATGTCTAGCTTCAGCTAAGTGGGGCACTTGTAAGGGATGCACTTGATACGAGGAGGCGGCAAAATCACGTAATTCCTCGGTGGGATAAACCCCTTTCATCGCCCATAGTTTGCCGCCAGGTGCCAGTAAATGCTGAGTTTTACTCACCATATCCTGCAAGTCACTAAAAGCCCGGGTAATAATACCATCTGCCAATGGTTGTTGAATGTAAGTCTCCACACGTGCTTGCACGACGGTGATATTGGTTAGCTCTAACTCGGCTTTGGCCTGAATTAAGAACCGCGTTTTTTTCCCTTGACTGTCCAGCAAAGTCCAATGCGAATCAGGTAAGGCCAGGGCTAAAGGAATACCGGGTAAACCGGCGCCGGTGCCGACATCGATGAAATACTGGCCTGTTAAAAAGGGCTGTACAGCCAGAGAATCGGCAATATGCCGAATCATCATCTCGCGCGGATCACGGATGGCGGTGAGGTTATGAGTGCCATTCCAGTGTTGTAACAGAGCAAGATAGGCCAGTATTTTTTCTTGAGCAGCAGCCGTTAATTCGATTTGTAATGTCGCGACAATCTCGCTGAGTAATTGCGGCAACTCTTTATTCTGTATCGACGTGGCTATCATGATAGGCATGTTTCTTTAAATGGACTAATAAAATAGCGATAGCCGCTGGCGTTATGCCAGGTAATCGCGACGCCTGACCGATAGTTACCGGTTTGGCGGCAGCCAGTTTTTGCCGGACTTCTGTCGAAAGTCCCGCTACTTTTTCATAATTTAAATGCGCTGGTAGTCTGGTTTCTTCATGGCGCCGTTGCCTATCGATATCCAGGTGTTGTCTTTTGATATACCCCTCGTATTTCGCTTGTATTTCGACTTGGTCTAGTGCGGCGGCGGGTATTTCTGAAGCAAGGCCGAGTTGAGGCCACAACCATTTCACGGTTATTTCTGGCCTGCGCAATAACTCTAAGGCCCGGTATTCGCGGTCTAGGGGCTGGCCTGTTAGGGCAGTGATCTGCATTCCAATGGCGCAGCCGGGACGAACCAAGTAGTCACTCATCTGCTGATGGGCTGTGGCGATAACCGCTTTTTTCTCAGAAAATAACCGATAACGGTCCTCGTCGACAAGACCCAATTGATGGCCTATCTCGGTCAAACGTAAATCCGCATTATCTTCGCGTAACAATAATCGATGCTCAGCCCGGCTAGTGAACATGCGATAGGGTTCGGCAGTGCCATGGGTGGTTAAATCATCGATCATGACCCCTAGGTAAGCTTGATCTCGCCTTGGATACCACGGCGCGCTGCCACGCGCTTGTAAGGCGGCATTGCAACCGGCGATCAGGCCTTGCGCAGCGGCTTCCTCATAACCGGTGGTGCCATTAATTTGGCCGGCAAAAAATAGGCCAGGCATTAATTTTGTTTCCAGCCAGGGGTTTAAATCTCGAGGATCGAAAAAATCGTATTCAATGGCATAGCCGGGGCGGGTAATGTGGGCGTTCGCAAACCCTTTCATGCTGCGTACCACGGCAGTCTGCACATCGAAGGGCAGGCTGGTGGAGATACCATTGGGGTAGATTTCCTGGGTATTTAGTCCTTCGGGTTCGACAAAGATTTGATGGGATGTTTTTTCGGCGAAACGAGTGACTTTATCTTCGATGGAAGGGCAGTAGCGTGGGCCAATACCGGAAATTTGGCCGGTAAAAAGCGGTGAACGATCCAGGCTATTGCGAATAATGTCATGGGTCTGTTCGTTAGTATGGGTGATATAGCAGCTGATCTGGGGTGGGTGGTCAGAACCATCGCCTATAAAAGAAAAAACCGGTGTGGGGCTATCGCCGGGTTGTTCGGTCAGCAAACCAAAATCAATACTTCGGGCATCAATGCGTGGCGGAGTGCCTGTTTTTAAGCGGCCGACTCGAAATGGTAAGGCACGCAAACGCTGCGCTAAGGCATTCGCCGGTGGATCGCCAGCACGCCCGCCTTGGTAATGGCTGCCGCCGATATGGATATAACCCCCTAAAAAGGTGCCAGTGGTCAGTACCACGGTTTTTGCAGGGATAGACAAGCCCATTTGCGTCACTACACCGACGACCCGGTCGTTTTTAACCCATAGATCGTCTACTGCCTGCTGAAATAGCCAAAGATTAGGCTGATTTTCCAAGGCTTGGCGGATGGCTTGTTTATACAACATACGGTCGGCCTGGGCGCGAGTAGCCCGCACGGCGGGCCCCTTGCTGGCATTTAGTATTCGGAATTGAATCCCCGCTTTATCCGTAGCCTGTGCCATGATGCCGCCTAAGGCATCGACTTCCTTGACCAAATGCCCCTTACCAATGCCGCCGATGGAAGGGTTACACGACATTTGCCCCAGGGTTTCAATGTTATGCGTCAGTAGTAAAGTGCTCGCCCCCAGGCGTGCCGAAGCTAAGGCTGCCTCAGTACCGGCATGCCCCCCACCTACGACGATGACATCAAATAGCTGCTCAAGATTCATAAAACCACAGGCTCTTAAAGTTAGAACCCGACATTATACGCAAGCTCCGGTGGAAAAGCTTCTGCCACACGATTCATTAAATACGTTTCTTTAATTTACCATTAATAAATATAAATTATCATATGTTGCTATAAAGTAGCTAAAAATAGGCATTGAAGAATCGGCAGGTGATTTATGAAAGATACAGTAGAGAGTAGCGAACCAAGAGAAAAAAGTAAGAGTTTTAAGGCTATTATTGAGTGGTTAGGAGGAGTCGGTCTTTCCCCCATTCGCCCACTTCCAGGTAGGGAGGCGCCACCGAATTCCCCTGTTCCTTCTAGAGAAGCCAAAACAAAGCGGGATGAAGAGCCCGATCAATTATATAAAGCTTGTATCACTAGCAACTTTGAGGAGCTAGAAAATTTGTTGAATAATGGAGTTTCAGCCAACAAACAGATTATCCGGGAAGGCAGCGTTTACCGAAAGATTACTCCGCTCATAGCTGCGGCTTTGAGTCATGAAGAAGATAAAGAAATGCTGATTCTAAGATTATTGAAAGCTGGAGCCGACAATATCAATTTTATTGCCTATCCCAAAACCCAAAACAACAACCATCAACCCGCGACGCTACTGGATTTTGTCGATAAGGACACTGATTTGGGGGAATTCCTCGCCAATAAATGCGATGCTAGAACGGCAGAAGAACTTCTTGGAAAACAAGAAATAGCTTCGTATTCTTGGAGTAATAGTTAGAAGTCGCTACCTGATTAATGCGCTTCATCCCAATTATTACCGACGTGAATCTGCACCTGCAGGGGCACATCCAGTGTCAGCGCAGAGGTCATGTAATCGCGAATAATTGGCACTACGGTTGGTACTATTTCTTCCGCGACTTCAAACACCAATTCGTCGTGCACTTGCATTACCATTTTAATCGGCAGCTGTGATTCTCTAATCCACTCATCGATGCGAATCATCGCAATCTTGATAATATCGGCGGCCGTACCTTGCATGGGCGCATTAATCGCAGCTCGTTCCGCAGCGCGTCGACGTAAAATTTGGCTGCTACGAATCTCCGGAACAAACAAACGCCTGCCCATAAATGTCTCGACATAACCTTGTTGATGCGCTAAATCGCGAATGTTTTGCATATACGTTTTGACGAGAGGATAACGGGCAAAATATTTATCCATGTAAACTTGCGCCATCTCTCTGGAAATACCCAATTGTTGACCCAAGCCAAACGCGGACATCCCGTAAATCAAACCGAAATTGATGGCCTTGGCATGGCGACGTTGTTCTGCACTGACTTGTTCTAGAGTCACGCCAAAAATTTCAGCGGCAGTCGCGGCGTGAATATCCAATTCCTTAGCAAATGCCTGCAATAAACCCGTATCACGCGATAAATGCGCCATAATACGCAATTCAATTTGCGAATAATCCGCAGAAATAATTTTATAGCCCTTTGGCGCAATAAATGCTTGGCGGATGCGACGCCCTTCTTCCGTGCGGATGGGAATATTCTGTAAATTCGGATCGGTCGAAGACAGGCGACCGGTGGAAGTCACCGCTTGATTATAGGAGGTATGCACTCGACCGGTATTAGGATCAATTTGTTTAGGTAAACTATCCGTATACGTCGATTTCAATTTACTTAAACTGCGGTATTCCAAAATAATATGCGGTAGCGGGTAATTGACAGCCAATTCCTGCAACACCGCTTCCGCAGTAGAGGGCACGCCCGTGGGTGTTTTATCCAAAACAGGTAATCCCAATTTTTCATAGAGAATTTCTTGCAATTGTTTTGGAGAAGACAAATTAAAAACGGTTCCCGCCAATTGATACGCTTTTTCTTGCAAGAGCAGTAATCGGCGCTCCAACTCCACGCTTTGTGCGAGTAATAAATTCTTATCTAGCATGACCCCTTCTCGTTCCATGCGCGATAATACCGCAGCCAGTGGTAATTCTATTTGTTCCAGCACCGACACCAGTTCCGAGGAATGACTGATTTTTTGCATCAAGGCTTGATGCACTTGCCAAATCGCATCTGCCACTTCCGCTGCGTAATAACCCGCACGTTGATAATCCACCTGGTTAAAGCCAATTTGCTTGACGCCTTTGCCTACTAGGTCGAAACGATCCGTGAGCCGTTTACCCAAAAAAGTTAAGGCAAGGCTTTCTATATCGTGGCGATTGCCAGTTTCCAGCACATACGATTCCAGCATCGTGTCATAACTATGCGGAGTGAGCAGAATGCCTTGATTAGCCAAAATACTAATGAGGTGTTTTGAATTTTGGCTAATCATTTTTTTCTGCGGATGGGATAACAAGGGCTTGAGTTTGGCGAACACCTCACCCCGCGAGAGTTGGTCGGGTGCACCCAAATAATTATGTCCGAGGGGAATATAAGCGGCGCGATGGTCGGCTATAGCAAATGCCACGCCCACTACTTGGGCATCCCACACATTTGAGTGTGTCATTTCAATATGAAAAGCCAGTGAGTCAGCCGTTTGCAGCCTATCCAGCCAGCGATCGAGGTCGGCCATGGTGAGAATGAGATCGTACTGTACTGTTTTTGCAACACTATCGGCCAGGTCCGGATGATCCAATAATTCTTTTAACCAGTTTTTAAATTCCAAGCGCTGAAATAAGGGCAATAACTTATCCCGCTGCGCAGGTTTCTTGTGCAACTGATCCCAAGAAAAAGGCAGCGATTCGTGTAATCGCAACGTCACTAGTTCACGCGACAAAGGCAGTTGATTTAAACTTTCTCGCAAATTATCGCCAATTTTTCCAGTAAATTGATCGGCAGCAGCCATGATGGCGTCTAGAGAGCCGTATTGCTGTAACCATTTCACCGCCGTTTTAGGGCCAACCTTAGGCACACCGGGAATATTGTCGACACTATCCCCCATTAACGCTAGGTAATCGATAATCCGCTCGGCAGGCACCCCAAATTTTTCCAATACCCCCGGTGGATCAAGTTTTACCCCCGTCATGGTATTGATGAGTGTCACCAAGGGGCTAACCAGCTGGGCCAAATCTTTATCACCCGTGGAAATCAGCACCGATTGGTTTTGTTCAGTTGCTTGTCGCGCTAAAGTAGCAATGACATCGTCCGCCTCAATCCCTTCGACGATAAGCATAGGCAAACCCATCGCATCTATCGCTTCATGTAAAGCCGGTATTTGACTGCGTAAATCATCTGGCATCGGAGGGCGATGCGCTTTATAAGCCGGATAAATGGCATCTCTAGTCGTTTTACCCTTGGGGTCAAAAATCACGGCGACATGCTCAGAAGGATAATCCTGCAATAATTTGCGGATCATATTCAGCACGCCGTAAATAGCGCCAGTGGGCTCGCCATGAGCATTCGTAAGAGGCGGCAGGGCATGAAAAGCACGATAAAGATAAGACGAGCCATCGATTAAAATAAAGGGGGGATTGGTTGTGTTATTCATCCCGTTATTTTATACCGATGATCCAAGTAAAGGTTAGTGTTTTATTTCCCCTGGCGCGTGAAGGCTTCGTTAGCTAAATTGCGTACGCCGACATTCAGATAACTGGAATGGGCAGGTGGAGACCGGTCTTCCTTTACGCCTCATATAGTAGTCGTTAAATGGGATAACGCCTCCTATAGGGAGTTTTAATTAAATAAAATCCTCACGCACGAAATGATGCCTCTGCCATTTTATAACATGTCATCCAGAGCGCAGCGAAGGACCTCCTGAATGTGGCATTTTTCCGTTTTTTGTGACCATTATTTAATGCGTGCCACATTAAGGAGAGGCATGAAATATTTCAGAATAGGTTAACTGTCGTAGTAGGATTCAATAATGACATGGGTGCTGCCTACTTTCACAAAATTTTCATTTAGCCATTGCGCATCTTGTGGAAACATCCGCACGCAGCCGTGGCTGGCGTTGACGCCTGGCATCTCATAAGAGCCGTGCAATGCAAAGCCATCGTGAAAATGCATACAATAAGGCATGGGCGCTCCGCCTTTCCCGATGGGGAATTTAGAAGAGACACAACCCTGGCCTTTTTTGTCATAAACCGTAAAGGTGCCGATGGGTGTTCGGCAAGGCCCGCCCTGATCGGGACAATAGGCTTGCCCAGTGGAGGCTGGACCCCAGTTCACCAAGTTACCCTCTTTATCGTAAGCACCCCAGGCCAGTTGTTTAGGGTCAACCACAATTTGCTTTTCGCCCAAATACCCGACATTCTGCTTAAAAGGCGCTAAACTCAGCAAACTCACGTTCTGGTTAGGTACTGCTAAAAATAACCCGGGATAAACATGGATATTCATGCGATTCAGGCGCTTAATAAGATCACGCTCGGCGGGATCTGGAAATAGCGATTCCCAAGTATCACCCTGGTGAACAACAAGGCACCTAACATCAGCATCACTGTGGCATAAACGTACACCGTAAGTAGCTGTTTGTGCTTGCGCAAAGAATGGGATGGAAAGACAGAATACCATTGCTACCGAGAGAATAATTTTTTTCATAGGAAGGCCCTCCTTGGCCATTTCTTAGATTTTTAACCCCTGATAGATAAGGTATAGTCTAGTTTTAATACATTTGCCCATGTTTAGGGAATGCCCCTACCCCCCCTCGCCAGGACGGCGCATAATTTCTAGGAATAAATAAGTATAAATTGCTGAAAAAATCCCTTTTCAAGCAGAAGGAACTGTATATAATGCTCAATTAATTGAGTAAGTTGACTCCGATGGAGAATTCTGTGCGTTTTACCCAAACCATGCTTGTGCGTGCCCTAATCCTATGGCTGGGATGCCTCACCTGTACGGCGGCATTAGCCCAGCAACAAGCCTCCCAAGAACCCTCTCCAAACGCCAACACGATTAATTTGCCGGTCAAAGACATCGAGCGCTTGGCCACAGTGATTGCGCAGATCAAACGCTACTACATCGAACCCATCGATGACCAAAAATTATTCACCTACGCCATCGAAGGCATGCTCTCCAACTTAGACCCCCATTCCGATTATTTAGATGCCGATGCCCTCAAAGAATTAGAAATGACCACCACTGGCCGATTCGCGGGTATTGGTATTGAAGTGATGCCTGAAAATGGCTTAATCAAAATTGTCAGCCCTATTGATGGCACTCCTGCTTTTAAAGCAGGCGTTAAGCCGGGTGACTTGATTGTTCGAATCAATAATAAATTAGTGGGTGATATGACGTTGCGCAACGCCATCGATGAAATTCGTGGTGTACCCCATACCACGGTTCGCCTCACCATCGTTCGCAAAGATGTCAAAAAGCCCTTGGAATTCAATATTCCGCGTGAAGTCATCAAAATTCAAACGGTAAAAACACAGCTTTACGATGGCAAATACGGTTATATCCGCATTTCTTTCTTCCAGAGTGAAACCAAACGCGATTTACTGCAACACATAGAAGAATTGAAACAGCAGTCGAAAGGAAATTTAGCGGGAGTTGTCATTGATCTTCGCAATAATCCAGGCGGTCTGCTGGATGCGGCGGTTGATGTGACAGGCCTGTTCCTCAACAGTAAACACCTAAAATACGGTGGCGTCATTGTCTATACAAAAGGCCGCATACCAAGTTCTGATATTAAAGCCGTAGCCCACGGCAATGATATTTTGAATGGCATACCCATGCTGGTCTTAATCAACGGTGGCTCCGCTTCTGCTTCTGAAATTGTCGCCGGTGCCTTGCAAGATCAAAACCGTGCCACTGTTGTCGGCGAACGAAGTTTTGGTAAAGGCTCTGTGCAAACCGTATTGCCCGTTGCCAATGATGCGATGATTAAACTGACCACGGCGCTTTACTACACGCCATCCGGTCGTTCCATCCAGGCCAAGGGCATCGAGCCGGAAATCCCCATCGCCGATTTAGAGATTCCGCAAGCGAATAATCCAGACGAAGGTTTACTCTCTATCTCCGAAGCAGATTTGAGTAAACATTTAACCGACGGCACTCAAAATAAACCGGCCAGCACAGCCACCCCAGCCCCCGCGGCCGCCGCTTCCTCTAGCGATCTTTTGAATAAAGATTTTCAACTATTTGAAGCGTTGAATATCCTAAAAGGTCTGACACTCTATAAAACCAAGCAGCAATAACTCCGCAGCGACAGGACCCCGGATTCTCTTAACCCTTAAAACAAAATTTAGTTGACATGATACGGGGGTGAGGTTACTCGGAATTACACCGCCACTGGCGCTTTAATAGGCGGGTGGCAAATATACTCCGTGAATTCAAAATCAGAGAATTGATAATCCGCAAGACTAGTCGGTTTGCGTAGAATACGCAGCTGGGGAGAGGGATAGGGGATGCGGGTGAGTTGTAAATCGACTTGTTCTAGATGATTTAAATAAATATGACAATCGCCGCCGGACCAGACAAATTCGCCTACTTCTAAATTACATTGTTGGGCAATGATATGCGTCAGTAATGCATAGGAAGCGATATTAAACGGCACACCGAGAAAAGCATCAGCGGCACGCTGAGTTAGTTTGCACGATAATTTATTATTGACTACGTAGAATTGAAACAACAAATGACAAGGTGGTAAAGCCATTTTGGGTATATCAGCAACGTTCCAGGCACTGACCACCAAGCGTCGCGAATCCGGCGTTTGTTGAATGGCCGTCATCACCTGTTGCAACTGATCGATCACTTGGCCATTAGCAGCTTCCCAAGCCCGCCATTGTTTACCATAAACTGGGCCCAAATCGCCGTTGGCATCAGCCCATTCATTCCAAATGCTCACGCCATTTTCCTGTAAATAGCGAACATTGGTATCACCACGTAAAAACCAGAGTAACTCGTGGACGATACTTTTTAAATGTAATTTCTTGGTGGTGATTAGCGGGAAACCGGTGGATAAATCAAAACGCATATCGTACCCGAAGACACTAATAGTCCCCGTGCCGGTACGATCGGTTTTCTGGATGCCATGCTGACGAATATGCTTTAAAAAAGTAAGATAGGTTTGCATACATTCTCCTCATCCGGTCACTTCAGAGACATGGCCATTCTTGTGTCGATACGCGAGCACCATCAGCACCACGCCAAAAGCAACCATTGGTATAGAAAGTAATTGCCCCATCGTCAACCAACCCATGGCAATGAAACCCAGCTGTGGATCAGGCTGACGGAAACATTCGACAATGATCCGGAATGTTCCATATCCGATTAAAAACAAGCCCGACACGGCGCGAGTCGGTCTTGGTTTAGCAGAGTAACACCAAAGAATGATGAATAATACTAGTCCTTCCAAAAAAAATTCGTAAAGCATGGAAGGGTGTCGTGGTTCTGGCCCACCGCTGGGAAATACCATGGCCCAAGGCACATTGGTGACCCGTCCCCAAAGTTCGCCGTTGATAAAGTTACCCATGCGCCCCATGGCAAGCCCGATAGGCGCTAAGGGTGTGACGAAATCGCTTACTACAAAAAGAGATTGACCCGTACGTTTGCCAAATAACCACATACTCAACATCACCCCGATTAAACCACCGTGGAATGACATGCCGCCGGTCCATATTTTGAAAATGCTGAGGGGATTGGCTATGAGTGTAGGGAAATCGTAGAACAGCATATAACCTAAGCGGCCGCCGATCAGTACACCCAACGCGCAATAAAAAATAAGATCGCCGATTTGCTGAGGAGTAAACGGACTATCGGGGCGGCGAGATCTTCGCAGCGCGAGCAACCAGGCGGCGGCAAAGCCGATAAGGTACATGATGCCGTACCAATGAATGGCAACAGGGCCAAGTTGGACGGCGACGGGGTTGATGGTGGGGTAATGCAACATGGTTCTTACTCTCTAAACCAGCATATTGATGCCGACAATAAATAAAAAAGCCGCGAATACTCGACGTAGTGTAATGACGGGCAAACGACTAGACCAGGCAGCACCTAGCGCAGCACACCAGGGGCTGCCTAAGGCAATCCCTAACACTGCCGGCCAATAAATGAAACCGGTGCTCCAAGCTGGCGCATTGGCCTGGTGCAGGCCCAGTACCATAAAGCTGATGGTTCCGACAATCGCTATTATCACACCGCAGGCGGTGGAAGCCGCCATCGCTTGTCGAATCGGCGTTTGGTAATACGTCAAATACGGGATAGTCAGGGCGCCGCCACTAATGCCGAGTAAGCCAGCAAATACGCCGATCAACAAAGTAGCTATCCACCGAAATAACGAGGGTGGTAATCCTTCCTGTGCGCTTTCCCGCAAACGAAAAAAAGTTTGTATAGAAACCACAACCATGAATACGCCAAATAATATCCGTAAAAAATGCGTATTTAATAACGTCGCGAATGAGGTTCCCAGTATCGTACCAATGGCAATCCCCGGCCAAAGTTTATTAAACAGCGGCCAAGAAAAATTACCATACCGATATTGCGCACGTAATGAAAATAAAGTGGTGACGAAAGTGGCGGCTAACGAAGTACCGACAATGTAATGCATGAGTTGGTCGGCAGGGACAATGTGTTGCGTAGAAAAAACCAGAACAAGAGAGGGAACAACAAGAATTGCGCCTCCTACGCCTAATAAACCCGCTAAGGTACCTGCCATGGCACCAATCAAAATATAGACAATAAAAATCAGCATTACTTACCAGCTCGCATTAACCCGCCTAATCCGGCATCCTCCAGTGCTAACTCCATATGGTTACGAATTTCCACGGCATCGTCCATGAGCAAGACTTCATCCAATAATTGTTTCGCTCGTTTCAAAGTAAATTTACGGATGACCCATTTCGTGCGCAGCAAACGAGTGGAGTTCATGCTCAGCGTATCAAAACCCATCGCTAATAACAAGATAACAGCGGCAGGATCACCCGCCATTTCTCCGCAGATAGTGACTTGTTTGCCTTCCCGATGGGCACCGGCCACCACCTGCATCAAGGCCCGCAAAACTGCCGGATGTAAGCTATCGTATAAACCGGCGACGCGGGGATTATTACGATCCACAGCCAATAAATATTGGGTTAAATCATTACTGCCGACCGATAAAAAATCGACACGTTTAGCCAAAATCTGTGCTTGATACACGGCAGAAGGCACTTCAACCATCACGCCGATATTGGGCATTTGTACCGCAAACCCCTCGGATAAGGTTTCTTCATGGGCTTGCTTTAACAAACGAAGTGATTCTTCCACCTCACTCACCGTCGTCACCATGGGCAACATGATGCGTAAATTGTCTAGACCGACACTGGCTTGCAACATGGCGCGCAATTGCACTAACAAAATTTCCGGGTGATCTAAGGTGATACGAATGCCGCGCCAGCCTAAAAAAGGGTTATCTTCTTTGACCGGAAAATAAGGTAATGCTTTGTCACCGCCCACATCCAAAGTGCGCATCGTCACCGGCCTGGGTGCAAACGCATTGAGTAGTTGTCGGTAAATAATGCGTTGCTCTTCTTCACTGGGGAATCGATCGCGCGCCATAAACGGAACTTCGGTGCGGTAAAGCCCGACACCCTCGGCGCCGACACTTAAGGCACTGCCTACGTCGGGAGCCAAGCCGGTATTGACGAATAAAAAGATATTATGCGCATCTAGGGTTTCTGCAGGCAGTGTTCGGAGCGTTTCTAATTCTTTATCAAATTCTTGTTCTTCCCGCATCAACGTCAAAAATTCTTGGCGTAAGGAGATGTTCGGATGGGGATAAACTTGACCGTAGTAGCCGTCGACAATGACTTCGGCATTTTCTAATTGCGCAATCTTTAAAGCAGCAATGCCGACCACGGTGGGAATACCCAAGGCTCTGGCGAGAATAGCGACATGGGAGTTACTGGAGCCGCGCATGGAAACCACGCCAGCTAAACGTCCTTCGGGCACCTCAGCCAATGCCGCGGGGGTGACATCCTCACCCACTAAAATGGTTTTTTCCGGATACGTCATCGTGCGGGCAATGCGCGCTTGCAGATGAAACAAGATTCGTTCCGCTAAATCTTTAAAATCAGCGGCTCGTTCTTGCAGGTAGACGTCTTCCATCGCTTCAAATCGAGCGATGTGTTGTTCGGTGACTCGCCGTAACGCACTTTGCGCCCATAAACCATGATTAATTTTGGATATGACTTCTTCAATGAAACTGCGGCTGTCGAGAATGCGTAAATACACGTCGAATAACGCGCTTTCTTCTTCAGGCAGACCACTGGCTTTAATATTTTCAGATAATTGTTTAACGCTGACACGTGCAGCGACCAAGGCCGCTTGAAATTGCTCGACTTCGGCAGCAATTTCATCCGGTTCAATACGGCGTTCCGGTACTGCGGATAGGTTGGCTAATGGATAGACGACGATGGCAGTACCAATGGCGACTCCGGGAGCGCCGGCGATACCGTTTAAAGTCACTTCGCGGGGCGGTGCTTCCAGTGTTTTATTAAATACGGAAATATCGCCAATGGCTAAGGCATGGGCAATGGCACCGCTGAGTTGCGCAGAGAGGGTGATGAGGAAGGCTTCTTCTGCTTCGTCGAAACAACGGGCTTCGTGTTGGTTGACGACCAGCACGCCTAATACTTGGCGTTGGTGGATGACGGGTACGCCTAAAAATGCGTTGAGTTTTTCTTCACCTAAGCCGGGGAAATGCAGATATTTGGGGTGTGCGGCGGCGTTATCTAGGTTGATGGGTTCGGCGCGTTCACCGACCAGGCCGATTAGTCCTTCTCCTAGTTTGACGCGGACTTGGCCGATTAAATCTTTATTGAGTCCTTCGGTGGCGACTAGAACGTTTTCGCCGTGTTCTTCATCGACCAGGAATACGCTGCATGCTTCGGTATTCATGGCTTTGTTGACGCCGGTGACGACAATAGCCAACGCTTCGGGTAAATCCTGTGCTGTGTTGACCTCTTGTACGATCCGGCGCAATGTTTTTAACATCTGGGTACTCTATCACGGCCAGCCTGTGGGCTGGTGATCACAAAATCGGAGGTTATGTGGGGTGAACGATGGGGATCGAACCCACGACAACCGGAATCACAATCCGGGGCTCTACCAACTGAGCTACGTCCACCAAGTTGAGATGAGAAACACAACTGTTCGCGCTGTATGCGGCGAGTATTGCGCTTCCTTATTGTTTGAAGGCGGCGCAAGACCAGGTGTTTGGCGTGCCCGGAGGGAATCGAACCCCCTACCCTCAGCTTAGAAGGCTGATGCTCTATCCGACTGAGCTACGGGCACGGACACTGCCGACAACATGGTCGGGGTAGAGGGATTCGAACCCCCGACATCCTGCTCCCAAAGCAGGCGCGCTACCAGACTGCGCTATACCCCGCACGAGATTAAACATCATACTGATCTGCGTAAAAATCGTCAATGTGATTGAGTAAGATTTTTCAAGATTCGTGTTGAGCCACCAATCGGTTAGTGCCTGAGGAGGGGCTTATTGGAACCGCCGTGAATACATCCGTAGGCTCGACTTTTCGTCCATGAAAACTGACGTTCCAATGAGCCCCTCCTCAGGCACTAACCTTACTTAAAGCCGAAGGAAAAACTCCTTCTCCCCTGTGGGAGAAGGTGCCGAGGGCGGATGAGGGGTTTAAAATTAGGTATAATTCATTATTTCTTTAAAAGAATTGCTTAGAACCACTCTTCGCGTCAAAGGAAGGCTTAAAATATTGCTAACATGCTTGAAGAAAGTTATTGTGCTCAAAAATAGAGAAGGAGTATTTTTGTGAATATAGAAACCATCATCGATCGTGCCTATGAACGTCGCAAAGAATTGACACCGGATACCGTCGATAGCGAAACTCGGGCAGCTGTGTTGGAAGTAATTGAGTTATTGGACCGTGGCGAGAAAAGACTGGCTGAGAAAATCGACGGTGTTTGGCAGGTCCATCAATGGCTAAAAAAGGCGATTTTACTTTATTTTTGCATCACGGAAAGCCACGCTGTGGACGGTCATTACACTCAGTTTTTTGACAAAGTACCGCTGAAGTTCACCGATTACGATCAGAAAAAATTTCAAGCCGATGGAGTGCGGGTAGTGCCTTCTGCCTGCGTGCGCAAAGGTGCTTATATTGGGCCATCGACGGTAGTGATGCCGAGTTTTGTTAACATTGGGGCATATGTGGGTAGTGGCACAATGATCGATACCTGGGCGACGGTGGGTTCTTGTGCGCAAATTGGCAAAAATGTGCATTTATCCGGAGGCGTGGGTATTGGTGGCGTGTTGGAGCCCCTGCAAGCCAATCCGACGATTATTGAGGACAATTGTTTTATCGGTGCGCGTTCGGAGATTGTCGAAGGAGTGATTGTCGAGCAGCACAGTGTGATTTCCATGGGTGTTTTTATTGGGCAAAGCACGCGTATCTACAATCGAGAAACAGGCGAAATTATATACGGCCGCGTGCCAGCAGGTTCTGTGGTGGTGCCTGGTAATTTACCTGCGGCTGATGGCAAGTACAGTCTGTACTGCGCGGTGATCGTGAAAAAAGTGGATGAAAAAACACGTAGCAAAGTCAGTATCAATGAATTACTACGGGTCTGACCCCTGAATTTCGGGTCTGACCCCTGAATTTTATAGGCATAAAACGATGAAGAATTACGACGGCAGTGATGTCATCGACTTAACCGAAAAATTATTGCGGTTACCTTCCATCACCCCCGATGATGCCGGTTGTCAAACCTTGCTGGCTTCTTATTTACAACCACTAGGCTTTGAAATCACCCCGCTTCGTTTTGGTCAGGTCGATAACCTTTGGGCGAAACGCGGCACTGACTCGCCATTGTTCGTATTTGCCGGTCATACCGATGTCGTACCACCCGGTGCATTGGAAAATTGGACTTCACCCCCGTTCACACCCACACAGCGCGAGGGCTTTTTATATGGGCGCGGCGCGGCGGATATGAAAGGCAGCCTTGCCGCCATGATCTGTGCCACCCAGCAATTCATCCAACTACAGCCGCAGCATCAAGGCTCAATTGCTTTTTTAATCACCAGTGACGAAGAAGGGTCAGCCGTCGATGGCACTGCGAAGGTAATGCAGTATTTACGCGAACAACAAGAAACGCTGACGTGGTGCATTGTCGGCGAACCTTCCAGTGAGCACAGCGTGGGTGATACCATAAAAATCGGCAGACGAGGTTCCTTAAACGCCGTGCTGCACATCTTTGGAAAGCAAGGCCATATTGCCTACCCCCATTTGGCGGATAACCCAATTCACCGCGCTTTTTCCACTCTAAACGCATTAGCAACTGCCAGCTGGGAACCCGAGATAAAAGAGAGTTCCGCATTCCCGCCCACCGCATTGCAATTTTCCAATTTACAAGCCGGTTGTGGTGTCACCAATGTGATTCCAGGCGAATTGCAAGCGATGTTTAATTTTCGTTATTCACCGGCGGTGACGGCAGAGCAATTGCGTCAGCGCGTGACGGAATTGTTAGACAATGCCAATCTTCGTTATGAGATTGATTGGACACTGTCAGGGGAACCTTTCCTCACCCCTCCCGGTCAGTTACGCACCGCCGTTAATGCCGCCGTCAAAAAAGTGACGGGGCAAACGCCGCAAGCCTCGACCAGCGGTGGCACCTCCGATGGCCGATTTATCGCACCGACGGGTTGTGAAGTCGTCGAGTTGGGTCCTTGCAATCAAACGATTCACCAGACAAACGAATGTGTAAGTATTCTGGAGCTGCAGCAGTTAACGCAAATCTACCTGGAGGTGCTGCAAACATTGCTCGGCACCCATAAGTGAAGTCATTCCGGCTCATGCCGCGACGACTCACTTGCGAGCAATGATAAGGTGAATACCCGCCCCTTTGGAGTTAATCTTTGTCATTAATTGAGAAACCCGGGCCGAGTCGGGAAGATGAATCGGTACCTCCGTAGAAACTTTTCTCTCTTGTGCCACTTAAACTCAATAAGGATTCAGACTTATCATCGCTCGGATTAGAAGTGTTACTGCTAAAAAAGTGATTGACCAGGCTATCCCATACACTGGGAATGGCAGGTGGAATTCCCGTTTGTTGTACGGCATTTATGATATCCTGTTCCTTTAATTCTTTCGCCAATTTCATGCACGCTGCTCCTAGCTGTTTTTTCCAAGAAGGTTTATGGCGTTCTTCGCTAATGCACGTTAATATGAAATCTCGTAAAGCATCTTTATTAAAATATCCCTGTAAATTCTGAGTTTTCTTTAATAGGCCTAATGCAGCTAAAATAGGTGCTTCGCCAGATTTATTCAGCAGTTGTTTCATGATGGCGAAATCACGATCTTTTTTATTTAAAATAAAAGCATCCAACAAATTAATAGAACCTGAAATATCTTTGGCAGTTGCTCGATCAATCATGATGGAAATAACCTCAGACTGATCATTTTTTTCAGGATCGTGGTGCTTAATCGCAAGCTCTAAAGAACTCGGAAAATCCCCCATATCTTCTAGAGGCTTTGAGATATGTTGTTGAGCATAATTTAAACCTGGGAGGGTGTAGGTTTTGCTGCCAACCTCTAACAATTTAAGTGTGATGTCAGAATACCCGGGTTGTTGGATTGACCAGTTAATTAAAGGAATAGGAGATTTATCGCCTATGGCAAGAGAGTCTACATGTACCTTTAAATGCTGTAAGGCGGTAATAATAGGTGATATCGCCTGAGGCTTGTTCTGTTTGACCGCATAGGCAGCCAATTCTTCTAATAACGACTCTTTTTTCTTAATGCAGTCTAATAATAGGAATGGCTTAATATCTTGATTATCACGAATCGCTTGATGTAAGGCAAACTGAATAATTTGAATAATTGGAGGTTCAGACCCATTTTTTTGTTTTTTACGCTCCTTCAAAGCATCGTCGATAGTTTGTGAAAATTTGTCAGTATTTTGTTCTAGAATTGCCTTACATAATTGTCGGAATTCCAGCGTTTTCACGATAGCTTGTGGCGCAGGACTGGATTTTTCTTTTTTCTCTTGAGTTGTTGAAATAGTGTTTTGCTTTTTATCTGACATACCTACATCCTCTTTTTAAAATTGTGAAAGAAAACCACAAAACCTAATGCCTACTTTAACAAAAACTTAACAGAATCGAAAATCTTTCAAAAGAAAATAACGGGCTAGTGTGATAATTAAAAACCCGATAGAATGGTAACAGCTCAGCCCCAGGATAGAAACGTTCGTATTTTGCCGAGTTGGCGGGAAAATTTTTCTCACCAAACTCGTCTAAAATACTAGCGTTTGTGCCAAAGATATGGGGTGCCTGAGCTCACATAGAATAATTATCGTTTGGCATCATCCTATCACAACGAGGAAAATAAAATGAGAAAGTGGCAAATGTCGATTAGCGCCAGCATCCTTGGCGCATCATTACTAGTAGGTGGTTGTACAACCAATCCTTACACAGGTCAACAAGAGGCGAGTAAAACAGGATTAGGCGCCGGTATAGGTGCGGCCAGTGGCGCAGTGATCGGGCAGCTGGTTGGTCATAGCACCGCCTCGACATTAATAGGTGCCTCACTGGGAGCTGCCGTGGGTGGTGTGGCCGGCAATGTCATGGATAGGCAGGCAGCGGCGTTACGTCAACAATTAGAAGGCACGGGCGTACGAGTGGTCTTAAATGGCAACGATATCCAATTGATTATGCCTAGCGATATCACGTTTGCTGTTAATAAAGCCGAGATCAAACCGCAGTTCTACAGTGTGTTGAACTCCGTCGCGTTGGTACTGAAAGAATACAAAGGCACCATCATTCGTGTCGCGGGTTATACGGATAACACCGGCACCATGGCGCGCAACCAAACCTTGTCTGAACAACGGGCTCAAAGCGTCACCACCTATTTAAGCAGCCAAGGTGTGGATAGCCGCCGCTTCACGGTGATAGGTTATGGTCAACGCAACCCAGTTGCCAGCAACAGCACCGCCGAAGGCCGCGCCCAAAACCGCCGAGTTGAATTGACCTTACATTCAGTCCAATAAATGCTCCTTCCCTGGGAGCGCGGGCCTCTGCGCTCCCAGGGAGGAGACTTCTTCAGCATGGCGTGCCAGTGCTAATAGGGCTGATTGAAGTGTTGGTTCTTGAATCGTATCTGCTACTTTCGCAATGATCTGTGCGCTTTCAGGAGAAATGGGATACGCGCGTGGCAAATGGCTAACATGCTCAGAAAAGGGCTGAATTCGACAGCGAATGTTCTGCAACCCTACAAACTCGGGGTATACTTGCAGTTGCTTCACCAGATCAGCCATATAAAAATGCAGCCGGCTGGCAAAAGCAGCGCTTGCGGAAACAACCGTCAGCACAGCTTGCTCAAATGCTGACACCTGGAAATGCGTCGCCAATTCAGAGGGCACAAACTGATCCCATAGCAGTTGTAATCTCGCCAGCACCTGTATTTGTTTTTGTAAAGAAATAAACCAATCGCTTAGCGCCACTTGCGTCAGCAGCTTTTGCAATGGCATTTGCTGGGTATTTTGACTGGATTGAGTCTTCATTTTATGACATACTCGCGCGCAAACAGACGGGCCCCTGAGAAGCGGGAAAAAGGTGTGGAGATTCAACTTCCATCTAAGTTGCACGATAGTAGGACATAAAGACGCCCATGGCAATTAAACTATTCAGTACTATTTTTGGCACTCGTAATCAGCGATTAATCAAGCGCATGATGAAACTGGTTGAAAAAATCAACCAATGGGAGCCGAAACTGCACGCGTTAAACGACTCAGAACTCCAGGCAAAAACTGAGGAGTTCAAACAACGTTACCAAAACGGTGAAACCTTAGACAGCCTATTGCCAGAAGCCTTTGCGGTGGTACGAGAAACCAGTGTTCGTACCCTAGGATTGCGCCACTTCGATGTGCAATTAATCGGCGGTATGGTATTGCATTCCGGCAAAATAGCGGAAATGCGCACGGGTGAAGGTAAAACATTGGTAGCTACTCTGGCCGCCTACCTGAATGCCTTAACCGGTAAAGGTGTTCATCTGGTCACCGTCAATGACTATTTAGCCAAGCGTGATGCGCAGTGGATGGCGCCTATCTACGAATTTTTAGGTTTACAAGTAGGCATTAATCTCACCAACATGACGCACGCCCAAAAGGAGGAAGCCTATGCGGCCGACATCACCTACGGCACCAATAACGAATTTGGCTTTGATTACATGCGTGACAACATGGTGTTCCGTCCAGAAGGCAAAGTGCAACGCGGTCTGCATTACGCCATCGTCGACGAAGTCGATTCCATTTTGATCGATGAGGCGCGCACCCCGTTAATTATCTCCGGTGCGGCTGAACAAAGCTCCGAACTCTACATCAAAATTAATAGCTTAGTCCCCGAACTGACGAAACAAGAAACAGAAAATGGTCCGGGTGATTACAAGGTCGATGAAAAAGCACGGCAGATTTACCTAACCGAACAAGGTCACCAGAAGGTAGAAACATTATTAAGCGCGGCTGGCTTAATAAAATCAGGTGAAAGCCTATACGACATTGCGCATATCTCCCTCATGCACCACATCTATGCGGCGTTGCGAGCCCATGCCCTCTACCATCGCGACGTGGAGTACATCGTCAAAGACAAAGAAGTGATTATCGTCGACGAACATACCGGCCGCCTAATGCCCGGCAGACGTTGGTCGGAAGGGTTACACCAAGCCGTAGAAGCCAAAGAAGGCGTTGACATCAAGAGCGAAAACCAAACCCTGGCCTCTATCACCTTCCAGAATTATTTTCGACTCTATGAAAAACTGGCCGGCATGACCGGCACCGCCGATACCGAAGCCTTTGAATTCCACCAAATTTACGGTTTGGAAGTGGTGGTCATCCCCACCAATAAGCCGGTGGTTCGCAAAGATCAAGGCGATCAGATTTATTTAAATCGGCAAGGTAAATTCAAGGCTATTATCAAAGACATTAAAAAACGCGTAGAAAAAGGCCAACCTATTTTGGTGGGCACGACTTCTATCGAAACCTCGGAATATTTATCGGATTTATTGACCAAAGAAAAAATTCCTCACCAAGTATTAAACGCTAAATTCCATGAAAAAGAAGCGAAAATCGTCGCGCAAGCCGGGCGCCCGCAAGCGGTGACCATCGCCACCAATATGGCCGGTCGAGGCACTGATATCGTTTTGGGTGGCAATCTTCAGGCGGAACTCGCCGAGTTGGAAAATGCCGATGAAGCGACTATCAACGAGCGCAAAGCGCAGTGGCAACAGCGCCACGAAACGGTGATGGCAGCCGGTGGTTTGCATGTGCTCGGCACCGAACGTAACGAATCACGCCGCATTGATAACCAGCTGCGCGGTCGTTCGGGTCGTCAAGGTGATCCCGGTTCTTCGCAATTTTATTTATCGCTGGAAGATAACCTCATGCGCATCTTTGCTTCCGATCGCATGGCCAGCATCATGCGTCGCTTGGGTATGCAAGAACACGAAGTGATTGAAAACGCCTTAATTACCCGTGCCATTGAAAATGCGCAGCGCAAGGTTGAAGGCCATAATTTCGACATGCGTAAACAGTTGTTGGAATACGACGATGTCGCCAACGACCAGCGAAAAGTGATTTACCAACAACGCAATGAGTTACTACAAGCCGATGATATTTCTGGCACCATCGTTGCCATTCGTCAGGACGTGATTCAAGCCGTCATCGACGAATATATTCCCCCACAAAGTTTAGAGGAAGAATGGAATGTCTCTGGTCTGACGGCGCAATTAGACGATGAGTTTTCGGTCAAGCTGCCGCTGCAAGAATGGTTGGACAAAGACAATACCCTAGACGAAGAAGCCTTACGGGAACGTATTTTGCAGGAAATGACGGCGATTGCTCAGCAGAAAGAAAATGAAGTTGGGTCTTCAGTAATGCGGCATGTTGAGAAATCCGTGATGTTGCAAAACCTAGACAGCCACTGGCGTGAACATCTGGCGGCGATGGATCATCTGCGCAAAGGGATACACTTGCGTGGTTACGCGCAAAAAAACCCCAAGCAAGAATACAAGCGCGAAGCGTTTCTCATGTTCACCAGTTTGTTGGAAAATGTGAAGCGCGATGTCGTGAATACCTTGTTTACCGCGCACATCCAGCCGCTTCCGGAAGGCCAAACCTTATCGCCGGAACAATTGCAAGGCGGCCGTATCACCAATATGCAATTTTTGCATGCAGAAGCCAAACCGGCGTTACCTGCTCGTGCTGAGATAGACGAGGCTGAGGCATCGACCGCGGAAGAGACGCAGCCTGTAGAACCGTTTGTGCGCGAACAACCCAAAGTAGGTCGTAACGATCCTTGTCCCTGCGGTTCGGGTAAAAAATACAAAAACTGCCATGGCACTTTGCGCTGATACAACGGGCACTCTGCCGTTAGTCACTGTCGCGGTGGGTATTGTTTGCAACGCGCACCAACAGTTTCTGGTTTGTTTGCGCCCACAGGATAAAGAGCACGCCGGCTTTTGGGAGTTTCCCGGCGGTAAGCTGGAATCAGGGGAAACCACAGAACAGGCATTGCATCGCGAATTATGGGAGGAGGTCGGCATCACCGTGCAAAAAGCCCGACCTTTTTTACAGAAGCAATATGTTTATCCCGCCACTGGCCAAAAATCCGAAAAATCTGTTTTTTTAGATGTCTGGTGGGTCAGTGATTTTACCGGCGTAGCCTATGGTCGAGAAAGTCAACAAATTGCCTGGGTGAACCGCGAAGAACTAAAAAATTTGCGAATGCTCACCGCCAACCACTCCATCCTCGCCGCAATTTAAAAGATTATTGTGAGCTCAGGCACCCCCCTATCTTTGGCACAAACGCTCGTATTTTAGTCGAGTTTGGTGAGAAAAATTTTCCCGCCAAAATCGGCAAAATACGAGCGTTTCAATCCTGGGGCTGCTGAGCTAATACGGATTATTTATTGAGCATGCCCAAACAGCAGGTCAACTCGAAGGGAATATCCTGGCCACTCTGCGCGGCGCGATCATGGGTATTTAACTCCAAAAATCGCACCGTCATCCGATGTTTCCCGACACTGATTTCCGGGTAAACCTGGTACTTCAGCTTCACACTCACCCGCACCAAATGAAACGATAATTTAGGATCTAACGCCTGCTGGTAAAAACCACCACTAGCCGTCAATGACTGAGGTTGAGCGCTGTGACGAACCAATTGCAGTAATAAGCGCACAGCCACTCGGAGTAAATCAAACTCTTGAAACCAGCTTTTAATCTGCTGATTGCGTAACGCCGCCGGTTGTTGTAGCCAAAGGTAGTAGGCAGGGGTGCTGAAAGGGCAGGCGCCACCCGGGTTCGCCATGTGCTGACGAATGGTATTCAGGAAAATATTATTGCGTAGCGATTGGCCAATCTTATCTTGGGTTTTATACAGGCTTTCGGTGATTTGTTCTAATTCAGCCAAAATATCCCGTAACTTATCATGATCGACATTGGGTTTTTCCTGCAATTGGGTTAACACGCCAATGTGTTGCACCAAAGCCTGGGTGATTTTTGACTTTAAATCTGGTCGATCGAGCACGGTTAATGCTTCTAACAAGCCTTTCATGGCGGTGCGGCATTGCCAAAAGGGATCGTTGGGTTCAGGCGGAGGTTCCGCAGGTTTTGCTTCCGTGAAGACGGAAGTATTAATTAATGGCTGGGTGGTGGAGGTTTTTTTTGGGGCGCTGGCTACGTTTGGAGCAGCGAAAGTGGGGGAATCCGAAATATTGTCTAAGACTTGCGCAAACAAATGTTCCAGCCGTAAGCAAACGCGAATATATTCGTTTAGGGGCTGTTCAAAAGTGATGATTGCATCCTGCATCAGAGTTCACCTGTCGTGGTGAGAGATAATATAGTCATATTTTTGCAGCTGACTTCGCGTATACCATAAAGTGAGCAAACCTCAACCCAATAATGCCAGAAAAATAGGTTAAGGAACAGAGGTAAACTAAATTAACTGACGCCCAGATAACCGCTCCAACACCCGCAAGGGTGAAAGCGCCGGATTAACCATCGCCTCGACCGGTAAATAAAAAGTCTGCTCCAGCATATGCTGCCCACTCATCGCCGCGTGCGATACCTGATCCGTTTGCACAATCCAAGTACTACCCGGCGGTAAACGCAGTGTGGTTTGAGGAGCTTGTATTTGATACGAACTATCCTTTTTCATATGATCATGCAATTGCAGCATAATATGGTCGTATTCGGTGCGATAACTTCGAGTAATGCCCAGCCATTGCAAAAAACGCCGGGCACCCGGCCACGGCCTTAAAATAGTAGGTAAAAAATGTCGTGCAACGGCTTCAAAAGGCTCGCCTATCCGCCAGACTCTATCCTCCTGATAAGGGTTAATATTACTAAACACCCGCAAAATACGTCGGCCTTGAATAGGGTTAGCTGGAAACGCATCCACATGTAACAACCGATCGTCTTTTCGATAAGACATTTTCCGTTGACTGACTTGCACTGGGCGAAAGCTAGTGCGTGCGATTTGCAGTTCCCGGCGGTAGGCGGGAAACAACTGCTGAATCAACGTCGTTGCTTGCCGGGTAAAACGAGAGACTAGGTAGCGTAGCTGCCGTAGCTCATCATGGCTGGCAACCGCCCCGGCCAAGCGGCCGCGGGTGCTATCAAAACTGATATTTTTTGACTTGTTATCGACAAAAGCGGGCGATAGAAAGCGCAGCTCGGCAGGTTCTAATAAGAAGGGCAGCTGTGGGAATAGCAATAGCTGACCCTTCTCGAGTGCTGTCACGGCGTCTGTTTGAGTAGCGGTTGATATACCTTCTGCCCAGCTGGATAGATCAAATATTTCGGTGGCCGACATGTGTTTTCCTTCTAGTCCGTTAATTTAATGGGATTATCTTATATTTTGAGTTGTGTTGAAAGAAAACAATTTTACCTGAATCCCTCTTGCGGCAGTCCCAAGGAATCGTTTACACTGCGCCACCACCGAGTTTCACCCAGGAGTTGCCCGTGTTAAAGAAAATACTACCAAAACAAGATAGTTTTTTTGGATTATTTCAAGAAGCTGCCCAACATTTGGTAAGCGCTGCCGAGCAATTTCTACAATTAATGCAAAATTTGAAAGAAGCGGAACGTTTTGCGACCTTAATTTCCGAGCATGAAGTCATCGCCGACAATTGTGCCCGTGCCACCTTTGACTTATTGCACAAGACCTTTATCACACCATTCGATCGTTACGACATCCTGCAACTCACCCGTAAACTCGATGATATCCTTGATGTGATTAACCGCACGGCGCGACGGATCGCTTTATATCAGATTGAATCATTACCTGCCGATACGCAAGGCATCGCCCAATTGGCACTCCATGCGGCAATGGCCATCCGCACGGCATTAAAAGAATTGGAATCGCTAAAAAACGCCCCCGATATTATTGATCTTTGCCGTTCCATTAGTGAAGCCAATAATCGTGCCGAACAAATTATGTTGGAAGGCTTAGGTAAATTATTTGCCCAAGCTATCGATTATAAGGAACTGCTGAAAACCAAGGAGATTTATGAATACAGCACTCAAATCGTGCATGAATGCCATGATTTAGCTGATATCATAAAAGGTATTGTCCTGGAGTATTCTTGATGGGGCATGAGATAATCCTGGTTATCTTATTAATTCTCTTAGCGTTAGTATTTGATTTTCTCAATGGTTTTCACGATTCAGCCAACTCTATTGCGACTATCGTTTCAACGCGCACGCTAAAACCGCATTGGGCAGTCATTTGGGCTGCTTTTTTCAACTTTATCGCGTTTTTATTTTTTAAACTCCACGTGGCAAACACTATCGGCACCGGGCTAATCAACCCTGGCATTGTCGATAAACAATTAATTTTCGCGACCCTGTGTGGCGCGATTTTCTGGAATCTCATCACCTGGTTTTACGCATTACCCTCCAGCTCTTCTCATGCCTTGATTGGCGGTTTAGTGGGTTCGGCACTGGTAAAATCGGGTGTTCACGCCATTAATTACCCGGGCATCAGCAAAGTGGTTGCTTCCATTGTGATGTCGCCACTGCTTGGCTTTGTCTTGGGCTTGATTTTAATGTATCTCGTATTGTGGGGTTTTTCTCGATTTATTCGCCATCGTGTCGAAAAATGGTTTAAGCAGTTGCAATTTATTTCATCGGCGATGCTAAGCTTAGGCCACGGCGCCAACGATGCGCAGAAAACCATGGGTATTATTGCCATTTTATTGTTTTCATCAAATTTATTGCACGGTCAATTTTACGTACCCCTCTGGGTGATTATCACCTGCAATTTTGTGATGGCATTAGGCACTTTTTTAGGGGGATGGCGTATTGTCAGAACCATGGGTATGCGCATCACCAAATTAAAACCCATTAACGGCAGCTGCGCTGAAATTGCCGGCGCTTCGACGTTATTCTTAGCGACTCATTTAGGTATTCCGGTTTCCACCACTCACACCATTGCTGGCGCTATATTTGGCGTTGGCTCTACGCACACCATGTCGGCCGTCCGTTGGGGTTTGGCCCGACGCATCGTCATCGCCTGGGTCATTACCCTACCGGCTGCTGGCGCTGTTGCCGCCGGGATTTGGTTATTAATGGAATGGTTACGGGTATGGCTGTGAACTACGTGTTTTCTATGGGGATTTCTGCGTTAGCTGTTAACCGGTGGTATTTCAGCAGCAACTGATCCCGAGTTTCCGCGTGTAAGGGGTCGAGGGGAATGCAATCCACAGGGCAAACCTGCTGGCATTGCGGAACATCAAAGTGACCCACGCACTCGGTGCATTTATTCGGGTCAATTTCGTAAATAAACTCCCCCTGAAAAATCGCCTGATTAGGGCATTCCGGTTCACAGACATCGCAATTAATACACTCATCAGTAATCTTTAAGGCCATATATCGTTCTCAGAGGGTACGCGAAAACTTTATTTGTTATAGAGCTTTTGATACGCCGCCACCACCGGTTCAGGCACAAAGGGCGATAAATTCCCGCCCATACTAGCAATCTCACGGACAATCGTCGAAGAAACATGCGTAAATCGTTCATCGGACTTTAAGAACAGCGTCTCAATCGTCGGGTCTAGGCACTGATTCATATTCGCTAATTGGAATTCATAATCCATATCGGTTAAGGCACGGATCCCACGCAAAATCAGGCGAGTGCCTTTCTGGCGCATAAACTCCACCAAAAGCCCAGAATACGTGTCAATCTGCACCTGCGGGTAATCTGCAAACACTTCTCTCGCCAGAGCCACCCGTTCCGATAAAGAAAAGGTAGGTGATTTCCCCGCGCTGGCCGCGATGGCAAGAATCACCTCATCAAAGAGACCGGTGGCACGTTGCACTAAATTAACATGCCCATGCGTGATAGGATCAAACGTTCCCGGATAAAGTATCGTTGCCATCATTAATTACCAGTTGGATACTCCTTTTCCCGCAGGGGGAGAAGGAAATAGGGGGGTATCCCAATAATGTGTCCATATGTTAACATAACCCCTTTTCATTTTAAACGAGGTGCAACCCATGCGAACAGATCAGCGCTCCCCAGAACAAATGCGCCCCATAAGCATCACTCGTCATTTCACCAAGCACGCCGAAGGTTCCGTATTAATTGCATTTGGCGACACAAAAGTATTATGCACGGCCAGTGTTGTGCCCGGTGTGCCCCGCTTCTTAAAAGATTCCGGCCAAGGCTGGTTAACCGCGGAATACGGCATGCTGCCCCGCGCCACCCACGACCGCAATGATCGCGAAGCCAGTCGTGGCAAACAAGGTGGGCGCACATTAGAAATCCAACGCCTGATTGGCCGTTCCCTGCGCACTGCCGTAGACCTGAAAGCCTTAGGCGAAAACACTATCACTATCGATTGCGATGTGCTGCAAGCCGATGGCGGTACCCGCACCGCAGCCATCACCGGCAGCTGCGTGGCATTATACGATGCCATTGCCCACCTTAAGCGCATCGGTCGCGTCACCGGCAACCCATTCAAGCATTGGGTAGCGGCGATTTCTGTGGGCATGCGCGACAAGACCCCGTTGTTAGATCTGGATTACCAAGAAGATTCCAATGCCGATATGGACATGAACGTAGTGATGTCCGATCAAGGAGAATTCATCGAAGTGCAGGGCACCGCTGAAAAATCGACGTTCAATCAGCAACAACTAAACACCTTATTGGATCTAGCGCGCAATGGCATCACCATGCTGATCGATCGCCAAAAAGAAGCCGTCACTCAGGCTCGAACCCCTATTTAGAATAGCCATGAATCCAGCCACCGCAGCACTACATCGTTTTTTTAAACTGGCGGAAAATCGAACCAGCATACCTCAAGAACTCATCGCCGGGTTAACCACGTTTTTGACCATGGCCTATATATTATTCGCCAACCCCGCCATTTTATCTGGGGCAGGAATGGATATCCAGTCCGTGTTCGTGGCCACCTGCCTGGTCTCTGCCTTGGGTTGTTTACTGATTGGCTTACTTGCCAATTATCCGATGGCCATCGGCCCTGGTATGGCGTTGAACGTGTATTTTGTCTATACCGTCGTGCAGAGTTTGGGCTTTTCTTGGCAGAGCGCTTTGGGTGCGGTGTTCATTTCTGGTGTCTTATTCTTAATCCTCAGCGTCACGCACATTCGCCGATTAATCCTGGAAGCCATTCCCGATAGTTTGGCCGTCGCCATCGCTGCCGGCGTCGGCATGTTCATTGCTTTAATCGCTTTAAAAACCGCGGGTATTATTGTGCCCAATCCCAAAACCTTGATGAGTTTGGGGAGTTTACATTCCCCTTCGGGGTTATTATTCTTTTTTGGATTTTTCCTCATCGTCGTGCTCTATCATTACCGCGTACCTGGGGCGATTGTCTTGGGCATACTCGCTACTACCGTGTTGAGCATTCTATTAAAAGCCAGCGTTTTTCATGGCATTATTGCTTTGCCGCCAGCGCATAGCCAAACCCTATTCGCCTTGAGCTTTAAAGACCTGTGGAGTGAGCAGGGTATTGTCGTCATTATTACTTTTTTAATCGTGGCTCTATTCGATAGCACCGGTACTTTGCTCAGCATTTTACAGTATGCCAATTTAGGCAAAGACCCACAGAAGATGAAACGGATATCCAACGCATTGACAGCAGAAAGTATGGCAACTATTTCTGGTGCAATATTGGGTACTTCCAGTACCAGTGTTTACGTCGAAAGCGCCGCCGGTATTAAAGCAGGCGGTAATACGGGATTAACCGCAGTCACCATCGCCGTATTATTTATCCTGGCTTTATTCATCTCCCCCCTCGCCCAAACCATCCCCAGCTACGCCACCGCTGGCGCCTTATTATTTATCGCCTGCTTGATGATGCGAAGTTTAGTGCAGATCAATTGGGATGATTTATCGGAGAGCATCCCCAGCCTACTCACCACCCTGATGATTCCCTTCACCTTCTCCATCGCCGACGGCTTTGGCCTAGGTATCATAGCCTACGTGGCCATCAAATTATGCTGCCGAGACTTCAAAGCAATCCGTCCCACACTAGCTTTATTGGCTCTATTATTCGTTATTTATTTCATTTACAAACCCATTTGATTTTGTCATATACGCCGAGGAGAAATTGCTGATAATAAATACTTATCATTTCCCTCAGAGTATGGTAAAAATGGCCTCTTTTTTTCCAATACCTTGACAGGAGCCTTTGCTATGTCCACCTCCCATGATAAAAATGATCGTCACACTTCGCCGTTGACTAAGCAAGGATTGCTCAGTAAGGAAGTCAAACACATCGATATCACCGCCACTAACGTGGTTCCCTTAGTGGAAGCGATGGGAGCGACGGCTTTTCAAGGGCGTAATCTGGCCCGTGCGGCGGAAATCTACCAACAGATGCTGCTCGACACCAACTGCAACGTCATTCTTTGCCTGGCTGGTTCCCTAATCAGCGCCGGCTTAAAAAAAATCGTCATCGATTTAATCCAGCACAATATGGTAGATGCCATCGTCTCAACGGGCGCCAATATCGTCGATCAGGATTTCTTTGAAGGCTTAGGCTTCAAACACTACCAAGGTTCGCCCTTATTAGACGATGAACAACTGCAAAAACTGGCCATCGATCGCATTTATGACACTTTAATTGATGAGGATCACTTACGCATCTGCGACAACACCATCCGCGATATCGCCAACACCCTGCCAGCCAAACCGTATTCCTCGCGCGAATTCATCGTACAGATGGGACATTTCCTAGAGAAGAACCACCCGCAGGCAGAATCCATTGTGCTATCCGCTTACCAAAAACAAGTGCCGATTTTTGTCCCGGCCTTCAGCGATTGTAGCGCCGGTTTCGGTTTAGTCATGCATCAAGTCGACCATCCAGAACACCACATCAGCATCGATTCGGTCAAAGATTTTCGGGAATTGACGCAGCTAAAAGTAAAGAGCAAAGAAACCGGGTTATTAATGATAGGCGGCGGCGTACCGAAAAATTTCGCGCAGGATATCGTGGTGGCTGCCGAGTTGCTGGGCAGCGAAGCGCCATTACATAAATACGCGGTACAAATCACCGTTGCCGATGAACGAGATGGCGCCTTATCCGGTTCGACTCTGCGCGAAGCCTGTTCCTGGGGTAAGGTATCGGTGGTCCACGAACAAATGGTCTACGCCGAAGCCACCTTAGCATTGCCATTAATTACCGGCTATGCCTATCACAAAGGCGCTTGGAAAAATCGTCGTGCTCGTGAACTCAACGCAGAGTTGGCCTCATCATGAGCTGGTCCGTCCAAAATACCCGAGACCTTTATAACATTGCCCATTGGAGCGATGGCCTTTTTGATATCGACGAAAAAGGCATGGTCGTCGCTTATCCAGACGGTAAACGCGACCGCCCTGGCGTCAACTTGGTCGAACTAGCCAACACCATGCACGAAACAGGGCTTGGGCTACCCATTTTAGTTCGATTCTTTGACATCTTGCGTCAACGATTTATGCGCTTGCAAAATGCCTTTGGCCGAGCGATGAAAGAATACGGCTACCAGGGCAGCTTCATGAGCGTTTACCCCGTGAAGGCGAACCAACAACGGCGCGTATTGGAAGACATCGTCAGTTTTACCAATGATGAACACCCGATTGGTTTAGAAGCGGGCAGTAAACCGGAATTGTTGGCAGTGTTGGCCTTATCGCACCCCAACTCCGTGGTGGTGTGCAATGGCTACAAAGATCGCGAATACATTCGTTTGGCATTAATCGGCCAACGCCTGGGCCACAACGTTTATATCATTTTAGAAAAACTATCCGAACTCGATATCGTTCTCGATGAAGCGCAAAAAATGGGTATTGAACCTTGTTTGGGTATTCGGGTGCGATTAGCGTCCATGGCCGCCGGTAAATGGCAACACACCGGTGGTGAGAAATCAAAATTTGGATTCTCCGCGGCGCAAGTATTATTGATCGTGGAAAAATTACGTGCGGTCAATCGCTTGTCGATATTACAACTCATGCATTTTCATTTGGGTTCGCAAATCGCCAACATCGCCGACATTCAACGCGGCATGCGTGAATGTGCGCGTTATTACAGCGAGTTACGCTTATTAGGCGTACCGATTCATACCGTCGATGTCGGCGGTGGTTTAGGCGTGGATTACGAAGGCACGCGTTCGCGCAGTTTTTGTTCGATGAATTACAGCATTCAAGAATACGCCAATAACATCGTCTATACGCTGGAAGAGACCTGCCGCGAAAAAAATCTGCCGCACCCGCAAATCATCACCGAATCCGGTCGAGCCATGGCTGCGCATCATGCGTTATTGATTGTCAACGTCATCGACATTGAACGCAATGTGCCCATGGGCACATTGCAACCGGTACTATCTCACGAAGCATTGGTGTTGCGCGAATTGTGGGATGGTTTGATGAATTTATCCGAACGTTCGGCATTAGAGGTGTATCACGATGCCTGCCATTGGATGACCGAAGTGCATAGCATGTATAACCACGGCATTATCAGCTTGGCCGAACGTGCGCGCGCCGAACAAATTTATTTGGAAACCTGCATCAAAGTCCGTGATTTATTAAAGCATAGTGTTCGTTCCCACCGCGAAGCCTTAGACGAGCTCAATGAAAAATTAGCCGATAAATATTTCTGTAATTTTTCTTTATTCCAATCGTTACCCGATGCCTGGGCCATCGATCAGATTTTCCCCATCATGCCATTATCCGGTTTACGAGAAAAACCGACAAGTCGTGGTATTTTGCAAGACATTACTTGCGACTCCGACGGCCGTGTTGATGTTTACGTCGATGGCGAAGGCGTGGAAAGCACCTTGCCGTTATTACCTTACGACCCCACTCAGCCGTATTTACTAGGGATATTTTTGGTCGGCGCTTATCAAGAAATTTTAGGCGATATGCACAATTTATTTGGCGACACCCATTCGGTAAACGTGGAATTATTACCCGATGGCGGTTATCAACTCGTGCATCCAGTGAAAGGGGATATGGTGGAAGGCGTATTGCGTTACGTGCAGTTCGACAGCCGAGAATTATTAGCGGCGTATCATCAACAATTTGAAAAAGCCAATCTTACCCCTGAAGAAACTAAGGATTATTTAGAAACGTTGACGGAAGGTCTGCAGGGTTATACTTACTTAGAAGATTAACTACCATGCGTTATTTACCCCCCGAATGGGCGCCGCAGAGCGCAGTGATGCTGACCTGGCCGAACGAAGGCAATTCCTGGTTTCCCTCGTTGGCGGAAGTGGAGCGATCGTTTGTCGCCATCGCGAAAGCAATCAGCCAGTATGAGCTCGTGGTGATTAGTTGTTTGGATGAAGCCCAGCGCGATCATATCCTCATACTATTACAGGAAGCCGGTGCGCAGATATCACACCTACGTTTATATGTAGTGCCCGCCGATGATGTCTGGGCGCGTGATCACGGACCTATTACTATTGTTCAGGATGATGTCCCTCAGTTATTGGATTTTACGTTTAACGGTTGGGGCAATAAATACCCGTGCGTTCGCGATAATCAGGTAACCCAAGGATTGCAACAACAACACGCGTTTGCAACAGCATTGACACGTAAACCCATCACCACCGTGCTAGAAGGCGGCAGCATTGAAGTCGATGGCCACGGCACGTTACTCACCACGCGCAGTTGTTTATTAGCGAAAAATCGCAATCCAAATTTAAATCAGCCACAAATAGAACAGCTGCTCAAAGAATGGTTTGGAGTGAATCGTATTTTGTGGTTAGACCAGGGCTATTTAGCTGGCGACGACACCGACGGCCACATCGACACCTTAGCCCGCTTCACTGACCCGCATACCATAGTCTATGTGCAATGCGATAATCCAGACGACGAACACTACCCCGCCTTAACCGCCATGGCCGCCCAATTAAACACCTTCGTCGATTACCAAGGCCAACCCTACCGAACCATCCCGCTACCTTGGCCCCAACCCAAACACGGCCCCGACGGCCGCCGCCTCCCCGCCACCTACGCTAATTTTTTAATCATCAACGACGCCGTACTAGTCCCCACCTACGACGACCCCGCCGACTCCGAAGCATTACGCATTTTACAAACCTGCTTCCCCGATCGAAAAATAATCGGCATACCCTGCCGAAACATCATCGAACAATACGGCAGCCTGCACTGCGTGACCATGCAGTTACCGGAGGGCGTGGTTGCCTAAAGCGCCATTGCTATTTCCTTATCACGGGCTTTTCTCAGTGGGCCACTCATTTTCGCTGAGTGGAGCTATGGGATTGTAATGAATCTTAATTCCTTGCAAAATGGAGTGCTGTTTTAAAGGATCTTTGACCGGCTTTTTAATTGGCACTATATCAGCCACTGGCTTGTTATGACGACAAACCCGCACGATTTCATTATTCTCCTCAACTTGCGATAATGAGTACTGACAACAATCATTTTCGACTCCAAAAATTGAATCTAACTAATAGTTTAAATTGACTCGAAGGTCAAGTCTGCTAAAAACACCATAAAAATATCCTTCTTTCCTTGTGGGGCTTAAATGAATAAATCGAAAAAACTCCTTCTCCCCTTATGGGCATAGGCGTCAACCTAAGGAAAACATCTTAATAAATATCCTTCTCCCACAAGGGGAGAAGGATATATTTATAATATTTTTTCGTTTGTTTCTCCTATAAAGGGAGAAGGATGTTTGTGAAAGGAATATCAAAATCACTTCACGAAGGGTAAATAATGAGTTCTTTATTAAATATAGATACTATACGTTCTCACATCACCAACCCATCGATACGCCAATTACCTATCGATTTATTCACCATCATTCCCTCTACCCATGACTATTTTAAAGATCCATCCCTACATGAAAACCTGCCACGTGTCTGCTTAGCTGAGCAACAAACCCAGGGTCGTGGTCAACATCAGAAAACCTGGTATTCCCCACCTGCGGTAAACCTTTACTTCACCGCGCTGTGGTCATTTACCTGCGACTTACGTCATCTGCAAGGATTAAGTTTAGCAGTAGGGCTCAGTACCTTAAAAGCCATCCAGCGTTACGGTGTAGCGCATGATTTACAACTCAAATGGCCCAATGACGTTTACCACCAGGGTCAAAAATTAGTTGGTATTTTAATTGAAACAGAAACACGCGCAGAAGATGTGCTAGCCATCATCAGCATGGGTATCAATATTAACCAGGATCCCGCAGCCGCTGACCAATCGATTCATCAACCGTGGACGTCATTAAAAAAAATAATAGGTGCCGAGCAAGATCGCAATAAAATGGCAGGTTTGCTAATTGATCAATTAGCCACTGATTTAGCACAATTTCTGCAAAAAGGCTGGGCTGTTTTTTTACCGGAGTGGTTCCAGAATGATTTTTTACTGGGAAAACCTATAACGATTAAAGACACACAAGGAGAGCATCAAGGTGTTAGTCAGGGTGTAGATACGGCCGGTCGTTTATTGTTGCGAGCTGATAATGGTGAGATAAATGCGTATGCCACGGGGCAGATTATGAAATAGTTCAAGGATTTGTCACCCGTGACAATCGCATGGAATTAATCCTACCTAAGTACGTCGTCCCGCAGGAATCCCGAGATCTAGTTGGCAGGAATGTTAAAGTTTCTTTTTCCTGCGACCTAGGATTTGGCATCCACACTGGGACGACATCTATGAGGTAATTACGATCCGTTGGATGATATAACCCTGAAAGTTAAATCAATATCTTCCCCGGGACAAACTCCCGAATACGAAATACTGTATTTTTTATTTGAGTCTGGGGTAAGTTTAACTAATTTGTATCCAGACTCACTCCATATACCCCAATTATACGGGTATACATAGGTGGGGGTAATTTCCAACACTACTTGGTCAGTATCCGTAGAATCACTTGGGCTCAAGGAAAATTCGTAGGTCCAGCTTGTCGAGGTACATGTATCATGAACGCCCATTATACCTAAACTAACCCCCAATGGTGTGGTTGAGGATAGAGTTTGCGAAATAGGGGGAAAATGGTATGTATTCGGATCTGTACAATCAATCTTTTGGTCAGTTCCTTGTTGACTGTAGGAACAAGATTTAACGTTGCCATTAATAGTGACGGCATTGGCACAGATAAAGGGTAACGCCAGTAGAGAGATAACCAATAATTTTGTTTTTAGCATAAAAAAACCCCGTAAGTTTATGAAGGGGTCCGTCTCGATACAATCCTGATAATAATTATAGCACAAAAACACAATTATTAAATAAATTTGAAGCCATATTTGGAATTTGACTCTGTAGGGGACAAAAATTAAAAACGGAGTGTTATGTAAGGCATTTCCCTACCCTTACGTCTTTCCGGGGACCCAGGAAAAAGCGAATAGAAGCTCCATTTCTGGATCCCGCGGACAAGCCGCTGAAAGACGGGGCAAATGGATTCACCCTACAAAGAGAGTTCAGGGCTATCCTGGGTTAAATAAGGTGACTCTGATAGATAAATTGAATCAATATGCCAATAATAACGAATAGGAAAATCACCCGAACAAACTGGCTGCCTTTTTTAATAGCCAGGTGAGCGCCGCACAAATTCCCCAATACATTGCACACCGCCATTGGCAGCGCCAAATAATAAATAATATGGTGGGTGCCTGCAAAAAAGAGGGTTGCCGCGAGATTAGAGGCCAAATTACTGAGTTTAGAAAACGCCGAGCCCTGTAAAAAACTAAACCCCAGCCAACCGACAAAGCAAAAAATCAATAAACTACCTGTGCCTGGGCCAAAGAAGCCATCGTAAAACCCCATCACGCCACCGATTAAAATACAGCATAATTTGAGTTTTCTGCCGGCAATACTGTCCTTTTTTACAATAACGCCGAGATCTTTGCGCAATAACGCGTAAAAGCCAATTAATAGCAATAGCACGAAGATGATAGGTCTGAGAATATGGTTATCAATGAGGGTGGCTGTTTTGGCGCCGAAACAGGAACAGACAAAAGAAGCCAGCAACGTTGGCAATAGTGCCTTGATATTGATTTTTAAGGTGCGCACAAAGTGAAAACTGGACATCAACGTGCCACAGCTACTGGCCAATTTATTCGTACCCAGTAACGTCACCACCGGTATCTGAGGAAAGAGTAAAAACAACCCGGGTAGCTGAATCAACCCACCCCCACCGGCAATGGCATCGACAAGTCCCGCCAAAAATGCAACTGGCAGCATGTAAAATAAATGAGGTAACATGTTAACCTGGATAGCTAATCGCTGACGCGAAATTAAAGAACCCCTTCGGAGCAAAGGCGGACCCGCCCGCTGCCCTAGAGGAATAGAAGCAAACTACGCACTCAGGTGACCGTCATGAAATGGGTAACAACCCGTACCATCCAATTAGGTGCTTTTGCCATTTGTTGTTTACTACTCATCGCCGCGTATTTTTTAGAATACGCCATGCACGTGGAACCCTGCCCCTTGTGCATAGTACAACGAATTTGGTTCCTTTGCTTGGCTTTACTCTTTTTATTCGCCGGACTACACCAACCCAAAAAAACCGGCATCCTCATCTTCGGCCTGTTGATTTTAGCAGTGGCACTGCTGGGTATTCTCACCGCTGGCCGACAAGCCTGGTTACAAATGCACCCTTCCGCAGGCCCCCAGCTGTGTTTACCCGGATTCTCGTATTTAATCACCCAGCTCAACTTTAGCGCGGCCTTTCAATCCTTATTCAGCGGTTCTGGCAACTGTGAGCAAGTCGGTTGGTCGTGGCTAGGTTTTAGCTTAGCGGATTGGGCGTTGGTATTCTTCGTGTTATTCGCCATCGTAGGCGTGCTACAAATCATTTATTATTTGCGCAAACCGCCGCCACGATAGCCGCATCACTGGCATTGTTCGCGACAACAGCAGGGTGAGAAAAACCTAGCTGCTCCGCCAGCGCCGCCATTTTTTCGCTGATAACCACTAACCGTTGCTCACGCAACCATGATTGCTGCTGACGCCCGGTCATTTGCCATAGATTTTCTAAACTTTCGCGACTGGTGCTGATAAACCACACAGAAGTATCCGTTTGCCAACATGGAATATCAGACACTAAATTTCCTGATGGGCACACACGGCTATAAACCGCTATTTCGTGCACCTCCCCACCGCGGCGACGTAACGTTTCCGCCAATAACGGACGGCTGTTTAGACCCTGAAAAATAAAAATACGCTGCCCCGTGACCTGTTGCAAATGAGGTAAAGCTAACAAACCTTCACTGTTAAATTGCTCGGCATGCGGTATCGTTGCCTCAATCGAAAACGCAGCAGCCAACGCTCTAGCCGTTCCCGGACCAATCGCAAATACATCCACAAAACTGGCAAGCGGCCAATAAGGTTCAACGGGATAAACGGCATTCGCACTGACAAATAAGGCTTTGTCGGGAGGAGAGCTGGGCAATTGAAAGGGTAGCGGCACTATCTGCAAAGTGGGGGATACATAACAACTCCCCCCCAATGCCGTGAGTAACGAGTACAAGTTTTCTGACTGTGCAGCGGGACGAGTCAGGATAAAAGTCTGCTTGGCCAGCGGTTTGACAGAATCAGTGGACAATATCGTTTACTCTATTTCAGAAGGTTCAACCATTTTAAAAATGGCATAAGTCGGGTCTTCGTAAGGATGCGCTGCTTTTAGAGCAGCAATCACTTCTTTCAATGCGGAATCAGCACACATCATTTCCACTCGATATTCTGTGATGTGAGCGGCAAGATCCCGTTGGCCAAAATAGATTTCATCATCCCCCGCAGGTCGGAATTGCCCCTCCCCGAGAGCTTGCCAAGCACAATGCGTGTACCGCGCGGTGCGACCTGCGCCAGCGGTAAACATCGCCGTTTTGATAGCAGTTAGGTGAGAGTCAGGAGCATAAAAATGAATATGGTATGTCATGCGATGAATTCCCTTTATCTGTTATTTTTATAGGAAAGGTTTAGTTTGTCATTGTCACATGCCCGCCTTTGCCCGCATAGTGAAACAACTCAGAAGAAACTAAAGCTCTCTGAATTGTTTCACCGCGTTCCTATCGACGAACTTTTTAAATGCATGCCAGCGACTTGTTAAAATTTACAGACTTCATAAACTACTTGCCCATTTTTTTGAGAAAAATTGACAAGTTAAAGTAAAAAGTAATTAGCTGCCTAAGCTAAGCGCACGATTATTCAAATTCTCAGGGGCTTCGTCGTTTGCCTTATCTTTTTTGCAGGCTAGGTAAATTAAAGCAGCAATGGCAAGGATAGCGACACCGACCAGTAAAGCATTAGGAGCACTAGTGTGGCCGGTAAAGAAATTACTTAACATGTCACCGAAGTCTTTAAATTGATTGCCGATGCCGCTGAGGTCAGGGCTGGGGATACTGGGAGGGGTAATTGAACCCACAATAGAGGGTAATTTATCAGATAGGGCTACAACACCGCCTCCCACTGCGCCGCCCAACATGGCATCTTTCCAGTGGAAACCCTTGTCTTTATTAGATGAGTTTTGGCTTGGGTTCTGTGGCATATAGGCATCTCCTAGGGATGAGTTTGTTGGTGAATAATTCTGTCTTGGTTGGGTTCGGCGTCTTGATCTCATCGGCGTTGGGGTCGGAGTCGAAGTTGAACCAACGCTTGAAGTTGAAGGACTATCAGATGAAGTTCGAGATGAAGCGTAGCTATCTGAACTTCGGGTTCTTCTAATAGAAAAATCGTCGTCGGAATAGCTGTCGCGGCTAGTGGGTCTTGTTGAAGTTGAAGTGCTGCGTGTTCTTCTACCGCTATCGCGATCGTAAGCACTCGAGCCACCACTACGGGTTGGGTTTGTTGATGTGCTCTCCCCTTCGCTAGGTGCCGGTGTTCTGGGGGTAGGGGTAGCTGAGCTTCTCGAGGTGCTCGTTTGTGTTGCCCAACTGTGAGGAGGCTGTGAGCTTGGCTGCTGACTCGGGTGCTTAGCTTCGCTTGAGCTGCGAGAAGATGTAGCAGTAGAAGCAGTCATCGTTGGAGTCGGGGATATGTGACTTTGGCTTAAGTTGCTTCTTGCTTCTTCTTTGAGCTGTAATAAAGCTCGTGCGCTATGTGCAATGTATCGTCCAGCATCCTTATTTTTAAAAGAGCTGGCATCGTAATTGCTAAGCAAAACTTCGGCTTTTCTTAATTTTGTTTCGTTAGAGTCATTAGGATCAAAATAATAATTAGGAATTATACTATCTAGTTGCTCCCTAAGCTTTGTCTTATCAACACCCCAGGTATCGATATTTTTTACATAATCGACTTTATTAGTTATCTGACTAACGTCCTTGCAGATTTCGCGAGCATCCGATAGTAAGCTAAGAAACTCATTTCCTTTTGCAGCTAATTCCGAAAAAATGTCCCTAAAAGAAGGATCATATTGTTTTTGTTCGCGAGGAGCTTGAAGGGGCTCCGTAGGACGAGGATTCGATGAGGATGTAGCCCCCCTGGCACTTGGTTGTGACTGCGTTGGTTGTGATGTCGCTGTTTGCTGTTGCTGTCCAGTTGGTCGAGGCGGAGTCGTAGCCGAAAGAATGTTCGGTGGTTGCGTTGTTGATGATTGCTGTTGCGCTGCTGGTCGTGTTGTCGCTGACGTTGGTTGTTGCTGGGCTGATTTGCGAATCAGTCCTGGCTGCGAGTCGATTATCGATGCTTCTGCACTTGCTAGAGTCTGCGAATTCCTTCCCGATGAATTTGTAGATGTCGAGTCTGAGCTAGGAGTTAAAAAAGAATTTGTTGCATCTAGTAGGCTATCCGAAAAACCGTTTATGACTTTATTTGATATGGCGCCCCCGCCCACAGTGCCAAGTGAATAAGATAATGTCGCCCACTCCAAATTAAGCTGAGATAGGGCATCTTTTAATTTGGACTGGGATTCCTTACCATTTTCGCTAGAAAGCTTTACTATGTCACCCGCCTGCTTAACCAATGAATTGGTCGACGCAGTTATTGCGGAAGATATATTCCTCACACCTTTGCATTCCTCATCAAGTTTCTTTGCAGCCTCTAACAACTTCGAAATTTGCGGATTTTGAGTAATTACTATATTGAGCTTCGTTTCTGGGTCACTATTAACTGATTTAGATGATGGTAGTATTGGGCTCGTACTCGCAGGGGGTTGGGATGGCTGGGCGGTTGAGCGTGTAGTCGATGTTGTAGTTGGGGTGCTTGAGCCTATAGAAGGCGTACTGCCCGTCGGTCCTGGTACTATTTTAGGAGCAGCTGATGTGGCAGTTATAGTTGGAGCCGTCGAAGAAGTGAGGAATGGATTTGTAGTTAATGATGGCGTTGTTGTGGCTGTCAAAGAGCTATCGCGGTGAGACGTAATATTAGTAGGTGTCGTTTCAGGTTCACGTTTCTTAGCTTCATACGGTTCCAAATTTGTACGCCCAATGGCTTGGAATAATGCATTTTTATAATTTATAAAATTGTCATCAACTTCTTCCGTTTCAGCATCAAATCCAGCGTTGTACAGAGTTGCTAAAATTTCTAAAGATTTTTTAGTAAAAGTAGAAGTTGGTCCGATGAATGAATCGGTTGAGATTGCTTTTAAAACAGTTGTCAATTCTTTTAAATGATTAAGGTATTTTGAAGCGTCTTCCTTAGTCCAATCATCATCCTCTTCCTCAGAAGATGAGTTCTCTGCTGTGCTCAAGCTCTCAATATAGGAGTCTACTTCCTGTTTAAGTTTAATTGCTGCGCTAACTAGATCAGAGTTTGGTGATGATAACTCCGGTTTTGGGCTTGAGCTATTAGAATTGATCTTCGAAGATATTGCGGGGTTTTTTTGTTCGGTTGGGGTTAATGGAGATGAAGGCTGGTGAGCTGTAGGCTTCATCTCAGAAGTTGTGCTAGCTACAGGGTTCGGTGTGGTCGTAGTTGGAGCGGGTGAGCTTGGAGAAGATGTAGCTATTTTAATTGCAGGCCTCGGTGTAATAATGGACGAATTTAATTCGTTGGAAGTGACGACCGAATTAGGTTTAGATGGTGTAGACAATGGTAAGCTTGGGAAACTTTTTAGCATAGACTCTAATTCCTTTGCTTGCTGTTGAATCTCTGTACCTTGAATTGAATGTTTGACAAAAAGACTATTAGAATAGTCGTTATAAAATTTCTGTATATTCTTTATGGAGTCCGGGCCAAGAGCAGTGAAATTAAAAGAATTTAACTTAGATAGATCTGATTCATACGGCTTCATTTTGTCAAAAGCGGAGTAAGCACTTTGCTGTTCTTTCCGTAAATTTCCAATATTAATAAGCTTATAATCTGGAAAAGTTAACGTCTCCGCATCTGAGAATACATTGTCATATGTTCGTTTAAGTGACGTAAGGAGATTGAATGCTTTTTGACGTAAATTTTCTTCTGATGTCGACCCAGTGCTGGCTGTTTTCGGTTTTTCTGGCGTGGGTGTAGGTGTCGCAGTGGCTTTCTCTGATGATGTGACGGTAGTGGAAGTAGGAGTTATGCTGGTGAATGGGTTTGTTGAATATATAATGGCGTCATCTCCAGGCTTCGGTGTACTTGTAGTATTGGCGGAAGATGGATTTGTAGTCTGCCCTAGCTTAAATTTGTTTAGAGCATTTAGTGCAAGCTCCAAGTCCTTCGCTTGCTGTTGAATCAACGAACCCTCAATTTTATCTTTGACAAAAGAACTTTTAGAATAAGTATCATAAAATTTCTGTATATTTTCTGCGAAATTTGAATCTGAAGGAACAACAAAAGAAGCTAACCCAACTAGGGTTTGTTTGTACGGCTGCATCCCGTCACGGTAACTATTACGGCCTTTTTTAGCGGATAAACTATCATGATTAATAAACGTCTTATCTGGAAAAATTGATGCCACTCCAACTGGTTTTTCCACAAATACTTCATTATTTATATGCTTGAGTGACTTAAGGATGTTGTTTACCTTTAGCTTCAAATCTTCTTCGTGCGATATTCTTTCTACTGATGACGATCCAGCACCTACTGTTTTCTTTACCTCCTGCTTAAGGGGTGGAGTTGATGGGCTCGTAGCTGTTTTAGGGTGAGCAGGTGTGGGTGTCGTCGAGGTTAGCTCTGAGATCTTTGACGGAACAACATTAGAATTCTTCAAATCTTTATCTTGACTCATAGTAAATGCCTGCTTATTAGTAAGTGATGGTGAATGGGTAGCTTGAGATAGTGCGTTGCTGTCAGGAGAAACGGTTCGCGTTGAAGCGCCCAGAGTGTTAACAGAACTGTGTGGAGCATTGTAAGTAAATTCAATCGATGTGGCTAGTGTTCGAGGCGTTTTAGAATCTGTAACTTTAACAGTTTGTCTGGATAATACTTGCCTGCTAGCACTGCTAAAGGTTTCGCCAAATTTATCGATGAAATTGCGGAAAACAGATGGTTTTTCCGCAGATTTGATTTGTTCATCTAAATTTTTTATCTGCTCTCGTTGGTGTTCAACTTCAAGTTTTTTTTCGCTTATTTTGTCAGGGGAACTACCTGCGAGTTTGGCTCTTACCACTTCTTTTTTTAATACGGTTTTTAAACGTTGTCGATCTTTTAGCTCCCTCTGGGCTTCCTTACGAGATGAGGTACCTGGAGTGCTCATAGAATGCTTCGTAACTTCAGATTTCGGTTGAAGAGCTTGCAATCTATTGTTGAACGCAGTGCGCCAATTGCGGAGTTCTTGTTTCAGTTGTTTTTTCTGATCGCGTGAGTAGTCATTATTTTTTTTCACGCTTTCGAGTAACCATGTAGTATCGCGAATAGTTGCTCTAATAACGTGTGTGTCAGTTTGAGAATTTAAGTTACTGAAGAGTGTCTTCGCACGTTTGTAACGTGTTGTTTCCTCAGGCTCTAGCTCCGACGAGGAATCTTGCCTTACCATGGGGGTTTTTTGTTTTCTGCGTAAATCAGATTCTAACTTTGCTAATTCTTGTTCTAACTCAGGATCTGAGATGGTGCTAGCCAAGCGATCACTTATCCTATCTTGGTGACTCGCTAAATTTTGCACGTCAGCACTTAGCAATTGCACCTGCTTCTCTAGTTCTTGAGCGTTCTTTAGTGGTTTTTCGATATTTTGGCCAGTCATATTTACATCCTCTCAAGCTTGAGGGGTCATTACATAAGCAATATACTATTGTTAGTCAAAAATTATAAAAATTTAATCAATATAAAGACTTGTAGCTTTTTATTCTATCATTCAATCCTTAAATTAAGATTAAGAGGCTCCGTATGTCATTTTTGCGTTTTCCAAAATTCCCTTCTCCCATTTGTGGGAGAGGGGGTGTTTGAATGGTAGCCATCTCATACTGTCCTCGCTCTCTCCCGCGAGCGGGGATGTTTGGGGGATGAAATTATTTGGTATTCTTTTCCCTCCGCCCACTGACGTTTGGTCAGCGGATTGCTGGTGCATCTATTAGCAAATTGATGGTCAATGAACCGGTAAGGTAGATGGCCATCTCGCCCTTCCGGTATCCCTAGCCGGGTGGTTTGTATTATTTGATGGGGCTTATAAGCGACATCTTCTATGTAAAATTGCCGAGGATCGAAGCTTTTAGCATCCCATTCGCGTACTTTTAAGCCTAATGCGCGGCATAGTAAGGTTTGGCCGGAGCATAGGCGGTTTATAGGGCGGGGTTGTTGCTTGGTGGGTATGGGGTTTAATGCTTGCATTTGTTGCAGCATTTCCGCTCTATTTTGTGGATCATTATATACGATTGCGGACTTAATTAATACCGCGTTTCCATCTCCTTGGCAGCTGATGTTTAAAGAGTCGCCGCCGCGGGCGTAATACATGTAGATGGTGCCGGCAGGCATGAACAGGGCTTTGCGTTTTTCGGTGAAGCCTAGGGAAGCGTGGCTGGCTTTGTCTTCTAAGTAATAGGCTTCGGTTTCGATAATCATGGCGCGCAGCCAGGTTCCCTGCTGGTGGTGGTTTAGGACTTTACCGAGCAGGTCGCGGGCGACGGTTTGGGGGTCTCTATCGAAGAAGGCAGAAGTTAGCATAGTCGGGGGAGAAGGAATATTTTCTCAAGAAGGTTATAGGTTTTTTAGTAGGTTATTGGCGCCTAGGGCGAGTAGTTCTTGTGCTAGTTGTTGGCCGAGTTGTTTGGCGGCTTGGAAGGGGCCGGTAACTCTGGCGTTGATTAATTGGCCGGTGGTGACTTCGCCGACTAGGCCTCGGATGGTTAGTTGCTCTTCTGCATACGTCGCATAAGCGGCGATGGGGAATTGGCAGCCACCGCCTAAGGCTTGGTTCATGCTGCGTTCGGCAGTGATGCAGTGGCGGGTGGTTGGGTCTTCAAGGGCGGTTAATAGTTCGCGAATTTTTTGGTTTTCTGCATGGCATTCGATGCCGATGGCGCCTTGGCCGACGGCGGGGATCCAGAATTCGGGGTCTAAATATTCTCGGATGCGGTCAGTGGCTTGTAGTCGCACTAGGCCGGCGGCGGCCAAGATGATGGCATCGAATTGGTTGTCTTCTAATCGGCGTAAGCGGGTGCCGACGTTGCCTCGCAGGTTGGTGATGGTCAGGTCGGGGCGCAGGGCTTTGAGTAAGGAGGTACGGCGGCTGCTGGCGGTGCCGACGATCGCGCCCTGGGGTAAGTCGATGAGGCGATTGCACAAGGGGCTGAGGAACGCGTCGCGGGGGTCTTCGCGTTGGCAAACGGCAGCTAGGATGAGCTTGTCGGGGAGTTGCGCGGGCATGTCTTTGATGGAGTGGACGGCGATGTCGGCGCGTCGTTCGAGTAGGGCTTTTTCCAGTTCTTTGACGAATAGGCCTTTGCCACCGATTTGGGTGAGCGGGGTGGCCAATAGGCGGTCGCCTTCGGTCATGATGCCGATGATATCTACTTGCAAATCAGGGTGCGCAGCTTCCAGTTGGGTTTTGACGTGGTTTGCTTGCCATAATGCCAATGGGCTTTTGCGGGTGACGATGCGCAAAGGGGGCTGGTAGTTTGTGGGCATGGGTGTAATCCTTGTGGCAATGCCTTATTTGGTCATGGGTGCCAAATTAAAATGCCTTTCCTGGGAGCGGGCGAGCTGCCTGCGTTCCCAGGGGAGTGCAACTAGCTGTTATCATCCGTGGGTTTGTCTTTGTAAAAATCCAGGTCTTCGTAGATGTCTTTTGGTTTTACTTTTTGTACGCTAAAGAATCGGCATTGGCGAATGTCGTTGGAATGGCAATCTTTATGGCCGCCTTTATCCGCAGTCCAGTTGCCACCGTCTGGGGATATTATCACATTATGGCGTTGTAATACGATGGGGAAACGATTTTGGCTGTTGTTTTGAGAATACATGCAAATAACTTCGCCTACGTTTATTCCTATCCATTGGGCGCCGGTGAAATGGGAGACGGCATTCGTTAAAGAGGGGCTATTGCTTTTCCAGCCGCCAG